>NZ_JABXYK010000009.1 GCF_013378445.1 Mycoplana rhizolycopersici
GACTACATCGAAATGTTCTACAACCCGAAACGCAAGCATGTCAGAAACGGGATGCTGTCGCCGGTAGAGTTCGAGATGCGGCAGAAAACCTAACCCGAGGGTGTCTACGAAACTCGGGGCTATTCAACTGCCTTATCAAAGCGTCGCTGTTGCCTATCTTGGAATGCAACAGCAGCGGTTTCAGATCTGTGGCCAGGCGGTCGTAGATCTCATGTACTTTTTTTGCTTTCGTGATGTTCTTGCAGCGGACCATCATCAGATGATTGAAGCCATTAGCTAGGTCTGCTCTCAACCGTGCAATTGCAGCCTCAGCAATAATTGCATCGGCCTTGGATGATACAGGCTCATATATCGGCTGAAATGTGATTGGCTTGAAATAGTTTTCTTCCTGCGCGCGCCGCAAGGGATAGCTGTAAATGACTTGTCCATCGACAAGGAGGCCGTCACGCCGAAACGGTGTGGCGGTAAACTGCAAAACCTTTCGATCGCGAAAGGCGCCACGAAAAGAGCTCCAGCCTCTTGCAGCCACGTGATGTGCTTCATCCACGAAAAGCACCTTAACGCGCTTCGCGATTTCCTCAGCTAAATTGAATGCCGTTTCTTCAGCCGTATCGCCTTCGGCTTCTTCAATAGACTCTTCTTCATCATCATCTTCGTCCTTCTCGGCAGCGCTCTTCTTTCCTTGAAACGCCGCCATAGTGCTGACCACAACATGACACCGCTCAAATATCTCTAAGTCCTCAATAGTCTTTGGTCTTTTACTGATGATGCCAACGACGGGGTTTGAAACACTGTCATCCAATGCGTGCAGCTTCCGCAGCCAACCGAAATTCAGGAACTTGCCCGCAGTCTGACTTCGCAATGCATCTGTGGGGACGATAACCAGCACGCTTTGACAATCATAAGCTGCGAGGGTCGCAAGCATTGTCTCCGTTTTGCCTGTTCCTGTCGGCATCACAACGGTCGCTGGCTGGCTTGTTAGGCTCCAATGAGCGCCAATGGCGTGTAAAGCGCCAATTTGGGGAGGGCGAAGGCCTTCATTCCCAGCCGAAACAGTTCCATCTGCGTTTTGCTTTTCATGATGAAAATGAAATGAGGAAGGCCAATTACTTGAAATTGAATCGAGAACAGAAAGCCATCCTGTTTTCGCTGCTTTCTCATTCATCTCGTCGATAAGACGATGCGATTTCCATGTAAGACTTCCATCGGATTTCCGAGACAAGAGCCCGTCTATATCAACTGGCCGCTTGAGGTTGGAACGTTCGGTGATCAGAACTGTCTCGCCGCCATGAAGCGTGTAGACTGTTTCTTTCGACCTGGAGGTTACCGCTACTTCACCGGTGGGTTGAGCCGAAACAAGCTGTTTAGGTCGGAGTACGCATTGTATCGCGCCAACAGATGTCTTTACAGGCCCGTAGTTGAGCGGCGGCAAGCTGATCTCAATAGCCTCATCGAGAGCCAAGGTATTTATCGCATCCACGCTTGCTGACCCCGCATGTAGTGTATTCGTTAACACGATAAACTACATGTTGTGTATTTACTAGTCTCTGGCGCTGCCCAATACACGACTCATGCATCGTAGAGAGTCAACTAGGGCAGCGAAGCGTCGATGAGGGTCTGGTATTCGTAACCCGAGACGAAATTCCCGAAACGGGGCTGATCGCAGAGCATACTTTTCTAAGAAGTTCAGCGCATCCTCCAAGGTATCATCTCTGACATCCTCGTTAAATGCCCGCCTCACTGCGTCGGTTAGGATCGCCCAAGCGTCATGTTGGCCGAGCAAGTCAGCGCCTTCCTCAGCCCAGAGGCCGAAATGCTTCACACCGCGATACTTCTTGGAAAAATCATGCATAGAACAAATCAAGAACAAAAGAGTGGTTCTGTCCAGAAGAATCGACGCGTTCTTTCCAGAACTCCATGCATATCTTATGGCGTCAGCCACTCATACTTATCTGGCCTGTGACGAACATCGCGCAAATATCCTGCCATTTCAGGCCGTTCCCAGAAGTTCGGGAGGGCGACCGTATAAAATCCGTGGTCGCGAGACTCCAGCAGGCCACTATCGCCACCGGTGGCTTGCCTAATATTCTCAACCTGGAGAAGGGGGCGATGCTGTTCAGACAAGTTATCACCAGAACCATTCACCTGGTTCTGATTGACGTTGAAACCGCGTACCATAACCGATGTCTTGCCGGATCGATGTTCGATCTCTTTCAGCGTGTCTCCGTCGGGGAGGCCACGATAGATCGTATGTGCGACGGCTTTCTTCCAAATACGCGCGGTCTCTTTTCCATACCGGCTTTCGATTTGAGCTGCAGCATTCTGGAAGACGCCTAGGAAGTTAATGCCGCCCTGTCGGTAAAGTGTAAGCATTTCGAAGAAATTTGAAACGTAAAGTTGTCCCCATTCCTCACCGATAACAAGCGCGCGTAGCGGCCCATGTGCATCCGCAAAGCGATCAATGATGGAAGCAGCCATCGTCCCCACAAACATTCGGCTTGAATCGCTGCGAGCCGACCCGATGATGAAAAGCGCGGTGCGCCCATACTTCATATCAGCGGGGTCGAAGCTGTTGGTTTCGGTGACGTCGCGCGCCGCAGAGGATGGCTGAAAACCTTGAAGCCGTTCCACCACCGTTGAAGAATATGCGTTCCATTGATCGGTAGAGGCCGTGAGGTTTGCGATC
Source organism: Mycoplana rhizolycopersici (assembly GCF_013378445.1). Classification (GTDB taxonomy): domain Bacteria; phylum Pseudomonadota; class Alphaproteobacteria; order Rhizobiales; family Rhizobiaceae; genus Mycoplana; species Mycoplana rhizolycopersici. The sequence continues at coordinate 2,687 of NZ_JABXYK010000009.1, forward strand.
ATCCTGCACATACCCCAATCCTCCTCCATGTCGGGATTTTCGGCCCATTGGCTGAGGTCCCATGCAATCTCTTCCGGCGCGCGCCCGAAGAAATCCCAGAGCCCGCCAACCGTACATGGACGGTACGAGGAGGGATGCAGAGCCGCTATCTTGTAATATAGGGCGAAGCTCGTCCGCACGCCTTGGCCGATCCATTTATGGGCCGGATTTGGATCGACCGGAACGAGATAGCTAGCAGCGTCGTATGCAGCTTCCCACACGAGAGATCGCAACGCTGGATTACCAGCGATTTCCAAAAGGCGAGTATTCGGGTTGTAGGTTTCAGATGGGTAGCCGTAGAGCTTGCCAGGATTGATAAATCTGACGCGATAGCCTTCGCGTTCAAGTGTTTTCCACGAAACCCAAGCCAGCTCGCCGTCTTTTGGATCGGTGATAATCTTCGATAGGTGCGCCGTTCTCGGTGACACGAGATTGACGCCAAGAAACCGCGTGAGCTTGCCCTTGCCCGCCTGAGCGTCGATGGCAACTGGCTCGGTGCCATCGTAGATCAACGGATTGCCGTTGAAGAAACCAAGTTCGATCCCTCGTTTCAGGTTTCGATATACGGCGAGTTCGGTGCTGTGGGTCATAACAGGCCAGACCTTCTCAGCTCTTCTTCGTCATTGAGCTGCGCAGTGCCGAGCGCACCAGACGGATGAGCGGTGAGCATCGCGCGCATTCGCGCGCGCGCCTGTTTTTCTGCTCTATCTCGCGCAATCCGAGCTTGCGCGGCATCTTCCCATGCAAGGCGCTGTTGAGAATGAGATTCCAGCATCCAGAGGAAATTGTACGCCGAGGTGAGATTCATCGCGCTTCCTCGTCATCCCAAGATGCGTATCGGAACGGTTCGGCTTGCACTGGCGGCGGGGCAAGAGCGCGGGATGCAGGCTGCACGACTTCAGGGTCTTCAATCGCGTTCTTGCGTTTTTCTTCCTCCTGATGCGCGACATAGCTTTGCAACAACGCACCGAAGACATAACCGACCCATGGGCTGTAAGTCAGGACTTCCGGCTTGAAGGCCGTCCCTAATCCAGCGGACATCAGGACGACTAGCAAAGGAGCGACAACCGCGCCTATGAGCCCACAATATACGAAGCTACGTGCTTCCTCCGGCGTGATTGTTGTCCGCCAAATCGTTCTTGGCTCATTCCAAGCCCAGATCGCCACGACCGTGAGCACCGCAACGATGATTGCGAATACGAAGAATACGAACATAGCCAAGATGATGAAGCTCGCGGCTATCAATCCGGCGGCTGCGGCAAAATTAGCAGTTTCGTCATTCCGAGAAGACATTTTGACACTCCTTGGTTTAGCGTTCCAGACGAAGACCCCGCGAAATCACGCGGGTTTGCGATTGCCCTCGATTTTGCGAGAGATTGAGATAGCGACCGACATCCTTGCGGAGATCGCGAAGCAGCGAAGCTTGGTTTTTTCGCAGTTCGACAATTGATTTTTGCAGGCTTGCTCGCTCCGAGCGTTGCCGATCAACTAGCTGCGCACGTTCCGCCGCCTGGGCATTGAGGGTCGATTGCGCTTCCTGCTCGTTCTGCTGTCGAACCTTTTGGTATTGGCCAGTGAGACGATGCCAAAGCCCCCGCAGTCCTTTAGGGATGCGGCCCGCGCGTGTTCGGGTTTCATCGATCCAACGCTGGCCCTGACGGTCAGCAAGAGCGGCGCGTTCGGCGCGGTGCTCACGCGTCATCGCCTGTTTTAACTCACCAAGCGATGCAGATCGCTCAGCGAACCGCTTACGGGATTCATCAACGTGACGACGGATCGTAGGGCTCATCCGTACGCCAATTTCTCGTTGGAGCTTGCCCACATCCGGTAGATTGATGCCGTCACCTAAGCGACCCCGCATCTGCTTGGCTGTCATGCCAAGAGTGCGCGAGAGCGATTGAATGCCGCCTTCGTGATCGACCAAAACGAAGCTCCGACGGTCGCCGCGACCGAGGCGAAAGCCATATTCTCGGAGAGCGCGATCGAAGGTGGTTCCACTGTCCGACCTGGACCAGCAGTCTTGCACGAGTTGTTTAGTCCATCGTGGGTCAACGCCTTGGCGTTTGGCCTGCTGCCATTCCGCCAGTGTGAAATTTGTAGGATCGCGTTTCGCAGTATCGAGCATGCCGCGCGGCATGTCCCAGCCATGTTCAAGATAGAGGCTTTTGGAAATCTCCATCATTCGGTTCTTGAAAAAGGGAAGAGGGCGCGCCGTCATCGTGTCCGCATCGATCCTCGACCAGACGCAGTGAATATGAGAACGCCCGTCCTTCTCGTGACCAACGATTGCGCGGGGTTGGCCCGTCAGTCCCAGACGTTCTTCGACACGATCTATCGCCTGGTTGAAAGCTTCCAGCGAAACGACTTTGCCAGAGGGCGGATTCAGCGAAAGCGAGAAGAGGTACTGGCGGCATTTCGTGCCACGGCTCACAGCCTCAGCTTCTTTAAAAGCACCGTGCAGATCGTCCGCCGAGAACCCCCGCAATTCGTGGATATTGACGTGCTCATTGTCATCGATACGCATCAGGTGCGCCGCGAGATTTTGGCCGTTGCCTCGCTGTGAGCCTTTCAAAATCATCGCGCGGCTCCCGTTTGAAGCCCGAGCGCGTCGATCAGGATTTTTCGTAGTTCGACTACAGAGCGGCAGGCCTCAGCAAGATCGGCCTCCGTTTCTGGCGTGACGGGCAAAACGCCCAGGTGCACAGCTTTCGCAAGCTGATTGAGGTTCGACGCAAGATGCGAGCGCCCCAGAAGAGCCAGAATCTGTGCTAGTGCCTTCTGGTCTTCGACCGAAACCCCGATTGCGCGCCGTCCTTTCAAGGGCGGGGAGCCGAGCGCCTTCGATTTGATATAAGCGCCGAGGGGGACACCCCGAGCTTCGGCGTAAAGACGTGATCTTTCATCCTCGCTGAGGCGCAGGCTAAATGGCGCTTTCCGTCTCTTTGCCAGAATGGGTTGGACCGCTGAGACATGTGCTTTAGGCGAAAAATCTGCGCTCAGGGACATGGCGGCACCTGCAAGCCATCGCGCTTACGGTGCTCAAGGAAGGCGTTCCATTCGATAAGGGTCTCGAACAACTCGTTCGAAGTGGCGCTATCTATGCGCGCCATTCTTTCCACCACGCCTAAATAAGTCTAGGCACCACGAAGGATGAGGTAGCTTTGCGCTCTCTCGGTGGTTTGTGAGCGCGGACGCCCGCTTCCAAGGCGCTTCTCAATTCTGGAAAAAGGCCGACATCCTTGGACGGCTGACGCTTGAACGTCGCCGCATGCCCCTCCAGGGTATAGTCCGTCATCGGAGTCGGTCAGGTGGCGACCAGTGCTGCTCTGAACTCGCATTGCGACGGCTAAGCCACAGCTCGCGCGCATGAATACAGTTCCGAGCCCGAGGCAGACGGCGGGAACGGCCCCGCCGATCAAAAATCCGGAGCGTCATGACCGGTACCCCGTCACTTTGGGAAGCGCTCGACATGGGTCTCGGCCGTGCGGCCGAAATAGACGACGCGCCGGCCCAGGAACGAGACGAGATATCCCGCGCAGCCGGCGGCTTTCGCCTTCTCACAGAAGGCGACGTAGCTGTAGTCGGCGGGGTTCGCCTGCGCCCACCGCACCAGGCGCTCGACCTCGGTAGTATCGAAGGCAGCGGCGACGTTGCCAGCCGAGGGCTGCATATCCATCGGTACGCTGTCGCCGTCAGGCAGATAGTAGGTCTGGCTGTTGCGGCGATAGTCGACCATATAGCCCTCGAATCCGGCAGCGATCAGTTTGCCAACAATCTCCGGAAAGCTCAGGCTCCCCTCGCGAGCTGCGCGCAGGCAAGTTTCGGCAATAGAAATCCGTTCCGCGTCCATGACAGCTTCCTTTCGTTTCGATGTTGAGGTTGGCCGGCGGGTTCAGTCCACCGGGGTTGCTTTCAGCTCGCCCCGTTCAGCGAGAACCCTCAGGATACGGTCGAGCGCTTCGTGCTCTTCCTTCGTCAACACCCCGAAGAATTCAGCGTCATTCTGGTCGGCAAGCGATGCCAGGACGGGGATTTTGGCCCGGCCCTCCGCCGTCAGGGACAGGCTGTGGGCCCGCTTGTCGTCCGGGCTTTCCGCCCGCTTAACCAACCCTTTGGCCACCAGCCTCTCGGCAAGTTTGCTGATCGCGCCCTTGGTCATGCCCATCCTCCCGGCCAGAACTGACGGAGGCGTCGGCTCGAAGTCGTAGAGCGCTCGCATGAACGACCACTCCGCAACGGTGACATCTTCGCCCGATACCTTGCGCGCGAACTCCTGCGACACGGCGTTTGACACCATTCGCATCCAGTACCCGGTGTGATCGGTCAGCTCCGAGGTCGAGGTCATGAGGCACTCCTTGTTGACTAGGAAACTAACTCGATAAAGTTTCCTAGTCAATAACAAGACTGATTCCGACATGCCTATGAACGAGGCAACATTGGGAAGGAGGAACCACCACCCGGATCAGTTCACAAACGAAAAGAGCGCGCCCGTCGCGGCGCGCTCTCACGATCTTGAATGATCTCTCCGATCGGAGAATTCAGAGAATGAAGTCGGACGCCTTGAAGGTGATCAAGTGATCCACGAAGATCGAAAAGTCGGCCTTCTTGTCGCCATTCACATCGCCGGTGACGAGCGTCCCTGAGCCGGACTTCTCATACCGCAATTCACCGGCTTTGCCGCTGAATACGTCCTTGTCAATGAAGCTGAAAGCCTGGCCGCCGGACTTCTTCGTGTTGGCGTCGATCCGCGATACGTCGATCAGATCACCCTGGCTGCGATAGAAGTCCTTGATCGTGTCCCGACCGCTGGCAGCAACGGTGGAGTCCTTTGTCGAGGTGAAGATAAACCGGTCCGCGCCAGAGCCGCCGGTCAGCACGTCCGCACCCAGGCCGCCGGTGATGCGGTCGTTGCCGCTGCCGCCGGAAAGGATATCTTTGCCCTTGCCGCCGTCGATGAAGTCATTGCCGCTGCCGCCGTTGATCTTGTCCGCAGACGAACCACCCTCGATATGGTCGCTTCCTTTGCCGCCAGTGACGTTCAGCTTCGTGCCGGACGCCGCGGAAATGTATGCGCCGCCGTTGTCCAGCTTGACCGGACCCGAGCCGCTGATCCTGACGAGATCGACATCCTTGATGTCGGTCGTCGCGATCTTCGTTCCCGTGCTGTCAACCTTGACGGTCAGGTATCCCTTGTCGCTCTGGAGCGCTGTCTTCTTGCTGATCGTTACCGTGCCCACCGACGGCGCCTTCGTCATGTCGATGACTTCGATCCCGTCGAGGCGACCGAAGGCAGTCAACTTGAGGCTGGATCCCTTGACGACCTGAATGGTGTCTGTGCCGGCACCACCCACGAGATGGAGCTTGTCGTCGAGATAGCCGGGCGACATCTTGAACACGTCATTCTTGTTCGTGCCGGTCGCGCCCCGCTCCGAGCCCATCAGTTCGACGGTGACGCCCTTACTCACGGCCTTGCTGAAGGTGAAGTTCTTGTTGGCGAGCTTGCTGGCGGTCACGTTGTTGAGAACGACCTCGTCGCCCCCGCCAAGCGATATGACCGTCGATTTACCGATCTGGCGGATCGCAAGGTCGGCCTTGCGGACGATGCCGGTGCTGGAAAGATCAAGCTTGTCTTCGGAAAGCGAGAAATCAGTCACCGTGTCCAAGTCGTAGCCGCGCTTGAAGATGAAGAGATCGGCGCTGCCACCGCCTGTCAGGATATCATTGTCGGCACCGCCGTCGATACGATCCTTGCCGTTGCCGCCGACAAGCTTGTCCATGTCGGCACCGCCGGCGAGATCGCTGCCGGAGTTGGAACCGTAGATGTTGTCCTGCGCCGAGCTGCCGCGGAAATACTTGAACTTCACGTCGTTCGCATCGATCGTGGAATTCGGGTGGATCTTCGGATTGCCCGGTGCAACGCCGCCGTGAGCATATTTGCCGTCGTAGCTCAACACCGCGCGATCGACGTAGATGGTGTTCTGGTCGTCAGGGCTGCCGTGGAAGTTGATGTCGCGGTTTGTCGAAAGGACGTGGAAGCTATTGTAATGCTCCGCGCTCCACGAACCGAACAGAACCGAATGGCGCATGTCCATGTCGGTGAGGTTGACGAAGGTGTTGTTGAAGGCGTGCTTGAAGAAGAACGCGTAGCCGTTGCCCTCTGCGCCCTTGTTGTGCGAGCCGATGGTCGTCAGCCTATCACCCGAAATGCCGTATACCGAACTGAAGGTGAAGCCATGCGAGGCGTTGTCCTTCACTTCGATGTCGTGCAGATTGACATCGGTCGCACGGGTGACCTCGACGGTCGAGGAATTGTTGAACTTGTCAACCTTGTTGGTGAAGTCGAATTTGCCGGCCGTGCCAAGATCAGTCTTGATCGAGAGCCCGCCGATCTCGATGTTCTTGACCACGTTGACGACGCTGACGGTCGTCTTGCCCTTCTCAAAATTGTAAGGCGTTGGCGACTTCTCCAGCACCACCTCGCCGGTCTTGGTATTCACCGACTTGACCTTTGCGATCATTTCTCGGAGCGGGTCGGTTCCTGCGGCCTTAAGGTGCGTATTGCCCACGGACTTGAACCAGGCGTCGTCGTTCGCCTGCTGAAGCTGAATGATGGACCCTGCTGAAATGCCATCGACGTTCGACAACTTGAGCGTCGTCGTCTTTCCCTTGACGGTCGATTCCGTGAGACTGGCTGTCAGTTCGACTGCCTTGCCGCCCTGAATATCAAAGGCAGTGGCGTTGTCTGTGTCTTTCGCCTTGACCGTGATATTCGTCTTTCCGACGCCCGCGCCGAGGATGGTGATGTCGCTGCGTGCGATCACGACCTTGTCGTCGAAGGTGTAGTTTCCTGCCTTGAACTGGATCGTCGAGCCCGCGGCCGCGTTTTTGATTGAGGCAGAAATGTCGGCAGCTTTAGCGCCGACTTCGATCGTATATGTTGCCAATTTCGTCACCACCGTCTGTGATAGAGTTCAGGATTACTGACCGGAAAAATAGAACCCGCACATGTCAGTTGTTCCAGCCGAAAAAACTCAAGGCACCTATTCGAAGATCGCCCTAATTTTGCCGCTTGCTCAATCGACAGACATGCAGACGCCAGCCCCAGCTTCTGGCGGTCCGGGCCGCAGATCAGCACAGGTCGCCTTCAAGGTCGAGACAGTCTCCAAAATTCGTTAAAAAATGGCCCTCTCCGACCCCATGTATTTTGACTTCGACAGGGGCCTCCACTATGGATGTGCCGCTATTTCGGCGAACGGTGCCACAGCTGTAGCGGTCACTGGCAAAATCACTGCAATCGACCGCAACATCAAGAGGGATGCATGACAGGCCAGCATCAATCGCAAGACAACGGTATGCTTGACGCTTCTGGAGAAGCCCTTCCGATCGACGGCAACACCGGGACGCCGCATGTCTCCAATGGTGCGGACATACTTGCGCTGACAGAAGAGTTTCGCTCGCTGCTGGACCTGAACGCCGCCCTTCGGCTGCGCGTCGACGCTTCTGAGCGGGCCATGCGCAACGCTGCCGCCGCCGCCGACAGGCAGAAGGACCAGCTTGCCTACCGGCTTGGCAGCGAACTGATCGCGGCCAGCCGTTCCGTCTCCGGGCTCGTGGGGCTGCCGGTTTCGCTGCGCCGGGCCTACAGGGAATACAGGATAGACCTGTCGAAGCGCGGTCAGGACGCACCGTCTCCGGACGATCCGGTTGCCCATCCGGCAGAGGAGACGCACCCGGCGCTTTCCGAAACCGCTGACGATGCTCGATCACAGGCAGATCTCGCGGACAATCTTGCGGCCCAGATCGAGGCGCTCCAGCAAAATAACGCGATACTCCTGGAGCGTGCGGTTCAGGCAGACCAGGCCAAGCGGCGCTCAAAGGATGCGATCAGCCAGATCCAGGCCCAGCTCGCCTACCGCCTCGGCGCAGACATCGTCGCGGCACGATCGCTGCCGGCAATGCTGAAGTTGCCCTTCGCCCTGCGCCATACCTATGCAGACTTCAAAAGGAAGAGCAGGCAGGGTTCTGCGGGCAAGCGCGGCAAAAAGGGCGACGGCCAGGTATCGAACCATCGCAATATCGCCGACCTCGAAGCGAAAATGTGGGGCGGGTTTGCCAGATACGCGCACGCCGAACTCGAGCAATGCCTGGAAGACCGTGGCCTGAGCTCCAGCCAGCGATCAGCCGCAGCTTATGCTCTGGCGCGCTGGAGCTTCGTCGAGGGTGACTTCAGCCATGCGGCCGATCTTATGGAGCGCAGCATCCGGCTCCACCGCGACAACATTCGTGAGAAACGCCTGTGCCAGTTCATGTGCCTGGCGCAGGCGGGTCGCGCCGCGGAAGCCGACACGCTGATGCGCGGGATGCAGGCGAAGGTGGATTCCTTCATCGACTTCTCGCTCATGCAGGCGGACGTGCTACGCCGAAAGGCGCGTCTTGAGGGCCAGTCGCCGTCCGAGTGCGACCAGATCTATCTGAATGGCCTCAACTTCGCGATGACACCATCCGGCATGGCGCCGATCAGGCTCGCCGACCCCTCAAAACCTCTCAGCATCTGGAACATTATCGCGCATCCGCCCGCAAGCCAGGCGGCACAGGACCTGAAGGTTTCCATCATCATTCCGGCCTTCAATGCCGAGAAGACCTTGACGATGGTGCTGGAGAGCCTCGCGGCACAGACATGGCGCAACATCGAGATCATCGTCGTCGACGATTGCAGCACCGACGGTACCTGCGCGCTGGTCGAGCGGTTCGCGGCTGACGATCCGCGTGTCCGCCTCGTTCGGCGCAAGGTCAACGGCGGAGCCTATCCGTCGCGGAACGACGGTGTGGAAGTAGCGACCGGCGACTTCATCACCGTTTGCGACAGCGACGACTGGTCTCATCCGGAGAAGATCGAGCGGCAGATGCAGGAACTGCTGGCCAATCCGGACTGCGTGGCAGTCCTTTCCCACTGGCTTCGCGTCGACGACGACCTTGGCGTGGTCGGCTCCTGGATTCCGAAGAAGAGCCTGCTGGACATGAACTTCTCCTCCCTTCTGGTCCGGCGCGAGGTCTTCGACCGCCTGCGCGGCTGGGATGAAGTGAGGGTGACGGGGGACGCGGAGTTCAGGTCGCGGATTGTCGCCGTCTACGGCGATGCTTCGATCTGCAAGGTCAGACATAACAATATCCTGTCGTTCTCCCTGGCGCGCGAAGATTCGCTGACCCGCTCAAAGGCGACGCACATGCGCTCGCTCTACTACGGCGTTCGCGGCCAATACCGCGATTCCTACCGCAACTGGCATCTGAGCCTCGAGCAAGGCGGCGATCCCTATCTTCCCCGGACAAACGGCCGTTTCCCGGTGCCGATGGGTAACCAGCGCCGACCGGCCGGAGAGCAGACGTTCGATCTCGTGGTCATCTGCGACTTCGTCCTCAAGGGCGGCGCGTTTGTTTCGACGATGAACTACATTGCGGCCGCTGCCCGCTCCGGGCTCAAGATCGCCGCGGTCCACTGGCGAAAGTATGAGTTGAACGTTGAGTCGTCGCTCAATCCCGTTTTCTACGACGCCTGCCTCAAGCACGGCATTGCAATCCTCACGCCCGGCGACATTGTGAAGGCCAGCACGGTGCTGATCGGCTATCCTGCCGTGCTGCAGAACCTGCCCGACCGCTTTGCGAAGATCGAGGCCGACAACGTGATCGTGCTGATCAACCAGTTCGCGACACGGCTGGTGGACGGTTCCGACCGTCAGTATGAACCGGAGGTGATCCGCCAGCATCTGGTGGAGCTGTTCGGCACGCCCGGCACCTGGATACCGATCTCGCACTGGGTGAAGCGGCTCATGCAGGAGGATCCGACCTATCCGGAGCCTTATGCCGATCCGTGGCACCCGATGGTCGATACCGATACGTGGTGCTCGGAACCGATCGTATGGCGCGGCGGCGGTGATCGCCGCCCGGTCCTCGGCCGCCATGGCCGGGACGCCTACACCAAATGGCCCAGCACGCTCGAGGCGCTCAAGGCCGCCTACTGCGTCGACACCGATGTCGAAGTGAAGTTTCAGGGCGGCGCGAAGCATGCGAGAGGCATGCTCGGCTACTCGCCGCAGAACTGGGAAGTCCAGCATTTCGATGCCACGCCCGTCAGCACCTTCTTGGCGGACCTCGATTTCTTCATCCACTTCCCGCACGAACTCTATATCGAGGAATTCGGTCGTGCGCCCATGGAAGGGATGGCTGTCGGCAAGGTGACGATCCTGCCGCCGCAGTTCCGGGAGACCTTCGGGGACGCTGCCGTCTACTGCGAGCCCGAACAGGTTCTGGAGACTGTGCGCCGGTTCTGGAGCGATGAATCCGCCTACCGGGCGCAGGCCCAGAAAGGGCGCGACTTCGTTCTCCGCCACTGCAACCAGCAGCAGTTCCCGGCGCGACTGGAAGCTTTTGCGGGACGAGCAGAAATCTTGAAACGCGCCTGAACTCTGCGTCGAGAGAGGTCAGCCTGTTGCGGCCGCGGTCATTCCCGAGCGCATCCGGCGAAACGTCACGGATATATCATTGGCCGAGTCCGGCCAATCAATGGAGCCTGTTGGTGTCGCTACGCAAGATCGCCGGGGGAAGCCCTGCCAGCAATTCAGAGACGACCCTCGCCTTTGCGTTCGACAGTGGCTATCTCGCGCCCTTCGGCGCCATGCTACGCTCGATGGTCAAGCAGCGCACGCTGCTCGACTGTCCAATTGCCATCTACACCGACGATCCGAATGTCTTCAAGGATCCGCTGGTGCTGGCCGTCACCGACGTCAAGCGCACGGTCGACGGACCGCTTCTCGAAACCATGTACAAGGCGGCCAGGGACACCGTGAAGAGACCGGAGCGTGCGGCCTGGAACAAGGGCACGTTCCTCAAATGGTCGGTGTTCGAGCGCCAGCAAACAAGGCAGCTTCTTTTCCTTGACGTCGACATGATCTGCCGTGCCCCGCTGGAGGAGTTGCTGGCGCTGCGTCCTCGAAAGCCCTTTCTCTGCGCGCCGCAGATCCAGCGGTCGCTGTTCCAGGATGGCGACGGCAAGCGCCGGGCAGATGCTGACATCGAAGCCCGCTTGCAACGCCTGCTGGATGGGGAACTCTGGGGCCCGCATACGCGGCGCGTCAACAGCGGAATGATGCTCATCCGCGAACCCCTGCTGAGCACGGAATTTCGCGACGAACTGCTGCGCTATGCGTTTGCCTCCGAACCGCAATTGAACGAGCAGAGTCACTTCAGCAAATACTTCGCCGAGAACCCTTCACTCATGACGACAGTGAGCGTGAAATACAACTTTCAGGCGAATTACCTGCGCTACATCGAACAAGCCAAGCGCAGCGACTTCGCTTCCCAGGCAACGATCCTGCACTACGCCGGCAAGAGCAAGCCCTGGAATGCCACGAAGCACGAGCCGTTCCAGCTGGAATGGTTCTGCGCCTGATCTTTTCGTCATGCTGCTGCTGCTGGCGGCGTCACATCGGGCTTTGTCGTGCAAGCGGCAAGCTACCAAGCCATGCTTCGCTTACCTGATCACCGGCTCGCCGTGATAGCGCCGCCGTGATGGCTTGGATACGCCGAACCCGACTTCCATCATCAGGCGCGGCTTTTGCGTCGCCACCGTTCCCATATGGAATCCAAAGGGATCCTCCACGAAACCGAAGCCTGCGCTGCCGGTCAGCGTCTGGGCATTCTCCCTGCCGTAGAAATCCAGCACTTCGTTTGCCGGATGCCCGACGAGCAGCGTCAACTGATGTTTCAGGCGCCGGCGCCGATGGCTGCCGCGGACGTAGACATGCGGGCCTGCGGTCTCGTCGACATCGGTCAGATAAAAGAAGAACTTCAGCATGCGCCAATCGTCCAGATCGAAATGATACTTGAAGGAGGCACGGCTGAGATCGGCGTCGGAAGCTGATTTCGTCGGGAAACTCCACCAGATACGCGCGCAGATGAGCTGCGCCTCTCCGCCGAGATAGTGCCGGGCCACATCCAGCAGCAGCGGATCGCGCTGGACGGTAAGCGCCGCCTCGCATTGCATCACCCGCTCGAAATGATGGCCGCTGAGGATGGTCCTGCCGAAACGGCGCTCGGCCTGCTCATGATCGGCCGCCAGAAACTCGAGCTTGCGTTCGAAGTTGCCGAAGCACGGCGTCTCATGACCGAAGCGCGCGATTTCCTCGCGGATCTCGGCCGGCAGCACAAGACAGGTAGAGATGCCGCTGCTTCTCAACTCATTGGCGATACGCGCAGCATCCAGCATGCCGAAGATGGATGGCGCCGCAGCCGACGCGGGCGACACGCGCCGCGCGGTGAGCCAGTGCGCCCTGCGAAACGGCATGGTGCGCGCCAGCAAGAACATCGGTAGCCAGGCCGGGTTCTCCCTGAGATCGGCAAGATAGGTCGGAACGCGCGCCGCCATGCGGCGAAAGCGTCCTCCCGTACGGGCAATGGTCTCGAGATCCCTTGCTTGAGGTCCACGCGTGACAGGCATTTCGGCTTCCTTTCGGGAAAATCACCTTCCCTCCCGGCCCTCCGCCTCCCGCCGGAGCATTCTAGCGCGTCCCCGCAGGGCGGGCAGCCGCTTGCGATCCTTGCACACGGCCAGGGGCAACACCCAATGGAGATGTCGCGTACAGCCGATAGCATCGCGACGACATTCATCGATGCGAAACTTCGCCAATTCGTTAAGATTTCAGGTGATATTTGGTGGAGCTAAGCGGGATCGAACCGCTGACCTCTTGCATGCCATGCAAGCGCTCTCCCAGCTGAGCTATAGCCCCATCAAGGGTCCGGCGAGGCCGGTTCCGGGATACCGAACCGGGTTTTCCCCGGCAGGTGCGGCTTCATACTTCCGGTTTCAGAAGATGGCAAGCCGAAAAATCCAATCCGGCCGAATTTTTTAAATCCGGCCGGAAAATCATAAACTTAGACTTCCTCGTCGTCGCCGGTAACGCCGATGATGCCGCTCATGTCGTCGTTTTCGTCATCTTCGTCCTGTTCGAGGAAGGTGTCGTCGTCGTCATCGCCGATATCGACGTCGTCGTCGCCCAGATCCGGCAGGTCGTCGCCGCCCGATGCTTCGTCGTCAGCATCCTCCAGCGACACAATTTCGACTTCCGTGTTCTCGGTATCGACCTCGTTGACTTCCTCGTCCTCATCCTTCTCCAGGACGGCGGCCGCAGACGTCTCCTCGAAATAGGACAGCGGATAGGACTTGCCGGTGTAAGGCGATACGATTGGGTCGCGATTCAGGTCGTAGAACTTACGGCCCGTTTCCGGGTCAATGCGCTTGGTTCCAAGTTCCGGTTTTGCCACTGTCAAAGCCTCTTGAATGGCCGAATATTTCCGGCGAAGCCGGATAACCGGCGGATGGTCGGGTAAAAGAATTAGCCGGTCCCCATAATCGTCTTGACCGCCGCTGTCAAAGACTAACTTTGCCGCCTTTTGCGGGGCTTGCGGGCTTTAGAGTGGCTGCGGCTTTTTCTCGGGCGGGTTGATGACGCTCGATACGCTTTGTGATAGCACCCCGCAGAACTTCCGGCGAAGGGTCCCGCACGCAGGCCGCAGGCGCTTGCGGCCGCGCGGCCGTCCGTTCGCCAAGGCACGCACGCTCTTTATTGAAGGAACTCGCACCATGTCGCATGGCGCCCAGGCAAAGCCCGCAACTGCACGCAAGTCGAACGCCCTTTCCGGCACCGTCCGCATTCCCGGCGACAAGTCGATCTCGCATCGCTCCTTCATGTTCGGCGGGCTTGCCAGCGGCGAGACCCGGATCACCGGCCTTCTGGAAGGCGAGGACGTGATCAACACCGGCAAGGCGATGCAGGCCATGGGTGCGAAGATCCGCAAAGAGGGCGACACCTGGATCATCAACGGCGTGGGCAACGGCGCGCTTCTGGCACCGGAGGCATCGCTCGACTTCGGCAATGCCGGCACCGGTTGCCGGCTGACGATGGGCCTCGTCGGCGTCTACGATTTCGATTCCACATTCATCGGCGACGCCTCTCTGACGAAGCGGCCGATGGGACGCGTGCTCAACCCGCTACGCGAAATGGGCGTGCAGGTGAAGTCCGCCGACGGCGACCGGCTGCCGGTGACGCTGCGCGGCCCGACGACGCCGACGCCGATCACCTACCGCGTGCCGATGGCGTCCGCGCAGGTGAAGTCGGCCGTGCTGCTGGCCGGCCTCAACACCCCGGGCATCACCACGGTGATCGAGCCGGTCATGACGCGCGACCACACCGAAAAGATGCTGCAGGGCTTCGGCGCGAACCTGACGGTCGAGACGGACGTAGACGGTGTGCGAACGATCCGTCTTGAGGGCCAGGGCAAGCTGACCGGCCAGGTGATCGACGTGCCCGGCGACCCTTCCTCGACCGCCTTTCCGCTCGTCGCGGCCCTCTTGGTCCCCGGCTCCGATGTGACCATTCTGAACGTGCTGATGAACCCGACGCGCACGGGCCTGATCCTGACGCTGCAGGAAATGGGCGCGAACATCGAGGTGCTGAATGCGCGTCTCGCCGGCGGCGAGGACGTGGCCGACGTTCGCGTGCGGCATTCGGAACTGAAGGGTGTCACCGTGCCCGAGGAACGGGCGCCCTCGATGATCGACGAGTATCCGATCCTAGCCGTCGCAGCCGCTTTTGCCGAAGGGACAACCGTGATGAACGGGCTGGAGGAACTGCGCGTGAAGGAGAGTGATCGCCTTTCCGCCGTCGCCGAAGGGCTGAAGCTGAACGGCGTCGATTGCGACGAAGGCGAGGCCTCGCTGGTCGTGCGCGGCCGGCCGGACGGCCGTGGTCTCGGCAATGCCTCGGGCGCCGCCGTTGCCACTCACCTCGATCACCGCATCGCCATGAGCTTCCTGATCATGGGGCTGGTCTCCGAGCATCCGGTGACGGTCGACGATGCGACTATGATCGCCACCAGCTTTCCTGAATTCATGGGCCTGATGGCGGGACTGGGCGCGAAGATCGACTAGCAGCCGGCCTTGGCCGGCTCCGTCTCCCCGAACTGGAGGCGGCCGATCACCGAAACGTAAGCAGGACGTGAACAGACGCGCTGCAAAGGTGCACCTCTCCTCTTGGCAGCGCGCACCATTTTCCGCTAACACGCTCGTGAAACCGAAGTGCCGCAAGGGGGTGAAATGACGACGATCGCCATCGACGGCCCAGCGGCTGCCGGCAAGGGCACGCTGTCGCGGCTGATCGCGGACGCCTACGGTTTCCACCACCTCGACACTGGCCTGACCTATCGCGCCACGGCAAAGGCGCTGCTCGACCGCGGGCTGCCGCTGGACGACGAGGCGGTCGCCGCCGGCGTTGCCCGCAATCTTGATCTGTCCGGCCTGGACCGCACCGTGCTGTCTGCCCACGACATCGGCGAGGCTGCCTCGAAGATCGCAGTCATGCCGGCCGTCCGCCGGGCTCTGGTGGAGGCACAGCGCGAATTCGCCGAACGTGCGCCCGGCACCGTGCTCGATGGCCGTGACATCGGTACCGTCGTCTGCCCGGATGCCGTCGTGAAGCTCTACGTCACCGCGTCCACGGACGTGCGCGCCCGCCGTCGCTACGACGAAATCATCGCCAATGGCGGTGCTGCGGAATACGACGCCGTCTTTCAGGATGTGCGCCGCCGTGACGAGCGAGATATGGGGCGCCTCGACAGCCCGCTGCGGCCGGCGGAAAACGCGCACTTGCTTGACACCTCGGAAATGAGTATAGAGGCGGCGTTTTCGGCTGCGCGATCCATCATCGACGCTGCCATTAAACATTAGAGCGACAAGCCGTCCCCGCGCCGGTTTTGCTTCCCCAAAGGGAGGCGGATGTGCCTCGCTCGTTGTCAACGCTAACCCCCGGCGCCCGTGCCCCAGAGGCACATCAGGAGTTTCCATGTCTCAAGCTAATCCCACGCGCGACGATTTCGCAGCCCTTCTGCAGGAATCCTTCGCCACCAACGACCTGGCCGAAGGCTATGTCGCCAAGGGCATCATCACCGCCATCGAAAAGGATGTCGCGATCGTTGACGTCGGCCTCAAGGTCGAAGGCCGCATCGCGCTCAAGGAATTCGGCGCCAAGTCCAAGGACGGCACGCTGAAGGTCGGCGACGAAGTCGAAGTCTACGTCGAGCGCATCGAGAACGCGCTGGGCGAAGCTGTTCTGTCGCGCGAAAAGGCTCGCCGCGAAGAGAGCTGGGCCAAGCTCGAAGTCAAGTTCGAAGCTGGCGAGCGCGTCGAAGGCGTCATCTTCAACCAGGTCAAGGGTGGCTTCACCGTCGATCTCGACGGCGCCGTTGCCTTCCTTCCGCGTTCGCAGGTCGACATCCGTCCGATCCGCGACGTCACCCCGCTTATGCACAACCCGCAGCCCTTCGAAATCCTCAAGATGGACAAGCGCCGCGGCAACATCGTCGTTTCGCGTCGTACGGTTCTCGAAGAGTCCCGCGCCGAGCAGCGTTCTGAAATCGTTCAGAACCTCGAAGAGGGCCAGGTTGTTGACGGCGTCGTCAAGAACATCACCGATTA
Organism: Mycoplana rhizolycopersici; assembly: GCF_013378445.1. Taxonomy (GTDB): domain Bacteria; phylum Pseudomonadota; class Alphaproteobacteria; order Rhizobiales; family Rhizobiaceae; genus Mycoplana; species Mycoplana rhizolycopersici. Next base: position 19,248 of record NZ_JABXYK010000009.1, read on the forward strand.
CGGTGCGTTCGTCGACCTCGGCGGCATCGACGGCCTGCTGCACGTCACCGACATGGCATGGCGTCGCGTCAACCATCCCTCCGAGATCCTGTCCATCGGCCAGTCGGTCAAGGTTCAGATCATCCGCATCAACCAGGAAACCCACCGTATCTCGCTCGGCATGAAGCAGCTCGAGAGCGATCCGTGGGATGGCATCGGCACGAAGTACCCGACCGGCAAGAAGATCTCCGGTACGGTCACGAACATCACCGACTACGGTGCGTTCGTCGAGCTGGAGCCGGGCATCGAAGGCCTGATCCACATCTCCGAGATGTCCTGGACCAAGAAGAACGTACACCCCGGCAAGATCCTGTCCACGAGCCAGGAAGTCAGCGTCGTCGTTCTCGAAGTCGACCCGACCAAGCGCCGCATCTCGCTCGGCCTCAAGCAGACGCTCGAGAATCCGTGGGAAGCATTCGCGCATAGCCATCCGGCCGGCACCGAAGTCGAAGGCGAAGTCAAGAACAAGACCGAGTTCGGCCTGTTCATCGGTCTCGAAGGCGACGTCGACGGCATGGTCCACCTCTCCGACCTCGACTGGAACCGTCCGGGCGAGCAGGTCATCGAGGAGTTCAACAAGGGCGACGTCGTCAAGGCTGTCGTTCTCGACGTGGACGTCGACAAGGAGCGCATCTCGCTCGGCATCAAGCAGCTCGGCCGCGATGCGGTCGGCGAAGCTGCCGCTTCCGGCGACCTGCGCAAGAACGCTGTCGTCTCGTGCGAAGTCACCGCGATCAACGACGGCGGCATCGAAGTGAAGCTGGTCAACCACGAGGACATCTCGTCGTTCATCCGCCGCGCCGACCTGTCTCGCGACCGTGACGAGCAGCGCCCCGAGCGTTTCTCGGTCGGCCAGGTCGTCGATGCACGCGTGCTGAACTTCTCCAAGAAGGACCGCAAGATCCAGCTGTCGATCAAGGCTCTGGAAATCGCCGAAGAGAAGGAAGCCGTCGCACAGTTCGGTTCTTCCGACTCGGGCGCTTCGCTTGGCGACATCCTGGGCGCGGCCCTGAAGAACCGCCAGAACAACGAGTAATCGTTCTTCACGGTCTGAAACAGTAAACCCGCGGGGAGCGATCCCCGCGGGTTTTCAGTTTGTCGGCCACGTCACTTCCGTCGCCACGCAGCCGTCACGTCCAGTATTCGCCACGCTTCTGGTAGTATGCGAAGCCGGGGTCGGGTGGGCCGACCAGATCCTCGATCTTGCGGCGGCGGCGTTCGATGTCCGGAGTATCCGCTTCCGCGGCCGGTTCCTGGCCATCGCCTTGCGCGTCGCCCTCGCCGGCACTCTCGTCTTGCGTCCGGTCTTCCGGCGTCTCTTCGTCCTCGGCGGTAGGCTTGTCCTCCTCCGCCTCGTCCTTGCGCCGTGCCTCGCGCGTCTCCAGATCATCTGCGGCAGGCAGGTAGGGGACGAACGGGACGGCAATTCCATCGCGCATTATCGTCGGCAATGGCGGTCTTTCCGCCGGCTGATCTGGCAGCGCGACAGCCGGCGGGCGGGCGGGCGCCGGCTCGCCATGAACGGCGGTGCGCGGCTGACCGGCCTGCGTTTCACTGTCGGCAGGTGGCGTCAGGGACGCAGGCGCTGCGGCCGCCCTGCCCCTCGCAGCTTCGGCCGGAGCCTGCTCCGGGGCGCGTGCCGCAGTCGCCTCAGTGGCGAGTGCCTGCACCGTATTTGCCGCCCTTGGCAGCTTTTCGGGCTGTTCGTCGCCTTCCTGCTCGGGAACGAGTTGCGGCGCCGGCACATCCGGCTCTTCCGGCAGAGGCGCCTGCAGCAGCAGACGAAGCACCAGCGCCTCGTCCTCGCTCAGATTTGCGACGACGCCGGCGATCAGGCGCATCACGCCTTTCTGTTCGCGCCCGGTATTTACGGCCATAGGTGCGCTCACCGGAGGGCTTACGGGCTCGCCCATGTTTGTCGTCTGCGCGGCTCCTGCCGTGACCTCGCGCCCTCCCGTGGTCGGCATCGGGTTGGCGGTTCCGGCGAGCGGCCTGTTCACCTCACTGGCAGGACGGCCAGGCGCCCGTGCGTCCTCGCGCACCGGCGCCTGCGGCTCCGTGGCGGGGCGAGGGGCTGGCTGCTGGGGTCGAGAAGCCTCTTCCGGTGCCGGCTTTCGCGATGGCGTGGGCGCATCTTCGCGCAGAGCGGGCAGCGCGGGTCGAGCGGGCGCACCCGTATTCGTCTCCTTCTCACCTTCGAACAGACGCCGGAGTGCTGCCTGCAGCGAGCGGCTGTCGACGATACCTTCGCGGCCCGGCTGCACCGCCTCCCCTTCCCTGCGGACTGCCGCGGCCAATAGGGCCTCGGCAGGGAAAAAGCGCTGGAGAGTACGGACCGCCGCCGGCGCATCGTCGTCGCTGCCGATTTGCGCTGCGGCCGAAAGCAGTGCCTGGGCAAGGCGCTGCGCATCCGGACCGCCGGGATTGCGGATCACTTCCATGAGGATGCGCGTAGGCGTCGATGCAAGCACCGCGGTCAGAAGTTTTTCAGTCGAAGGCCTCAGTTCGGCAGGCAGGCGCGCAATGAGGTTTGCGAGGTTGCGGGTGGCATCCTCGCCTGCGCCGCCACGTTGCGGCAGCGTTTTGATGGCATCAAAGAGGGCATCGAGCAGTTGCCGGCTGACACCATTGTTACCGCTGTTACCGCTGTTGCCGCCGCCAACACCGTCGCCGCCACGCTCGATCTGACGCATCATCGCCTCGAGCAGGCGAAGCAGCACCGCGGCCCTGAGGTTGGCCAGGGCCTCGGCGGACAGTACGGGACGAGCGCCATCGGGCGCGGCTTCGCCTGCGGGCTCCGTCGTCGACGGGATCGGGACTGTGATCGACGTCGCTATGCGCGGCAGCATCACCATCTCCATACGGCACCCTCAGATCGCTGCCGTCCCGGCAGGCACGGATGCCTCTCTCAAACGATCCATGTTCAGGCTGGCGGGGCATCATGCGCGCCCATGAGGTTTGACGTTCGGCCCCGCGCCGCGGGCTGCCATTTTACAAGCCTTCGATCTCGATCGGATCGGTACACACCGGTACCCTGCTGCAGAGAAACGAGGCGAACGTCGCCTGCGATCCTCGCATGCTTGATCTCCAAGGGATCTCACATCATGGTTAATTTTGCGTTATCGCGATCACGGACCGCCGACTTGCCGTCCCGCGCCGGATCGCCGAAGATGGCGCCGTCCAGCGATATCGAGAGCACCATGTCCGTTCGCCCGCCGCAATTTCAGGACCGTCACGTCTCAACCGGCTTCAACGTGCTCGAATACGAACTGATGGCCGAGCGCGCCGATGCGCTGGGACGTCACGGAACGAAGGTGGAAACGGCGCTGGAGCGGCTCCGCGGCAGGACCGAACAAGGCTGCAGCCCGCTAGAGCGCGAGGAACTGCTGGATGTCGCGGCAGACGCGGTCTGGGCCTTCTTCATCCAGCGTGAAATCTGCGGCTTGCGCGACCAGCGCGACATCGTCCGCCGCTACGCCATCCCGAAGGAAGTTCTTGCGAGGGTGGGTATCGTCCGAAAGACCGGCAGCTGAATGCTACATACATCGTCACCGGCCTTCGCCGGCGTCAGGCCGCCCAGTATCAAGCAGCCCTTCGGCGCAGCAACTCGTAGATGCCGATATCGTCTACCGGCAGGAACAGGTCCGGCTCCGCATCGGCAAAACGGTCGACCGCGAGTGCGTCCTCGACCTCCTCCTTTGCCTTCAAACCCGCGCCGACCACGCCGGCGGGCAGGGTTTCTGCTACCGGGCGATCGCCTGGGCCGGCATTGTCCAGTTCGGCGTTGTCGTTATCTGCGCTCGGTGCGTCGGGAAGCGCGGCCAGCACCTCAATCAGCTCCAGCCCGGCGTCCGTCGGCGAAGCCGGGCCGCTTGTGCCATCTTCATCGCGCTGGGCGATATGGTCTCCGACCGCCTCCTGCATGTCGCGAACGTCTTCAAGCTTCTCGGCGTTCTGCAGATCCTGAATGGTCTCTTCGCGCTCGGCCCTCGTTTCCTCATCCTCGACGCGGCCAGGATCATAACCTTTGTCGCCGCGCTTCAACTCTTCGAGCGTGCTCGGATCGGCAAGTTCCTCGAGACGCTGGATGACCTTGCGCATCTCGCGGCTCATCCCGCTTTCGCTCTCCGCCTGCTCGGCGAGCGCGTCCTTGACCCGCTGGCCGGCGTCGCTCCAGGGGTTTGCGATGGCAGCGATCATGTCCGATGCGGTCAGGCCGAGCTTCTTCAGCCCGGTCGTCTCCTCCAACGCGGCGACGCTCTTCGGTAGCACGGCCCGCTGGGCCGTCAGCGTTTCGGCAATGCGGGCGCCGAAGTCTTCCTCTTCGCCCGTCAGCCCCGCCTGGCTCGCTATGCGGGCTGCAAGGACAGCGTTCGGAGCGGTCTTCGACGTCGAATTGCCCTGCATGACGTCGATCACTTCGGCCTCGCTCACGCCGAGAGACTTCAGCGTCAGAACGGCCGGTTCGCCGCGGCTGTCCGTCTTGGCGAAGCCGAGCATGGAGACGGCGTCACCGAGGCGCTGCGCAAAGGAGAAGCTCGATTCGTCCTTGCCCTGCGTGATGCCCAGGGCCGAGGAGAAACGGGAGATCAGCGTGGCGAGAGGATCCGGATCGCCCTTCAAGGCACCGAAGAAGTAGGCGGTGATCTTCTCGTTGGCGACGGCCTTCGGCGAATCGCTGGTCACGCCGAAGGTCTCGTCCTTGCGATCCTTGCCCTTCGCCTTGTCGTCGGCCTCCTTGTGACGGGCCTCCATCTCCTCGATCATCTTGCCAAGCTGATCGGAGACCTGCAGGCCGGTCGACTGTGAAAGGGGCGGAATCATCAAACTGTCCCGATTGCAAAACCTGAATTCATGCAGCCGAAAATAGCGGCGATTTGGTTAAGCAATTCTGACCGATCCGTGCCGGCTTTTGCCGGCACCCTCAGCTATGGGCGAAGATATCCGTTTCGTCCCAGCCGAGCAGGTCGAGCTTGGCACGCGTCGGCAGGAACGCGAAGCAGGCTTCGGCGTGCTGCAGCCGCCCGTCCCGGACAAGCCGCGCCATCAGCTTGTCGCGCAGCGCGTGCAGGTGAAGCACGTCGGATGCCGCATATTCGAGCTGGGCCGGCGAAAGCGTCTCGGCAGCCCAGTCGGAAGACTGCTGCTGCTTGGAAATGTCCACCTCCAGGAGTTCCTTCAGATTGTCCTTCAGGCCGTGACGGTCGGTGTAGGTACGCGTCAACCGGGAGGCGATCTTGGTGCAGAAGACGGGCGAACAGGTGACGCCGAAGGTGTGGAACAAGACGGCGATGTCAAATCGACCATAGTGGAAGATCTTCTGGCGGGAAGGATCACTGAGCATGGCGACGAGATTGGGGGCCCGCGTCTGTCCTGCGGCGATCTTGATGACATCCGCCGTGCCGTTGCCGGGGGAGAGCTGGACGACGCACAGCCGGTCGCGACGCGGGATCAGCCCGAGGGTCTCCGTATCGATCGCGATCGCGCCGTCATAGCGCGCAGCATCGGCCGCCGAAATGTCGCCCTCGTGATATCGTATTGCACTTGCCATCTCAAACCCCACATAATCTGCAGAAACTGCCTGGGCTATATCGCATGATTGCCCGGCGCGGTACTATGCGAGGCCAATATTGCACCCGCTGACGCAATGGATAGATATGAAACCGCCGAAACCTCACCGCTGCCGCGACATCGTCCTTGCCCTTCCCTTTGCTGTGGCGCTGCTCTCGCTCTCCTCGCCCGCTTTCGCGCAGCAGGCGGGAGCCTTTGCGGGCGGAGAGAAAGCCTATCCTTTCACAGACCTGCCCGGCGTAAAGTCCCAGGAAGACAAAGCTGCAGCCGCAGCTGCAAACGAGGTTGTCTGTACGCGGAGCTATGACGACACTGACGTCCGTCGCTGGGGCGAGTTCAAACACCCGGTCTACACATGCACGCAGAACGGCCGCAGCTTCTCAAGCCGCAATCCACCGCCCTCCCGCGAACGCGAACTGCGCGGGTTAAACTGGTAGGCTGACGGCGACCGATCCAGACCGTCCCTTCCGGCAGGGAAACGCGGCATGCCGGGGCGCTCAATGCCAAAAAATCAGGCTGCACTGCCGACTGGCACACCACCCTGCGCCTCCATGCCGGCGGCGATCGTCGAGACCCAGGCACGGGCAATCGCCAGGCCCGCAGCATCGGCGGCGGGGCCGCGCGCGGCGGCGATCGCATCGAAGCCGTCGATCCATCCCGGCTCCATCCGCTCGATCTGCTCCGGGAAAAGGTCTCGCCACCAGGTTGCGACCGACCGGTCCACCTCGAAGTGGAATTGCGTGCCGTAGGTGGCGCGGCCGATGCGGAAGGCCTGGTTCGTCGCGGTCTGATTGTGTGCCAGCCGAATGGCACCTTCCGGCAGCGTGAAGGTGTCGCTGTGCCACTGGAAGATCGGAAAGGCACCGCCGACCGAGGCGAGCAACGGGTCCGCGAGCCCCTGTTGCGTCGGCTGGATGTCGCACCAGCCGAACTCGAAGGCTTCTCCGATGAGATTGGTCGCACCATAGCTGCGCGCCAGAAGCTGGCTTCCGAGGCAGACGCCGAGAACGGATCTGCCGGCGTCGCCATAGCGCCGCATCATGGCGCACAAAGCCGGCAGATAAGGATGCCTCTCATCGTCGATGGCCGATTGGGGGCCGCCCATGACGACCAGCGCGTCGTAGGCCAGTCCGTCGGACGGCAGCGCCTCTCCGGCATGGGGGCGACACAGCTCGATCTTTGCGCCGGCCTCGAGCAGAGCGGTTTCGATCTGGCCAAGGGCCGTTATCCTGTCATTCTCGACGACCAATACGCGCATCTGCATCTCCCTTTGGTTGCGGCAGACAAGCACGGCGCGTTCCGGCGTTCAAGAACCAAGGTTGATACAACGCCTTGCGACTTTTCAGAGGGAATGTGGAGGCTGCTGCGGCCCGACCCGTCTGCGCCTTGCCGATACCCTCCATCTCGCACAATATGCCGCCTCCTGCGGTCGCCGCCATGGTCGGCATCAAGGGATCGCAACGGGAGGCGCAGGCAACATGAACAGCATCATTGCGGTGATGGCGTCAGAGATCATCCGGCGCGCCGGCGATACCCGGCGCTTTCTGATTGCGATCGCCGGTCCGCCGGGTTCGGGAAAGTCCACCCTGGCCGACGAACTCCGCGCCAGCCTGAAGGCCCGTGGCGAGCGCGCCGAGGTGTTGCCGATGGACGGCTTTCATATGGACAATGCCATTCTGATCGATCGGGGGCTGCTGGCCCGCAAGGGCGCGCCCGAAACGTTCGACGTGCGCGCATTCCTCGACATCATCCGCGCCGTGCGCCCGGCGGATCAGGAGGTGCTGATCCCCGTCTTCGACCGATCGCGCGAACTCTCCATAGCCTCTGCCAGGGTGGTCTCACTCGAGCACCGATTCATCATCGTCGAAGGAAACTACCTGCTGCTCGATGAGGGCAGGTGGGCGGAGCTGGAAGGCTTGTTCGACTATTCCGTCATGCTCGCCCCGCCCGTGCCGGTCCTCGAGCAGCGCCTCCTGGATCGCTGGATCGGCTACGGGCTGACCGAGGAAGTGGCGCGTGCGAAGGCGCACGGCAACGACCTGCCGAACGGTCGGCTGGTGCTTGAAAGTCGCCGGCGCGCCGACGTCACGCTCGACAACGCCTGACGCCCCGTTGGCCTTGCTGGCCGCATTGATGTGCGGCGCAAGATGGTGCAGTTTCACACGCACAACCTGAGTGTGCGACCGCGCCTTCGGGCGCCCGAGGGGGATAGCATGACATTTTCGCAAGCAATCTCTACCGTCTTTTCCAAGTATGCCGTCTTTACCGGCCGTGCGAGCCGCCCGGAATTCTGGTGGTTCGCGCTTTTCAATGTCATTGCCTCCGTCGTTCTCGGCAGCATCGACCAGGCCGTATTCGGCCGAGAGATCCTCAGCGTCGTCTACGGACTTGGCGTGCTCCTGCCAGGTCTCGGCGTCGCCATTCGCCGCCTTCACGATACCGACCGCTCCGGCTGGTGGCTGCTGGTGGGGCTCATTCCGCTGATCGGCTGGATCGTGCTCGTCTACTGGTATGCGAGCGAGGGAACGCGCGGCGAAAACCGGTTTGGCACCAGCCCGGCCTGACAACCGGCAAAATGTTTGCCTTCGGCGGTCCTGGGGTGATAATGCCCGCGGTATAGATTTTCATCGAGCCGCGGAGTACTCAGCGCATGCAATCGATCACCATTCGCCGCCCCGACGACTGGCATCTGCATCTGCGCGACGGCGAGATGCTGAAGGGCGTGATCGGCGATACCAGCCGCCATTTCGCCCGCGCGATCATCATGCCGAACCTCGTTCCGCCGGTCGTGACCACCGCCGACGCGGCAGCCTATCGCGAGCGCATCATGGCCGCGCTTCCCGCCGGCGACCGCTTTCAGCCGCTGATGACGCTCTACCTGACCGAGCACACGAACCCCGACGACGTGGAGGAAGGCAAGGCGAGTGGGCTGATCACCGCCGTCAAGCTCTACCCCGCGGGTGCGACGACGAACTCGCATGGCGGCGTGCGCGACATCGAGAAGGCGATGCCCGTGCTCGAGCGCATGGCCAGGATCGGCCTGCCTCTCTGCGTGCATGGCGAGGTCACCACGCCGGAGGTCGACATCTTCGACCGCGAGGCCGTCTTCATCGACACTGTGCTCGATCCGCTGCGCAACCGCCTGCCGGAGCTGAAGGTGACGATGGAGCATGTGACGACGAAGGACGGCATCGACTACATCAGGAATTCGAAGACCAATCTCGCCGGCTCGATCACAACCCACCACCTGATCATCAATCGCAATGCGATCCTGGTCGGCGGCATCAAGCCGCACTACTACTGCCTTCCGGTCGCCAAGCGCGAGCATCACCGGCTCGCCCTTCGCGCGGCCGCCACCTCGGGCGATGCACGCTTCTTCCTCGGCACCGATTCGGCCCCGCATGTCGACCCGCTCAAGGAATGCGCCTGCGGCTGCGCCGGCATCTACACGTCGATCAACACCATGAGTTGCCTGGCGCATGTCTTCGAAGAGGAGAACGCGCTCGACAGGCTGGAAGCCTTCTCTTCACTTAACGGTCCAGCCTGGTACGGCCTGCCGGCAAACCAGGACACGATGCGGCTCGTGCGTCGCGAGACGCCCCTATCCTATCCGCCAAGGATCGAGACGGGAGCAGGTCCCGTGACGGTGTTCGACCCGATGTTTCCCCTTCACTGGGACGTCGCCTGACAGCGCACGTCAGATAAAGGGGCGGGCCGTCTCCTTGAGACCCTCCCAGCCGGATACCTTGAGAAGGCCATCGGGATCGTTCACCTCGCAGCCGCCATCCTGCCAGCGGATCAATTGACGGTCCGACAGTTTGCGCAACGTCTTGTTGGTGTGGACAAGGGATAGACCGAGCGTATCGGCCAGGTGCTGCTGCGTCAGCGGGATGCTCCGACGTGCACCGTGCAGCATTCCGACCGCCATGGCGCGCTGATGGATGTAGGACAAAAGATAGGCCGTACGCTCCAGCGCGGAACGCCGTCCAATGCTGAGCAGGTGTTCGTCGAGAATCCGCTCCTCCCGTGCCGCGATCCAGGTGAGGTCGTAGGCGAGAGAGGCGTGGCGCGAAAACAGGCTGTCGAGCTTCGAGCGCTCGAATACGCAAAGGGTGACCGGCGTCAGCGCCTCGACGGAGTGGTCGAGCTCTCCCATCAGCACGCCCTGCAGACCGAGCAGATCCCCCGGAAAGGCATAGTTCATGATCTGCCGGCGGCCGTCCTCCAGAAGCTTGTAGCGAAATCCCATGCCCGTCAGCACCGTATAAATGTGCGGACTGTGGGTCCCCTCCACCAGAACCGTCGCCCCGCGCTCGACCGACAATTCTCCGACCTTGAACTGCGACACGAATTCCAGTTCGCGCGGCGAAAATTTACGGAAGCTCTTCAGTTCCTGAAGCGGACATTTGGAGCAGGGTGTGTGCCACTTGCCCGGCGCGGGGGCTGAGGCCCCGGTCATGTTGGTATCCGCAATCTGCGACAGCGCTGCCACACGTTTGGATCAAGCCCCATCAAACCATTCCTTCCCCGGTTGCAGACATGTGGTCTATCAACGCGAAAGCGATTTCTTCGGTTCCAGCCAAGGGGCTTTCGCTACGTCTTTTTTAAATGACGTCAGCGCGTTCGAGAGAGACATTGCCCCGCCCCGGGCGCGCTTGCACCCATTTTAAGGAGCCAGCTCGCAAGCCCTCCTCTGCCCTGGAAAGTACGCCTGCAATGAACAAGGCCTATCCGCATATCGCAATCGTGGAGGAAGAGTTCCTGATCGCCGTCGATGCCGAATTCTTGATCAACTCTACCTTTGAATGCCGCGTGTCGAACATTCGGCCGAATCAGTTCGAGCGGTGGACCGACTCAGATCTTGCAGCACTGAGCCTCTGTCTGGTCGACCTTTCCGTGCGGTCCATGTCGGGCGCCGACGGTACGTTGCGGCTGAAAAGGCTTGGCGTACCGCTCATTTTCACCTCGGTATCGGAAGCGCACCGATCCGGCGTTGCGCCCTTCGATGGCGCTCCCGTCATAATGAAGCCCTACGCCGACGAGGTACTGCTCGCCGCCGTAGGGAGGATGCTGCCTCAATTGAAGCCGCGTCAGAACTGACGGCCCAACCGCGCGTCGACCGACTGGCCGTTGGCGCCGCGAACCGCGAAATAGAGCATGATTGCAGTCCAGAGGATGGACTTTTCCGCGCCGCCAATGCCCTCCGCCTTGACGATCCAATGGAAGTAGACGGTCACGGCCAGAACGATCGCAGACGCGATGGCGGCCGGGCGCGTGAACAGCCCGATCGCCACGAGGATGCCACCGAAAAACTCCGTCGCCGCCAGAAGCGGGGACCAGAAGACGCCCGGATAGAAGCCGAGCCCTTCCACCATCCCGACTGCGCCAAACGGGTTGAGAATCTTTCCGTAGCCGTGTGTCACGAGAAGCAGACCGGCGACGAGGCGGAGCAGCGTTTCTGCACTTTCACTCAGGGAAGAATAGACAGGCCCAAGGAACGGAAGGAAAAGTCGGTCACGAGGTGAAGTAAAGTCGCTCATGGGAGTTACCGTTGAAAATTGTTGCACTGCACCCTTGTCCGCGGACCGCTGCTGACGCGCAAGCAGCGCCTCGACAAAACATGATGAACTGAGTTGACATTTTCGTGAGTCGTCTCAGCAGGGCGGGATTGCCAACCCGGCGCCATCGGCATAAGCCGGTCGCTATCGGCCCCGACAGAAGCCAGGTGAGCAGACTGAATATGAGCGAACAAAAGCCCCGGATCTCCATCCTGTACTGTACCCAATGCAACTGGCTGCTTCGGGCGGGCTGGATGGCCCAGGAACTGTTGCAGACGTTTGGCGACAGCCTTGGCGAGGTTACCCTCATTCCCGGCACCGGCGGCAATTTCGAGATACGGATAGATGGGGAACTGATCTGGGAGCGTAAACGCGATGGCGGTTTCCCCGGACCGAAGGAACTGAAACAAAAGGTGCGCGACGTCATCGAGCCCGAGCGGGATCTCGGTCACGTCGACAGGAACTGATCGGGCAAGCTTGTGGGTGCCGCACTATTGCGGCACCCGACGGCGCCCTGCCTTTCACGGATAGGGCGAAACGCAGGCCCTGTAGACGCCGTTGCCCGCGTGATAGCGGTTGGTCGCCGGCTCATAGGTACGATATCGATTCATGCACCAGGCAACGTGAGCCCCCGCACCGCTATAGGCGCGAGGCGCATAATACGGGCTCTCATAAGGGCGGTAGATCGTCACGCTCGACGAATAGGGCCGGTAATACGGCCGGTAGTAGGGTGCATAGGGCCGGTACGGACGATATATCGGCCAAGCGTAGGCTCGATAATATGGCCGGTTGATCGGATTGTAGAACGGTCCGGAATTCCAGCAGCTATAGGCATTGCAAGCAACGGCGGCCGGCAGAACTTTGGTTCCGACGATCCGATCGGCCTGCACGAGAGATCCGGCACTGGCACCGGGGGCGGAAACCAGTGCGCTGGCAAGGGCCAGTGCGCCGGTTAAAACGAAACTGCGCAGCCTGAACATTTCGACCCCCTGTGCGTTAGGAGAGGTGGAATTTCGACAAGTTCCGTAGTTTTCCGGCGCATTCGCGCGCCACACATCCTGGCCGTCATTCGCGCCCGCTCCAGAGCCCCTGGCCTTCGGAATCGAAGGGTGGGACAAGCCGGAAAAAATCGGGCATGAAATGCGGGCGGAGACCAGCATACTACAACTTGGAGCATGAGATGAGTCTGAAATTCGGCACCAGCGGGCTGCGCGGCCTTTCGACGGAACTGGAGGGCCCACCGGCAGCACTCTACGCCACCGCCTTTGCACGCTACCTTTTGGAAGCCGGTCTCGCCAAGGCGGGCGATACGGTGCTGATCGGCCGCGACTTCCGGCCGTCCAGCCCGGCAATCGCTGCGATCGCAGCCGGCGCCCTGCGCCGGGCCGGTCTGGCGCCTCTCGATTGCGGCACCGTCCCGACACCGGCGCTGGCGCTCTTCGGCCTGAAAAAAGGGGCCGCCAGCCTGATGGTCACCGGCTCCCACATTCCCGCCGACCGCAACGGCATCAAGTTCTACCGGCCGGACGGCGAAATCGGCAAGGATGACGAAGCGGCGATCACGCAGATGGCCGCTGCCATGTCCAGCGCCGGCGAGGTGCCGGATGCTGAACCGGCGGTCGCACCCGATGGCTCCGCCGATGCCGAAACCCTGTTCCTGAAGCGCTATGACGGCCTGCTGGCCTCCGGCGCACTTGATGGCAAGCGTATCGGCATCTACCAGCACAGCACGGTCGCGCGGGACCTGTTCGTCACCGTGCTTTCGGCCTTCGGCGCCGACTGCGTGCCGCTCGGACGCTCGCAGGAATTCATCCCGGTCGATACGGAGGCCGTCTCGCCGGATACGATCGAGATGCTGCAGCGCTGGTCCAGCGAGCACGCTCTCGACGCGATCGTCTCTGCGGACGGCGACGGCGACCGTCCGCTCGTAGCCGACGAAACCGGCACGCCGCTGCGAGGCGACCTGCTTGGCCTGATCACCGCGAACTTCCTCGGCGCCGACGTTGTGGCAACGCCCGTCACCTCCAATTCCGGCATCGAAGCCTCAGGGACCTTCGAGGTCCGGCGCACGCGCGTCGGTTCGCCCTTCGTGATCGCGGCCATGGATGAGGCCGTCGCGGCCGGTGCGAAGGCCGTGGTTGGTTTCGAGGCCAATGGAGGTACGCTGACGGGCACGACCTGCACTGCCAATGGCCGCACGCTCTCCGCACTTCCAACCCGCGACAGCTTCCTGCCGGCGCTTGCCGTTCTGGCCCTGGCAGTCGAACGCGATCAGCCGCTGTCGGCCATCGCCCCTGATTTCGGCCTGCCGGCCGCCGCCGCCGACCGGCTCGAGAACTTTCCCGTGGAAACGAGTGCGGCGCTGATGGCGGAGCTTCGCTCAGGCCCGCAGGCGCTGGCCGCGTTCCTGGCACCGCTCGGAACGCCGGCGATGACGAGCGACATCGACGGGCTGCGCGTGACGCTCGAAGACGGCCGCATCATCCATTTCCGCCCCTCCGGCAATGCGCCCGAAATGCGCTGCTATGTGGAAGCCGGAGATGAGCGTGCCGCCCAGAGCCTGCTCGAGGACGGCCTCGATCTGATCCGCCAGTGGGCCGCCGGTCGTCGGGCGTAACGACCGGCCGTGGAGAAGCCGAGGGAAAATCGCATGTCGTTGCAAAAACTTCAAAAAGCCAGTTGACACCGGCGGCGGCTCCCCGTACATCCGCGTCCGTCGCCCAGATGGCGGAATTGGTAGACGCGCCAGCTTCAGGTGCTGGTACTCGAAAGGGTGTGGAGGTTCGAGTCCTCTTCTGGGCACCATTCCATTGTGAAGACGTTTCACAACGTCTTAAAGAAACCCCGGACATCCGGGGTTTTTCTTTTTTGGTCATGATTTACGCTTCCGCATAACTACAATCGGCGCCGGCCCGAAACGCCACTCGGCACAAGACGCCGATCGAAACATGTTGCCCGGCTACTTCATCAACCGCTTAAACGGCTGACCGAAGATCTTGAGCGTCTGCTCATAGCTTGGCGGCATGTGCTTCAGCGTGGTGTCCCTGAAAGAAATGTGATGAATCTTCCGAGTTCGGTTGTGCGGCTTGGCGGAAAACTCCGTCATGAACGGCAGGAAATGATCACGGTAGTGGGACACATCCGCGTTGTTCTGCGCATAGAATATCGTCGACCCGCGATGGGCACGGCTCCTGCCTGCCTCGATCACGGAGAATCGGTGCAAATCTTCCGGCGGGATCTGGCCGGAATTGTCACCATTGTATTTGCGGAGCGAGGCAAAGTAACGGGGCTGGTTTTGAAAGCGCCACAACTCGATCTGGGGATTGATACAGTAGCATTCCTTGGCGTGGCCCATCATCGTAGATTGCAGGGCGGCGAAGCCGCCTCCAGACGAGCCCATGACAATGAACTTTGCCTCGGGGGCGATCACTGACCTGATGTAATGGAGCTGGGTCCAGACCCTCTCCAAGGTCCATTCATCCCGGCGACCGAGATACCAGTCGATATGCAGGCCGGTCGAAGGCGCGACCGCGGGATCGCTGACACAGACGACGGGATACTTGCACCGCCGGCCCCATGACCAACGGTTGAATAGCGGCGTTTCCGAGTGAAACTGGCGGTTCATTGCGCCGTTGAAGAAAACCAGGATGTATTTCTTCCGTTCGTTATCATGCAAGAAATAGTGGCCGCATGAGCCAAAGCCTGCCCGCAGGAGTTCATCGATGCTATCGTGCGTCGGGATCACGACCGGCTGGCTTTTGCCCTCTTTCTCGACCTTTTTGGGCAAGCCCCATCGCATGATTTTGTTTCTCCAGCGCGTCTTCGCAGCGGTGCGATACTCGTCACAGCGGCAATATCACAACGGTCATTTGCGTCAATCATGCGTCGCCCAAGCCGACTGCTTTGACGCGCTCATCCCTCCAACCCGTAAGGCACGATCCGGCGCACGTTGTGATCCACGTGCAGCCTGCGCTTGAAGGGCGGGACGGCGCGGCTGGCACAGTCGGCACGCTCGCAGATGCGGCAGGAGATGCCGATCGGGGCAAAGGCTCCGGCATTCTCCATATCGAGGTCGTCGGCATAGACGAAGGCGGGCGCGTAGGAGATCTCGCAGCCGAGCGCCAGCGCAAATTCGGGCCGGGCGGCACGAAAGCCACCGCTGCCCTTCGAGGCATGGGTGGCCAGACAGAGATAGCGCACGCCGTCCGGCGTCTCCGCCAGTTGGCGCAGGATCCGGCCGGGCCGCTCGAACGCCTCGTGGGCGTTCCAGAGCGGACAGGCAGCGCCGAAGCGGGCGAACTGGAACTTGGCTGCGCTGTGGCGCTTGGTGATGTTGCCTGCCCGGTCGATGCGGGCGAAGAAGATCGGCACACCCTTCAATCCGGGACGTTGCAGCGTGCTGAGGCGGTGGCAGACCTGTTCGATCGAGGCGCCGAAACGGGCGGCGAGCAGTTCCAGGTCGTGGCGCAGATCCTGTGCAGCCTGCAGGAACGCGCCATAGGGCAAAAGCAGGGCGCCCGCGACGTAGTTCTCCAGCCCCATGCGGCAGATCTCCAGCGCCTCCTCCGAGCGGAACCCCGCCCCTTGCGCCACGGCGTCGATCTCGCTTGCGGCCTGCAGCTGGGCGATCTGCAGCGCCAGCTGGAAATCGCGCGTCGAGGCGGCGGCATAGGGATTAAGCGTCAGGACGCGGGCCTGCGGATCATAGCGCCGAATGGCGTCGTCGTCGGCAGCCCCGCGGGCAACGCGCACTGCGAACCTGCGCTCCAGATGCTCGGTCAAGACAGCCTGGTTGTCGCCGCGACCGATGCCGAGATCCACAGCCAACCGTTCGGCAAGGACGTCGAGCTCATGGATGTAGTTGTCGACGAAATGAAAGAAGTCGCGCACTTCTTCGTAGGGCGTCATTTCGGCGGGCCCGCCGGCGCGGCCAAGCGTGGCGTCGAAGCTCGCGAGCCTTTCGCTGTTGCGCCGGTAGGCCTGATGACAGGCGATCAGCGCATGCGCCAGCCCTGGTGCGTTCTGGGTGACGAGCTTCAGCTCCTGCAGGCTCGGCGAATAGGTCGCAAACAGCGGATCGGTCAGCGCCTCCGACAACGCCGACATCAGGCGGTCGTTCTCGCCGACAGACAGTTCGGCGATGTCCAGCCGAAACTTGTCGGCCAGCGCCAGCAGCACAGCAGCGGAGACAGGACGCTGGTTGTTCTCGATCTGGTTCAGGTAGCTGGTAGAGATGCCGATCCGCTCGGCAAACTGGCCCTGCGTGATGCCGCTCGCCTGCCTGAGATCGCGGACCTTGCGGCCGATGAAGAGTTTGCCTATCGCCATGACGCCTACCGAATTTGCAAATTCGCATTTTCAATATTGCTATTTTATATTTCCGCTTTCGCACCCGTTCAATTGTTTTCCGCAAGGCAATATCGGCATAATGGGCGCACAAACCGATTTCACAGGGAGTGAGAATGCGCCCGATACTGGAGCAGTTACAGGCTCGACGCGACGAGGCCTATCTCGGCGGCGGGCAGAAGCGGATCGACGCCCAGCACGGCAAGGGCAAGCTGACCGCGCGCGAGCGGCTGGAGGTCCTGCTCGATGCAGGCTCGTTCGAAGAATACGACATGTACGTAACCCACCGAGCGGTCGACTTCGGCATGGCGGGCCAGAAGATCGCCGGCGACGGCGTCGTCACCGGCTGGGGTACGATCAACGGCCGGCAGGTCTACGTCTTCTCTCAGGATTTCACCGTGCTCGGCGGCTCGCTGTCAGAGACGCATGCGCAGAAGATTTGCAAGATCATGGACATGGCTGTACGCAACGGCGCGCCGGTGATCGGGCTGAACGACTCGGGCGGCGCCCGCATCCAGGAAGGCGTCGCCTCGCTTGCCGGCTATGCCGAGGTGTTCCGCCGCAATGCCGAGGCCTCCGGTGTCATCCCGCAGATCTCCGTCATCATGGGGCCCTGCGCGGGTGGGGCGGTCTATTCGCCTGCCATGACCGACTTCATCTTCATGGTGCGGGACAGCTCCTACATGTTCGTCACCGGGCCGGACGTGGTCAAGACGGTGACAAACGAGATCGTCACCGCCGAGGAACTGGGTGGCGCCGGCACCCACACGAAGAAGTCCTCCGTCGCCGACGGCGCCTACGAGAACGACATCGAGACGCTGGAGCATGTGCGGCTGCTGTTCGATTTCCTGCCGCTGAACAACCGCGACAAGCCGCCGTTGCGTCCCTTCCACGACGACCCGGCGCGGCTGGAGGCACGGCTCGATACGCTGATCCCCGACAGCTCCAGCAAGCCCTACGACATGAAGGAGCTGATCCTGGCGATTGCCGACGAAGGCGACTTCTTCGAGCTGCAGGAGAATTTTGCGAAGAACATCATCACCGGCTACATCCGGCTCGAGGGCCAGACGGTCGGCGTCGTCGCCAACCAGCCCATGGTGCTGGCCGGCTGCCTCGACATCGACAGTTCGCGCAAGGCTGCGAAGTTCGTGCGCTTCTGCGATGCCTTCAACATTCCGATCCTGACGCTGGTCGACGTGCCAGGCTTCCTGCCAGGCGTTGCGCAGGAATATGGCGGGGTGATCAAGCACGGCGCCAAGCTTTTGTTCGCCTACAGCCAGGCGACCGTACCGATGGTGACGCTGATCACCCGCAAGGCCTATGGCGGGGCCTATGACGTGATGGCGTCCAAGCACATCGGCGCCGATGTCAACTATGCTTGGCCGACAGCCGAAATCGCGGTGATGGGCGCGAAGGGCGCGACGGAGATCCTCTACCGCTCGGAACTGGGCGACACGGAGAAGATCGCAGCGCGCACGCGGGAATACGAGGAGCGGTTCGCCAATCCCTTCGTCGCCGCCGAGCGCGGCTTCATCGACGAGGTGATCATGCCGCATTCCTCCCGCAAGCGGATCGCCCGCGCCTTCGCCTCGCTCAGGGGCAAGCAGGTGGACGCGCGCTGGCGCAAGCACGACACCATTCCGTTGTGAGGGAAGACAAGAATCATGGCCAATCTTCCCGACATGACAAAACACCGTGGCTTCCCCTCCGGAATGCCGGGCACGGGCGTCCAGTTCACCATCCGACGTGCCAATCCGAAAGGCGTGACGCCGATCAAGGCGCTGCCCCGTCGCGCCCGGCCGGGCTCGGCCGAGCACAAGATCGATGCGGCCTTCCTGCATGCGCTCTGGCACCATTTCGGACCGGAACCTTTCGAGCGTGGCAATCTCGATGCGGCCCGGCTCAACCTGCTCTTCGGACGCGAGGTCGTGGCCGCGGAAAAGGATTTCGACCCCACCTCCTATGAGGCAATGCTGGTCATCGACGAGAAGGCGGCCCGTGCCTCCTTCCCGGAATCATTTGAAGATGTAATGGAGATCTAGCCTTGGCGATCAAGAAAATCCTCATTGCCAATCGTGGCGAGATCGCCTGCCGGGTCATCAAGACCGCCCGCAAGATGGGCATTGCCACCGTCGCCGTCTATTCGGACGCCGACCGCGAGGCGCTGCATGTGCAGATGGCCGACGAGGCGGTGCATATCGGTCCGGCACCGTCGAACCAGTCCTATATCGTCATCGACAGGATCCTCGACGCGATCCGGCAAACCGGCGCCGACGCGGTTCACCCCGGCTACGGCTTCCTGTCCGAGAACGCCGCTTTTGCCGCAGCGCTGGAGAAAGAGGGCGTCGCCTTCATCGGCCCGCCGGTGGGCGCAATCGAGGCGATGGGCGACAAGATCACCTCGAAGAAGATCGCAGCCGAGGCCGGCGTTTCCACCGTGCCCGGCCATATGGGGCTGATCGAGGATGCCGACGAGGCGGTGAGGATTGCGGCCAAGATCGGTTATCCCGTGATGATCAAGGCGTCCGCCGGCGGTGGCGGCAAGGGCATGCGGATCGCCTGGAACGACACCGAAGCACGCGAAGGGTTCCAGTCCTCGAAAAACGAGGCGAAGAACTCGTTCGGCGACGACCGCATCTTCATCGAGAAGTTCGTCACCCAGCCCCGACACATCGAGATCCAGGTGCTGGGCGACAAGCACGGCAACACGCTCTATCTTGGCGAGCGCGAATGCTCGATCCAGCGGCGGAACCAGAAGGTGATCGAAGAGGCGCCGTCCCCCTTCCTCGACCAAGCCACCCGCAAGGCGATGGGTGACCAGGCCGTGGCTCTCGCAAAGGCCGTCGGCTATCATTCTGCCGGCACGGTTGAATTCATCGTCGACGGGAACCGCAATTTCTACTTCCTCGAGATGAACACGCGGCTGCAGGTGGAGCATCCCGTCACCGAGCTGATCACCGATATCGACCTGGTCGAGCAGATGATCCGCATCGCAGCAGACGAGAAGCTCGCCTTCGGCCAAGCGGACGTCAAGCTGAACGGCTGGGCGATCGAAAGCCGGCTCTATGCCGAAGATCCCTATCGCAACTTCCTGCCGTCGATCGGCCGGCTGACGCGCTACCGTCCGCCGGCGGAAGGCGCGCATGAGGACGGCACGATCGTGCGCAACGACACCGGCGTCTACGAGGGCGGCGAAATCTCGATGTATTACGACCCCATGGTCGCCAAGCTCTGCAGCTGGGGGCCCGACCGGACGGCGGCGATCGAGGCGATGGGCCGGGCTCTCGATGACTTCGAGGTCGAGGGCATCGGCCACAACCTGCCCTTCCTGTCGGCGGTGATGCAGAACGGCCGGTTTCGCGAGGGCCGCCTGACGACCGCCTTCATCACGGAGGAATTTCCGGACGGTTTCCACGGGCTGGCGCCGGATACAGCCGCAGCGCGAGGGATGGCAGCGGTCGCGACCCTCATCAACGACCGCCTGCAGAGGCGGGCGACAAAGATCTCCGGCACGATCGGCAACCATCGCCGTGTCGTCGGCAGGGAATGGGTGGTGGCGCTCGGCAGCGAGGCTATCGCTGTCACCTTCGCCCAGGAGGGTGACGCGTCCCGGATCACCTTTGCGGACGGCGGGACGGCTTCTATCCACAGCGACTGGCTGCCGGGCCAGACGCATGCGACCTTCTTCGTCGACGAGATGCCGATGGGCGTGAAAGTCGACAAGATCGGTTATTCGCTGCGGCTGCGCTGGCGCGGCATCGACGTCATCGCCCGGGTCCGCGAACCGCGCGTCGCCGAGCTGGCGAAGCTGATGCCGGTCAAGCTGCCGCCCGACACTTCGAAGATGCTGCTCTGCCCGATGCCGGGGCTGATCACCGCGATTGCGGTTGCCGAAGGTGACACGGTGGAAGCGGGACAGGCACTCGCCACGATCGAGGCGATGAAAATGGAGAACATCCTGCGCGCCGAGAGAAAAGCGGTGGTCAAACGCGTGGCGGTGCCCGTCGGCGCCGGTCTGGCCGTCGACGAGGTCATCATGGAGTTCGAATAAGGGCGTACAATGCCTGGGGCCCCGGTGCGGGATCGCCCCTCAACCACGCGCAAGGCGGACTTGCCCCCTCACCCTAGCCCTCTCCCCGCAAGCAGGGAGAGGGGACTCGGATACCTCCGGCGGCAGAGGGAGAGGCGCTGCCGATACAGCAGGCCTCCTTCGCCCCGCTTGCGGGGAGAAGGTCCCGGCAGGGGGATGAGGGTCAGACACCGGAAGACGCCAGCCGGCAGAGAGAATGGAATCGGAGTGGAACGATGGCCGAGAAGACGATCAAGGACTGGCAGGCGCTCGCCGAGCGCGAACTGAAGGCCTCGCCGGAAACCCTGACCTGGCACACGCCGGAGGGGATCGACGTCAAGCCGCTCTACACGGCGGAGGATCTTCAGGGTGTCGACCACCTCTCTTCGCTGCCCGGCATCGCGCCATTCGTGCGCGGCCCGCGGGCGACGATGTATGCCGGGCGGCCGTGGACGATCCGGCAGTATGCCGGCTTCTCGACGGCGGAGGAGTCCAACGCCTTCTACCGCAAGAACCTTGCCGCCGGGCAGAAGGGACTTTCGGTTGCCTTCGACCTTGCCACCCACCGTGGCTATGACAGCGACCATCCCCGTGTGCTCGGCGACGTCGGCAAGGCGGGCGTCGCGATCGATTCCGTCGAGGACATGAAGATCCTGTTCGATGGCATCCCGCTCGACCAGATGTCCGTTTCGATGACGATGAACGGCGCCGTGATCCCGATCCTTGCGAACTTCATCGTCGCCGGCGAGGAACAGGGCGTTCCGCGTGCAGCGCTTTCGGGGACCATCCAGAACGACATCCTCAAGGAGTTCATGGTTCGCAACACCTATATCTACCCGCCCGAGCCCTCGATGCGGATCGTCGCCGACATCATCGAATATACGGCGAAGGAGATGCCGAAGTTCAACTCCATCTCGATCTCCGGCTACCACATGCAGGAAGCGGGCGCGACGCTCGTCCAGGAACTGGCGTTCACGCTGGCCGACGGGCGCGAATATGTGCGCGCGGCACTCGCCAAGGGGCTGAACGTCGACGACTTTGCCGGCCGCCTCTCCTTCTTCTTCGCCATCGGCATGAACTTCTTCATGGAGGCGGCGAAGCTGCGCGCAGCGCGCCTCTTGTGGACGCGGATCATGGGGGAGTTCGAGCCGAAGAAGGCATCCTCGCTGATGCTGCGCACGCACTGCCAGACGTCGGGCGTGTCCCTGCAGGAGCAGGACCCCTACAACAACATCGTCCGCACCGCCTTCGAGGCGATGTCGGCCGCCCTTGGCGGCACGCAGTCGCTGCACACCAATTCCTTCGATGAGGCGATCGCGCTGCCGACGGAGTTCTCCGCCCGCATCGCCCGCAACACCCAGCTGATCCTCCAGCACGAGACGGGTGTCACCAAGGTCGTCGATCCGCTTGCCGGCTCCTATTATGTCGAGAGCCTCACGAACGAGCTGGCAGAGAAGGCCTGGGCGCTGATCGGGGAAGTCGAGGCGCTCGGGGGCATGACGAAGGCAGTGAACGACGGCCTGCCGAAGCGGCTGATCGAGGAAGCGGCGGCGCGCCGGCAGGCGGCGGTCGACAAGGGCGAAGAGGTCATCGTCGGCGTCAACAAGTATCGGCTCGAGAACGAGCAGCCGATCGACATCCTCGAGATCGACAACAGTGCCGTGCGCGCTGCCCAGATCCGACGCATCGAGGAGACGAAACGCCGGCGGGACGGCGAGAAGGTCAAGGCGGCGCTGGACGGGCTCGCCGAGGTGGCACGCTCCGGCCAGGGCAACCTGCTGGCGGCCGCCGTCGAGGCGGCACGCGAACGCGCCACCGTCGGCGAGATTTCGGACGCCATGCGCCAGGCTTTCGGCGACCATGCGGCGACGCCGGAGGTTATCAAGGACGTCTACGGCGAGGCCTATCGCGGCGAACCGGAACTGCAGATTCTCAAATCGCGCATGTCGGGCGTCGAGGACAAGCTCGGCCGCAAGCCGAAGATCATGGTCGCCAAGCTCGGCCAGGACGGTCACGATCGCGGCGCAAAGGTGATCGCATCGGCCTTCGGCGACATCGGCTTCGACGTGCTTGCCGGTCCGCTGTTCCAGACGCCGGAAGAGGCCGCCGACATGGCGCTATCGGAGCGGGTCAACGTCGTCGGCGTCTCCTCATTGGCCGCCGGCCACAAAACGTTGCTGCCGCAACTGGTGGAAGACCTGAAGAAGAAGGGCGGCGGCGAGGTGATCGTCGTCTGCGGCGGCGTCATCCCGCGGCAGGACTACCAGTATCTGCATGACCACGGCGTGGCCGCGGTGTTCGGCCCCGGCACGAATGTCATCGAAGCGGCCAACTCGGTGCTGGACCTTCTGGAAGGGCGGCGCCGCAACGTCTGAGGCACCGGACGCGACGCTTCGGCAAGCGATGGCCGCGACGGCGCGTCAGAGAACGATCCAAAGCTCCAGCGCATTTCTTAGCCGGATAACTGCCTCACACAGGCGAGTTGGCAGCAGCGCTTCCTGTCCGGTCGCGGCAGGGTGCTGTTAAGCGGCTCTGCGCATCGGGCGTCAACATCGGTAATCAACGCCAACGAATCCCAGGAATGGTCAAGGCCACGCTTCTCCTCGCGGCGGGCGGGCTGTAGGCTTGGGCGCCCGGTCCGCGGATCGGCTGTCATACCCCGTTTCTGAAAGGACCGCGCATGGACCGCGCCCATGACCCAAGCCAGCTCGAGATGGTGGTGTTGATGACGCCGGATATGGCGAATTTTTCCGGCAAGGTGCATGGCGGGGCGCTATTGAACCTGCTCGACCGGGTGGCCTATTCCTGCGCCTCGCGCTTCTCCCAGCAATATGCAGTGACGCTTTCGGTCGACCAGGTGGTGTTTCGCCAGGCGATCCATGTCGGCGAACTCGTCACCCTCAGCGCCTCGGTCAACTTTGCCGGCCGCACTTCGATGGAGATCGGCATAAGGGTCGAGGCGGAGAACATCCGCACCGGCGAGCGCCGCCATACCAATTCCTGCTATTTCACCATGGTCGCCGTCGACGCCGACGGCAAGCCGACCGCGGTGCCGGCGCTTGTCCTCGACACGGAGAGCAAGCAGCGCCGCGCGAAGGCCGCCGAGGGACGCCGGGCACTGCGGCATGAGTTCGAGGCGCGGTACAAGGAGATGAAGGAGGGTACGGAGTAAGGTGGAAGCGGCGCTTATCTGAAAGGTCGCTTTGCGCCAACTGCTTGCATCGGCAGCTCGGCGAAGATGGCCGTCAGCCGGAAGTCGGGCTATCGAACGGCGCTTATCGGTGACGCATCGCTGCGGATCGCCACTTCTGCAATGACAAGCGAACAAAAGCCCGCGATGAAAAAGCCCACCGAGAGGCTCACGGCCGTTCCGTCATAGAGCGTGCCCAGACCGACGGCGAACAGGGTTGCCACAAGGCTTGATCCTGACGCGATCAGAGATGCGCCAAAGCCGGCAACATCCCCGAGCGATTGCATAGCCATGGCATTCAGATTGCCGAACAGCACGCCGATGGCAAAGAACGCCGCGTACAGGAACGTCATCAACACTGCGAATGGCAGGCGGTCACCATAGCCAATGGATGTCAGCATCATCAGAAGAGCGGTTGATGCCAACCCCATGAAGGCGGCACGCGCCATTGCCTCCATGCCGAAGCGTTGAACGAGCTTGGCATTGAAGAACGACGCAAGCCCCATCCCCGTAGCCAACAGCGCGAAATAGAAGGGAAATGTTTCCTTGATGCCGTATGCGTCAAAGAAGAGATCGGCCGCGGTACTGAGATAAAGGAGCTGTGCACCGAACACCAATCCGGTCGCCACGATCAGGAGGGCTACACGGCGATTGGCGAGGATGCGGCAGACGTTAGAGAACAGGAGTGTGGGTCGAAACGGAACGCGTCTTGCGACAGGTAGAGTCTCCGGCTGCCGAACCATCAGCCATAGGCCCAGAAGTCCCGCGATTGCGAGGTAGGCCACAAAAACACTGCGCCAGCCACCAAGGAAAATGAGACCTTGAGCCAGGCTCGGAGCAAGCATGGGCACCAGAATGAAGAGGGTGAACATGAAGGACATGATGCGAGCCATGGCATCGCCTTCGAACTGATCGCGTATCATGGCTCGTGTCGCAATCTTCGGGCCGGCCACGCCTACGCCCTGAAGGATCCGGCCGAGCAGGACCATCTCCATCGACCCCGCCAGACCGGCAACGATAGTCCCCGCGACGTAGATCCCAAGGCCCAGCAGCAGCGCCGTTTTTCGTCCAATCGCATCGGACAAGGGGCCCAGTAGCAGTTCGCCGAATGCCATGCCGAAGATGAAGAGGGATATGATGTGCTGCGTGGAGAGCGGCGGAGCAGGCGTGACTTGCGCACCGATATCCCGAAGCCCCGGCAGTAGCGCATCAATGCTGAGCGAGGTCAGAGACGTCAGAAGAGCATATAGGACGAGGCGTTCTCGAATACCGATCAAGACTGAAGTGGCCCGTTTGAAGAAACAGGATGCTGAAACTATACGACATGCCCACAACGGCAATGGGTCGAAAGCGGGCAGAAACCCGCAACCGATGTATGGCGGCTGCCCGGCCCCGCCCTGACCAGAAGCATCAAGGGCAGCAGGCGAGCAGCTATGGCTCCCCGCGTTTACGACCTGCGAAGGATCTCGCAGCCCCTCACTCGTCGCCCATCTTGAGCGCGGCGATGAAAGCCTCCTGCGGGATTTCGACCTTGCCGAACTGCCGCATGCGCTTCTTGCCGGCCTTCTGCTTTTCAAGCAGCTTTCGCTTGCGGGTGGCGTCGCCGCCGTAGCACTTGGCGGTCACGTCCTTGCGCAGCGCCGAAATGGTTTCGCGGGCGATCACGTTGCCGCCGATCGCGGCCTGGATCGGGATCTTGAACATGTGCTTCGGGATCAACTCCTTCAGCTTCTCGCACATCTCGCGGCCGCGCTTTTCCGCCGCCATGCGGTGCACCATCATGGAGAGCGCATCGACCGGCTCGCCGTTCACCAGGATCGACATCTTCACCAGATTGCCTTCCTTGTGGTCGGTGATCTGGTAGTCGAAGGAGGCATAGCCCTTGGAGATCGACTTCAGCCGGTCGTAGAAGTCGAAGACGACCTCGTTGAGCGGCAGATCGTATGTGATCATCGCGCGCGTGCCGACATAGGTCAGCTCGATCTGGATACCGCGCCGATCCTGGCACAGCTTCAGGATGCCGCCGAGATAATCGTCGGGCGTCAGGATCGTCGCACGGATCCACGGCTCGTGGATCTCCGAGATCTTGACGACGTCCGGCATGTCGGCCGGATTGTGCAGTTCGCGCTCCGAACCATCGGTCATGAACAGCTTGTAGACGACCGAGGGCGCCGTCGCGATCAGGTCGAGGTCGAATTCGCGCTCCAGCCGTTCCTGGATGATCTCCAGATGCAGAAGGCCGAGGAAGCCGCAGCGGAAGCCGAAGCCGAGCGCTGCCGAGCTTTCCATTTCGAAGGAGAACGAAGCATCGTTGAGGCGCAGCTTGCCCATCGCCGAGCGCAGGTCCTCGAAATCGGCCGCATCGACCGGGAACAGGCCGCAGAAGACCACCGGCTGGGCCGGCTTGAAGCCCGGCAAGGCCTTTGCCGTCGGGCGCTTGTCCTCGGTGATGGTGTCGCCGACGCGGGTATCGGCCACTTCCTTGATGGACGCGGTGATGAAGCCGATCTCGCCCGGGCCGAGGCTATCCATAGCCACCATCTTCGGCGTCAACACGCCAACGCGCTCGACGGTGTATTTCGCGTCCGTGCCCATCATGCGGACCGTCTGCCCCTTGGAGAGACGGCCTTCGATGATACGCACCAGCACCATGACACCGAGATAGGTATCGTACCAGCTGTCGACGAGCAGCGCCTTCAGCGGTGCCTTTTCGCCACCCTCGCTCTTCGGCGGCGGCAGCTTGTGGACGATCGCCTCGAGGACGTCGGGGATGCCGAGGCCGGTCTTGGCCGAAATCAGCACGGCCTCCGAAGCATCGATGCCGATGACCTCCTCGATCTGGTCCTTGATGCGCTCGGGTTCGGCGGCCGGCAGGTCGATCTTGTTGAGGACGGTGACGAGTTCGTGGTTGTTATCGATCGCCTGGTAGACGTTGGCGAGCGTCTGGGCTTCCACGCCCTGGGAGGCGTCGACGACCAGCAGCGAGCCCTCGCAGGCCGACAGCGAACGGGAGACCTCATAGGCGAAGTCGACGTGGCCGGGCGTATCGATCAGGTTCAGCACATAGGTCTCGCCGTCATTGGCCTTGTAGTGCAGGCGCACCGTCTGGGCCTTGATGGTGATGCCGCGCTCGCGCTCGATCTCCATGTTGTCGAGCACCTGCTCGGACATTTCCCGATCCGCGAGGCCGCCCGTCGACTGGATCAGCCGGTCGGCCAGCGTCGATTTTCCGTGGTCGATGTGGGCCACGATCGAGAAGTTGCGGATATGGTCAAGGGGCGTCGACGAATTGGTGCTCATGGCCGCCATATAGCAGCGCGCCTTGCGCCCGCATAGCGGTAAATTAACCGGTCGTTCGCCGTATTTTCAGGCTATTCGCTCTCGCAGGCTCAGGCATCAGCCATTGTCGCCAAGGTCGCGGATCCAGAAGGACAGCGGCTTGGGACTTTCCTGCCTCTCGTCGAGGTCGCGCCAGGTGAATGTCGTGCGCAGTTCCGGGTGATGGCGGTAGCCGCGGTTCCGCCAGAAGCCGTTGAGCGGAACGTAGTCAGCGGGCCGGCGCGGATGGTCGGCGGGCCGCTCGACCGCACAGAAGGTGCAGAGCATCAGCCCCAACTTTTTCGCCTGCGCCTCGCGGCCCTCGAAGAATTTCACACCGACGCCGCGGCCGCGATATCCCGACAGGAGGACGCTTTCGCCGAAGTAGAAATAGTCGCCGGGATCACGGCCGGAGGCGACGAATGGCGCCTGCACCTCCCCGGTTTCCGCCGCCATCGGCGTTCCGGTCGCAGCCCCCACCACGCTATCGCCGTCGAAGGCGAGAACGAAGACCGATCCCTCGGATTTCGCATATGTGGCCAGATATGTTCGCTCATAGGCGAGATCGCCGTCGTAAAGATAGGGAAAATCCCTGAAGACGGAGATCCTCAGCCGCGCGAGATCGTCAAAATAAGGCGCCGCTCCGGCACCCGAAAACGATTTGATTTCAAGGGTCATTCAGCATTTCCACGTGACGCCGGCTTGGTTATACATCGACCGTCCAGTTCAGCAAGCATGCCCGCTCAAGGAGAGAATTCATGAAAGCCGCCGAGATCATCCGCGCCTACTACGATGCCTTCAACCGCCAGGACATGGAGGCCTTTCTGGCGCTGCTCGACGAAAACGTGGTGCACGACATCAACCAAGGCGAACGCCAGGTCGGCAAGGCGGCTTTCGCGACGTTCATGGCCCACATGAACCGCTGCTACAAGGAAGAGCTCACCGACATGGTGATCATGACCAGCGAGGACGGCAGCCGGGGCGCGGCGGAATTCGTCGTCAATGGCGCCTATCTCGCGACCGACGAGGGCCTGCCGGAGGCCAAGGGCCAGACCTACAAGCTGCCGGCCGGCGCCTTCTTCGAAATGAAGGGCGACAAGGTGAGCCGTGTCACCAACTACTACAGCCTCAACGACTGGATCGCCCAGGTTGCCGGCTGAGCCTGCTCAAGCCCAACGGCGCCGCACACGCGGCGCCGGATGCCTCTGACGACTGAATTCGCGCTATCGTTTGTCGGCCGCCGCGTGCAGCTTCGCCGCCGGCTCCGGTGTCCCTTCCACGAGAGCACCCGCATTCGGAACCTGCGCGCTCTTCAGCTCGAACCCCTCCCGTTCCTCGACAGGCACGGTCTCGCGCTTGCGCAGGCGGGTCAGCACGAAGACGCCGTAGGCGATCGCAACGGCCATGGCGGCATAGATGAACGTCTGCTCGCCCAGAACGGGCGTCAGCATCGTCACCAGCAGCGGCACGAGCGTAGCCGAGACGGACCACGCAACCAGGAGCGTAGAGGCCAGCGGCACGAAGTCCGCCGGATCGGCGCGATCGTTGGCGTGCGCATTGGCGATCGAATAGACGCTCTCCACCGCACCTGCCCAAATCGCAAACACCACGACCAGCAGGATCAGGTTGGAGAAGGAAACCCCGAGCGCGGCCACGGCGGCCGACGTGATCAGCAGGCAGGTGACGATCAGGACGATCCGCCTGTCGAGGCGGTCCGAGAGCATGCCGAGCGGATACTGGACAAAGAACAGCCCGAACTGCATGCCGAACATCAGCGCGGCGATATCCTGCTGGCTGACGTCGTTGGCGGCGGCATAGATAGGCGTGAAGCCCTGCACGACCATCGACAACCCGCCGGCGGCGAGAACGCCGACGAAGGCGACCGGCGAATTGCGCCATGCCTTCCTTATGTCGGGGCTGGCCTTGGCGGGCGGCGGCGGATTGGCAAGGCGGGTCAGCCCGATCGGCAGGAGCGCCACCGCGGTGAAGAAGATCGTTGCGATGGGGGCGATGTTTCCGCCGGCCGGTATCTGTCCGAACAGCCACGCGCCGAGCCCCAGGAATATGACGTAGGCCATGTAGAAAAACGACATGGCCTTGCCGCGCCAGCTGTTTTCGCTGGCGTGGTTGAGCCAGCTTTGCGCAATGATGAAGTTGATGTTGCCGGCCGTCCCGTACAGCCCGCGCGCGACGATCCAGACGATCGGATGGACGCCAAGGCTGATCAGCACTGCGGACAGGATGACGAGCGCCAGAGAGCAGGAAAAGGCGCGTGCATGACCCACCCGACGGATGAGCGGGCCAGCGAGCACGCAGCCAAGAAGGCCGCCGAAGGCGATCGCTGTCACGGCTGCGCCGGGCGCCCAACCGGCGTCTCCGGTCTTCGACAGGACGAAGGGGACGTAGGCGAACATGATGCCGTTGCCGATCGCGACACCGCACATCGAAAAGACGATCGCCATGATCGACAGGAGCGACGCGCTCTTTGCCTTGCTCGCCTGCATGTTCAGAAGCCCCTTCCCCGCGACCACCGCCACCATAGCTGCCGCCAGCCGGACGCGTTGTCGTCTTAGCGGCACAAAGGAAAATATTTCCTGAAATCGCGAGACGCTTGACTCCATTATATTGTCGAGCATATCTACTATGATGGAAAATGAGACAGACCACATAGACATCGTCATTGCCGAGCGTTTGAAGGCGTTGCGCGGCGGGCGCGGCCTGACGCTGGACGAACTTTCAAATCGATCCGGCGTCAGCCGGGCGATGATTTCGCGCATCGAACGTGGGGAAGCGAGCCCGACGGCGCAGCTGCTGTCGCGGCTCTGCGCCGCGCTCGACGTCACCCTTTCCACCTTCTTCGCCTCCGAACGCGACGAGAAAGGCCCGCTCGCCCGACGCGCCGAGCAACCGATCTGGCGAGACCCGGAGACGGGTTACGAGCGTCGCGCCATATCGCCGCCGCAGACCGCCTCGAGGATCGACGTTGTCGAGGTGGAGCTCCCGGCCGGCGCGAGGGTTGCCTACCCCCCGGAGACCGGCAAGGCCGGCATGAGCCAGCACGTCTGGCTGTTCTCTGGCGTACTGGAGATGACCGTGGCGAACGTCACCTACCGCCTGGAGCCTGGCGACTGCCTCTATATGAGCATCTCCGAGGGTCACATCTTTCACAATACCGGCGATGCGGCGGCACATTATGCCGTCGTCCTCGACCGCGGACGCAACTGAAGAAAAGAGAAAACATGCACATCATCAGGTTGCTCGATCACGACGAGACGAAGGCCCGGATTGCGGAACTCGCCGATGTCCTCGTCGACTGCGTCATGGGCGGCGCGTCGGTTGGCTTCATGGCGCCCTACGGCAGGGCAGATGCGCTACCCTTCTGGGAGGGCGTCGCCAAAGGTGTCGCCGACGGCTCGGTTCTGCTTTTCGTCGCCGAGCTCGACGGCGTCATCGTCGGCACCGTGCAGGTCGGCATGCAGCAGATGCCGAACCAGGGCCACCGCGCCGACGTCAAGAAGCTGCTGGTCAAGGAAGCGGCACGCGGCCGCGGCATCGCACGGCAACTGATGGAGCGCGCCGAGCAAAAGGCGGCGCAATGCGGCAAGAGCGTGCTCGTCCTCGACACGGCGACAGGCAGTCCCGCCGAAACCGTCTACCGCAAGCTCGGATGGGAATGGGTCGGCGTCATTCCGGATTATGCGCTCTACCCGGACGGCAGCTTCTGCGGCACGACGCTGTTCTACAAGCGGGTGGGGCCAGTAGCGACCGCCACCTGAAGCCGCAGTCGCTCGGGTGTGGCGTATGGCCGCCTTTACAGATCCTGATTGCAATCCGGCCCGATCAGGTACACCATCCTGCCGATCCCCTTTGAGGAGAGCGCGCGATGGTGTTCGGGCCTTCAAGACCGCCAATCACAGAAGACGTGGCGGAGGTGATTGCAAAGGACGTCAAGCAGGGCGAAGGCCACTCCGAAACGTCGGAGAGCCCGATCGCCTTCGTTCATCACCCGGGAACTCCGGTGCAGATGAACGGTCGCGTGCGCTGGCTGTTCCTGGGAACAGTGATCGCGATTGCGGTTCTGCTGGCGATACTCGTGCTGAGATGAGAAGGCCGCAGCAGGCCGGCAATCCCCTTCGGCTCGCGCCGAAACCCTACTCGCTGTCCGCCTTGGACAGGGTCTCGAGCGCCGGCATCGACGTGATGTTATAGCCCGCGTCGACATAGTGGATTTCGCCGGTCACACCGCTGGAGAGGTCGGACAGCAGGTAAAGCGCCGAATTGCCGACGTCGTCGATCGTGACGGTGCGGCGCAGCGGCGAATTCTTCTGCTGCCAGGACAGCATGGCGCGAGCATCCGAAATGCCGGCGCCTGCGAGCGTGCGGATCGGGCCGGCGGAGATCGCGTTGACGCGTATGCCGCGCGGGCCGTAATCGGACGCCAGGTAGCGGACGGAGGCTTCCAGCGCCGCCTTGGCAACACCCATGACATTGTAGTTCGGCATCACGCGAACCGAGCCGCCATAGGTCAGCGTCAGCATCGTGCCGCCTTCGTTCATCAGATCGGCCGCACGGCGGGCGATCTCGGTGAAGGAGAAGCAGGAGATGACCATCGTGCGGGTAAAGTTGTCGCGCGAAGTGTCGGCGTAGAGGCCCTTCAGTTCGTTCTTGTCGGAGAAGCCGATCGCGTGAACGATGAAGTCGAGCTTGCCCCAGCGCTCCTTGATGGCGCCGATGACGGCATCGACCGAGGCGATGTCCTCGACGTCGCAGGGCAGCAGGAAATCCGAGCCAAGCTCGCCGGCCAGCGGCTTCACCCGCTTGCCCAGCGCTTCGCCCTGATAGGTGAAGCAGAGTTCCGCCCCCTGCCCGGCCAGCGCCTTCGAAATCCCCCAGGCGATGGAGTGATTGTTCGCGACCCCCATGATCAAGCCGCGTTTGCCCTTCATGATCCCCGTCATCGATCTCTTATCCGTTGTAGCGCTGGAACACGAGCGTTGCGTTGGTGCCGCCGAAGCCGAACGAGTTGGAAAGCGCGATATCGATCTTCGCATCGTCGATGCGCTTGCGAACGATCGGCACGCCGTCGAATTCGGGATCCAGCTCGGCGATATGCGCGCTTTCGCCGATGAAGCCGGC
Source organism: Mycoplana rhizolycopersici (assembly GCF_013378445.1). Taxonomy (GTDB): domain Bacteria; phylum Pseudomonadota; class Alphaproteobacteria; order Rhizobiales; family Rhizobiaceae; genus Mycoplana; species Mycoplana rhizolycopersici. The sequence goes on from NZ_JABXYK010000009.1 coordinate 51,475, forward strand.
CTGCATCATGAGAAGGCTGTAGATCGATTCCTGTACGCCAGCCGCGCCGAGCGAATGGCCCGTCAGCGACTTGGTCGACTGGATGTGCGGGATCTTGTCGCCGAAGACCTCGCGGATAGCGCCGATCTCCTTGCTGTCGCCGACCGGCGTCGAGGTGCCGTGGGTATTGATGTAGTCGACGTCGCCCTTCACCGTGGCGAGCGCCTGGCGCATGCAGCGGACCGCGCCTTCGCCGGAAGGGGCGACCATGTCGTAGCCGTCCGAGGTGGCGCCGTAGCCGACGATTTCGGCGTAGATCTTGGCGCCACGCGCCTTGGCGTGTTCCAGCTCTTCAAGGACGAGTACGCCTGCACCGCCGGCGATCACGAAACCGTCACGGTTGACGTCATAGGCGCGCGAGGCGGTTGCCGGGGTCTCGTTGTACTTCGAGGACATCGCCCCCATGGCGTCGAACAGGTTCGACATCGACCAGTCGAGATCCTCGTGGCCGCCGGCGAACATGACGTCCTGCTTGCCCCACTGGATCATTTCGGCCGCATTGCCGATGCAGTGCGCCGACGTCGAGCAAGCCGATGAAATCGAATAGTTCACGCCATGGATCTTGAACCAGGTCGCAAGCGTCGCAGAGGCGGTGGACGACATGGCCTTCGGAACGGCAAAGGGACCGATGCGCTTCGGGCTGCCGTTCTTCAGCGTGATGTCGGAGGCCTCGACGATGGTGCGCGTCGACGGGCCGCCGGAGCCCATTATGATGCCGGCGCGATCGTTTTCGGAATAGTCTTTTTCGGCAAGGCCGGAATCGGCGATCGCCTGCTTCATGGCGACATGGTTCCAGGCGCCGCCCTGCGACAGGAAGCGCATGGCACGGCGATCGACCATATCGGACGTATCGATGTTCGGTGCACCCCAGACCTGGCACCTGAAGCCATGCTCGGCAAAATCATTGGAGAAGCTGATGCCGGATCTGGCTTCGCGAAGCGACGCCGTGACCTCGTCGGCATTGTTCCCAATGGAAGACACGATCCCAAGACCCGTGACAACAACCCGTCTCATAGATTCTGACCTTTTCTTGCTTTGTCGCTCGATGTGCGCTTCGACCCTACTCGGCCTTGTCCTTCGACAGGCCGACGCGCAGGTCGGTGGCCTGATAGATCAATTCGCCATCGGCCTTGAGCCAGCCGTCGGCGGTGCCCAGAACGAGCCGTCCGCGCATGACGCGCTTGAAATCAATACCATATTCCAGCAGCTTCGTATGCGGGCGGACCATGCCCTTGAACTTCACCTCGCCGGTCGACAGCGCCATGCCGCGGCCCGGCTCGCCGAGCCAGCCGAGGAAGAAGCCGGTCAATTGCCACATGCCGTCGAGGCCGAGGCAGCCGGGCATGATCGGATTGCCCTGGAAGTGGCAGGGAAAGTACCAGTCGTCCGGGCGGACGTCGTATTCCGCGCGGATGTAGCCCTTGTCGAAATCGCCGCCGGTTTCGGAAATGTCGGTGATGCGATGCACCATCAGCATCGGCGGAAGCGGCAGCTGGGCGTTGCCCTGGCCGAAAAGCTCGCCGCGTCCGCAGGACAGGATTTCCTCGTAATTATAGCTGGATTGCCTGGTCGTCATGGACTGTTTCTTCCCGGTCCTTAGAGTTCTTGTCGTCTAGCTTTAGAGCAGTATGGGGCCAAAATGAAGCGATGGCCCGGTCCTACGCCGTCTGCGGCTGGCCCGCCAAGGGAGGGCGCGCCAGTTCGAATTTTGCGTTCCGCATACATGATGACCGGAGCAACAGCTAGTCCTAAGTGCCGACTGCGACGCCAAAGCATTGGTTTTCGGCATGCAGCAGTCTTTCTCCCCCGTTCAAAACTATTGAATCCGGCGCTCGCAAAAGTTATATCGGAACGTCAAGATTGTTCTGCAAGAGCGGACGAACGGATTCGTCGACCATGGCGCATGTGAGAGAAGTCAGCATCGAAACGCGGTTGCGCGACTGTGGCCTGCGGCCGACCCGCCAGCGCATCGCGCTCGCAGATCTGCTCTTCGCCAAGGGCGACCGACACCTGACGGTCGAGGAATTGCACGAGGAGGCGGTCGAGGCTGGCGTGCCGGTCTCGCTCGCGACCGTCTACAACACCCTGCACCAGTTCACCGAGGCCGGTCTCGTCCGCGTCCTGGCGGTTGAGGGGTCGCGCACCTACTTTGACACCAACATTTCCGACCACCATCACTTTTTCGTGGAGGGCGAGAACGAGGTGCTGGATATTCCTGTCAGCAGCATCCAGATCGGCAACCTGCCACAGCCGCCCGAAGGCATGGAAATCGCTCATGTCGACGTGATCATCCGTCTGCGACACAAGAAAAGCCGCTGACGGACCGAGACTTCCCGCTTCCCTTCTCCAGATTGATAGCGGCCGCGACGGCTACATGACGTCATCGGGATGTCTGCCGGGCCGTGGCTTGTAGACCGGAATCCGCCATCCGAAACGCAACGCGCCGCCGCGCACCGCGAACGCAGCGAGCACGCCGGCAGCCGACGCAACGACCAGCGGAGCACCCGCTACCGATGCAGCGGTGAACACCGAAGCGCCGCTGAGCGCCGCGGTGACATAGATTTCCGGCCGCAGTAGCACCGAGGGTTCCCCCGCCAGAAGATCGCGCAGGATGCCGCCGACGCTCGCCGTCATAACGCCGGTGGTGACGGCAACGGTCGGCGACCCCGTGGCAGCAAACCCCTTTGCCGCTCCCATCACGCTATAGGCGGACATGCCGACCGCATCGAGCCAGAGCAGCATGCGGTATCGGGACTCGAAGAGGTGAGCGGTGAAATAGAGCACCAGGCCGACGCCGATGCAGACGAGCAGATAGGCCGGCTTGAGCACCCAGAAAACCGGCACAGCGCCGAGGACGACATCGCGGAAGGTTCCACCGCCGACGCCGGTCGCAGCAGCCAGGAACAGGAAGCCGATGACGTCCAGTTGCTTGCGCGAGGCCGCAAGGGCACCGGTTGCGGCGAACACAGCAACGCCGGCATAGTCGAGCAGTTCCAGAACGGTCACGCCATCCTCCGAGAAGCCGCAGCCAAGCCTCGCAAAAGCTTGATCGGGCAATGATCCCCTCAAAACGCCCATACGGGCGCTTCCTTACCTATCTTGACCGATCCCCACATCAAGGAAAGGCCCTGAACGATGTTTTCCCGCGCAGTGCTCTCCAGCCTCGTCCTTTCGTTCGCCCTGCTCTCCCCCGCGCCGCTGAAGGCCGCCGAAATCGTGGATGACGCGATCGCACAGGAGAAGGCCGAAGTGGCGCAGACCTGTAAGGTCGCCACCTATGGTGAGCATTTCTCCGATATCGTCGACTTCAACAATGACGGGCTGGACGACGTCATCGTCAACCTCGGCGCGGTGAATTGCGACGGCGTCGACGGCAAGCTCTGTGGCGATGTCGGTTGCCCGCACAATTTCTATGTCGGCGTCGCCGAGGGCGGATATGTCTTCGTCGCCAACGCCGATCTCTACGGCTACGAACTGAAGAAGCGCTACGGCAACCTGACGTTCGAAATGAAGGCGAACGCCGCCTCCTGCGGCCGCGATGACGACGAATACTGCATCATTACCAGCCGCGTGCGCGGACTGCGTTTCGACACCATCTCCAAGCGCTGAGGCGCTATTGCGGTAGCAGCGTCTCGGTACGTCCGGCTACGTAATAGGCCAAAAGCCCGATCCATTCACGCAGCGCCGTCGTCGTCAACTGCGCGTTGGACGACGGCTGGGTGAAATCGAGACGCAGGCTGGCGATGCCGCTCGTGCGAAAGTCGGTCGGCCAGGGCAAAACGTCCAGCCCCGATTTGCGGAACAGGCCGATCGCGCGCGGCATATGGAAGGCCGAGGTCAGGAGAAGGCAGTTTTCCAGGCCGTTCTCGGCGAGCAGCCCCTTGGTGTTCTCGACATTTTCGAAGGTGGTGCGCGACGTTCTCTCCTGAACCAGCCGCTCCGGCCCTATTCCGAAGGCCGAGAAATACGCTGCCGATATGGCCGCGTCGCCCGCGTAGCGCCCGCTGAAGGAACCGTCGCCACCCGAAACGAGGACGCGTGCCTGCGGATATGTCCGCAGCAGCTTGGCCGCCTCGACAAAGCGATCTCCCGCCTGGTTCATCTCGAAGCCGCCGCGAGCGGCGATGACCTCCGCCTCGAAGCTGCCGCCGAGCACGATGAGGCAGCGCGGCCCCTCCTCAGGAAGGCTGGCGCGCGCGAACCGGTTTTCCAGTTGTTGCAGCAGGACCGTGCCGGTGCTGGTATAGAGGGTGACGAAGAGGATGCATGCACAGAGAAGCAGGAAGGCGGCCTGCAGGCGGCTGCGTCCGAACCAGCCGAGCAGCAGGGCGGCGACGACGGCGAGAAAGGCCAGCGAAAGCGGCTGCGCCGCGAGCCAGAAGACCTTGGATGCGAAATAGCTCAAACCATCTCCCTCGATGCGCGGGTTTGCGAATCACGAGGCAGACGGAATCACGTCGCACAGCGAAGGGAAAGGTCTTCGGCGGCTCCAACCGTTCCGGCGGCGTGATCTCACGGCCTGTTGATGACGTTGCCGCCGGACACGACGATGTGACAGTCTACAGCCAACCGGAACCGGAAAACGCCTACTTCCGGCCCCACAGCACCTTGAAGCGGGCATTGCGGCACACCTCGCCGCTGTCCTTGAACGCTTCCTTCAGCACCGGCTCGTAGGGAAGACCGCGGTTGGCCACGAGCATGAGACGGCCGCCGGCCTTCAGCGATTTTGCCGCCATGCGGATCATGGATGCGCCCAGACCGTGATCGGCAGCATGCCCCTCGTGGAAGGGCGGGTTCATCACGATCAGGTCGTAATGGTCGCGCGGCGGCTCGGCGGTCAGGTCCTGCCAGTAGAACCGGGTGGGGACATCCGGGCAGTTTTCCGCCAGGTTCTCCTTCGCCGCCTCCAGCGCGTTATAGTCCGCCTCGAACAGGTCCACGCCCTTCAGGCCGGGTGCGCGCTCTGCGAGCAGCACCGAGAGATAGCCCCAGCCAGCGCCGAAATCGGCCGCGTGGCCGCGAAAATCCTCGGGGATGCGCGTGGCGAGGAGCTCGGAGCCCTCGTCGATCCTGTCGTGCGAGAACATGCCGGGCGCAGCGGTGAAGCGGCCCTCGACGCGGACAGGGCGGGTGGCCAACGCGCCGGCCGGTTCGGAAACATCCGCCGGACGGCGGAACCAGAAAGCGACACCATGGTATTTCGGCGCATGATCGCCGCCAAAGCCGAATCGGTCGATCCGCTTGCGCAGCGACTGGATGCCGTCTTCCTTGCCGCCGGCAATGACGATCAAGCCACCCTCATTCACCCGCCGCAACGCTTCGGCGATGCGGTTTTCGTTTTCGCCCTTGTGCTTGCCGCAAAGGATCAAAGCACCGTCATACCCCTCGCCTTCTATCGTCGGCGTCACTTTTGCGCGCTGGCCTTCGAGCGCGCGGTAAAGCGGTCGCAGCGGCTGCACCGCGTCGATCCCGGCTGCGAAGCCCTCCGGCAGCCGCTGGCCGGCCTCGGCGCCGAGAAACAGATACCGCTGGCCTTCGGCAGGCAGATCGAGAATCCCGGCGGAAAAGGGATGGAATAGGGTCTTGAGGGCGTCGCGGCTCATCAGAAGGGCTTTCGGAGTGTGCACAGCCTGTGCGCTATCATAGAAAGGGGGCGCGGAACATTCCGCTCCGCGCCCCCGAAATCGATCGAAAAGATCTTACTCGGCAGCTTCGCCGCCGTCGCTCTTCTTCTCGGCGGCGACTTCCTTGCCGGTCGACTGGTCGACGACCTTCATGGACAGGCGAACCTTGCCGCGCTCGTCGAAGCCCATCAGCTTGACCCAGACCTTGTCGCCTTCCTTGACGACATCCGAGGTCTTCGCAACGCGCTCGGACGCGAGCTGCGAGATGTGGACGAGGCCGTCGCGCGGGCCGAAGAAGTTGACGAAGGCGCCGAAGTCGGCGGTCTTGACGACCGTGCCTTCGTAGATCTGGCCCACTTCCGGCTCGGCGACGATCGAGTGGATCCACTTGCGGGCCGCCTCGATCTCCTTGGCCGACGAGGACGCGATCTTGATGGTGCCGTCGTCTTCGATGTTGACCTTGGCGCCGGTCTTCTCGACGATCTCGCGGATGACCTTGCCGCCCGAGCCGATGACTTCGCGGATCTTGTCGACCGGGATGTTCATCACTTCGATGCGCGGCGCAAACTCGCCGAGTTCGGAGCGGCCCTCGGTGATGGCGTTGGCCATCTCGCCGAGGATGTGCTTGCGGCCACCCTGCGCCTGCTCAAGCGCGACCTTCATGATCTCCTCGGTGATGCCGGCGATCTTGATGTCCATCTGCAGCGAGGTGATGCCGTCGGCCGTGCCGGCGACCTTGAAGTCCATGTCGCCGAGGTGATCCTCGTCGCCGAGGATGTCGGAGAGAACCGCATAGCGGTCACCTTCGAGGATCAGGCCCATGGCGATACCTGCGACCGGCTTGGCCAGCGGAACGCCGGCGTCCATCAGGGCGAGCGAGGTGCCGCAGACGGTTGCCATCGAGGACGAACCGTTGGATTCGGTGATCTCGGAGACGACGCGCAGCGTGTAGGGGAACTGCTCCGCCGACGGCAGCATCGGGCGGATGGCGCGCCAGGCAAGCTTGCCATGGCCGATCTCGCGGCGGCCCGGGGAGCCCATGCGGCCCGTTTCACCGACCGAGTAGGGCGGGAAGTTGTAGTGCAGCAGGAAGCGTTCCTTGTACATGCCGGTCAGGCTGTCGACGTACTGCTCGTCCTCACCGGTGCCGAGCGTGGCGACGACGATCGCCTGGGTCTCCCCGCGGGTGAAAAGCGCCGAACCATGGGTACGCGGCAGTATGCCGACTTCGGAGACGATCGCACGAACGGTCGACAGATCGCGGCCGTCGATGCGGCTCTTGGTGTCGAGGATGTTCCAGCGGACGATCTTCGCCTGCAGGTGCTTGAAGACCGCACCGATGACTTCGGCGGTGTACTTCGGCTCGACGCCTTCCGGGAAGAAGTGCGCCTTGACCTTGGCCTTGACGGCGTCGACGGCAGCGTAGCGATCAGCCTTCTGGGTGATCTTGTAGGCGGCGCGCAGCTCGGTCTCGGCAAGGCCGAGCATTTCTGCTTCGAGTTCGGAATGATCTTCCGGCGTGAAGTCGCGCGGTTCCTTGGCAGCCACTTCGGCGAGCTTGATGATCGCGTCGATGACCGGCTGGAAACCCTTGTGGCCGAACATGACGGCGCCGAGCATGACGTCTTCGTTCAGTTCCTTGGCTTCGGATTCCACCATCAGGACGGCGTCCTGGGTGCCGGCGACGACGAGGTCGAGAACCGATTCGTCCATCTCGTCGAGATGCGGATTCAGGACGTATTCGCCATTGATGTAGCCGACGCGTGCACCACCGACCGGGCCCATGAACGGAACGCCCGAGAGCGTCAGGGCGGCGGAGGCTGCGACCATCGAGAGAACGTCGGGATCGTTTTCAAGGTCGTGCTGGACGACGGTGACGACGACCTGGGTGTCGTTCTTGTAGCCTTCCGGGAAGAGCGGGCGGATCGGACGGTCGATCAGGCGGGAAACCAGCGTTTCCTTTTCCGACGGACGACCCTCGCGCTTGAAGTAGCCACCCGGGATCTTGCCGGCGGCGTAGGTCTTTTCCTGGTAGTTGACGGTCAGCGGGAAGAAGTCCTGGCCGGGCTTCGGCGCCTTGGCCGACACGACGGTGGCGAGAACGACGGTCTCACCGTAAGTGGCCAGAACGGCGCCGTCAGCCTGACGGGCGATCTTGCCGGTTTCAAGCTTGAGCGGACGGCCCGCCCATTCGATTTCAACCGTATGGGTATCGAACATGTCTTGTCCTTACGTGGTTGCGGAGATACGCACCGCCGCCTTGCCGGCGCAGGTGGCTCTATCCGCATTCATGACACATCATGGGCAAGACAACGGGAGGCTTCGCTTTGGCACCGTGTACGCCGCCCCGCTCTGGCGCTTCGCGCGCTACCGGAGACAGGCGAGCGCCTGAAGCATCCTGCAATCCTGCCCCATGACAGGTCATCGGTTGGTTCCGCAGGACCGGCCCATCCGGCCTGCTGGAATATCTCGGTTCCGGGTCTCGGAACGTTTCGCGGAAAGTCTTCCGCAAAAAAGCGCTGGCGGGCGTTCCATACGGAACGCCCGCCAGAATTGGTTAGCGGCGGATGCCCAGGGCAGCAATCAGCTTGCTGTAGCGGGCTTCGTCCTTCTTCTTGAGGTAGTCAAGAAGCGAGCGGCGGCTTGAAACCAGCGTCAGAAGGCCACGACGGGAGTGGTTGTCCTTCTTGTGGTCCTTGAAGTGACCGGTCAGGTTGTTGATGCGCTCGGTGAGGATCGCAACCTGAACTTCCGGAGAACCGGTGTCGCCTTCGACGGTTGCATATTCCTTGATCAGCGCAGCCTTGCGCTCGGCAGTGATCGACATCGTATTATCCTTTCTGAAATCGGAGGACTTGGGACGCCAGTCGCCGGGATGTCGTCCAGCGACGGCCATGAAGGCATGGCGGGATACAGTCCCGCATGCTGGCGCTGCCTATAAACCATTCAATGCAGAAATGGAAGAGCCGTCGAAAGACCGTGTCGGCACCCTCGCCGGCAACGGCGGTCAGGCGCCCGAACTCGCGTTGCCGCCCCCCTGATCCCCCTCGCCCTTCAGCTGCGCAAGCGGGATCCAGACCAGCCATTCTATGCCGTCCGGCCTCATGTTGCGCTCGAGCTCCGCCTGCAGCGCCATGCCCAGCATCCGCTCCAGAACGACGCTGCCGAAGCCCTTTCGCTCCGTGGCGACCTGCTCCCGATCGATATCTGCGCCCCGTTCGCGCCAGACCAGGGCCAGCCGCCCGTCCTCGATCGTCCAGGAACAGTCAACGATGCCACGCTCGTTCGCCAGCGCGCCATATTTGGAGGCGTTCGTGGCCAGCTCGTGCAGCGCCATGCCAAGGGTCTGGGCGGCCTGGCTGTCGATACGCACCGACGGCCCGGCTATCCGCACCCGTGCGCCGTTGTCCGGGATGAAGGGCTTCAGCTGGTTTCTTGCGAGCTCGGCAAGTTCCACCCCCTGTGCCGCATGCGCGATCATCAGATCGGTCGAACGCGCCAGACCCGCCACGCGCTTGCGGAAGGTGTCGGCAAACACCGTCGCGGAATCGGCCGCATTGGCGGACTGGTTCAGCATGGCCTGGATGACCGTCAATTGGTTTTTCGAGCGATGCGCAACCTCCCGCATCAGGAAGCGGATTTCGTTTTCCGCTCTCGCCCGGGCGTCGGCAGCTTCCGACAGCGACTTGGAGACGGTGTCGAGCTCGGAGATCACGTGCCGGCGCGGCGGGACGCCCTTTCCGAGCCCCAGTCGTGTCGCGTCGCGCGCCAGCTGCCGGACGTCGCGGGAAACCGCCCTGGCGATAAGGATCGCAGCGGCAGCGGCCAGTCCTGCGAAAGCGGCACCGCCGAGAACCAGCCAGAGAAACGATGCCTTGGCCGGGGCCTGGACGTCGGAGGCCTTCGCCCAGGCGACGATCTTCCAGCCGGTGAGCGCGGAGAAGTCGGTCACGACCTGATAGTCCGTATCGTCATGACGCGCATCGCCAATGCCGATCCTAAGGGCCGGAACGACCTGCAAGAAGAAAGGCTTGCCTACGGTGGTCGCCGGATCCGTAGAAACGATGACGGTGCCTGCATCGTCGAGAACTGCGGCGTTCCACCCGGGCGAAAGAATATCGCGATGCACCGTCCCGAGGAAGTCCTCCGCGTTCTGGGTCAGCGTCAGAAGGATCTGTTCCCCGGATGCCAGCGTCACCGGCATGTGCACGTTGAAGACCCATTTCTTCGCGGTCTGCCCGTAGAAAAGCCGCGACACGGTGGGCTTGCCGTTTTCGAATGCCCGTTGTGCCGTCTCCCTGTCAGAGGTCGGACCGAGGGCCGTGCCGTAGGGCACGCGGGTATTCAGCCGTTGATCGAAATTCCTGTCGATCACAAGCAGGTAGTCGTTGGTCCCCGCCAGCGCCTTTTCGGCCTGATCCTGCAGGCCGCGGAAATCGCCGCGCAACAACTGCTCGGACGTCGCCAGCACCGCAAGCGTCGACAGCATCGACGTTATTTCACGCTCGATGACGCGCCCCACGGCGCCTGTCGATGTTCGCAGCAGCGATTCCTGCACGCGCTCCTGCGCCTCGTTGGCACGGTCGAGAAGCACGGCGGAGAATATGAACGGTGGGACGATCGCCAGCAGGATCAGCGACACGAGGTAGAAGGCGATAGGATGCCGGAAGCGACTACGCCAGCGGAAGGCGCTCTTTTCCGACGATTGCTGCGACTTCTTCTGGTCAGAGATCGTCAACCGATGGCCCCTCTGCTGCCATGAGCGCCGAACGGCCGCCTTGCGCTACGGCCGATGCCGCCAAGCTGGCGGCGACATCCGTCTATTGAGCCTTTCACAGCCCGCGAAATCAAGACGCCAATGGCGCTTTGGCCCGACGGCAAGGCAACGACTGCCGACGAAAGCCGCCGGCGACCCCGGATTTCGTTAGCCGGCGAACACGCGCTTGGGACGGAACTCCCCGCCGGCGATCTCTCCGATCGCCACCAGCTTGCCGCGCGCCGTGGCATAGGCCTCGTCGGCGGAAACCGGCGCATCGCGCCCGCGCAGGATGATGGGGTTGCCCATCCGCAGCCGATGCGCCTGATCGTCATTGATGACGATCTGCGGCAGGTTGGAAAGCGCCTCGCCGGTATCGATCAGGAACGCGTCCAGCGCGGCGAGCCGCTCGGCTTCGTCCTCGATCTCTTCCAGCGCGGTCAACGCCGACAGCGGTACCATCGTGTCCTCGCCGAAGGGAGCGACATAGGTGCGACGCAGCTCGGATATGTGGCCGAAGCAGCCGAGGTCACGGCCGAAGTCACGGGCGAGCGCCCGGACATAGGTGCCCTTGCCGCACTCGACCTCGAACCTTGCGGTATTCGCATCAGGGCAACCCAAGAGGGTCAGGCGATGGATCTCGACCTCGCGCGAGGGAATTTCGACCGTCTCGCCGTCGCGGGCGATGTCGTAGGCGCGCTCGCCGTCAATCTTGATCGCCGAAAATTGCGGCGGCACCTGCTGGATGACGCCGGTGTAGCCCGGCAGCAGCGCCTTGATGGCCTCGGGCGCGGGGCGGCCGTCCGAAGACCGCGTCACATCACCCTCGAGATCGTCGGTCGCCCGCTCTTCGCCCCAGGTAACGGTGAATTCGTAGATCTTGCGCCCATCCATCACATAGGGGACGGTCTTCGTCGCATCGCCAAGCGCGATTGGCAGCATGCCGGAGGCAAGCGGGTCGAGCGTGCCGGCATGTCCGGCCTTCTGCGCCTTGAACAGCCACTTGATCTTGGAGACGGCCTCGGTGGAGCCGAAATCGAACGGCTTGTCGAGAATCAGCCAGCCCGAAATCGGGCGGCCCTTCGGTTTGCGGGGTCTGGACATATTTTTCTATTTATTCTTCGTCGGTTTCGTCGAGGTCGCGTGCGACCTCGGGAGAGCGCAAAAGCTCGTCGATCTTCTTGTAGTTGTCGAAGCTCGTGTCATCGCGGAAGCGCACGTCCGGCATGTACTTCATCTGCCGCAGTTGCGGACCGAGACGGCCGCGGATGTACTTGGCATTGCGGTTGAGTGCATCGATGACGGCTGCGTGGTCAGGAACGCCGAGGGGCGTCACAAAGGCCGTCGCATGCTTGAGATCGGGTGACATACGCACTTCCGAAATGGAAATGACGGTTTTCTCGATCAACGGATCGCGCACTTCGCCACGCTGCAGCACCTGGGTGATCGCGGCGCGAACCTGTTCACCGACGCGCAGCATGCGCTGCGAGGGCGCGGAGGACGTTGCTCTGGTCATTGTCGTTACCTTCAAAAAAATGCGAGCGCCGAAACCCTCCGGCGCCCGCATGACAACTGCCTGAACGAGCCGTTACAGCGTGCGCGTAACGTGCTCCACGCGGAAGCACTCGATCGTGTCGCCGGCGCGGATGTCCTCGTAGTTCTCGAAGGCCATGCCGCATTCCTGGCCGGACTGCACTTCGGAGACTTCGTCCTTGAAGCGCTTGAGCGTCTTGAGCTTGCCTTCGTGGATGACGACGTTGTCGCGAACGAGGCGTACACCCGATCCACGCTCGACCTTGCCTTCCGTGACGCGGCAACCCGCGACCTTGCCGACCTTGGTGATGTTGAACACCTCCAGGATCTCGGCATTGCCGAGGAAGGTCTCGCGCCGTTCGGGCGACAGCAGGCCCGACATCGCCGCCTTCACGTCATCCACCAGATCGTAGATGATGTTGTAGTAGCGAATCTCGATGCCCTGGCGCTCGGCGAGGCTGCGGGCCTGCGAATTGGCGCGAACATTGAAGCCGATGATCGCCGCATTCGAGGCTTCCGCCAGCGAAATGTCGGACTCGGTGATGCCGCCAGCGCCCGAATGGACGATGCGGGCACGGACTTCGTCCGTTCCGAGCTTCTCGAGCGCACCGGCGATCGCTTCGATCGAACCCTGCACGTCGCCCTTGATGACCAGCGGGAACTCCTTCATGCCGGAGGTCTGCAACTGGGTCATCATCTGCTCGAGCGAGCCGCGCGAGCCGGACTGGCGGGCAACCTGCTTCTCGCGGGCGAGACGCTGGCGGTACTCCGAGATTTCGCGGGCGCGGCTCTCGTTCTCGACAACGGCGAACTTGTCGCCTGCCGCCGGCGTGCCGGAAAGGCCGAGGACTTCGACCGGCAGCGACGGACCCGCAGCCTTCACATGTTCGCCCTTGTCGGTGACGAGCGCGCGCACGCGGCCCCACTGGTCGCCGGCGACGATGATCTGGCCGGGCGTCAGCGTGCCCTTCTGGACCAGCACGGTCGCAACCGCACCGCGACCGCGGTCGAGTTCGGCTTCGACGACGACGCCTTCGGCCGTGCGGTTCGGATTGGCCTTGAGATCAAGGATTTCCGACTGCAGCAGGATCGCCTCGAGCAGTTTGTCAAGGTTGGTGCCGTTCTTGGCCGATACTTCGACGTCGAGCACTTCACCACCCATGGATTCGACAAACACCTCGTGCTGGAGGAGCTGCGTGCGAACGCGCTGGGCGTCTGCCGTCGGCTTGTCGATCTTGTTGATAGCCACGATGATCGGAACACCTGCCGCCTTGGCATGGTTGATGGACTCGATCGTCTGCGGCATCACGCTGTCGTCGGCCGCGACCACAAGGATCGCGATGTCGGTCGCCTGCGCGCCGCGGGCACGCATCGCCGTAAACGCGGCGTGACCGGGCGTGTCGATGAAGGTGATCTTGTTGCCGTCGTGTTCGACCTGGTAGGCGCCGATGTGCTGGGTGATGCCACCGGCTTCGCCGGCAACCACGTTAGCATGGCGGATCGCGTCGAGCAGCGAGGTCTTGCCGTGGTCGACGTGGCCCATGATCGTGACGATCGGCGGACGCGACTGCAGTTCGGCCTCATCGTCGGCAACGTTGAAGATGCCTTCCTCGACGTCGGATTCCGACACGCGCTTGACGGTGTGGCCGAATTCGCCGGCGATGAGTTCAGCCAGATCGGCGTCGATCAGATCGCCCGGCTTCATCATCTGGCCTTCCTTCATCAGGAATTTTATGACGTCCACGGCGCGTTCGGACATGCGCTGCGACAGTTCCTGAATGGTGATGGTCTCGGGCAGCACGACTTCGCGCGAAATCTTCTCGCGCGTTTCCTGCATCATGGAGCGCTTGAACTTTTCCTGACGGCGGCGGATCGCAGCCATCGAGCGACCGCGCGTTGAGCCGTCTTCGTCGGACGAAGCAGTCGTCAGCGTCAGCTTGCCCTGGCGGCGGCCTTCGTCGCCCTTCGGACGAGCCGGAACCTTTGCCGGTTCGGGACGCGTGACCTTGCCGCGCACCGGCGCGCCGGCACCGCGGGGGCCGCGACTGTCATCCTGCTCCGTCTCGCGGCGTCCGCGGACTGCCCCTGCCGGTGCGGGAGCCGACGGTGCGGCGGGCCGGGCAACGGCCGGACGGGGTGCTGCAGCGGGCGCTGCTTCCTGCGGTGCGACCGCAGCAGCCACAGGCTCGGCCTCGGTTTCGCCGCGTGCTTCGGCCTCGGCCTTGCGCTCGGCTTCTTCCTTCTCGCGCTGAATGCGGGCTTCTTCCTCGGCCTTGCGGCGGGCTTCTTCCTCGACCTTGCGGCGCGCTTCTTCCTCGGCGCGGCGACGGGCGTCCTCGGCCTCGCGCACCTGCGCATCGGCGAGCGCCCTGCGGCGAGCCTCGATCTCATCCGGAGAAAGCTGGTTCAGCACGACGCCGACACGTGGCCGCTGCGGCTCCTGGCGCGGCGGGGGCGGTGAAACCGGCTGCTGGCGCACGGGTGCCTGCTCGGCTACGCGAGGCGCAGGCGTCACCGGTTGGATCGGCGGACGTTCGTCCTCCGGGCGCGACGGACGGCGCTTGCGGGTCTCGACCACGACCGCCTTCGTGCGGCCACGGCCCATGTCCTGACGCACCGTACCCTGCTGAACCCCCGAGGGTTTCAGGGTCAGCGTCTTCTTGCCCGCTACGCTGATCGTCTTGTCGTCTTTGTTGTCGGTCATTCCGTATCCGTTCCGTTGGATCAGAGCCGGATGCGCAACACCAGACCCTGTCGTTCAATTCCTGTCGCCCGACGCGCTTGATGCCGGTTTCGGCCGGTCACCCGCGTCATCGCTGTGGCTGGCGAGCGTCGCCCTGCGCCCGACCCGAGCCATCGCCACGGTACATTTCGAGCATGATTGCGCGCTTCACTACACCCTCACCCGCCTGCCCTGCAAGCGCGCAAGCATGGATAAAAGCATTCTGGCCCAAAAGCCCCTCCATTTCGGCCTGCGAAAGCAGGCGGTAGGAAGCAATTTCGCTTTCTTCGTCCGCAGCAAACATATAGGCCCGCCGCGCCTGATCTATCTTCCTGACACCGTCGGCCGCGGCATCAGTGGCATGGAACACCGCCAGCGCCGCACCGCTGCGCACAGCCTTGTCGACATTGGCGCCGCCGGTGACGAACTGGCCGGCCTTGCGGGCAAGGTTCATCATCCCCGCAAGCTGCCCCATCAAAAGCCGGTCGACCTCGGCGCCGAGGTCCGGCGAAGCCTTCACCTCGGCCTTCAGCGCGCGTGCGAACAGCTTCTTCGCCACCGCCTTCTCGATCAGCGCACGCTCGGCCTTGACCCAGCATCCGCGTCCCGGCAACTGCCGCTTCAGATCGGCGACGACACTGCCGTCAGGCCCGGCGACGAACCGGATAAGTGCATCGGGATCGCCGCTCTCGCGGGTCACGATGCACATGCGGCCGTTCTCGCCGTCGTCGTTCTTTCTGCTCTCGGGCAACGGCTTCTCCGGCTGCTGCGTTTCAGTCGCATTTCCGCCTCTCGCAGAGCTGCGGAAATGCTCAATCGTTTTCGTCACCTTGCAATTCCGGAACGGCGGTTAAGCGCCGCTCCCGGAACCGCTCTTGAGAAGGATCCCGCTCAGGCGTCCTGCTCCGCGCCCTCGACAACTTCGACCGGGGCGTCCTCGGTGGCGAGATCGGCCTCGGTGATCCAGCCTGCTGCCAGACGCGCCTGGACGATCATGGCCTCGGCTTCGGTGCGCGAAACGTCAAACTTCGAGAACAGCCCCTCGAACTTCTTCGTCTCGCCGTCCTTGCGCTCCGACCAGCCGACCAGATCGTCCGCGGCGCAGCCGGCGAAGTCCTCGACCGTCTTGATCCCGTCCTCGCCGAGCGCAACCAGCATCTGCGAGGTCAGGCCGTCGATCTGGCGCAGTTCGTCGGCAACGCCGAGTTCCTTGCGCTTGGCATCCAGTTCCGCCTCGAGGCGGTCGAGATATTCGCGGGCGCGGGTCTGGATCTCGGTCGCCGTGTCCTCGTCGAAGCCGTCGATCGAAGCGATCTCGTCGAGATCCACATAGGCGAGTTCCTCGACGGCGGCGAAGCCTTCGGAGGCGAGCACCTGGCCGACCATTTCGTCGACATCGAGGGCATCCATGAAGAGGTTGGTGCGCTCGTTGAATTCCTTCTGGCGACGCTCGCTCTCTTCCTGCTCGGTGAGAATGTCGATGTCCCAGCCGGTCAGCTGCGAGGCGAGACGCACGTTCTGGCCGCGGCGGCCGATCGCAAGCGACAGCTGCTCGTCCGGAACGACCACTTCGATGCGCTCGGCATCCTCGTCGAGAACGACCTTGGCGACTTCCGCCGGCTGAAGGGCGTTGACGATGAAGGAAGCGGGGTCCTGCGACCACGGAATGATGTCGATCTTCTCGCCCTGCAGCTCGCCGACGACGGCCTGGACGCGCGATCCGCGCATACCGACGCAGGCGCCGACCGGATCGATCGAGCTGTCGTTGGAGATGACGGCGATCTTGGCGCGCGAACCCGGGTCACGCGCAACCGACTTGATCTGGATGATGCCGTCGTAGATTTCCGGAACTTCCATGGTGAACAGCTTCACCATGAACTGCGGATGGGTGCGCGACAGGAAAATCTGCGGGCCGCGCTGCTCGCGGCGGACGTCGTAGACGAAGGCTCGGACGCGATCGCCGTAGCGCATGTTCTCGCGCGGGATCATCTCGTCGCGGCGGATGATGCCTTCGCCACGGCCGAGATCGACGATGACGTTGCCATATTCGACGCGCTTGACCGTGCCGTTGACGATCTCGCCGACACGATCCTTGTATTCGTCGAACTGGCGGTCACGCTCGGCCTCGCGCACCTTCTGCACGATCACCTGCTTGGCGGACTGGGCGGCGATACGGCCGAAATCCATCGGCGGCAGCGGGTCGGCGATGAAGTCGCCGAGCTTGGCGTCCGGGTTGCGGTCGCGCGCCAGTTCCAGCGGAATCTGGGTCGAGTAGTCATCGGCGTGCTCGACGACCTCCAGCAGGCGCTGCAGGCGGATCTCGCCGGTCTTGGAGTTGATGTCGGCGCGGATGTTCGATTCCGAGCCATACCGCGAACGGGCGGCCTTCTGGATGGCATCGGCCATCGCAGCCAGAACGATTTCGCGATCGATGACCTTTTCGCGGGCCACGGCATCCGCGATCTGCAGAAGTTCGAGCCGGTTAGCACTGACTGCCATTGTCTCAAGTCTCCGTTGTCACGCCGGACGCTTCCGCCGGCCATGGGGAGCGGCGCACCGCTCCGGTTCCATCCTC
This sequence comes from Mycoplana rhizolycopersici, assembly GCF_013378445.1. Classification (GTDB taxonomy): domain Bacteria; phylum Pseudomonadota; class Alphaproteobacteria; order Rhizobiales; family Rhizobiaceae; genus Mycoplana; species Mycoplana rhizolycopersici. Next base: position 68,724 of record NZ_JABXYK010000009.1, read on the forward strand.
TACACCGCAACCGCCCAGGCCCTGCCCTGCGGTCACGCTGCACTCAATATTCACTCTTCGTCTTCGCCGTTCTGGTTCGCCGCTTCCGCCTTTGCGGCCTTGTCGGCGCGCAGCGCGTCACGGATCAGATCGTCGGTCAGGATCAGCTTCGCCTCGGCCAGCGCCGAGAACGGGATCACCACGGTCGGTTCCTCGCCGTAGGCGGGCTGATCGCGTTCGACCGTGAAACCGTCCTCATCGCTGGAAACGATCTTTCCGCGAAAGCGCTTGCGGCCATCGACGAGGATCGAGGTCTCGCACTTGACGAGATGACCCTGCCAGCGCGCAAAATCCGACTTGCGGACCATCGGACGATCGATGCCCGGCGACGAAACCTCGAGATGATACGCCTTGTCGACCGGATCCTCAACGTCGAGGACCGGCGAGACGGCCATCGAGACGGCCTCGCAGTCCTCGACGGTCATGGTGCCGTCGTTGCGCTCGCACATGATCTGCATCGTCAGGCCGTTCTGCGCCGACATACGCACGCGCACCAGGCGATAGCCCAACTGCTCGAGCGTCGGCTCGATAATATCGGCAACGCGCCGGTCGAGACCCGTCTCAACGATCAGCCGCGGTTCGTTCTGAATTTCCGTCATGGTCGCTTTCTCCACCCGGGCATGGCGCCGGCCGCAATCGAAGGCTTGGCGGCACGACGGGGCGTCTTCCAGTGTGCGCCTGACCGGGCCAATAAAAAAGAGCGGGTCCTCGCGGGCCCACTCTTCATCAAACCGATCAAGAATTTGAGCCTGATATATACGCGATCGGCCCGGATTGCAAGGTCGGGCGGCAGGAAGGCCCTGCACCTGTCAAAATTGCAGGTTCACTTATGGTTCATCTTGCCGCAGGCGCTGTCCTCGCTATCCTGTCGCGCAACGACGAACAAGAACAGTGAGACTGAGCAGTGCCCGACCGCAAATCCCCGCTTGCGCCCTTCAGGCACAAAACCTTCCGGCTCATCTGGGCGGCGAGCCTGGTCTCCAACTTCGGCGGCCTGGTGCAGTCGGTCGGCGCTGCGTGGATGATGGCGTCGATTTCCAGCTCGGCCAACATGGTGGCGCTGGTACAGGCCTCGACCTCGCTGCCGATCATGCTGTTTTCGCTGATTTCCGGGGCTCTTGCCGACAGTTTCGACCGCCGCCGCATCATGCTGACGGCGCAGTTCTTCATGCTTGCCGTGTCGCTGACGCTGACGCTCTTTGCCTGGTGGGGGCTGATCACCCCGTGGCTTTTGTTGTTCTTCACCTTCCTGATCGGCTGCGGGACCGCCCTCAACAACCCGGCATGGCAGGCCTCCGTCGGCGACATGGTGCCCCGCGAGGACCTTCCGGCGGCCGTGGCGCTGAATTCGATGGGTTTCAACATTACCCGAAGCGTCGGCCCCGCCGTGGGCGGCGCGATCGTGGCGGCAGCCGGCGCGGCAGCGGCCTTCGCCGCCAATGCCTGCAGCTATTTCGCCCTCATCTTCGCGCTCCTGCGCTGGAAGCCCGCCGTGCCGGAAAACCCGCTTCCGCGCGAGACGTTCGGGCGGGCAATCTCCGCCGGACTGCGCTACGTGTCCATGTCGCCCAATATCGGCAAGGTGCTTTTGCGCGGCTTCGCCTTTGGTCTTTCGAGCAGCGCCATTCTGGCGCTTCTGCCGCTGGTCGCACGCGATCTGGTCGCCGGCGGACCGCTGACATACGGTATCCTGCTCGGCTGTTTCGGCGTCGGCGCGATCGGCGGGGCGCTGACCAGCGCCTGGGCGCGCGAGCGCTTTACCAGCGAAGCGATCGTGCGCTTTGCCTTCGCCGGTTTTGCGGCAAGCGCGACGATCACGGCAACCAGCAGCTACGCCGTCATCACCGGCCCCGCACTGTTTATCGCAGGCTCTTGCTGGGTGCTGGCGCTGTCGCTCTTCAACACCACCGTGCAGCTGTCGACGCCGCGCTGGGTCGTTGCCCGGGCGCTGTCGCTTTACCAGACCACCACCTTCGGCGGCATTGCCGGCGGCAGCTGGCTCTGGGGCGTCGTCGCAGACGGACACGGCGCCGCCAATGCACTCCTCTGGGCGGCAGCCGCCATGCTCGTCGGCGGCGCGCTCGGGCTGCGTTACGGCCTGCCGCAGTTCGAATCGCTCAACCTCGATCCGCTCAACCGCTTCAGCGAGCCGCATCTGCCGCTCGACCTGAAGCCCCGCAGCGGACCCATCGTCATCCTGATCGACTACGAGATCGCCGAAGAAGACATCCCGGCCTTCCTGACGGCGATGACGGAACGGCGGCGCATCCGCATCCGTGACGGCGCGGGCCAATGGACCCTGATGCGCGACCTTGAAAATCCAACCGTCTGGACCGAGACCTACCATGTGCCGACATGGATCGAATATGTCCGCCACAACCAGCGGCGCACGCAGGCCGATGCCGAGAACGGCGATATTCTTCGCGCGCTGCATCGCGGCGCGGAGCCGCTTCGGGTCCACCGGATGATCGAACGGCAGACGATCCTGCCGAACGAATACGAGCGCTACAAGCAGCACGTGGACATGCACCACTGACCGGAGAACCAACTGGCGGCTGAACGGTTCAGCGCAGTTTCGTCTTCAGGGACGCATCGGGATAGCAGGTCGGCTGGAGGCCGGCCTTTGCCTGCCAGTCGCCGAGAGAGCGGCGGGTCTTGTAGCCGGGCAACCCGTCAACCTTGCCGACGTCATAGCCCTTGGCGACCAGCGCCTTCTGCATGGCGAGCACGTCCGAGCGCAGCATCTTGCCGACATCGCCCCAGGCGCCGGTGAACGCTCCGCTGCCATAAGCGATCCGATCGGCGAGATTGCCGATGTAGAGCGCATAGAGGTCGGAATTATTGTATTCCTTGATGACGTAGAAGTTGGGCGTGACGATGAACTCCGGACCGTGGGTGCCGGCCGGGACCAGCATCATGCCGGAGGCGCGCGCCTCGCTGGGGGCGAACGGCTTGCCGGACACGCGCTCGATGCCGGCGGACGACCAGTGGCCGATCGGCTTTGCAAGGTCCGGTCCTTCCTGCGCGCAGGAAACGCCATCGGGGATGCGCACCTCGTAGCCCCAGCCGCGGCCCTGCTCCCACCCCTTCTGGCGCAGGTAATTGGCGATCGAAGCAAGGCTGTCCGGCACCGAATTCCAGATGTCGCGCACCCCGTCGCCGTCGAAGTCGACGGCATATTTCAGGTAGCTTGTCGGCATGAACTGCGGCTGCCCCATGGCGCCGGCCCACGAGCCCTTCAGCTGGGCCGGCGTGCGGTCGCCACCGTCGATGATATGCAGGGCTGCGATCAGTTCGCGGCGAAACATGTCCTTGCGGGTCGACATGAAGGCCTTGGTCGCCAGCACCTCGATCGCCGCATGGGGAATGTCGGCACGGCCGAAGCCGGATTCGCGTCCCCACACGGCGAGGATGATCTCGCCGGGCACGCCATAGGCCTGCTCCACCTTGCGCAAGGTCGCAGCGTGGGTCTTGGCCAGCGTTCTTCCGCTGGCGGCGAGCCCCTGCAGCCTCTTCTCGGAGAAATAGGCGCCGGGGGAGGAAAACTCGGCCTGGCTCTGCTTGCGTTCCGTCTTCGGCTTGGATCCGGGCGGCACGAGATCGGGCAGGTCCCAGTTCAGGCTGATGCCCTCGAACGCCGCCGCGAACGCCTTCTGCGACACGCCGGCCTGCCTGGCCTCCTGCCAGACGTCCTTCTGGAGCCAGGCCTGGAACTGGCGCTCGACGTCTGTCCGGCTCTGGGCGAGGGCCGGGAGCGGCAGGGCGGCAACGAGCAGCGCCAGCACGGCGGCGCGCGCCTTCCTTTTCCACGATTCCGCCTCCGGCGCACCGGCCACGGAATGAGACAGATGGCCGGCAGGCCGGGTGAGGTCGCGTCTTCGCATCGCCGCTCCTTCGGTCAAATCGTCGTGCGCGCCCTGAGCGCTGCCGTCAGCGTACCTTCGTCGAGATAGTCCAGCTCGCCGCCGACAGGCACGCCATGGGCAAGGCGGGTGATCTTGACGTCCAGCCCCTGCAGCTGGTCGGTGATGTAGTGCGCGGTGGTCTGGCCCTCGACGGTGGCGTTGACGGCGATGATCAGCTCGCGCACGCCGCCTTCCGACACCCGGTTGATCAGACCGCGGATATTGAGATCGTCGGGGCCGACGCCGTCCAGCGGAGACAGCGTGCCACCGAGCACATGATAGGCGGCGTTCATCGCGCCGGCGCGCTCAAGCGCCCAGAGGTCGGAAACGTCCTCGACGACGATGATGACCGAGCGGTCGCGGCGCTCGTCGGTGCAGACCGTGCAGGGATCGACGGTGTCGACATTGCCGCAGCAGGAACAGATCCGAACCTTGCGATGCGCCTCGCCCATGGCGTCTGCCAACGGGCCGAGCAGTTGATCCTTCTTCTTGACCAGATGCAGCGCGGCGCGGCGCGCGGAACGCGGTCCGAGCCCCGGCACCTTTGCCAGCAGCTGGATGAGTTTTTCGATTTCGGGTCCGGTGACTCGTTTTGCCATGGCCGGTTTCTATCCCATATCCTCAAGAAACGGAATCCATGCCGCACACAGGGAACAATCGATGAAGATCCTTGCCGTATGCACCGGCGTCGCCCGCCCGGTACCGGGAAAGAGCTATAAGTCCGGCATTTTCAAGGCGCCGTCCGACGCGCCGATCATGGTCGACCGGGAGGGGCTGATCGGGGATACGATCTGCAACCGCAGGCATCACGGCGGTCCGGAACAGGCGATCTACGGCCTCGGTTCAATCGACCTGGACTGGTGGTCGGCCGAACTCGGCCGCACCATTCACCCCGGCACGTTCGGCGAGAATGTCGTCATCGAGGCCATCGACAGTCGCAGCATCTGCGTCGGCGACCGGTTCGAGACAGAAAGCGCGCTCATGGAGGTGACTTCGACGCGCGTTCCCTGCGCGACACTCGCCGTGCGCATGGGCGATCCCGGTTTCGCCAGGCGCTTCATGGATGCAGCCCGACCGGGCTTTTATTGCCGCGTACTGCGTGACGGCGTCATCCAAGCCGGGGACGAGACAACATATGCACCGTTCCAAGGCCCGGCCGTCACCATGCCGGAACTGCTGCGCACCTACGGCAGGAACCTGTCCGACGCCGATCGCGCGCGCTATCTGGCGACGCCCATCAGCGACAAGCTGCGCGCCGCGCTGACCGGCTGATCAACGGAAGCGATCAGCGCGGCCACGCCTGCGCGGCAGCAGCGCCTGTGACTGGCGAAACGCGAGCCGCCTTTCGGTGGCGATCAGAACGGCAGCTTGAAGCCCGGCGGGATCGGCAGGCCTGCGGTCAGCGCCTTGGTCTTTTCCGCAGCTAGCGCCTCGGCCTTGTCCTTGGCGTCCTTGTGAGCGGCGACGATCAGGTCTTCGAGGATCTCGACGTCGTCTTCCTTGAACAGCGAGGGATCGATCTTCAGCCCGTGCAGATTGCCCTTGCCGTCCAGCGTGACGGTGACCAGACCTCCGCCGGACGTGCCATCGACGGAGAGCGCAGCGATTTCTTCCTGCACCTTCTCCATCTTGGCCTGCATTTCCTTGACCTTGCCCATCATGCCCATGATGTCGCGCATCGGTCGCTCCTTCCGTTCTTCTCTGTGAGATGCATCAAAATTCGATGTCGTCGCCGGGCAGGATGTCGCCCTCGGCAGACTCGGCCGCTGCGGCAACCTCGACCGTCTCGTTCTCGACTTCCGGCGGCTTGATCCGCACGTCGGTGATCTTGGCGCCCGGGAAACGCTGCAGGATGGCTGCGACGTCCGGGTCCTGTCGCGCGTCGGCGACGCGCGCCTCTTGCGCCTTGGCTTCGGCTTCGGCAAGCGTCAGGCCGCCGGCCTCGCGCGAAACGATGACCATCCAGCGGATGCCCGTCCATTCCTCCAGGCGACGCTGCAGATCGCCCACCAGAGACTTCGGCGCATCGTCGGCAAGGCCGATCTCGGCGCGTCCCGGCTCGAACTTCACCGGCCGGACGAAATTGCGAAGTAGCGCCCGAAGGCGGATGTCGCGGTTCTTCGTGCAGAGCTCGGAAATATCCTCAAGCGAGGCGACCGGCACCTTCGGCGCGGGCGCTGCCTCCGCCGGTTGCGGAGCGGGCTGGATCGTCGCCTGCGGCTGCTGGTCGCCGGCCGGCACCGCCCGCAGCATCGTCGCCCCGCCACCGGAGCGCATGCTCGGCTGCTCGGGACTGCGCGCGACTGCGGAAACGGACGTCGGCGCGGGCGCGGCGCCGGAATAGGCCGGCCCGGACGACGGGCGCTGGCCATTTCCGTTGCCGCCGCCGTTGGCCAGCTCGGCAAGGCGCCGCGCGGCATCTTCCGGCGAAGGAAGGTGGGCGGCGTGCGCCAGCCGGATCAGCACCATTTCTGCCGCGCCAGCGGGACGGCTCGAGGATTCCGTCTCCGGTATCCCCTTCAGCAGCATCTGCCAGATGCGCGACAGGGCGGTGATCGCAACGGTCTGCGCCAACTCGGCGCCGCGCACGCGCTCGATCTCGCTCAGCGACTGATCGGTTGCCGCGTCGGGCACATATTTCATCCGCGTTACAAGGTGGGTGAAATCGGCAAGGTCCGTGAGCACGACCGGCGGGCTGGCACCGGCCTCGTACTGCGCGGAGAACTCGGCAAGGGCGGCTGCGACGTCGCCACGGATCACATGCGTGAAGAGATCGACGATACGGGCGCGGTCGGCAAGGCCCAGCATCGAACGCACCGCAGCCGCCTCGACGACGCCGCCGCCATGGGCGATCGCCTGGTCGAGCAGCGACAGGCCGTCACGCGCGGAGCCTTCGGCGGCACGCGCGATCATGGCGAGCGCATCGGACTCGGCCTGCACGCCTTCCTTTCCGAGGATGGTGGAGAAAAGTCCGACGAGATCGGTGGCGGCGATGCGGCGCAGGTCGAAGCGCTGGCAGCGCGACAGCACCGTAATCGGCACCTTACGGATTTCCGTCGTGGCGAAGATGAATTTCACATGCTCCGGCGGTTCCTCGAGCGTCTTCAGCAGGCCGTTGAAGGCCTGCGTCGAGAGCATGTGCACTTCGTCGATGATGTAGACCTTGTAGCGCGCCGAGACCGGGCGGTAGCGCACCTGCTCGATGATCTCGCGGATGTCGTCGATGCCGGTGTGCGAGGCGGCATCCATCTCGATCACATCGACATGCCGGCCTTCCATGATCGCCTGGCAATGCTCGCCCGGCAACTTCAGGTCGATGGTGGGACGGTCGATCTCGGCGGTCTTGTAGTTCAGCGCGCGGGCAAGGATGCGGGCGGTCGTCGTCTTGCCGACCCCGCGAACGCCCGTCAGCATGTAGGCCTGCGCGATGCGGCCGGTCTCGAAGGCGTTGGTCAACGTGCGGACCATCGGCTCCTGGCCGACCATCAGGTCCGTAAAATCCTTGGGACGGTACTTGCGCGCCAGAACCCGGTATGCGGCGGGTTTCTCACCTGACGGAAGTGGAGTGTCGTCGCTCATCGCCCCTGCCGCATCGCTTGAAAATAGCGTCCCGACAGGACAGGACGTTGGGTGGGAGGCTGGCACGATGACCCGTGCCGGGGCTCGTTAGGGCTGCTTCCTTCCGGACCTGACCCGGTTGGCGAGTGGCTCGTCCACCACCAACCTCCCGACCTCCATATCGGCAATATTGGACCAGAATGCAAGCCGGCCTGCCAAAAAACTATTGGTGCGGGGGCGAAGGCGTGGCATGACTCAGTGGGGCGGAGCGCGAAGACGGGAGCGACGGATTTGAACGCATTCGAGGTGGACGAGCGGCTTGTTCGAGACAGCGAGCTTCTGACCCAGATCGGACTTTGCGAGCTGCGCCTGATGAAGGATGCCCGCTGGCCCTGGCTCGTTCTCGTGCCCCAGCGCGCCGATGCCTGCGAGATCTTCGACCTCACCCCGCTCGACCAGACGATGCTGACCTTCGAGATCAACCTGGTGGCGGATGCGCTGAAGCGGGCAACCGGCGCCACCAAGATCAATATCGGAGCGCTCGGCAACATCGTCCGCCAACTCCACGTCCATGTGATTGCCCGCAGCGAGGGCGACCCGAACTGGCCCGGTCCGGTCTGGGGCTTTGGTGCCGCCGAAAGCTGGACAGGCGAAAAGAAGGTCACGTTCACCAAGACACTGCTGGAACATTTGAACTCATGAAATCCACGATCTTCGACCTGCACCTGCCGCACGCCGAACCCAGCACCATGGTCGCCTTTGCCGAGAACAGCCTCGACCGGCGCTCGGAGTACCGCGCGGAAGATTGCATAGCGCGCGCACTCCAGACCGAAGGCGTGCACGCATTTGCGTTTGCCGGCGGAAAGCTTGTCGTCAAACACGACGAGAAGATCATCGATCCGCTCTTTGCGCCGTACGAGCTGGCCGGGCTCGATCCGATCGTCGACGAGACGATCCTGCTTGGCTACCTGAAGAACGGTGAGCCGCGGCTGGCCGTTCCGGTCCGTGCAGACCCCGATACGCTCCATGAGCCGTTGAGGGCCTCCGACGGCCGTACGCTCTACCGCCAGCAGATGCTGGACGACGACCTGTTGGGACAATTCGCGCAAGCCTCGGCGCTCCTGACCTGGAACGGCAACAGCCGCTTCTGCGGCAAATGCGGTTCACCGACCCGCATGGAGATCGGCGGCTATCGACGGGTATGCAACGCCTGCGGGCACCAGACCTTCCCGCGCACGGATCCGGTCGTCATCATGCTGGCGATCGATCTCGAGCGTGATCGCTGCCTGCTCGGCCGTTCGCCGCATTTTCCTGAGGGGATGTATTCGTGCCTCGCCGGTTTCGTCGAGCCGGGGGAGACGATCGAGCATGCCGTGCGGCGTGAGACGCTGGAGGAATCCGGCATCCGCCTCGGCCGCGTGCGCTACCACGCCTCCCAGCCCTGGCCGATGCCGCACTCGCTGATGATCGGCTGCTACGGCGAAGCGAAATCCTTCGACATTCATCGTGACGAGCAGGAACTGGAGGATTGCCGCTGGTTCTCGCGGGAGGAAACAGCCGCTATGCTGGCGCGAACCGCAAGCACCGATCCCGTGACCGGCGCAACCACCTCACCGCCGAAGGGCGCGATCGCGCACCGGCTGATGCGCGACTGGCTGGACTGGCCCGCCTGAACTGCCCCGAAACGGCCCGATTGAACGAGCCGGGCACGCCTCACATGCTGAGGCGCATCGGATGGGCGCGGTAGCTGCCGAGGATGCGAACCTTCTCCGAGAAGAACCGCAGCTCCTCCAGCGCGCGCCGCAGGTTGGCGTCGTCCGGATGCCCCTCGATATCGGCATAGAACTGCGTGGCAAAGAACTTGCCGCCGATCTGGTAGCTTTCCAGCTTCGTCATGTTGATGCCGTTGGTGGCAAAGCCGCCCAGCGCCTTGTAGAGTGCTGCAGGAATGTTGCGCACGTTGAAGACGAAGGTCGTGACGATCACCTCGTCGGACTTGGTACGCGCCGGAACGTCGGCCTCGCGCGCAAGCACGACGAAGCGGGTGACGTTGCTTTCGGAATCCTCGACGTTCTCCGCGATGATCTCCAGACCGTAGAGATCGGCGGCCAGTCGGGGCGCGAGCGCCGCCATGCTGCGGTCCCCCTTTTCGGCAACGAGCTTTGCCGCGCCCGCCGTGTCGCCTGCGATCACCGGCTTCCAGCCGTTCATGCGCACGATCCGCCGGCACTGGCCGAGCGCGTGGATGTGGCTGTGCACCGTGCGGACCTCATCCTTCGTCACGCCCGGCAGCACCATCAGCTGGAAGCGGATCGGCATGAAATACTCGCCGACGATGTGCAGCCGCGATTCCGGCAGGAGATGATGGATGTCGGCGACCCGCCCCGCGAGCGTGTTCTCGATGGGGATCATGGCGAGATCGGCATCGCCGTTTTCGACCGCGAGGAAGGCTTCCTCGAAGGTCTGGCAGGGCAGCGGCTCCATCTGCGGAAACATGTCCCGGCAGGCCATGTCGGAATTCGCGCCAAACTCGCCCTGGAAGGCGATCTTGTTGTTCTTCTGTATCATGGGACGGTCCATCAGAGGGGCGCGGCCGCAAGCAGCCTGCGGGCCTTTTCGAGATCGGCGGGAGTATCGACACCGAGCGGAACGGTGTCAACGATCTCGGCGTCGATGCGAAGGCCGGCCTCGAGCGCACGCAACTGCTCGAGGGACTCGCGCTTTTCGAGGGTCGAAGGCGGCAGCGAGACGAACATCTCCAGCGCCTTGCGCCGATAGGCATAGAGGCCGATATGATGGTAGAGCGGCCCATTGCCGTGCGGGGCGGTGGCGCGGGTGAAGTAAAGCGCGCGCAACCGGTTCTGGCCGATAGGCGAGCCTACGACCTTGACCACGTTCGGGTTCGTCTTTTCCTCCGCATCGGTGATCTCGGTCGTCAGCGTCGCAACGTCCGTCGCCGGATCGGAAAGCGGGTTCAGCGCGGCGCGGATCGTCGCCGGATCGATGGTCGGAAGGTCACCCTGCACGTTTATGATCACCTTGGCCCGACCGTCCGGGTCGCACTTCAGCAGCGCTTCGTGGATCCGGTCGGAGCCGGACTGGTGCTCGACCTTGGTCATGACCACTTCGAAGCCTGCCGCCGCCACCGCGTCGAAGGTCTCCTGGTGGTCGACTGCGACCACCACGCGGCCGGTACCGGATTCGGCGGCGCGCCTTGCCACCTGCACGATCATCGGCGCTCCGCAAATGTCGGCCAGCGGCTTGCCCGGAAGGCGGGTGGAGGCCATGCGGGCCGGGATCAGGACAAGCGTCTCGTCGAAACTCGAAGAATTCATGCGTAGCCCTTCAGATATCGCGCAAAAAGTGTCAAAACGTCTCAGTGCCGGGCGCACAATGACTGTTGCAACGAAGCAGCAAAAGACATAGGTTCCGCGCAAATTCAAGACTATCGGCATAATAGTGCCGCTTCGTGGGAGCTGAGGATGAACCCTTATATCAACATGGGCGTGGGCGCCCTGCTTGGCACTATTTTCGTGCTGATGTCGGTGTCGATCGCCTCGGAGGGCATTTTCCATTCGGCTGCCCCCGAGAAGGAAGGGTTCACGATCGTCGCAACGGAAGGGACTACCGAGGGCGGCGCGGAGGGTGGAGCCGAGGCCGCAGCGACGCCGATCGCAACCCTGCTCGCATCGGCCGACGCCTCGGCCGGCGAAACGGCCTTCAAGAAGTGTCAGGCCTGTCATAGCGGAGAGAAGGGCGGACCGAACAAGGTCGGCCCCGATCTCTGGGACATCGTGAACCGCCCGATCGCCGCGCATGAAGGCTTCAGCTACTCGGCGGCCATGAAGACGTTTGCCGAGGGCGGCAAGCAGGTCTGGGACTTCGACCACCTCAACCACTTCCTGGCGGCACCGAAGAAGTACATCGCCGGAACCGCGATGGGCTTCGCCGGCCTGAAGAAGGACGACGAGCGCGCCAACCTGATCGCCTACCTGCGTACGCTTTCCGACAATCCGGCCCCGCTGCCGAGCCCTTCTGCCGAAGGCGCTGCCGCTGCACCGGCCGCCGAAGGCGCGACCCCGGCCGAAGGCGCGACCCCCGCAGCGGAGCCTGCACCCGCCGCGCAGTGATCCTGCCTGACACTCGATTTCGAAACCCGGCCAATGGCCGGGTTTTTCGTTTCAGGCCTCTGCCGAGGGCAGCGGATATCCGCGCTTGCTGGAGCGGCAAAGCCACCCGGTCAGCCGTGCGCGCCCTGCGCGCCGCGCGGAGAAAGCATTGCCGCGGCCGGATCACGCCCCGAGAAGCCACGCCCAGAACGAGACGCTGACGACGCCCGCCATGGTCGACATCGTGATCGTCGACGACGCCAGCGCGTGCCCGACATTGAAGTGATTGGCCAGCAGCCAGGCGTTGACGCCCGTCGGAACGGCCGACGTCAGCACGATGGCGGTCGTCCAGTTCTGATCCAGACCGACGAGGCGGCAGGCAAGGAAGACGCAGGCGGGCAGCAGGAAGAGCTTGAAGGCCGACATCACCATGGCCGGCGCCACGTTGCCGCGAAGGCCGTACTTCACCAGCGCCATACCGATCGATACAAGCGCTGCCGGCGCCGCGACCGAGGCAAGCTGATCGACGACGATCTTGGCCGGCCCTTGCAGTGGGACGCCAAAGAGATGAAACAACGCGCCGCAAACGAGGCCGATCACCAGCGGGTTGCGCACCAGGCTGCGGCTGAGCCCGAGCACGAGGCTGGTGGCACTCTGCGCCGGACGTGTGCCCTCCTTGCGCTCCGCCAGTTCCATCAGCACCGAGCCGGCAACCATCATCACCGGCAGGTGCACCGACAGCAGAACGGAGATCGCCACCAGGCCGTCGTCGCCCACGATACGAGACACCAGCGGCAGCCCGATGAAGACGGTGTTGGCAAAGGCCGACGACACGCCTGCCAGAACACCGTAGCGACGATCGCGCCGAAAGAAGAGCGTCGCCACCAGGTGGGCGATCGCCCAGGTCACGGCGACCCCGCCGAAGTATGCCACCCAGATGCGCCAGGGCGAGCCGCCCTCGAACGTCGCCTCCGCAATCGTCCTGAACAGCAGTACCGGGACCGCAACCCGAAAGACAAACTCGCCGAGCGCATCGCCGACGGCGGGCTTCAGATAGCCCGTCTTGACGAGCACCCAGCCGAGCAGAATGAGCGCGAAAAGGGGAATGACGTTCGTTACGGTATCGGTCATTGGAGCGGGTGCGAGCGACGGGAGAATATGGAGCGGGGCCGCAAACGAATGCGCGGCACTATCATCTGCAATGGGTAGCGGAAGCGGATGGCGCGGTCCACTGCCGCGCGAAATGAAAAAAGCGGGGACTTGCCCCGCTTCCTCATCCCCGCCTGTGGCGGGAAGCGATCCGTCTGCTGCCAGTACATCCGTGGTCAGCGAGAACGAACCGAAACTTTGCGACGCACCGTGCCGGGCGTCTATGGCACCCCTTCTAAGAGTTCACGGTTACAGCCGTGTGACAGAAGGCGGTGCCGATCTGATTGCCCCAGCATCGGCGGATTTGGTTAATAAAGGGTTAATAACAGACGCCGATCCGCGGACGAGACGCCGTGCGGAATGATTTGCCTTTTTGGGGAACCCGACACAGGTATCTCTAGTTCATTCAAGACAAGGAACTGCACCCAGGAGAATTGCAATGGCAGATGAAAAGCAGCCAGGCCGGCGCGCGCCGCTCGGCGTTGTGGGGTCTTCCAAGAAGTCGGACAAATCCGTCGAGGATACTGTCGGCGCATACGCTGCCGACGCCGATGCGGAGGCCGCGAAGGCGGCAATTACAGAACAGCTGGAAATCCTGAAGGGCGAGGTGGCGCAGCTGCGCGAAACCCTAGGCGTGATTGCCGAGAACACCGGGCAATATGCCGTTTCGCGCGTCAATTCGGTGCGGGAGGAGGTGCGCGTCGCGGTTGCCGCCAATCCGCTCGGGGCGCTCTTTGGCGCCGCACTCGTCGGATATCTGTTCGGCTTGCGCCGACGCTGATGCGTGCCGGCCGCAAACTGCGGCCGGCAGAGCCGGAAGACTATTCTTCGTCGCAACGAGCAGTCAGCTGCCTCAGCGCCAGTAGCGGCTGCTGCGCGACGGCTGTTCGCTGGCCGACGCCAGGAGGTATCCGAGGGCGACGCCGGCAAGGCCGGCGACAAGAACGAGCGTGGAGACCGCCGCAGGGTGTTCCCGGGCAGCGCCTGCCACAGCCGCCCCCTCGGAGCGCACATATCCGGCGCCCTGACGTGCGGCGGCACGCACGGACTTGCCCGCCCTGCCGGCCCTGTCGCGCGCCTCATCGACCACTTCGCTCGCCTGGGCGGACATCTCCTTTCGCAGCCTGTCGATCTCCTCGCGAAGGCTCTGAAGCTGCGTCTGGGCATCCAACTCTGCCATGGGTGATCTCCCTTTCGATGTTTAAACCAACCGCAAGGTAAGTGCTGCTGCGCAAATCAAACCGAATTGCGGGTTGCCAACCTTCGGTCCGTTTGGCGGCAAGCCCTCTTGCCGCTCATGCCTAACAACGACCGGAAACGGTGGAAGTTCCTGCAACCGCGAAATGTGCCAGAGTTCGCATCGTTGAAATGAAACAGCCACCAGACAAGAAGAACCCGGCGCTGTGCGGGGCGCCGGGAGGCACAGGTTGGGGCATTTTCTGAGGTGGCGCCGGCGCCACAAAGAAAAGCTTAGGTGCAATCAATGTTTGCGCCAAGTGGAATTGCACAATCTAGCTCGAATTATCGAGCAGCTAGATCGTTCGATAGCCCGCAGCGCGCGCAAAGCCGCTGCCTTTCAATCATATAAGGACGGTTTCGTCCCCGGACCTTGCTGTATTACTCGACGACGGCGACCTGATCGGCCTGGCTGGACATGGCGTGGTGGTCTACCATTTCGGGAACCAAAGCCAGTCCGAACATGACGGCGACGAACGTGACGAAAACCGTCACGGACAGGGTGGTGCGAATCATGGCGGCCCTCCTTTCGGCACTCAGACTATCCCAATGCGGGCCTCCGCACCGGCCTTTTCTGAACGCCAGATGAACAAAAAAGTTTGAACGGGGAAAGTAACGAAAAGTATACGCCTGACATGCGGCGGCTTCGGAAGCCTGTGGCGGCGCGCGCCGCTTTGACATCGGAGACGAAGCGGGCGTACTTACGGCAGCAGATCAGCCAGCGATTCCGGAATAGAACATGCCCTCCAAAAAACCGCGAAAACGCCGCTCGTCCGGAACCCGCAAACCGTCGTCCGCGCGCCAGCGCATGTGGCCCTGGTATGCGCTGGGTGTTGCAATCGTCGCCGCGATCGTCGCGCGCGAGAATATGGACAGCCTGACGAGCCTGCTTCGGCCAGGCAATACGGTTCGCGTCTCCGAGCAGCCGGCCGCGCGGCCGAAGCCGGCAGAACCGCCGCGACGCGCGCCCGAAAGGCTCGCCGAACCGGCCGAGAAGCGCCCGCCGACGCCTGCAGCCACGATGCCACCGGCACCGACCCCGGACACGAGGCCGCTTTTGCCGCCGCAGCCGATTCCCGTGCAGCCCAGCCAGACCGCGGGCGGAACGGCCTTTTTCTATTGCGGGATAAAGCAGGACAACTGCATCATCGACGGGGGCAATTTCGTCTATCACGGCGTGAAGATCCGGCTGGCGGACATCTATGTTCCGGCGACGAAGGAAGCCAAATGCGACCGCGAGCGCAATCTGGGCGGCGACGCGAAGGAAGCGCTGCGCCTGCTGCTCAACGCCGGTGATTTCGAACTTGCGGCATGGAAGCCGATCGACGAGGACCAGTACGGCCGCAAGCTGCGCATCGTCGTTCGCGACGGAAAATCGATTGGCGATGCGCTTGTGGCCCGTGGCTATGCCCGGCCGTGGACCGGCCAGCGCGAATCATGGTGCCCGTGAGACATCCGATAGCAAGCGCGCCCGGCAAGCATCGCCTCAGTTCACATTCGAGCCGTCGGACCGACTTCTACGTCGGAGGCGGCAAAGGACGCTTGGCGGCACCTGCCACGCCAGCCCCACGCGGCTGTTCTCGCATGGCATGACCATGCACACGACGTGAGCGAAGGTGCGCCGTGCCGATTCCTTCACCAAAGCCAGAATGCGACGTCACGCAACCATGAAGCGTTCAAGCCGTATGTGCGCCGGATAGCCGGCCGCCGCGGTGCGCGGCGTGCACGTTTAACGCGTTTCCGGCCGCCACACAATCATGACGGCTTGCGTTCCTCCCCACGCAAGTATGCTCCCGGTAAGATACGCTCAGATACGCAGGCCGAGGCACCGCGTCTGCTACAGTGCTCCCACATACCGAGGTTCGAGTAGCGCCCAGGCGTTGTGGGGGGATCATGGCTATCACTCATGATCAGGTCATTGCCACTGAAAAGCCGTCGGACAAGCTGACCTTGCTGCCGTTAACCGCCCTGGTCGTCGGATCGATGATCGGCGGCGGCGTCTTCAACTTGCCATCGGACATGTCGCGCGGTGCGGCGCCCGGGGCCATTGTTATCGGCTGGGTCATCACCGGCATCGGCATGTTGACATTGGCGCTGGTCTACCAGTCCCTGGCGAACCGCAAGCCGGACCTGAACGCCGGGCCCTATGCTTACGCCAAGGCGGGCTTCGGTCCGTATATCGGCTTCAACAGCGCCTGGGGATATTGGCTGAGCGCCTTTCTCGGCAACGTGGCCTACGCGGTCGCGATCTTCTCTGCGCTCTCTTTCTTCTTTCCGGCCTTCGGCGATGGCAACAACCTGATATCCATCGTCGGCGCCTCGCTCTGCCTTTGGCTGATCCATGCACTTGTGCTGAATGGCATCAAGCAGGCCGCCTTCGTCAACATCGTCACGACAATCGCCAAACTCGTCCCGCTGATGCTCTTTGTGCTGATCGCGATCATTGCCTTCAACTGGGACAAATTCACTTTCGACTTGTGGGGCCGCGGGACGGAAGGCGGAGCCGCCAGCCTCGGCAGCGTCATGGATCAGGTGAAGAGCACGATGCTCGTGACGCTGTGGGTATTCATCGGTATAGAGGGCGCCAGCGTCTACTCGGCCCGCGCCGCGCGCCGATCCGACGTCGGACGGGCGACAGTCATCGGCTTCCTCGGCGCCCTCGGCATCTACATCCTCGTCTCCATCCTGTCGACCGGCATCCTATCGCAACCCGAACTGGCAGGCCTGAAAGTGCCCTCCATGGCCGGCGTACTGGAGCCGCTCGTCGGGCGGTGGGGCGCGTCGCTGGTCAATCTAGGGCTGATGATCTCCGTCGGCGGAGCCTTCCTGTCCTGGACGCTCCTGTGCGCGGAAATTCCCTATACCTGCGGGCGTGACGGGACCTTTCCGAAATGGTTCGCGGTGGAGAATGCCAACGGATCGCCTGTGAACGCGCTGTGGGCCACCAATCTGATGATCCAGGTGTTTCTCATCCTCAGCTTCTTCTCCAAGAGCGCCTACCAGTTCTTCTATTTCATAGCGTCCGTGGCGATCCTGCCGCCCTACGTGTTTTCCGGCGGCTACGCCCTCAAGCTTGCGCTGACCGGCGAAACCTATGGAACGGATGCCAAGGCGCGACGGCGCGGCATGATCGTCGGGTTGATCGCCACGCTTTACGGCATCTGGCTCGTCTACGCCGCCGGCCTCACCTACCTGCTCATGTGCGCTGTGCTCTTCGTTCCCGGCATCTTCGTCTATGCCCGCGCGCGCAGGGAGCATGGCGAGCCGACATTCGTCGGCGCCGAACTTCTCATTGCGATCGGGATTGGTCTGCTGGCCCTGCTCGCCGTCTACCTGATGTGGACGGGAGCAATCAGCCCCCTCTAGTCGCGGTCCGCATTGCCAATTGTGACAGTTTGCTCGTTGGAGGGACCAGATGCGCAATTTCGGTGTCCATTCGGAAGTCGGAAAGCTGAGAACGGTGATGGTCTGCCGGCCATCGCTTGCCCACCAGAGGCTCACCCCCGGCAACTGCCACGACCTTTTGTTCGACGATGTCATCTGGGTGCACGAGGCCCAGAAGGACCATTACGATTTCGTCCTGAAAATGCAGGAACGCGGCGTGGAAGTGCTCGAACTGCACGACCTCCTCGCGGAGACGCTGCCGGACAAGGAGGCCAGGGATTTCGTCCTAGACCGCCGCATCATTCCCAATGTGCTCGGGACGCAGGTTTCGGAAGCGATGCGTCCGTGGCTGGACGAGATGCCGGCGAAGGAACTGGCAGCCTTCCTGATCGGCGGGATCGCCGTCTCCGATCTGCCCGACATACGCGGCAAGGATCTGATGCTGGAGGCGCTCGGAGCGCCGGAGTTCGTCATCCCTCCGATCCCCAACACCCTGTTCCAGCGTGATCCGTCGTGCTGGATCTATGGCGGAGTGACGGTCAATCCGATGTTCTGGCCGGCCCGCCGAGCCGAGACGCTGCTGCAGCGGGCGGTCTACAAGTTCCATCCGTCGTTCAGGGATGGCGACTTCCAGATCTGGTGGGGCGATTCCGATGAACCCTTCGCCAACGCGACGATGGAGGGCGGCGACGTCATGCCGATCGGAAACGGCGCCGTGCTGATCGGCATGGGCGAGCGCACGACCTACCAGGCCGTCGGCCAGGTGGCGCAGGCGCTGTTCAAGGCAAAGGCTGCAACCCGGGTCATCGCCTGCCTGATGCCGAAGAGCCGCGCGGCCATGCACCTCGATACCGTGTTCAGCTTCTGCGACCGGGATCTGGTGACCCTCTTTGCCGATGTCGTCGACCAGATCCGCTGCTACAGCGTCTATCCGCGCGGCGACGACGGCACCTTCGAGGTGCATCCGGAGACGAAGCCGATGCTGGATGTCGTCGCCGACGCGCTCGGATTGAAGAAGCTGCGGACCGTCGCGACCGGTGGCAACGCCTATGAGGCCGAGCGTGAACAGTGGGACGACGGCAACAACGTCGTCGCGCTCGAACCCGGCGTCGTCATCGCCTACGACCGCAATACCTACACGAACACGCTGCTTCGCAAGGCCGGCGTCGAAGTCATCACGATCCGCGGGGCCGAACTCGGCCGCGGCCGCGGTGGCGGCCATTGCATGACGTGCCCTGTCTGGCGCGACCCGGTCTGACGGCTGTCGAACCGATACCAACCCTTCAACAGTGCTGGAGCCGCATCATGAGCCTCAACCTCCGCAATCGCTCGCTTCTGACGGTGCAGGATTATACGCCGCGCGAGTTCCGCTTCCTGCTCGATCTCGCTCGCGACCTGAAACGGGCCAAATATGCCCGCACGGAGCAGCAGCATCTCAAGGGCAAGGAAATCTGCCTGATCTTCGAGAAGACCTCGACGCGCACGCGCTGCGCCTTCGAGGTGGCCTGCTCGGACCAGGGGGCGAACGTCACCTATCTCGACCCCGCCGGCTCGCAGATCGGCCACAAGGAATCCTTCAAGGACACCGCACGCGTTCTCGGGCGCATGTATGACGCGATCGAGTATCGCGGTTCCGCGCAGAAGGGTGTGGAGACGCTGGCGCAATATGCCGGCGTCCCGGTCTATAACGGCCTGACCGACGAGTATCACCCCACCCAGATGCTCGCCGACGTCATGACCATGCGCGAGCACAGCGACAAGCCGATCGCCGACATCAAATATGCCTATGTCGGCGACACGCGCTCCAACATGGGCCATTCGCTTTTGATCGTCGGCTGCCTGATGGGCATGGACGTGCGCATCTGCGGACCGAAATCGCTCTGGCCGTCCGACGACTATCGCAAGATCGCCGAGGAACTGGCGGATAGATCCGGCGCCCGGCTGACGATCACCGACGATCCCAAGGCCGCAGTCAAGGGCGTCGACTTCATCCACACCGACGTGTGGGTATCCATGGGCGAGCCGAAGGACGTCTGGAAGGAGCGCATCAAGCTCCTGATGCCCTATCAGGTCAACACGGCGCTGATGAAGGCCAGCGGGAATGCCCAGGTCAAGTTCATGCACTGCCTGCCCGCCTTCCACGACACGGATACGGTGGTCGGCAAGCAGATCGCCGACGATTACGGCATCTCCGACGGGCTGGAAGTCACCAACGAGGTGTTCGAATCCGAAGCCAATATCGCCTTCGAGCAGGCTGAAAACCGCCTGCACACGATCAAGGCCCTTCTCGTGGCAACCCTTGGAGACTGACCATGCGCATCGTGATCGCATTGGGCGGAAATGCGCTCCTCAAGCGCGGCGAGCCGATGACTGCGGAAGTCCAACGTCGCAACATCCGTGTTGCCGCCGAAGCCATCGCGCCGGTCACCAGGGAGCACCAGGTCGTCATCACCCACGGCAACGGGCCGCAGGTGGGGCTGCTCGCGCTGCAGGGGGCCGCCTACCGGCCGGAGGAGGCCTATCCGCTGGATGTGCTCGGCGCCGAGACGGAGGGCATGATCGGATACATGCTGGAACAGGAGCTCGGCAACATCCTGCCCTTCGAGGTGCCGTTTGCAACGCTTTTGACGATGGTGGAGGTCGATGGCGACGATCCCGGCTTCAAGAACCCCACAAAATTCGTGGGACCGGTCTACGAGAAGGCCGATGCGGATCGGCTGGCGGCCGAAAAGGACTGGGTCTTCAAGCAGGATGGCGAAAAGTGGCGCCGCGTCGTGCCCTCGCCGATGCCCAAGCGCATCTTCGAAATCCGGCCGGTGAAATGGTTGCTTGAAAAAGGCACGATCGTCATCTGCGCCGGCGGGGGCGGCATCCCCACCATGTACAAGCCGGGCAAGGAGCGTTTGCTGACCGGCGTCGAGGCGGTGATCGACAAGGACTTCTGCTCGGAACTGCTCGCACGCGAGCTCGAAGCCGACCTGTTCATCATGGCGACCGACGCGCAAGCCGTCTTTACCGATTGGGGAAAACCCGAGCAGAAGGCGATCCACCGGGCCAATCCGGAGACGATCAGCAGCTACCCGTTCCCGGCAGGGTCGATGGGGCCGAAGGTGGAGGCGGCCTGCCACTTCGCCCGCAGCACCGGCAAGGTGGCGGCGATCGGTGCGCTCGCCGATATCGAGGCCATCGTGCGCGGCGAGCGCGGCACGATCGTCAGTTCCTCATTTTCTGGCATGACATGGCACTGAAACCCCTTTGACCTGAACGGGTGGATCATGGCTGACGATGGCGGGAACGTAGCTTCGGGCGCGGCAGGCCTGCGTCCACCGTCTTTGCTGGACGCGCTTACGCCCTGCGTCACGCTGATCGTGCTTTTGGCGTTGTCCTATCTGCTCTTCGGCGATACCGCGTCCTCGGGGCCCAACCAGATCGCGCTCGTCTTCTGTGGCCTCGTCGCCGCCGGCATCGCCTACAAGAACGGCATGGCCTGGTCGGGCATTCGCGAGGCCGTCGTGCAGGGGATCGCGACCGGCCTGCCGGCCATCATGATCCTGCTGTCGGTCGGCTCGCTGATCGGCACCTGGGCACTCAGCGGCACGATCATGTCCATGGTCTACTACGGCTTGAAGCTTCTCAGCCCGAACTATTTCTACGCCACCACGGCGCTCGTCTGCGCCGTGGTCGCCTTCGGCATCGGCAGTTCCTGGACCGTCGCGGGTACGATCGGCATCGGATTGATGGGCATTGCCACCCATATGGGCCTTTCCCCGGCGATCACCGCGGGCGCGATCATCTCCGGCGCCTATTTCGGCGACAAGGCGTCTCCCTTGTCCGACACGGTGAACCTGGCAGCGGCGACCGCAGGGTCGGACATCTATGCGCATATCCGCGAATCGCTCTGGACCTCGATACCGGCTCTCGTGCTGGCGCTCGTGCTGTTCGCCATGCTCGGCAGGCCAGGCGAATTCGATGCCACAGCCGTGCTGCAAGCGATCGAGGCGAAGATCAAGGTCTCGCTCTGGTCTTTCCCGCCGCTGGCGCTGGTGTTCGGGCTGTCCATCGCACGCATCTCGCCGGTCGTCGCGATCTTCTCCGGTGCACTGGCCGGCGCGCTGCTGGCTTGCATCCAGGATCCCGGGCGCGTGATCGCTTTCGCCAACATTCCCGACCTCCCGACAGGGCTGGCACTACTGAAGGGAACGTGGGCGGCGCTTGCCAACGGCTATACGATCACGACGGGCGACAAGGCGATCGACGTCATCCTGAGTCGCGGCGGCATGGCGAGCATGATGAACACCGTCTGGCTCATCATCACCGCTCTTGCCTTCGGTGCGGTGGTCGAGCATGCGGGTCTGCTTGGCCGTCTGATCGATCCGCTCGTCGCACGCACCACCACCAGATCCGGCCTCGTCTCGACCGTCGCCGGCACGGCGGTGATCTCCAACGTCATCACGTCCGACCAGTACATCTCGATCGCGCTGCCGGGCCGGATCTTCCGGGCAGCCTTCGCCGAGCGCGGCATGGCACCGGTAATGCTCTCACGCGTGATCGGCGACACGGCCACCGTCACCTCCCCGCTCATCCCCTGGAACAGCTGCGGCGCGTACATGGCAGCAGCCCTCGGCGTCGGCACGATATCCTACGCCGGCTTCTGCTTCTTCAACTTGCTCAACCCGGTGATGACGATCGTCTTCACCCTGCTCGGCTGGCGGGTCATCACCAAGCAGCGTTAGCAATTGGGCACCGTTTTGCTCGCAGGAGGCACGCGCCTGCTGAAGCCATCACGATGATCTTGGGGAAGGATGGCGGACAGAGAGGGATTCGAACCCTCGATAGAGTTTCCCCTATACACGCGTTCCAGGCGTGCGCCTTCAACCACTCGGCCACCTGTCCATCCGCTGACGGCCGGTGGTCAATCCGGCGCGGGCCGCAAAGCTGTTTCCAGTTGGCGGGACGGCGCGATATATACCGATGATGGCGCCGGGATCAACCGCTTTCTGACAGAAATTTGACGCGCACCTTCAGAAGCGAAAGTTCAGCCGATTGCAACGGGACACAGCGCCCCTTATCTATGTGCAGAAGCATGGAACCGGCCGGCCTCTCCCCCGCCTCTCCCGGAGTGACAACCACGATGATACGCTTCGTCTTCAGGATGCTCAGCCTCGGCATGCTGGTGCTCGCGATCATGGCCGCGACGCTGGATGCGATCCAGTCGGTGGCCGCGTCTGCGCCCATCCTGACGCCGCTCGCGGTCGCATGGAGTGCCGCCAGCCCCGAATCGATCGCGTTCGTCGCCGACACGCTGATGAACCGGGTGCACCCGGCGCTCTGGGACCCGGCGGCGCTGTGGGTGCTGTCGCAGCCGGCGGCAATCGTGCTGCTGGTCGTGGCGCTGCTCCTGTGGATGATCGGCTACAAGCGCCGACGGTTCGCCGGCCGCTTCACCGCCTGAACGAGAAACCGGCCCGAGGCGAGGCCACCGGCCCCGTGCCCGTTCGCACCGATGAAAATGCCCGGCCTTCCGGGTCTGAAAGGAGTATCTCGCGTGTTCCTGATCGACATGTTCAACAAGAAGACGACAATGCCGACGTCTGACGGCGCCCTGCCCGGCCGGCCGGATCCAATCCCGACGGCGGAGACGCACTTCGTCAATGGCCATCCGTTGAAGGAGCCTTATCCCGACAATACCCGCAGCATCCTGCTGGGTCTCGGCTGCTTCTGGGGCGCCGAGCGGCTCTACTGGCAGATCCCCGGCGTCTACGTCACGACGGTCGGATATTCCGGCGGCTTCACCCCGAACCCGACCTACCAGGAGACGACCACCGGGCTGACCGGCCATACGGAAGTCGTCCGTGTCGTCTACGACCCCAAGATCGTCTCCCTGGAGACGCTTCTGAAAGTCTTCTTCGAGCAGCACGATCCCACGCAGGGCATGCGGCAGGGCAACGACATCGGCACGACCTATCGGTCGGCGATCTACACCACCGACGACGACCAGCTGCATACCGCGATCAAGGTGCGCGACCAGTACCAGGCGGCGCTCGACGCGGCCGGGCATGGAAGCAGGATCACCACGGAAATCGCGCCGGCCGGCGCATTCTATTTCGCGGAGCCCTACCACCAGCAGTATCTCGCCAAGAATCCCGGCGGCTACTGCGGATTGCGCGGCACCGGCGTCTCCTGCGCCATCGGCTGACCGAACACGACGCCTCCGTCGACATGCGGATTGCGGGCCCCGACGGGCCCGCAACGATTTTTTACCAGTTGAAAAAATTGTCGTGAAATTTTGCTGCCGGCGTGCAAGGATCGCCGCGTCTGATCCTAGGGAACAGGGTTGGCACTCCGCAGACAGTCACTTTATGGGACGTGCGGGAGGACCCAAAAAAATCAATAGCAACAGGGCTGCACGATGAAAAAAACCTTGATCACTTTCCTTGCCACGGCGGCCATGTCGGCGACGGCGCTTGCGGCCGACATCAAGCCGGCGATCATCTACGATCTCGGCGGAAAATTCGACAAATCCTTCAACGAAGCAGCCTTCAACGGCGCCGAGAAATTCAAGGCCGAGACCGGCATCGAATATCGCGATTTCGAGATCGCCAACGACGCCCAGCGCGAACAGGCCTTGCGCCGCTTCGCCGGCGACGGCAACAACCCGATCGTGATGGCCGGCTTCGCCTGGTCCGCCACGCTGGAAAAGGTCGCGGCCGAATACCCGGACACCAAGTTCGCCATCATCGACATGGTCGTCGACAAGCCGAACGTTCGCTCCATCGTCTTCAAGGAAGAGGAAGGCTCCTGGCTCGCCGGCATCATGGCCGCCATGGCGTCGAAGTCCAAGACCGTCTCCTTCGTCGGCGGCATGGACATCCCGCTGATCCACAAGTTCGCTTGCGGCTATATCGGCGGCGCGAAGTCGACCGGCTCCGACGTCAACGTTCTGGAAGCCTATACCGGCACCACGCCTGACGCCTGGAACGACCCGGTCAAGGGTGGCGAGATCGCCAAGTCGCAGTTCGACCAGGGCTCGGACGTCGTCTACCATGCCGCAGGCGGCACGGGCGTGGGCATCCTGCAGGCAGCCGCGGATGCGGGCAAGCTCGGCATCGGCGTCGATTCCAACCAGAACATGCTGCATCCCGGCAAGGTGCTGACCTCGATGCTGAAGCGCGTCGACGTCGCCGTCTACGACGCCTTCAAATCGGCGAACGACGGCAGCTTCACCCCCGGCATCAACGTGCTCGGTCTGAAGGAAGAGGGCGTCGGCGTCGCGATCGACGACAACAACAAGTCCCTCATCACCCCGGAGATGCAGGCCGCCGTCGACAAGGCGAAGGCCGACATCATCGCCGGCACGGTCACCGTCCACGATTACATGTCGGACGAATCCTGCCCCTATTGACAGAAAACGGAATGAAAGCCCGCCGGTTCCCAGCGGACCGGCGGGCTTTCCGTGTCCCTCATGGCGGCACTGCGGGCGCGGCCGCCGGCGAGCGGCTCAGTAATGGGGCGGGCGCGTGATGGCAGGCGCTTCGAGCGAATTCTCCTCGACGACGAGGAAACGCTCCGCGAGTTGGTCCAGCTTGGCGCGCATCTGCTCAACGAGCTTCCATTGCTCGGCCAACTGGTCGGACAGTTCCTCGATCGTTCGGCCCTGGTGGGCGACATGCTCCTCGAGCGCGGCAATGCGGCCAACGCTGTCTTCGTCGAGGCTCACGGGACTGGTCATGGTTCGCTCGGCCCGCTTTAAGAGCCGCCTTCCGCTTCGTTGCCGCGGTCTAACCAATCACGGCGGCTGCGGCAATGGTGCTGGACATCAGCAACGGAAGCAACAAGACTGGCGCGAATAATCCGCGCCAGGCGGACGGACGGGTTCCACCTCCAAAAAGACAACGGATCGTCATGGACGAATTGGCAATCGAACTGAAGGGCATAGACAAGAGCTTCGGCCTCGTCCACGCCAACAAGGACATCAACCTGAAGGTGCGCAAGGGGACCATCCACGGCATCATCGGCGAGAACGGCGCCGGCAAATCGACGCTGATGTCCATCCTCTACGGCTTCTACCAGGCCGACCGCGGCGAGATCCTGGTCGACGGTCGCGCCATCGACATCCGCGACCCGAACACGGCGATCACGGCCGGCATCGGCATGGTCCACCAGCACTTCATGCTGGTGGAAAACTTCACCGTGCTGGAAAACGTCATGCTGGGCGCCGAGGAGAGCTGGATCCTGAACGCCGGCATTTCCAGGGCGCGGGCCGAGTTGAAGCGGCTCGAGAAAGAATACGCGCTCGACGTCAACCCGGACGCGGTGATCGAGGAGCTGCCGGTCGGATTGCAGCAGCGCGTGGAAATTCTGAAAGCCCTCTACCGCAGGGCCGATATCCTGATCCTCGACGAACCGACGGGCGTCCTGACGCCGGCCGAGGCGGACCATCTTTTCCGCATCCTCGAGCAGCTGAAGGCCCAGGGAAAAACGATCATCCTCATCACCCACAAGCTGCGCGAGATCATGGCGATCACCGACGAAGTGTCCGTCATGCGCCGCGGCGAGATGGTGGCGACGCGCGAGACCGCAAAGACCTCGGTGGAGGAACTGGCGGAGCTGATGGTCGGCCGCCGGGTACTGCTGCGCGTCGAAAAAGGCGAGGCGCACCCGGGCGAGGTCAAGCTTTCGGTGAAAAACCTGACCGTGCGAGACAGCCGCGGCGTGACCATGGTCGACGATGTCTCCTTCGACCTGCACGCCGGCGAGATCGTCGGAATTGCGGGCGTCGCCGGCAACGGCCAGTCGGAGCTGCTGGAGGCGATATCGGGCATCCGCCGTGCGGTTTCCGGCAAAGTGCATCTGGGTGGCGAGGCAATCGACGTCACCGGCCATGCCGACCCGGCCGAGCTGCGATGGCGCGGGCTCGCCCATGTCCCGGAAGACCGTCACCACGTCGGGCTGGTGCTGAAATTCGAGGAAAGCGAGAACGCCATCCTCGGCTATCATGACGACCCTAAATACCGCAAAGGCTTCGTGCTCGACATTGACGCCATCCGCGCCGACGCGGAAGCCAACATCCAGAAATACGACATTCGCCCGCCGAATGCGCGGCTGAAGACCGCGAACTTCTCCGGCGGCAACCAGCAGAAGATCGTGCTGGCGCGTGAGATGGAACGCGATCCGGACGTGCTCATCATCGGCCAGCCGACCCGCGGCGTCGACGTCGGCGCGATCGAATTCATCCACAAGCGCATCATCGAGATGCGCGACCAGGGCAAGGCCGTGCTGCTCGTCTCGGTCGAGCTCGACGAAATCAGGGCTTTGTCCGATCGTATCCTCGTCATGTTTGCCGGCCGCGTCGTCGGCGAACGCAAGCCCGATGCCTCCGAAGGCGATCTCGGCCTCTTGATGGCCGGCGTCGAAGGCCCCAAGGAGGCCGCCGAATGAGCACCCCTTACGCAAAACTGCCGGGCTGGGTCGAATACGGCCTCATCCCGCTCGTCAATCTCGTCGTCGCCTTCGCCGTCGCGGGCCTCGTCGTGCTGCTCGTCGGTGAAAGCCCGCTGGAAGCGGCCTACCATATGGTCAACGGCGCCTTCGGGCGCGGCGAATACATCGGCTTCACGCTTTACTACGCCACCACCTTCATCTTCACCGGGCTGGCAGTCGCCGTCGCCTTCCATGCCGGCCTGTTCAACATCGGCGGCGAGGGGCAGGCCTACGTCGCCGGCATCGGCGTCGCGCTCGCCTGCCTCTGGCTCGACCGGTTCATGCCGTGGTACGTGGTCTTTCCGGTGGCGATCCTCGGCGCCTCCCTGTTCGGTGCGGCGTGGGCGTTCCTGCCCGGCTGGTTCCAGGCCAAGCGCGGCAGCCACATCGTCATCACCACGATCATGTTCAACTTCATCGCCGCGAGCCTGATGAACTACATGCTCAACCGGGTGCTGAAGCCGCTCGGTTCGATGTCATTGGAAACGCGCACGTTCGAAGCCGGCGGCCAGTTGCCGAGGCTCGACTGGCTGATGTCGATCTTCGGACTGAGCGTCGGCACGGCGCCCTTCAACGTCACCTTCCTCCTGGCTCTGGCTGCAAGCTTCGGTGTCTGGGTGCTGATCTGGCGCACGAAGCTCGGCTACGAGATGCGCACCATGGGCCACAGCCCTTCGGCCGCACGCTACGCCGGCATCAAGGAGGCGCGGATCATCGTCATCACCATGATGATATCCGGCGCACTCGCCGGCATGATGGCGCTGAACCCGATCATGGGCGAAACCTACCGCATGCAGCTCGACTTCGTGCAAGGCGCCGGCTTCGTCGGCATCGCGGTAGCGCTGATGGGCCGCTCGCACCCGGCGGGGATCATTCCGGCGGCGATCCTGTTTGGCGTGCTCTACCAGGGCGGCGCGGAGATCGCCTTCGAGATGCCCTCGATCTCGCGCGACATGATCGTGATCATCCAGGGCCTGGTGATCCTGTTCGCGGGCGCGCTGGAGCACATGTTCCGCCCCGCCATCACCCGCGCCGTCCTCGCCTTCTCCGGGCGCGGACGCACGCAAGCGGCCGCCAAGGGAGCCTGAGCCGATGGACTATCTCCAGCTGTTCCTCGAGCTCGCCCAGTCGACGGTGCGGCTTTCGACGCCACTGATCCTGGCGGCGCTTGCAGGCCTTTTCACCGAACGCGCCGGCGTCTTCGACATCGGCCTCGAAGGCAAGATGCTTGGCGGCGCCTTTGCCGCCGGCTGCGTCGCCTTCGTCGCACAATCGGCGATGGCCGGCCTGCTGGCCGCCGTCGTCGTGTCGGTGCTGCTGTCGCTGGTGCACGGCTACGCCTCGATCACCCAACGCGGCAACCAGATCGTCTCGGGCGTCGCCATCAACTTCATCGTTGCCGGCTCCACCGTCATTCTCGGCGAAGCCTGGTTCCGGCAAGGCGGCCGCACGCCGGCGCTTTCCGAGGGCGCCCGCTTTCAGGTGATCGACCTGCCCTTTGCCGAGGAACTACGCGGCATACCGCTGCTCGGCCCGATCTATGCCGACCTCATCTCCGGCCACCAGGCACTAACCTATATCGCCTTCCTGATGGTGCCGGCGAGCTGGTGGATCCTCTATCGCACCCGCTTCGGCCTGAGGCTCCGGGCCGTCGGGGAGAACCCCGGCGCGGTCGACACGGCTGGCATCTCGGTGATCTGGATGCGCTACCGTGCCGTCATCTGCTGCGGCATCCTGTGCGGCATCGCCGGCGCCTATCTGTCGCTCGCCGCCAACGCCGGCTGGACGAAGGGCATGACCGCCGGCAAGGGCTACATCGCACTCGCTGCCCTGATCTTCGCCAAGTGGCGACCGGTGCCCGTCATGTTCGCCTGCCTGCTGTTCGGCTTCCTCGACGCGTTCGCGATCCGCTATCAGAGCACGCCGCTGCCGCTGATCGGCAAGGTGCCGGTACAACTGATGCAGGCGCTGCCCTATATCCTCACCGTCATTCTGCTGGCCGGCTTCATCGGCAAGGCCATTCCGCCCAAGGCCGGCGGCGTACCCTATGTAAAGGAGCGGTAATCCATGTCCCACGATCTGTTCGAAGCGGCGCGCACCGCGATGGGGTTTGCCTATGCGCCCTATTCGAAGTTTCCGGTGGGGGCTGCGATCCGCGCCGATGACGGTAAGGTGTATGCCGGCGCCAACATCGAAAACATCTCGTTCCCGCAGGGCTGGTGCGCCGAGCCGACGGCGATCGGCGCCATGATCATGGGCGGGGCGAAGAAGATCGTCGAAATCGCTGTCATCGCCGAAAAGCTGCCGCTCTGCCCGCCCTGCGGCGGCTGCCGGCAGAAGATCGCCGAATTCGCCTCTCCTTCGACGCGAATCTATCTCTGCGACGAGACCGGGGTAAAGGAGACCATGACGATCAACGAACTGCTGCCGCATAGCTTCAAAACGGAGGTCATCGGATGAGGGCGGCACTCGACCACCTCGTACCGCGCCTTGGCGGATTGGCTCCACGTTATGGCGTCGTCCTCGGCTCCGGCCTGGGCTTGCTGGTGGATGCCGTTGAAGGCGGTGTTCGCATTCCCTATTCGGAGCTGCCGAGCTTTCCCACAAGCTCCGTTTCCGGCCATGCCGGCGAGATGGTGATCGGCCATTTGCGCGGCGTTCCGGTCATCATGCTGTCGGGTCGGGTGCACTACTACGAAAAGGGCGATGCGAACGCGATGCGCGGGCCGATCGAGGTCTTGAAAGGTCTCGGCGTCAGCTCGCTGATCCTGACCAATTCCGCCGGCTCGCTGCGCGAAGACATGCCGCCCGGCTCGGTGATGCGCATTTCCGACCACATCAATTTTTCCGGCGCCCATCCGTTGATAGGAGTCGAAAGCGACGACCGCTTCGTCGGCATGACCAACGCCTATGACGCCGGGCTGGCGGCGCAGATGGAAGCGGCGGCGCAGAAGACGGGTACGCCGCTGCATCAGGGCGTTTACATGTGGTTTTCCGGCCCGAGCTTCGAGACGCCGGCGGAAATCCGCATGGCACGGGTGCTGGGCGCCGACGCTGTCGGCATGTCGACCGTGCCGGAAGTGCTGATTGCGCGTTTCCTCGGTCTCAAGGTGGCGGCCGCGTCCGTCATCACCAACTACGGCGCCGGCATGACCGGGGCCGAACTCAGCCACCATGAAACGAAGGACATGGCCCCGGTCGGCGGTGCACGGCTCGCCGCCATCCTCGCCGAAATGATCGCGGCCGGAGAGAATGCCGATGAATGAAGCCACGCCCCGCCTCGTCGCCGCCAAGGCGCTTTCGTTGCTCGACCTGACGGACCTTTCCGACGATTGCGACGCCGCCGCGATCGAGACATTGT
Source organism: Mycoplana rhizolycopersici (assembly GCF_013378445.1). Taxonomy (GTDB): domain Bacteria; phylum Pseudomonadota; class Alphaproteobacteria; order Rhizobiales; family Rhizobiaceae; genus Mycoplana; species Mycoplana rhizolycopersici. The sequence goes on from NZ_JABXYK010000009.1 coordinate 98,945, forward strand.
GCCGGCAGGCCAACACCCCGTTCGGCCCGACGGCTGCGATCTGCATCTGGCCGCGTTTCGTGGCCCTGGCGCGAGAACTGCTCGGCGCCGGCAGCGCCATCCGGATTGCAACCGTTGTCAACTTCCCGTCCGGCGACCTTCCGGTCGATGCGGTCATTGCCGAGACGCGGCAGGCGATTGCCGACGGCGCAGACGAAATCGATCTCGTCATCCCCTACAAGGCGCTGATCGCCGGGAATGAGGACGCGGTGCGGCAGATGATCCGCGCCGTCAGGGAGGCCTGCCCGCCGCCGGTGACGCTGAAGACGATCCTTGAGACCGGCGAATTGAAGGACCGCGATCTGATCCGCAACGCCTCGCATCTCGCGATCTCGTCGGGCACCGACTTCATCAAGACCTCGACCGGCAAGGTGGCGGTCAACGCGACGCTGGAAGCCGCAGACATCATGCTCAACGCAATCCGCGAGAGCGGCCGCAACGTCGGCTTCAAGCCTGCCGGCGGCGTGCGGACCGTCGGCGAGGCAGCACTCTATCTCAACCTCGCCGCCACGATCCACGGTCCCGACTGGGCGATGCCGTCCACCTTCCGTTTCGGCGCCTCCGGACTTCTGGGCGACATCGTCGCCGTGCTCGAGGGACGAGAATCCGGCACGCAGAGCGCAGCCTACTGACGATGCTGCCGCAGGAGATCATACGGCGCAAACGCGACGGCGAGGTGCTCCAGGCGCAGGAGATCTCCGGCTTCATCCAGGCGCTGACGGATGGCGCGGCGAGCGAGAGCCAGATCGCTGCCTTTGCGATGGCCATCTGGTTCCGCGGCATGGATGCGCGGGAAACGGTCGCATTGACCGAAGCGATGCGCGATTCCGGCGACGTGCTCGATTGGCGCGAGATCGACCGGCCGGTGGCGGACAAGCATTCGACCGGCGGGGTCGGCGACAACGTCTCGCTGATGCTTGCACCGATTGCGGCCGCGTGCGGGCTGGCGGTGCCGATGATCTCCGGCCGCGGGCTCGGCCATACCGGCGGCACACTCGACAAGCTGGAATCGATCCCCGGCTATGGGATCGACCCGGCGCCCGAACTCTTTCGTCAGGCGGTGAAAGAAGCGGGTTGCGCGATCGTCGGCCAGAGCGCGGCGCTGGCGCCGGCCGACCGGCGGCTCTACGCGATACGCGACGTCACCGCGACGGTGGATTCCGTACCGCTGATCACCGCCTCGATCCTGTCGAAGAAGCTGGCAGCCGGCCTGCAGTCGCTCGTCCTCGACGTCAAGCTCGGTAACGGAGCCTTCATGACCAGCCGCGCGGATGCGGAACGGCTGGCGCAAGCGCTCGTGGAGGTCGCAAACGGTGCCGGCCTACCGACGACGGCGCTGATCACCGACATGAACCAGCCGCTTGCCGATGCAGTCGGCAACGTGGTCGAGGTCGAAAACTGCATCGACGTCCTGAAGGGGGCGAAGAAAGGCACACGGCTCGAACGCGTCGTGCTTTCGCTGGCCGCCGAGATGCTGGTCAGCGCAGGCGTCGAAGCAGATGCGGCGGCCGCACATGGGCGCGCTCAGCGGGCGCTTGCGGACGGAAGTGCGGCCGAGGCTTTCTCGAGGATGGTGTTCCTGCTCGGCGGGCCGGCACGGCTGCTGGATGAGCCGTCACGCTGGCTTGCGAGGGCGCCGGTCATCGTGCCGGTCACGGCCGACACAGCGGGCTACGTCGCATCCTGCGATACGCGCGGCATCGGCCTGGCGGTGATCGAACTCGGCGGCGGCCGGACCAGGCCGGATCAGGTGGTCGACCACCGCGTCGGCTTCGACCAGTTGCTTCCGCTCGGTTCGCGCGCGGAGAAGGGCGACGAGCTCGGGCGCGTGCACGCGCGCTCGCAAGAAGAGGCCGAGGCCTTCGCTGGACGCCTGCGCGCCCTCTACACGATCGAGGATGCCGCACCCCTGCCCGACTATCCGATCGTCAGCCGGATCAGCGGATAAGCCGCATGCTGCTGCCGTCCACCTGATAGGATGCGAGCCCCTTCAGGAAGGTCATCCCGACGAGCATGCCGTCCAGCGACTTGTCGTCCAGCACCATCGCGCCGACGTTCGACACGGTGATGGAGCCGATGGCGACGCTGTCCAGGCGCACATAGGCGGCCCGCGCCCGGCCGTTGGCCGTATCCACGGCATATCGGAACTCGAGCTTGTTGCGGGAAAAGCCGAGCCGCTCGGCCGTCGACAGATTGATCGCAACCATGCTGGCGCCTGTATCCACCATGCCTTCGACCTTGCGGCCGTTGATGGTGAAGAGGCCTGAGAAATGCCCCCTGTCGTCGGCTTCGAGCGTCACGCCGCGGTTGCCGGTGTAGCGAGCGGTCGAGACCGATTGCGCCTGTGCCGCAGCTGTTTGGGCCTTGTCCGGCGCCTCGCCGGGAGCGAGGAAGGTGCCGGCCAATCCGGGCACATAGACAGCTGCGACCGCAACGGCCGCGACCACGAACAGACTGCGAGCGAACATGGCATCTCCTGCGGGAATCATCCCCGACCCGTGCGAGCTCCGAACTCGAAGATCGCCGGGCGGATGCCCGCATTAGACCATGCACGGGTTGACGGACCAGAAAGAACCGGTGGAGACGTCCCATTTTGCCACAACGAATGAAAGACGTGGCTAACGGATAATTAAGACGCTTACTTGGTGCCGTACATGCGGTCACCGGCGTCGCCGAGGCCCGGCATGATGTAGCCCTTTTCGTTCAGGTGGCTGTCGATGGAGGCGGTATAGACAGGGACATCCGGATGGGCGGCGCGGAAATTGCGGATGCCCTCGGGTGCCGCCAGCAGGCACAGGAAGCGGATGTTGGTGGCGCCGCGCTCTTTCAGCTTCTCGATTGCGGCGATCGCAGAATTTCCCGTCGCCAGCATGGGGTCGACGACGATGATGAGGCGCTCATTCAGAAGGTCCGGCGCCTTGAAGAAGTACTCGACGGCCTCGAGCGTCTCATGGTCGCGGTAGACGCCGATATGCGAGACGCGGGCGGAGGGGACCAGTTCGAGCATGCCCTCCAGAAGGCCGTTGCCGGCGCGCAGGATCGAGGCGAAAACCAGCTTCTTGCCTTCGAGGACCGGCGCATCGATCGTCTGCAGTGGAGTTTCGATGCGCTCGGTGGTCAGTTCGAGATCACGCGTGACCTCGTAGCAGAGCAGCGTCGAGATCTCGCGCAGCAGCCGGCGGAAGCTGCCGGTGGATGTTTCCTTCTTGCGCATGATGGTCAGCTTGTGCTGAACGAGCGGGTGATCGATGACTGTGACGCCGTCCATGGCCAAACCTTCCGTCATGTTGGTTGATCCCTTCTTTTTTCACATTCGCTCCATGTCCTGCAAGAGACTGCAGGCGGTGGCATTGCGTCATCCCCGGTTGCGGGCCGGGCGAGCGTGATCAGAGCCGCGCGAGCAGCCCCACCCTCGTCTCCTCGTCGACGAAGGCAGCCGCGATCGCCGTCCTCGTCATCGCATCCAGTTCCTCGTCGGAAAAGCCCATGATGCGCGAGGCGATATCGTATTCGCGCTCAAGCGAGGTCTTGAAGAAGGGCGGATCATCGGAATTCAACGTGACCTTCACGCCGGCCGCCTGCAGGCGGCGGAGCGGATGGGCGGCGAGGTCGGGAAAGACGCCGAGCGCCACGTTGGAGCCGGGGCAGACTTCCAGCACCACGCCTTCTTCGGCCAGCCGCGCCACGAGACCGGGATCCTCGACGGCGCGCACCCCGTGACCGATGCGGGTCGGGCGGACGACGTCGAGCGCATCGCGCACGCTCGACGCACCGCTCAATTCGCCGGCGTGAATGGTGATCCCCAGCCCGGCGTCGCGGGCGATATCGAAGGCGCGGGCAAAATCGGCAACAGCACCCATGCGCTCATCCCCCGCCATGTTGAAGCCGGCAATGAGCGGATTTCGGGCCGTCGCAGCGTAGTGCGCCGCCCATTCGACCCGTTCCGGGCCGCGATGCCGCAATCCGACGACGACCATGCGGCATTCGATGCCACTGCGCATCCGTGCCGCTTCGATCCCCCGGCCGATGCCGGCAACATAGGCGTCTGCGCCAAGGCCGACAGCCTCCGCATGATCGGGCGAGACAAAGAGTTCGCTGTAGACCGCGCCTGCAGCCGCCAGTTCGTCGAGATAGGCTTCGGTCAAAAGCGCGTAGTCGTCCTCGCTGCGAAACAGACCGGACACGGCGTCGTAGGCTGCGAGGAAGCTGGTGAAGTCGTGCCAGACATAGGCGCCGCCCTGCACAAACGCGTCCGTGGCGACGCCGTATCTGCGCGCCTGCGCCAGTGCCAGCGCCGGCGGAACGGCGCCTTCGAGATGGCAGTGAAGTTCCGCCTTTTTCAGCATCCGCGTCACAGGAAGCTGCGCCCATGAGGTCCCGGCGCGATGCCGAGATGCTTTGCGATCGTTTCGCCGATGTCTGCGAAGGTCGGGCGGATGTCGAGCAGGCGGGAGCGGATGCCCGGCCCGAAGCTCATGATGGGTACGCGCTCGCGGGTATGATCGGTGCCGCGCCAGGTCGGGTCGCAACCGTGGTCGGCGGTGAGGATCACCAGGTCGCCCGCGTGAAGCTTGCGGTCCACCTCCGGCAGGCGCCGGTCGAAGGCCTCAAGTGCCGCCGCATAGCCGGCAACGTCACGGCGATGGCCGTAGAGCATGTCGAAATCGACGAAATTGGTGAAGACTAGATCGCCGGCCTCCGCCTCGTCCATGGCCTTGAGCGTCGCATCGAACAGCGCCATGTTGCCATTGGCCTTGGTCAGTCGGCCGATGCCCCTGTGGGCGAAGATGTCGCCGATCTTGCCCACCGCATGCACCGTGCGCCCTGCCTCGCTGAGGCGGTCGAGCAGGGTCGGCTCCGGCGGAGGAACGGAATAGTCGCGCCTGTTGCCGGTCCGCTCGAACGTTGCCGGCGTCTCGCCGACAAAGGGGCGGGCAATGACACGGCCCACCTTTCCGCCGGGCCACTCGTCAAGGATGATGCGGACGGTCTGGCAGAAGGCGAGCAGCCGGTCGAGGCCGAAATGGCGTTCGTGGGCGGCGATCTGGAAGACGGAATCGGAGGAGGTGTAACAGATCGGTTTGCCGGTGCGGATATGCTCTTCGCCGAGGCGGGCGATGATGTCGGTGCCGGAAGCGTGGCAGTTGCCGAGGATGCCGGGCACCTTTCCGAGCTCGCAGATGGTTGAAACGAGATCGGCGGAAAAGGCTTCGCCTTCGGCAGGGAAGTACCCCCAATCGAACATCACAGGCGTACCGGCAATCTCCCAGTGGCCCGACGGCGTGTCCTTGCCGCGCGAGACTTCGCTCGCCGCGCCATGCTGGCCGAAGACGCGGGCAGGCACTTCCATTCCGTCCGGAAAGCGTCCGGACGCAGCTTTGGCCGCATGCAGCAGACCGAGTGCGGACATGTTTGGCAGCTTCAGCGGCCCGTGACGCAGTCCGGCGCGGTCGGCGGCGCCGGCAGCGCAGAATTCGGCGATGTGGCCAAGCGTATCGGCGCCGTCGTCGCCGAAGTCTGCCGCATCCGGTCCGCCGCCGATACCGAAGGAATCCAGCACGAATAGAAAGGCTCTCGCCATCTGTCACCTATCGACATCGGGTTTGGCTGCGGGCGCAATGCCTCCGGACGCACTCCGGAACGTTATATGCGCTGCGGCTCAATTACGCTTATCTAGGGTCGGAATGGCATGGAAGAGGTGGCCGGCTCAAGAAAAATCGGCGTCAGCCACAGGTGGTGCACGTGATGGTGCTGCCCAGTCGCGCACGGCTGTAGCTCGTCCGATGGAGATTGATCGACTTGATCGTCTCGGCGGTCGCACCGGGAATGGCCACCAGCACCTTGTAGGGCATCGTCAGTTCGGTCCTGACGATGAAGGATTCGACCTTCGTCATTTCCGAGGGCAGCTGCACGGTGGTGCCCTTCACGTAAGGCACGCCCTTGGCCTCGTTGCGCGACCAGGCAATCGTGGCGTTCCCGTTGTCGTCGATCTGGATGCCGGTGATTTTCAAGGTGTAGTTGTTGGCGGTGTACGGTGCCAGAAGGTTCGACGCTATCGACGGCATCTCGTCGAGATATGTGGGCGAAACTTCCTTAACCTGGGCGACGACGTCGGCAATCGTGGCGGCGGAACGCCCGACCTTGGAGGTGAAGGACCAGGCGACGGAGATTTCGTAGGCTCCAATGTAACCGACGAGCAACAGCGGCATCACGATGGCAAACTCGACAGCACCCGCTCCATCGCGCGCGCGTATCAGTCTGCAAAAAGCAGCCTTCAGGCTTCGACCTGAACTCGATGTTCTCGTGCTCTTCGTCATTGATACGCCTCGTTCTGAATGACAGCCGTTGCGACGAGGAGATAGTCGCTCAACGAACCGTCGGGCGCCTGCAGGTTCGCCAGGTAAGGCCGCATGAAATCGAGGATAACCGGCCAGCGATAGTAGGCGCGGACGATGTTGATCGCGGATTTTCCGCCCGGCGAAAATTTCAACTTGGTCGTGTCGAGCGGGCCCGTCTCTGGATCTCCGGTTCGAGGAACCGTGTTGGCCGGCAAATCCGCGAAGCTCGGAGCGCTGCGCACGTCGAGAAATAGCCGGGAAGGAATGTCGATTTCCTGCAGCGAACAGGTCATCATGATAGTGAGTTCCTCGCAGAATTTGGCGCGGAATGCCGTTTCATCCTTCACGTCGGTCGGCTGGCCGGTATTGAAGGTAATTTCGCCCATTCTGATCTTGCGGGCGATCTTGTCGTTGGCGTTGACCAGCACTTGCTCGGCGGCAAAGGAAGCAACCGTTTCCATGGTTGCAAAGACGACCACAAAGAACATCGGGGCAAGGATTGCGAATTGCAGAGCGGATCCGCCCGAGCGTTCCCGCAGCAGACCTTTCAGCTTGCTCCTTGCTCTTTCCCCAAATCCGCCCGACGCCGTCAGCATGGTCGCCATCCCACCCAAACTCGCGTCGTCATCCATGGACAATCGACGCACAGACCCGTGCGCAGTCCCGTCAGGCGGCCGCAACGGCTGCGCAGGGACGCATGTCAACCAGCCTAGAAGATAGAACGTTTATTTTTCGTGAGCGGGAACGGGAGTGTTTTAGAGAATTCTCACTTTTACGCAGGGCGTGACGGTGAAAGAAGCGTCAGGGACCGCTGCCGGCCGCATTCTTACCGCGATCGGCGTGCTGCTCGCAGATCGGCGTGCAGGAGAGTACGGAACGCTCGGTCTGGCGGAAAACGCGAACCGTGTTGCCCTCGTCGATGGAGACGAGGATGCGCTCGTCCACGATCGCGTTGCCGTCCGCATCGAGCAGGACGAGATTGGTCGTTCCGAAATTGCGGCCGGTCAGCACGATGGTCTTGGCGTCCGCGACCGTCGCATCGGCGACTTCGGCATTTCCGACGATGACCTTGCTGACCGGACGGTCGAGCTTCAGTACGCGCGCGTGATCCATATAGACCCGCATCATCTCACCGTCCTCGGCGCGGGCGACGCCCACGGCCAGACAAGAGGGAAGCAGGAGAGCGCCAATGGCGAGGCGGATGCCCCCGGAAGTCGCAAGTGTGCCAGCGGTTCTCATCTGCAATGTCCCGAACTGAGGTCGCCTAGAAGATGGACTCGAATGGTGAATGAAGACTTAAGGGCCCGAAGCTTTCTTCCTGTCGCACCGAAAGCTGCGCGACCGACCCTTCGGCAAAGATGATCGTAACAGGAACAATGTGGACGCTCTCAGTATAGGCGCAATATAGGAGTGCGTGATAGCGCGCATTTTAGCGGCGATGTTGCTCCTTTGTTTACCACGATATTCGGGAAGCCGCGTTAACGCGATGGTAACCCACTTCCTTAAGCAGCCAGCAATCCGGCCCGTGTAGGTTGCAGTCATCCGAACAACGGCAAACAGTTGTCGGACGTGCTGAACCAAAACCCTGGAGTTAGGAGAAATTCCCATGACCAAGATCTTCGCTCGCTTCCTGAAGGACGAATCCGGCGCGACCGCCATCGAATATGGCCTGATCGCTGCCCTGATCTCCGTCGCCCTGATCGGCGGCGCCAGCGCCCTCGGCGGCTCCCTCGACACGACGTTTGGCAATTTGTCGGATGCGCTCGACGAAAACAACACCCCGGCCACGCCCTGATCGGCACAGGCGCCATGCGGGCAGCCGCATCGGCATGAGAATGGTGAGGACCGCGCCCAAGGGGCCGGTCCTCTCTTCATTTCCGCAGCGGTCCATCGCGATCTAAAGCTGGTCGCGATTTCTTAATTTTCGTGGGGCAATACTGGGCAGGTGAGGAAGAGCTTATGACCGAAGCAGCCATCTTTGTCGTATTTCCGATTTGCCTGGCGATTGCAGCGTTATCCGACCTGCTCACCATGACGATCCCCAATCGCGTCTCTGCGATTCTTCTCGCGTCCTTCATTCTTGTTGCACCGCTGGCGGGACTGACGCTCACAGAGATCGGTCTCCACCTTCTTGCCGGCCTTCTGGTCTTCGGCGTCTGTTTCATGCTCTTCGCCGCAAACGTCATGGGCGGCGGTGACGCGAAGCTTTTGACTGCGAGTTCCGTCTGGTTCGGAATGAGTGCCTCGCTGGTGTCCTACCTGCTCTACGTGTCGGTTTTCGGCGGTCTTCTCACGCTTGTGCTACTCTCGATGCGCGCCCGTTCCAACACGATCCTGGCATCCGGCCTGCCGGTTCCCGATCACCTGCTGACGGAAAAGAAGGTGCCCTATGGCATCGCGATCGGCATTGCAGCCTTTGTCGCCTATCCGGCATCGCCCCTGATGCAGGCTGCCCTCGCCACCTTCCACTGACGCCGCCGGCCGCGACGGCTTGCTTAAAGCGTGATTTTCGAACGCCGGGACTGAGAATTCTCGTCCGACTTTAGCCATTGCAATTAAAGATTGAAGGCAAATCCCGGCAACGTATCATAGTGTGCGCCGCGCAACGCCTCGTTAACCACGTCCTTAAGCAAGTCATTAACCATAATTATACCATTTGGTGCGCAATGTGACGATGCAATCTTGCACGTCCAGGGGCGAACCATGAAACCGGCGCGAATCATTATTCTGGCAGTGGCCGTCTTGTCGGCCGGTGTTGCAGGCTATCTCGCGCTGCAGCTCGCCCGCGGCAACAAGATCTCCGTCGCAAGCCAGCCGGTGGTCGAACGCGAACCGAGCATCAACGTGCTCGTCGCCAAGCAAAGCCTTCCGATCGGCGCGCGGCTCAGCGCCGATTCGGTCGGCTGGAGCGAGTGGCCCAAGGGCAACGTCGTCGAGGGCTTCATTACCGAGCAGGGCCGGCCCGATGCGCTGGAAAAGCTAGCAGGTGCCGTCGTGCGCATGCCGATCTTCAACGGAGAGCCGATCCGGCAGGAAAAGATCGCCGATTCCAGCAGCAAGATCATGTCTTCGCTGCTTCCCGCCGGGAAGCGGGCGGTATCGACGGAGATCTCGGTTGCCACCGGTGCCGGCGGCTTCATCCTGCCGAACGACCGCGTCGACGTCATCATGGTCCGTGAAGGCGACGACGACGCCAAGATCACGGAAACCATCCTCAACAATGTCCGCGTGCTGGCGATCGATCAGCAGATCCAGGAGAAGGACGACGGCTCGAAGACCGTCGTCGGCACCACCGCCACGCTCGAACTGACCCCCGACCAGGCAAAGGTGATCACGGTAGCCCAGCAGATGGCCGAACGGCTGCAGTTGGCGCTTCGCAGCGTGGCCGATGCCCAGGAGGAAGATACCCAGGCGGCGGAACATCTGCTGAGCGGCGGCGACGGCGCTCCGACCATCCAGGTCATCAAATCCGGCGAGATCGTCAGGGCCAACTCGCCCGCGGCCAACCAGTGAAGCAGGAGCGCAACGTGCGTGGAATCGGGAAGAAATTTCGGGCTTCGGTTGCCGGTGGGCTGAGCTTCTGCCTCGCCTTGTCGGGCATGCCCGCAGCGATGTTCGACGGGGCGGCAGGCAGGGCGGAAGCGGCTTCCGCCTCGATCGTCCGCATCGCCAATGCCGGACCTGGGGCGCGCAAATCGCTGAAGCTCGGCCTCAACAAGGCCATCGTCGTCGATCTTCCGACCGATGCGCACGACATTCTGGTGGCCGACCCCATGAAGGCGGATGCAGTGACGCGGACCTCGCGCCGCATCTACATCTTCGGCAAGGAGATCGGACAGACGAACGTCTTCATCTTCGGACCGAATGGCGAAGAGATCGTCAGCCTGGACCTCGCCGTCGAGCGGGACATCTCCGGGCTCGAGGCGCATCTTCGCCGCTTCATCCCGGATTCCGACATTTCCGTCGAGATCATCTCCGACAACATCGTGCTGACAGGCACCGTGCGAACCCCGCAGGACGCGCTGCAGGCAGCACGCCTCGCCGACGTCTTCCTGACGGGCGGTGAAGCGACAACGCGAACCGTAACCGCCCAGGGCAACAACGGCGACGCTGCCATCTTCGGCGAAGATCGGCAGAAGTCGCAGGTCGTCAACATGCTCAAGATCGACGGCGAGGACCAGGTCACGCTGAAGATCACCGTGGCCGAAGTCAGCCGCCAGGTGCTGAAGCAGCTCGGTTTCAACGGCTCCGTGACCGGCAGCGACGGCGGCATCTCCTTCCGCAATCCCACCAATCTCGGCGGCGCGATCGACTGGGCGACCAGCGGCGCGCTCACCGGAACGATCGGCGGAACCGCAATCGCAAGCTATATCAGCGCGATGGAGCAGGCCGGTGTGATGCGCACGCTGGCCGAACCGAGCCTTACGGCCATTTCCGGCGAACAGGCAAAGTTCTATGTCGGCGGCGACTTCAAGGTGCTCAGCGAGCAGAGCATCAAGGCAAACGAGGATACCGGCGCGCCCGAAGTCGCCCGCACCTATGACACCGTCGACTACGGCATCCGCCTGAACTTCAGGCCGGTCGTGCTGTCCGCGGGGCGCATCAGCCTCAAGGTCGAGACTGAAGTTTCCGAGCCGACACTGGAAGGCTCGGCATCGCTGATCGGGCAGAAGGCCATTCCGGGCGCCACCGCGCTCGGCATTCGCCGCAGGCAGGCATCGACCAGCGTCGAGCTGCCCTCGGGCGGTTCGATCGTCATCGCAGGTCTTGTCCGCGACGACATCCGCCAGGCGATGTCCGGCTATCCGGGCCTCTCGAAGATCCCGATCTTCGGCACCCTGTTCCGCTCCAAGGATTTCGTCCGCAACGAGACGGAAATGGTGATCATCGCGACGCCCTACCTGGTTCGCCCGGTCGCCAGAACCGCCCTGAACAAGCCCGACGACAATTTCAACCCGACGAACGACGCCGCAAGCTTCTTCCTCGGTCGCGTCAACCAGATCTACGGCCGCAAGGAAGCAGGTGTGCCCGCCGGCACATACAATGGCTCCGTCGGCTTCATCTACAAGTGAGCGGGGCACGAACATGACCGAACGCACCCGCTTCCACGACCCTGTCGAAAGGCACCGCCTCATGCCGATCTCCCGCCTCGTCACGGCCTCTCTCCTCCTCTCGGCGGCAATGCTGGCCGGTTGCGCGTCCAAGGACGCGACGGCGACCGGGTCGATCCCGGACGACTACCGCACGCGCCATCCGATCGTGCTGACCGAAGCCGAACACACTCTTGACGTGCCTGTGGCCTCCGGGGACCGCTCGCTGACGCTTGCCATGCGCGATAACATTCGCGGCTTTGCACAGGACTATGAGGCGAAATCGAAGGGGACGGTGCAGATCATGGTTCCGCAGGGGTCGCACAATGCGGGCGCTGCAGCATCGCTTCGCAAGGAGATCCGCGCCACGCTCGTGAAGGAAGGCATTCCCAGCAAGCGCATCATCGAAACGTCCTACAGCGCTGCGGGACAGGGGGATGCGGCGCCGATCCGGCTGGCCTTCATTTCCACCACGGCGAAGACGAACACTTGCGGCCAGTGGCCGGAGGACCTGACGCTGAACACGATGGAAAACAGGCAATACTACAATTTCGGCTGCGCGAGCCAGGCCAACCTGGCCGCCCAGATCGCCAATCCGATGGACCTCGTCGGTCCGCGCGGCATGACGCCCATCGACGCGGAACGCCGAGGCACGGTGATCCAGGACTATCGCGACTACGGAATGAGCGAGTGACGGCGAGCGAACAGTGACGGGGCCTTGAAGATGACGAGCATCCAGTACAGCATCGACGCGGCACACGCTGCGGCAGCCGGCCCTGACGAAGGCCCGGGCGCCGGCGAGCTCGACAACCTGCGCCCGCTGCCGCGCATATCGATCCATGCCTTTTGCGAAAGCGAAGGCATGTTCCAGGCGATGGAGCGCTGCGCGAGCGACCGGCGGATGTCGAAGGTAAGCTTCCGCATCAACAACGGCAGCATCCAGGCGGCGGTCAACATGTTCTCCGCCGCCCCAACGCCGAATCTGATCATACTGGAGGCCTCGGCCCCGCCGTCCGCGCTGATGGGCGAACTGGCTCCGCTCGCCGAGGTTTGCGATCCCAGCACCAAGGTCATCGTCGTCGGCCACCACAACGACATCACGCTCTACCGCGAGATGATCCGCAACGGCATTTCGGAATATCTCGTCGCGCCCGTGTCCATGGCCGACGTTCTGAACGCGGTCGCCGCCATCTTCGTCGATCCCGAGGCCGAGCCGCTCGGCCGCACGATCGCCTTCATCGGCGCCAAGGGCGGCGTCGGCTCGTCCACCATCGCGCACAATTGCGCCTGGGACATCTCGAACCTGTTCTCGACGGAAGTGGTGCTGGCCGACCTCGACCTGCCCTACGGCACGGCCAACATCAACTTCGACCAGGATCCGGCGCAGGGCATGGCGGAAGCCGTCTATACGCCGGAGCGGCTGGACGAGGTGTTTCTCGACCGCCTGCTCGCCAAGTGCTCCGATCATCTGTCGCTGCTCGCCGCGCCGTCCATGCTCGACCGTGCCTACGATCTGGAGCGCGGATCGTTCCAGCCGATGATGGAGGTGCTCCAGAGAAGCGCGCCGGTGAACGTGCTTGACGTTCCGCATGCCTGGTCGGAATGGACGCGCACGCTTCTGTCGGAGGTCGACGAAGTGATCGTGACGGCGGTGCCTGATCTGGCAAACCTGCGCAATGCGAAGAACATGTTCGACGCCTTGAAAAAGCTTCGGCCCAACGACCGGCCACCGCATCTGATCCTCAATCAGGTCGGCATGCCGAAGCGGCCGGAGATCGCGCCCAACGACTTCTGCGAAGCCATCGAGACGCAGCCGATCGCGATCATTCCGTTCGATGCCCAGCTGTTCGGCGCGGCAGCCAACAGCGGACGGATGATCGCGGAAATGGACAAGAAGTCGCCGGCGGCCGAGACCTTCTCGCAGATCGCCCATGTGGTGACGGGGCGAGCCACCGTGAAGAAGCCCAAGAAGGGCGGGCTGGGCAAGATGCTGGGGATGCTCGGCCGGAAGTGAACGGGCCAGAGCCTTGACGAGAACTGGATGACACGGAATGTTCGGTAGACGCGGAAACGAAGGCAGTGGAAAGGGCGGCGGCTTTGCCGGCCATGCGCCGCAGGCCGGCTCGATGCCTCCACCGGTGGCGCTGGCGCCGCAGCCTACGGCCGAACCCGTCCGCGAGACGATCGCCGTCGCGCCGGCACATCAACCCTCGCCGATCGCCCGCAAGCGCTTGCCGCGCACAGAAGACTACTACGATACAAAGTCGCAGGTCTTCTCGGCCCTGATCGACACGATCGACCTGTCGCAGCTCGCCAAACTCGACGCCGAGAGCGCGCGCGAGGAAATCCGCGACATCGTCAACGACATCATCACCATCAAGAACTTCGCGATGTCGATCTCCGAGCAGGAAGAACTGCTCGACGACATCTGCAACGACGTTCTGGGTTATGGTCCGCTGGAACCGTTGCTCGCACGCGACGACATCGCCGACATCATGGTCAACGGTGCCGGCAAGACCTACATCGAAGTGAGCGGCAAGGTGCAGGAATCGGAGATCCGCTTCCGCGACAACGCGCAGTTGCTCTCGATCTGCCAGCGAATCGTCAGCCAGGTCGGACGCCGGGTCGATGAATCGAGCCCGATCTGCGACGCCCGCCTTCCCGACGGCTCGCGCGTCAACGTTATCGCTCCGCCGCTTGCCATCGACGGCACGGCACTGACGATCCGAAAGTTCAAGAAGGACAAGCTGACGCTCGATCAGCTCGTGAAGTTCGGCTCGATCACGCCGGAGGGGTCGACCCTGCTGCAGATCATCGGCCGTGTCCGCTGCAACATCGTGATCTCCGGCGGTACCGGCTCGGGCAAGACGACGCTTCTAAACTGCATGACGCGTTACATCGAAACCGACGAGCGCGTTATCACCTGCGAGGACTCGGCCGAACTCCAGCTCCAGCAGCCACATGTGGTGCGCCTGGAAACCCGCCCGCCGAACATCGAGGGCGAGGGCGAGATCACCATGCGCGATCTCATCAAGAACTGCCTGCGTATGCGACCCGAACGGATCATCGTCGGCGAAGTGCGTGGCCCGGAGGTGTTCGACCTGCTGCAGGCGATGAACACCGGTCACGACGGTTCGATGGGAACGATCCACGCCAACTCGCCGCGCGAGTGCTTGAGCCGTATGGAATCGATGATTGCGATGGGCGGCTACACGCTCCCCGCAAAGACCGTGCGCGAAATCATCGCCGGCTCGGTGGACGTCGTCATCCAGGCCACGCGCCTGCGCGACGGCACACGCCGCATTACCCACATTACCGAGGTGGTGGGCATGGAAGGCGACGTCATCGTCACGCAGGACCTGATGCGCTTCGAGATCGAGGGAGAAGATGCCAACGGCCGGATTATCGGCCGCCATGTCGGCACCGGCATCGGCAAACCGCACTTCTGGGATCGCGCACGCTATTTCAACGAGGAGCGGCGCCTGGCGGCAACGCTCGACCAGATGCAGAAACCTGACTGACCGAGGGGCAGATGTTCGGACTTGATCCCACCATCGTCGCGATCGTCGCCCTGGCGGCGCTGGCCGCCGGCGCGCTCGGCTATGGCCTGCTGTTCTCGCGAATCGAGACGGAAAAGAAGGCCGAGAGCCGGGTCAACCGGGTCAAGTCCGCCGAAACGGACCAGAACAAGGTCAGGGCGGCCCGCGAGCGCATGCAGGAAATGTCCAAGCGCCGCAAGTCGGTGCAGGACTCGCTGAAAGACCTGGAGAAGAAGCAGCAGGAGCGCAACAAGAAGGCAGCGCCGACCCTCAAGGCAAAGCTGTCGCAGGCTGGCCTCAGCCTCACGCCGACCCAGTTCATTCTGATCGGCCTCGCCTTCGGCCTGTTCATGGCGTTCGCCTCGCTGGTGGCCGGCGCGCCGCCGGTCATTTCCGCAGGCCTATTCGTCATCGCGGGCCTGGGCGTGCCGCGCTGGGTTCTCAACTTCATCGTCAAGCGGCGCATGAACAAGTTCCTCGAAGAGTTTCCGAACTCGCTGGACGTCATGGTGCGCTCGATCAAGTCGGGCCTGCCGCTGACGGACGCTCTCCGACTTATTGCCGCCGAAGGACAGGACCCGGTGAAATCCGAGTTCCGTCGCGTCGTCGAATCCCAGCAGATGGGCCTGAGCATCCCGGAAGCCTGCGCACGCATGTACACGCACATCCCGCTTCAGGAAGTCAACTTTTTCTCGATCGTCATCGCCATCCAGAGCCAGGCCGGCGGAAACCTGTCGGAGGCGCTGAGCAACCTGTCGAAAGTCCTTCGCGAACGGCGGAAGATGAGGGCCAAGGTCTCGGCCATGTCGATGGAGGCGAAGGCGTCTGCGGCGATCATCGGTGCCCTGCCCCTGATCGTCATGCTGCTCGTCTACCTGACGACGCCCGAATACATGATGATCCTCTTCACTGATCCGCGTGGCCACCTGATCCTCGGATGCTCCGCGGTCTGGATGTCGATCGGCATTCTGATGATGCGCAACATGATCAATTTCGACATCTGAGGAAAAGCGATGAAGGATCTGGCAGCGACCCTCACCAATCCTGACCTGCTCTTGCCGGTCTTCGTCGCACTCGCGGTGCTCGCCACCTTCTATTCGCTCGCCGCACCTTATTTCGAGCGCGGTGACCTCGACAAGCGGATGAAGTCGGTGGCGCTGGAGCGTGACCAGATCCGCGCACGGGAACGGGCGCGGCTGAACTCCGAAGGGGGCCAGACCAAGGGTTCGCTGCGCGCTCAACAAAACGGCTCGGTGCGCCAGGTCGTGGAAAAGCTGAACCTGCGTCAGGCACTGGTGGACACGGGCACGGTCAACCGCCTGCGCCAGGCAGGCTACCGCTCGCAGAACGCGCTCAACATCTTCCTGTTTGCGCGCTTCGTCCTGCCGTTCATCTTCTTCGCGGTCGGCGCATTCTATATCTTCTACCTCGGCTATCTCGGCGACAAGCCGATGACCATCCGGCTTGTTGCTTCGATTGGCTCCGCCTATCTCGGCTTCTATGCGCCCAACATCTATATCTCGAACCGCATCAGCAAGCGTCAGCTCTCGATCAAGCGGGCATGGCCGGACGCGCTAGACCTGCTGCTCATCTGCGTCGAATCGGGCGTCTCGATGGAAGTGGCGTTGCGGCGCGTGGCGGACGAAATCGCCATGGCCTCACCGGAACTGGCCGAAGAACTGGTCCTGACGACCGCGGAACTTTCCTTCCTGCAGGACCGTCGTGTCGCCTATGAAAACCTCGGCACACGTACCGGCCTCGACATCGTCAAGGCCGTCATGCAGGCGCTCATCCAGGCCGAACGCTATGGCACGCCGATCGCGCAGGCGCTGCGCGTGCTCGCGCAGGAAAGCCGTGACACGCGCATGAACGAGGCCGAGAAGAAGGCCGCCGCGCTGCCACCCAAGCTGACGGTGCCGATGATCGTATTCTTCCTGCCGGTGCTGATCGCAGTCATTCTCGGCCCTGCCGGCATTCAGGTCGCCGACAACTTCTGACCGCCGGCCAAGCAACGGCCGTGCCCCGCCCCCGAAGAAGGGTCGGGGAGCGACGATTCCGGACTGAAGAGCGTTCGCCCGAGGCCAGAAAAAGCGTCGCGACGCCGCCAGCCCCGATCAAGGACAGGCGAGCGTCGGCGCAGGCGGCGGCAATCTCAGTTCAGTTGGTGTTGTTGTCGTCGTTCTGGGCGAGTTGCTTCCAGGAGTTCTGCTGGGAAAGCATGCTGCGAAGGTAGGCGACGTTTGCCTCGGCCTGTTCGGCGCTCAGTTCCTGCCGCGCGATCTGCTCCGCCTCGGCGAAGCGACCCTGCAGACCGATGGCGAGCGCGAGGTTCTGCCGGACGCTGGAATCGGCGCCGGGCTGCTGCGCGGCCGAACGCAGATAGGTTTCGGCCGTGCGAAGGTCGCGGGCGAGAAGATAGGACATGCCGAGATTGGACATGACCGACGGCTCGTTGGGCTTGAGGTCGAGCGCTTCGCGGTAGCGAGCGCGCGCCTCGTCGGAGCGGCCCAACTGGTCGAGGATTGCCCCTTCGGCCGACTTCAGCCGCCAGTCCGGCCGGTCAGGCGTCTGGGCGCGCTGGATCGTGCCCAGCGCCTGCTGGAGTTGGCCGGCCGCCGCCTGCGACTTTCCGTAGGCTGCCAGCACTTCGCGGTCACTCGAATGGAAGATGGCCACCTGCTGCATGACGGCGAGCGACTGATCGTTCCTTCCGGTCATGCGCAAGAGGTTTGCGTAGTTCAGGCCGGCCTGACGGTCCTTCGGGTTCTTCTCGTAGGCCTTGCCTACGCTCTCCGCCGCCCGGCTCAACTCGCTGGCGTTCATCTCCGTGATCGGCTTCGACATTTTCGGAATCGAGCCGGTCGTCATCTTGCTTGTGCCGGTCGAGCACCCCGCAAGGGTGACCGTGACCAGGGCAGTGGCCGTCAAAAGGACGAATTTTCGGCAAGACGTTTTTGCGTTGACGAAGCAAAGCATGAAAGATCCCCAGAGCGTCTCCTGCAGCGCGAAGGGAAAGAATCACGCCGCAATCCTCACTCCAGCAATATTCTGTTAACCCTAACAGAACGTTAATTCGCCGATTCCCGGACCTACCGCAAAGGCTCTGCCCCATGGCCCCGTACCAGTTCATCGAACGCCCTTCCCCCTTCAACACGCGCGGCGGCAAGACGCTTCCGATCTTCGCGATCACACCGGCCCACATCGAGACGGGGACGATCGACCCGATCGCGCTGGATTGGGCGAGAAAGGCGGGCTTCAGGGCCGAGTCCGGTTCACTCCTCCTCATTCCCACCGAGGACGGCCATCTGGGCGGCGCGCTGTTCGGCCTGGGCAAGACGCCCTCCGAGGCACCCTTCCTGACGGGCAAGCTGGCGCGGACGCTTCCGGCCGGAGACTGGCATATCGAGACGGCGCCGTTGACGGCGAACCGGCTTTCCCTCGGCTATGGTCTCGGCAGCTACCGGTTCGAGCGCTATCGCGGCGCGACCAAGGACGCGCCGACGCTGCTGATCCCCGGCGATGCGGATGCGGCCGACATCAGGCGTCAGCTTGCCGGGGTGTTCCTGGCGCGCGACCTCATCAACACGCCGACCAACGACATGGGCCCGGAAGCGCTGGAAGACGTCTTCCGGGCGCTCGGCGAGCACTACAAGGCCAAGGTCTCGGTGATAAAGGGCGACGATCTCCTGACGGAGAACTTCCCGCTGATCCACACCGTCGGCAGGGCTTCGGCGGAAGCCCCGCGGCTGCTCGAGATGCGCTGGGGCAAGAAGGGCCATCGCAAGGTCACGCTTGTGGGCAAGGGCGTCTGCTTCGATACGGGCGGGCTCGACATCAAGCCGGCATCGTCGATGCTGCTGATGAAGAAGGACCTGGGCGGGGCGGCAAACGTCATGGGTCTGGCGCTGATGATCATGGACGCCAAGCTGAAGATCGACCTGCGCGTGCTGGTTCCGGCTGTCGAAAACTCGATCTCGGCAAATGCCTTCCGGCCGGGCGACATCTATCGCAGCCGCAAGGGACTGACGGTGCAGATCGACAACACCGACGCCGAGGGCCGGCTGATCCTTGCCGACGCGCTCGCGCTCGCCGACGAGGACGAGCCGGACCTTCTGATCGACATGGCAACGCTGACGGGCGCTGCCCGCGTGGCACTCGGTCCCGATCTTCCGCCCTTCTTCACCGACGACGGAGATCTGGCCGCGGACCTCGCCGAGGCCAGCCTCTTTGTGGACGATCCGCTGTGGCGCATGCCGCTCTACATGGGCTACGACAAGGACGTATCCGCGCGGATAGCAGACCTGACGAACGCGCCGGCAGGCGGCATGGCAGGCGCCATCACCGCGGCCCTGTTCCTCAAGCGGTTCGTCACGCGTACCAAGAGCTGGGCGCATTTCGACATCTACGGCTGGGCACCGACCGAACGGCCGCATTCGCCGGTCGGCGGGGAAGCACAGGCAATTCGCGCGCTCTATCATCATTTGAGAATGTCAGCCGGCTAAGTAAATTTCCTTTGGCACAACGAATGCGATGCCCCGGATTGCGGGGCCTCGCATGCCTTGCAAATCTTCACCGATACGGTAGCGTAACGAAGTCTGCGTCGATCGATCGGGAAACACCTTGCCATTGGAACTCTCCGCCTCACAGGCGCTCGGCCTCTGGCATGCGGTCTCTTTCGGTCAGGTCAAGCTCGACGGACGCGACCTGACACTGAGACAGATGGCGATCCTGCTGGAGATCTATCTCGTACCGCCGCCGCATACCGTTCGCGGGCTGGCCGCCAAGCTCGGCGTCACCAAGCCCGTCATCACGCGCGCGCTGGACACGATGGGCGACATGGGGTTCGTGACGCGCGAACGCGACGAACGCGACCGCCGCAACGTCGTCATCAAGCGCACCGTGGACGGGGCGCTCTACCTTGAGAAGCTGTGCGACCTGATCATCGACCAGGGCCGTGCTCTGAAACCATGAGGCCATGATGAAAAGCCTTCCAGACCGGCGCCTGAACGCCTATCGCAGTGATCTCGCAGACGACGCGTTGCGCGGCATTGTCGAGGCGCCGCGTTACGTAGCCGGAACTGCGGGGAATGTTTCGGCTCCCGTCGTCGCCTTGCGACCGCGGCCGGACGTGGCGGCAGGCATCGATTCCGAGCTTCTTTTCGGCGAGACACTGAGGGTGCTGGACCGCGCCGGCGGCTGGGCATGGGTGAAGGCCGATTTCGACGGCTACGTCGGCTATGTCCCAGAGACGGATATCTCGAACGCCGGGGCGCCCGCCACCCACGTCGTCGCCGTTCCACGGACTTTCGCCTATACCGGTGCGGACCTGCGCACACCTGCGGCATTTGCTCTGTCTGTCGGCAGCCGGTTGACCGTGACCGGCGCGACCGAGACGCGCGGCACACGCTATCTGACGCTCGCCGGCGGCCAGTCGGTCGTCGCCTCCCATTGCGCGCCGGCGGGCCAACCGATTACCGACGACTACGTATCGATCGCCCTGCGCTTTCTGGAAACGCCTTATCTCTGGGGCGGGCGCAGCGGCTTCGGCATCGATTGCTCGGCTCTCGTCCAGCTTTCCATGATGATGGCCGGGCTGCGGGCGCCGCGTGATTCAGACATGCAGGCGAACGGTCTCGGCGTAACGATCGACCGGGCGGAACTTCGGCGCGGCGACCTCGTGTTCTGGAAGGGACACGTGGCGATCATGGAAGATACAGAGACGATCGTCCATGCGAACGGCAATACGATGAGCGTGGCGCGCGAGCGGCTGGACAGTGCCATCGAGCGGATCGGCTGGCTCTATCAGCAGCCGACGGGCTATCGCCGGCCGTAGGCCGCGCGCAGACCCGGCGAGAGAACGGATCAATAGCCGCTCGACCGATCGACGAGATGCTGGAGCGGCTCGCCGTTCTCATGACGGGCGATCTGCTGCTCCACATGGGCAAAGAGCGCCCTGACATCGGAAGCTGCGGCCGCATGCGGGGTGACGAACACCTTGCCGTGGTTCCATAGCCGGCTCTGAAGCGGCAGGGGCTCGGTTTCAAAGACGTCGAGTGACGCCCCCGCGAGCGTACCGGCATCGAGCGCGGCCAGGATATCGGCCTCAACCTGGCTGCCGCCGCGGCCGGCATTGACGAAGAACGGTCCGCCGAGCGGCCCGTTCCGGCGCAGCTTCGAAAAGAGCGCCGCATTGAAGATGCCGCGGGTGTCTGCGGTCAACGGCAGCAGGCCCACGAGGATGTCCGTGCGGGCAAGAAACGCGTCTTGTCCGGCAGCGTCGAACGTCTCCACGCCATCGACGACCTTCTTCCGGCGCGACCAGCCGATGACGTCGAAGCCCATCGTCTTGAGCTTACTGGCCGCATCCATGCCAAGCACCCCCATCCCCATGATGCCGACCGTCACATCGGCGGCCTCGGGCTGGTCGAGCTCATGCCAGACGCGCTTTTCGCTCTGCGTCTCATAGGCCTTGAACTGCCGCAGGTGCAGCAGGCACTGCAGGACCACCCATTCGCTCATGCGGTTCGTCAGGCTCGGATCAACGAAGCGAACGAGAGGAATGTCCGGCAGGCCGGGAACCGTCAGCAGGTGGTCCACGCCGGCACCACCCGAAAAGATCGCCTCCAGGCCTCGCGCCCTTGAGAACAGGTCGGGCGACGGCTTCCAGACCACCGCATAGCCGGCATCGGAAAGGTCGCGTGACCTGTTGGCGGGCAATCCGAGATCGATCACCTCACGGCCGGCGAAGGCACCCTTCAGTGCCGATGCGACCTGCTCGCGATCGAATTTCAGGTCGATGATGACGGGGCTTTTCTCTGACACGGCGATCCTGCATGAAAATGGAAGGAGATTTACTGGTGGACCACGTCCGACTTGACCGCGGCCAGATCGAACGCGGCAGCCATCAGCGCCCGGGTGTAGGGCATTTCCGGCGCCTCGATGATGCGCGACGCCAGCCCCTGCTCCACCACCTTGCCGGCGCGCATGACGATGATGTCGTTGGCAAGCGCACGAACGACCTTCAGGTCGTGGCTGATGAAAAGGTACGCGAGATTGTGTTTGGCCTGCAGGTCGCGCAGGAGGTCGACGACCTGGGCCTGTACGCTCATGTCCAGCGCCGAGGTTGGCTCGTCCAGCATCACGAAGTGCGGCTTCAGCACCATGGCGCGGGCGATCGCAATGCGCTGGCGCTGGCCGCCGGAGAACTCGTGGGGGTAGCGCCAGCGGGTGGATGCGTCGAGGCCCGTCTCCTCGAGGGCTGCGGCAACGCGGCGGTCGCGCTCGTCGGCGGTGAGCTTGGGCTCGTGGATCTGCAGCCCCTCGGCGACGATGTCGGCCACCGACATGCGCGGCGAAAGCGAACCGAAGGGATCCTGGAAGACGATCTGCATCCGGTTGCGGAGCGGGCGCATTTCCTGGAACGAATAGCTCGCGATGTCCTTGCCGATAAAGGCGATCCTGCCCGTGGAGGGAATGAGGCGCGTCAACGCCAGGCCGAGCGTCGTCTTGCCGGAGCCGGATTCACCCACGACGCCGAGCGTGTGTCCGGCGCGCAGCCTGAGGTCGATACCGTCGACCGCCTTCACGTGATCGACGACCTTGCGCATGAACCCCGCCTTGATCGGGAACCAGACCTTTATGTCGTCGGCCTCCATGACGACCGGTTTGGTGTCATCAGCCGGTAGCGGCATGCCGCGCGGCTCCGAAGACAGCAGGTGCCTTGTGTAGTCATGCTGCGGATCGGTGAAGATCGCTTCCACCGGCCCGCTTTCAACGATCTTGCCCTTGGTCATGACACAGACGCGATCGGCGAATTTGCGGACGATGCCGAGATCATGGGTGATGAAGAGCATGGACATGCCGTGCTCCTCCTTCAGCTTCTTCAGAAGCTCGAGGATCTGCGCCTGTACCGTGACGTCGAGTGCCGTCGTCGGCTCGTCGGCAATCAGGAGCTCGGGGCGGTTGGCCAACGCCATCGCGATCATCACGCGCTGGCGCTGGCCCCCGGAAAGTTCGTGCGGGTAGGCGGAAAGCCGCTTCTCCGGCTCGCGTATGCCGACCTGGTTGAGGAGTTCCAGCGTGCGCGCCCTGGCCGGCGCCCCCTTCAGCCCCTGGTGCAGTTCGAGGACCTCGCCGATCTGCCGCTCGATCGAGTGCAGCGGGTTGAGCGAGGTCATCGGCTCCTGGAAGATCATGGTGATGTCGTTGCCGCGCACATGCCGCAGCTTTTCATCCGCCGCGCCTAGAAGATCGCGGCCCTTGAACATCACCGAGCCAGACGGGTGGCTGGCGGCGGGATAGGGCAGAAGCTTGAGAATGGAATTCGCCGTCACCGACTTGCCGGAACCGGATTCGCCGACGAGCGCCACGACCTCGCCGCGTCCGATCTCGAAGGAAACGTGGTCGACGGCAATCGACGTCTTTCCGCCCTGATGGAAGGCGACCGAGAGGTCTTCCACCTTGAGGATCGGCTCGCTCTTCTTTTCGTTCATGGCCGGGCTCAACGGAAGGTCTTTCTCGGGTCGAAGGCGTCGCGGGTCGCTTCACCGACGAAAATCAAAAGCGACAGCATCAGCGACATGACGATGAAGGCCGTCAGCCCCAGCCACGGCGCCTGCAGGTTCTGCTTGCCCTGGGCGATCAGTTCGCCCAGCGACGGCGAACCCGGCGGCATGCCGAAGCCCAGGAAGTCGAGCGATGTCAGCGTGGTGATCGACCCCGACAGGATGAAGGGCAGAAAAGTCAGCGTCGCCACCATCGCATTCGGCAACAGATGGCGGACCATGATCGTGCCGTTGCCGACGCCGAGCGCGCGGGCGGCCCGCACGTATTCGAAGTTTCGCGCCCGGAGGAACTCGGCGCGCACGACGCCCACGAAGCCGACCCAGGAAAACAGCAGCATGATCGACAGCAGGATCCAGAAGCCGGGTGGCAGGATCGCCGAGATGATCAAGAGGATGTAAAGCACCGGCATCGACGACCAGATCTCGATGAAGCGCTGCATCAGAAGATCGGTCCAGCCGCCGAAATAGCCCTGCACGGCACCGGCAGACACGCCGACGATGGCAGACGCGATCGTCAGCGCGAGCCCGAAAAGGACCGAGATGCGGAAACCGTAGATGGAGCGGGCCAGCACGTCGCGCGCCTGGTCGTCCGTGCCGAGCCAGTTCATGTTGCCAAGCGTGCAGCCCCGGTCGGCCGCCCCTTCAGGGTAGCCGGAGCAGCGCTCCTCCGCGCTCATCAGCCAGAACGGCTTCGTCGGTGCGGAATGGGGGATGTTGGAATTGACGGTGCGATAGGAATAGCGGATCGGCGGCCAGACCATCCAGCCGTTCGCCTCGATCTCGTCGCGGATGAAGTCGGACTTGTAATCGGTCTCGGCAAGGAAACCGCCGAACTTTTCCTCCGGGTAGTTCACCAGCACAGGAAACAGGATCTCGCCCTTGTAGGAAGCGATGACCGGCCGGTCGTTGGCGATGAACTCGGCGCAAAGGCTGAGGAAAAACAGCACAAGGAAGATCCAGAGCGACCAGTAGCCGCGCCTGTTCGCCTTGAAATTCTCCCAGCGCCTCTGGTTGGTGGGGGAGAGAAAGCCCTTTGGCGGAGCCCCTTCGGGAAGGGCGCGGGCGTCGGGAAGAACGGCCATCAGACATCCCTCCGCTCGAAGTCGATGCGGGGATCGACCCAGGTGTAGATCAGGTCGGAAATCAAACTGACGACCAGCCCCATCAGCGAGAAGATGAAGAGCGTTGCAAAGACGATCGGATAGTCGCGACGCACCACGGCTTCGTAGCCGAGGCGGCCGAGGCCGTCGAGCGAGAAGATATATTCGATGAGCAGCGAGCCGGTGAAGAAGGCCGAAATGAAGGCGCCGGGAAAGCCGGCGATGATGATCAGCATAGCATTGCGGAAGACGTGGCCGTAGAGCACCTGGCGTTCGGTCAACCCCTTGGCGCGGGCGGTGACGACGTATTGCTTCTTGATCTCGTCGATGAAGGAGTTCTTCGTCAGCAGCGTCGTGGTGGCGAAGGCCGACAGCAGCAGCGTGATCAGCGGCAGCGTCATGTGCCACAGGTAGTCGAGCGGCTTCTGCCACCAGGGCAACTGCCAGAAATTGTCGGAGACGATGCCGCGCAGGGGGAACCAGTCGAAGAAGGATCCGCCCGCGAATACGACGATCAGCAGGATGCCGAACAGGAAGCTGGGCACGGCGTACCCGACGATGATGACACCCGAGGTCCAGACGTCGAAGGGCGAACCGTCGGAGACCGCCTTCTTGATGCCGAGCGGGATCGAGATCGCGTAGGAGAGGATCAGGATCCAGACGCCGAGCGAGATCGACACCGGCATTTTCTCGACGATCAGATCGACGACGGAGGTGTTGCGGAAGAAGCTCTCGCCGAAGTCGAAGCGGATATAGTTGCCCATCATCGTCAGGAAGCGTTCGAGCGGCGGCTTGTCGAAGCCGAACTGCTTTTCCAGCTTGGCGATGAACTCCGGATCAAGCCCGCGGGCGCCGCGATAGCCCGACGAGGCGTCCTGCGAGAAGTCCTGCAGCATGTCGCCGCCGCCGGACAGGCGGTCGCCGCCGCCCTGGCTGGTCAGGTCGGAAATCACCTGTTCGACCGGGCCGCCCGGCGCAAACTGCACGACGATGAAGGAGATCGCCATGATGCCCACGATCGTCGGGATCATCAGAAGCAGGCGTCTGAGGATGTAGGCGCCCATCAGCCGGGCCTCCGCGTGATCGCGGTTGCCATGCCGCCACCTGTCGCCCTGTCAGCTCTCAATCCGCGAATTCCCCGATAAACCTTGGCCGCCGTGGCGGTGATTCGTACTGGCTGCCATTTGGAGCGCCGCCGCGGCCCAATGCAAGCACTCACTCCGGCTTGACCTCGGTCGACCACCAGGCGTCGGGGAAGCCGATGCCGTAGGTCGGTAGCTCAGCCGGCCGGGTGATGCGGTTCCAGTAGGCGATCGGCGCGGCCATGCGGTAGTACATCGGCACGACGTAGTGATGCGCGAGCAATACGCGGTCCAGGGCTCTCGTCGCCGCAACCAGTTCCTCCCGGTCCTTGGCGAAGATGATACGGTTTATCAGGGCGTCGATCGCCGGATCGGAAATGCCGGCATAATTCTTGGAGCCCTGGCGCTCGACCGAGGAAGAACCCCAGTAGTCGCTCTGCTCGTTGCCCGGATGCAGGGTCTGGGCCCAGACGACCCAGGTCATGTCGTAGTCGAAGGCGCGCGTGCGATTGGTATATTGCGATGGATCGACGGTCCGGACCCGGGCGTCGATACCGATGCGCTTGAGATTGTTGGCGTAGGGAAGGGCGACACGCTCGAGCGTCGGGCTCGACAGCAGGATCTCGAAGGACAGCGGCTGGCCGGTGTCCTCCTTTACCATGCGATTTCCCTTCAGCACATAGCCTGCATCCTTGAGCAGGACGACGGCCTTGCGCAGGTTCTCGCGCTGCTTGCCCGGATCGCCGCCGGCAGGATTTTCGAACGGCGTCGTAAAGACGCTCGGCGGCACCTGATCCTTCAGTTCGTTGAGGATTTCCAGTTCCTTGCCTTCCGGCAGCCCCGAGGAGGCAAGCTCGGTTCCGAAGAAGAAGCTGTTGACCCGCTTGTACTGCTCATAGAAGACCGTCTTGTTCAGTTCCTCGAAATCGAAGGCGTAGCTCAGAGCCTCGCGAACCCGCTCGTCCTGGAACATCGGCTTGCGCATGTTCGGCACCATGGCCTGCATGATGCCGGTGGCGCGATACGGGTTGGCGATCTCCTCGCGCTTCACCCGTCCGTCGTTGACGGCGGGAAAGTCGTAACCCGTCGCCCAGCGGCTTGCCTGATTTTCGAACCAATAGTCCACATTGCCGGCGCGGAATGCCTCGAACTCGACGTTGCGGTCGCCGAAATAGGAATAGTCGATGCGTCCGAAATTGTTCTGGCCGACATTGACGTTCAGGTCCTTGCCCCAATAGTCGTCGCGCAATACGTAGCGGATCGTCGAACCCGGCGAGAAGGCGGCGATCTTGTAGGGTCCGGACCCCATCACCGGTTCAAGCGTCGTGCGCGAAATGTCGCGCTCCTTGCCCGATGCATCCTTGCCCTCCCACCAGTGCTTCGGCACGATCGGGAACTGGCCGAGGATCTGCGGCAGCTCGCGATTGTTCTTCTCGTCGAACTGGAAAGTGACGTCGCGATCGCCCGTCTTTTCAACGGAAAGGACGTGCTTGTAGTAGTTGGTGTAGAGCGGGTTATGCTCGATCACTTTTTCGAAGGAGAAGATCACGTCTTCCGGCGTCACCGGCTGGCCATCCGCCCATTTTGCCTCCGGGCGGAGCCGAAAGGTGGCAGACGAGATATCGTCCGGGTAGGAAACGCCCTCGGCCAGAAGGCCGTACGAGGTGGTGACCTCGTCCTCGGAAGACTTCATCAGTGTGTCGAAGACGAGGTTGAGGCCGGCTGCGGCCTCGCCCTTGGCCAGCAGCGGATTGAACGAATCAAACGTGCCGGCGCTGGAAAGCCGAAGCGTGCCGCCCTTCGGCGCCTTCGGGTTGACGTAGCTGTAGTGGGCAAAGCCGGCCGGATATTTGAGTTCGCCGACCGTGGAGATTCCGTGCCGCCATTCCGGCGCCTTCTCCTGCGCTCCCGCCCCCGCGGCCAGCGACGATATCGCCGCCGCAAGCACGAACGCACTGAGAATTCCGGATCTGCCAATCTTCATGCCAAGCCCCTTGTTGTCGATCGCCCAATCGTCTGCCGGAAAGATTAGACAAAATCCGGGCAAATGACAGAAGCCGCCATGAAAGCGGCGATTTTTTGCAGCCCCCTGCCATCGCAGATTTCATCCCCGCCCCGCGCGCACCGTGCTACTTCGTGCGCGAGCGACAGTTAAAATCGATTCTGGACGACGATATGTTTCCCACGTTCAAGCCACTCCTTACCCGTCTTGGAACCGCAGCAGCGCTTTTGGCGGCCATCGCCTCCCCGCTGCATGCCGAAGACAGACCAGCGCGGGAGCTTTTCGGCGGCAAGCCCCTGCCATCCGTGATGCAGCCGCAGGCCTACGGCTTCTATGCCAAGGGCTGCCTTGCCGGCGGCGTGGCTATCCCGACAGACGGGGCGACATGGCAGGCTATGCGGCTTTCGCGCAACCGCCGCTGGGGGCACCCGGCGATGATCGAATTGATCGAGCAGTTCTCCAGGGACGCGCGCACCAAGGTCGGCTGGAACGGGCTGCTTCTCGGCGACATCGCCCAGCCGCGCGGCGGGCCGATGTTGAACGGGCATGCCTCGCACCAGATCGGCCTCGATGCCGATATCTGGCTGACGCCGATGCCGGACCGGACGCTGACCTACCAGGAGCGCGAGAGCATCCAGGCAACCTCGATGCTCCAGCCGAAGAAGTTTCTGACGATCAATCCGAACGCCTGGAGCGAACGCCAGGCGCGACTGATCATGCTTGCTGCGAGCTATCCGCAGGTGGAGCGCATTTTCGTCAATCCGGCCATCAAGAAGAAGCTCTGCGACACCTGGACCGGCGACCGCACCGATCTTGGCAAGGTTCGCCCGATCTACGGGCACGACTACCATTTCCACATCCGCATCAAGTGCCCGCCCGGCTCGGCGAATTGCAAGGGGCAGGCGGCCGTGCCCGCCGGCGACGGCTGCGACAAGTCGCTCGCCTGGTGGTTCACCGACGAACCCTGGGCAAAACCTTCACCGAAAAAGGACCAAAAGCCGGCAAAGCCGCCGCGCCTTGCCACGCTTTCCGATCTACCGAAGGCCTGCGCGGTCGTTCTCGCAGGCCCGGCGCCCGCATCGGAGCAGGACGTCACATATGGCGGCGGCGGCAGTTCGCTCGCCTATTCAGCGAAGGAACCCGCCGATGACGGCATCGCCGCGGTGATTGCCGCCGATGGCGCGCAGCCTTCCTTCGCCGTTCCCGTGCCGCTGCCGCGCCCGTCGCTGCAATAGGAGCCGCTGCGACAGGATCGGGCGGCGATGCTCCAGTGGAGGCGGCTTTTCATGGCGACCATGGTCCTGTATAGAGCCATCAAATCGATTTAAGTTCGAGGTCGCCCCATGTCGCTTCCAAAGACCATCGCCCTTATCGCGCATGACGAGAAGAAGGACGAGATGGCGGATTTCGCCAGGCGCAACGAGGCTGCGCTACGGCAAAGCCGGATTTTTGCGACCGGAACGACCGGCGGTCGCGTGCTGGAAGCCTGCCCGGACCTCGACGTCACGCGCCTGAAGAGCGGGCCGCTCGGCGGCGACCAACAGATCGGCGCGCTGATCGCGACTGGTGAGGTCGACATGCTGATCTTTTTCGTCGATCCGCTGACGGCCATGCCGCACGACGTCGACGTGAAGGCTCTGATGCGGCTTGCGATCGTCTACGACATACCCATGGCATTGAACCTTGCCACGGCGGAACGGCTGGTTGCGGCCAACTGACAACGGTGGCAAAAGCTTTCGGATAGAAAACGGATTGCGGCACAGGCGCCTACAGGAAGAAACTGGTTTCATGGCAAAGTCGAACGATGGCGAACTCGCCTTTCCCTTTCCCATCCTGATCGGAGACATCGGCGGCACCAATGCCCGGTTCGCGCTCCTGCTCGACGCCTTCGCCGCGCCGAAGGAATATCCGATCATCCAGACCGCGCAATTCGAAAACATCGACGATGCGCTGCAGAACTGCATTCTCGACAAGACTTCGGTCCAGCCGCGTTCTGCCATCCTGGCACTGGCCGGACCGATCGAGGGCGACGAGGTTCCGCTGACCAATTGCGATTGGGTCGTGCGCCCGCGCGAGATGATCGCGAAGCTCGGCTTCGAGGAAGTGCTGCTCGTCAACGACTTTGAAGCGCAGGCGCTGGCCGTTGCCTCGCTTTCCGACGATGACAGGGAAAAGATCGGCGGAGGTGGCGAAAATCACGTTGCCTCGCGGGCGGTGCTCGGCCCGGGCACGGGGCTCGGGGTTGCTGGCCTGGTCCACGCCATGCACGCCTGGATACCGGTTCCCGGTGAAGGCGGACATATCGACATGGGACCGCGCACCGAGCGCGACTACCAGATCTGGCCCTTCCTGGAACCGATAGAGGGCCGCATCTCCGCCGAACAACTGCTCTGCGGCCGCGGCATCATGAACATCTACCGTGCCATCAGCGCTGCCGATGCACGGGAGGCGACGCTCGACATTCCCGCAGCGGTGACCTCGGCCGCGCTCACCGGTACGGATGCGGCCGCCGTGGAGACAGTCTCGCTGTTTTCCACCTATCTCGGGCGTGTCGCCGGCGACATTGCCATGATCTTCATGGCCAAGGGCGGCGTCTACCTGGCCGGCGGCATTTCGCAGAAGATCCTGCCGGCATTGCGCGGGCCGGAGTTCCGCGCTGCCTTCGAGGACAAGGCGCCGCACGGCGAGCTGCTGCGGCAAATTCCGACCTACGTGGTCACACATCCGATGGCGGCCCTTGCCGGGCTTGCTGCCTTCGCGCGCATGCCGGATCGATTCGGCGTCACCAGCGAAGGGCGCCACTGGCAGAGGTAGGCGGCCGCTTTGCGAAACGGCAGACTCGCCAAATTGGCTGCAAGGCACTATAGAGCGCCGCAACAGATGCCCGCTCCGGAGCGGGTATCCTCCGCAGCTGCAGGAAAGATGGGTTATTGAGCGAAAAGAGCCGTACCGATCGTCACGTCAGTGCCGAAACGATCACCGGCGTTCTGAAGCGCGTCATTGCGGAGAACGGTCGCGACCACATTCGCGGCTATGTTTTCGCGATCTTCTGCCTCATCGTCGTTGCCGGTTCCACAGCCTTCACCGCGTGGATCATGGAAGCGGTGGTCAACGAAGCGTTTGCCAACCGGCGCGCCGACCTCGTCGCCTGGATCTGCGGCGCGATCCTGGTCGCCTTCATCCTGCGTGGCTTCGCCACCTACGGCCAGGCCGTCACGCTGTCGAAAATCGGCAACAACATCGTCGCCAACTACCAGCGGCGGCTCTATTCGCACCTGATGTCGCTGAGCGTCGGTTTTTTCAGCGAGGCGCGCTCGGCACGGCTGGCGGCGCAGATCAACCAGAACATCAATGGCATCCGCGACGTGCTCAACATGACGGTGACGTCGATCGCACGCGATTTGCTGACGCTGATAGCGTTGATCGGCGTGATGATCTCGAAGGACCCGCTGCTGACGGGGATCGTCTTCTTCGTCGCCCCGCCGCTTCTGCTCGGCCTTCGCTACGTGTCCAAGCGGCTCAAGTCCGCAACCCGCGAATCCGTCGTCATCAACAGCCACGTGCTCGGCGCAATCCAGGAGACGATCCAGGGCATCAGCATCGTCAAGGCCTTCACGATGGAGGACCAGCTCCGCTCCAAGGTGGAGACGATCATCGAACAGGCGGAGAAGCGCTCCAACCGGATCGCGCGCCTGTCGGAGCGGACGGCGCCGATGACCGAGACGTTCGCGGGCGTGGCGATCGCCAGCGTGCTCGGCTATTCCGCCTATCAGGCGATCTATGGCGGGGTTCTGCCAGGCGCCTTCTTCGCCTTCATCGCCGCGCTTCTGATGGCCTATGATCCGGCCCGGCGCCTGGCGCGGCTGCAGGTGCAGATGGAGCGCGCCGTGGTCAATGCTCGGATGATCTACGAGATCCTCGACATCGAGCCGCACCAGCGCGACAAGCCGGACGCCAAACCGCTCGCGATCACCCAGGCCACGATCGAGTTCCGCGACGTGTCTTTCTCCTACGCCAATGGCGGCAAGAGCATCCTCAACGGCGTCAGCTTCATTGCCGAGGGCGGCAGGACGACCGCGCTCGTCGGGCCGTCGGGTGCGGGAAAATCGACCGTCATCAGCCTCATTCCCCGCTTTTACGATCCGGCGGCGGGGCAGATCCTGATTGACGGCCAGGACATTGCCAACGTCACCAAGCAATCGCTGCGCAACAACCTCGCCTATGTCTCCCAGCAGCCATATCTCTTCGAGGGGACGATCCGCGACAATATCCGCTACGGCCGCCCGGAGGCGAGCGATGCGGAAGTCGAAGAGGCAGCAAGACTCGCCTATGCGCACGACTTCATCCTCGATCAGCCGCAGGGCTACGAGACGCCGGTCGGCGAAAACGGCGTGACGCTTTCCGGCGGCCAGCGCCAGCGGCTGTCGATCGCGCGTGCGCTGGTGCGCAACGCGCCGATCCTGCTGCTCGACGAGGCGACCTCGGCGCTCGACACAGAGTCCGAACAGGCCGTGCAGAAGGCGCTGGACCACGCCATGAGCGGCCGGACGGTGGTGGTGATTGCCCATCGCCTGTCGACCGTTGTCAACGCCGACAAGATCATCGTCATGCAGAACGGGACGGTCGCCGAAGAGGGCACCCATGACGTCCTTGCCGTGCGGACCGACGGTCTCTACGCTCGCCTGCACAACCTGCAGGCACCGGGCGCCCCAGTGCAGGAAAACGAGAAGGAAGCGGGAAAATGACGGCAGCGGACATGAAGCTTGTCGTGGTCGGAGCGAGCGGCCGCATGGGCCAGGCGCTGATCAGAACCATCCACGCGATGGATGGTGCAAAGCTGCATGCAGCCGTCGTCCGCCCCGGTTCTCCCTTTGTCGGCAAGGACGCAGGCGAACTGGCGGGCCTGGGACCGATCGGCATCCCCGTGACGGACCAGCCGCTAGAGGCCTTCGTCGAGGCAGAAGGCGTGCTCGACTTCACGAAGCCCGAGATCACGGTCGAATTCGCTGGCCTCGCCGCACAGGCGCGGATCGTCCACGTCATCGGAACGACCGGTTGCTCCGCGGAGGACGAGGACAGAATTGGGGCTGCCGCCCGCCACGCCCGTGTCGTCAAGTCCGGCAACATGAGCCTCGGCGTCAATCTTCTCTCGGTGATGACGCGGCAGGCGGCGAAGGCGCTGGACGCGAACGACTGGGACATCGAGATCGTGGAAATGCACCATCGCCACAAGGTCGATGCGCCCTCCGGTACCGCACTTCTGCTCGGCGAGGCCGCCGCACAGGGCCGCGGCGTCCCGCTTGCCGAAAACGCCGTCCGGGTCCGCGACGGGCACACCGGACCGCGCGTCGCCGGCACCATCGGCTTTGCCACCTTGCGCGGCGGCTCTGTGATCGGCGAGCATTCGGTGCTGCTGGCCGGCGAAGGCGAGACCGTTACGATGTCCCATAGCGCCATCGACCGTTCGATCTTCGCGCGCGGGGCGGTGAAGGCCGCCCTGTGGGCGCGCGACAGGAAACCCGGACGCTATTCCATGCTCGACGTGCTCGGGCTGAACTGACCCCTATCCCAACGCGAGGAGCGAAGACCATATGAGCGGAACCCTTGTCCTTGTTCGCCACGGCCAGAGCGAATGGAACCTGAAGAACCTGTTCACCGGCTGGAAGGATCCGGACCTGACGCCGCTTGGCGTCGAGGAAGCCAATGCCGGCGGCAAGGCGCTGGCCGACACCGGCATCAAGTTCGACATCGCCTTTACCTCCGATCTTTCCCGCGCGCAGAAGACCTGCCAGATCGTGCTCGACAATGTCGGCCAGCCGGACCTGGAGACAATCCGCAACCAGGCGCTGAACGAGCGCGACTACGGCGACCTCTCCGGCCTCAACAAGGACGACGCCCGCGCCAAATGGGGCGAGGAGCAGGTGCACATCTGGCGCCGCTCCTACGATGTGCCGCCGCCGGGCGGCGAAAGCCTGCGCGACACCGGCGCCCGCGTCTGGCCCTACTACCTGACCGACATCCTGCCGCGTGTGCTTGCAGGGCAGACGGTGCTGGTCGCCGCCCACGGCAACTCACTGCGCGCGCTCGTAATGGTGCTCGACCGGCTGACGAAGGAACAGGTGCTGAACCTCAACCTCGCAACCGGCGTTCCGATGGTCTATCGGCTGAACGCGGATTCGACGGTCGCTTCGAAGGAAGTGCTCGGCGACATGTCCGGCGCGCACTGAGCGCAACGATCCAGATCAGATGAAAGGGCCGCTTGCGCGGCCCTTTTTGTATCACGCCTTGCCGGCTTCCCAGCCGAGCATGGCGCGCTTGCGGGTAAGGCCCCAGTGATATCCGGTCAGCGCCCCGCTCTTGCCGAGCGCGCGGTGGCACGGCACGACGAAGGAGATCGGATTGCGGCCCACGGCGGCACCGACCGCCCGCGAGGCAGTGGGCTGGCCGAGTTCTCCGGCGATATCCGAATAGGTCACGGCCTTGCCCATCGGAATGCGCAACAGCGCCTGCCAGACGCGGACCTGGAAGTCAGAACCGATGAGAACGATGCGCAGCGGCTCCTCCGGACGCCAGCGCCCGGGATCGAAAATCCGGTCGGCATACGCGACCGTCGCTTCCTGGTCGCGCACATAGGCAGCGTTGGGCCAACGGCAGGTCATGTCCTCGAGACAGGCCTGCTCGTTGCCGTCATCGGCGAATGCAAGGCCGGCAAGCCCGCGCTCGGTGGCCATCACCAGGGCTTGACCGAACGGCGAGGGATGGAAGCCATAACGGATCGTAAGACCGGCACCGCGCGCTTTCCACTCGCCCGGCGACATCGCTTCGTGGGTCACGAAGAGATCATGCAGGCGACCGGGACCGGACAAGCCTATTTCGATGCTGGTTTCGAGAAGCGGCATCGATTCCTGGCGAAGAAGGCGCTTGGCGTGGTCCAGCGTCACCGCCTGCAGGAACGCCTTCGGCGAAAGGCCGGCCCAGCGGGTAAATGTCTTCTGCAACTGCGTCGGCGGCTGCTTCAGGCGGGCCGCGATATCCTCCAGCGAAGGCTGGTCGCGATAGTCCTCGGTGATCAGCTCGATCACCTGTCGGACGGTTTCGTAGTCCGCCCCTTGCGGGGTGATGTCGGACTTCAGCGTGGCTGTCATGTTCATCGTTCGTCTCCTGTGGCAGCAGGAAATCACGCCGCCAGCCACAGCGCCACCCGAAACTTGCCCGCAGAAACGCGCCCCGGTCGTCAGAGCCCGCGCTTCACGCGGGCCAGCGCGCCGGCAAAGGTCGCAGCAAAGCGTTCGCGGTCGTCGAGATGGAGAAACGACCCGACGTCGGTGCGCCGGCCCTGCCCGCTGACTGACATGTCCGTAATTCCGATCTCCTCCTTGCGGGAGACCTTGAAGCGGGCCCAGAAGGGATTGAACTCATGCGCGGTCTCGAAGCCGGACGGGGCACGCTTGCGGATCGAGATGCTGGTACGCGAGACTTCGACCAGCTCGCATGCGCGGGCGGCGCGATTGTTGAGCCAGAAGGCACCGAACAGGATCAGAAAATCCGCGCCAAAGAACATCACGATCGGCCAGGCGCCGGAGACCAGGAAGATGGCCATATGCGCTACCGTCAGCATTCCCGCGATGAGGAAGAAGACGAAATGGCCGCGCTGGCCCAGCGAACGATGCGGCCTGAGTTCGGCGAAGAACACAGGCCGATCGTTCAGGGGCCGATCATTCAGGCCCCGGTCATCCAGGCTGATATCATCGTTGCCATCGCTCATGGCCACTGACTATAGAGGCAGCATGAAGAACGCGAAACCGAAATCGATGATCGCTGTGCGGGCGGCGCGCTCAGCTCCGAAGCGCGTCAGCAGGAGGCCGAGGACGGCCTACTCGCCCGACGAGGTGCGCGAGATCTTCCGGCGCTTCTCCATCCAGAGGCCGGAGCCGAAGGGAGAACTGGAGCACGTCAACCCGTTCACGCTCGTCGTTGCCGTCGCCCTTTCGGCGCAGGCGACCGATGCCGGCGTCAACAAGGCGACGCGGGCGCTCTTCAAGGTTGCCGATACACCGGAAAAGATGCTGGCGCTCGGCGAGGACAAGGTGCGCGACCATATCAAGACGATCGGGCTCTATCGCAACAAGGCCAAGAACGTGATCGCGCTCAGCCGAACGCTCGTCGACGAGTTCGGCGGCGAGGTGCCGCGCACACGCGAGGAACTGGTGACGTTGCCCGGCGTCGGCCGCAAGACGGCGAACGTGGTGATGTCCATGGCGTTCGGACAGGCGACGATGGCGGTCGACACCCACATCTTCCGCATCGCCAACCGGATCTGTCTGGCACCGGGCAAGACCCCGGACGAAGTCGAAGATCATCTGATGAAGATCGTGCCGGGCGAATACCTCTACCATGCCCACCACTGGCTGATCCTGCACGGCCGTTATGTCTGCAAGGCGCGCAAGCCGGAATGCGAACGCTGCGTGATCGCCGACATCTGCAAGTCAGCAGAGAAGACCTGCGACATTCCCGCGCCTCTCGTGGAACTGCCGCCGCAGGCGATCGTGGCGGCGCAGTAGCAGTCTGTCCAGATCGATCAGGCCGAAAGCCCGTCGAGCACTTCCGCAATCGCTGCCTCGAAGTCGGCGCGCTTGCCGCCGGCGGCAATCTCGAGCGCGGCGCGATCGAACGCAGACGAGAGCAATGCCGTCAGCTGTTCCACGAGAGGGATCCGGCGATCCTGATGCTGCAACAGCGCCGTCAGGCCGGCACGCAACGCCCCTTCCGCATTGTCTCGGTCAAGCGCGGCGACGGTGGCTGCGCCGAGCACGGCCGGTGCCTCCAGCAGCAGAAGCCGCGTGCGCCCGTCGACGGACATCGCGTCGAAGTATCCACGCGCACCGGCAAGGAGGGCTGCGCGTGGTTCGCCGGCCGTGACGGATGACGCCTCGATCTCTGCCACGACCAATTGAGCCTCCCGTTCGACGACGGCGAGGAACAGCGCCTTCTTGTCCTCGAAATGATGATAGAGCGCGCCGCGGGTGACGCCGGCTGCGGCGACGATGTCCGGCGTGGCCGTCTCGGCATACCCCTGTTCCACGAAAAGCCTGCGGGCGGCATCGATGAGCGCGGTGCGCGTCGCCTCCGTCCTGTCCTTGTTGCTGCGGCTCACAGCCCCTCCTTTACATACAGTCTGCATGTATGTTAAATAAAAACATACAGATTGTACGTCACCTATCAAGAAGGGAAAAGTGATGAAATGCACGAGCTACTATCCCGTCATCATGACCGACGACGTGCCCGGAACCGCGGCGTTCTACCGCCAGCATTTCGGTTTCACGCCCCTCTTCTCGAGCGATTGGTACGTTCACCTGCAATCGATCGACGATGAGCATGTAACGCTTGCCGTCCTGGACGGCCAGCACGAGACGATCCCGCCGTCCGGACGGGGCAAGGCCTCGGGCATCCTTCTCAATTTTGAAGTCGAGGATGTGGACGCGGTATACGATGCCTGCCGCGCGGCCGGGCTTCCGATCCTGAAGGACATCTGTGACGAAGCCTTCGGTCAGCGGCACTTCATCACTGCCGATCTGAACGGCGTGCTGATCGATGTCATCAAGCCGATCCCGCCCAGCGCGGAGTTCGCCGGCCAGTACGATCCGGCGGCATTACCGCAGTAGGGGCGCAGTAGCGTCAGCCGCGAAAGCCCGGATCGGCGCGCGAAAGCAACTTGTGCAGGTGAACCATGAGGCCGGCGGCGAAGAGCGGCGTCAGCAGGTTGACAATCGGCACGGCAAGAAATGCCGCGACGACGAGGCCGGCCAGAAATACCGTCGAGGCATGCTTGGCACGGAACAGGCGCGCGTCCTCCGGCGAACGGAAGCGCATCGCGGCGAATTCGAAGAACTCGCGCCCGAGCAGGTAGCCGTTGACCAGGAAGAAGGCGATCAGATTGATGCCGGGAATGAAAAGCAGGAGCAGCGCGACGAGGTTGCCGGCCAGCACCACGCCCAGAAACTTCAGCGACCCGGCGATCGCGGCACCGAGCGGCAAAGCCCGGCCGGGCTGGTCGGCAGGATAGTCACGCCTTTCCACGACCTCGGCCACGTCATCGAGGAAGAAACCGGCGATGACGGCGGTGACCGGGGCAAGCAGGAGTGCCATCGACAGCGCAAGGCCGATGCTCGCCACGATGCCAAAGACAAATGCCAGCCATCCCGCCCAGTCGGGCACGGCCGGCACGTAGTCGGCGAACCATGGCAGCACCCATGCGATGAAGCTCTCGCGCAGGGTGAACCACAGCACCGCCAGGACAAAAATCGTCAGGCCCAGAACCTTCCAGAAGACACGCCGCGTTTCCGGTGCCAGAAGATTGGCCAGCGCCAGCCGCGCCGCGTCGAGGATCATGCCGTTACTCCCTTGTTCCAGCAGCGATGTAGGGTGTGGGTGATCGTCCCGCAAGGCAGGGTTTGGCAACCGTCATTAAGGCCCCATTAAACGCCCGACACTAGACTCCCGGCCTGCAAGCACTGGGATCATAATAAATATTTTGGGAACTTTGATATGCGTGCCGTTCGGATCAGCAGACTGCTTCCAACCCTTTTCGTCCTGATGGTACTGCTGGGAGCGCTCCAAGGTGCCGTCGCGTTCCGCTCGCTGTCCACGATCACCGGCCAGTTCGAGCAGATCGGCAAGGAACGCATGCCCCAGATGAGCGAGATCCTGCAGATCAGCAACGCCTTCTCGGAATTGAGCGGGACCTATTCGGCCCATCTTCTCTCGATGGATCCGG
Source organism: Mycoplana rhizolycopersici (assembly GCF_013378445.1). Classification (GTDB taxonomy): domain Bacteria; phylum Pseudomonadota; class Alphaproteobacteria; order Rhizobiales; family Rhizobiaceae; genus Mycoplana; species Mycoplana rhizolycopersici. The sequence goes on from NZ_JABXYK010000009.1 coordinate 137,473, forward strand.
ACGAACTCACCGCAATCGAGACACAGATCACCGAACGCGCCGACGCCCTCGGCAAGCGGATCGACGCCTATGCGGCGAGCATCTCCAGCGTTGCGGATACCACGGCAACCGTCGCCACCATCAAGGAAAGCCTGTCCGCCTACCTCGCCGAATCGGAGAAACTGAAGCAGTTCTCCGCGATTGCCGCCAAGGGGCCGGCGCTTGAGGTCTTCCACGGTCCGATGCAGCAGCAGGCCGACAGGATCGATGCCGCGCTGAAGAGCCTGATCACGGCCAACCAGTCCTTGACGGCTACGGCCATCGACGCGGCCCAGGCGGAGCAGGATTCCGCCTATCGCCTGACCATTGCATCCCTCCTGCTTTCGGTCGGCCTCGCGATCGCCGCCATCTTCATCGTACAGCGCCGGGTCGTTCGCCCGCTCGGAGGCATTTCTGCAGCGATGGACAGAGTTGCCGACGGCAATATCGGGCAGGAAATTCCCTACGCGGAGCGACGCGACGAGATTGGCGAGATGGCGGCTGCCGTCGCCGTATTCCGCGACAATGCAGCGGAGCGGATGCGGCTCGAGCGGCAGGCCACGTCCGACCGTGCACTCGCCGAGGGTGAGCGCATGGCGCGCGATGCGGAGCGCAACCGCGAGAGCGGCAAGGTGCAGGCAGCCGTTGCCACGCTCGGCGAGGCCCTTGGCCGCCTTGCAGCCGGCGACATGACATCTTCGATCGAGACGCCCTTTGAAGGCGACCTCGACCGGCTGCGCCAGGACTTCAACACGTCGGTGTCGCACCTGCGTGAGGCGCTGTGCGAGGTCGGCGACAATGCCCGGGCGATCGACGCCAGCGCCCGAGAGATCCGCGCAGCAGCCGACGCAATGGCGCGCAGGACGGAAAATCAGGCGGCTTCTGTAGAAGAAACAGCGGCGGCCCTGGAACAGATCACCACCACGGTGAAGGATTCGACGCGGCGCGCCGAGGAAGCTGGTGCACTCGTGGCCCGTACGCGCCAGGGCGCGGAACGGTCGGGCGAGATCGTCCACCGTGCGATCGCCGCCATGCAGCAGATCGAGCGCTCCTCCGGCGAGATCGGCAACATCATCGGCGTAATCGATGACATCGCCTTCCAGACCAACCTGCTTGCCCTGAATGCCGGCGTCGAGGCCGCGCGCGCCGGGGAAGCCGGCAAGGGCTTTGCCGTCGTGGCGCAGGAAGTGCGCGAACTCGCCCAGCGCTCGGCCAACGCCGCCCGCGAAATCAAGACCCTTATCGGTGCCTCCGGCGAACATGTGGGCAGCGGCGTGGCGCTTGTCGCCGAGACCGGAACCGCACTGCAGGCGATCGTGACCGAGGTTCAGGAGATCAACGGCCATGTGCAGGCAATCGTGCAGGCCGCCCGCGAACAGGCCCTGGGCCTGTCGGAGATCAATACGGCCGTCGGCAACATGGATCAGGGTACGCAGCAGAATGCCGCCATGGTGGAAGAGACGACCGCCGCCAGCCACGGCCTCGCCAACGACGTTCAGGCGCTCAACGGCCTGATCGGCCGTTTCAACGTCGGGAACGCCATCAGCCAGCCTTCCCGTTCGCCGGGCCTGCAGGCCGCCGGATCGGATGGGACACCGGCGCCGCGGTCGGCAACGACACACCGCGAGCCGGGCGCATCATTCACTTCCGCACCGCCTGCCGCGCCGTCCGGCACGGTTACCCGGCTTCCGCGCAAATCCGCCGGCCAGTGGAACGTCAAGGCAGCCGGCGAGACGTCGAAAGCCGTCGCCTCGCCGGCGCACCTCCTTAAACAGAAGCTGATGGGCGCTCTCGGCGCCAAGTCGCAGAGCAAGGACGGCGACTGGGAGGAATTCTGATCCCATGGCCACGGGCCTGAGCCAGTGCCATTGGCGGGTCGAAGCGCCTCTCGCCGCCCTCAGTCCTTGTCGTTGAGCACGGAACTTTCGGCCGGCGGCGGATAGATATGCTCGCCGCCGCGATAGTCGCGGATGCGGAAGCAGCCGTCGTCGCCTTCCCGAACCGCTGGCGATAGCACCGGAACCTTGCCGTAGCCGCCCGGTATGTCGAGGATGTAGGTCGGCTGGCACAGGCCGGATATGCGGCCGCGCATCTGATCGACCAGCGCCCGGCCCTCATCGAGACCGAGGCGGAAATGGCTCGTGCCGGGCGCCAGATCCGGGTGATGAAGGTAGTAGGGCCGGATCCGGTTCTCGACAAAAGCGCGCATCAGCGCCGCCAGGACATCGGCGTCGTCATTGACGCCCTTCAAGAGGACGGTCTGGCTGATCATGGCGATGCCGGCATCGATCAGGCGGGCGCAGGCGGCGCGCGCATCCGCCGTCAGTTCGCGCGGATGGTTGGCATGCAGGGCCACATAGGTCGTCTTTCCCGACGCCATCAGCGCGTCGACGAGGCCTGCATCCACCTTGTAGGGATCGACGACAGGCACGCGCGTATGGAAGCGCACGACCCTGACGTGGCCGATCGCCGACAGGCGCTGCGTGATCTCGCGCAACCTGCGGGCAGACAGCACCAACGGATCGCCGCCGGTGAGGATCACCTCCCAGATCTCCGACCGTCCGGCAATATATTCGATCGCCCGGTCCAGTTCCTCGGGCGTCAGCGTTCCGAGGCCGGCGGGGCCGACCATCTCGCGTCGGAAACAGAACCGGCAATAGACCGGGCAAACATGAACCGCTTTCAGCAGTACCCGATCCGGGTAGCGATGGACGATGCCCGTGACGGGACTGTGCGCCAGATCTCCGATCGGGTCGGCCTGTTCCCCGGGCAGCGTCTCAAGCTCCGCGACATCCGGTATGAACTGGCGCGCGATCGGATCGGACGGATCGTTCCTATCGATCAGCGCTGCCATGGCGGGTGTTACGGCCACCGCATAACGCTCGCCGACGCGGGCGAGATCGTTGACCTCCACGTCGGGCGCAAGAAGCTGTGCGTCGTCCAGTTCCGCAACGGAGCGCAAAGTCCTCGCGCCGATCGACGCAACGGCCCCGGCCGGGATCTTTCGCGCCGTCCCGCTCACAACGCGGTCTCCGCAACCGGCGCCCAGATCACCTGGTCGATGCGCAAAGCGCCGGTCACGAGCATCACCAGACGGTCGAAGCCGAGCGCAATGCCGCTGGCCTCCGGCATGATCGCGAGTGCTGACAGAAAATCCTCGTCCAGCGGATAGTTTTCGCCGTAGACGCGCTGCTTCTCCGCCATCTCCAGACCGAAACGGCGGCGCTGTTCGGCTGCATCGGTGAGTTCGCCGAAGGCATTGGCGAGTTCGACACCGCAGGCATAGAGCTCGAAGCGTTCGGCAACCCGCGGATCGCGCGGCGAAGGCCGCGCAAGCGCGGCTTCGGCAACCGGATACTCGCAGAGGATCGTCGCGCGATCGAACCCCAGTTTCGGCTCGACGCACTCGACGAGGACGCGGCTGAAGAGATCGGCCCAGGTATCGTCGGCTGCAACGCGCAGTCCGCTTTCGGCCATTGCCTGCGCCAGTCCCTGCCGGTCCGTCGCCCCGTCCGAGGCAATCGTCGCCAGCAGGTCGATGCCGGCATGGCGCTCAAAGGCTTCCGCGACCGTCAGCCGTTCGGGCGTCGCAAACGGATCGCAGCTACTATTGCGATGAACGAGCCGGTCGGTCCCCGCCGTTCGGGCGGCCAGCGCCAGGATGTCGGCGCAGTCGTCCATCAGTGCCTCATAGCTCTCCCCGGCCCGGTACCATTCCAGCATGGTGAACTCCGGATGGTGCAGGGGGCCGCGCTCGCGGTTGCGATAGACGTGGGCAAAGCAGGCGATGCGTTTCTCACCCGCAGAGAGCAGCTTCTTGCAGGCGAATTCCGGCGACGTGTGCAGATAGAGCTGCGTCGCAACACCCGAATGGCCGATCGCCTCGGTGCGAAAGGCATGCAGATGCGCCTCATTCCCCGGCGATACCTGCAGGGTCGCCGTATCGACCTCGATGAAATCGCGCTCTGCGAAGAAGCCTCGCAACGCCGCCTGGACACGGTTGCGCGCGAGCAGGAACGGACGGCGGTCGGCATGGACGTCAGGCGTCCACCAGGGGGATGGGGCGGGGCTCTTCGCGGTCATGGCAAGTTTCTATCAGATTCCGGCGGACGTGCTGGCCTTTTACCGGAATTTAGGGTAGTTGCGGCCCGATCCCGCTTTCTGCGGTCCGGGGATGACACTTGCTGCGTCCTCTACGACGCGGCCGCTCCAGATACAAGGAAGTCTTATGGCAAAGATCATCGCTTCTTCCGTCCGCAAGGGCAATGTGCTCGACGTCGACGGCAAACTCTATGTGGTTCTGACAGCACAGAACTTCCACCCGGGCAAGGGCACGCCGGTCACACAGGTCGACATGCGCCGCATCTCCGACGGCGTGAAGGTATCGGAGCGCTACCGCACGACCGAACAGGTCGAGCGCGCCCATGTCGAAGACCGCGAGCACACCTTCCTTTACGAGGACAGCGACGGCTTCCACTTCATGAACCCGGAAAGCTACGACCAGCTGACCATGTCCCCCGACGACGTCGGCGATTCCAAGGCCTACCTGCAGGAAGGCATGGCCGTGATCCTGAAGACACACGAGGGCGTGGCGATCGCGCTCGACCTGCCGCGTCACGTGACGCTGGAGATCACCGAGACCGAGCCGGTTGTGAAGGGCCAGACGGCGTCCTCCTCCTACAAGCCCGCCATGCTTTCCAACGGCGTGCGCACGCTCGTTCCGCCGCACATCCAGGCTGGCACCCGCGTCGTGATCGCAACAGAAGACGGCTCCTACGTCGAGCGCGCCAAGGACTGACGATATTTCGCCGCCCGACGGGCAACCTTCGGGCGGCACCCCTTACAATCCGTCGAAAATCCGCTAAGACCGGTAACCGGCTCTTCCCTTTCGAGACGGATAAACTGCATGACCCAATTCGACGTGCTGACGGTCGGCAACGCGATTGTCGACATCATCGCCCGCTGCGACGAAACTTTCCTCACTGACAACGCCATCATCAAGGGCGCGATGAACCTCATCGACGCCGAGCGCGCCGAGTTGCTCTATTCGCGGATGGGACCGGCGGTGGAGGCCTCAGGCGGCAGCGCCGGCAACACGGCCGCCGGCATTGCCAGCTTCGGCGGGCGCGCGGCCTATTTCGGCAAGGTGGCAAGGGACCAGCTCGGCGACATCTTCACGCACGACATTCGCGCGCAGGGCGTCCACTTCGCGACCAGCCCGCTCGACCGCCTTCCGCCGACCGCGCGATCGATGATCTTCGTCACCGAGGACGGCGAACGCTCGATGAACACCTATCTCGGTGCCTGCGTCGAGCTTGGTCCCGAGGACGTCGAGGAGGAGGTCGTGGCCGCGGCCAAGGTGACCTATTTCGAGGGCTATCTCTGGGATCCTCCGCGCGCCAAGGAAGCCATTCTCGCCTGCGCCCGCATTGCCCACGCCAACGGGCGCGAGATGTCGATGACGCTTTCCGACAGCTTCTGCGTCCATCGTTACCGCGACGAATTCCTGGATCTGATGCGTTCGGGAACCGTCGACATCGTGTTCGCCAACAAGACCGAGGTCCTGGCGCTCTACGAGACGGAAAACTTCGAGTATGCGCTGTCGATGATCGAAAAGGACTGCCGCCTGGCGATCGTGACGATGAGCGAGGAGGGTTCGATCCTCATGAAGGACGGCGAACGCGTGCGGGTGCACGCCACCTCGATCGAGGCGGTGGTGGATACGACCGGGGCCGGCGATCTCTATGCCGCCGGCTTCCTTCACGGCTACACGCAAGGCCGCTCGCTTGAAGACTGCGGCAAGCTCGGCAGCCTTGCCGCGGGCATCGTGATCGAGCAGATCGGGCCGCGGCCGATGGTTTCCCTTGCGGACGCAGCAACGGAGGCCGGGCTCGCCTGAGCCCCGCCGGCGAGGCCGCTACTTGAAGGCTTCGCCGGGATAGGCGCCCCATATTTCGGCCTGCGAAACCCAACCGCCGGCGCCTTCGACCTCGGCCCTGCACCAGTCGCCGTTGCATTCGCCGACCTTGATGACGACGCCGGGCTCGAGCTTGGCGATGATGGCGCTCGACGACTGGGGATCCCGCCGCATGTTGACGAAGACGTCCGCGCCCTTGCCGCGCATCCAGGGTGCGGTGACCGCCGTGCGCTCTCCCGACAGGAGCGCCTGGTTGACCCAACCTTCCGTGCCGTCGGCGTCGCGGATCCGGCGCCAGTTGTCGTACTCCTGGATGATCTCGACCGGGACGCCCGATTTCATGTAGCGCCAGGCGACCGCGTAGTCGACGCTGGGCCCCACGCGCAGGTTCACGCTCTTGGCCTTGAGACTGACGAAACGCGGCAGGGGCAGCCCGCTCGGACCTTTTGCAGCTTGGGCGAAGGCGTTGGGAACTGCCTGGGATCCCAGGGCCATCAAGGCGACCAACACAACGGTGCGGATGCGAAAATGTAAGTGACGCATGACGTGATCCACTTCCAGCCAGACAAGGCATCCGGTGACCGGACCCCGGCCGAAGCACGCAATTCGCGCGACCGGTCTTCAGAGCGGATTGTCTTCGCGACGGGGTCTGGTAGAAAATGCCCTTGATGAAGCAAGTCTTGCCTATCTTGGTTAAGGACCCGTCAACAGGACGCCGAACGGACCATGACGAACAAGAAAAAGCCGAAGGTCTACCTCACCCGCCGACTGCCCGACGTGGTCGAAACGCGCATGCGCGAATTGTTCGATGCCGAGCTCAATATCGAGGACACCCCGCGCACGCAGCCGGAGTTGGTGGCGGCAGTCAGGAGCCATGACGTGCTGGTGCCGACGGTCACGGACCGAATCGACGCGGCGCTGATCGAGCAGGCAGGCCCGCAGCTCAAGCTTATCGCCAGCTTCTCCAACGGTGTGGACCATATCGACGTGGACGCGGCGGCGCGGCGCGGCATCACCGTCACCAACACGCCGAACGTTCTGACCGAGGATACCGCCGACATGACCATGGCGCTGATCCTGTCGGTGCCCAGAAGGCTTGCCGAGGGCGCGCACCTTCTGACCGACCGCAAGGGCGAGTGGGCCGGCTGGTCGCCCACCTGGATGCTCGGGCACAGGATCTGGGGCAAGCGCCTCGGCATTGTCGGCATGGGCCGGATCGGCACCGCCGTCGCCCGCCGCGCCAAGGCCTTCGGCCTGTCGATCCACTACCACAACCGCCACCGCGTGAGCACGGCGACGGAAGAGGCGCTGGAGGCAACCTACTGGGACAGCCTCGACCAGATGCTAGCGCGCGTCGACATCGTCTCGGTCAACTGCCCCTCGACGCCTGCGACCTACCATCTGCTCTCCGCCCGGCGGCTGGCGCTGATGCAGCCGTCGAGCTACATCGTCAACACCGCACGCGGAGGGATCATCGACGAGGTGGCGCTGATAAAATCTCTGCGCGAAGGAAAGATCGCCGGCGCCGGCCTCGACGTGTTCGAGCATGAACCCGCCGTCAACCCGAAACTGGTCAAGCTTGCGACCGAAGGCAAGGTGGTGCTCCTGCCGCATATGGGGTCTGCAACGCTGGAAGGGCGGATCGAGATGGGCGAGAAGGTCGTCATCAACATCCGCACCTTCTTCGACGGCCACCGCCCGCCCGACCGGGTCCTGCCCGGGCGCACCTGACGCTGCCAGCCAGGCGGAGGCAAGGGTTCAGAGGCGCTTCGTCATCTCGATGGATGTCGTCCGGTCGAAGCCCAGATGACGGTTCTCGGCCGTCTTCTCGAAGCCCATGGCGTGGAAACGTCCGTGGTTTTCCGTGAGTTCGATCCGCGTCTCCAGCCGCATCGCCTGAAGGGACAAGCTGCGGGCCTCGGCCTCAGTCGCCATCAACAGCGCGCGGCCGATGCCCTCCCCCTGCCGGTCCGGCACCACCGCAAGCTTACCGATGTAGAGGCGCTGCTGCTCCGGGCGGCAGAAGATGCAGCCCACCAACCGCTGGTCGTCGACCGCCAAAAAGACGATTTCGGACAGCGCCTTTTCCTTCAGGCTAGCCGGCGTCAGGCGGTGGGCCGAGGACGGCGGATCGATGCGGGCGTCCATGTAGGCGAAGGCGGTGCGTATCATCGCCAGCAGTTCGTCGTAGCGGTCGAAGGACGGCTCCAGGCGGCGGACCTGCATCACCGGGCCTCCTTGCGGCGACGGTAGCGCATGACGTCGAAACGTGCCGCAAGCCCGTCATACAAAAGCAGCCGTCCGACGAGGGGCTCGCCGGCGCCGGTGATGAGCTTGATCGCTTCCATCGCCATCAGCGTGCCGATCACGCCGGTCAGCGCGCCCACGATGCCGACCTCGGCGCAGGAGGGAACGACGCCGGGCGGAGGCGCTTCTGGAAAAAGGTCGCGGTAGGCCGGATTGGTTTTCCCGTCGTCATCCGTTTCCCACGGCTTCAGCACCGTCAGCGAGCCATCGAAGCGGCCGACCGCGCCGGTGACGAGCGGCACCCGTGTTGCCTCCGCCGCATCGGCGGCGGCATAGCGTGTCTCGAAGTTGTCCGACCCGTCGACCAGAAGATCGAAGCCTGCCAGAAGCTGCGTCGCGGTATCGGGCGTGAACCGACGCTCGAAGGCCGTGACCCGCACATGCGGATTGATCGCAGCGATGGCTGTCGCAGCACTTGCGACCTTCTTCTGTCCGATCGCGCCGGTCGCGTGGATCACCTGCCGCTGCAGGTTCGACAGCGCGACGATGTCATCATCGACGATGCCGATATGGCCGACGCCGGCGGCTGCGAGATACTGCAGCACGGGGGCGCCGAGACCGCCCGCGCCAATAACCAGAACGGACGCGTTCTTCAGCCGTTGCTGCCCTGCCCCGCCGATCTCCGAGAGAACGATGTGGCGCCGGTAACGCTCGATCTCGTCTGGCGCCAGCGCATCCCCACCCGGTATCCTGTCGAGCCTGGTTTTGTCGCCGGTCACGTGCCGTCTCCGAAGTTCCGTTTCATCCCTCGATCCTGCCGTTTTCGACGTTCAGCAGGCGCGCGCGCTCACCGAGCGCCGCAAACATCGCACGATCCGTTCCCGTCATGAAGGCCTGCCCGCCGAGCGCGTCGATACGATCGAACAGGGCCGCACGTCGCCCCTCGTCGAGATGGGCGGTGATCTCGTCCAGCAACAGCACCGGGGCATGTCCGGTCATGCCTGCGACGAGACCGGCATGGGCGAGGATCATCCCGACCAGCAGCGCCTTCTGCTCGCCGGTGGAGCAACGGGCCGCGTCCATGCCCTTTTCCCGATGGCGGATGAGGAGATCGACGCGGTGCGGGCCGTCGAGCGTTCGGCCGGCGGCGGCATCGCGAAAGCGGCCGTCGCGCAGGAGGGCGGCATATTCCTCCTCGATCTCGTAGGCGGGACGATCAAGCCGGTCGTCCAGAAATCCGCTCAGCGTCATGGAGGAAGACGGGAACGGCCCTTCGTCGCGAGACGCCTCGACGATATCGGCGAGCAGGCCGACCAGTTCCCGGCGCGCCAGCGCCATGGCGACGCCGAGCTCGGCCATCTGCGTTTCCAGTGCGTCCAGCCAGCGCGCATCGGGCCGGGGTTCCGACAGCAGGCGGTTGCGCCCACGCATCGCCTTTTCAAAATCGGCGGCCCTTCGCCCGTGTTCCGGGTCGAGCGACAGGACGAGCCGATCGAGGAAGCGGCGGCGATCGGAGGAGGAACCGGTGAATAGCCCATCCATCGAGGGCGTCAGCCAGACGACGCGCAAATGGTCAAGAAGTTCATCCACCGAACGTACCGTCGTGCCGTTCAGCCTGAGGCGACGCGATTGCCCGTCCTCGCCGGCATCCGTACCCGTGCCGATCTCGACTTCGCCCTGCATGCCGTCGATTGCCGCGAAAACGCTGAAGCCGCCGGCCGCACCCTCGCGGGCGACGTCGGCATAGGCCGCCCGGCGCAGCCCGCGTCCGGGAGAGAGGAACGAGACGGCCTCCATGAGGTTCGTCTTTCCCGCACCGTTTGCGCCGGTGAGTACGACATGGCGATCATCGAGCCCGAGCGCGACTGACGCATAGTTGCGAAAATCGTGAAGCTTGAGGCTGTAAATGGTGACCTTGTGGGGCATCGGGCATCCGGCTCTTTCGCCAGAGAGCTATGCCGAAGCGTTCCCCGACGCAAGGCCATCGGGGTACCTTCTCCAAAATCCGATACATTGCCGCTGCGACGTTCATTCCGCCTTAACGCCTCGTCCGGACAATGGTGCGGCCGTATCCGCGACCAGCCGGGAGCGGCCTCCGTCCTCAAGGTCGACATGACGCCGAACGAACGATCATTCCGCCTCTCCCTCGTGGTGGCCACGCTTGGCCGCACCGAGGAGCTGTCGCGTCTGTTTCGGTCGCTGGCGGAGCAGAACGGAAGTGATTTCGAGGTGATCGTCGTCGACCAGAACGAGGACGACCGTCTGCTGGATATTGTCGCGCCGTTCTCGCGGACGCTGGAGATCGTGCACCTGAAGACCTCGAGGAAGGGCGTCTGCCGTGCCCGCAATCTCGGCGCGGCCCAGGCGCGCGGCGAATGGCTCATGTTTCCGGACGACGACTGCTGGTATCCGGCCGACCTGCTGGAACGGTATTTCCGCCTGACGGACCGCATGCCCGCCGCCTTCTATTGCGGCCGGGCCACCAATGCCGCCGGCTCCACCATCATGGGCCAGTTCGAGACCGAAGCGACGACAATCGACCGCAGCAACGTCTGGACGACACTGATCGAGTGGATGCTCCTCGTGCGGCGAAGCGCTTTTGCCGCGACCGGCGGGTTCGACGAGAAGATCGGACCCGGCTCGGGCACGCCGTGGGGGGCATACGAAATCCAGGACCTTGCACTGACGCTCATCGAACGCGGCGAGACGGGGTACTACGATCCTTCCCTTTTCGGCCATCACCCCGAGGATGGCTGCGACCAGACCGTGCCCGAGAACATCGCCAAGATCCGCCGCTACAGCGCCGGCCTCGGCTATGTGATGCGCAAGCATCGCTTCGGCGCCGCCAGGTTTCTGCCGCGCCTCCTGCGGCCGATGGCCGGAATCGCGATCCATGCGCTCACGCTTCGGCCGGCCATGGCGCGGCGCTCGCAGCAGATCCTGATCGGCCGCTGGGACGGCTGGCGGACGTCCGCCGGCGCGATGCAACCGGCGCAGGATATCTTAACGTATGAACACTAGTTTTCCCCCGGGGCCGGCAGGGCCCTTCAGGGCAGGCAGCAAGGCGCAATGAGCAAGGGCATCATGTCGAATTCGATCATGAACGCGGCGGCGGGAATGCTGCTGCTCGTGACCGGCTTTGCCTGCTCGATTGCCATCGCCCGCCTCCTCGGGCCTGAGGCGAACGGCACCATTGCCTTTGCGCTCTGGGTCGCCACGACCGGTGCGCTCGTCGCCGAACTCGGGACCGGCGTGCTTTTGATGCGCTGCCTTCCCCAGTTGAAGGCGCGTGGCCTTGGCACCCAGGACCGGCGCGGTTTCGCCGCCTATCTCGCCTTGCCTGTGCTCGTCTCCACCGTCCTGCTCGTGATCCTCTATGCGTCCGCTTCGTGGGAAGCCGAGCGCGAAGCGGTGATCGGCACGCCGGAAAGCATCGTCATCCTTACGGGCGCGCTTCTCTTCGTGCAGTCGATCGGGGCGCTGACGAAGAATTATCTGGTCGGCGAGCAGCGGCTTTCCGCCTTCTTCCGCATCACCGCTCTTTCGTCGACCTTGCAACTCATTCTCGTCATCGGCGGCGCCTTCGGCTGGGGCGTGGAGGGCGCGTTGCTCGGCTATATCGCCGGGCAGGCCGCACCCTTTGCCTTTGCGCTCGGGATCCTGCTGTCGCCGCGCAACAGCGCCGGCTTTGCGCCGAAGGCGCTGATATCGTCGTCGGCCGTCCTGTTCTTCGAATTCGTCCTGAGCGCGGTGTTCCTCAACCGGCCGGAGCTTTTCTTTCTCCAGCAGTTCCGGAGCCTGGAGGAAGTCGGCTTCTACGCCGTGGCGCTGTCGCTTGCCAATCTGGCGCTGCAACTGCCCGTGCAACTGACAGGCAGCCTGCTGCCGTTCTATGTCCATAGCCGAGAAGGCGCCGACGGCGTCTTGCCGGCCGGCATCTTCGCCGCCGTCACGCGCAGCTTCGCCTACATCACCTTTCCGCTCTGCTTCGGGCTTGCCGCCATCGCCGAGCCGCTCGTCGTGACGATCTATGGTGAGAGCTTCAGGCCGAGCGGTCTCATCGTCGCGATCCTCGCCGCCGGCTCGCCCGCCTTCGTCTTCAGCCAGCTGACGACGCAGTACCTCTACTCCATGGATCGCATCGGCATCAGGCTGGTGACGACGGGTATCGGCGCGCTTGTCATGCTCATCGGCTGCATCGCCGTCATTCCGCAGTTCGGGGGGCCAGCCGGTGCGCTGGTACGCGGCGGCACCTTCCTGCTTATCTGCGTGCTTCTGCTTCGCAGCATGAAAAGCGCCGACATGTCGCCCCGGCTTGCGCTGACGGTCTGCAAGGTCGCGGCAGCGGCGGCAGTCTGCGGTCTCGTCGCCTTCGCCGTTACCGACATGGTCCCCGGTCTTGCAGGGCTGACGGCGGGTGTTATCGCCGGCGCATTGGCGTATGCCGTTTCCCTGCGTCTCATGCGCGCCGTCGATCCGGTGGATGCGCATGTCCTCGACATGGTCCTATCGCGATCATCGGCCCGCCTTGCCCCGCTTCGGCGCGGCTTGTCCTTCGTCGCCAGGGCGAAGGCGAATGCTCCCGCGGAGTGACTTGCCTAATGCGTCGCATCAAGGAACAGGGAACCGCCGACGTTTTCGATGCCGTATCCTGGGAACCGGGCTCGGCTTCCATCCCCGTATCCTTCGCGAGATCGGTCGGGCTCTACACGCCCGCAATTGCGGGGACGGTGCCTTCGGATTGCGCGGTGCTGTTCCTCAGTCCCTGGGGTTTCGAGGAAATGTGCACGCGCAAGCTGTGGCGCGATCTCGCCGAGCGCTTCGCCAGGTCTGGGATATCCAGCCTGCGTTTCGACTACCCCGGCACCGGTGACACGCCAGACGACATGGAATTTCCCGGCGGCCTTCCGGTATGGGAGACGGCGATCGAGGCGGCCGCCGCCGAGTTGCACAGGCTTTGCGGCACTTCGCGACTGATCCTGGTCGGGCATGGACTTGGTGCGACTTTTGCCGCCCTGAATGCCGGCAGGCTCGGAACTGTCGAAGGTGCCGTCATGATGGCGCCCGTCATCAGCGGCCGCTTCTACCTGCGCGAACTTGCCGCCTGGTCGAAAATGGTCGATGACGGCCTCGGGCTTTCCGACGAGCAGCGCATTGCCGGAAAAGTGTCGGTCGCCGGGCTCGTCATGCCGGCGGAAATCGCCGCCGCGGTCCGGGGTATCAGCGTTCACAATATCGAGACGACCCCGGCCCGGGCCGTGCTCGTCGTTCACCGTGCGGCGCGGGACAGCGAGGCTGCGTTCGCCGACCGGCTGGAGAGCCTGGGCGCGACCGTGACCCGCCAGGTTTATGCCGGCTACGACGATCTCGTATCGAATCCAACCATCGCAAGGCAGCCGGAGGCGGTGGCGACCGCCGTCGCCGACTGGGTCGCCGCGCTGGCCTCGGACGCCGGAACCGCCGTCGATCCTGAACTGCCGTCCGCGCCGGCAATCGTTACGGGCGGCGAATTCCGCGAGGAGCCGTTACGCTTCGGCCCCCGGCACAGGCTGTTCGGCACGCTCTGCCTGCCGAAGGGGGAGCGGCGCGGCGCCGCAGTCGTGCTGCTCGGGACGGCCTATGATCGGCAAGCCGGCTGGGGTCGCTCCGCAACGGAGACCGCGCGGTACCTGGCCGCAAACGGCGTCGCGTCGATGCGGTTCGACGCGGCCAATGTTGGCGACAGTCCACCGGTTGCCGGCGCTCCGGTACAGGTTCTCTTTTCCGCAGGGCAGCAGGACGATGTGAGAGCGGCCTTCGATCTCCTTGCGGAGCGCGGGCTCGGTCCGGCCGTGCTTGCCGGGCGCTGCAGCGGCGCCTATGTCGCCTTCCGCAGCTCACTGGACGAAAAGCGTTGCGCCGGCGTCGTTGCCATCAATCCGTTCACCTTCGTGTGGGACGAGGAGGAGAACGTCGAGGAGGCCCTGCGCTACAACCCGCGCTCTCTAGGCGACTACCGCAAGCGGGCACTGCGTGCCGAGACGTTCAGGCGACTGGTCTCCGGCCAGATCGATATCCCGCGGGCGGCAGGCAACATATGCCGCCAGCTTGGCAGCCGCGCTGCGCGCTCGGCACCCCGGATTTTCTGGCGGCTGTCGAAGTTCGGCCGGCTGAGGCATACGGTGCATGCATCCTTCGGCAGGCTTTCCGAACGCCACATCCCGATGCGGCTGATCTACAGCGAAACCGACGTCGGACTGGAACGCTATCACGCCTATTTCGGCGCGGACGGGGCGGCCATGAAGGCCTATCCGAATGTCAGCGTCGAGATCGTGCCGGGCGCAGACCACAACATGTCCCCGCCGGAGGCGAAGGCATTGTTGCGGCAGCGCATCCTGGAAATGGCGCTGGCTGCGGCGGAATAGCGCCCGCGGCAACATTGGTCGCGCCGACCTACGACAGCTGGCAAAGCCGTGTCGCACCATTCGACGGACGCACCTAAAAGGACAATGTGCCCGGCAAATTCAGTGCGCCGACCTCGCCCGTCGGGCGCTCCAATCCGCCGGTCCCGGTCAGGCGAATTGCGCGCGGTGTGCCGGGCGCGAGATGGAACCAGTTGTCGGACGGCAGAAATCCGGGGCAATCGATATGCACGGACTGGAGAAGCCGGTCCGACGAAATCTGCAACAGCCAGTTTCCATCGCTCTTCTCGACGACAACCGTCGCCGTCGCCGGATGAAGGGCGCGGGCGCGACCTTGCGGGAAATGGAAGGCTTCCGCAACGAGCGAGGATGTCTCGTGATCGCGCAACGTCGCGACAGTGACGTCATGCGCGGGCGGGCCGAAGCGGAAAGCATAGGTCGTGTCGAAGAAGGCGCCGAACAGATCGGTCGCGGCAATCGTTACCGCCTCGCGCGGATCCAGCGAAAGTTCGCAGCGCCCGGATACGACCGGCTGGCGCCCCTCGCGCAGGCAGGCGATTTCCAGAACGAACCCGCGCTCCACGTCGGTCTCATTCAGGACATGCACGTCCAGCCCGTTCGTGCCCTCGTCGGAAAGCAGGAGCTGCACCGGCCGGAAAGCGCGCCGAAGCGCGTGCCACGCCGGCTTGGGCAGGCCGGTGGCGTCGATAACGCCCCAGCCGGCGCCCGGAAGCAGATCCTGCAGGGTCCAGACCAGAGCGCCGTTGCAGGTCGATTGCGGGCGACGCCACTCTGCGAATGTCGTCTCCATCACCTCGCCGCTCACCGCCCGCGAGAGATCGAGATAGCGAGCCGGATTCTCGCGACGCAGGCGCGCGGGATCGCAGTCATAGAGCAGGCCGAGATAGTGGTCCCGTACGTCCTCGAAGTCCCAGGAAGCACCACGGTCGCGAGGGACGCGCGCCTTCCAGCGTGGATCGTGGACCGCGGGAACGGGCAGATGCGCATCCAGCGTCGCCTGCTCCGGCACATTGGCGAAAGCGAGCGATTCGGCGGCGAAACGCACACCGGCCCGGCGCGCATCCTCCAGCGGCCGGCAATAGGCGCCGACGCCGTAGTAGTGGGCAACCCCGGCATTGGGCGAGAACGGCATGGCGCCGCCAAAAGGGGAATTGGCGAGGTAGGGCACGTCCGGACGCAGCGCTTGCGCCACTTCCGGCAGAAGGCTGTCGGTCAGTGCGCCGCTCCAGCTGGCCTTCGGAAGACCCAGCATCGCCGCCTGCTGGAACATCTCGCTTCCGCCGCACAGAACGGCCAGCGACGGCGAGGCGGACATTCGGGTCAGCAGTTGCTCCGCCTCCGCGCGCAGGAGATCGCAGAACTCCGGTTCGGCAGCGGGATAGTCGAAGTTCGCCAGCATGAAATCCTGCCAGACGAGAATACCGAACTCGTCGCAAAGGTCGAAGAACGCCTTCGCCTCGTAGGCCATCGTGCCGCCGATGCGCAGCATGTTCATGCCCGCTTCGCGCGCAAGGCGGAGAAGCGGTTCGTATCGTTCCCGGTCGCCCGGCAGATCGACGATGTCGGCCGTCGTCCACACCGCGCCACGGCAGAAGACCGGTATGCCATTCACCTGCAGCGAGAAGCCGGAGCCATCCGGGCCGCGGTCGACGTGAAGTCGGCGAAAGCCTGTGCGCCCGATCACCCGCCGCTCTCCCGCGACATGGAGTTCGACCGCATGCAGAACGGGCTTCCCGTGCGTGTGCGGCCACCAGGGCTCGACGTCAGGCATGACCAAGTCAACCGACCAGCGGTCATCAGACATCCGCCTCATCGGCGCGCGAAAACGGCCGCAGCAGAGGTCCGGGGGCCCAGAGAGATCGCCAGCCCGTAACGAGACGTGAAGGTGTCCGCTTCCCTCGTCATCAAGAGTGGCGCGGATCTGCACATCCTCGATCGTGCCTTCCTGCGGTCGCCTCAGCCGCACCGGCCGGTACGGGCCTACAGCCTGTACCGACGGGCACCAGCCGGGCATGTGACCGAGCAGCGTGGTCCGCACGAGGCGCAGGCCCTGCGGCACGATCATCTGCGGGCGCCAGCGGGCGCGCGGGCCGCGACGTTCGAGATGTGGCCCCAGGGCACGGAAGCAGATGGCGAGACGATCATTGCCGCTTACGATCACTGCAATCTCATGGGCAACGAACATGGACCGCGAATCGAGCTTCCTCTCGCCGTTCCAGTAGACCTCCGCGATGGTCGCCAGGCCATCGAGGGCAAGAATGGCCGCGCCGGGCTCGCAGCCTGCAATGTCGAGGAAATACCAGGCGTCCCGGTCGATCAAGGGCTCAGGGTCCGTCCGATCGAACAGCCCGGCTCGCTCCAGCGCACCGGCAACGGTCCCCGGAACAGGCGCGTCAAACGCTATCATGTCTGCAGAGCGCATGGACGGGTCTGCCCATGCACCGGGCGGCGTCAGGCAGAGGCGCCAGCCGCTGTCGAGCCTCGTTTCGTGCTCGTTTCGAGGATCGCCCATCGTGCCGCTCCGGTCTAGTCGATGCGCCGGGAGAGCACCTGCATCAGCTCTTCCCAGGCTTCGACGGCCGGGTCCAGTGCGGTCGCGAGCGGCTCGAACCGCTTGCGCGTCACAGCGCGGGCAAGCTGGAACTGAACCGACTTCGCAACCTCGGAAATCCGGCGGGCAGCGTCCGACGCGGGCACCAGCGAACCGTCTGCTGCGAGCCAGTCGAGATGGCTTGCCGCCAGTTCGAAGTTGGCGCCGACCTGGCGCAGCGTGTTGAAGGCGTATTTGTGGAAGAAGCCGAACGGACGCTCCGCCACCGCCTCGACCTGTCTCGGGAAAACGCCGGCAAAGGCGGCGAGCGGATTTTCGCGAGGCCGGCGCGCAAAATGAACGCGCAGCAGGCGGCGGGCAGCCGCGCGCAGATCCGCTTCGGAGGGACAGGACTGCGGGAACTTGGCAAATTCGGTATAGGGCAGGAACGGCAGCGCATCGGCCGGCGCGTTCATCTGGAACAGCCCGTCGAAATCCTCACCCTCCAGACGGAAGAAGCCGGCATTGTGGAAGTAGTCCAGCGTCCGACCTTCTAGGTCGAGCCGGTTGATCGCGACCGTCGTCTTGCCGTGCTCCTGCCGGTAGGCGACACCGCGGGTATCGGGCATGTGGAAGCTGTCCATCTCGACGAGGCAGAGGCGGCCGCGGCCGATCTGCTCGGCGACATGCCGCTCCACCCTGTCATAGATCGCAAGCTCCGTGCAGCGTATGCCGTAGAGCGCCTCAAGATCTTCCAGGGGAACCTTGAAGAAGGTGAACTGGTCGCCCTCGAAATCCTGCGTCAGCGTGAAGCCGAGCATGGCTTCCGGCAAAAGCCCCTGCGCATGGAGGACTTCGATCCAGAGATCGACATAGCAATTGGTCTCCGGCCACATGCGCTCCTGATCGTGAAGCGCGTGCGGCCGGTAGTTGGCGGGATCCAGACCCGGAAGGACGCTCGGTGCCTGCAAGGTCAGCCCCAGAGGGTCTTGCGGACGTTTTCCGGCCAGTCGGCGACGTCGAGGCCGTGGGTATGGAACAGCGCCAGCGCGATGCGTTCCAGGCCGAAGCCGACGCAAGCGGTGTGCGCCACGTTGCCGTCCTCCATCGTCAGACCCCATTTCGAGCCGAACGCGTCCTGATGGTAATTGAAGCTCATGCAGGCGGTGGGCCTGGCGACCGAGGTGATCGGGATCAGAAGCTCGAACTTCAGGTTCTGGTCGCGCTGGTTGTTCGCCAGCATCTTGCCGGCCCGGCCGAAGAAGGGATCGTTGGCCACGTCGATGGTCACCTCGAGGCCGACTTCCTTCATCATCTGCACACCGCGATCCATCCAGGTTTGGCGGAATTCGGTGACATGCGTCTCCGTCCCCATGCAGACATATTCGCGCATGCGGAACAACTGCTGGCGCGCCGGATCCTGCGAGGGCTCATGGCGGAAGCAGTAGGACTGGAGATCGTAGAGCGCGCCCTTCGCCGGAATGCGGCCGCGCCGTGCGACCGTCGGATAAAGCGGATAGCAGGCAGCAGGGGTCAGGACGATGTCGGTCGCCTTCTGGTCCTTCGTCCAGTCCTCCTCGCCGACCTCCATGCACTGCAGCAGGCTCATGTGGTCGAGCTCGTTGCCGCAGAAAGAGTGGACGGTACCCGCCAGCTGCGGGAAGCTCTTCATGTAACCGCTCTTTTCGAAAAAGGCGCGGTTCATGCCCGGCGGGAAGCGCATGGCCTCGGCGCCATCGGCACCGCCAAAGCGATCGATCAGGCGCTCGAAGGCTGTGATCACGTCCTCGAACTGGCCGCTGCGGCCATAGAGGCCTTCAACGCCGGTGTCGATCAGAAGGCCGGCATCGAACAGCCGGTCGAGAAACGAGGTCTGCATATCCATCGTGCTTCACCCCACGAGACTGGTGTCCTGCTTGTGGACGAGCAGGAGGTTGGACGTATTGCCGAGAATGCGGTCGTTGGAGATCATCAGCTGGGCCGAGTGCGCGTCGCGCAGATGGCGTCCGAGGCTGAAGGGGGTACCGTTCTTGTAGCCCATGATCCCGCAGATCAGCATGGCGTGGTTGATGATCGTCAGGATCGTTTCCGACGAGCCGATCTTGAGATTGTTCATGGCGACGGCAAAGCCCATCGACGAGAGCCGGTCAGGATCTGCCTTTGCGGCTTCGAATTCCCGAAGACCCTCGACGACATTCGATTTGAGCATCTGCAGCAGGCTTGAGGCTTCGGCGAGCCGCAGCGCGCCGGGCGGCGTCTGGCCGGGGCTCCTGCGCGCCGCAGCGCGCACGAAAGCCTGTGCGCGGGCCATGGCATTGACGGCGATCCCGTACCAGACCGCGCTCCAGAGCAGGTGCGAGGTCGCCAGCATCGACTGGGCGGCAATCTCCGCAAACGGCTTGGGCAGGATCTGGGCCGCCGGCGCCTCGCCCTTGAAGAGATAGCCGTCGGAGCAGGTGCCGCGCATGCCGAGCGTGTCCCAGACATGGGTGCGCTCGAGCGTATACTGGTCCCTGGTGAAAACCGTCATCACCTGGTCGGTGGAAGCGGCATCCGCGTGGCTGCGCGAGGTGATCAGGATTGCATCCGCATAGGCACCGTAGGAGATGACGGTCGCGTCCTTCTCAAGCCGGCAGCGGTCGCCCTCGACCGCGATGGCGCAGATGCTGTTGCGGAGGTTGCCGCCAATCCCGCCCTCGGTCGTGGCCGACGCCAGCAGCAGCTGCTCGTCGGCGATGCGGCGCATGAACGCGCGATGCCAGTCTGCATCCTCGCCATGCGAGACGAGGCTCGACGCCTTGATCTGGTGCATGGCGAAGACCATGGCCGACGCCGCACAGGTCTGGCCGATGAGCGAGCAGACCTCGGCAATGTCAGAAATCGACGCGCCTTCGCCGCCGAGATCGGGCGCAACCTGGATCGACAGCAGGCGTTCCGCCCGCATCGCATCGACGGCTTCTTTCGGAAAGCGGCCCTTCGCGTCGACATCATCGGCGTGCGCCTCGGCCACCGCAGCCACGCGCGCGGCTCGCTCTGCCAGACCTGCGCCGGTCGACATGTTCATTCGGCCGCCTCCGCGCTACCCGTGAGACCTTCGACGGTCTTCGCGATGGCGTCGATGCTCTGGAACGACTTGCGGTTGAGAAGGCTGTCGGGGAACTCGAGGTCGAAAGCTTCCTCGATCGCCAGCATGATCTGCACGGACGCGAAGGACGACATGCCCGCAACATAGAGATCGGCATTGTCGGCAACCTGGTCCACGGCGACCGGCAAACCGCCATGCTTGGCGAGCAACTCACGGATTTTCTGCTTCATGACATCTTTCTCCCGCGCGTTCTATCCGGCCGGCGCACGATGCCGCGCGCCTTGCCAGTTCAACCAGAGGCATACACGGGGGAGAGATAAGATGGCCTGAAAGGACATGGATAAATTTCCGTGAAAAAGCGGCCGTAGTCGGTCCGCGACATGGCGCAGCTACAGTCTCCAGCCGGCCCAGCCGGAAAAACATCGTATTTTCAATATGATTCATATTGCGAGCGGAGATGCGCACCGAGCGCTTGCCGCAAACGATTGATCACTTGTTAACCATAATCTGAGAGGTTGAGGATGATCTTGCGGGCGACATCGGCCGCCGGACAACGCGTGCAATGATTGGAATAGGCGTTACCCCGTCACATACGGGCTTTTGGTCATTTGATGGACATCGACATTTTTCAGTTGCCGGGCATCGTGAGGAAGAGGATCCACTACGTGATCCTCGCCGCACTGGCATGCGTCATATTCGGGATGGTGTTCGTCCTCACACAGAAGCCATTCTTCCGCTCCACTGCCGAGCTGTTCATCGACATGGGGCGGGGGCCGGTGGTCGGCACCGACACCGGCGGCGGAACGAACACTCAGCAGATAATCGGCAGCCAGGTCTACCTGATCCAGTCACGCGACGTGCTGCGCGAGGTCGTCAGAAAGCTGGACCTGACGAAGGATCCCTATTTCAATCGTGTCGGTCTTGCATCGAGACTGCTCGGGCGAACGAAGGCGGAAGCCGCGACCGTAGACGACGTCATCAGTTCGCTGCTCGAGAATCTCAGCGTCGAGCGCAATGGCGACAGCTACGTGTTCACCGTCACCGTCAAGCACGGCAACAGCGAGATGGCCGCCAGGATCGCCAACGCGATCTCCGAGAGTTACATCGCCCTCGCCGACAAGGCGCGCCTCGACGTGAGCCTGCGCACGACGCGGACCATCGCCGAACAGGCGGAGGAATTGCGCCAGCGCGTCCTCGACGCGCAGGAAGCCGTGGAGAACTTCCGCTCCGAGAACGGAATGATCAGCATGGGCGATCAGGGGTTGATCACCGACCAGCAGCTCGTCGGGCTGAACCAACAGCTGCTTGCTGCCCGCCAGCAGGTCGAACAACAAAGGACGGCCTACGAACAGGCGCGGCAGCTCAACGTGTCGAACGTCGAAGCCGGCGCCATTCCCGAAACGCTCAATTCCGGCGCGCTGTCCGGTCTTCGCAGCCGCTACTCCCAGGCGCTCGACCGCCAAGCCGAGCTTTCGGCCAACCTTGGCAACGACCATCCGCAGATGCGCGCCATCCGCTCCCAGATCGCCAGCATCCGCAGCGCGATCGAGATCGAGCTGGAGCGCGTCCGCGAATTGTCAGCGAATACCTACGAGCGCGCCAAGGCCAATCTTGCCTCCCTCGAAACGCGCTTCGACGATCAGGCGGCTTCCACCAAGGATAACGGCAGGCTCCGCTTCCAACTCGTGCAGCTCGTCAGCGAAGCCCAGGCGATCGATGCCGTCTACAAGGCCTTTTTGACGCGATCGGAGGAACTCAGCAGGCAGCAGGATCTCGGTAGCGGCAACTCGCGCATCATTTCCGAGGCGGTGCCGTCGGACAAGGCCGTGCAGGCGCCGAAACTTCTGGTGCTCATCGCGGCCGTCCTGTTCGGCTCGGCCGCCGGCGCGACGCTTGCCGTCGCCCGTGAGCTTCTCGGCGGCACCAAGCGGCTCGAGCGACGGCTTGCGACCAAGACCGGCACGCCGATCCTTTCGACGGTCGCGAGCGCCACGCCCCCGCATCCCGGACGGATCGATCGGCTCGTGCAGCGCCTGCCGTTTGCCAAGCCCGTGGGGCCAGCGGCACTGCCGCGCGATGCCGGTGTCCATCGCCTATCGCAGCTTCTGCAGGCCGAATTTGCAACCACCCGACCGGTCACGGTGGCCTTTCTCGCACCGGCAGGCATCGCGAAAAACAGCCTTGCCGGGGATGTCGCCAGGGATCTTCATGCCGCCGGCGAAGTGGTTCTTCTCGCCAACGGCGAGCTTCGTTCCAGTCTCGGCTCCGCAAGCCGGCAGTCCTGGTCCGTGAAGGTCAGGACCGATGGCGCAAGGCCCGGCGGCCAGGATCTGGAGAACATCCTGCAGGTGGAGCGGATCGGCTCTGGCGGATTGCGGCGTCTCGCAGCCCTGTCATCGTCGCGCATCAGCACGGCGCCGCAGGTCGAGACCATCGATTTCACCATCGTCGACTGCTGCGGAACGCAGGCGGAAGCCGTCATTCCGACCGTACTCAAGAAGGCAGACGGGATCGTCATCGTTGTCTCGCCGGAAACCGCAGACAACGATGCGCTGGACGCGCTGATGGCGGAGATCGGCCCCTGGCGCGACAGGCTGCTCGGCAGCGTCGTACTCCTCGGCGACGGCCGGTAGCGGGGCGCGCCGATGTCGCACACCGGATCGCTTGGATACGGCTCGCGCTACCCGACGCGCAGCCGGCGCGGCCCGCCAAGTCCTGCCCGTGATGCCGACGCCCCGGATATTGTACGGAAAGTGGCGACCGCAACCGTTCTCGGCGGGCTGGTCTTCAACGCCATCCTCTGCTTCGTCAATACGCGCATCATGGGAACGGCCGATCGCCACGTCATCATGGCCGAGCTCGTGATCGTGGGATGCACCGTGCTGGCGGCGATGACACGCAAGTCGGCGCTGTACGTCATCTTCGGGCTGTTCGTCAGCTACATGGTGTTCCTGTTCATGCTGCGCGGCGGTCAGGTCAATCCGAAGGCCGTGCGCGACATTCTCATTCCGCTCGCCTTCTATTTCCTGGCGATGCGCATTGCGGATGCAAGGCTGGCGGACAGGCTCGTGCTGGCGAGCGGCCTGATCGTCGTCGGCTTCGGACTGTTCGAATATCTCTTCCTGCCGGTCTTCCTCGAATACTTCAACGTGATCGGCTATTATCTGGCGCGCGGCACCGTGACGCTGGATCAGGTCTTCGGGCAGACAAAGGGCCTCTTTATCTCGGGGCAGCGGCCGGAGGCACGCACCATCCTGCCGTTCCTGGGGCAGCATCGCGTCTCCTCCGTCTTCCTTGAGCCTGTCTCGATGGGCAATTTCGGCGCCATCATCTACGCCTGGGCTCTCTTCCGGGGCCGGGAATTCAGGCTGCGCTGGGTCATCTTCCTGCTCGCTTTCACCGTCATCGCGCTCGCGGACGCCCGCTTCGGGCTCTATACCTGCATCCTCATCACCCTGCTCTATCCATTCTATTCCTTTATTCCGCGTCTCGTCTGGGTGGTGATGCCGTTCTTCCTGCTGGCGGCCTTGGCGATCTACGGCATCACGTCTGTTTCGGAAGGCGGGCCGAACGACGTTGCGGGCCGGTTTGCAGTGACCGCCCACATCCTCACGCAGCTCGATCTCGGCGTGGTGCTCGGCTGGGAGACGACCGACGCGTTTACGGCCGATTCCGGCATCAGCTACTCGCTGACGGCGTTCGGCATCTTCGGTTTCGTCGCGCTTTGGAGCCTGTTCGTCTATGCCCCGATGGCTGATGCGCGCGGCTGGCGTTTCCACTCGATGATGATCATCTATCTGCTGCTTCTGATGCTGATCAGCGACAGCTTCTATTCGATCAAGACCGGAGCGCTGATGTGGTTTCTGGTCGGCACCGCCAGCGCCTACCGCCGAGCCGATGCGCCGCGATCAGGACAATCACGCGCGGCCACGCCCCTATCCGCGTAGCGGACGACAGAGCTTCGACAACGGCCTGATCGTTAGCGGGATTCGCCCAATGCCGGACAGGATCCCTTCGGTGCGGGAATGCTGCCGCCGTACTCGAGCGCCCGCAGTTGGAGGCGGTCGCCTTCCTTGGTGGGCTGGATATTCAGCGCCTCGCTCTCAGGCCACCAGTCGCCAGCCGCCCAGTAGGTCCAGCCGGTCCAGACGTCCGGCGCACCATCGACGACGGCAGTCATCCGGGAAAGGGCCGTCAGGCATTCGGTCTTCGCCGGCGCGCCGAACTCGCCGAGGAAGCCCCGCTTGCCGTTTTCACGCAGCCATGCGGTGAAGCGCTCAAGCGCCGAAACCGCCGCATCGGCAGCCTCGCAGGTCTCGCGCGTGCCGGAGAAGTCGTTGTCGAGGTACTGATGAACCTCGTAGGCGAAGTTCCTTTCCGGATCCTCGATACCCAGCATGACGGTCGCATTGGAGCCGCCGGGATTGTCGCGCTCCCAGCTGTGCGCACCCGTCCAGATGGTTCCCGGGACGTAGATGAGATTGGTGGCGCCCGCCGAACGGATGGCGGCGATCGCGGCATTCGCCGCCGTCAGCCAATCGTTGGCGGCGATGTCGTGCGGTTCGTTCATCAGACCGAACTGCACCGCGGGATCGTTCTTGAACTCCGTGGCCAGCCGATGCCAGAAATCGGCGAAGGCCTCAACCGGCACGCCGGCGGAACCGATCTGCTGGCCATCGTAATGGGCGTAGTTGTGCGGATCGAGAACAACGATGAAGCCGGCCCCCTTCAGCCGCTTGACCGCATCGTGAAGCCGTCTTCGCTCGCCCATCGCAAACGCCCTGCCGAGTTTCGGCTGAAGCCGCTCCCAGCGGAACGGCAGGCGTGCACCGTTAAATCCCTTGCCGGCGAAATAACGGATCGTCTCGTCGCTCGGGTAGATGTAGTCCTTGCCGTAGACGCCGGGAGGATCGCCGAATTCGGCGCCGGCGAAGTTTACCCCCCGCAGGCAGGCGGCAGAGGCTTCGAGCGGCAGGAGAATAGCCATCATCAGGGCTCCGACACGCCCCGCCATCCGCTTGCCGGGCCTGGTTGCAAATACGCCGTTGCGCGCAGGCGGGCACTCAGCCATTGGCCGCAATCCCATTGCCCTCACCGCCCTTCGCCGGTGCGACCCGTGCAGCCGGCGCGACATTTCCGAGTATTTCGGTATAGATCTCGGCATAGCGCCCGGCAACCTTGTCCCAGGCATAGCCATTGGCCGCCTGCATCGCTTCCACACGGTAGCCGGCCACGTCACGCGCCAGCCCCAGGAAGGCTGCATGGATGGTACCCGCCGCCTCTTCCGGGTCATCGAAATCGCAAAGCCGCACTTCGGGATGGCTTCCGGCGAGATCGGTATAGGCCTGATTGGGATGGAGCAGCGGCATCAGGCCGGCGCTCATCGCCTCCACGGCCACGAGCCCGAAGCCCTCATATTCGGAAGCCGACGCAAAGAGCGAGCAGCCGTTCAGCACATCCCTGATCTGTTCATTCGAGAGCCCGACAAGCACGTCGACATTGTCGTCCAGATTGCGCTCGGCGATCATCGCCCGCAGTTGCGCCTCGCTGACTTCACCCGGCACGCCAACAACGAAGAGGCGCCAGTCGGGCTCGTGGGCGACCAGCCGCGACAGGGCATCCAGAAGACGGTCCAGCCGCTTGTTGGAGGAGAAGCGGCCGATGGTAACGATCCGGCGCAGCGGAACCATCGCACCGGCATCGTGGAATTTTGCGACATCGGCGCCATTGCCGATCTCAACCGTCCAGCGCCCGGCGATCTTGCGGAACAGGCGCGTATCCTGTGCGCTGCAACCGATCACCCTGCGATAGGCAAGCGCCGAAAGGCGGGTCGCAACGTTGAACCAGATGCGCTTGACTGCCGCATGTCTGGACGTATGGAAGAAGCCGCCGTGCGTGGTCGCAACGAGCGGCTTGCCGTGCAGGAACTTGCCCCATGCCAGCGCGTCGAAGAAGAAGTCGATCGCATGGACATGCACCAGGTCCGCATCCTTGATATGGCGGAAGACCTCGGGTGCGATGGGGTAGCGGGTGCTGCCGCGAAAGGGAATGCGCACGATCTCGATGCCGTCGATCGTTTCCCTTGCGGGCAGCTTGCGGTCCAGGGCGGTGAAGACGCGATCGAGCGTCACGACGCGGACCCGATAGCCGCGGCTCCGCAACTGCCGCGAAAGATTGGCGACCACGTCCTCCAGCCCGCCGCGGCTCGGCGCATACTGGCGCACGACCTGCACCACCAGCGGCGCACGCCGTTCGAAATCTGCAGAAAGACTACCTTGCCGCGCCGCGTCCATCCCGTTACCCGCACGTTTCAGGCGCCACGCGCCCCACAAGCCACCTGCAGAAACGCATCAAGCGATTAAGGCGGCGTTAAGGCAGGAAGGTTGGTGTGCCGTACTGACGTCAAACGTCAGCACGTGGTAAACGGACCCGCAACAGTTGCACCCTCGATAGTGGCCACCACTGGTCAATGCGCCTCGTCCCAGTTCAGCGCGGCGCGCGCGTCGACCTTCAGCGGCACCTTCATGGAAACCGCCGGCATCGATGCGTTTTCCATCACGCCGACAATGACCGGGATCGCACGCTCGACCTCGACATCCTCGACCTCGAAGATGAGTTCGTCATGCACCTGCAGCAGCATGCGGACGGCGGAAAGCCCGTTTTCCGCGAGCGCCGGCTCCATCTTGACCATCGCCCGGCGGATAATGTCGGCGGCAGAGCCCTGGATCGGCGCGTTGATCGCCGCTCGCTCGTTGAAAGCACGGACAGAGGGGTTGGACGACTTGATCTCGGGATAGTGCGCACGGCGACCGAATATCGTCTCGACATAACCGTTTTCACGGGCGAATGCCTTGGTGGAATCCATGTAGTCCCTGATGCCGGGAAAGCGCTCGAAATAGCGCTTGATGTAGTCGCCCGCTTCCGACCGCTCGATCGACAGCTGGTTGGCGAGCCCGAACGCCGAGATGCCGTAGATGATGCCGAAATTGATCGCCTTGGCGCGACGGCGCACTTCGGCCGGCATGTCCTTCACCGGCACGCCGAACATCTCGGACGCGGTCATGGCGTGAATGTCGACGCCGTCCGCGAAGGCCTGCTTCAGCTGCGGAATGTCGGCGACGTGCGCAAGCACCCTAAGCTCGATCTGGCTGTAGTCGGCAGAAACGAGCTTGTGGCCGGGAGCGGCGATGAAGGCGGTGCGGATCTTGCGTCCTTCGGCCGTGCGCACGGGGATGTTCTGCAGGTTCGGGTCCGACGACGACAGACGACCGGTGGTGGTCGCTGCGAGCGCATAGGAGGTGTGCACACGCCGGGTGTCGGGATGGACGAAGCCCGGCAGAGCATCGGTATAGGTCGACTTCAGCTTGGTCAGCTGGCGCCAGTCAACGATCTTGCGCGGCAAGGGAATGCCTTGGGCCGCCAGGTCTTCCAGCACCTGCGCGGAAGTCGACCATTGCCCCGTCTTCGTCTTCGAACCGCCGGGAAGACCCATCTTTCCAAAGAGGATGTCGCCGAGCTGCTTGGGCGAGCCGATCGTGAAACGCTCGCCGGCAAGTTCGTAGATCTCGTCCTCCAGCGCGGCCGCGCCCTGGGCGAGATCGCCGGAGAGGCGGGCGAGGATCTGCCGATCGATGGTGATGCCGCGCTCTTCCATGTGCGCGAGCACCGGAACGAGCGGCCGTTCCAGTCGCTCGTAGACCGTCGTCATCCTTTCAGCCGGCAGCCGCGGCTTCAGCACGTGCCACAGGCGAAGCGTGACGTCGGCGTCCTCCGCGGCGTAGGCCGTCGCCCGGTCAATATCGACCATGTCAAACGTCTGGGCACCCTTGCCGCTCCCGGCGACGTCCTTGTAGGCGATCGGCTTGTGGCCGAGCCAGCGCTCCGACAAGGCATCCATGCCATGCGTTCCCGCCCCCGCATCGAGCGCATAGGACATCAGCATGGTGTCGTCGAAGCCCTGCACGGTGATGCCGTGCCGCTTCATGACGAGGTAATCGTATTTCAGGTTCTGCGCGACCTTGAGGATTGCGGGATCCTCGAGCAGGTCCTTCAGCCTGGCAAGCGCATCGCGCATCGGGATCTGCCCGTCCACGAGCCCCCCGCCAAGAAGATCGCCGGCGCCGGCCTTGTGCAGCAGCGGAACGTAGGCTGCCCGGATGGCGATGCCGGTGGGATCCTTCGCATTGTCGGCGATTGCCAGCGAGAAGCCACAAAGCTCGGCCTGCATGGCATCCAGCGATGTCGTCTCCGTGTCGAAGGCGACGAGGCCAGTTTCGCGCGCGTCTGCGACCCAGCGGTCGAGCGTCGCGAGGTCACGGATCGTCACATAGGAAGAATGATCGATCGGCTTGCCGGAAAAAAGCGCGGCCCTCGATTTCGCGAGTGTCGCGGGTTCATGGCCGTTGGCAGAAACGCTTGGCAAGAGGGTCTCAGCCGCTTCGGCGGCGCTCTCCGCGGGCGTACCGGACATCGAACTGACGCCGCCGGCCTCACCCTTGTCGAGGTCGGGGCCGTGGGCCTCAGCGCCCCACTCGACGGGCACGACGGCTGCCTCGATCGCCGATGCATCGCAATCGCACGCCTCGGCCACGCGCCGCGTCAGCGTGGTGAACTCCATCGCCTTGAGGAAGGCGATCAGCCGCGGCCCGTCCTGGGCTTCGAGCACGAGATCCTCGAGCGGCACATCGAGCGGCGTGTCCGTCTTCAGGGTGACGAGTTCGCGCGACAGCAGCGCCTGGGCGCGATTGGCGATGATGTTCTCGCGCCGCTTCTGCTGCTTGATTTCCTCCGCGCGCGCCAGCAGCGTGTCGAGATCGCCGTATTCCTCCAGGAGCTGGGCCGCCGTCTTCGGACCGATACCGGGGATGCCCGGGACGTTGTCGGTCGAATCGCCGGTCATCGCCTGCAGGTCGATCATCTTGTCCGGTGTCACCCCCCATTTCT
Organism: Mycoplana rhizolycopersici; assembly: GCF_013378445.1. GTDB lineage: Bacteria > Pseudomonadota > Alphaproteobacteria > Rhizobiales > Rhizobiaceae > Mycoplana > Mycoplana rhizolycopersici. The sequence continues at coordinate 166,635 of NZ_JABXYK010000009.1, forward strand.
CGACCACTTCGGGGATCGTGATCTGCTTGTCCTTCATGCTGTCGTACATCGACACTTTCGACGTGACGAGCTGCATCAGGTCCTTGTCCGACGACACGATCGTAACGTCGGCACCGGCCGCCTCGGCAAGCCGCGCATAGGTGGCTATCAGGTCGTCGGCCTCGTAGCCCTCCTTCTCGATGCAGGGAAGGTTGAACGCGCGGGTGGCGTGACGAATCAGCCCGAACTGCGGGATCAGGTCTTCCGGCGGCGCCGTGCGGTTCGCCTTGTACTGATCGTAGAGCGCGTTGCGGAAGGTCTTCGAGGAATAATCGAAGATGACGGCGAAATGGGTCGGCGTGACGCCGACATCGGTGTTGCGCGCATCCTTGAGCAGCTTCCACAACATGTTGCAGAAGCCGGATACGGCGTTCACCGGCAGACCGTCCGATTTCCGGTTCAGCGGCGGGATCGCATGAAAGGCCCGGAAGATGAATCCGGAGCCGTCGACGAGGAAGAGATGATCACCATTTTTCATGGGCGAATGGATAGCGTGCGCGGCCTCCCACGTCCATCATCCATTGCAGTTGGGCATGGCCAACCAAACCGCTTTGAGCCTCACACAAACGTTACCGATTTGTAATTTTCAGCGGCGCGCAACTCCCTTGAAAAGCCACAATCCGAGGACCAAATGACACTCATCGGCACCTGATTAAGCCGTGGTCTGGCATCCCGGCCTGTCCCCCGCCGCGCCAGACCAGAGGACAAAGGCCTTATCCCCCTCTCCGGGCCTTTGTCCACAATTTGCAAGAGCCGCTGCAGGCGTTACCTCCCGCCTGCAGCGGCTTTTGTCATTGCGGAGCAGGTGGCGATTTCGATCCCAACCGACAAGAACCCCCGATTGCCCGGAATCGAAATCCGGCATAGCCTTGTCGAATGGTGTTCGATCGGAGGGAATCGGCCGCTTATCTTGCCGGGTTGCTGGCAAAGGAGGCCGCGCGTGCGCTGCAGGCCCGCGCCAGGCAGTCCGGCTTTGCGCCGGGGCAACTGCCGGTGCTTCTGGAACTGTGGGCCGGCGACGGCCTGACCCAGCGGCAACTGCTGGATCGCCTCGACATCGAGCAGGCCACGATGGCCAACACCCTGGCACGCATGGAGCGCGACGGGCTGATCACGCGATCGCCGCATCCGAACGACAAACGCGCTCAGCTGATCCATCTGAGCGAACGCGGGCAGGCCATGCGCGCCGATGCCCTGGCCGCCGCCGAAGACGCCGAGAGCGAGCTGTTTCGCGGGTTTCGCAAGTTCGAGAAGGAACTGCTCCTGGAGTACATGCGCATGATGATCGCCAATATCGCGCGCGACACGCGTTCTTGAGGCGGCATGGCCTTTCTTGGATCGGGCACAATCGCTAATGTCCGGTCGAAAAGAAGGATTCGACCATGACCAACTTGCTTCCCGTCCTCGATCACGCAGCGGCGGGTGTACCGGCCGCCCTCGAGCGCCTGTTCGACCTCGTCCGCATCAAGTCCATCTCCACCGATCCCGCCTACAAGGCCGAGGTGCAGCGCGGGGCTGAATGGCTGGTGAACGAACTGCGCTCGCTGGGTTTCGATGCCACGGTTCGCGACACGGCCGGCCACCCGATGGTGGTCGCCCATCATGACGGGGCGACGGCGAATGCGCCGCACGTCCTCTTCTACGGGCACTACGACGTGCAGCCCGTTGATCCCCTGGAGCTGTGGGAGCACGATCCCTTCGAACCGGCGGTGCGCGACATCGCCGGTGGCCGGCGGATCATCACGGGCCGCGGCACTTCCGACGACAAGGGCCAGCTGATGACCTTCGTCGAGGCCTGCCGCGCGTACAAGGAGACGACCGGCGCCCTGCCCTGCAAGGTGACGATCCTGTTCGAGGGCGAGGAAGAATCCGGCTCGCCTTCGCTTAAACCGTTCCTGGAAGCCAACGCTGCCGAACTGAAGGCGGATTTCGCCCTCGTTTGCGATACCAACATGTGGGACGCGGAGACGCCTGCGATTTCCGCGGGCCTGCGCGGGCTCGTGGGCGAGGAGATCGTCGTCAAGGCGGCCGACCGCGACCTCCATTCCGGATATTTCGGTGGGGCGGCGGCCAATCCGATTCATATCCTCGCCGATATCCTGGCGGGCCTCCATGACGCCGACGGACGCGTGACGCTCGACGGTTTCTATGACGGTGTCGAGGAGACGCCTGCGGACATCAAGGCTTCCTGGGAGAAGCTCGGTCAGACGGCGGACAAGTTCCTGGGCGAGATCGGCCTCTCGGTTCCCTCCGGCGAGAAGAACCGTTCCGTCCTCGAGCTGACCTGGGCGCGGCCGACAGCGGAAGTCAACGGGATCCTCGGCGGCTATACCGGCGACGGCTTCAAGACGGTGATCGCGGCGCAGGCGTCGGCGAAGGTTTCGTTCCGGCTCGTCGGCAAGCAGGATCCGGCAAGGATCCGCGATGCGTTCCGCGCCTATGTGCGATCGAAGATCCCGAAGGACTGCTCCGTCAGCTTCCACGCCCATGGCGGTTCGCCTGCAATCCAGCTGCCCTATGATTCGCCGCTTCTGAACAAGGCGAAGGATGCTCTTTCGGAAGAATGGCCGAAGCCCGCGGTGATGATCGGCATGGGCGGGTCCATCCCGATCGTCGGCGATTTCCAGAAGATGCTCGGCATGGAATCGCTCCTCGTCGGCTTCGGGCTGTCGGACGACCGGATTCATTCGCCGAACGAGAAATATGAATTGCGGTCCTTCGAAAAGGGCATCCGTTCCTGGGTGCGAATTCTTGCCGCACTCGCCGCCCGCTGACCGCCACTTCGCCCGGGAGCGATCACGATTGCGTATCCCGGGCGCTCGCGGCATTGCGAATCATTGTCCTGCCTTTTCCATATGTTTAACTTGACCGGATAATTCCGAAAGCGAGGGCAGGTCCGCACGGCCAGCGTTGCGGAGGAAAAAGAGGCCAAGGGGAAGCATGCCATGACTGACAATCGCGCCTATCGTCTGCTATCGGAACAGTCCCGCAAGGACGGCGACCGCTGCGGACGGGCGCCGGGCGCATGAGGCTCAAAAAGTTCTTCTGGCCGGTCGTCGGCGCAGCCGCGATCGTATTTTCGCTCTGGATCCTCTACCACGACCTCAGGGGACTTTCGTTCCACGAATTCCGCGAGAGCCTGCTGGCCATACCGCCTTCCGGCTGGATACTGGCGGCGCTTGCGACGATTGCCGCCTATGCGGCGCTGGCAGCCTACGACCACCTGGCGCTGGAGCATCTGGGCCGTCGCATATCGCTCTGGTTCATCACCATCGCCTCGTTCACGGCCTACGCGCTGGCCCACAATATCGGCGCCTCGGTCTTTTCCGGCGCCGTCGTGCGCTACCGCGCCTATTCGTCGAAGGGGCTTTCGGCAAGCGAAGTGGGTGTGCTCGTCGCCTTCTGTTCCTTCACCTTTGCCCTCGGCACCGCAGTGCTCATGGGCCTGGTGCTGATCGTCGAGCCGGAAATCATCGAGCGGGTATCGGAGGTACTTCCGGTCGAGGCGGCGTTCTCGACGGGCGTACTGATCCTGGCGCTCGTTTCACTCTATGTCGTCGGCAGCCTGGTGGGGTTCCGCCCGATCCGCACCCGCTGGCTGAAACTCGAATATCCGCGCCCCTCGATCGCCTTCCGGCAGCTCTTGATCGCCCCGGTGGAGCTGCTCGCGGCTGCAGCCATCATCTATTTCGTGCTGCCGGAAGCGGGCAATCCCGGTTACCTCGTGGTGCTCGGCATCTTCCTCGCCTCGTTCTCGGCCGCTCTCCTGTCGCATGCGCCGGGCGGCATCGGCGTGCTCGAACTGATCTTCATCGCCGGCCTGCCCGAGCTCAGCCCGGTGGACGTGCTCGCCGCGCTCGCGGTGTTCCGCATCTTCTACCTGATCATTCCGTTCGTGCTGGGTCTGGGTGCCGTTCTAGCGTTCGAACACGCGCGCTACACCCAGTCAAAGCGCGAGGAGAAGACGAATACCGGCGGCTGACGCGGTTCATCCTGCATTCAGCCGAATAGCCGCATGATGGAGGCCGTCTTAGAATGCAGATTGGCTTTCGGGAGTAAGAAGATGAAGAAGATCGTCACGGGCCTGATGGTTGCCGCGCTTTCCGCGGCCACCCTTGCCACCGGCCTGCTGCCAGCCGAAGCCGCCTCGATGCCCCGCACCGGCGTCACGGTTCCGACGAACGTCGAGGCCGTCGACTACTACGTCCGGCGCGGCTATCGCGACGGCGGCCGGTACTATCGCGGCGGCAACCGCTACCATGGTGGTGGAGGATATTATCGCGGTTACCGCGGCTATCCCTACTACCGCGATGGCTACCGCCGCTATGACGACGGCTACTGGTATCCGCTCGCGGCCTTCGGCGCCGGCGCGATCATCGGCGGCGCGATCGCGAGCCAGCCGCGCTACGTAGAGGAAGGCGGCATCAATCCCCGTCACTTCGAATGGTGTGCGGCGCGCTATCGCTCCTACCGGGCTTACGACAACACGTTCCAGCCCTATGGCGGCCCGCGCCAGCAGTGCCTGTCGCCCTACTATTGAAATGACGAAGGGCGGCGCCAAGGCCGCCCTTCCCTTTTCCCGCCGGTGAACACGTCACCGCACCAATCCTGCTATTCCGCGACTTTCTGCTGCGCTGCAGAAGCGTCGCCCTTCTTCAGGAGCACCACTTCATCGGATGGGGGTGCCGACTGCTGCGAGATGCTTGCGGTCGTCGTGGTCTTGTCGACATCGGCGGAGGCACTTGTGTTTTTGTGATAGGCGCAGTCGGCAAAAGCCATGGGAGCGGACAGGCCGAGCGCGCAAGCGATTACGAGGATGCGTTTCATGATCGTCTCCTTGTTCGTTGCGGCGGCAGAATAGCGGCGGCATCCGGAAAGTGGAAATCACAAAGTCGCGCGGCCGAAGCGTGTCTGCCCTGGCGCGAACCGCAGGTAACGCGTTTCGCCGATGTGGCCGGCCGGCCACCTCCCGTTAAACCGTCCTTAACCACCCCTTAAATCGCCGCAATTACAGTTCAACCGACCACCGTGTGTTTGCAGGCGCAGCGCGTCCGCAAAATCAAGACCTTAGGGCACTCGCGGCGATTTTCGCCGCGCACGGCCGAAGCAGGAAAGGCGCATTTCCCCCAGCATGGCAGGCCGGCGCAACTCAGGACGGATCGAGCCCTCATTCGAGGTTGAAGACGACGATCTGCGTATCGACGAGGATGATCGCGTGACCAGAACTCCGAAGCGCAAGGCGAAGGCAAGCGCGCGCAAGCCCGCAGCTGTGCCGCGCGGAAAGAGCCCGGCCCGGCGCCGCACGCGCAGCGGCGGCATCTTGGCGCCCATTCGCTTCCTTGCCTACTGGTGCATCGTGCTCGGCATATGGGGCGGCATGGCTATCGGCGCGCTTGTCCTCTACTACGGCGCGCAGATGCCGAGCGCGACGACCTGGTCGATCCCCGCAAGGCCGCCGAACGTGAAGATTGCGTCGACGGACGGAACGGTGATTGCCAATCGCGGCACGACGGGCGGGGAAGCGGTGCCGCTGGAACAGATGTCGCCGTATATCCCGCAGGCCGTCCTCGCCATCGAAGACCGCCGCTTCTACTCGCATTTCGGCATCGATCCGTTCGGCCTCGCCCGCGCCATGGTCACGAACCTGACGACCGGGCGCATGGTGCAGGGCGGCTCGACGCTGACGCAGCAGCTCGCCAAGAACCTGTTTCTTTCGCCCGAGCGGACGATGGAAAGAAAGGTCCAGGAGGTGCTGCTCGCCTTCTGGCTGGAGCACAAGTACACCAAGGACGAAATCCTCGCGATGTACCTCAATCGCGTCTTCTTCGGCTCCAATGCCTATGGCGTGGAGGCGGCCTCGCGGCGCTATTTCGGCAAGTCCGCCCGCGACGTCAATCTCGGGGAGGCGGCCTTGCTTGCAGGACTCTTGAAAGCGCCTTCACGCCTTTCGCCGGCGCGCGATCCGGAAGCGGCCGAGGAGCGGGCACAGGTCGTTCTCGGCGCGATGCGCGATGCCGGCTTCGTCACGGATCGCGAGATCACGACCGCGATGTCGCAGCCGCCGACGCGGGCCAAGAGCTACTGGTCGGGCGCCGAGCACTATGCCGCCGATCTTGTAATGGACCAGGTGCCGAAGCTCGTCGGAGACATTACCGAGGATCTCGTCGTCGAAACCACCATCGACCTCGACCTGGAGAAGAAGGCCGACGAGGCCATTGCCGCGGTCATCGACGCGGAGGGCGAGAAGCTCGGCGCCTCGCAGGCGGCACTTGTCTCGATCGACGGAACCGGCGCCATCCGCGCTCTCGTCGGCGGGCGCGACTATGCGACAAGCCAGTTCGACCGCGCCTCCAGGGCCAAGCGCCAGCCGGGCTCGGCCTTCAAGCCGTTCGTCTATGCCGCCGCGCTGGAAATGGGGCGCTCGCCGCAGTCGGTGCGCAACGATGCGCCGGTGCGGATCGGCAAGTGGACGCCGGAGAACTACGACCAGAAGTACCGCGGCGAGGTGACGCTCGCCGATGCGCTGGCCAATTCGCTGAACACGATCGCCGCGCAGCTCGTCATGGAGGTCGGCCCCAACCAGGTCATCAAGCTGGCCCATCGGCTCGGGATCGAATCGGAGATGCAGTCGAACGCCTCGATCGCGCTCGGCACCTCCGAGGTGTCGCTGGTCGAGCTCACCTCCGCATACGCCCCCTTCATGAACGGCGGCTACAAGGCGACTCCGCACATCATCCGCCGTATTTCCACGGCTGCCGGCAAGGTGCTCTATGAGAACACCTACGACAACCCGCCGCGCGTGCTGCAGCCGGAAATCGTGGCCATGATGAACGGTATGATGGTCGGCGTGATAACGCACGGCACCGGCAAGAACGCCAATATTCCGGGTTGGCAGGCCGCCGGCAAGTCGGGCACGACCCAGTCGTTCCGCGACGCGCTGTTCGTCGGCTACACCAGCAACCTCACGACCGGCGTCTGGTTCGGCAACGACGACGGCAAGTCGATGAAGAAGGTGACCGGCGGCGGGCTGCCGGCCAAGGCCTGGAGCCGCTACATGACGGCCGCCCATGAGGGGCTTTCGCCTTCGCCGCTGTTTGGCCTCGGCAGCGGCGATGTCCCTGTCGCGGCAGTCGGCTCCGGCGCTGGCCCGGACGCCGGTGCGGCACGGCGCGATTCCTGGGCCGAAATGGTGGCACGCGCACTTGGCACGAGCAGCCGGGAGACCGGCCCCAACCAGGGACCGACGGCCATACCGGATCGCCAGATCGACGACGAGGGGCTGCCCGTCCCGCCCGCCGATGTCGGTCAGCAACAACAGCCACAGCCTCGCCGTTCGACGCTTCTCGACGTGCTGATGGGCGGCTGATCGTTCTTCCCTCCGGCCCCAAAGCAGATCGCGATCCTTCCGTTTCCCTTGCGGCGCTTTTAACCGTTGATTTTACACCTGTTATAGCCGCAATGCCGGCGCGCACTCATGTGCGACATGCTGCATATCGAGCCGCGTCCTGCCGCAGCTCTTGACGGCAACGGGCGGGCCTCCCACATTCCACGATGGCGGAGCTTTCTGCGGCCGCGCATCGGTTCGAAATGCCTGCCATCAGGGAAGATTGATGCCTTGCAGTCACCTAGACTGATCCTTATATAGCCGGAAACCGCGGCTTCCGTCGCGTATTCGTGCAATACCATCCCACTAGGGACTGCCGAACGAATGCCAGAATTGGGTTCCGGCAGTTCGCTTCAAGGAGAGAATGACATGGCAAAAGTTATCGGTATCGACCTCGGAACGACAAATTCCTGCGTCGCCGTCATGGATGGCAAGGACGCAAAAGTCATTGAGAACGCCGAAGGCGCGCGCACCACGCCCTCCATGGTCGCCTTTTCGGACGACGGCGAACGCCTTGTCGGCCAACCAGCCAAGCGCCAGGCCGTGACGAACCCGGAAAATACCCTCTTTGCGATCAAGCGCCTGATCGGACGGACCTTCGACGATCCGACCACCCAGAAGGACAAGGGCATGGTGCCCTACAAGATCGTCAAGGCGCCGAACGGCGACGCCTGGGTCGAGGCACACGGCGAAACCTATTCCCCTTCGCAGATCTCCGCGATGATCCTTCAGAAAATGAAGGAAACCGCTGAGTCCTATCTCGGCGAGAAGGTCACGCAGGCCGTCATCACCGTTCCCGCCTACTTCAACGATGCTCAGCGCCAGGCAACCAAGGACGCCGGCAAGATCGCCGGCCTCGAAGTGCTGCGCATCATCAACGAGCCGACGGCTGCTGCCCTCGCTTACGGCCTCGACAAGAAGGACGGCAAGACCATCGCCGTCTACGACCTTGGCGGCGGCACTTTCGATATCTCCGTTCTCGAAATCGGCGACGGCGTCTTCGAGGTGAAGTCCACCAACGGCGACACCTTCCTCGGCGGTGAAGACTTCGACATGCGTCTGGTCGAGTACCTGGCCGGCGAGTTCAAGAAGGACCAGGGCATCGACCTGAAGAACGACAAGCTTGCCCTGCAGCGCCTGAAGGAAGCTGCGGAAAAGGCAAAGATCGAGCTTTCGTCCTCGCAGCAGACAGAAATCAACCTGCCGTTCATCACGGCTGACGCATCCGGGCCGAAGCACCTGACGATGAAGCTGACGCGCGCCAAGTTCGAGGCACTCGTCGACGACCTGATCCAGAAGACCGTCGCGCCCTGCAAGGCTGCGCTGAAGGATGCCGGCGTTTCGGCTGCCGAGATCGACGAAGTCGTTCTCGTCGGCGGCATGAGCCGCATGCCCAAGGTCCAGGAAGTGGTCAAGCAGCTGTTCGGCAAGGAGCCGCACAAGGGCGTCAACCCGGATGAAGTGGTCGCCATGGGTGCCGCCATCCAGGCCGGCGTTCTGCAGGGCGACGTCAAGGACGTGCTGCTTCTCGACGTGACCCCGCTGTCGCTGGGCATCGAGACGCTGGGCGGCGTCTTCACCCGTCTGATCGAGCGCAACACGACGATCCCGACGAAGAAGAGCCAGACCTTCTCGACTGCCGAGGACAATCAGTCGGCCGTGACCATCCGCGTCAGCCAGGGCGAGCGCGAAATGGCCGCGGACAACAAGCTGCTTGGCCAGTTCGACCTCGTCGGCATTCCGCCGGCTCCGCGCGGCGTGCCGCAGATCGAAGTGACCTTCGACATCGACGCCAACGGCATCGTCCAGGTCTCGGCCAAGGACAAGGGCACCGGCAAGGAACACCAGATCCGCATCCAGGCATCCGGTGGTCTTTCCGACGCCGACATTGAGAAGATGGTCAAGGACGCCGAGGCGAATGCCGAGACCGACAAGAAGCGCCGCGAGTCCGTCGAAGCCAAGAACCAGGCCGAAAGCCTGATCCATTCGAGCGAGAAGTCGCTCAAGGAATATGGCGACAAGGTCTCGGCCGATGACCGCAAGGCCATCGAGGACGCCATTGCCGCGCTGAAGACATCCGTCGAGGCTTCCGAGCCCGACGCCGACGACATCAAGGCAAAGACCAACACGCTCATGGAGGTTTCCATGAAGCTTGGCCAGGCGATCTACGAAGCCCAGCAGGCCGAACAGGCCGGCTCTTCCTCGGCCGAAGGCGGTGACAACGTCGTCGACGCGGACTACGAGGAAGTGAAGGACGACGACGATCGCAAGCGGTCGGCATCGTAATGAAACCGCCGGTCGCGCCTGCCGCGACCGGCCTTCCTCCGGATAGGAGCGGACCAAAGACGAAGGGCAAATCCATGATGCTTGGCGTTCACTACGGTGACGAAATCATGGTACCGTCTGCTCGAAGCGTCCCGCCACCTTGCTTTTTGGCCGTGAAGCCGGATAGATCGACTGACGGCTGGCATTTCCTCCTTCAACGAACAATGATCCCGTACACGAAGCGGGCGCGGCAGTGATATGGCTAAAACTGACTTCTACGAGACGCTGGGCGTTTCCCGGACAGCTGACGAAAAGGAGCTGAAGAGCGCCTTTCGCAAGATGGCGATGAAGTATCACCCGGACAAGAATCCGGGAGATGCGACCGCCGAGGTCCGGTTCAAGGAAGTCAACGAGGCCTACGAGATCCTGAAGGATCCGCAGAAGCGCGCCGCCTACGACCGCTACGGCCACGCAGCCTTCGAGCAAGGCGGCATGGGCGGCGGCGGCTTTGGCGGCGGCGGGTTCGGTGCAGGCGGCTTCTCGGACATCTTCGAAGACATCTTCGGCGAAATGATGGGCGGCGGGCGCCAGCGGCGCTCCTCCGGCGGCCGCGAGCGCGGGGCCGACCTGCGATACAACATGGAGATCTCGCTCGAGGAATCCTTCACCGGCAAGACGGCGCAGATCCGCGTTCCGACCTCTATCACCTGCGACGTCTGCACTGGAACGGGCGCCAAGCCGGGCACCAAGCCGCAAACCTGCGGCACCTGCCAGGGGGCTGGCCGCGTGCGCGCGGCCCAGGGCTTCTTCTCGATCGAGCGCACCTGTCCGACCTGCCAGGGCCGCGGCACGATCATTCCCGATCCCTGCACCAAGTGCCACGGCCACGGCCGTGTCACCGAAGAGCGCTCGCTTTCCGTCAACATCCCGCAGGGGATCGAGGACGGCACCCGTATCCGTCTGGCCGGCGAGGGCGAGGCGGGCGTGCGCGGCGGACCTGCCGGCGATCTCTACATTTTCCTGTCGGTCAAGCCGCATGAGATTTTCCAGCGCGATGGAGCGGATCTGCACTGCAGCGTGCCGATCTCGATGACGACGGCTGCCCTCGGCGGCACCTTCGACGTCTCCACGCTGGACGGCACGAAGTCGCGCGTGACGGTGCCGGAAGGCACGCAGAACGGCCGCCAGTTCCGCCTGAAGGGCAAGGGCATGCCGGTGCTGCGCTCCAACCAGGTAGGCGATCTATACATCCAGATCATGATCGAGACGCCGCAGAAACTGACGAAGCGCCAGCGCGAGCTACTGAAGGAGTTCGAGGAAATCTCCTCGAAGGACAACAATCCGGAATCGACGGGCTTCTTCGCCCGCATGAAGGAATTCTTCGAAGGCTGATTGCCGCGATTTTACGACACGTTTCCAATGCCCGGCACAGCCGGGCATTTTCATTTCGAATGGCTGTTAGCCTACCGGATCCTGTCGACGATGAAATCTGCGCGGCTCTCAATGGAGGTCTTCGGCAGTTCCAGCGGGTGGTAGTTCAGCCTGCGGAACGTCGAAAGGGAGGCGTCGTATTGGGCGACGGCCTCCTCATAGGAATGGCGGCGCTCCCTGTCGCCTGAGTATATCTCCGGCCAGGGCGGGGTGACGAAGACCGTCCGACAATAGCGCAGAAGCCCTGCCGCCCTTTCGAGGTGAGCGGGCACGTCGCGGCGTAGATATTCGAAGAAGGCGACGGCGTCGACGATACCGCGGTCGAAGAAGACGGACCCGGTACATTCGGCCGCGGCCGTCATCTGCCGCATGGCGCGGGAAACGCACAGCTCGGCGAAGAGCGCCTGGTCGCGCCAGGGCAGCGCCGGGCCGTCGATCAAAAGCTGCTCCCGCACCACCTCGCGGCCCGGCTCCTCGAAAGCGGCGAAACCACGCATTCGCAGGGCGGAAAGCAGCGCCGACTTTCCTCCGCCGGAACAGCCGGACAAGAGAACGAAGCGGTCTGCGTAATCCGCCAGGCGGTCCAGCGGAAGGGTTTCTTCAAGCATGAAGCCTCCATGAATGAACGAACGCCGCCCCGCGTCCGCGCAGGTGTCGATTATTCCTCAATGTTCGGGAAGGGCGGGCGTGATGTGCCGCGGCTCTTTTCTGTCACCGCCAGTCGGGATCGTCAAGCGTTTCAGCTGTCCAGCTCGGCTGCGGCAAGGGCTGCGACGGCGAGATCGATGTCGGCCGGCATTCCGTCGTCCAGATACCAGACGGCCGACAGCCCCGCCCAGGCGACAATCCATTGCAGCAACCGGTGAGGGTCGAGGTCGGCCTCGGCGCAGACGATCCCGAGACGCGCTGCGAACCGTTCCGGCAGCGTCGCGACCGGAACCGACGGATCGGCAAGATCGGGATTGCAGAAGATGTTGGCATAGTCGAAGACGCGCTCGCCAAGCAGCCCCTTGGGATCGATCGCCAGCCAGCCACGCTCGCCGAAATCGAGGAAATTGTCGTGATGAACGTCGCCGTGCAGGACCACCATTTCGCGCTGGCTGGCCAAGAGTTCACGCGCCGTGGCGGCGCAGCGGTGCAGGATGCCGCCGTGACTGACAGCGCCGGGCTCGAGCGCCTCGAACCATTTCCCCAAAGGGACAAGTTCCGGCAACGCGCGTGGCTGGGGCCGATGCAGGCGCTCGACCGCAGTACAGAGGATATGTGTGGCCTCGTCGTCCCGACCACTGCGGGCGAGCGCGGCAAGCGACTGTGCGCCGCAGGCGCGCTCCAGCAGAATGGCGTCCCCTTCCGCGGCATAGACCGACGCCGCCCCCTCGCCGTTCCACCAGGCCATCAGCCTGCCGCCGGTCGCTTCGTCCGGCACCGTCGCCACCTTCAGCATCGCCGGGCGGCCGTACCATTGCACGGGAAGCAGATGGCTGCTTGGCGTGGCGACGGCTACACCGTCCGGCACAAGCTTCCATTTCCTGACGAACGGATCGAGGAGGGGATTGGACGTGAAGTAACTCCCTCTCAGGATGTGACGGCGGGTGCCAGTGTCAGAACGCCGCTCGCATCGACGCTCAGGCGCAACTGGCGATAGCTTGCGATCGACGGATGGCCTGTCACCGGTTCCTCCGCATGGGTCGCGGTGACGACGACAACGCCGGCGCCGGCGCGCTCTCCCGCTTTCACGCCGGCCTCCACGTCCTCGAACACCAGGCAGCGTGCGGGATCGACACCGAGCCGTGAAGCGGCGAGCAGATAACCCTCGGGCGAAGGCTTGCCGGTCTTGACGTCTTCCGCCGTCACGATCGTCTGCGGAAGCGCGATGCCGGCGGCCTCCAGCCTGCGTCGCGCCAGCGCGATCGGCGCGGAGGTGACGATCGCCCAGCGATCGGCCGGCAAGGCCGCCAGGAATGCGATGGCGCCGTCGATCGCCACCACACCCTCGACATCCTCGATCTCGCCGCGCTCGACCTCTAGCGCCTCGGCGCGCGGATCGACACCCGGAAGGTTCAGCGCAGTGATCGTATCGATGCCCCGCCTTCCGTGCATCGTCGGCAGGAAGGCCTCGACGTCGAGCCCGTGCTTGCGCGCCCAATTGCCCCATACGCGCTCGGTGGCCGCGATCGAATTGATCAGCGTGCCATCCATGTCGAACAGGAAGGCGTCGAAGGTTTGGCCAAAGGTCGGGAAAGTCTGTGTGTCCACGTCTCGTCCATCCACCATTCAGGATTGCATGCGCCGTGATGGCGCGGTCAGGACGGGATACCGCCCGCCGGCGGCAGAAGCAACGCTGTCGCGTTCACGATCAATAACGTCCGTTTTGTGGACGGTCCATTCAATCCCGGGATACTGGCGGAGTCCGGAAATGGCAATTATGTTTCTCTACAAGTCGGCGCCGGACAGGACATAAGGGCGCCAGTCGGCCGCGATCCGGCCAAGGGGTGTTGCGATGCTCTTCCGATCCTTTCTTCTGCTCACCGTCTCCGTAGCGCTGGCCGGCACCGCCTCTGCCACGTCTCGCGACCGGCGTGACCACCCATCCTACGACCTGCCGGTTGTCGTGCGCGGCAAGACCAGCATGCGCCAGGCCATGGGAACCAGTTCAACGTTCAGCTTCAAGACGTTCCAACGGGACGGACAACAGAAGCCAGAGCCCTATTCCTATCCCGAGCCCGACAGCAACCGGTAAGCCGGCCGACGCGCCTTGCTCTGGGCGCGACGGCCGGCTCTGGCCTCACATGGCGCTGGCCTCATATGTTGAAGGCGGCGCCGATCAGGGATTTCGTGTAGGCGTTGGCGGGCGCCTCGAAGATCGAATCGGTCTCCCCCTCCTCGACGATGCGGCCATCCTTCATCACCACGACATAGTCCGACATCGCCTTCACCACCGATAGATCGTGGCTGATGAACACGTAGGAGAGACGGTGGCTCATCTGCAAATTGCGCAGAAGCTCGATCACCTGCCCCTGCACCGATCGATCGAGCGCCGATGTCGGTTCGTCGAGAATAACGACCTTCGGCTTGAGGATCATGGCGCGGGCGATGGCGATGCGCTGACGCTGGCCGCCCGAGAATTCGTGCGGGTAACGGTTGCGCGCCTCGGGATCCAGTCCCACCTCGCTCAACGCTGCGATCGCCCGCCGATCGCGCTCGGCCTTGCCGAGTTCCGGCTCGTGCACGAGCAGGCCCTCGGTGATGATCTCGCCCACCGTTTGGCGTGGTGAAAGCGATCCATACGGGTCCTGGAAGACGAGCTGCATCGCCTTGCGCAACGGACGCATGCGCGAACGGTCAAAGCCCGAAATGTCCGTCGAACCAAACCGGTATCGTCCCTCGGCGTGGACGAGCCGCAGCAATGCACGTCCCAGCGTCGATTTTCCCGATCCCGATTCTCCGACGATGCCGATGGTCTGCCCCTCCCGCAGCCTCACCGTCACGCGGTCCACCGCGCGGAACTTCGACGCACCGCCCGAAAAGAGCCCGCCGCCGATCCGGTAGTCCACGACGACGTCGCGTCCTTCCAGAATGATCGGTGCGGTATCGGCCGGCGGCGCCTTTCGGCCATGCGGTTCTGCGGCGAGCAGCATCTTCGTGTAGTCGGACGTCGGCCGCTCGAAGATGTCGGCGGTCGTCCCCTGCTCCACCACCTCGCCGCGCCGCATCACCGCCACGCGCTCTGCGAAATGCCTGACGATGCCGAGATCGTGGGTGATCAGGACGATCGCCATGCCGAAGCGCTCCTGCAGCGAGCGCAGAAGCTTGAGGATCTGCGCCTGGATGGTGACATCGAGCGCGGTCGTCGGTTCGTCGGCGATCAGGATGTCCGGGTCGTTGGCGAGCGCCATGGCGATCATGACGCGCTGGCGCTGCCCGCCCGAGAGCTCGTGCGGATAGCTGTCGATGCGCCGGGCCGGCTCGGGGATACCCACGAGCTCCAGAAGCTCCAGCACCCGCTTGCGCGCCTCCTTGTAGCTGCCGCCACGGTGGTGGACGATCGGTTCTGCGATCTGGCGCCCGATCGGATAGAGCGGATCGAGCGAGGTCATCGGCTCCTGGAAAATCATCGTGACCTTGGCGCCGCGGACCTTGTTCAGCTCTGCCGGCGGCAGGCCGATCAGTTCCTTGCCGCGGTACTTGGCCGAGCCCGTCACCGCGCCGTTGCCGGCGAGAAGACCCATGATGCCCATCATGGTCTGGCTCTTGCCGGAGCCGGACTCGCCGACCACGGCAAGCGTCTCGCCTGCCTTGACGTCGAGGTCGATGCCCTTGACGGCATTGACCGTTCCGTCGGGCGTGGTGAAATTCACCTTCAGCTCGCGGATGGCGAGGATCGTTTCGTTCGTCTCTGCCATCTCAGCGGTCCTTCGGGTCGAACGCGTCGCGCAGGCCGTCGCCGACGAAGTTTAGCGAGAACAACGTGGCGACGAAGAAGATCGACGGGAAAATCAAGAGCCACGGCGCGGACTGGATGTTGTTCGCCCCTTCCGAAATCAGCGCGCCCCAGCTCGTCAGCGGCGCCTGGACGCCAAGGCCGAGGAAGGACAGGAAGCTCTCGAGCAGGATCACCTTCGGTACGACGACGGTGACGAAGACGATGACCGGGCCGATCGTGTTGGGGATGATGTGCCGGCGGATGATCTGCCAATCGGTGAGCCCCAGCGCCTGCGCGGCGCCGACGAATTCACGCCGCTTCAGCGCCAGTGTCTGGCCGCGCACGATGCGCGCCATGTCCAGCCACTCCACCGCGCCGATCACCAGGAAGATCAGAACGAAGCTGCGGCCGAAGAAGACGACAAGAACGACGACGAGGAACACGAAGGGCAGTGAATAGAGGATCTCGACGAAGCGCATCATGACGTTGTCGACACGCCCGCCGATATAGCCCGACGTCGCGCCGTAGACGACGCCGATGCCGAGCGAGACGAGGCTTGCGAGCAGGCCCACGGCAATCGAGATCTGTCCGCCGAGCATGACGCGCGCGAGAAGGTCCCGCCCGTTGGAATCGGTACCGAAGGGAAAGTACTCGCGGTTCACCTGCCCGCTCAGCCTCATGACACGGCCGTCATTCTCGGTCGCGTCGACCTTGGTGTCGCGGAACTCGTTGGCCCTGTCGAAGTAGCGCGTCGCACGCGGATCGATCGGCTCGTCGGCGCTGATGGTCGCGGTAAATGCTTGCCCGTCCACCGTGAACGCGTCGAGCTTCACGCGCGCCCGGGCGGCAACACCCTCCATGACCTCCTGCAGCGTCGACACGTCGGGGCGCGGCTGCAGGCTGGGCGGGATCGTCACGTAGGACGGAAACACCTGGTCATAGGTGTGCGGAACGAAGAGCGGGCCAAGGAACGAGAAGAGGGCGATCAGAAGCAGCGTCACGCAGCCCGCCATCGCCGCCCTGTTTCGGCGGAAACGGATGAGTGCGAGCTGGAACAGGCTGCGGCTGACGGTCTTCGGCGGCTCGTGCAGCGGGTTTGCGGCAATGTCAGTCATGGCGGACCCTCGGGTCGAGAAGGCCATAGAGGATGTCGACCAAAAGATTGAAGACGATGACGAAGATGGCGATCAGGATGACCGTGCCCATGACCAGCGTATAGTCACGGTTGATCGCCCCGAGGACGAAATAGCGGCCGACGCCGGGAATCGTGAAAATCGTCTCGACCACGGCCGACCCCGTCAACAGGGCTGCGGCGCAGGGCGCCAGGTAGGACACGACCGGCAACATCGCGCCGCGCATGGCATGCGTGACGACGACGACGCGGGCCGGCAGGCCATAGGCCTTGACCGTGCGGATATGATCGGCATGCAGCGCCTCGATCATCGAGCCGCGCGTCAGGCGGGCGAAAACGGCCAACTGCGGCAGCGCGAGTGCGATCATCGGGAGGATCAGGAAGCGCAACGATCCATCCCCCCAGCCGCCGGCCGGCAGCCACGACAGGATGATCGCGAAGATCAGCGTCAACACCGGGCCGACCACGAAGTTCGGCACGGTGGTGCCCACGGTCGCAAGCGACATGATGCCGAAGTCGAGCGCGCTGTTCTGGCGCAGCGCGGCAACCGTGCCCATCGCGACGCCGCCGATCAGGGCCAGCAGCAGCGCATAGAAGCCGAGCTCCATCGAATAGGGCAGGCCCTTGCCGATCAGTTCGGCGACCGAATTGTCCTTGTAGACGTAGCTCGGGCCGAAATCGCCTGTCACGGCATTGCTGACATAGGTCGCGTACTGCCGCCACAGCGGCTGATCCAGCTGGTAGGTGCGAACCAGGTTTTCCATCGTCGCCGGCGGCAGCGGTCGTTCCAGATTGAAGGGCCCGCCGGGGGCAAACCGCATGAGGAAGAAGGAAATCGTGACGACGATGAACAAGGTCGGCACGGCGCTCGCAAGGCGGCGCAAGACGAAGGCTATCATGCCCGTACTCCTGTGAAGCAGCGCATGGGACGTGCCCGTGCGCCACCTCGGATCGCAGCTGTTATTCGGATACGCTCAGGAAGCGGCTCAGGTGCTGGTTGGCGGCATTGTCATGCCAGCCCTGCACGCGCCCGGAAACGAGCCACAGGTCCGCCTGCGTCAGGAACGGCGCGATCGGCTGGTCCTTCATCAGCAGCGTCTCGGCCTCGTGCAGGAGCTTCGAACGGGCGGCCGGATCGGTCTCTTCGTAGGACTTCTTCATCAGGTCGTCGAACTCCGCGCTCTCGTAGTGACCGTAGTTGAAGGTCTTGTTCGAGCTCAGGCTGAGGGCGAGGAAATTCTCCGCATCGGCATAGTCGGCGACCCAGCCGGCGCGGGCGACGTTGAACTTGCCGCCTTCCTGCAGGTAGGCGTAGTGCGAGGACACGTCGAGGTTCACCATCGAGACGGTTGCGCCGAAGGTGTTCTTCCACATGTCGGCGATGGCGGTGGCCACGCGCTCATGGTTCGGGTTGGTGTTGTAGCGGATCTCGATGTCGAGCGGCTTGCCGCCCTCGCCGTAGCCCGCCTCCTTCATCAGAGCGATCGCCTTGTCCTCACGGTCGAGCTGCGACAACGCCGAAAAATCGGCCTTCGCCGGCTCACCATAGGTCTCGATGCCGGGCGGCACCATGGAATAGGCCGGGATCTGCGAGCCGGAGTAGATCTCCTTGGCAAGGAAGTCTCGGTCCACGGCCATGGACAGCGCCTGGCGCACGCGCACGTCGCTATAGGGCTCCTGGCGGGTGTCGAAGGCGTAGTAGTAGGTTGCAAGCGTCGGCGACACGTGCACCTGGTCGCCATAGGCGCCGCGCAGGCGATCGATCTGGTCTGCGGAGAAGTTGTAGACGAGATCCATCTCCTTCGCCTCGAAGCGCCGAACGGAGGCCGCCTGGTCGTCTATCGGGTAGAAGATCACCTTGTCGAGCTTGACGTTGGCGGCGTCCCAGTAGTTCGGATTCTTCTCGACGACGAGGTTGTCGTTCGGCACGTGGCTGACGAGCTTGAAGGCACCGTTCGAGACCATGGTGCCGGGCTTTACGAAATCAGCGCCATTCTTCTCGACGCTCGCCTTGGAGACCGGCAGGGCCGTCTGGTGGGCCAGCAGTTCGAGGAAGAAGGGGGTCGGACGTTCGAGTGTGATTTCAAGCGTCTTCTCGTCGACTGCCTTCACCCCGAGATCTGTCGGCTGGGCCTCGCCCTTGTTGACCTTCTCCGCGTTCTTGATCGGATAAAGGATGTTGGCATAGCCGGCAGCCGTCTTCGGGTCCTCGACGCGGCGGAACGAGAAGGCGAAATCCTCCGCCGTCACCGGCGATCCGTCGGACCACTTGGCATCGCCGCGCAGCTTGAACGTGTAGGTCAGGCCATCGTCGGAGAGATCCCAGGTCTCGGCCGCACCGGGAACGATCTTGCCGCTGGCATCGTAAATCGTCAGGCCTTCATAGAGATCCTTGAGGATGAATTCCTCAATGTTGATGGAGGTGTGGGCCTGGTCGAGCGTCTGCGGCTCGCCGGCATTGCCGCGATGAAGCACTGCCTCGGCCAGCGCCGGACTGCTTCCGACAAGCACTGCACCAAGCAAAAGAGCTGCGCGCAGGTTGAAGCGACGATAAGCCATTTTTCTTTCCTTCCCCGTGTTATTCTGGCGTGAATGGCCGGAGTGAATGCCAGAAACAGCGGGAACGCAAGGAAATTTGCAGCGGCTCGACCTCGAAGCATCGACCGTGAGATGCGGCGGTAAACGTCAGGATTGCGGCAGGCACAGCCCTGTCTCGAAATGCGCCGGATAGCGCGCAAGCAGCCTTCGATCATAGCGCGATGCCCGGCCCTCTCGCGCTCTGCGCAATATTTCGCAAACCAAGCTTCCCTTTACGTAATATGTGCAAATGAAATTGTAGCGGACGTTTTCCTTTCCTGCGCCACGGTTATCGTCTGTGATACGGGCCGCATCCCGGCCGGGCATTTCCCCGGCACGACAAGATCGCGCCAGTTCTACTTATGCGAGCGCCGCAAAAGGGTTCAGGCATGCGGAGGAGATGTGGATAGGCGGCCGATTTTTCGCCCGTGTCCGTCCAGATACAGGGCACTCCTCACGTCCCAAGGTGTTCTCGCCACGAAGCGCGCCGGCGAAGCAGCAAGGTCAACAGTCGTGCCTTGCCCGGTCAGCGCTTCGCGGCTAACGTCGCCGCAGCGAATTGGGGAGCCATTGGATGCGCGTCGTATTTTCCGAAGACCACAAGCTCAGAAATGCCAAGACCGAACTCTACGGCGGCGAACTGGTGCCTCCTTTCGAGGCGCCGTTCCGCGCCGAATGGATCCTGGCAGCGGTCAAGGAAGCGGGCTACACCGATGTCGTGGCGCCGGCGCGGCATGGGCTGGAAACCGCGCTGAAAGTGCACGATGCTGGCTATCTCGCATTCCTCGAAACCGCCTGGGACCGCTGGCAGGCGGCCGGCCACCGGGGCGAGGCGATCGCAACATCGTTCCCCGTGCGCCGCACCTCGCCGCGTATCCCCACCGACATCGACGGCCAGCTCGGCTACTATTGCAACGCCGCGGAAACGGCGATTTCGCCGGGCACATGGGAAGCGGCACTGTCTTCGATGTCGTCTGCGATCGATGGTGCAGACCTGATCGCAGCCGGCCACAAGGCGGCATTCTCGCTCTGCCGCCCACCGGGCCATCACGCCGGCATCGACATGTTCGGCGGCTATTGCTTCATCAACAACGCCGCCGTCGCGGCCCAGCGCCTGCTCGACAAGGGCACGGGCAAGGTCGCGGTCCTGGACGTCGATTTCCATCACGGCAACGGCACGCAGGACATCTTCTACGAGCGCGGCGACGTTTTCTTTGCCTCGCTCCACGGCGACCCTGCCGAGGCCTTCCCGCATTTTCTCGGCTACGAGGAGGAAACCGGCAAGGGTGCCGGCGCCGGTACCACGCGCAACTATCCCATGGGCCGCGGCACGCCCTATTCGGTCTGGGGCGCCGCCCTCGAAGATTCGCTGAAACAGATCGCCGCCTTCGGCGCGGAAGCGATCGTCGTCTCCCTCGGCGTCGACACGTTCGAGAAGGACCCGATCTCCTTCTTCAAGCTGACCTCGCCGGACTATATCAGCATGGGGCGGACGATCGCCGCCAGCGGAGTGCCGGTTCTGGTGGTCATGGAGGGCGGCTATGGCGTTCCGGAAATCGGCCTCAATGTCGCCAACGTGCTGAAGGGCATTTCCGGCTAAACGCCAAGTTTTCAGCCGGACAGCTTCCCAGGATGCAATCCGCTGGGGAAAGCCCGTGGGCTTTCATGTTGCTGCCGCAATCGATAGTTTGAAGCAGAATCACGAAGAACGCTCGGAATCAGGCTCTTTCATGTACAAAAAGATCGCAATCATCTCCCTATCCGCCATCTATCTTTCCGCCTGCACCACCACCGATCCGTATACCGGTGAACAGAAGGTGTCGAACACCGCAGGCGGCGCGCTGATTGGCGCCGGCCTTGGTGCTGCGACCGGCCTGCTTGTCGGCAACAATCCCGTGCAGCGCCGCAATGCGGCCCTGATCGGCGCCGGCGTCGGCGCGCTGGCCGGCGGCGCCATCGGCAACTACATGGACAACCAGGAGGCCGAACTGCGCGCGCAACTGCAGGGAACGGGCGTCTCCGTCACCCGTAACGGCGACCGGATCATCCTGAACATGCCGTCGAACATCACCTTCGCGACGGACCAGGACCAGATCGTGCCGGCCTTTTACCCGACGCTCGATTCCGTCGCGATCGTGCTGCGCAAGTTCAACAGGTCGCTGATCGACGTCGACGGGCACACCGATTCCACCGGCTCGGCGGCGCACAACCAGGCGCTTTCGGAACGCCGCGCCTATTCGGTCGCCAACTATCTCGGCTCGCGCGGCGTCGACCAGCGCCGCATGTCGGCGATAGGCTACGGCCAGGACCGCCCGATCGCCTCGAATGCCACCGAGGCCGGCCGCGCGCAGAACCGCCGCGTCGAGATCTCGATCTCGCCGCTCCGTCAGGGCTGACGACCGCTCGCATCTCTTTCCCGCTCTTCCTCGACGCGCACCGCCCGGTGCGCGTCGTCGTTTCCGGCATTGCTCGCAAGTATCAATTCTGCTGAAGCAAAGCCTCACCGCAATCAATTTGTCGGAATGAGATCCATCCGCTACCACGGTAGGCCGGAGGTACCGCCATGGCCGACCAGCAAGTCCAGAATGCGTTCGACAGCCCCTCGCCCGGAGCACCCGGCGAGCGGACGGCACTTTTGTCGGGCGTGACGCTATGCCTGTTTTCCATGTCGAGCGTGCAGGTGGGCGCGGCTCTTTCCGCCGGCGTAATTGCGCAGCACGGACCCTTCGCCACGAGCTTCATCCGCCTGCTGTTCGCCTCGCTGATCCTGCTTGCCATCCTGCGCCCGCCGGTCCGCTCCTATAGCCGGGAACAATGGAAAAGCGCCCTTGCGCTTGGCCTGACCATGGCGGTGATGACCGTCTGCTTCTATGCCGCGATCGCGCGCATCCCGCTCGGACTGACGGTCGCGGTCGAATTTCTCGGGCCGCTCGCCGTCGCCACCTTCGGTCTTGGCGGATGGCGGCTGATATGGCCGCTGGCAGCATTCGTCGGCGTGGGCCTACTGTGTCACAACGGCGAGAGTTGGTCGGCCGATCCGCTCGGGCTTCTGCTCGCGGCTGGCGCCGGCGCCGGCTGGGGCGGCTACATTCTCCTCATGAAGAAGTCGGGAAAGCTCTTTCCCGGGTTGGAGGGACTGGCCATCTCGCTGTTCGTTTCGGCGATCGTATGCCTCCCGGCCGGAATGCAGGAGCTGCCGCAGATGTTCTCGGCGGATATGCTGCTGACGATGCTGGGGCTTGCCGTTCTCGTGCCGCTGCTGCCCTATGCGCTGGAAATGATCGCGCTTCGGCGCATGCCGACTGCTGCTTTCGGCATCCTGATGAGCCTCGAGCCGGCCATCGGCGCGCTGGCCGGCTTCACGATCCTCGGCCAGCCGATGACGCCGCTGCAGATGCTGGGCACCGGGCTGGTGGTCGCCGCCAGCGTGGGCGTCACCTCTAACGCCAGGAGCGAGGGCGGCTAGTATCTGGAGCAAAGACGCGTCGCGGTTTGCGATGAGCGTCAGGCGGAGCGCAGAGCCGGATCGTCGTCAGCGGGGTTGTAGAAGAGCGACAGGACCAGGCTGCGGGCGATCCGCTCCGCCGTCGCCATGAACCAGGCCTTTGCCTCGGACGTCGGTGCTATATCGTCCAAGGTCGCCGAGAACAGGCCGAGCCAGACCTGGAAGAGCGGCGCGTCGAGGTTGGCGACACCCTGATGCGCCATGACCGGCTTGCCGCCATAGCCGCCGTCCTTGAAGGCGACGGCCGACCAGAAGCGCTTCATCTTCTCCATATGCTCCGGCCAGCGTCCGGCCAGGCGCGCCTCGAACACCGGGCCGAGCTGCGGGTGTGCGCGCACGCGGCCGTAGAACGTGTCGACCAGCAGCGGAATGAAAGGGTCGGTGATGCCGATGGCGGCCATGTCGCGCCGGGCGCGGGCGCGCAGCTCCTCGAAATGGGATCGCGGGGTTTCTATGTCTTCGTCCATAGGGCGGATTTAGGCGTTTCCCGGCTGTTCGGCAATGACGCGGTTGGTCGCAGGCCTGACTGGGCGCGCTGGCTGCCCCAGACACTGACGAGCACCACGGCGATGCCGGCGACCTGCAACGGGCTGAGGCTCTGGCCCAATAGCCCCCAGCCGAGCAGCACGGCCGTCATCGGGCTGAGGAAGCCGAGGGAGGCGACGGCCGGCGGACCCAGCCGCGAAAGGCCACGGAACCAGAGTATATAGGTGAAGGCCGCGCCGACGAGGCCGAGATAGGCGAAACCGAGAATGTTGAGATAGGTCGGCGGCGGCAGTGCCGGTTCGAGCATCAATGCGGCCGGCACCAGCAGCAGGCCGCCTGCCGCAAGCTGCCACGCCGTGAAGGTCAATGGCGAGACCGGCGGCTGCCAATAGCGGGAGAGCACCGTGCCGGCCGCCATGGAGACGGCGCCGGCAAGGCCGGCCGCGACACCCACCGGATCGAGGTTGGCTGCGGGCGTCAGCACCAGGAGCGCCACGCCGGCGATGCCCGCCAGACCCGCGAGGATGGACAACGGCCGTATGGGCGAGCCGAGCACCATCCGCGACAGGGCGATCACAATCAGCGGCTGGATCGCGCCGACCGTCGCCGCCACACCGCCCGGCAGGCGATAGGCCGACACGAACAGCATGGCCCAGAAGAAGGAGAAATTCAGAGCCCCGAGAATGAAGGTCCGCGCCCACCATTTGCCTTTCGGCAATCGCCGGACGACGAGCAGCAGCAACAGGCCCGCCGGCAGGGCCCGGAGCAGCGAGACGGTGAGCGGATAACCCGCCGGCAACAGCTCCGTGGTGATGATGTAAGTGCTGCCCCATATGGCGGGCGCAATCGCGGTCAGCAAAATGTCTTGCAGGCGGTTCATCATTTCGAATCCAGTTATCTTGATGTCAAAATATATCGGTTTATCTTGACGTCAAGAAAAATTTCGCGATAGTCGTCGCATGGATCACGTCGACCGCATCATTGCACAGTGGAACCGGGAGCGGCCGGACCTCGACGTCGGGCCAATGGCCCTGCTCGGCCGGCTGAACCGCGTCCGCCAGCATCTCGGCCGCGAGATCGAACAGGTGCTCGCCAAACACGGCCTGTCCGTTGCGGGCTTCGACGTGCTGGCCACATTGCGACGATCGGGCGCGCCGTTCCAGCTCTCTCCGGGGGACCTTCTGGCGACCACCATGGTCACATCGGGCACGATGACCAACCGGATCGATCAGCTGGAAAAGGAAGGGCTGGTCGAGCGGATCAAAAATCCTGACGACGGCCGCAGCGTGCTGATCAGCCTGACACCGGAAGGACGCGAGCGCGTGGACCGCGCCGTGGAAGCCCATGTCGCCAACCAGCATCGCCTGGTCGATGGCCTTGACGCCCGGCAACGACAGGAACTGGACGCGGCCTTGCGCGTGCTTCTGGCAGCCTTCGAGTGAAGGCTGGATGCCTCCGCCACTACGCTCTAGAAGAGCGATCCCTGCTTTGGCGGCGCCGAACCTGAATCTTCGGACTTGGCAGGCTTGCGTTTCGGCGGCTGCGGGGGTGATTCCGGCGGCGTGACGTCTGACGCCGTTGCCCCTGCGACGGCATCGACCTTGCCATCGGCGAATTCGATCGAGATAACAGCCCCTGCAGAGACGGCGGCCGCCTGCTTGACCGCATGGCCGGTCTCGTCCCGCACCAGCGCATAGCCGCGGCTGAGAACGTTGCGATAGGAAAGGGACTGCAAGATCCTGTCCTGCGCGCCCAGCAGCGCCTTGCGCCGCGAAAGGTCCCCGGCCAGCGCCGTATCGGCGCGCAGAGCCAGCCCCTTCAGCCGGTCGCGCGAGCGCTCGGTGCGCGCGAGGATGCGCGAAGGCGTCGTGCGCAACGCCGCATCGAGCGCCGTAATCCGCGCCCGCCCCTGGTCCAGCCGCCTCTCGACGACGCGCTCGGCGCGCCGCAGCGCTTCGACGAGGCGCTGGCGGCGCTCGACGAGCCGGCCGGAAAGAAGCTCCGGCCGCAGGTGCGCCGAAACCCGCTCGAAGGCGCGCCTCTTGTTCAGCGTGTTCATGTGCAAGCCGCGCCCGAGACCGGCGGACGCCTCGTCGAAGCGGCGGCGCGGCAGCGCCAGAAGCTGATCCAGCGAAGGAAGAGCGCGGGCAAGCGCCCGCAGGCCTTGGCGGCGGCCATCCATCTGGCGTACCGCAGCACCGCGCAGCCGGGCGGCAAGGGCTGCGACGGCCGCCTCGAGATCAGCCTTTACCGGGACGGCCATTTCCGCGGCCCCCGTCGGCGTCGGCGCGCGCCGGTCGGCGGCATGATCGATCAGCGTCCAGTCGGTCTCGTGGCCGACGGCCGATATCAGCGGTATTTCGGAGGCCGCGGCGGCCCGGACGACGATCTCGTCGTTGAAGCTCCAGAGATCCTCAAGGCTGCCGCCGCCACGCGCCACGATCAGGACGTCGGGCCGCCGGATCGCCCCGCCCGGCGCAAGCGCGTTGAAGCCGCGAATGGCTGCTGCCACTTCCTCGCCCGAGCCTTCGCCCTGCACCTTCACGGGCCAGACCAGGACGTGGACCGGAAAGCGATCCGATATCCGGTGCAGGATATCGCGAATGACCGCGCCGGTGGGCGAGGTGACGACGCCGATCACATACGGCAGGAACGGAAGCGGCCGCTTGCGGCCCGCGTCGAACAGGCCCTCCGCCGCCAGCTTGCGCCGCCGCTCCTCAAGAAGCGCCATCAGCGCGCCGGCCCCGGCCGGCTCCAGCGTCTCGATCACGATCTGGTATTTCGACGACCCCGGGAAAGTGGTGATCTTGCCGGTGGCTATGACCTCCATGCCCTCCTCGGGGCGGAAGCGGAGGCGGGAGAAGCTGCCTTTCCAGATGACCGCGTCGATGCGGGCGCGGTCGTCCTTCAGGCTGAAATAGGCATGACCGGACGAGTGCGGCCCGCGATAGCCGGAAATCTCGCCTCGCACCCTAACCTGATCGAAAGCCTGCTCGACCGTACGCTTGATCGAGCCGGAAAGCTCCGAAACGGAATATTCCGCGAGGTTGGTGGGCGAATCATTATCCGAAAACATGCTCATGCCCCATTTTGACCGGCGGCGGCGCGGCTGACCAGTGGGCCGCGGAGGCCGTCCCCGGAAAGACCTGCCGATGACGGCGCAGCGTCGCCACCGCTAGGCCATGCTCCTGTTCGAAGGCCCGCTTTCGAAGTGCCTGCGCGTCTGTTCGTCCGCCGGAAAGAAGGATTCGATCAGGACGCCTTGCACCAGTGCGTCCTGGGCGGAGCCGAACGAGGTCAGCGTGGTGATGAAGGAGAGCCGTGTCTTTTCCATGCCGATCTCGACCGGAAGAACGGGCAGCCGCTCGCTTTGCGGGAAGGCTTCCAGTGCTGCGCGCACGTCCGCATCCGCCGCCAGCCGCTCGATCCGCCGCGCAAGCGCGCTTCGCGGCCCCTGCAGCCAGGCATCGGCCCGGATGCGGTGGACGAGGTCGGCGGCCGTCCGTTCCCAGTTGAGGATGATGGACCGCAGGGGTGACGGGCCAAGATAGGCATCGAGGAAATTGTCGCCGGGCCGTAGTGCGAGGCCTGCCATTGCTGCCAGCCCCTCAAGCGCGCCATTCGCGGCAAGCACGTTGTAGTCGTGGTCGAAGACGACGCCGGGATAGGGATCGTGGCGCGCCAGAATCAGGCTGATCGCCTCCTTAACCGCACTGGGCATCGCATCCAGGGCCGTTGCCGGACGGGTTTCGTGCCGGGGCCGAAAACCGGCCGTCGAAAAGAGAATGCCCTGGTCGCGCGCGGGGATGGCCAGCACATCCGACAGGCGCAGGATCATCCCCTCAGACGGCCGAGACCGGCCCGTCTCGAGGAAGGAAAGATGGCGCGTCGAGATGCCGGCTTCGGCGGCAAGCTGCATCTGGCTCAGGCGCCTGTGGCTGCGCCATTCCTTTAGCCGTTCACCAAACTCCATCGACACCTCCCTGCGTCGCAAGCAGGAGACGACGGATCGGGGCGAAAATCCATTACCTCCAAGGTAATTGTTTCTGATCGGCAGCTTCTGGAGGATCGGGCCATCAGCAACGAAAGGACGATCCCCATGTTTGCAAACCTCAACCGCAACCTCCTCAAGGCCGTCATGCTCGCCGACGGCGCCTTTTCGCTCGTGGCCGGCGCCGGGCTGGTGGCCCTTGCCGGGCCGATCGCCGGCTTGCTCGGGGTTTCCGTCGATCCCGCAATCGTCAGCTCGGTCGGCTTGTTCCTCCTCGGATGGGGCGTGTTCCATCTCGCCGCGGGGCGACCGGCGCAACCGCGCGCGGGCGCCATCAGCATCGCCATTGCCGGCGACGGGCTCTGGGTACTCGCGAGCGCCGCCATCCTCTTTGTTGCCCGGGAGCAGCTTTCGACGATCGGCATGGCGGCGATCGCGCTCGTGGCACTGGCCGTGCTCGATATCATGCTCCTGAAGCTTGCTGGCTGGCGCCGGCAGGCAGGAGCTTGATGCGACAAGGCCGATTGATCGGCCGGGCTCTCAGGGAGACGGACGAATGTCAGACCGTCTCCCAGCCATCCTTGTCGCTGGCGCGATAGATCGCGTCGATCAGCTGCTGGTTCCTGACGGAGCTTTCGAGCGGAACCACCTCCTCTACCGCTCCCGCCGCTGCGCGGGCGAAGGCCTCCGCCTCAAGCTTGTACTGGCGCGAATCCTGGAAGCGGAACAGTTGCGACTGGGAGTGGTTCTGGTTGGTCAGCTCGAGCTCCTCCGCGCCGTAGCGATCGGCGTTGAAGGGCGATTTCACCTCGATGAAGCCCTTGTCGCCATGGAACACCATCACCTGACGGGCCGCGAGCTGGGTGGAGACATAGAAGCTCAATTCGAAATCGCCGAAATCCGCTCGCACGCTGGAATAGATGTCGGTACCGAACTCTGGATCGCGCTCCGTCGAAGCCTGCACCCGGATCGGCTCCTTGCCGGTGGCGAAACGGGTCGTGATCGTCGGGTAGACGCCGATATCCGGAAGGCCGCCACCGCCCAGTGCCGGAATGTTGCGCATGTTGCCCGGATCACGGTTGAAATAGGTGAAGGCGCCCTGAACGTGGCGGAGCTTGCCGATCGCTCCCTCCTTCAGAAGCTCGCGCACCTTCCGCCACACCGGCGCGTAGGTGACCATGTAGGCCTCCGACACCACCACCTTGTTGCGGTCGCGGGCCGCGATCAGCGCGTCGATCTCCGATGCCTTCAGCGCGATCGGCTTTTCGCAAAGGACATGCTTGCCGGCATCGGCGGCCTTGATCGTCCATTCGGCATGCTGCGAGGTCGGCAGGGGGATATAGACGGCGTCGATCGTGTCGGACGCCAGCATTTCCTCGTAGGAGCCGAAGGCGTGCGGCACCGAGAAGCGGTCGGCCATCGCGCGGGCCTTGGCGAGATCGCGGCTGGCGATCGCCGTGACGACGCAGTTCTCCGCGTCCTGAATGGCAGGCACGACCAGTTCGCGGCCGATCTTGGCCGTCGAGAGAATACCGAAACGCAGCATGGGATTTCCTCCTTGAAACGGGTCGAACACTAGTCGTGAGGTACGTGCCTAGCAAGGGCGGCGGCCGGCAAAATTTCCGCACTACCGGGTGTACATGGCAGGGTGTCGCCCTATTCTAGCGATCGCCCGCCTCGATTGTTTCATCAGTGAAATTTGGAGAACTTGCATGCAGAAGCGCTCTCTCGGCCGCACCGGCCTCGATATCGCGCCCCTCGTCTTCGGCGGTAACGTCTTTGGCTGGACCGCGGACGAAAAGACCTCGTTTGCGCTGCTCGACGCCTTCGTCGGCGCCGGCTTCAACGCGATAGACACGGCTGACGTCTATTCCCGCTGGGTATCCGGAAACAGCGGCGGCGAATCGGAGACCATCATCGGCAAATGGCTGAAGCAATCCGGGATGGCGCGCGAAAGTGTCGTCCTGATTACCAAGGTCGGTTCCGACATGGGGCAGGGCCATCGCGACCTTTCGAGGAACTGGATCGCCGAAGCGGTCGAGGCATCGCTGAAAAGGCTGCAGACCGATCATATCGATCTCTATCTGTCGCACTGGCCGGACGAGCGCACACCTTACGAGGAGACGCTCGAAGCTCATGCGGCGCTGGTCAAGGCAGGCAAGGTGCGGGCCTTCGGCGCCTCCAACCTCGATGCCACGCAACTGCAGGCCTCCTTCGATGCCGCCGACGCGGCCGGCCTGCCGCGCTACGCCGCCCTTCAGCCGGAGTACAATCTCTACGACCGTTCCGGGTTCGAAGGCCCGCTTGCCGAGCTTTGCCTGCGCGAGAACATCGGCGTCATCACCTACTACAGCCTGGCGAGCGGTTTCCTCAGCGGAAAGTATCGCTCGCCTGCCGATACCAAGGGTGCTGCCCGTGGTGACGGGGTCGCGCACTACCTCGACGACAAGGGCATGCGCATCCTCGCCGCTCTCGACATGGTCAGCGCGGAGGCGGGCGCGAAGCCCGCAGAGGTCGCGCTGGCGTGGTTGATGGCCAAGCCCGCCGTGACCGCGCCGATCGCAAGCGCGACCAACCTCACGCAGATTGAGAGCCTCATCAAGTCGGCCAGCCTCACGCTGACGCCGGAGCAGATCGCGACGCTCGACGCTGCCGGCGTCTGACCGCATCCGCAGATCGACGGTTTTCGGGCCCAAAACGGACCGGCGACGTCGCCGGTCCGGCTTCGGCGAACGATGCAAGGCGAAAGTCCGCATCATCCTGGAACATCTGCGCCGGCTCTCCGTTGACGGCAGGTCACCACAGCGTGACTTTCACTCACACCGACGGAAGGACGAGGCAGATGGCCAAGGAAAAGACATTGGACGATCTCTTCTACGACACCCTGAAGGACATCTACTATGCGGAACGGCAGATCCTGAAGGCACTTCCCAAGATGGCACGCGGCGCGCAGTCGGCCGAATTGAAGGCGGCTTTCGAAAAGCACAAGGAGCAGACGCAGGGCCAGGTCGAGCGCCTCCAGCAGGTGTTCGAGATTATCGGCAAGCGCGCCCAGGGCAAGACCTGCGAAGCGATCGAAGGCATTCTCGCCGAGGGCGAGGAGGTCATGGAGGAATTCAAGGGCACCACGGCGCTGGATGCCGGCCTGATCTCGGCCGCCCAGGCCGTCGAGCACTACGAGATCTCGCGCTACGGAACGCTGAAGACCTGGGCGCAGACGCTCGGGTACAAGGAGGCGGTCAAGCTTCTCGATGCAACGCTGCAGGAAGAGGGCCAGACCGACCAAGACCTGACGAAGCTTGCCGTGGCGAACTCCAACAAGAAGGCTACCAAAGCCGCCTGACACATCCCACCCGGCGAGAGGCGCCGGGGCGGGCTGGAATGGCGGGAGGGATGGCCCACAGCAGGACTTCCGCATCCAATCGATGCCGAAAGGCAGGCGGGCGACGGGACGTATCATGCGTTTCGTCCACCGCCTGCGTGCGAAGCGGCCGGCGGATCGCCCTGCCCGTCATTTCAGCTCCGGGAACCGGCAGGATCCGGTCCCGAAGCCCGTATAGAGCCCTCAGCGGGTCAGGCTCCGGCGCGCAAACTCAGGCGCGCAAAACCCCGCCGGTGGTCTTTGCGACATTGGCGACGATCTTGGCCGTCAGAGCCTCGAAATCCTCGTCCGTCAGCGTCTTGTCGGTCGGCTGGATGACGACCTCGATCGCGATCGACTTCTTGCCTTCTCCGACAGAAGCGCCCTCGAAGACGTCAAAGACATTGACCGCGGTGACGAGCTTGCGGTCGGCGCCTGTTGCAGCGCGGACGATCGCGCCCGCTTCGACGGCTTTGTCCACGACGAAGGCGAAGTCGCGCCGAACCGCCTGGAACGGCGACAGGTCGAGCGCGGGCTTCGTGCGCGTCGCCTTCTTCTTCGGCTCGGGCATGGCATCGACAAAGATCTCGAAGCCGGCGAGCGCGCCGGAAACATCGAGCGCCGCCAGCGTCTTGGGATGGAACTCTCCGAAATAGCCGAGAACGATCTTCGGGCCCATCTTGATCGTGCCGGAGCGGCCGGGGTGATACCAAGACGGACCGCCCGGCTCGATCTGGACATTGGCCATCGGCAGGCCGCAGGCCTCGATCACGGCCAACGCGTCGGCCTTGGCGTCGAAGACGTCAACCGGCTTGCCGCCGCCTTTGGCCGCATTGGACCACAGCCGTCCCGCGCCGGCGAGCGAAGCCGTGCCGCGGCGCACGCCGCCGGCGACACGCCGCTGGCCTTCCGGCCGGTCGTTCTCATAGGTTCCCGAGACTTCGAAGATCGCAACGTCGCCATGCCCCTTGTCGGCATTGCGCTGGGCAGCCGCCAGAAGACCCGGCAGCAGCGAGGGGCGCATGTCCGACATGTCGGCAGCGATCGGGTTCGACAGCGCCAGTTCCGGGGCGCCGCCGCCGAAAAGCTCGGCCTGCGCCTTCGGGATGAACGACCAGGTGACGGCCTCCATCATGCCGCGGGAGGCAAGCGCGCGCTTCGCCTGCCGCGAACGGATCTGCAGCGTCGTCAGGATCTTGCCGTTGACGCTTCCGTGGCTCGGCAGCGGTGCGGCATGGATCTTGTCGACGCCGTGGATCCGCATAACCTCCTCCACGAGATCGGCCTTGCCGTCCACGTCCGGGCGCCAGGAGGGCACCGTGACGCTCAGCCGCTCGCCTGCGCCTGTGACGCCGAAGCCGAGCTTCGTCAGGATCTCGCGGCTTTCCTCCGGCGAGACTTCAAGCCCCGTCAGGCGCTTCACCTCGGAGACCGGAAAATCGATCGACTTCGGCTCGTAGCCCTTGTAGCCGACCACATCCGCCTTTGCCGCCGTGCCGCCGCACAGCTGCAGCACGAGCTCGGTCGTCCGCTCGAGGCCGGGGACCATGTACTCGGGATCGACGCCGCGCTCGAACCGATAGCGCGCATCGGTGATGATGCCGAGCGTGCGGCCCGTGCGGGCGATGTTCATCGGGTCCCACAGCGCCGATTCGATGAGCACGTCGGTCGTGTTCTCGTCGCAACCCGAATGCTCGCCGCCCATGACGCCGCCGATGGACTCGATGCCGTTGTCGTCGGAGATCACGACATTGGCCGGCGACAGCGTGTATTCGCGCTGGTCGAGCGCCAGAACGGTTTCGCCCTCCTTGGCACGGCGGACGATCAGGTTACCCTTGACCTTCGCCGCGTCGAAGACGTGCATGGGGCGGCCCTGGTCGAAGGTCATGTAGTTGGTGATGTCGACCAGCGCATTGATCGGGCGCAGGCCGATCGCCAGCAGCCGCTGCTGCATCCAGCGCGGGCTCGGACCGTTCCTGACGCCGCGCACGAGGCGGAGACCGAAGCCGGGGCAAAGATGGGTATCCTCGCCGAGCTCCAGCGCCACCTTCACCGGGGTCTCGCCTTCCACGGCAAAGGACGGTGCCTTCGGCGTCTTCAGCGTGCCGAGACCGGAGGCGGCCAGGTCGCGGGCAATGCCGTAGACGCTGGTGCAATCCGGGCGGTTGGGCGTCAGATTGATCTCGATAACCGGATCGTCGAGGCCCACATAGGACGCGAAGCTGGTTCCGACCGGCGCATCCGCCGGCAGGTCGATGATGCCGTCGTGATTGTCCGACATCTCCAGTTCCTTTTCCGAGCACATCATGCCGCGGCTTTCGACGCCGCGGATGTTGCCGACGGAAAGCGTCACGTCGATGCCGGGAACATAGGTGCCGGGAGCGGCGAAAGCGCCGACGAGGCCGCCGCGGGCGTTCGGCGCGCCGCAGACGACCTGAACCGGTGCGCCCGCCCCGGTGTCCACCATCAGCACGCGCAGCTTGTCGGCGTTGGGATGCTGTTCGGCGGAGACGACCTTGGCGATGACGAACGGCTTGAACGAGGCCTTGTCGTCGACGTCTTCAACCTCGAGCCCGATCGCGGTCAGGCGTTCGCAGATCTGTTCGAGCGAAGCGTCCGTTTCCAGATGCTCTTTCAGCCAGGAGAGTGTGAATTTCATCGTTTCTGATCCTTACGCGCGCGACTTATGCACTGAGGCCGCCGAACAGGGTCGGCACGTCGAGCGGGCGGAAGCCATAGTGGTTCATCCAGCGGACATCGGCGTTGAAGAAGTCGCGCAGGTCCGGCATGCCGTATTTCAGCATGGCGATGCGATCGAGGCCCATTCCCCAGGCAAAGCCCTGGTACTCGTCGGGATCCAGACCGCCGGCGCGCAGCACGTTCGGATGCACCATGCCGCAGCCGAGGATCTCCATCCAGTCGGTACCCTCGCCGAACTTGACGATCGGGCCGGACGAACGGTCGCACTGGATGTCGACCTCGAAGGAAGGCTCGGTGAAGGGGAAGAAGGACGGGCGGAAACGCATCGTCACGCTGTCGACCTCGAAGAAGGCCTTGCAGAACTCCTCCAGCACCCAGCGCATGTTGGCGACGTTCGCGGTCTTGTCGACCACGAGCCCTTCCACCTGATGGAACATCGGCGAATGGGTCGCGTCCGAATCCTGCCTGTAGGTTTTGCCGGGGATGATGATGCGGATCGGCGGCTTCTGCGCCTCCATGGTGCGCACCTGAACCGGCGAGGTGTGCGTGCGCAGCACCTTGCGCTCGCCGTTCGCATCCGGCGGGAAAAAGAATGTGTCGTGCATCTCGCGGGCCGGATGGCCTTCGGGAAAGTTCAGTGCGGTGAAATTATAATAGTCCGTCTCGATGTCCGGCCCTTCGGCGATCGAGAAGCCCATGTCGGCGAAGATCGCGGTAATCTCGTCGACGATCTGGCTGATCGGATGGATGCGGCCGCGCTCGGCAGGGGAGGAGCGCACCGGCAGGCTGACGTCGACCGTCTCGGCGACCAGCCGGGCTGCGATCGCAGCGTCCCGCAGCTCGGCCTTTCGGGCGGCAATCGCCTCGGTCAGTTCGTTCTTCAGGGCGTTGATCGCCGCACCGCGGGTCTGGCGCTCTTCCGGCGTCATCGTGCCGAGCGTCTTCAGGAGTTCGGAGACGGAGCCCTTCTTGCCGAGGGCTGCCACGCGCACGGCCTCGATGGCCGCTTCATCGCCGGCGGCTGCGACGTCCGCCAACAGGGTCTGCTTCAAAGTGTCGAGATCGGACATCGCTCAAATCCATTGGCTCAAAGAAAAACCCGCGCCAGCCCTGCCAGCGCGGGTTTCCCAACTTCTATGTACAAAGGCTTGGGAAGCGCTGGCTTAACGAACCGCGCTTTCAAACTCGTTGGTGGTGCCGGCGTCCTTGAGGTACTCAAGCGCCTTCTTGGAAGCTGCGACGAGAGCGCCGAACGCTGCCGGATCATGGATCGCCATGTCGGAGAGGACCTTGCGGTCGACTTCGATGCCAGCCTTGTTGAGGCCGTCGATGAAGCGGCCGTAGGTCAGGCCGAATTCGCGGACGGCAGCGTTGATGCGCTGGATCCAGAGAGCGCGGAAGTTGCGCTTGTTAACCTTGCGGTCGCGGTAGGCGTACTGCTTGGAACGGTCAACCGCAGCCTTGGCGGCGCGGATGGTGTTCTTGCGGCGGCCGTAGAAGCCCTTGGCTGCCTTCAGCGTCTTCTTGTGCTTGGCGTGCGAGGTAACGCCGCGTTTTACACGTGCCATGTCATGATCTCCTTAACGTATCCAAAAAGCCTGAAAGTCTCAGAGACCGTTCGGCAGGTAGTTCTTGATGACCTTCTTGCCATCGGGCTCGGCGAGAACCATGGTTCCACGCGCGTCGCGAATGAACTTGTTGGTACGCTTGATCATGCCGTGGCGCTTGCCGGCGGCGGCAGCACGGACCTTGCCGGTAGCGGTGATCTTGAACCGCTTCTTGGCAGACGATTTCGTCTTCATCTTGGGCATTTTGCTACTCCATTCTTCTTGGTTTCGAGACGGCTGACGAGGCACGTCTCCAGCGTAAAGAACGGCCACGGCATGCCCTGCCGGACCGTTCGGACGGGGGCTTGTAACCGAAGTGCCCCGAAAGCGCAACCGGTTTCCTTAGATCTCGGCGCCCGCGCCAGAATGCAAAAAGCCGCCAGGTCGGCGGCTCATGCACATTTCATGGGGTCGTCACCCAAGCCGGCCGGATGGCCGGCCCGTCGGTCACGTCCGGGGTGCAAGCACCATCATCATCTGACGGCCTTCGAGCTTCGGCTCGGCTTCGACCTTGGCGATCGTCTGCGTGTCTTCCTTGACCTGAAGCAGCAGCTTCATGCCAAGCTCCTGGTGGGCCATTTCGCGGCCGCGGAACTTCAGCGTCACCTTGACCTTGTCGCCGTCTTCGAAGAACCGGTTCATCGCCTTCATCTTCACTTCGTAATCGTGAGTGTCGATGTTCGGGCGCATCTTGATTTCCTTGATCTCGACGATCTTCTGCTTCTTGCGCGCTTCGGCCGCCTTCTTCTGGTTGGCGTACTTCAGCTTGCCGAGATCGAGAATCTTGCACACCGGCGGATCGGTGTTGGGGGAAATCTCCACGAGATCGAGACCGGCGTCTTCCGCCATGCGAAGGGCCTGATCGGTGGGCACGATGCCGTGGTTTACGCCTTCGGCATCGATCAGCTGAATCCGGGGGATCCGGATTTCACGGTTTGAGCGGGGGCCGTCCTTGACCGGAGCGTCCGCTTTGAAGGGTCTGCGAATGGTCGTATTCTCCTCGAATCGTTTCGGATAGGGATCGCAATTTGCTGGGCGATCCTGCCGCCGGCGTTGCGCATCCGCGCTGCTTGGCCGCAATGTGTCAATCGCCGAGGCGAAGTCAATAGCATGTCGCGCGGAAAAAATCACCACCTGTGCCGTCCTCGGCAAAATCGTGTAGATCAGGGCTCAGGAGGCGGCCCCGCCAGCATCGAGCGCGACCGCACGCGGCACTTCAGGAGAAACCTATGAGCGCAGACGAAACGAAAGAGACCGACGCCACGCTGACGGTGGGGACAGGCCCCGACAGCAGGGAGATCGCCATGCGTCTACTTGGCGAAAAGCCCGGCAACCCACATGCGCATTTCGTCTGGCTCGGCGGCTACCGGTCCGACATGACGGGAACCAAGTCAGCCGAACTCGCCAGCCTTGCCGCGCAGCTCGGCACCGGTTGCATCCGCTTCGACTATTCCGGTCACGGCGCGTCGGGCGGGGCCTTCGTGGACGGGACGATCTCGCGCTGGCTGGAAGAGGCGCTGGCCGTGATCGAGCATGCGCGCCGGCAGCTCGGTACCGGACGCATGATCCTTGTCGGCTCGTCCATGGGCGGATGGCTGGCGCTCCGGGTCGCCCAGGAATTGCGCCGGGCGGGCCGGGTGGGCGACATCGCCGGCATGGTCCTGATCGCGCCCGCGCCCGACTTCACCAGCGAGCTGATCGAGCCCAACCTCACCGAGGCCGAGCGGACCTCACTTGCCGAGCGTGGCTATTTCGAGGAGCCGACGCCCTACGGTCCCGACCCGAACATCTACACGCTGAAGCTGATCGAGGACGGCCGTCGGAACCGGGTGCTCGGCGGGGTGATCGACACCGGTTGCCCCGTCCACGTGCTGCAGGGAATGGAAGATCCCGACGTGCCGTATACCCATGCAATCCGCCTGATGGAGCACCTGTCCGGCGACGACGCAGTGCTGACGCTTATCCGTGACGGCGACCATCGCCTGTCGCGTCCCGAGGACATCGAGAAGCTGAAAGAGGCGGTTTCCCACATGCTTGATGCTGCATGATTGCCACGCAAGGCGGCGCATTTTAACCATGTTGCCGCATTGCGAATTATCGTGATTGACGACCAGCCCCTTAAAAATTTAACGTTTTGTTAACGATTGAGGGGACACCCAATGGCGCGAATGATTGGTGCTAAGGCATTCTTTGTGGCAATTTCAGCCCTATTTGTATCTTCGTCAGCAACGTTTTCGGCACCCGCTTCCGGTCTTTCGATGCAGACCGGCGCCATCACCTCGCAACCGATCGGTCACTACGAGTTCTGCCAGCAGTACCGGTCCGAATGTGCCGCCGGCCAACGCGATCCGGGCCCGGCAAAGGTGACCGAGTTCGGTTGGAACGTCGTTCGCAACATCAACAGCACCGTCAATCACGAGATCACGCCTGTCACCGACAAGGAGCTCTACGGCAAGGACGAGCACTGGGCCTACCCGGACACGGCCGGCGACTGCGAAGACTTCGTGCTTTTGAAGCGCCGCAAGCTGATCGAGCACGGCTTTTCGGCCGCTGACCTCGTGATCACCGTCGTGCGTAAGCCGGATGGCGAGGGCCATGCGGTCCTCACGGTTCGCTCCACCGATGGCGACTACATCCTCGACAACCTCGACAACGACGTGAAGCTCTGGACCGAGACCCCCTATCGCTATTTGAAGCGGCAGGCCTCCTTCCACCCCGGCCGCTGGGTCTCCATCGAGAATGGCGATGCGCTCATGGTGTCGTCGGTCGGCAAGTAAGCACGGCACCAAGCCAATCCAGAGTGCAGTGTACGGCGGCCCACGGCCGCCGTTTCCGTTCGGTCAGGCGTTGCCGATCAGGACACCGCAGGCGAACACCAGCCCGCCGCCAAGCACCACCTGGAAGGTCGCACGCCAGAACGGCGTTTCCATGAAACGGTTCTGGATGAAGGCGATCGCCCAAAGCTCGACGAAGACGACGGATGCCGCAATGGTGGTGGCGATCCCGAAATGGGGTATCAGATAGGGTAGCGCATGCCCGAGACCGCCGATCGCGGTCATGATGCCGGAGGCCAGACCACGCTTGATCGGCGAACCACGGCCGGAGATCTTGCCGTCGTCATGGGCGGCTTCGGTAAAGCCCATCGAAATGCCTGCGCCGACGGATGCGGAGAGGCCGACGAGAAAGGTCTGCCAGGTATCCTGCGTGGCAAATGCCGCGGCAAAGATGGGTGCCAGCGTCGAAA
Organism: Mycoplana rhizolycopersici; assembly: GCF_013378445.1. Taxonomy (GTDB): domain Bacteria; phylum Pseudomonadota; class Alphaproteobacteria; order Rhizobiales; family Rhizobiaceae; genus Mycoplana; species Mycoplana rhizolycopersici. The sequence goes on from NZ_JABXYK010000009.1 coordinate 204,780, forward strand.
CGGACCCGTCCATCAAGCCGGCGAGCCCTGGCTGGACGTAGGTCAGGATGAACTGTCGGCGGGCGACCTGATCCTCGTCGGCAATGGCTGCCGCGTTCTCCTCGCCCTCGCCCATATGGCGGGCCTTGTCCTCATGGGATTTCTCCGCGATCGCCAGGTCGCCGAGAAGCTTTCGGGTGGGCGCATCCGTCGCCCGCGACGCCGCCTGAAGGTAGAACCGGTGGGCGGCTTCCTCCATCGCCTTGGCCTGCGCGCGGGCGGTCTGAACCGGCATGTTGGCGATCAGCCAGTCGGGCTTGCGCTCGGGAAAGTCGCGTAAATGCTCGCGCCGGACAAGCGGGATGCGCTCTCCGAACCTGCGGATATGCATGTCGATCAGCATGCGGCGATGCTCGTTCTCCTCCTGCGCCATTTCGGTAAATATCTGCACGGTGTGCGGCGACGTTTCCCGCAATGCATCGGCATAGGCGAGGTAAATGCGGCTATCGTCCTCTTCGGACGAGATCGCAAGGGCCAGAATTTCCTGTTCGCTGAGCGATTCCAGGGCGCGTTTATAGCTGCGGAAAAAGCGGGAGAGCATTACGAGACCTTTTTAGAATAATTCTAAAAATAGAGCCGAACACATGCCACGTCAACGGTTTGCCCTACGCTATGGCAATACCGCCGAAACCGATTTAACCGAAGATCTGGAAGCTCAGAGCAGCCCCTTCGCAGCGCGCCGACGGGCGGCCGAGAGGCCGCGAAAGATGGGCGAGGCAATATCCGCCTCGATCATCGCCGAAAGGCCGGCAGCGGTCGTGCCGCGGTAGTCAAGGAAGACGTCGACGAGATCCGAAGGAGTGGTGTCCGACTCCGCCATCAGCACGCCCGCTCCCAGGAAAAGCTGGCGCACGGCGGCATCTGCCGTCTCCGGATCGATCCCCGCCCCGATCGCGTGCCGGATCATGGCATCGGCAAATAGTGCCGGAAACGCAGGTCCGGAGCCGGTCAGCGCGGTGAAGTAATCGAGCTGCGCCTCATCGAGAATTCCATGCGCCTGCCCGGAGGCGGAGAAGAACCGGTAGACGAAATCGGCCTCGCGATCCGTCACGCTGTCGGTGGCGAACCAGGGTGTGAACGACAGCCGGTGCTCGGCGCAGGCATTGGGCATTGCGCGCACGACGCGTGTCGCGCGGTAGCTCCGGGCCAGATCCGCCACCGTCACGCCGGCGACGACGGATATGAGCAGCCTGTCGCGCAGGTCGATCGCGATCTCGGCCAGATCCTGCGGACGAACGCAGAGCATTACGATATCGGACGCCGCCGCCAGTTCCTCGTTGTCCGCGGTCACTTCGATGTCCGGCCATTCCTCGAAACCCGGCACGCGGCCGGAGCGCGACGAGAGGATCAGTCTGTCCGGCCGCAGCAGACCATCCTGCAGTGCGGGGCGCAGAAGTGCGCCGGCCAGCCAGCCCCCGCCGCCGATGACACCGATCGTCGTCACGCGCCCCTCATGCCCATTCGCCGCCGCGCATCACCGGCACACGGCTGCCGTCGCCGCGGACGCCATCGATGTCGATCTTGTCCGAGCCGATCATCCAGTCGATGTGGATCAGGCTCGAATTTCCGCCCTGTGCGGCGATCTGCTCCGGCGAGAGGTTCGCGCCATCCAGGAAGCACTTCGAATAGCACTGGCCGAGCGCGATATGGCAGGCGGCGTTCTCGTCGAAAAGGGTGTTGTAGAACAGCAGCCCGCTCGCCGAGATCGGCGAGGAATGCGGCACCAGCGCGACCTCGCCCAGGCGGCGCGCGCCGGCGTCGGTATCCAGCACCTTGGCAAGGACGGCCTCGCCCTTCGAGGCGTGCGCCTCCACGATGCGGCCGCCCTCGAAGCGCACGCGGATGTCATCGATGAGGGTCCCTTGATGCGACAGGGGCTTGGTGCTGGAAACATGCCCTTCGACGCGCAGTGCATGCGGCGTGGTGAAGACTTCTTCGGTCGGGATGTTCGGGTTGCAGGTGATGCCGTTCTTTGCGGTCGATGCCCCGCCATGCCACTCGTGACCATCGGCAAGACCGATGGTGAGGTCCGTCCCCGGCCCTTTGAAATGAAGGGCCGAAAAGCGCTCGCCGTTCAGCCAGGCGGAACGGCTGTTCAGGTTCGCATTGTGCGCCTTCCAGGCGCCGATCGGATCATCGAGGTCGACGCGCGACGCGGCGAAGATCGCATTGGCAAGCTTCTCGACCGCCACGTCCTCCGGATCGTCCGGAAACACCTGCCGGGCCCAGGAAGGGTTGGGATAGGAGACGATGTTCCAGTTGATGTCGAAATTGGCGATCTTCTCCAGTGCCGGCTTGTAGGCGATCGAGTTCGCCCTGTTGGCGCGTGCGACCTTGGAGGGATCCTCGCCGGCAAGCAGCATGGGGTTGTCGCCGGCGATCGCCAGGCGGGCGGCGCCATCGGCATAGGCCTTTGCCATACCCTCATACAGCCAATCCGTGGCCCGGTCGAAACTTTCGTCCGGGGCGTGGCGATAGCGCGAGAGCGTGGCCTCTTCGTCGGCATAGAACGTGCTGACCAGACCGGCGCCGGCCATGTAGGCATGCTTGGTGATGAGGCGGACCAGCGGCAGGGCCGCGATCGGTGCGGTCATCACGAGATCCTGCCCCTTCTGCAGCCGAAGGCCGACATTGACGGCCACATCTGCAAGCTTCTCGAGCTTGACCGGATCGACGGGGGCGGTGCGAACGGGTGCGTTCATCGCGGTTCCTGCTGTCTTCGATTGCAATCTCCCTTCTTAGGACGGATTCGCAAAAAACAGAAGCCGGGCGTGCGGATAGCTGCGCCTCGCAGCCGCGCGGCCTCTCTACGAGACAAGCGGCGCGGCCACGGCGTTCAGCGCCTTGCAGATGTCCTGCGGCGACAGGCGAACCTGCAGGCCGCGCTGGCCGCCGTTGACAAAGACGCTCGCATGCGCCAGCGCCATGGCCTCGATTGCGGTCGGAACCTGCTTGCGCTGACCCAACGGACTGATGCCGCCGACGTGGTAGCCAGTCAGCCGCTCCGCGTCCGCAGGCTTCATCATGCTTGCCGACTTGCCTTTGAAGGTTGCGGCGAGCTTTTTCATGCTGACCTCACGGTCGGACGGCACGATGGCACAGACGGGCTTGCCATCCACCTCCGCCATCAGGGTCTTCAGCACCCGGTCCGGCGTCTCGCCCAGGGCTTCGGCGGCCTGCATCCCGATCTTTTCGGCAGACGGATCGTATTCATAGGCGTGGGTGGTAAAGGCGATGCCGGCCCGGATGAGGGCCTGGGTGGCGCGTGTGGTTTTCGACATGACGGCCGTGACTGCTTGTTTCTCCAGCGCCTATCGGTGCGACAGCGAACTGCGTTCTGTCAACAGCGCGCCGGACGCTTCAAGATTACAAACACGCGGGCGATTGACGATAGTCAAGCAACGACCGAGCTGAACTGAGGGCAACCCGCTGCCCGACCTTGCCTTGCCACAAACTATTGGTTACTGCGAGGTTTATCGATCCGCCGGGATCAGCAACAGGTGTCGCTCACCCTGGACGATCTCCGGCAAGCGGGTGGTCCGTGCTGCAGTTCCGTCGTATCCAATTCCACTACCTGATCTCGACCAACCGGTTTGCGGAAGCGCTTGCACTATCGCAGTCCGACAGCATGCGCGCCGGCCGTGCCTGGGCATTTTACCGGCTCGGCTGTTACCGCTCGGCGAGCGCTCTCGTCCGGGAGCCGCGCTCGGGACGCGAGGCGCTGGCGCTCGGCATCTCGCTGGCTGCCTCGGGGCAGAATGATGCAGGCGTGCGGCTCTTGCGGAAAGCAAGGGCAAACGGCCTGTTGAAAGGGCGCCAGCTTGCCGCGGCGACGGAGGCGATTGCGGCCTACAGCCTGGAGACGGCCGCTGAATTCGTCGACGCCGGCGCACCTGTGAGCAGCGGCCTGCGCATAGCCCTGCTTCTGGCGCAAGACCGACGCGACGAAGCACTTGCGGCCGCGAAGGCCGCCATCGACCACGGTGACGGCGCACGGGAGCCGGACCTATTTCTGCTGCTCGCCAATGCAATGCCGCAGGACGGCACGCAACTGGATCTCGCAAACGCCTATCTGTCTTCTCACGGGCTGTCCCCCGTCGCCCTGATCGACCAGGCAAAGCCGATGTCGGCTTCCAACCTTGCCAGCCGGGTTGCGGCCGGAAGCGTCCGCGGCCCGCTCGTCACGATTACCATGCCGGCCTACAACACCGGCGCCCGCATCGGGCGCTCGATCGAGTCGCTTCTTGCCCAGACCTACCGCGATATCGAGGTCCTTGTCGTCGACGATGCGAGCACGGACGACACTGTCGCCGTGGTCAGGGAGCTTGCGGCGCGCGATGCGCGCGTGCGGCTGATCGTGCGCGACGGCAATGGCGGCCCGTATGCGGCCCGGAACATGGCGCTCGCCAATGCGAGGGGCGAATTCGTCACCTGCCAGGACTCCGACGACTGGGCGCATCCCGAAAAAATCGCAAGGCAGGTTAAGCCGCTACTCAAGGACAAGGGGCTTTTCTTCACCCTGTCCAACTGGGCGCGGGTCGATGACCACGGCCATTTCTACGCCCGGCAGGTCTATCCCCTCACGCGACTCAACCCGGCCTCGCCGCTCTTCCGCCGCGAAGAGGCACTGGCGCAGGCGGGCTATTATGAAGACGTGCGCACGGGTGCGGACAGCGAATATATCGCCAGGCTGAAGCTTGTGTTCGGCTGGCGTGGCTGGAAGCGCCTGCGCCAGCCGCTTTCCTTCGGCGCGCATCGGCCGGGATCGCTGATGACGGATGCGGGAACCGGGATCGCCCGCGGCGGCGTCAACCTGGAACGGCTGGACTACTGGGAAGAATGGAGCGCGCGCCATATCGGCCGCTTTGCAAAGCGGTGACGGTGCGCGGGCACGGCAGGTGAAGACCTGCCGGCCACGATATCAGCAGGGCCCGTTCAGAAGTCGCGCTGCACGCGCAGGACACCGCCCCAGTTTTTTGCTTTCGGGCCGGCCTTCTCGTCCATGTTGTTGACGAAATCGAGTTCGGGGGTGATCGTCAGTCCGGGAACGACGGTGTAGACCACATTCAGCGCCGCTTCGATGTCGTCGCCTTCGTCGAAGTTGATCGAGGCATTGAATTGCGCCTTGTCGGACAGATCATAGGTCGCGCCCAACCACGCTGCCCAGTCGCCTTCCCAGAGCGCATAGTTGTTGATCCGGTCACCGTCGGTGCTCCACCCGCCCATCGCAAACAGGGACAACTGGCCGATCTTGCCGTCGATACGAACCTTGACGGCTCCCTCCTCCATCGAGGCGTCATAGCCGCCGGCGCCCCGGATCATGAAGTCGCCTGCGGTGTACCCCGCCGCGACGACCAGATCGGGCATGTAGCTGTCTTCGGCCACGGCGTAGTCGTAGACGCGGTCGTTGTTCTGCTCGCTCGGATCTTCCACGGCCAGGCCGAAGCTGAAACCGGAACCCGGATCGTAGGTGTAGCGGAGCTGATTGCGGGCGAAGTCGCCGTAGTCGACATAGTAATAGTCATTGATGCCGTTGCCGGCATAACCTGTAAATTCGGTGTAGAGCGTGTCGCTGAGCCCGGCGCGGAAGCCGGCAAGCTCGATGTAGGCGGCCTTGATGGTGTCGTAGGCATCATTGTTGTCGTCGCGGTCTATCTCCACCTCGAAGTAGGTGTTGAGGTTGCCGAAGTCGGTCGCCGACGCCGTCTCCATCGCGAGCAAGAGCCGCGAGCGCGTGAACCAGGAATCACCGCCTCCGCCAGGATAGGTATCCTGCCCGTTCGGGTCGCCTCCGGCGAACTCGGCCCGGAGGTAACCGCCGATCTTCAGGCAGGTTTCGCTGCCGGGGATATAGAAGTACCCCTCCCCATGAGCGTCGCAGACACGGACATAGTCCATCGGTTCCGGCTCGGCCACGATGACCGCGTCGGCCGCATGCACACCATATGCGGTGGCCGCGACGGCCCCCGCGGCGACAAGACCGCTAGTGATTTTCATGCATCCCCACTCCGTTGTCGGAGGCCGAAGCCGGCGAATCAGGGCTTGCCACCGATTTCAGCGGAGAATTGCAGCGCTTTGCGGTCAAGGCAACATCGTTGCCTAATTTAGCAACGTGACGAGGACGGCAACGAATATTCAAGCCCGGCTGAGATGAGATTGCCGCTCGGGGTGGAATGAGTCGGCGGGCGCAACGCGGATTCGGCGGTGAGCCAAGGGGCTACTCGAACAATGCATTGCTGTGGCGGGCGCTGCGGAACCTGGCTGCGGCCTCGGTGCGATTGTGGACGCCGAGCTTGCGGATGATGTTGTGCAGGTGGATCTTCACCGTGTGCTCCGACAGGCCGAACGCGGCGGCGATCAGCTTGTTCTGCATGCCGCGCGAGACCATTTCGAGGATTTGCAGTTCGCGTGCGGTGAGGTCCGAAACGCCGTTCTCAGGCTTGCGCGGCGGAGGCTGCGCCGGCGCGTTATAGGCAAGGATGGGGCCGACATCGGCCGGCCGCGCATGGACCATCGACCCGGGCGGGAAGTACTCGCCGCCGCACAGCATCAAGCGGATGATCGAAAGCCAGATGTCGAGACGCATGTCCATCGGTAGGACGCTACGGAAAAGCGGCGAGTCGACGATGGCCGAGAGCGAGGCGGCCTGCTGCTTCTCATGGGGCTCGATCACCGCGGCGAGCGCATGGGAATGGATGCGGTTGAGTGCCGCGGTGGCGGCCTCCGCCTCCCCCATCAGGCCCACGTCGACGAGCATCAGCGCCACGGGGTGGGAGAAGCTCCGGCATGCGGCGGCAACGCTACCGACCTGTTCGACCAGGATCCAGGGGAACTCGCGCTCCACCGCATCAACCAGCCGCGGAGAAACGCTGCCGGTGTTCGACATGATCAGCATCACGCGCTGCGGCTCAGGCCCACCCCTGATTCCGGCTACGCCCAAACCCGCTTCCGCGTAATCGTTCCCGTCCAAAAGCACCATATCCTTCACCCGCGCGACTCGTCGGCCGGCAGCCGTGACAGCCGGCCAGACGGACGCATTCGCGCATCACCGCCAAAACCTTAGCGCACGTCCGAAGCGACCGCGACGACACAAATGGGCTGAGTGGAGGGCGCGAAAGGCAGCGCATGTGGAAACGCTCGGCGGCGAACAATCATCCAAACGAACTAGGCGATTGAGCGCTCATCCACCATCTAAGGAGCCCGGCGCAGGGGGCGCCCTACCTCGCCCGTCCAAGCACCACCCATAGATTGCGCAAGATTATGCGCGGGCACGGGAAGGGCGACGTGGGTAGGTATGGCATATACACTTTCACCAATATTGATGAAGCCGAAGCAACGTCCTTCCCCTTCTCAATATTTCAATAATTTGCACACTGGAAAGCGCCGTCGCTAAGGCAAGCCGGGCGCTGGCGGGCGAGCATATATCTTGAGCCGCCATTGATGCCCCGGATCTTTCAGGTTGGAGACACACATGCCAGGCACCACCCTGCATCGTCGCCGTTCGATAGGAGCCGGGACCATGGTCTCGGCGCTTCTGCTGGGCATGTTCCTGGCACCCCTGCCCGCATTCGCCTCGAAGCTCGTGCCGCAGACACGAATACGGCTGAACGTGGTACAATGGATGCCAACGCGGGGCGCCTACGAGCGGTGGGATGCGCTCGGCGGCGAATTTGTCGTATCCGACCAGGGCACAATCGCCCTGCCGGTTCTCGGCAACGTGCCGGTGGGCGACCTCGACGAGGCACAGCTCGCCGCCAAGATCGCCGACGAGCTGAAGGCCAAGATCGGGCTTGTCGAAAAGCCGGAAGCCTCCGTCGCCATCGTCGACTATCCTCCGATCTATGTCGTGGGCGACGTGACGACCTCGGGCGAATTCCGTTTCCGGCCCGGGCTGACCGTGTTGCAGGCACTCGCGCTGGCGGGCGGCGAGTTCCGTCCCGAGGGCCTCAGCGGCACACGGGATCGGGCCGAATTCGCAGGCGAACTGCGCGAACTCAACGATTCCATCCTGCGCAGCACCATTCGCGTGGCGCGCCTGGATGCGGAGATGGCCGGGGCCAAGGAGTTCAAATTCGACATGAAGCCCTATCGCAAAAACTCGCTGGCGGCGGGGATATACGATCAGGAGAAACAGATATTCGCCGCACGCGCCGCGGTCGTCGAGCGCCAGTCGCGCTCGTTTGCCGAGCTGCGCGACCTGATGGCGCAGGAAATCGACGCGCTGGAAAAGAAGATCGACTCGAACGACGAGGATCTCGATTCGGTTCGCAAGGAATTGGCCACCATCAAGCCGATGGTGGACCGCGGCGTCATCCTGCCGACGCGGCAGACGGACCTCGAACGAACGCTGCGCAGCTATCAGGCCTCCCGGCTCGACATGGTGACCGCGATCATGCGGGCACGACAGAACATCGCCGAGGCGACACGCAACCTCGAGGGCCTTGCCGACAACCGGCAGGCCGACGTCACGGCACAGCTCCAGTCCGAGCGCGGCGCGCTGAAGCAGCTGCAGTTGCGGCGCGATACCAGACAGGGGCTCCTGACGGACACGCTGGGCGTCGATACCGACGAGGAAAACGGCGCCCGGCCGTCGATCACCACCTACAGCATTTCCCGGCGTGTCGAGGGAAAGGTGACGCCGATCGAAGCTGAGGAGACCACGACGCTCCTTCCCGGCGACGTCGTTCGTGTCCAGCGGGTTCGCATCCGGGACGCCGACCAGGCCGCCGACGCGGCTTCAACGGACCAGGCGAGCCAATGAAGCGGGGGCCACACATGCCGCAATGTCAGGGGCCGCAAAGTCAGGGGCCACGATATCAAGATTCGCAGTATCAGGGATTAGAGGGGCATACGCGATGAAGGGCATCATTCTCGCCGGAGGAAGCGGGACGCGCCTCTATCCGCTCACGATCGCCGTGTCGAAGCAGATACTTCCGATCTACGACAAGCCGATGATCTACTATCCGCTCAGCGTGCTGATGCTCACGGGCATCCGCGAAATCATGATCATTTCCACGCCGCGCGACCTGCCCTGCTTCCAGGCGCTGCTCGGCAATGGATCGGACTTCGGTCTCGACATCTGCTATGCCGAGCAGCCGCATCCGAACGGCCTTGCCGAAGCGTTCATCATCGGGCGGAAGTTCATCGGCGACGACAACGTCGCCATGATCCTCGGCGACAACATCTTCTTCGGAAGCGGCCTGCCGAATGTCTGCCGGCAGGCAGCGGCACGCAACACGGGCGCGTCGGTTTTCGCCTATCACGTGGAGGATCCGGAACGTTACGGTGTCGTCAGCTTCGACAAGGAGACCGGCAAGGCGCTGACGATCGAGGAGAAGCCGCTTTCGCCGAAGTCCAACTGGGCGGTCACGGGCCTCTACTTCTACGATAACGACGTCGTCGACATCGCCCGCTCGATCGAACCCTCGACTCGAGGCGAGCTCGAAATCACCGCGGTGAACAACATCTATCTGGAGCGCGGCGACCTGAACGTCTGCCAGCTCGGACGCGGCTATGCCTGGCTCGACACCGGCACCTATGACAGCCTGCAAGACGCTTCGTCCTTCGTGCGCACTGTGGAGCGGCGGCAGGGCGTACAGATCGCATGCCCGGAGGAGATCGCACTCGACATGGGATGGCTCGGACCGGAGGACATACGCCACCGAGCCAGCCTGCTCGGAAAGACGTCCTACGCGGCCTACCTCAATCGCCTGGCCGAGGAATACGCCGTATGACGTTCGAATTCAGGCCGCTCGAACTGGATGGGGTGCTGGAGATCCGGCCGAGGAAGTTCGTCGACGAGCGCGGCTTTTTCTCCGAAACATGGAGCGCGCGCGGTTTCGCCGACGCCGGCATCGCGCTGACATTCGTGCAGGACAACCATTCCTATTCAAGCGCGCGCGGCGTTCTGCGCGGGCTGCATTACCAATTGCCCCCCTTCGCCCAGGACAAGCTCGTGCGTGTGGTGAAGGGCTCGATTTTCGATGTCGCGGTCGACATCCGCAAGGGTTCGCCCACGTTTGCACGGTGGTGCGCCGCGCGCCTTTCGGCGAGGGAATGGAACCAGTTGCTGGTGCCCAAGGGGTTCGCGCACGGGTTCCTCACGCTCGAGCCGGAGACGGAGGTGATCTACAAGGTCAGCAATCCCTACTCCGCCGCGCATGATCGCAGCATCCGGTTCGACGATCCGGAAATCGGCATCATCTGGCCGCTCGCCGCCTCGCAGTTGCAGCTTTCGGACAAGGACCGCAACGCGCCGCGGCTGGCGAAGGCCCAGCTCTTCGAGGCCATGGAGGAGGCCAGCCCATGAACATTCTCGTGACCGGCGGCGCCGGCTTCATCGGCTCCGCCCTTTGCCGCCATCTCGCAACGAACCCGGACAACCGCGTCGTCAACCTCGACAAGCTGAGCTATGCCGGCAATCTCGCCTCGCTGTCTTCCATCGCGGCATTGCCGAACTACCGCTTCGTCAGGGCCGACATCTGCGACGAAGCCGCGGTCGTGCAGCTGCTGCGAAGCGAAAACATCGGCTGCATCATCCACCTGGCCGCGGAAACGCATGTCGACCGGTCGATCGACGGGCCGGCAGCCTTCATCGAGACCAATGTGCTCGGGACGTTCAAGCTGCTGCAGGCAGCTCTCAAGCACTGGCGCGACCTGCCAGAGGCGTCTGCTGCGTGCTTTCGCTTCCATCATGTCTCAACCGATGAAGTCTTCGGGGATCTTCCCTTCGACGACAGCAGTTTCAACGAACAGACGCCGTATGCGCCGTCTTCGCCCTATTCGGCCTCGAAGGCCGCTTCCGACCACCTCGTGCGTGCATGGCACCACACCTTCGGCCTGCCGGTCGTTCTCACCAACTGCTCGAACAACTACGGCCCCTTCCATTTTCCGGAGAAGCTGATCCCGCTGGTGATCCTCAACGCGCTCGAGGAGAAGCCCCTGCCGATCTACGGCGCTGGCATGAACGTGCGCGACTGGCTCTACGTCGAGGACCATGCCCGGGCGCTGGCGCTGGTCGCCGCCCGCGGCAGCATCGGCCAGAGCTACAACATCGGCGGCGCCAGCGAACGCACCAACGTCGCGGTCGTCCAGGCAATCTGCGACGCTCTCGATGGCAAGCGACCGCGCAGCAACGGCGCCAGCCATCGCGATCTGATCACGTTCGTTGCCGACCGTCCGGGCCATGACCGACGCTATGCGATGGACACCAGCAAGATCGAGCGCGAACTCGACTGGCGGCCGGAGGAGACCTTCGAAAGCGGTCTGGCGCAAACCGTGGACTGGTATCTGAACAATGAATGGTGGTGGCGCCCGCTTCGCGACGGCATCTATGGCGGCGACCGCCTGGGCAAGCTGGCAGCGGTGAAATGAGAATTCTCGTGACCGGATCGCGCGGACAGGTCGTGTCCAGCCTCGTGGAACTTTCGGCCACCCGCCCCGACATCCACCTTGTCGCCGTCGGCCGTCCCGCACTCGACCTGACAGATGCCGCCTCGATCCGCGGCGCCATCGTGGCGGCAAATCCCGACGTGGTCGTCTCGGCCGCAGCCTATACGGCGGTCGATCGCGCAGAGGATGATCGGGACACGGCCTACCAGGTCAACGTAATCGGTGCGGCGAACGTCGCGGAGGCGGCGGCGGCGCTGCGCGTGCCGGTCATTCACATCTCGACCGACTACGTCTTCTCGGGAAGTGCCGATCATCCGTACAAGGAGGATGACGAGCCGCAGCCGAAGACGGTGTACGGCTATACGAAACTGCGGGGCGAACATGCGGTCGCCTGCGCCAATCCGCGGCACTTCATCCTCAGGACCAGCTGGGTTTACAGCCCGTTCGGCGTCAACTTCGTCAAGACCATGCTGCGGCTTGCTTGCGAGCGCCGCACCGTTCAGGTCGTTTCGGACCAATGGGGAAACCCGACCTGTGCACTCGACCTCGCCGCCGCCATCCTGCAGGTGGCGACGAACCCCGTGGCGGATCGCTACGGCATCTATCACGTCACCGGCACCGGCGAGACGACCTGGGCAGGCTTTGCCAGGCGTGTCTTCGCAGCGAGCCAGGCGGCAGGCGGGCCTTTTGCCGAAGTCCTGGACATCGTCTCGGCGGATTACAGGACAAAGGCAGTGCGGCCGGCAAATTCACGCCTCAACTGCGATAGGTTCGAGAGCGCCTTCGGCTGGCGCGCCCCGCCATGGCAGGCAAGCACCGACGCCGTCGTGCAACGGATGCTTCAGGCAGATCACATAAACCTTTCCCAGAGGACGGGCGTCTGATCGGCGTCTGCAACGGCCAATGGCATCGCAGGAACACCATTCGGAAGGCCACAGCTACTTCCACATCCTCAAGACAATGGTCATGATCGGCGGATCGTCGCTGGTCAACGTGCTGTTTTCCATCGTTCGCAACAAGACGCTGGCAGTGCTGCTCGGTCCTGCCGGCATCGGCCAGGTCGGCCTGTATCAATCCATCGTCGACCTCACCCAGACACTTGCCGGCTGCGGCGTCGCCTCAAGCGGCGTGCGCCAGATCGCGGAGGCGACGGGAACGGGCGACAATGACCGGATCGCACGGACGGCGACGGTTTTGCGGCGAACGTCCATCGTCCTCGGCTTGCTCGGTGCCATCACCCTTGCGGCGCTCGCGCAACCGATCGCGCGCCTGACCTTCAGCGACGACCAACATGTCTATGGCGTTGCGCTGCTGTCGGTCGCCGTCGTGTTGCAACTCGCCGCCGGCGGGCAGGTGGCCTTGATTCAGGGGCTGCGCGATATCGGTGGTCTGGCGCGCATGCAGATCATCTCCGGGCTCGCATCGACTACGATCACCATCGTCCTCGTCTACATGTTCGGACCCAGCGCAATCGCGCCCGCCATCGTTGCCGGAGCTGCGGCACTGCTTGTGACGTGCTGGTGGTTCAGCCGTAAGGTGGCAATCAGTCCCCCCAGGATGACCTTCCGGGAGATCTGGCAGGAAGTGGTTCCGTTGATGCAGCTCGGCTTCGTTTTCATGCTGGCAGGGCTGATGGGATACGGCGCGTCCTATATCGTCAGGCTGTTCGTCCTCTGGGAAGAGGGCATCGCCGCGGCCGGTCAGTATCATGCCGCCTGGGTTCTGGGCGGCATCTATGCCGGCTTTATCCTGCAGGCGATGGGGGCGGATTTCTACCCCCGGCTGACAGCCGTCGCCAACGACCACGCTGCGGTCAACCGCCTCGTCAACCAGCAGACGCAGGTAAGCCTCCTGCTTGCGGCACCCGGCGTGCTCGCCACCCTGACGTTCGCGTCAGTGGCAATGTGGTTGTTCTACACTCCGGAATTCTACCCGGCCGCGAACATATTGCGCTGGATCTGCCTCGGCATGCTTTTGCGGATTATCGCGTGGCCGATGGGCTTTATCATGGTCGCCAAGGGCCGGCGGGTGATCTTCCTGGTGAGCGACGCTACGGCCTTTCTGGTGCATATAGGACTGGCATGGTTGCTCGTGCCACGCTTCGGCCCGATAGGTTCCGGCATCGCCTTCTTCGGCCTCTACGCCTGGCACTGCCTGTTCGTCTACTGCATCGCCCGCAAGCTGTCGCAATTCCGTTGGTCGCCGGCCAACCTTAAACTCACTATCCTGTTCCTGATGATCTCTGGGCTTGTCTTCTGCGCGACCGTCTACCTGCCGCCATGGCAGGGCATGGCCGTTGGGACACTGGCGACAATTCTCAGCGGCCTCTATTCGCTGCATTACCTCGTGGGCCTGATGCCGCCGGAATCGCTCCCTTCACCGATCAGGACATGGGTAGCCAAGTCCGCGGTATCCAAATCGGCCTGAAATCGCATCTGGCCCTGTAGCGCGGCAACGCACGAACGGCGCTGCCGCCTTTCGCATTGCCTTTCATGAAGTAGTGGCAAGCGAAGTACGGCCGCACAAACAACTCTCACACTGTCGGCGAATTCCCCGACCCCGGTTTCGACGGTTGCAACCCTGTGCGAGATAGCTGACGCAAAACGAAAAGCAGCCCGGACCGATCAGGCCGGGCTGCTTGTTGTGATTTTGTTCAGACGTCTCGCGAAAGCGGAGACGTACCTTCTCCTTCAGGCCAGAAACGCACCGCCGTTTTCCAGCATGGCCACCAGCCATGCCGGCAGCGCCAGCATTCGTGCCGCCCCTGCCATGACGGTGCGATCTGCACATGGCAGCCTGCAGATCTCGCGCAGTTGCTGCAGCACGGTGGCGAGTTCCGTCTCCGCCATCTGCGCATAAAGCGGCAGGACAATGGAGCGCTCCTGGGCAGCGACACTGCGCGGAAGCCTTCCGACCGTACGGTGTGTGCCGGGATCGGCATATGCTGGCTCGCGGTGGATCGTCATGATGCCCCTTCGCGTCGAAATACCCTGATCGAGCAGGGTCTGCATGACCTTCAGCTGGTCAAGCCTGTCGGAAAGGCGAAGGCAGTAGCTCTGCCAGTTGCTGCGGGCCCAGGACGGTTCGACGGGTGCCTGGACGCCCGGTATTGCGGCGAGCCCGTCCCGGTAGCGCTCCGCGAGGCGGCGGCGGGCCGACACGAGTTCCGGCAGCCTGGCCAGTTGAACGCGCCCGATCGCGGCCTGAAGGTCCGTCAGCCGGTAATTGTACCCTAGCTCCGGATAGCTCTCGAAGATGACGCGCTTCGAACCATGGCGCACGGTGTCCGGCACGCTCATGCCGTGCTGACGCCACAGGCGGAACTTTGCATCGTATTCGGGGTTCGCCGTCGTCAGCATGCCGCCGTCGCCCGTAGTCAGAAGCTTGCGCGGATGGAAGGAGAAGCAGGCGACGTCACCATGCGGCTTGCCGATCTTCTCCCAACGCCCGTCCCAAAGGATCTCGCTGCCGGACGCGCAGGCAGCGTCCTCCACGAGTGCGATGCCATGCCGCTTGGCAATGGGAACGATCTTCGCAAGATCGCAGGGCATGCCAAGCTGGTGGACGCACAGGATCGCCTTCGTACGCGGCGTAATTGCCGCCTCGATGGATGCCGGATCGATGTTGAAACCATCCGCCTCTATGTCGACGAAGACCGGTATGGCGCCGCAATAGCGAATGGCGTTTGCGGTTGCGATGAAGGAGTGGCTGACCGTCACAACCTCGTCGCCCGGCTCCACGCCCACGACCTGCAGGGCCAGATGAAGGGCGGTCGTGCAGTTCGATACGGCGCAGGCATGCCGAGCGCCGACATAGGTGGCGAATTCTTTTTCGAAAGCCGCGACTTCCGGTCCCTGCGTCACCCAACCGGACATCACCACCCGCCGGACGGCCTCGATTTCGAGTTCATCCATCATCGGCTTTGCTATGGGAATCGGAAACGTCGTCACGCCGCTTCTCCCTCCGCTTTCTCAACCTCGCGGCGCCACCAGTCGACGAGTCCTACGAGCCCTTCCTCAAGCGAAATTTCGGTGCGGAAGCCGAGCATTCGCTCCGCCTTGCTGGTATCGGCAAGCCGGCGTGTCACGGGGTTGACCTTGCGCGCCGGCTGAAACTGCGGCTCCACGCTGGAGCCCATGATGCGAACGAGCAGATGCGCCAGCTCGAGAAGGTTGGTCTCGGTGCCGCTCGCCACATTGAAGATTTCGTCGGTAACATCGGATTTCGCCGCCAGCATGTTGGCGCGGGCGATATCGCGCGCATGGACGAAGTCCATCGTCTGCAGGCCGTCACCGAAGATGATCGGCGGCAGGCCGGCCGCAATGCGCTCCATCCAGCGGATCATCACCTCCGTATAGACCCCATAGGCGTCCATGCGCGGCCCATAGACGTTGAAATAGCGCAGCGCAACGTAGCGCATGCCGTACATATCGGCAAAACTGCGCAGCAGCGCCTCATTGAAGACCTTGGCCGCACCATAGATCGTACGGTTGTTATAGGGATGATGGTCCTCGGTCGTGGGAAAGCTTTCTGCCAACCCGAGCACGGACGCCGACGAGGCGGCAACGACCTTCTGGACGCCGGCGTTGACCGAGGCCTCCAGGACGTCGAACGTTCCCCCCGCCAGAACTTCGAAGGCCAGACGCGGCTCTTCGGCGCACTGCGTGATCCGGATGGCCGCCTGGTGGAAGACGATGTCGACGCCATCAAGCACTTCAGCCAGCAGCCTTCGATCCCGTATGTCGCCCTCGATGACCGTCAACGGCGCTGCGGAGGCGGCGGCCTCGAGATTTTCACGTCGCCCGCGCACGAAATTGTCGAGAACAAGAATTTCGCGAGGCGCCTCACGTGCAACCAGATCGGCAATGTGCGAACCGATCAGCCCGGCGCCGCCAGTAATGAGTACCCGTTTATCCTTCATGTTTCGCCCCTTGCTTCCAACCCTGATCGCGACAGCCCATCGCGCCCGGCCGATGCGTTGTTTCACCATGGCCAGCGGCACCTGCTCCGCGGACCGGTCGTATCGCCCGGGCAGGCACCGGGGTGTCTTCTGCTGCGTCGCACCAACGGCTCTCTAATCGACGCAGGCGCTCGCCCGCACCGCCGTCACGACGCTTTCGACCTGCCTGACGGTCATCTCCGGATAGATCGGCAGAGAAAGAACCTCCCGGGCAGCCAACTCGGAAACGGGGAAATCACCGGGCCGGTAGCCGAGATCGGCGTGTGCCGCCTGAAGATGCACGGGAATCGGATAATGCTGGCCGAACTGGACTCCGCTCGCCTGCAGCCTATGCTGCAGGGCTGCGCGGTCGTCGGTGCGCACGGCATAGACGTGATAGACGTGCCGTCGACCGGCGATTTCGACCGGATGACGAACGTCACGGGAATCCGACAGCATCGCCGTATAGCGTGCCGCATGGGCGCGACGCATCGCGATCCAGTCCTCCAGGTGCCGCAGCTTCACGCGAAGGATGGCGCCCTGGATGCCGTCCATACGGTAGTTGAAGCCCTTGAGCACGTGATGATAGCGCTGCTCCTGTCCCCAGTCGCGCAGCATGCGTATCCGTGCGGCATGCTCGTCATTGCCGGTGACAACGATGCCCCCCTCGCCGCAGGCGCCGAGGTTCTTGCCGGGGTAGAAACTGAAACAGCCGGATACGCCGAGGCTGCCGGCGCGCCGGCCCTTGTATTCCGCACCATGGGCCTGGCAGGCATCTTCGATCACCGGCAGGCCGTGACGGGTGGCAATGGCCGCGATCTCGTCCATTTCGGCCATCTGGCCATAGAGGTGAACCGGCACGATCGCCTTCGTCCTCGGCGTGATTGCTGCCTCGAGTGCGGCCGGGTCCATCGTCAGCGTGACCGGTTCGACGTCTACGAAGACCGGACGGGCGCCGGTGTAGCAGATGGCCGAGGCGGTCGCGACGAAGGTGAACGGAACCGTCAAGACCTCGTCCCCGGGGCCGACGCCAGCGGCAAGCAGCGCCAGATGCAGCGCGCTGGTCCCGGTATTGACGGCGATCGCATGTCTTGCACCGCAATATTCCGCAAACTCCCGCTCGAAGGCTGCCACCTCATCGCCGAGCACATATTGCGCCGAGGCGAGAACGCCGAGGACAGCCGCATCGATCTCTTCCTTGATCGAGGCGTACTGGGCCTTCAGGTCGAGAAACGGGATCATGCGATCATCCTCGCCTGGCCAAGTTCGACGACGCGGCCGCGCTGGGCCAGCGATTGCGTCGCCGCCTCAAGGATCCGCACGACGCGAAGGCCGGCATGACCGTCGGCAACCGGCTGTTCGTTGTTCTCGACGCAGGATATGAACTGGCGCAGTTCGCGGTTCAGCGCCTCGGTCATGTCCAACTGCGGCGCGTACATGTCGCCGGTGCGGTACCCCACCAGCATCTGGTAGACGTCACCGTTGGTGTGCGGCCCGCCGTTGAGCGTGATGCCCTTGTCGTACACCTTGATCTTCTCACTGGGCTCGAGATCGTCATAGACGATCATCTTGCTGCTGCCGCCAATCAGGGTGCGGCGAACCTTCACAGGCGCCAGCCAGTTGACATGGATGTGAGCGATCAGCCTGCTTTCGAAGAAGAGGTTCAGATAGGCGATGTTCTCCGGCTCGCCGAGCACGTGGCTCATGCCCGTCGCGGAGACGGCCACGGGCTTTTCGCGCAGCACGTAATCCATGATCGAGAGATCGTGCACGGCAAGGTCCCAGATGACGCTGACGTCATGCTGGAAAAGCCCGAGGTTCACCCGCACCGAGTCGTAGTAATACATGTCGCCGAGCCCGTCCTCGACGATCTCACGCATCTTGCGCACCGCGCCGGTGTGCACGAACGTGTGGTCGACGGCGAGCTTGAGCCCGCGTCTTGCGGCCTCGTCCACCAGGCGGCGCGCTTCCTCGGTCGTCGCGGCCATCGGCTTTTCGACGAAAACGTGCTTGCCGGCCATCAGCGCCTTCATCGCGATCTTGAAATGCGTCGATACCGGGGTCGCGATCGCGATGGCATCGACGCGCGGATCGCGCAGTACCTCCTCCAGGTCGTCCGTGACCGCCACCGTCGGATAGCGCGCCTGGATCGGCGTCAGCCGTTCCTTGCGGATGTCGCAGACGTGGATGAGGCGCGCATCGGGAATGTCGGCGAGATTGCGGACGAGGTTCGGGCCCCAGTAACCGTAGCCCACGACTGCGATTCCGATCATCGTCTTCTCCTGCTGGGAATGGATTCCACCGAAGCATTCACATGACCGATCACGCGGGCGGGGACACCCGCCACGATCGCACCATCGGGAACGTCGCGCGTGACCACGGCGCCGGCCCCCACCTGCGCCCCCTCGCCGATCGTGACACCGGGGAGGATCGTGGCATTGCTGCCGATCGAGGCGCGGCGCTTCACGCATGTCGCAACGAGTTGCCAGTCCGCATCTGTCTGCAAGCTGCCGTCCGCATTGACCGCAAAGGGATAGACGTCATTGGTGAACATGACGCCGTGGCCGATGAAGACGCCGTCCTCGATGGTCACCCCTTCGCAGATGAACGAGTGGCTGGAAATCTTGCAGTTGCTGCCGACGAAGGCGTTCTTCTGGATCTCGACGAACGTGCCGATGCGCGATCCCTCGCCGATCGTGCAGCCATATAGATTGACCAGATCCGGGTGATGGATGATGACGTCGGAACCCATCTTGACTGTAGATGCGATCATGCCACGCGCCTTCGGCTGCTTCATCGACCTGGGCACCGGGTTGTTCGATCATAGCGGGCCGAAACTGTCCCGCCTGGCCGAGCTAAAACCAGCCCGCATAACGATAGCGGACCTCTTTTGGCCGCTACCGTAAAGCTTGCAAATATCGGTATGCGCCCAACAAAAGAGGTATGCGGGTGCCAGAGCTTTCCTACGTCAAGGATTAGAAGCGACCGGAGACAGCGCTAGACCGGCGCCACATTCCGGATAGCCATCACCGTTCATACGTCCAAATTCCGATCGCACATCAGAAACGGTATTGATCTTAACCGTCTGGAAGAAACGGCGACGCGTGAAGCTTGGAAGTGCAGAGATTGGCTGGCGACATCACCGTTCCACATCCGTCAGGAGGCTGTATCCGCGCCTGTCGTTAGCGATCCAGCCTGCCGACATTCACCGACACCGCGGTTGCGCGCCGTACTTCGAACCGGGAGGGTTAAAGGATGGACAACAAGCCTCAGCGAGCGAACCTCTAGATGTCGGAGAATCTCGCGCTCGCTCCCAAACGACGCCTTCCGACGGCAGATTTGCCAGGAGCACCCGACCCTGAGATCAACGCTGCGTTCATTCGGAGCAACAGCGACGCTTACGAATGGCTGGTCCAGGCCATTCAGGCAAACATGGGCACAGTGTCCGCCGAAGAGACACTGAAGAAAATCGAAGACGCGGCGCGCTTCGCCGGAGACTACCACACGGGCAGGTTCTGCGACGGCGCCATAGAGAATCTGGCTCTGCAGATCGGGCGCAGCCTGGATGATCAGTTCGCAGAATCGGAATTCGGCGTGCGCCGACATCCCGATAGCCCGCGCCGCGTACTTCATGTGAGCCACCGCGTCCTTGGTGTCGGGGGACATACGCGAACCATTCTGCACTGGACGCGCGCGGATAAGAGTTCCATCCACTCTCTTTTGCTGCTGAACCAGGGAGATGTGGAGGTTCCATCTTGGCTGGACGAGGCGATTAGGGACGGCGGTGGGCAGGTCCGTTCACTGCCCTCAGCAATTCCTCTCTTGCAAAAGGCGGTTGCCCTGCGGGACCATGCCAGAACCAACGCGGATCTCGTCATTCTTCATCATTTTGCATCGGACATCGTTCCGACCGTCGCCTTTGCAGGCCGGAACAACCCGCCGGTGGCCGTGTCCAATCACGCCGATCATCTGTTCTGGCTCGGAAGTTCGGTTATCGACATCGCCATAAATTCGCGCAGCGCGTCATCGTCGCTGTCGCGCGGCAGACGTCAGATCTCTCGAAATGTCGTCCTACCGCTGCCGCTTGTCGACGACAGTGCAGATATTCGGAGAGCAGACGCGAGGGCCAAACTGGGAATTCCGGATGACGAACTTGTGATCCTGACGATTGCGCGGGCGGAGAAGTTCCGCCCCTGCCCGCCCTACGACTTCTTCGCCACCGTTGCCAGGATTCTGGATCGCGCCCCGCAGACCAGGCTGTATGTGGTGGGCGAGACGCTTGAAGGCATGCTTCCCCTGCTCAGCACCCAACCGCACCCCAATGTTCATTTCGTGGGATCCGTTGAGAACCACGCGGAGTATCGCGCTGCCGCCGATCTCTATCTTGAGAGCTTTCCCTTCGGGTCACTCACCGCACTGTTGGAGGCGACCCTGTCGAAACTACCCGTCGTACCCGCCTATGCACCTCTGCATCCGCTGCTGGTTTCCACCGACGACGCTCTCGAAACCGGGCTTCTCAATCCCAAAAGCGAGGAGGAATACATCGAGCGGGCATTGCATTTGCTTCAAGATTCCGAGCTGCGCCGATCGGAGGGAGAAATACTTCGAAAACTTGTCCTCGCCGATCACGTCGCGGATGGCTGGATGCGACGGCTCCGCGACGTCTATCGGGAGACCGACCGGTTGCGCCACGCCCCACACCCAATCGTGCCAGCGTCCTGTATCGTTGAGGAGGGTGACATGGAGTTGAGTATGTGGCAGGCAGTATCCCGCCGCAAAGCGGTCCGAGACGATCCCCTGCGCGAGGAGCAGCATGCGTTGCTGCATGCAGTCACCGCTCATGCATTCGTCGAGAACTATGCTGGAGTGCGAAGCATCGTGAGTCGCTCACTTTGGCGCGCGCCGCTACAGCGATTTTCCTGGCATCTGTTGGCAATCGGGCTGCGAAAGCACGCTGGTGGAGTGAAACGGCGCCTATGGAGCGTGTTTCGAAGCGGACGGCATGCGCCGTCGAATGATCGAAAGGCGTAAAGCCGCGTCACCAACCGCTGACACGCATACCAACCCTTTAGCGTAACATGGTCAACTTGCCGACAAACATGGTCTGAATGAGAATAGTTGCGAAGTTTGGAAACGCGCATCACGTCGCCTCCCGGGTCTGTGACGGAAACCAAGAAATGGATGCTTATAACGTGCGAGCGGGCGGCCGAACTGTAGATGCGGGCGCTGTTGAAGATCGGCGGATAGGGCCGCTCCTGCTAGCCGCAGATTCCGCCTTTTCCGTTCCATTGGCGACGTCGCTTCGGTCTCTTGCGGAGAGATCGCCGCTTTCATGGCCGCTGGAAGTCCATGTCCTCTACGACGGCATCAACGAGGAAGCCAGAAGGAAGATCGCTGCCTCCTTTCCGCTCGGCTCGATGGTTCTTCACTGGCACCAATTCGACCTGTCAGAACTTGTACGCGGATATTCGACTCTATCCCACGTCTCAAAGATGACCTATGCACGGCTCGTTTTGCCTCGACTGCTCCCGGAAGACTGCCAAAAGGCGCTCTATCTGGATGGCGACATCCTGGCATTCGACGACCTGTGGCAGCTATGGAGCACCGACCTCGAAGGCGCCGTTCTGGGCGCCGTCACCGATCGATGCCTCGATCCAACGGGACACGCGGGACTGCCGCGCGTCAAACGCTACTTCAATGCCGGCGTTCTCCTGATGGATCTACGAAAGTGGCGCAGCGAGAGGATTTCCGAGCGTGCATTCGACTATCTGGATCGTCATCCGCATACCCCATATTGCGACCAGGATGCGCTGAATGCAGCGTGCGATGGCCGATGGAAACAGCTCGACATGCGATGGAATTACCAATGCGGCCCGCTGGAAGAAATCGAAGGCAAGGCACAAAGCGGCGCGTTGTCCATCATCCACTTCGTGACGCCGGTTAAGCCCTGGCAGCCCGGCAACCTAAGTCCGAACGTCGCCTTCTATAACAGCTTCCGCGGACGAACTCGCTTCGTCCGCACACGGAGCGAATACGTGAAGCATGTTCTCAAGCGGACGGGCTACCAACTTCTCGAAAAATCGCCCACGCTTCGGATTTTCTGGCATAGGACGAAGGCCGTGGCTTTCTGGGCCGGCTCCATTCTTGCCAAGCCGAAATCGGGTAGACGCTCCAAGACCGGCCACAAGCGCACCCACGATCCGATGGGGCAAAGCTGACCGCATGTCCACGACACGCAGCGCCCCGCTCATCTCCGTCATCATCCCGACGTTCAACCGGCGGCGCTTCGTACCGGATGCCGTGGAAAGCGTTCTTCAGCAGGGCGTCGAGAGTACAGAGGTCGTCGTCGTCGACGACGGCTCGTCCGACGACACGCGGGAACTGTTCCGCAACCCACGCCCCGGTGTGCGTTATGTCTACCAAGACAATGGCGGCGTCAGTGCTGCGCGAAATCGCGGCGTCGCGGAGAGCAGGGGGAGACTGATCTCGTTTCTTGACAGCGACGACGTGTGGGCGCCCGGCAAGCTCCGCGCCCAGCTCGGCCTCGTGACGTCAAACACGGTCGTCAGTTTCCAGGGCGTCGCATGGTTCGCGGAGCGCGCCGAGGACGAACCGATGCTATCGCAGCCACAGACGCTGAAATGGCCAAGGACCGGCACAGACGGCTTCGTCCACGCGCCCATGCAGGACGTCGCCGAGGGGCGCTATTTCCATCTGGGAACGCTGCTCTGCACGCGAGAAGCCTTCATGGACGTCGGATGGTTCGACCCGGGCCTATGTCTTGGCGAAGACGAGGACTGGTTCAGCCGCGCATCACTGAAAAAGCGGTTCCACTATACGCCCGAACCGTTCCTCCGACGGCGCTTTCACGGCGACCAGACAAATCTCGACAGCGAAAGGTCGATCAACAGCCTCGTCACTGTGTTCTCCCGCATGGTGGCGAGAACTGCGGACCTGGATCCGAAGGCGCAGCGCGCGGCCAGCCGGCGGCTTGCCGCCAAGCTGTCGCAGCTTTCGAACTGCCTCATGATCCAGAACCGGAGGAAGGAAGCGGTCGAGGCCATGTCGCGGGCCTATATGTTGACACCCTTCAATCTGGCGAGGCTCGCCAAGATGACGATGATCATGGCAAAGCCCTTCTGATACCAAGTCTCGATGATAGGAGCCGGTCATATCGGTTCCTATCATCGAGACTTGGTATGAGACAGCGGCCCGGTGTCACATGCAACGAAACCCCGGGCGATGTTCTCGCCCGGGGTCTTCATTTCATGGAATTCACTGCGCAATGAAGCGCATCAGAACAGCCAGATGTCGTCCGCGGTCAGATTGTAGCCGTTGTCTAGGACAGCGACCTTCAGCTGTGCGGCAGAACCGGTGCCATCCTTGTCGAAGTACAGCGTGTCGCTGGCCTTGTCGAAGATGAAGCGGTCACTGCTGTCATGCGCCTTGGTGCCGGCATGGAACGCGCTGTCCTTCAGGGCACCCGTGGGACCGGAAGACACATCGAAGTATATCAGGTCGTTCGAGCCGAAGTCGGTGATGTGGTCCGGCTGATCCGCCTTCAGGCTTGCCTGCTTGAAGACGAACTTGTCGGCACCGCTGCCACCGGTCAGCTTGTCGTAGCCTGAGCCGCCGACGAGCGTATCGTTGCCCTTGCCGCCGTTGATCACGTCATTGCCAGCACCACCGAAGAGGCCGTTGTTGCCGGAATTGCCGATGATCTTGTTCGACAGCACATTTCCGGTGCCCATCAGGTTGAGCGTACCGGTCAGCTGCAGGCTTTCGACATGCGCGCCGAGCTTGTAGTCGGCACCGGACTTGACGAGATCGCGTCCACCGCCGGCATACTCGACGACGACGTCCTTGGAGTTGTTGACTCCGTAGATGTCGTTGCCCTTGCCACCGATCATCTTGTCGATGCCGCGGCCGCCATTGATGACGTTGCGGCCGCTATTGCCTTCAAGCGTGTCGTTGTGGCTGGAACCGGTCAGGTTTTCGATGCCGGTCAGCGTATCGCCCTGGGCATGCCCACCGGTTCCCTTCCCCGTCTTCAGGCTGACATCGACACCCTTGGACGAGCCCGCATAGGTTGCCGTGTCGATGCCGGACCCGCCATTGATGACGTCGGCGCCGGCACCGCCCTTGATGATGTCATTACCGCCGAGGCCGTTATAGGTCTCGCTGCCGCCGTTCGCCTGACCGGAGGACGGCATGACGTCGTTGCCCGACGAGCCGTCATAGACCGAGGACGGGGTCGGCTCTTCATCAAGGCCGGTATTGCCGTACATCACGGGCGAGTTGCCGTAGAGGGCATAGTCGCCCCAGTAGCCGCCGCCGACCTGGTTGTTGGTGATGCGGATCGAGGCATCATCAACCGGACCGCCGGAGAAGCTGTCGTCGAGATAGACGGTGTAGCCGCCGCCGACCAGGCGGTTGCCATCGACGGTGATGTTGGACAGGCCGCCGAAGTAGTTGTCCAGCATGATGGCAGACGTCTGGGTGTGATCGACGATAACCGTGTTCCCGGTGATCTCGATGTTGCTGCCGCTGTTCACCTCGATGCCGTCATAGTGCGGCGATCCGGTGTTCAGCAGACTGTGGATGTAGTTGCCGGTGATCTTCGAATTGCCGTCAACCGTGATGCCGTTTTCGACACCCGAGATATCGTTGCGCAGGAAAGTGCCCTGGCCGTAGATACCGTTGCTCGTGGTGCCGGTGCCATCGATCTCGCTGTCCTGCAGCGTGAAGCCGGTGGCGCCGGTTGCAACCTGCACGGCATGGTAGGCGCTGGCGACCACCTTGACGTTCTTCATGGTGACGTTGTCGGCCTGGATCACCACGTTGCCGTGGATTTCCATATTGCTGATGACGGCGTTATCCTGCGTCACCACATAGGTGCCGTTGTACTTCGTCAGCGACGTGCCGGCCGGGATGCCGGTGTTGTTGGCGTTCGGGAAGCCGCTGGAAGCGGCGGCGGCACTGGAGGACGTCGCAGCTGCGGCAGAGGCCGAAGCGCTCTTGGCCGAGCTTGCAACGCTTGCCGACGTCGTATCAGCGGCCGTGCTCGCCACCTCGACCGCGTCGGTCGACGTGTCGGTCGCCGGGTCGAGTTCGACTGTCGTGTCGGAAGTCAGAGACTTGGTCGACAACGTCGAATCGGTGGAACCGTCCTTTACGGTCTTTTCGTCTGCAGGCCGCAGACGGGTTTCATCAGTTGCCTTGATCGAGCGGGTATCCATGTACCCGCCAAGATCATCTTCATGATCCGTGATCTTTGAAAGTCTAGCGAAGACGTCTTCGATCGACTGAGCCGCAGTCTGGCTATTTTCGTTGATGGCATTGCCGAGGAGATCGACATGCTCGGTCCCGAGCACGGTTTCAGCCTTGAACCCGGCTTTGGTTACATCGCGAATTTTGCTTGTCACTGCTTCTTTTGCCTTTCTCCCCACCCTGAACCCTTTGGAGATGGTGGTAGTGCTTCGTGCGGAGCCGGTTAATAGTTATTGTTAATCCGGCGTTACGGCGGCGACTTTTAGTGCACGTTTTCGAGGGAGGCAACAGTATGAGGGCAGTAACACGCCCCTTCAGGCAGCCTCATTGCTGCCACATTATCTGCGCGAATCGTGTATTTATTTTTGAATTATTTGCAAGAATCGGAATTGCCAAAATTGAGGCAAGAATTCGATGACTATGCTATGCGAAACCTCCCATCGAGGGCTTCACCATGGGTACGATGCATTGAAATGATTTACATATTTCTAAAATAACAATTGCAAAATATATGGAAATGCGCGCCTGAGGTGAGACACGAAAAAAAATTGTGAATATCGCAAATTTGCAATCTTTGGGGGACGATTTCCCTCAACTCAATCGCTATACCGCCGGGAAGCTGCCAGAACTGCGCGAAAATGAGCGAATCACAATCGCGCTTGCGCGGCTTTGATTGAACTATTCGAGCGAAACGACCATTGCCGGCGTTTGTGAAGGCCGCATTCCCGGCGCCGCGAAGCCTGATATGGCGTATGGGCGGCCGAAGTCCCGACAGGCAACGTGCAAGAAAAGCCGTTAAGCCTATTCAGGAGCCTGATCATGCGAAAAGGCCACGTATCTGAATACGCGGCCTTCGCCTGTGCGGCGTGCTGTAGCAAGATTACTGTCCCTGTATCGCTTTCTGCTTCACCAACAGACGACGAAGGCTGGGGTAACGCCGGCCGACCGACTTTCGAACGCGCCGGACTTCATCACCTACCTGAAGGGCGACACGCGTTGGCATCGGCGCAAAGGAATAGTCCATGCGACGGCAGAAGGCCTGCTCGGTCCAATCCTGCTGACCGGGTTCCGTCAGCAGCGTGAAGACCGCCGCGCGGGAATCCAGCACCTCCTCGAGCCTCCAGGCTGGATCCGTGCGCATGAACCTGTAAGCGACCGAGACCGCGGGAATGGGAATGTCATCCAGAAGCAGGCAACCGCCAACCTTCAGCGCGCGCGTGACATAGTGCCAGTCCACGAGTGGATAGGGGAAGTGATGCGCGCCGTCGATGAATGCGACATCCAGGGACCGGTCCTTGCAGAGATCGGGAAGGACGTCGTCGGAGAAGCCCACAGCGAACTTCAGCCTGCTGCGATCGATGCCGTTGGCGTCGCAATAGGCAAGAACCCTCTCGTGCTCGCGGGGATCCGGGCTGAGGACGGTATGGTCACAGCCGATGGAGGCGAAGACGACGGTCGACACGCCGCAGCCGACCTCCAGCGTCCGGTCGGTCGGTTTAACCTTGTCCCGGATATACCGGAGCATCCCCACCGTGCAGTCCCAGCGGGCGTCTCCCCCCATGTGAAAGGAAGGCCTGTCCTGCAATAGCTTTTCGACAATCGACATGTCCTGTCCTCTCTGGCGACGCGGCAATGCCAGAACGCTATCGGAAAGCAGCAACGGGTACCATTCATCGAACAGGGGGGTTCAAATGCGCTTTTCGTGAAGTCGCGGTCGAATGTTTCCGGCAAATGCAGACCCTTTGGGTGCATCCCCCCATCGCAAGTCGTAGGCTTGCCTAACGCAACTGCGTTCGTTGCCTGCAAAGAGGCTGCAGGCTTAGACTGGGGTTGAGATGAGGCGGCCACACAAGGCAAGGCTGTTCGCTCCGGGGGACTTTCCATGAATACGTCGTTCATCCCTGCCATGCTCGGCGCCGGACTGCTGCTTGCCGGCACTGCCGCCGCGTCGCCATTTCCCGATGCGCGGAACACCGGCGTGAAGACCGATACTTCGCTCAAGCCCTACGCGGGCACGCTCTACATCTCCGACGACGGCACCGTGGTCGAGGGTCTGGAGATCACCGGCAGCGTCGTGGTGGATGCGAAGAACGTCACGATCAGGAACTCCCGCATCATCGCCGACACACCCTGGCATATCGTCTATATAAAGGAAGGCGTCGAAGGCTTTACCCTTGAGGACAGCGAGATAGACGGGCGCGGCAAGGCGGCGAACGGTGCGCTCGGGCGCGGCACCTTCCTGCGCAACAACATCCACGGCGTCGAGAATGGCCTGAACATCGACGGCCCCTCGCTGATCCAGGGCAATTTCATCCATGACATGCGCGGCGGGCCGGAGGCCCATTTCGACGGGATCGAGATCAACGGCGGCAAGAGCATCCAGATACTGGAGAACACCGTCCTCAACGAGAACGGCCAGACCGCGGCGATCATGCTGAACAACTATTTCCGCGGCCTCGCCGACATCACCGTCGACGGCAATCGCCTTGCGGGTGGCGGCTATACGATCTACCTCGACGGTCGCTTCAAGGGCGGCCCCGTCGATGCCGCCTCGATCCGCATCACGCGCAACGTGATGAGCCGCGGCCAGTGGGGCTTTTTCGCCCTCTACGGCAACCGGCCGGTACAATCCGACAACACCATCGAGGCGACGGGCGCGCCGATCGCCGGCAAATAGCGGCTCCCGATATCAACTCGGCCGAATGCTTTTATCTGAGAAGTCGCGGTTGGCTCCCGAGTGGCAGTTACCCGCGCCCGCTTGTAGCGGGCCTTGCTGTGCCTGCTCGACGAGGAGGCGGCGCACGCGTTGAAGGGGCAGTCGTCACACGGGAGCGAAGGTTTGCCACCGGGCCCGGTCTTGCGTCGAGAAGCCAGCTGCAACTGCCGAGCAGGAAGATAAAGAGAATGTAGGTGCTGCCCCAGAAATGCACCGTCCAGCCGACCAGAAAATATCCTGTCATCGTAATCAGGAATGCGGTCTTGTAGGGCAGCAGATCTTCGGGAAGTCCCTTCTTGAAGCCAATCGACCAGACCATGGAGCCGAAGGCGAGAAACATGAAGAAGGCAGCCGGGATCCCATAGATGACGGCATGGTACAACCAGAACATGTCAAGGCTCGGCGGCATCCATATCGGTCGCTCCCATCGATTGAAGCCGACGCCGAAGAGCGGATTGTTCATCGCCGACTGGGTACCGTACTCCCAGATGAGGATGCGGTAGTAGGCGGACGCCTGGTCGAAGGAGAAGTGAGTCAGATAGAATGCAGGAACGCTCTGGTTGGAGACCATCGAGATCAGCAGGTACATCGCCGCGATCCCGATCCACACCAGCTGCCAGCGATGCGCATAGTTTTTCAGGATCCTATCCCAGCCGATCAGCATGGTCTGGGCCATCAGCGCGGAAAGCGGGCCTGCCGAGAGCGAGAGGAATGCCGTGAACCATATGGCCGCGCTTCGTCTGAACTTCGTCACGGCCGACTGGCTCTGCCCCATGACGAGATGCACGAAGGCCAAGAGCGCGCCGCAGGTCACGCCATAGAGGATCGGATGCTCGAACACCGCCTGCACGCGCCGCAGGCCCCAGCGCGGCTCGTTCATCGTCGGCGGGTGCGAGGGCAGGAAGCGCTGAAAGAAATCGAGCAGAAAGGTCTGATGCGTCACCGCCTCATAGATCGCGAACGGAAGCAGCAGCGCCACCAGGACGAAGAGCACACGGATTGCGGCGAGCATCTGCGCCGCACTCCTTATAAAGCATCGGGCCAGAAAATAGGGGGCGACCGTTTCCACGAACATGATGCCGCCCGACTCGACGCCTGTCTCAAGCCCGTGGACAGCGGCAAGACTGACTGAGCACCAGAGACCGTAGCCGAGAATGGCGAAGTCGCTGACAAGCATGCGGCCCGCCTTGCCGTTCAGCCACATCACGAGACACGGCAGCAGCATGACAAGCAGCACCAGTCGGGTCGGCGACATGGTCACAGGACCGAGATACCAGTGAAACGGCAGAAAGAGGGTGATGGCAAAGACCAAGACGACGGGCGACAGGCGCGTGGCTGCGGAAGATCTCGACGCCTGCGCGGCACCCTGAGACGCGGACGCCCGCGTCGTCGCGCCCCTGAGCTCCCTGATGCGTCCGCGGGATACAACCGGGCGCGCAGTCGTTCCTATCCGTGTCGTCATTCGACGTATTCCCGCTGCGCGCACGTGCGCTCGTAATACCCTCGGCTTGGCCTCAGGAAGGCACTGAGGATCAAAGCCAAAAACCAGCCGGGCGTCGACCTGTTCAATAAGGGTATGCGGGCTTACGCGTGCTCGATCGGATGCAGGAGGGGAGCGGTCCGATTGCAAGAGCCGGTTGTCGCGAACGTTAGAAAGCAGCGGAAGGCTGACCCGATACGTCCAAAGACGAAATGTCGGGGCCGTGCGCAATGACCTAGATTGACTTCCAAAATGTGCGCATCGTTTGGGAGACGCTCCCGGGAGGATGCCCCGATTTCTGGGAACGCCCGCATGACGACAATGTCCAGAGTCGATTTCGCCTTTGACCGCGTCAGAAACGTGCACGACAAACTGCGCTGGGGCGTGAAGGCCGTCGGTGTCGGCGCGACCCTGCGTGGCGCAGGCCGGCTCGGTTCGCTGCTGCTGCGACGCCCACGGCACAGCGAGGTGCGACTGAGATGCGGGCCCGTCCTCGAATTCGGCTTTCCGGAGCAGGTTCCCTACGCGCTTTTGATGTTCGGAGACCTGATCGACCCGGAATACAACTTTCTGCGGCGCGTCGCCCGGCCGGGCTGGATCGTCGCCGACGTCGGCGCTGCAATCGGCCAGTTCACGACCTTTGCGGCGACGCTTCCATGCTCGGCCATTCACGCTTTCGAGCCGTCCGCTGCCAACATCGAGGCGTTGCAGCAGAACATTGCGCGAAATAGCGTCTCGCATATCGCGCACGTCCACCCGATCGCTCTTTCGAACGTCGAGGGCGAAGCGCGGTTCGGCACAGCTGCGAAAACCTGGGTCAGCGGCCTTAGCGCGAATGGCGAGGAGATCGTTCCGGTCAGAACGCTCACGGCCGAGTTCGAACGGCTGGGACTGACGCACGTCTCGGTACTGAAGATCAACGTCGCCGGATTCGAGCCGGGCGTGATCGAAGGAGGAGAGCGCTTCCTGGCAAACGGGGGGGCGGATATCCTCGTCCTCCTCCTCGGGCTTCCTTCCCTGCCGTGGTATGCGAAGCTTGCCGAATACGGCTATCGCTTCTTCTATTTCCATCCCGGCCAGAACACGCTTTTTGAAGTCACCGCGTTTGACCCGGCTTCCGTACTGGATCATCGCCCGTGGCCGGCCCGCCACATCCTGGCGGTCCACCAGAGGGCGATCGACGCCTATGTGGGCCCTATCCTTCCCATCCGTGCGCTTTCTGCATTCCAGCCGTAAATCCGATCCGCCGGCGCACGGTCGTCACACAACGGGTAACGCCCTTGCTGGCCATTGCAAGGGAGAGGTGGCAACTCTGGGAAGCAATCACCCCGCGGCGCGCACGACTTCGGTCCGTCCCTTCACGCTGCGGCCGCGCGTCAGGCTGCGCACGCCTCGCCGCAGAAGCGAGGCAAACAGCCCCAACGCGTGCAACGGATAAGCCCTCAGGCCGGCGAAGAGGAAGGGCAACGAACGCTTTTTCTTCCCGTCTTTGGCCAGGGCAATGGCAAGATCGATCATCATCCGCGAGCGTTGTTTCGGGCGGGTAGACAGAACGGCCCTGTTCTTGCGCATGATGCGGATCATGCCGATGGTCTGCTTGCGGGTGCTGGACGAAATGCTATCGCTCGAAATGAAGCCCAGCACAACCGGTTCCACATCCTCGTATACGCGCGAGCGCTGCACGAGACGGACTGCGAATTCCCAGTCCTCGTTGGCACGCGCGCAGGGGTCGAACCACGCCATGCTGTCGTAGCAATCGCGCCGAAACAGGGCGTTCTGCACGCTGATGCGGTTCTCCAGCAGAAAGTGCCCGAGCTGATCCTCGTCCAGCCTCAGGCGCCCCTCGGGCGACGGAGCATAGGCCACCTTGGCAGGACCGTAGCTGAACGTTGCGTCTCGACCGTAGACGATCTTTCCACCGGTGACGACCCGCACGTCACCGGGCAGCTCTGCAAAGAGGGCCATCTGGCGCATAAGCTTTCCCGGCAACCAGATATCGTCGCTGTCCTGGAAGGCTATATATCGCCCCTTCGCCGCGGCCAGCCCGGTGTTGCGGGCCGCGCCGGCACCACCGTTGGCGATCCTGCGGACATATCTGACCCGATCGTCGGCGAAGGAGCGCACCAAGCCCTCGACATCTTCAGTGGAGCAGTCGTCGACGACGATCAGCTCGATGTCGCGATAGGATTGGGTCAACACGCTCGTCATGGCCGCGGCCAGCGTGCGCGTCCGGTTGAACGTCGGCAAGATCACTGAGACGGTGGGTTCCATGAACGGTCCCTGCTAACGACCCGGCACGTTGGCCCTCCCCCTCACCGTGTCACCCCGATCAAGGGCGCCATGCAGGCTCGGGAGCAAATTGGGCCGAATCTAGCTGCAACGCCGGCAATTTGGGAAGACAGGCCAAAGCAGGCCCGGCGCTATCCGTTCGGATGGTGAAGGCAATGGCGTCATCACTAAACGGCGGACCTGAGAGCGAGCCCGACTGCAATCGGCCGGCGTCGGCCGGGGTGCGTCCGATCCACCCCGTGAGGTCGAGCGGGAGTAGCCCGATTGGCGAAGGTTCAACCTGAATCAAGGCGTCGCCCTTCCCCCCATGGACCGGTCGCAATCCGTCGAGCAGGGAGTGTCGCGCAATTTCGGTGCATAAGTCTGCTCAACAGGCATTTTCACAGCCATCCGAATTGACAGCGCTCAAGATTAAGGCAAGCATTTGGGGCATTATTCGATCAATATCCGTTACTCGAAGTCACTTTCAGTGAGTATTTTCGTTTCCGGCCCGGCACTCATCCTTTGGGGTATGCCCGGCCACGGCGCGGTCACCCCAGGTAGCCGGCTTAAGTGCCTAAAAAACCGGCGTTAGCCGGACATGGAGAGCGCAATTCTCTTCGCGCCAGTACGCCTTTAGAGGTATCCCCTTACACCCTCGGCATAGCCCTCTACTCTCAATGCCGTATGGCCTTGGAGACGG
This sequence comes from Mycoplana rhizolycopersici, assembly GCF_013378445.1. Classification (GTDB taxonomy): domain Bacteria; phylum Pseudomonadota; class Alphaproteobacteria; order Rhizobiales; family Rhizobiaceae; genus Mycoplana; species Mycoplana rhizolycopersici. The sequence continues at coordinate 237,586 of NZ_JABXYK010000009.1, forward strand.
TGTAGCGACACGATTACAGCGTCGGGTTCGAATGCGACGCTAGGCAAGATCGTTATTATCAGGTAAATAAGCTATACCTCATACACAATACTCTTCCATTGCAAATCGTGAATATCCATCCAGTTCGGGGCATTCAAGTACAGTTGGGGCTAGCACGCATAATCCATTGTATCCCTGCGAGACAGGGCCAAGGTTTGCGCGCTTTTGTAGGGAGTATCACAGCCATGAACTCAACAATGATGTCTAATGGGAAAGAAATAGCCGGCAGCCTGATCCATTCCATTCCCCTCGATTCATCAAGCACAGTAAACAGGAAGACATTCGAGGACGCTCCTGCCACGAGAGATCGGTCGCTTCTGATTATCGACAACAGGGCTCTGGATCGGCAATGCCTTGCTCAATGCATTTCAGCGCACAAGATCGACATGGACGTCGTCGCCTTCGGATCCATGGAAGAATGGAAACGCAAGCGCCACGACTATCCGCCGCTCGCAGCCATCCTGCTCAATGTCGGCGGAAGAAAGATCGCCGAGCCGGCGATCTCGGAAGAGATCAAGAGGCTCGCCGCCGAATTCGAGGCGCCGCTCATCGTACTCGCCGATACGGATGATCTTGCGCAGATCATGAAAGCCCTAGAGTGCGGTGCCAAGGGCTACATTCCGTCATCTGTCAGCATCGACGTCTGCATCGAAGCCATTGCGTTGTCACTTGCCGGCGGAATTTTCGTACCCGCCAGCAGCGTCTTTGCCATGCGCCAGGTGCTCGAGACCGGCAACCCGGTCGCCCGGCCACTGGCCGGCATGTTCACGGCACGGCAGGCGGAGGTCGTCGAGGCCTTGCGGCGCGGCAAGGCGAACAAGATCATCGCCTACGAACTCAACCTTCGCGAGAGCACCGTCAAGGTACACATCCGCAATATCATGAAGAAGGTCAAGGCGACTAATCGCACCGAGGTCGCCTACAAGATCAATGACCTCTTCCCCTCGGACTTCTCAAGCGACTCCGCAAGTCGCATGGAACACTGACGGGATACACAGTCGCCTTTTCCTAGAGGCCTTCAAATTCCGGGCTTTCTCAGATTGAGAGCCCGGAATTGCTTTTTATAGCTTCTTTCCTCCACATTGGGCCGCTCATCGACCGAGCGTTGCCCCGCTTCTTTTTTCACATTCATTCTCATACTGCGCAAACAATGCCCGGGCTCATGTCACGTCAGTGTCTCGTATGCCGCATGTCTCGAACAATCGACCAAATAGAGCAGGCCAAAGCGGGACGCGGCATTCCTTTCAAAGTCCAGTCCCCTGAAACACCACGAGCGGCGTCCTGGAGAGGATCCAAAGGTCGGTTCCAAAGGACATCATTCCGAAATATCGCGTATCGTGTACCGCCCTTTCGGCGAAGCTGCAGCCGTTGCGCTCGCTGATCTGCCAAAGGCCAGTAAGACCCGGACGCATCTCATAATAGGCGGTACCGGGATACTGGGTCCGCTGCTCCGGCAATATCGGGCGAGGACCGACGAGGCTCATGTCGCCGCGCAGAACGTTCCACAGCTGGGGAAGCTCGTCGAGCGAATACTTGCGCAGGTAGCGGCCGACGCGCGTGATACGCGGATCCTCCTTGAGCTTCTGCGTGAGCTCCCATTCAATGCGGGCTGCCGAGTTGGACGACAGGTGTTCCTGCAGCTTGTCGGCCGCCTGCGGCACCATTGAGCGAAGCTTCCACAATTGAAACGTCTTCCCGTCCTTGCCGATCCTCGGCTGCGAAAAGAAGGCCGGCTGTCCGTCTGCGCGCACCAGAAGGACGAGAACACCGACAAGCGCCAGCGCGAATGGCGCAAGGGCAAGCGTCACGAAAATATCGAACAGTCTTTTCGAGGCGAGATAGATTGATCGCGAACCCACCGCCTGCGCCTGCGACATCGGTTGCGTCGCAAGCCTGAGCGAAAAGGGCAGGTGGTCTTTCGACATTACAGCCTCCGCATATGCTGGACATAGCTGCAAGCGCCGGGAACCATTGCGGCACCCAAGGGATATCCGGGCCGGCGGAATGCCAGCCTGGTTGACGTCAGAATTTTCGAAGGCGCTTGATTAAGGCTATATTAACCATCTGAAATGGCTTCACAATAAATCGCCGTTAGACAATTCGATCTAGGCTATCGGGATGAGGCTGCTCTACTTCGTTTGGCCGTTTGGATGCGCCCTGGCACATCCCGGAACAGCGCAGGGGAGTAGTCTCAGCCGGTCTCGCGGTTCCACTTTTCAACGAGGGACTTCGCGTTTCCGCGAAGGGCGAGGTTGAGCATAAGCCTCGCGCGGTAGAGCCGTACGCGGGTGACGCATGCAAGCGCGCGCAACCGATTGGCGAGGCCGGAAATCCGCTGGGTGCGGAGAAGCCGGATCGCTTCGAAGGCCGGGGAGGCAGCAACGACGGCGCAGTAGCAAAGCCAGCGGATTTTGGCAGCCAATCCGCCGCCGACATGCCGGAATTCGTGAGCGACATGCCTGTCCCACCGCCGTGCAAGCTCGGCAAACGACTTGCAGGACGGGGTCAGCACCTTCGCCTCCGGGAGAAAGGCAATGACATGGCCGAGCCTCGTCGCCCTTTGCCCCCATTCAGTGTCTTCCATCGTCGAGATGCCGCCGAACGGCCCGACGGATCGGAATACCGAGGTCCTGACAGCCATGTTGCCCGTCGCCGCGTAGCCATGCTTCTCCACGTATCGCTCGGCCCTATAGCTGTAGACGCTCTCATAGGCCTCGATCGCAGTGGGCCGATGCACATCCGTCATCAATATGGCGATATCGCCGCCGAGCAGATCGATCTCCGGCCGGTCACGCATCGCAAGGACGATCGAGCGAACCCAGCCCGGCTGCGCGACACAGTCAGCGTCGATGAAGGCCAGAAGATCCGCCCGTGCCAGGCTTGCACCAAGATTACGGGCGGGACCAGGCCCCGGGACGACCTCGCGAATGAGCCGCAGATCGGCAAAGCCGGCACAGGCCTCCTCCGGCATCCTCGCAGACCCGTTGTCGACCACGATGACTTCGAACGGAACATCGTCCGCCCGCTGCGCGTCCAGCGACAGGAGGCAACGCCGCAGATTTTCCGGTTCGTTCAGGTGCGGAATGACGACGCTGAGCTGATAGGCACTCCCCATGAGACTTCACCTCGGCTCGACCGTGCGCGTGCCCGGTCATCCGGGGCGGCTCTGCCGCAAGCATGGCCTTGCAGTACGACGGGTAGGAAGCGGGCTGTGCCTTGAACTTTGGGCGGAGTTCCTGCGCACGCCTTCGCCCATTGGAGAGCCCGGTTCGCAGCGAATGCCTCCTTTTCGCCTTTCGGCGGATGGAAGCGGGACGGTGGCGTCCCGATCCTGGGCGGACGACGCGACAGGGCCGCGGTCGCGGCAGCGATAAGGCATAGGTCGAACGATGCTACCCAAAGGGATTACCACTCGCCAAACGCGCAAGCAGCGCACCCACCATTGACGATCTATCGTGCGCTGCACAGCCGCCGGAGAATGGCAGCCGGCAATGGGGCCATTCTGACGATTCGCGTGGTTTACCAATGAGCAGCATGGATTTGCGCTACTATCTTTCTCTGCTGATCCGACGTCTTCCACTCGCGCTCGCCGTCGCGGTCGCGGTTTGCACCCTGATCGTCGGCTTCGCGTATATGTTGCCGACAAAATACCGGGCGAGCGCCAAGATCCTCGTGGAGGCGCCGCAAATACCTTCCGAGCTGGCGCGCTCGTCGCTTGCCGTCGGTCCAGTCGAGCAGCTGCAGATCCTCCAGCAGCAGATCACCACCCGCGACGACCTGCTCGCGCTGGCCGAACGGCTTGATCTTTATGCTGGCGCCGAGGTCGAGCCGCAGCCCGAAGACATCGTCGAGGACCTTCGCTCGCGAATCTCCTTCGATCAGGTGCTTCTGGATGCACAGGGACGTGACGTGAGCACGATCATCTTCGACGTCTCCTTCACCTCCGGCGATCCGGTGCTGGCCGCGCGCGTGGCGAACGAGCTGGCGACGATGATCCTCGCCAGAAACCAGCGCCAGCGTACCGACCGCGCCGGCAGCACGGTGCAGTTCTTCAACCAGGAGGTCGCGCGGCTCGGCACGCAGCTGAGCAAGCTCGAGGCGGACATCCTGAAGTTCAAGACCGAGAACAAGGACACGCTGCCCGAAAGCGTCGACTTCCGCCGCAACCAGCAAAGCAGCCTGCAGGAACGGGTCGTTTCACTGGAGCGCGAGGAAGCGGACCTGCGATCCAGGCGAAGCAGCCTGATCGCGACCTATACGAATACGGGGCGAATTTCGGACGCAGCACCCCTGACGCCGGAGCAGCAGATGCTGGCAGACCTCAACCGGGCGCTGGCCGAGCAGCTTGCAATCTTTTCCGAAACGAGCCCGAACGTCGCCGCCCTGCGTACCCGCATCGCGACACTCCAGGCAAAGGTGCTGGCGCGCCAGCCGAAGGACGCCGGCGTCAAGGACGACAAGCCCGACGGCACCGATATTACCTTCGGGCTGGATCTGCAGCTATCCGACATCGACGAGCGCCTGCAGGCGATCGACCGCGAACGGGAATCGGCAACGCGGCGCATCGACGAGCTGACGCGGTCGATTACGGCGACGCCCGCGAGCGAAACCGTGCTGAACGCACTGGAGCGCAACCGCGCGAACGTCCAGACACAATACAACGCGGCGATCGCCCGTCGGGCCGAGGCGTCGACAGGCGAGCAGATCGAAATGCGCAAGGACGGCGGACGTGTGTCTGTCCTGGAAGCGGCGACGCCGCCGCTCGATCCGGTCAATCAGAAGCGCTCGCGCATCATGATGCTTGGGCCGGTGGCGGGGCTCGGCCTGGGGCTTGGCGTGGCCTTCCTGCTGGAATTGATCAACCGGACCGTCCGCCGGCCGGTCGATCTGTCCAAGCTGCTGCAGACCCAGCCGCTTGCAACCATACCGGTTATCAAGCCAGCGTATGCGGCGGGATGGAGAAAGCGCAATCTCGCCGCCCTGTTCGTCTCGGCGAGCCTCGTGCCGGCCTTCCTCCTGGCATTGCACCATTTCTATCAGCCGATGGAGCATGCGATGCAACGGTTGATCGGGGGGGCGATCTAGGGATGACGCAGGGCACCAATCGTATCCGTAATTTGACCTCCACCAGCGGGAAATAGACCATGGAGCAGATACCGGCACCATTGCAGGAAGCCATGCGTTTTCGGAGCGCCGATCGTCTCGCCGAGCAGACCGTTCAGGCCTGTGCCCGCTTCGAGCGCGAGATGGTCTGGGAAAGCCTCCCCGTGTTTGCGATGAACCCGCAGCTCGCCGAGCGAAACCGCATCGTCACCTTTCATCGTTCCGATCCGTCGCACAGCGCGTTCGACATATTGCGCACCAGACTGCTTCAAACGCTGCGCCAGCACGGGTGGACGTCGGTCGCGATCACCTCGCCGACGCGAGGATGCGGGAAGTCGCTGGTCGCGCTGAACCTGGCCTTCAGCATTGCAAACCAGAAGGATTGCAGCACGGTGCTGGTCGATCTCGACCTGAAGCGGCCGGGCCTCGGCCAGTTGCTCGGAACGCGCAACAATGCCTCGATGGAGGATTTCCTGAGCGGCAACTGCGAACTGCGTGACGTCATGCACCGCTGCGGAGACAACCTCGCCTTCGGAATGAACAACCGTCCAGTGAAATATTCGGCGGAACTTCTCCAAAGCATGGACGCAGCAAAGGCGCTCAGGGACATGCGCAAGCGCATGAACCCGGACGTGATCCTGTTCGACATGCCGGCGATGCTGCCTGGCGACGACGTCACCGCGTTCCTGCCGAACGTAGACTGCGCGATCCTCGTGGTCGGCGCGGAAAAGAGTACGCTGGACGAGGTCGATGCCTGCGAGCGCGAACTTTCCGAACGCTCAAACGTGGCCGGTGTCGTGCTGAACCGCTGCCGATACGGGCCTGGCTACTGAACCTTCGGCCCGCGGCGGTCGACGCCGGCTTCAAGTTACCAAGATCAAACGCATCGAGAGGGAAACAGGCATGCGCAAGATACTGGTTGTCTATGGAACGCGGCCCGAGGCGGTGAAGATGGCTCCGCTCATCGACGAGCTCAGCCGTTCGCATCATTGCACCCCGATCGTCGCGGTGACCGGCCAGCACCGGGAAATGCTCGATCAGGTCAACAGGCTTTTCGGCATCGAACCGCATCACGACCTCGATATTCTCACCCATTCGCAGACGCTGGAATCGATCACGGCACGGGTGCTCAACGGCGTCTCCAGCGTCATCCAGGCGGAAATGCCCGACGCGCTGGTCGTGCAGGGCGATACCACCACCTGTTTTGCCGCAGCGCTCGCCGCCTTCTATCGCAAGGTGCCGCTCATTCATCTGGAGGCCGGGCTCAGGACCGGCGACCGCCTCAACCCCTTTCCCGAGGAGGTCAACCGTCGTCTGACGACGCAGCTGGCGGTGCTTCACCTTGCTCCGACCCGGACGTCGAAGGCAAACCTGATGAAAGACGGCGTTGCAGAGCGCGACGTGGTGGTGACCGGCAACACGGTGATCGATGCGCTGCTGCACGTCTCCGCGCGCAACTCCCATCTCGTGAACCCGGACGTCGATCGCATCGCCGGCCGGCGAAGCGTTCTCATCACCGCCCATCGCCGCGAATCCTGGGGCGAGCCTATGGCCCAGTCCGCGCGTGCGATCGCCCGTCTGGCCCGCACCTTCCCGGACGTCGCCTTCCTGCTGCCGGCACATCTGAACCCGGCTGTGCGTGAAGTGCTGCTGCCACCGCTGGAGGGGCTGGACAACGTCGTCATCACCCAGCCGCTCGATTATCCGGACTTTGCCAAGGCGATGGCCGCATGCTCGATCGTGCTGACCGACAGTGGGGGCGTGCAGGAAGAGGCGCCCACGTTCGGCAAGCCGGTCCTGGTCATGCGCGACACGACGGAACGTCCCGAAGCGGTCGAGGCCGGAACGGTGCGGCTCGTAGGAACGGGCGAGGATGACATTTTTGATGCCGTGACACGGCTCCTGACGGACGCCAAGGCCTATCAGGCGATGGCAAGAGCGGTGAACCCGTATGGCGACGGCCGCGCCGCCGCCCGTTCAGTCCGCGCCATCGAACACTTCTTCGCGCTGGGCGAACGGCCAGAGGAGTTCGATTCCGGCCTCGGCCGCCAGCGGCCCACCGCCGCACGCGTGCTCGACCCGTTCGCGGCGTAGCACGGCTCAGGTCGCGCTTCATTGAGTTGCGCGCGATCGAGGTGCCTCGGCATCATGATAGTCATGAGGTGCCAGTCGAACGCCCGGACCGCTGCTGCACACTGGATCGGCCATTCGACATGCAAGGCGTCGGCGGGCCGCGCAGCACTCCAGCGATCCCGTTTCCCCCAACGCAGACTGCCAAACAGCGGGCGGACTCTGGAAACGGCGATCACCGAGCCTTCTCGGATGTGACGGCCTGTAAGCAGGACCGGTACACAGCCGCTGGAAGCTGCCGCTACCTTGCCTTTGCACAGCATATTGCGTGAGAGAAATGGCTGCACTGCAGCGCTGGCACGACGGAATCGAATATCCCCGCCATGCTGGTCCCCGTGGTTCGGCGGTTCGTGTTAAACCTTCGCCGTCCTCAGCGCCAGGCCCCCCGCGTATCGTAGACCACCTTGCCGCCGAGCCGCGTGTGGCGGATCGCCTTGAACGGCTCATGCTCCACCAGAAGGACCACGATATCCGCGCGTTCCACCGCCTGATACGCGCTCTCGAGGCGCAGGTTTCCGAACTCCCTCAACTGCTTCGGCAGGGTGTGAACATAGGGATCGGCGGCCAGGATATCGAACTCGGGCAAGGCCTTTGCGATCAGCGACACCACCTCGATCGCCGGGCTCTCGCGCGCGTCGTCCACATTGGCCTTGAAGGTCAGGCCGAGGCAGGCGATCGTCGGCGAACGGAACCTTTGTGCCTTGGCGACCACCTGCTCGGCGACATCGTGCGGCCTGCGGTCGTTGACCTCTCTCGCGGTGCGGATCAGCCGGGCAAGCCTTGGCGCGGCAGAAACAATGAACCAGGGGTCTACCGGGATGCAATGGCCACCGACGCCCGGCCCCGGACTCAGGATCGAAACACGCGGATGGCGGTTCGCAAGCCGGATGACCTCCCAGACGTCGATGTGAAGCGACTCGCAGATCATCGAAAGTTCATTGGCGAAGGCGATGTTGACGTCGCGATAGGCATTTTCCGAAAGTTTCGCCATTTCCGCGCTGGCCGCATCCGTCAAAAGGATCTCTCCCTGCGCAAACAGGCGATAGATCGAGGCCGCCTTCTCGGCGCACTTCGGCGTGAGCCCGCCCACGACGCGGTCGTTGGTAACGATTTCGATCATGATCCGGCCGGGCAGCACGCGCTCCGGGCAGTGGGCGATATAGACGTCCGCCACCGCCTGGCCGTCGCGCGGCATGCGCAGATCGGGACGCAACGCCCCGATCCAGGTTCCGATCTTCTCCGTGGTTCCGGGCGGCGAGGTCGATTCCAGCACGATGATGTCGCCGGGCTTGAGCTTGGGCGCGATCTGCTCGGCCGCAGTCTTGACGTAGGAAAGGTCGGCGGTGCGGTCCTCGTTGAAGGGGGTCGGGACGGCGATAATGAAGGCATCTGCCTCCGGTGTCTCCGTCGTCGCCTTCAGGCGCCCCATTGCCACCGCGCCGCTGACGGCGACCGCGAGATCCGGCTCGACAAAGGGAACCTCGCCGCGCGATATGGCTGCCACCGTTGCCGGATTGACATCGACCCCGATCACGTCGATACCGCGCGTCGCGATCGCGACCGCGGTCGGCAGGCCGATATAACCCATACCAATGATGGCCAGCCGGCCCCTGAAAACTTCGTTCATCGACCTAAGCTCCACTAACGCGTGTCGGTTGCCGAAGAGCCGGCTTGCGGTACCGGCCCGCTCCGCTCGGCCGCAAACGCCCTTGCCGGATGAAACATCTCGCGGGCGGTGAGTTGTATGAAACTGGTATTGGTCGCCAGATAGCGCCAGAACAGCCGTCTCGGCTCCTGAAGCAGGCGATAGGCCCACTCCATGCCGACCCGCTGCCAGGCGACTGGCGCCCGTTTCGTCAACCCCGCCATGACATCGAAAGAACCACCGACACCATGCAGGACGGGCACATTGAGCGACGAACCATAGGTTCCGAGAAAGATTTCCTTCTTCGGTGACGTCATGCCGATGAACAGCATGTCAGCGCCGGAAGCGCGGATCATGGCGGCCACGCGCTCGGCCTCGTGCTGCTCGAAATAGCCGTGATGGCTGCAGGCGATCGTCAGGCCCGGAAATCGCCTGGCGATGACCTCCTCGAGCTTGCGAAGGACGTCGGGCCTCGCCCCCAGCAGCGCCACCGAACGGCCCTCCTGATGGGCCAGCGTCAACAGTCGGTCGAAGACATCGATGCCCGCTATCCGCTCCGGCAAAGGACGACGAAGGAGCCTGCTGGCCCAGACAATCGATTGGCCGTCGGCCACGAGCAGGTCGCACTCGATCAGGGAATCGCGCAGCAACGCATCCTGCCGCAGCTTGACAACCTTGGCCGCGTTGAGAACGCCAAGCAGCATGCGGCTGCGGGTCTTGAGCGCCTCGTGGCAGCGCTCGATCACGTCGTCCATGCGCACCGCATCGAGATACATGCCGAATAACAGCTGACGGTGACGGTTCATCTCAGATCTCCTCAGGCTCGCTTGCCGGCTCCTTCGCAAGAGAAGTCACGGCGCCCTCCGCGTTCCAGGCGTACAACAGCCAGCCGAGTTCGTACGGCCGGCATTCGTAATCGACTTCGCCTGGGGGAAAGATCGTATCGACCAGGGGAAGATGCAGGCCGGGCGAGGCGGCGGTCGTGACCGCGGCAATCGCGCGTGCGGCCTTGCCCGGCTCACGGCGGGCGACCTTGCGCCAGATGACGCCCTTCTCCGGGCACACCAGCGTCGAAACCGTTTCCGGATGCTCGTCCAGCCAGCGCAGGCCGAGGAGGATCGGCTGCCAGTGCGCCCTGCCGCCGGCTTCCATCAGATCCAAAAGAGCCATGGGCCCCATCGCATGCTGATGGACGCTGTAGACCGGGTATCCCTCGACGACCGAGCCGTCCCGGGTGTCGTAATGCCACCACCACTGGCCCGCAGGACCCTGCAGTGCACAGATGCGCGCGGCGCAGGCATCAGCGGCTTGTAGAGCACCGGTGTCACCGCACGCCACCGACAACCGCGACAGCGCCTGGATCGGATAGACCTGATCAGCGTAACAACCAATGTGCGCCCGCAGACGCCCGCTTGCCGTTGCCGGCAGCATATGCGGAAAAAGCCCTGTGCCTGTCTGGGCTTCCCTCAGACGCTTCGCAGCCGCGTCCAGGAGCTGTACGGTGTCGCCGAGCCGCGCGGCAGATAGCGCCGCAATGACGGTCCACGCACACTCCACGGTCGCCAGCGGCTCGGCCGAGGCGATTTTCGTTGCAAGACGATCGAACAGCGCTTCCGCATGAAAACGCCCAGCCTCGGCCGCCGCCCAGGCCGACAATGCGATTGCGCCTGCATCCTGAGACGACCTCGCTCGTTCCGCACAGGCGCGCGCCAGGTCGGCAGCCGTTCCCCTGCCGAGGATGCAGCGCTGTTCTCCTTCTTCGAGATAGGAAAGGCCGAGCGCCACCATTGCGGCATAGCGCAGGCTGTCGCCTTCCAGGCGCTCGGCCCAGCCGCCATCGCCTTTCACCGCGCGCAAGGTATGGCCGAAGGTCCAGCCGTCATGCATGCGCGGCAGGCCATCGCCGGCAAGGCCAATGAACTGGCCGACACGGGTACGCGCTGCCGAAGACACCTGGGCCAGCGCCTGCAGCCGCCCGGTATCCTCGGAAGGCCCGCGATTGAAGGACAGCCGTACCGCTCCCGCGTCGCCGCGTCCATTTGTGAAGGGATGTGTCGTGCGTTGAGGTTCGATCGACATGAAACCTTCCATTCTATGGCCGCATGGCTCGAGGAGATCTCCCCCGGCCAGCCGGCAACCGCGCGGACGGGATCCCGCCTGCTTCCACAGACAATGCTAGAAAATTCGCGCCGATATTCCACCGCACTCAAAGTCTTAGCGGTGCAGGTATATTTTGCCGGTGGAGGTTAGGGCATTCATCGATCGGATGAGCTAGGGCAGAGGGTGCATGCCTATCCGGCTTAAGCGCGTTCGGCCCAACCGGCCTTCTACCTCTCTCGGCAGTCTTTCTGTGTCGCTCCGATCCTGCAATGCTCCGAACGCGTGCATTGGCAACAGAGGCGCACCAGCGAGGAAAAGCATGAGGGAAGAAACGTCAATCGCAGGCGCCAAGCCCGCCTCCATGTCGACGTCCAACAGCGCCTCCGCCGGAGTAGCCGTCGTCATCGTGACCTACAACAGCGCCGAAGTGCTTGGCGGGCTGCTCGACTCGCTCGAGCAAGGACTTGAGGGCACGCGCCACTATGAGATCGTTGTCGTCGACAATGCCTCCCAGGACCAGTCCGTTGCACTTGCCAGGCAGCACCCGATCCGCGCTCGTGTGATCGAAACCGGGAGAAATGGCGGCTATTCAGCGGGGATAAATGCTGCGGCAGCAACCGTCTGCGACGATGTCGATATCCTTGTCCTCAATCCGGACATACGCCTGCATAGAGGCTCTGTTGCGCGAATGCGGAGCCGTCTGCTGGATCCCACCATCGGTGTCGTCGTTCCGCAAATCCTGAATGAGGATGGCAGTGTGGCGCTTTCGATCCGGCAAGAGCCGTCGATCATCGGCGCGTGGTCCGAAGCGCTGCTCGGAGGGCGGCTATCCGCCAGCTTGGGGCTGGGCGAGGTGATCGACGATCCCCTGCTCTACGGCAATGGCGGAACCGTCGACTGGGCAACCGGGGCTGCTCTGCTGATCTCTGCCGAAGCCCGTCGACAGGTCGGAATGTGGGACGAGACGTTCTTTCTCTACAGCGAGGAAGTCGATTACATGGAGCGCGTCCGCCGCACAGGACTGGCCGTCTACTATGACCCCATGTCTACCGTCATGCACATTGGCGGCGATTATCAGCGAAATCCATATCTCTCGGCACTTTTGACGTCGAACCGCATCCGCTATTTCGGCCGCCATCATGGGTCCGTCTCAACGTTCCTGTTTCGGCTGGGAGTCGCTTTCGGCGAGGCTTTGCGTTCCGGCAGGCGCGCTTCGCACCGCGCATCGTTGCGTGCGGCGTTATCGCCACTTGGCCGCGTCTGAAGCGTGGACAGTGTAATTGCCCCAGCGGTCTGCCCGCTTTCCGCTTTTCGGGCTATTTTCATCTACGTCGGCGCGTCGAACGGTTTTCAGAAACGCCGACGCCCCCGCGGATCTCTCCAACGGGGGTGCCTATGTTTGGTTGCGGGGGCAGGATTTGAACCTGCGGCCTTCAGGTTATGAGCCTGACGAGCTACCGGGCTGCTCCACCCCGCGTTATCCGGTTTTTGTCCTGCTTTAAGGCTACCAAAGCAAAAGGGCCGCT
>NZ_JABXYK010000010.1 GCF_013378445.1 Mycoplana rhizolycopersici
AGATCTTCGCTTCCTTGAACTTTTCGGCGAACTCGGCGTCGAAGACCTCCTGGAAGATGTCCTTGAAGCGGCCGTCATAGACCTTGAGGATGGTGTTCTTGGTCGAGAGATAGACCGGCACCTTGCGCTGCAGGCCGTAGTTGAACGAGGCGCGGGCGAATTCGGTGATCGAATCATCGAGGTTGTACATGCCCATGGCGACACCGGCAGACGGCGCGTCGAAGACGTCGTATTCGATTTCCTTGCCGTCCTCGCCAACGAACTTCATCGTAAGCTTGCCCTTGCCGGGGAACTTGAAGTCGGTGGCGCGGTACTGGTCGCCGAAGGCGTGGCGGCCGACGATGATCGGCTTGGTCCAGCCGGGCACGAGGCGGGGCACGTTCTTGCAGATGATCGGCTCGCGGAAGATGACGCCGCCGAGGATGTTGCGGATCGTGCCGTTCGGCGACTTCCACATCTTCTTCAGCTTGAACTCCTCGACGCGGCCCTCGTCGGCCGTGATTGTCGCGCACTTGACGCCGACGCCGTACTGCTTGATCGCATGCGCAGCGTCGACGGTTATCTGATCGTCCGTCGCATCCCGGTTCTCTATGCTGAGGTCGTAATACTTCAGGTCGATGTCGAGGTAGGGGTGGATCAGCTTTTCCTTGATGAACTGCCAGATGATGCGGGTCATCTCGTCGCCGTCGAGCTCGACGACCGGATTTGCGACCTTGATTCTCTTCATTCCAAACTCCTCAATGAATGACCTGGTAGTTTTGACGACCGTCAGATTCGATTCCGCATATGGGTTTCTACGCTGCGGAGATGCCGGCGCATGGCGTCGACGGCTCCCGCGCCGTCACGATCCGCGATCGCCTCCACGATGCGGGCATGTTCCTCGAAACTGTGGTGGTCGGCCGGCGGACGCACCGGCGTGTCGCGCAGCCGGCCCCAATTGACCGCCCGGCGGACAGCATTCAGCGTGTCGAGCAGGCCGAGCAACAGCGAATTCTGCGAAGCCTCGCCGATCGTTCGGTGCAGCTTGTTGTCCCATTGCTCGTATTGTCGCCAGGTCGGAGCCTGCTGCGCCTTCAGGACGCAGCTTCGCATTTCGGCGACCTGGCTGGCCGTCGCATGCAGTGCGGCATAGCGGGCGACCTCGGGTTCAAACGCGATGCGAGCGGCCATGACTTCAAGGGGATTGGTCCGCTGTACCATTGCATTGATGTCGGCCACCGTATCGATCGGGCGCTCCCCCGTGAAAGTGCCCTTGCCGACATGACGCCAGACCGTCCCTTCGGCCTGCAGCGTCGCCAGCGCCTTGCGCAGGGCTGCCCTGCCCACATCCAGCGACTGCGCCAACTCGCGCTCCGGCGGAAGCCGGCCGCCATCGGCAAGCTCTGTCGTCGACAAGAAATCGCGCAATCGCGTCAGAACCACTGCATCGCTAGCTTCGATCATTTTTCTAAACCAATGTCAGATTGGTTTTGCTTATATTGGACATTCCGACCGCTGTCAACGCAATCGGCTACGTCGACGGTATGGAGGAAATAATCGTTAAATATCAATATTTTATTCTACGGGTGGCGATGGAAGTGTGTTGTCATGTTGCCGTGCAGCAACGGTTGTCGGTTGACACAATGCCAGATTAATGAAGAATTGGTTGCATATTGGGTTGAGGAGCCTGATTGTTGGGAGGAAAGAGAATGAACATGCTTGCCAGACGAATGAGGGCATCGGCGGCCGCGGCCGTCTTCTGCCTTTCTGCCGCAATACCGGGGTGGGCACTCGCCGATCCCATGCGCGTCGCCTTCGGCGACATCGCGACCGTGGAATCCCTGCATCTGCTGGCCGCCTTCGAGCGTGCCAAGGAGAAGGGCGTCGACGTTCAGGTGACCTTCCTGAAAAGCGAGGACATCGCTGCTCAGGCCGTCGTCAGCGGCCAGGCCGACATCGGCGTCGGCGGGCCATACGCGCTTCTGCAGAAGGTCAAGGCGCCGATCCGCATCTTCCTGCAGCTCTCCAAGCTGCAGTTCTATCCGGTCGTCAATTCCGAGAGCTACAAGGAGTGGAAGGATCTGGACGGCCAGGAAATCGCGGTTCACTCCCGCGGCTCAGGGACCGAGGCCATTATGAAGCTGATGGCCGACAAGAACGGCATCACCTACTCCAACATCTCCTACGTGCCGGGTGCGGAAGTTCGCACCGGGGCACTGTTGCAGGGCAACGTCAAGGCGACGATCGTCGACTCGTCCGGCAAGCGCGTCCTTGAGAAGGAGGCCCCCGGCAAGTTCATCTTCCTGCCGCTGGGCGAGGTCAGCGCCACGGACGAGGCGCTCTTTGCCAACACCGAATACCTGGAGAAGAACCGCAAGGACGTCGAGATCCTGGTGGAGAGCATCATCAACACGTGGCGCGAGGTCGCGGCGGACCCGAAGGCGGCAATTGCGCTGCGTGACAAGTACAAGCTCTTGCCCGATGCGACGCCGGAAATGATTGCCGACATCGAGCCCTATTTCACGGAAGCCGCTGCGACGCTGCCGTTGAACGGCGGCGGCGAGGATGCCGCGCGCGATGACTTCGACTTCTACACCATCTCGGGCGCCCTGCAGGGCAAGGCGGAGGAACTGAAGGTCGAGGACTTCTGGGATCTCTCCGCGCTCGACGCGGTGCTTGCGAAAACCGGAACCAAGTAGATGCACATGACCGCTTCGCCCCACAAGGTGAGCGCGACGGGAGGGGCCGGCAGCGGCTCCTCCAGCATCGTCGAAACGCTTACCGAATTCGCCCGGCGCCGGAAATCCTTCTGGGTCGTGGTGTCGCTCGCCATATTGTTCACCGCATGGGAGATTGCAGGCCGCGTTCCGATCAGCTTCGCCTTTCCGACGTTCCTGGAAACGCTGTCGGCTCTGATCGAGATGGCGCTCGACGGCACGCTGCTGCCTGCCTACCTCATCACCTTCCAGCCGCTGATCCTTGGGGTCGCCGTCTCCGCCGTACTCGGCATCGGCCTCGGCATCGTCATGGGGCTTTCGGACAAGGCGGAATGGCTGCTGGCGCCGGTCTTCATCGTCCTGCAGGCTGCACCGATGGCAGCCCTCGTGCCGCTGGTGACATTCGTCTACGGCATCGGGCTCGTAGCCAAGACGCTGGCCGTGATCATGCTGGCGCTGCCGGTGATCGTGCTCAATTCCTACAAGGCCGTGCGTCACGTCAATCCGTCGCTGGTCGACATGTGCCGCTCCTTCCAGGGAACGCGCCTGCAGCAGATATTCAAGATCATCATTCCCGATGCCACGCCTGTGCTGTTTGCCGGCCTTCGGCTCGGTATCGCAGCCGGCTTCATCGGCGTGATGCTCGCCGAACTTCTGATCACGCCCACGGGCATCGGCGATCTCATCACCTATCACCGCTCGGTCGCCAACTATGCCCACATGTACGCGGCCGTAGCTTCCATCATTGCCGTGTCGACGCTGACGCTCGCCGCTCTGCAATATGTCGAGCTGCGCTTCCTGCGTCCCGAAAAGAGGAGAAAGTGACATGGCCAATCCCATCCCCCTGCGGACGGCCGACGACGCCACGTCGGATGCCATCGTCGAGGTACGCGAGATCTGCAAGCGCTACGGCGATATCGAGGCCCTCCGCGGCATCAATCTCGATTTCGAGCGCGGCAAGCTGACGACGCTGCTCGGCCCCTCGGGTTGTGGCAAGACCACGCTTCTCAAGATCATCGCCGGCCTCGTGCCCGCGACGTCGGGCCAGATCCGCATCAACGGCAGGGTCGTGACCGGCCCCGGTCCGGAGCGCGCCTTCGTGTTCCAGGATTTCGCCCTGATGCCCTGGGCCACCGTGTTGCGCAACGTCGCCTTCGGCCTCGAGCTAAAGGGCGTGTCGCAGGCCGAGCGGCATCGGATCGCCCGGCACTACATCAACGAGGTCGGCCTGTCCGGCTTCGAGGAGAAGTATCCGCATGAGCTTTCGGGCGGCATGCGCCAGCGCGTCGGCATCGCCCGCGCCTTCTCCGTGAATGCCGACGTGCTGCTTCTCGACGAACCGTTCTCTGCCGTCGACGAGCAGAACCGGCGCAAGTTCCAGGAAGACCTGCTGCGGCTCGTCGACAAGGAGCGCAAGACCTTCCTGTTTGTGACGCACTCGATCGAGGAGGCCGTCTACGTCTCAGACCGGATCGTGCTCTTGTCACCGCGTCCCGGCCGCGTCTCCCAAATCATCGAACCCGCTATCGACCGCTCTGCCGCGCCGGATGTCATCCGCCGCGACAAGGGCTATCTGGATGTGGTCGAGGAGATCTGGCAGGGCCTCAGGCAATATGCGGAGTAAGGCGCCATGACACTCTCCGGCATTAGAATTCCGATGATGACCTCGCTGATCTTCTGGATGCTGGTGTGGGAAATCGTCGGCAGGATGGACATCATCTTCCTGATCCCGCCGATGACGTCGGTGATCGCCGCCGGCGTGGGGCTGGTCCAGACGGGATCCTGGCAGGCAGCCACGCTGATCACGCTCCGCTCCTTTGTTCTCGGAATGGCGCTGGCGATCGCAATCGGCGTCCCGCTCGGGGTAGCCATGGGGCGGATCAAGGTCGTCGACAACATCTTCGGCCTGTGGGTCAACATGTTCGTCAGCGCGCCGCTTTCGGCTTTGGTTCCGATCCTGATGATCCTCTTCGGCCTCGGCGAGACGACGGTGTTCGTTACGGTCTTCCTGTTTGCCGTCTGGATCATCGTGCTCGACGCCCGCGCCGGCGTCATGCAGGTGCCGCCTTCGCTGATCGAGATGGGCCGCAGCTATGGGGCGTCCCGTTTCACGATCTTCACCAAGATCATCCTTCTTTCGGCACTGCCGGAAATCCTTGCCGGCATCCGCATCGGCCTCATCCGCGGGGTGAAGGGCGTCGTCATCGGCCAGATCCTCGTATCCGTCATCGGCTACGGCGAACTCTTCGAGCTCTATTCCCGCAGCTTCGACATGGAGCGGTTCTGGGCTCTGACAATCATCCTCTTCGCGGCAGCCATGCTTCTGTCCGCGGCCGTGGAGCACTTCGAAAAACGCATCGAATATTACGCAGGAGCGCGATAATGAACGACATGACCTCCATCAACGCCGCTTACGTCTTCAAGCCGGCGCCCGTTCCAACCCTGCCGGTTGCTGGCAGTCAGGCGCTCTTTCCGGTGCATCGCATCTACTGCGTCGGCCGGAATTTCGCGGATCACGCCATCGAGATGGGGCACGACCCGAACAAGGAGCCCCCCTTCTTCTTCCAGAAGAATCCGGACACGCTGGTGCTGGCCGGCAGCGACTTCCCCTACCCGTCCGAGACCAAGGACGTGCATCATGAGGTCGAACTGGTCGTGGCCTTGAAGAGCGGCGGCGACAACATCCCGCTCGATAAGGCGCTCGACTGCGTCTACGGCTACGCCGTCGGCCTGGATATGACCCGGCGGGATCTGCAGGGCGAGGCCAAGAAGCTCGGTCGCCCGTGGGAGACCGGCAAGGCGTTCGAGGCTTCCGCTCCTTGCGGCCCGCTGCATCCGGTCGAGCAGGTCGGTCATCCGAGCAATGGAGCAATCTGGCTCAAGGTCAACGGCGAGATCCGCCAGAATGGCGACCTGAACCAGATGATCTGGAAGGTGCCGGAAATGATCGCCTACCTCTCCCGATTGTTCACGCTTAAGGCCGGCGATCTCATCTTTGCGGGAACGCCCGCCGGTGTCGGCGCCATCGTCAAGGGGGACGAGATGGTCGCGCACGTCGATGGTGTCGATGAAGTCAGCTTCGTGGTCGCCTGAGGTCCCGGCCGGCGCGCGATTGCGCGCCGGCCTCCCCTTCGGTCTTTCGATTTGTGATCGCGGTCTTCGCGATGAAGCACTCGGCTCGGCACGGTCGCTGGAATGCCGGATGCGCTCTGCGTTGCGGGCGTTCCGCATTTCGCCCCGGTGAAACGAAAGTCATTTTTCATTCCCGATATATCTTGAATTCCGATATATCTTGATCTATATCGGGATCATGAAAAATCACTCTCACTTCTTTCACCGCTTCTTTTCACCGTCCGACGAACGATCGGGCAGCCACGAACATCATCGCCGCGGGCGCGGAGGCCGTCACGGCGGCCGTCTCTTCGACTACGGCGATCTTCGCCTGCTGATGCTCGCGATGATCGCGAAGACGCC
This sequence comes from Mycoplana rhizolycopersici, assembly GCF_013378445.1. Taxonomy (GTDB): domain Bacteria; phylum Pseudomonadota; class Alphaproteobacteria; order Rhizobiales; family Rhizobiaceae; genus Mycoplana; species Mycoplana rhizolycopersici. Next base: position 6,171 of record NZ_JABXYK010000010.1, read on the forward strand.
AAGCCACGGCTACGAACTGATCAAATCGATCGAGGAAAGGTTCGCCGGCGCCTATTCCCCCAGCCCTGGCGTGGTCTATCCGACGCTCGCCTGGCTGGATGACATGGGCTATGCCCGGATCGAGCAGGCCGATGGCGGGCGAAAGCGCTATAGCGTCACCCCGGAAGGCGAAGCATTCCTTGCAGCCAACCAGTCTCTTCTCGACGAACTCCTCTCCCGCGGAAAGGCGGAGGGTGAAGGCGGCAGGCGGGACATTCCGCTGCCGGTGCTGCGGGCCATGGAGAACCTCAAGCTTTCCCTGCGTCTGCGGCTGAAAAGCGGCCCGCTCGACGACGCGGCGGCCGAGAAAATAGCCGCGGCGCTCGACCAGGCCGCACAGATCGTGGAGCGCAGCCGATGACGGACATGACTTCCGGCAACGACACTTTCGGTAATTCCGGCGTCAGCACCGTCACGGATATCGCCACAGAGCATGCCAGCCGGTACTTGCAGCAGCTATGCAAACATTTCGCGCACAAGCGCCCGGTCGAATTCGACAGCCGATCGGGGCACATTTCCTTTGGCGTCGGTGATTGCCGCCTGAGTGCTGACGATACCGTGCTGCGGATTTCGCTCGCCTCGCCGGATCAGGAGCAGATGGCGCAGCTACAGGACGTGGTTGTCCGTCATCTCGTCCGTTTCGCCTTCCGTGAGGAGCTTGGCGTCACCTGGCGCGCCGGCGAGTGATGGCGACGTCCCATTGGCGGCCGAAGATCGGCCGTCATTCAAAATAGGTGGCGATCCTCTTACCGCCGATCTCCTGCACGACGAAGGAGGTTCCGTAGATCGCCTCCAGAACGTCGGGCCTGACGATCTCCTGGGGCGTGCCCTGGCAAAGCACGCGGCCGTCCTGCATGGCCACGATCCGGTCCGAATGGCAGGAGGCGAAATTGATGTCGTGCAGGACGACGACGACCGTCTTGCCGAGCTCGTCGGCGGCGCGACGCAATAGCCGCATCATCGTCACCGCGTGCTTGATGTCGAGATTGTTGAGCGGTTCGTCGAACATCATGTATTCGGTGTCCTGGCACAGGACCATGGCCACGAACGCGCGCTGGCGCAGTCCTCCCGAGAGTTCGTCCAGGAAGCGGTCGGCCAGCGGCTTCAGGTCGAGATAGGCAAGCGCCTCCTCGATCCGGCGCGCGTCGTCATCCGTCATCCGTCCTTTCGAATGAGGATAGCGACCAAAGGCAACGAGATCGCGGACGGTCAGTCGCGCGGTCAGGCTGTTGTCCTGGCGCAGAATGGACAGGCGCCGCGCCAGGACATCGCCGGGCGTCTTCGTTACATCCAGCCCACCCACCGAGATCGCTCCGCCGTCCATGCCGAGCAGGCGGGAGATCATGGCAAGCAGCGTGGATTTTCCTGCTCCGTTCGGGCCGACGATCGAAGTGACCCCGCCGGCCGGCAGCGTGAGAGTGACGCCGTCGACGACGCATGTCTGGCCGTAGCGCTTGATTGCCTGTTCGATGCGGATCATCGAAGAGCTCCCCTGACAACAAGAATGAGGAAGACGAGTCCGCCCGCAAACTCGATGATGATGCCGAGCGCCGTGTCGAAGGCGAAGATCCGTTCGAGCACGAGCTGGCCGCCGACGAGCGTCGCTGTGCCAATGAAGACGGCGACCGGAAGGATGAGGCGATGACGGCTCGTCGGCAGTATCTGGTAGGCGAGGCTTGCGACGAGCAGGCCGAAGAAGGTGACCGGCCCCACCAGTGCCGTGGAAACGGAAACGAGAACAGCGACGATGACGAGGATGACCGTCGTCGTGCGGCGATGGTCGATCCCGAGACCAATGGCCGTATCGCGGCCCAGCACCATGACGTCGAACGTGTGGAAGATGCGCAGCGCAAAGAGGCTGGCTGCAGCGACGAGAACTGCCGAGATGCCGAGCAGGCTCGGGTCGATGCCGTTGAAGCTTGCGAACAGGCGATCCTGCAGAACGATGAATTCGTTGGGGTCGATCACGCGCTGCAGAAAACCTGAAACGCTGCGAAAGAGCACTCCGAATATCACGCCGACCAGCATGAGAAGGTGGAGGCTGCGCAGGCCGCCCGAAAACAGCCACCGATAGAGCAGGCATGAAAACAGGACCATGACCGCGCATTCGAACACGAACATGGTGCGGGGATCGAGGGCGGACACCGTGCCGGCGCCGAGCGCGAAGACGAGGCAGGTCTGGATCAGCACATAGAGCGCATCGAAACCCATGATCGAGGGCGTCAGGATCCTGTTGTTGGTGATCGTCTGGAAAAGGACTGTCGATACCGCAATGGAATAGGCAACCAGCAGCATGGCCGCCAGCTTGGTAGCCCGGAAGGGAAGCACGAAGCTCCAGTTGCCTCTCGCTCCAAGCGTCATGAACAGGACGCAGGCAAGCGCTGCGAGGCCGCCGGTCAATACGAGCGTTCGCAGGGCCCTGGCATCTCTTCGCCCGTCATGCCGCACGGCTGTTCCTCCGCAGCACGAGATAGAGGAAGAAAGCGCTGCCGATGGCGCCGAGCACCGTTCCGACCGGGATTTCGAAGGGCGCGATGACGCTTCGTCCGATGATGTCGCAAGCAAGGACGAGCCCTGCCCCGAACATGGCCACCCAGGGAAGAGAGCGGCGGAGCCGGTCACCGAGCGCCATGCTGACGACGTTGGGGACGATCAGTCCGACGAAAGGCACCATGCCCACCGATACGACGACACAGGCGGTCACCATCGCGACGATGACAAGGCCGAGCATGACCACGCGGCGATAGTTGATGCCGAGATTGCTGGAAAAGGCCTCGCCCATGCCCATGACGGTGAACCGGTCGGCGGCGAAATAGGCGGCCACGGTCAGGCTCATGGACAGCCAGAGCAGTTCGTAGCGACCGCGAAGAACGGCAGAGAAGTCCCCTGTCGTCCATGCCCCCATCGACTGGAGGAGGTCAAAACGGTAGGCGAGAAACGTCGTGACGGCGCTGATGACCCCGCCGAGCATGATGCCGACCAAGGGTACCATCAGCGCCGACCGCAAAGGGATCTGCCGCAGGATCGCAAGGAAGAGCGCGGTGCCGGCGATTGCGAAGAACGTCGCGACAAGCATGCGGGCATACACCGGAAGCCCTGGTGCCACAAGCATGACCAGCAGGATGCCGAGACCGGCCGACTCCACCGTGCCCGCCGTGGACGGTTCGACGAAGCGGTTCTGCGCCAGCATCTGCATGATGGTCCCGGACACCGCCATTCCCGCGCCGGCAAAGATCAGCGCGAGCGTCCTCGGAATACGGCTGTCGAGGAGGATGAGCCAAGTCTTGCCGTCCCCTGCCGAAAGCGACGCGAGCGTGACGTCGCTGACGCCGACAAACATGCTTGCGGCGGCAAGGGCGATCAGGATCAGGAACGCTGAGGCGAACTTCAATGGAGGACCCGACTAGGATGAAAAATGCGTTCCGGCCGTCCGCTGGAGCGGACGACCGGGACTGCCAGATGCTCTGGTGATCACTCGCCGGCGAAGGCCGTGGTCAACTGGTCGACCGTCCTCTGCATCGACTGGATGCCCCCGCCGACCACATACCATGATGCGGCATCGAGGTAGACCACATGCCCGTTCTTCCAGGCCTTGGTCTGCCGTACGATCTCGTTGTCGAGGAACGCCGCGGCGGCCGTTCCCTCCCGCCCGATCGCAGCATCGCGGTCGATGACGAACAGCCAGTCCGGATCCGTCTCCAGAATGAACTCGAAGGAGATCGCCTGTCCGTGGTTGCTGCTCTTGCCAGGCTTCAGATCTGCGGCGGCCGGAACGACGCCGTAGTCGTCGTGCAGAACGCCGAAGCGGGAGCCGGGGCCATAGGCGCTCATCTTTCCGCCGGTGGTCAGGATGAGCAGGCCGTTGCCGGCTCCTTGCGCCTTCTCCTTGAGGGCGGAGGCCGAACTTTCGAGCTTGCCGATCAGGGTCTCCGCCTCAGGGCTTTTGCCGAACAGCGCGCCAAGCGTGCGGACATTTTCCTCCGCACTCCCCTTGAAAGCCTTCGCATCGACGGAGAGATCGATCGTCGGAGCAATGCGCGAGAGTTCGGCGTATTTGGCGGCCGACCGGCCTCCGATGACGATCAGATCGGGAGCTGCGGCGCTGACGGCCTCGTAGTCCGGCTCGAACAGTGTCCCCACCTTGGCATACTTCTCGCCTTCGTAGGCCTTGAGATACGCAGGCTTCCGGCCGGCCGGTACTCCGGCCACTTCGACCCCGAGGGCGTCCAGGGTGTCGAGGCTCGCCATGTCGAACACGATCACCTTGGCAGGGATCGCGGCCAGGGTCGTTTCGCCCTGCCGGTGCTTGACCACTATGGCGTCGGCGTTTGCCGGGATTGCCAGCGCCGCGACGGCGAATGCCGTGACAAGCAGGCTTGCAAGTTTGGTACGGATCATGTTTCAGCCCTTCGTTCTGCGGCTCTGAATTCGTGTCGAATGATTAAAATTTGGTGGCCATGCTGACCCAGAAGCGACGCCCTTCTTCCACCGTGTTGAAGTCGGTCTGCTCGATGTCCTTGTCGAACACGTTGTATACGGCGCCGCTGACGGTAACGTTCTCGGTCAGCGCGTAGTTGACGCCGAAATCCAGGGTCGTGTAGGCGCCATATTTTCTGCCCTCGATACCGTTGATGGAGACAACCTCTCCGTTGCTGCCGATGCGCGCGCCGGCGGCAATCTCGGAGCCGTGGTAGTTTGCCGAAGCCCAGGCGCCGAGCCCTTCGACCGGCGTCGTCCAGTCCGCGCGCAGGAAGCCTGCATGTTCCGGCGTGCGCGCCAGCGGGAAGCCCATGTAGTCGCCCGTCTTTTGCTCCGAATGAGTGTAGGTGTAGCTCGCCCGCAGGACGAGATCACTGGTGGCGTACCAGCTGGCCGTCAGTTCGACGCCCTGGATCACCGCGCTGTCGACGTTGTAGTTATACCAGAGGACGTAGTTGGGATCTTCGCTCCAGCGCACCGGATTGCCGCTCGCGTCCAGGACGCGGGCATTGGTGATCTTGTCGTCGAAGTCGGTGTAGAAATAGGTCGCGCCCAGTTCGATGTCGCCATTGTCCCAGAGGGCGCCGAGTTCATAGCTGGTACTGGTTTCGGCCTTCAGCGACGGATCGGCAATGATGACGCCGCATGGATTCGTACCCGGCGGCAATGTGCTCGGAGAGCCATAGTAGCAGCCTCCGCCGCCGGTCGTATATGCGTATCCCGGTGCGATCTGCCGGATGTCGGGCGCTCGGAAGCCGGTGGAGATGCCGCCCTTGACCGTCAGTTCGCTGGTTGCGTCCCAGACGCCGTAAATGCGCGGGCTAAGGTGATTGCCGTATTCTTCGTGATAATTCGACCGAAGTCCGGTGGTCAGGGCAAAATCGTCGATGATACGCCATTCGTCTTCTGCGAACAGCGCCCATTGGGTTGCCGAGAAGGTGTGGTTCTGTCCGTCGCGCAGGCCCGGATTCTGGTCGGTGAGCCGCGCTTCGAAATATTGGCCGCCGGTGACCAGCGTGTGCGTGCCGAAGAGCTCGAAAGGCGTCGTAAACTTGCCGTCGATGACGGTATTGCGTACCTCGGGCGAACGCGGGTTCATCGCAAATCGCCCTTCGGCCGGCGCATAGGTGTAGTTCTCCCGGCGCGCCCATTCCTGCTGGATCGAGAATTCCGACGTCGTCCAGCCCCATCGCCCGGTATGCGACAGCGACCAGTGATCGCGGGAGTTGTCGTTATAGGTTCCGTTCGCAAGCTCCTCGAGCGTGTATCCCGCCGACTGGTCGCGCCGTACCGTCGCGGTGCCGCCCTCGAGATAGATGTCGTGGTCCTCGTTGGGCGTGATTGTCAGCCTGCCGGTGAGGTCGTGTTCGCGATTGCCGGCAATGCCGCCCAGGAAGTTGTCCTCGCCGCGCTTGAGCCCGCGCCCCCACAACTGCATGCCGATCGTGTCCTGCAGCAGTGGCCCGTTGAGATAGAATGACGCCTGGCCGGAATTGCCGTAGCGGGAATGCTGCTGGATCGTCGCGTCGGTGCTTACCGAACCCGACCAGCTGTCGCCGACCTTCCGGGTGATGATGTTGATGACGCCGCCCATAGCGTCGGATCCATAGAGCGAGGACATGGGCCCGCGTACTACCTCTATTCGCTCGATCGCCTGCACCGGCGGCACGAAACTCTGTTCGAAGCCTGAATTGCCGTTGGTGCGTGCGTCGCGGGTGCTCTGGCGCTTGCCGTCCACCAGGATCAGCGTGTAGTTGCCGGGCAGGCCACGAATGTAGATGTCCTTTTCGTTGGCGACTCCCGTCACCGTTACGCCCTGGACATTCCGCAAGGCGTCGGCCAGATCGCGGAACTGTCCCTTTTCCAGTTGTTCCCGCGTGACCACGGTGATGCTTGCCGGAGCGTTCCTGACGTTCTGCTCGAAGCCCGATGCCGTTACCACGACCTGCTCGAGTTCGGTGACCGCATTCTCGGCTGCGTCCTGGGCCCGTGCGACGATCGGCGTCGCCAGGAATGTCCCGGCCATCGCCGCACCGGCCACCCTTTTCAAGACTGCCGCATGGCCTCCGTTCGAAACCCCTGCCCTCTCAATGCTCATTTCCCACCGTGCCCCGACTTCACATTCACGTCATTCGCGACGTTTAAACTGGAGATTTTTGATCCAGTTACTTAGTGGGAACCGAACGGGCAACGCGGTTGTTTTAGAACCATTATAAATTCGAAAAATCGCAATTCGCATCGCACGAAGTCGGGGACCACGATGAGCAAAGTCCGGGAAATGTCAGGGCCTAACCGGTCGGTCCGCCCCGCCGACCTGCGGTTGCTTATGGTGTTCGATGCGCTCATGCGGGAGGGCAGCGTGGCAAGGGCCGCAGCCAGCATGGGCCTCCAGAGCCCGGCGGTCAGCCGCATGCTGGGGCAATTGCGCGAAATCTACGGCGACCCTCTGTTCCTGCGGACGGGAAAGGGTCTGCGGCCGACGCCGCTCGCAGAAAGCGTGCGCTTGCGGCTTCGCGCGCTTGCGACCGAGGTCGACAGTCTTTTTGCCCCGGCGGCGGTCGTTTCGAAACCCGCGGGGAGTGATCCCTCCGTCGGCTGGGATCGACCGGCGCTGATCGAAGCGCCGCCGCTTGCGGTTCAACCCAACGACGTCCTTGAGGGCGCACCGACACCGATTTCGATTGCGACCAAACTGGCCGGAATTGGCCACAACGCCAATCCGCAACGGCGCCTGGCAAAATACATCGCCACCACCTGCGCCGGACAGGGCCAAAGCCGGCCGCTGGCGATCGACGAAGCCGAGGATGCGCTGGGGATCATCCTGCGGGGCGAGGCCGACCTTCTCCAGATCGGGGCGCTGCTGTCGACGCTGCAGTTCAGGGGCGCAACGGCTATGGAACTGGCGGGCTTCATTCGTGCGGCACGGCTGCAGATCGGTGCGCAAGAAGCCACCGCAAGCCGGGCGGACCTCGACTGGCCGGCCTACATTTCTCCCAAGGTCAGGACGGCGCCCTGGTTCATCCAGGCGGCGAGGCTCGTGGCTTCGGCCGGCTATCGCGTGCTCCTGCATGGCCATTTCGGGGCTGGTTCGGAGGCCGGCAAGCTTGAGCTCGCCGCCCAGTTGACCGGAATACCGGTGTGCTCATCGATGGGGGATGCAGAGCGCGCGCTGGACGCTGCGGGCATTGCCTACATGCCGTTGGCCGCCTTCGCCCCGCAACTACAGCGTCTTATCGGGCTTTATCCGCTGCTCGAGATGCGCTTGCCCATCAACGCGATGACGCATTTGCTGAACCCGCTTTCGGCGCCTGCCGTCGTGCTCGGGGTGTCGCGCGCGTCCAGCCAGGACATCCAGCGCGACACGGCCAAGCTGCTGGGCATTCCGAACCTGGCCATCGTCGGCAACACCCGCGACATTGCGCAGTTTGCACCCTTCCGCCCCACGGTCATCCATCGGCTGGTCGACGGAGAGGCAGTCGACACGTTCGTGCCGATGCGCCCGACCCCCGCCCGTCTCATGCCGACCGGGATGAATGCCAGAGAATACTGGCACGCAGTATGGCGCGGGGCGGCGCGCGACGAGGCGGCGGAGACGGTCATCGTGACGACAGCGGCCGTGGCGCTGATGGCGCTGAAAGATGGCGATGCCGCCGATTTCGATGCGGCGGTGACATACGCGACGGAACTCTGGAAGAGGCGCGCGGTCCGCTCCGTGGAGCGCGGATCGAGTTTCAACGTCACGCAAAAGGCCAAGCTGGCGGGATGACGGTGAGCCTGCGCTTCCGCAGCACAGCTGCCAGACTAGACCCGTTGAGGCAGAGGGATGCCCAGGCGCTCTGCGTCGCGTCGCAACTTTTCCCACGCCGCCTCTCCCACCGGCCGCCCCTCTCCAGTGCCTGGCGACGATTGCGGGCCGCGCTGTCTCCCGGCATGCCCCCGGCTTTCCCGCCGCCGGCAGCACGGTCCAGCGCGTCCATGACGATCTGCGCAAACGCATCATCACCATCCAGCTGCCGCCGGACACAACGCTGTCACGGACGGAATTGACGGCGACCTACGAAGTCAACCAGGCTCCCATTCGCGAAGCTATGCAGTTGCTCAAGCAGGAAGGGCCTTTGAGCCGCACCATCGCCAAGGTCGAGGAACTGCGCAGCGATTTTCCCCACTGCTTCGCCTGACCCCGGCGACGCGCCGCTCGTCAGTTGACCGGCGTCAGCAGCGGCCTGCCGGCGAAAAACGCTTCCAGATTGTCGATGACGAGTTGCGCCATCCGATCCCGCGTTTCCTCCGTGCCGCTGGCGTGATGGGGATAGAGCACCACATTGTCGAGTGCGGCGAGAGCCGGATCGGGATTGGGCTCGTCCAGATAGACGTCGAGCCCGGCCGAAGCGATCCGCCCTTCCTGCAGGGCCCGGATCAACGCCGGTTCGTCCACGACGGTCCCGCGAGAGATATTGATGAAGCTGCCGGAAGGTCCGAGCGCGTCGAGCACGGCGGCGGAGATGAGTCCCTCCGTCTCCGGGCCGCCGGGCGTTGCCACGAGCAGGATGTCCGCCCATTCGGCCAGCTTCACGGGATCGTCGAAGTAGGAATAGTCGATCCCGGCCTTTTTTGACCGGCCGTAGTAGCCGACCGTCAAACCTACGGCTTCGCAGCGTTTGGCGATCGCAAGCCCGATCCGTCCGAGGCCGACGATGCCTGCCTTCTTGCCCGCCGTCGAGGTGGTGAGTGGCATCATGCCGAGGCGGCCCCAGTCGCCGGAGCGGACATAGCGGTCTCCTGCCACCAGCCGGCGTCGCGCGGCGAGCATCAGGAGCAATGCCATGTCGGCGACGTCGTCGAGAAGCACATCGGACGTATTGGTCAAGGTGATGCCGCGCCGCGTCATGGCGCCGACGTCCATCTGGTCGTAGCCGGCCGAAGAGCAGGCGGCGAGCTTCAGCGCCGGCAGCTTTGCCAGAAAGGCGTCGTCGATCGCTACGTGCCCGTTCACGACCATGGCGGTGCATTGGGGGCCGACTTCGGCCAGCAGGGCGTCCCTCGCGTCGCCGGTCAGAAGATCGAGGCGATGAACAGTATAGGCTGTCCTCCAGCATCGCCATCTGGCGGGGATGGAGGGGATAGGCGACCAGTACGTCGGGCTTCATGCGGAAACGAATCCTTCTTCAAGGTTGCGTGCGGCGCGCCGGGCGGCCCGGATCTCGGGATCCGAATCGAGGCTGGCCGCGAGGAGCGGACGGGCATAGGACTTTTCAAGAGCCTCGACGATCTGGCGCACGGTGCCCTCCTCCACAATCTCGCCTGCCTTCATGACGATGACGCGATTGGCGAAGCCCCGTATTACCGGCAAATCGTGGGCGATGAAAAGATAGGACAGGCCGACTCGCGCCGCAGCCCGTCAACGAACTCGATCACCTGCGCCTGTATCGAGGCGTCGAGGGTGGAGACTGCCTCGTCGCAGACGATCAGTTTCGGCCCCACGGCAAGCGCGCGGGCGATCGCGATGCGCTGCCTCTGGCCGCCGGAGAACCGACGCGGATAGCGGCCGGCCATTTCCGGCTTCCGTCCGTCGTTCACCAGGAGTTCGGCCACCCGCTCCTTCCATCTTGCTTTCAGCAGTATGTCCGGGCCGATTGCCTCCCGTCTCGTCGGGAGCAACGGCTCGCTTCTCATTCCGTCGGCATTGATCGGCGCGACACTCGCGCGGGCCGGGGGGCGGCGCGCTATGCCGACTATCTCGTCGCAATGGCGGGTGGACGCCTGCACACCTGCCGAAAGCCCGAAGACATACTGAACGAACAAATGGTGCGCGACGTGTTCGGCCTGGAAAGCCGCATCATCATAGATCCGACCTCGGGTCGGCCGATAATGCTGCCGATTGGCCGGCACCGGATGGCAGGTTGACGTCTTCCACCGACGTCAGGTGCGGCACTCCCTTCTCCGACCAGGTCACGAAAGATGCCAAAAAAAAATGGGCCATCGGAAAACCGAGGCCCATAAAGTGTGAAGGTCAAAAACCTCCAGAGGGGAACAGCTGCTGCGGCGGCACTGGGAGGAAAACCGCCATGTGCATCAGCTGCAGGCACTATGATTGTTTTTTGACCAGATGGAAAACATTTTTTGTGCAATGCAGCTATGCGGCCTCCGCGTTGCTCAAGATCGCTCGGCCGGGCCGGAACGAACGCGGCAGTGATGCCGCGGCCGATTTCAACAAGGGCGTAACCGCTCGCTGAAGGCGAGGATGTCGGCGCCATGAAGCACGAGCGTCGGTACGGCGATCGCCTTCAGGTCATTTTCCCTCCGGAAGAAATGCCAAACGCGTACGACCGGCAGGATAGCATCCTGCCGGTCGTAGATGTCGTGACTATGATGGCTGTTGGGCTTACTTCGCGGGGTTCGGACCGACCCGCTTTCCGTGGCTGACGCGCTCGGCAGCCTTGTGGACCATGGTGTAGGCGTAGTCGATGCCCATGCCGTAGGCGCCCGAATGCTCCTTCACGAGCGAAGTGACCGCGTCGTAGGTTTCACGGCGGGCCCAGTCGCGCTGCCATTCGAGCAGGACCTGCTGCCAGGTGACCGGGATGACGCCGGCCTGAACCATGCGGTCCATGGCGTACTTGTGCGCGTCGACAGAGGTGCCGCCGGAGGCATCCGCCACCATGTAGATCTCGTAGTCGGTATCGTTCAGGCAGGAGAGCGCGAAGGTGGTGTTGCACACTTCGGTCCACAGACCGGACACGATCACCTTCTTGCGGCCGTTGGCGGCATTGCGGGCAAGGGCGTCGCGCACATTCTGGTCGTCCCAGGAGTTCATCGAGGTGCGCTCGAGAATGTCGTTCTCCGGGAAGACGGCCAGCAGTTCCGGATAGGTATGGCCGGAGAAGGATTCGGTCTCGACCGTCGTGATGGTCGTGGGGATGTTGAAGATCTTCGCGGCCTTCCCAAGCCCGACGACATTGCTCTTCAGTGCCTGGCGGTCGATTGACTGTACGCCGAACGCCATTTGCGGCTGCTGGTCGATGAAGATGAGCTGGCTGTTTGCGGGGGTCAGGACTTCGAGCTTGGACATTTGGGTTCTCCTCTAGAGCAGCATGCCGCACATGCGGCGGATTTCAATGGGTGGGTATTGGATGGCTGCCGAAGTCTTCGGCAGCCATCGAGGGATCGCGGAAGAGCGCGATCAGGCGGCCAGCGGTGCCAGACCGGCTTCGATCCTCTCGCGGAAGGGCTCGTAGCGGCTCGGCAGCTTTAGCGCCTCGCCGAGGTGAGCCGTATCCTCGTCCCGGTTGAAGCCGGGCTCGTTGGTGGCGATTTCGAACAGGACGCCGCCCGGCGTCCGGAAATAGATCGCCCAGAAATAGTCGCGGTCAATCACCGGCGTCACCTGGTAGCCCGTGTCCATCAGCGCCTTGCGGACCGCGAGCTGGGCTGCGCGATCGTCGACAGCAAAGGCGATGTGGTGCACCGAGCCTGCGCCCTGCCGTGCATAGGAGGTCTGCGACAGCGCCTCGAGGTCGACGGTATCGGCACCATTGCCGCCCGGGATGATGAAGCGCGTCACGTTGCCTTCGCTCTCAGCCTTCTGGTAACCCATGAAGCCCAGCAGTTCGGCGGTGGCGTCGGCCTCATGCAGCCGCAGCCTTGCACCGGAGAAGCCGCGGATCGCCGCTGCGTCCTCAATGCCCGCGCCGGTCCAGGGCTTGCGGAGGTCGCCGGCCGTTTCGATCAGGGCCAGGCCCTCGCCGTCCGGCCCGTCGAAGCGGAGCCTTGGAGCACCGAAGGTCGTGTCTTCCTGGAGGCCCTTTACGCCCTGGGCGACGAGCCGCTCCTTCCAGAAGGGCAGAGATCCCGAAGGGATGGAGAACTGGGTTTCGCCGACTTCTCCGACGCCTGCGCGACCGCGCATGATGTCCGGGAAGGGGAAGTAGGTCATGACGGTGCCGGCCGAACCGTTTTCATCGCCGTAGTAGAGGTGATAGACGCTCGGTTCGTCGAAGTTCACCGTCTTCTTCACCCGGCGCAGGCCGAGCGTGTCGGTGAAGAAGGTGTTGTTTCTCGCTGCGTCCGCAGCCAGGGAGGTTACGTGATGGAGGCCCTTGATTTCGGTGATCATGGTCTTGCCTTTCTGCATCGTTGTTCGCCGTCTTTCGATGGAGGCATATTCGTCCGATTTGACCTTGGCGTGAATTGCAATAATAATTGCGATTGAATTGCGATTTTTGGAATAATAAGATGAACGACTACAAGGCGCTGCGAACCTTCCTGCTGGCGGCTGAAAAGCGAAATTTCGCCCAGGTGGCCCGGGAGCTCGACATGACGCCGGCTGCGGTCACGCGGGCGATCGCAGCACTGGAGGACGATCTCGGCGTCCAGCTGTTCGTGCGCACGACCCGTCAGGTCTCGCTGACGACGGACGGTGCAGTCTTCGCCGCGCAGATCCAGCCGGCGCTGCAAGCCTTGGAAAACGCGCGCAAAGAGGTGGTGAACGCCAACAAGGCCGACCAGGGACGCTTGCGGATCAGCGCGCCGACATGGTTCGGCACCACCATCCTGCCGCCGATCCTCTCAGGCTTCCGGGAGCGCTACCCGAAGATCAACTTCGAGATCTCGCTGGCGGACGGTTTCGTCAACATCGTCGAGGACGACTACGATCTCGCCATTCGTATATCCTCGGCGCCTTCCGACAAATTCACGATCTGGAGAAAGATAAGCCCCGTCGTGCGCATCCTCGTCGCCGCGCCCGGAAGCCGCTTTGCCGCGCTTCAGCACCCGAACGAGTTGACGCCGGACGAATGCCTTGCCTATAGCGGCGAGAGCCGGCGCGAGACCTGGAACCTTTCGGACGGCAATGCCAGCGTGACGATTTCCGCCGGCCGCGCCTTCAGCGCCAACAGCGGCGACATCCTTGCCGACATGGCGGCCGATGGTACAGGCGTGGCGCTGCTGCCGAAGTTTCACGTCGCCGAGCACCTGCGGACCGGACGGCTGGTGCATGTGCTGCCGTCATGGTCGCCGCCCGATCTGTGGCTGACGCTCTACTATCCGCCCTACCAGGCGCTGCCGCCGCGCATTGCCGCATTCTCGAAGTTTTTCGAGAGCCAGATTCCGGCCTTCATGGTTTCGCTGGAATAAGAGCCTCCCGCGGCGCCGGCTGCGCGAACGCTTCCCCCGCCTTGGGATTAAAGTCGGGCTTGCACGTCTGCCATCAGGGGAATGGCCGGCTGGGCTCCAGATTTCGTGCATGCAAGAGAGCCAGCCACGACTGCGCGCCGCAATGCGGATGCGAAATCAAGGCCGGCGTCGAGAGCAGCCGCTAGATATCCGCAAAAAGTATCGCCGGCACCCACGGTATCAACGGGTGTGATCTGCAAGCCCTCGGCGCGGTATACTTCTCCCGCATGAATTGCCACCGCTCCGTCGGCGCCAAGCGTCACGACAAGCGAGCGGCCAGACTGGGAATGAAGCGTCTTCATTGCATCCAGCCTTTGTTCGTCCGACTGAACCGGTGTGCCGGCCAGCGCTTCGAACTCGGTCTCGTTTGCGACAACGATATCGGCTCCGGTGTAAAGACGAATGGCATCGGACGTCATCGGCGCGACATTGAAGATGGAGACGACACCTTTTGCCCGCGCCGCCACGAGAGCGGCCTCGACAGCACACGGCGGAATTTCCATCTGCAGTACGAGCATGTCGCCTGCATTCATTCCCTCGAGCACTGACCGTGCGTCGTCCTCTTCGACCTGACCGTTGGCTCCAGGCACGACAACGATCGCATTCTCACCACCGGCGTCCACAACCACATGGGCGGTTCCGGTGGACTGCTTGACCGCTCGAACGAGTGACAGATCGACGGACGCGTCCTTCAGCAGGGCCAGAGCTTCGGCGCCGAACGGGTCATGGCCAATTGCTCCGGCCATGCGCACGCCCGCGCCGGCGCGACGAGCCGCCAGCGCCTGATTGGCGCCCTTGCCGCCGGGCGATGCGGAGGACTGCAGGCCGGCCACCGTTTCTCCTGGCCGCGGCATCTTGCTTGCGATGGCGACGAGATCCATGTTGATCGAGCCGAAAACCGTTATCATTTCTGCCTGCCTGCCTTCTTCAAATCACGGGGCGTTGCTGTTGTCTTCACGCTCGGCTGCCGCATCGTCCTCGCCGATCCTTCGCAGGAGGTACAGCAATGCCACCTGTTCGGCGACGTTCAGCCTGCACATGGTCTTTTCAGTGATCGTCTTTGCGCGCGGATACATCTCCTCAAGGACGCTCTCGCCTGCCGGCAGCAGCGACATGATGACTTTCCGGCCATCATTTGCATCGCGCGAAATGTCGATCAGACCGCGCGCCTTGAGCCGGTCGACGATGCCGCGGATGGTCGCCTGATCGACTGCCGTCGCCTTGACGAGTTCGGCCTGGGAAACCGGCCCCAGGTCGTGCAGGGCGCAAAGCGTCACGAACTGTACCGATGTCAGGCTGGGATCGGTCGCATTTTCCTGGAAGATGGCGAGATGCCGCTGGTAGGCCTTCCGCAACAGGTGGCCCACCTGTTCGGTTACGCGATAGCGATCCTGCCCGTCATGTTCGTCCATGTCTCTACCTAACGCCTTCGTCTGCCGATCCGGCAATGTCGCAATCGTTTCTTCTAGACGCCGAAACGCCGCAATAAAATCGGCCCGAGGCTGGCGAGCTTCAAAAAAACGCGCAGCGGACCGTACAACGGATGGCGACGCGGCTCCTCAGCCAGGGTAGCCGCGATGGCGCTTGGGCACCACCGCGGCTGAACCAGCGGACGCGACTGAATCAACGGATCATTCGAGTGCCTGGCTCTTCGTCTCAACATCGATCAACCAAACGCTCAGCGCTCCCAGCAGCAAAAGTCCCGAGATGATGGCCAGCGCCAGCCCGAAGCTATTGCTCATGATCGGTGCGACGATCGAGGGCGCTAGCAGTCCGCCGAAGCGTGCAACCGAGCCTGCGGTGCCCATGCCGCTGGCGCGCAGCCCCGTCGGATAAACCTCTGGTGTGAAGGCATAAATCGCACCCCAGGTTCCAAGCAGCGCAAAACTCATGAGGAGCGACGCGCTCACCACCACTTCCACGGTTTGGCCCAGCCCGTATGCCAATGTGCCGATGGCGCTCAGCAGAAGGAAGCCGATCAGTGTCGGCTTGCGGCCCCACCGTTCGACGCCATAGGCAGCCAGCGCGTAGCCGGGCAACTGGGCGATTGCCAGGATCACGAGAAAGAGCTGGCCACGAAGGAAGCCGAACCCGTCACTCGCGAGCTTGACCGGCAGGTAGACGAACACGCCGTAGTAGGAGACCGAAATCAGCAACCAGGCCAGCATCAAGAAGACGCTACGGCGACGGAGTTCAGGCGATAGAAGGGCGGCGAGTGATTTGCTTTCGGGCTTCTGCGGCATCAGGGGTGGAATTTCCGTGGCATTGCCGTTGGCATTCGCGACCCGCTGGAGGACCTGACGGGCCTCCGCCGATTTTCCTTTTCGGCTGAGGTAAAGCGGCGATTCCGGGACATAGAACCGCAGCACCACACCGACGAGGGCCGGAAGCCCGGTGACAAAGAAGATCGTTCTCCATGCTTCACCGCCTTGGCTGCCTGCAGCGAGGGCCAACATAGCAAGTGCTACCGTGCCGACGGCCCAGAAGCCTTCGAGCAGCACGAGCCAGCGTCCGCGACGGTCGGAGGGCAGGAATTCGGCCATCATGGCGTAGTCGACCGGCAGTGTGCCGCCGACGCCAACGCCTGTCAGAAAGCGCGCGACATAGAGCCACTGCAGGTCGGGTGCGAAGGCCGAGGCGACGCCAAACACGGCATCCAGGATAATGGCGGCAAAAAGAACCGGCCGGCGACCGATACGATCGGCCAGGCGCCCGAATACGAAGGCGCCGATGAGCATTCCGAGAAAGAACATCGTGCCGGTCTGCAAAGCTTGCGGAACGGTAATGCCGAAACTTGCAGCAATCGATGGCGCAGTGAAGCCGATTGCCAGGACCTGCATCGCGTCCGCGGCCCAGACGAGGCCGAAAATGACAAACAGGCGACGCTGGAACCTGCCGACACCGGCCGTTCGGATTGCTTGTTCAACTGAAACTGGTGATTGCATGGAGACCCCTCATATCGATTGATACCAGATTTCTTGTCGCGCCTCGCTGTGCGCGTGCCGTGATCTATCGTCACGTTGCTGGCCGCCGTTATCGGCGGCCAGGAAGTTGTTCGGCTGAACTCGGGTCAGCCGAAGTTGTGCTGCATTTCCTTCACGGCGATGTCGCCGTCGAGCACCATCGGCTCGTCGTCGAGGAAAAGGCTGCAACCGCGCATCGGAATGTCCAGATGGCATGCGGTGTCGTTCGGGCCGCCCAGCTCGTTGTTCGGGCCGGTGGAGAACATGACGTTTCCGTAGAAGGAGCGCAGTTCCATGCCCATGCCGCCGCCGAAATCGCAAAGCCCGTGCCAGTTGGCGCGGTGGTCCAGCCCCCAGCCGACGTGTGACATCCCCAGGCCACGCGGATCGTTGAAGGTCTTCATGTAGGACTTGATCAGGTCGGCCTCGAGGCCGCCGCGGATATCCTGGATGAAGCCCTTCTCGATCGTGTAGATTACCGGCTCGCGGACATAGATGTTGAGGGGCAGAAGGACGTCGCCCGGTGCCAGCACGATCTGGCCGTCGACGCCGTCGTCGGCAGCGCCCGAGAACACGAATGCCGCCGGCCAATGGTCCCAGCGGCCCGCCTCGTCGGTGCAGCCGTATTCGCCCACCGTCGGGTACACGCCCATCTTGTAGAGAACGTCGGTCCCCGCCTTGCTGGTGATCCGAAGGGTCTTGGCCTTCTTCATGTATTCCACGCCGACTTCGACGCGTTCGCGAAGCTGCTTCGTCGGCATGAGCCGGCCGAGCAGCGGCGCCGGTTCGACCGCCGTCAGGACACGCGCACCGGCGGCCTGGATAGCCATCTGTTCAGGGCTGAACAGCAGGAAGATCAGGTCGACCACCATGTCCGCCTTCTTCAGGGCCTCGACAGCTTCGGGGTTTCCGGCAAGCCCGGTCTGGCCGACGGCCCAGCTTCCGTCGCCGGGAAGCGGAGCAGGCAGCCGCAGATGATACATCCGCGCGCCCAGACGCTGGCCGGCTGCCAAAAACGCATCGGCGTAGTCGAGCCGCTCGTCTCCCTGCGAGAGCACGACGACCTTTTCACCCTCATGAACGCCGCTCTGCTTCAATTGCTCAAGGCACAGTTCCGTGAATACACTTCTGTCCATCTTTGTCGGTCCTCTGGTTGGCTGTTCTTGTTTTCGTTCGTAACGCTGTGTCGAAGGCTACGGACAGCTCGCGCCGCCGAAGGCTGTGATCGCATCCTCGCGGGAGACGACGTCGCCGTATTTGCTGTCGATGTCGAAGAGATTGGCGTTGTGCGGATCGGGATGACGGTCGCCGACGCAGTCGCCGACGACGATCGTGCGGAAACCATGCTGGACGGCGTCCACTGCGCTGGCCCGGATGCAGCCGCTCGTGGAGCAACCGGCGAGCACGACCGTATCGATGCCCTGGGCGTGAAGATGCGGGGCGAGGCTGGTGCCGAAGAACGCGCTGGCGTACTGCTTGACGATCACCAGTTCGCCGGCGGCCGGCACCACCTCGTCGCAGAATTCGGCGAGTTCATTGCCCTCGACCATGGCCTTCATCACCGGCGCCTTCTGCACCCAGATGCCGCCGTCGGCGCAATTTTCCGCCAGGTAGAGTATCCGCGTATGAATCACCGGCACGCCGGCGCGGCGGGCCGCCTCGATCAGGTGAGGCGTGCGGGCGACTGCGTCGACCACGCCGGGCGCATAGAGGGGGGAATCCTCGATCGTGTAGCCCTTGAGAAAATCGATGACGAGAAGTGCCGGACGCTGGCCGAAGCCGATGCGGTTTCCCCAGACACCCTTGTAGTTGGCTTCGGCGCTCTGCATGGCGGGCTCCTCAGTATGCGCCGGAGAGCAACGCGCCGGCACCTGGCGCGACCGCCTCGAGGCCAAGCGACTTCAGCATGCAGTATGTCGTCGCGACTGCTGCGGTCACGACCGGCTTGCCCGTCATCGCCTCGACCTTGGCGATCACCGGCAGCGAAGGCATCTGCACGCACGCCGACAGCACGATGACGTCCACCTCGGAGAGGTCGAGCGTCTGGACGATTGCCGGAAGGTTCTCCGGGTCATGGCGGGCGACGTCGAGATTGTCCGGGATTTCCAGGGCTCGCCAATCCATGACCTCGAAGCCCTCTTCGCGAATGTAGTTCACGACGAGTTCGGTCAGCGGCTTCATGTAGGGGGCGACGACGGCGATCTTTTTGGCGTTCATGACCTTCAGGCCTTCGACCAGAGCGCCGGCACTGGTAACGACCGGAATGTTCGTGTCGTTTTCCTGCGTGCGCCCCCTCAGCCGCGCCTCGGATTGGCGATGGTAGCCGAGCCCCATCGCCATGATGGCGACCAGGCAGGCATAGCCCAGCACGTCGACGCGGGCATCGGAGAGTTCGACGGCGCAACGGTCGGATTCGGCGTCCATGGCCGCCAGCTCTTCCTTCACGACCTTCTTCATGCGCATGCGGCTCGAATGAAAGGTGAAGCGCTCCGGGCGGATGGACTGACGCGCCGTCAGCATCGCCGGGATTTCGGTTTCCATGGTGGTGTTGGAACTGGGAACGATCTGGCCGATTCTGTAGATTTTCTGCACGGAATTTGTCCTCTGGTATCGGGCTCGCATACGAACGAAGCGGCGTTCAAAATACGCCGCAGCCGTCATCATCAGCGGGAGAGAAAGTCTCCGAGAGCGGCAAAGAAGCCGTCGAAATCATCCCAGGGGATCATGTGGCCGGCGTTCTCGACGCGAGCGATCTCGATTGCGGGGTTGAGCGACAGCGCTTCGTCGACATCCGCCTGCTCTATGACGCCGCCGCGTCCCGCCACCATCAGCATCGCCGGAACGGAAAGCTTCGGCAGGTCGGGGAAGATGTCGTCCTTGTGGAAGTCCTCGAAAGCGGTGCCGATCGCCGGCTCGTAGCAGGTATGCAGCCACTCGGCGCGCAGCTTCAGTTGCTCGTCCGTCCACGTCGGGCAAAATGCCTTCATGCCTTCGGCGTCGATGCCCTTCAGGGAAAGCCGGATGGAATCGACGTACCACGGCAACTTGCTCGGATAGGGGCGCCGTCCGGGACCGGATACGGGGGGATCGACGAGAACGAGACGAGAAAACGCCGCAGGCTTCATGTTCGACGCGCGGATCGCGATACGGGCGCCCATCGAGTGTCCGATCAGCGCAGGAGCATCAAGCGCAAGTGCCTTTGCAAGGTGGACGACGTCGGACGCCATCGAATCCAGGCCGTAGTCGAGATCGGGCCCGGTCGAGGAAAGTCCCCGGCCGCGAACATCCAGGACGTAGACATCGTGATGTACTGCCAGTCGCTCCGCGACGAAGCCCCAGGTAATGGCCGGGCTCGTGATGCCCGGTACAAGCACGACTGGAGCCCCCTTGCCACCATAGCGAAGATAGTGCTGGCGGATGCCGTTGGCGAAGATGTTCGCGCCGTATAAGAATTGCCCGCTCATGCTGCGCTCTCGCTCTTCAGCGGCTGCGCATAGACGTCATAGCCATAGACCCACGACGGATCTTCCTGGTGCAGCAGGAACGTATTGGCGTTGGAAACCGTCTGCACGCGCGTGGCGCGGTCGCGACGGTTGACCTCGTAGAGCTTGAAGGCGGTGGCGTAGCCGCTGATCCCGGTCTCCTCCAGGCAGCGCGTCAGCATGGCGGCATCCTCGATCGCCATGGCAGCGCCTTGCGCCATGTGCGGCTTCATCGGGTGGCAGGCGTCACCCAGCATGACCAGACGGCCGCGGCTCCAGAGCGGCAGAGGATTGCGATTGAAGAGCGGCCACTTCGTTACCTCGTCGGTGGACTCGATGAGGGCCTGAATAATGGGGTGATAGCCCTCGAACTCGGACGCCATTTCCTCGCGGCTGCTTTCGACGAACGCCGAGTCGAACTCCCAGGCGGGATGGGGAACGCCGGTGACATAGTAGTATTCGTCGCGCCGGCCGGTGGTGTAGTAGACCATCATGTGACGGTCCGGGCCCCACCATTTCACGCAGTCCTCGAATTCCAGGTCGAACTTCTTCAGCTTCTCGGCGGAGATCAGGGCGCGATGGCCGACCCAGCCGCTGTAGTTCGGCTTCTCGAAGCCGAGCAATGCCTCGCGCACCTTGGAATTGATGCCGTCGGCACCGATGACGATGTCCGCGCGCACCGACGTTCCATCCTCGAACTCCAGCATGACATCGGTGCCGTTGTCATCGAGGCGAACCAGCTTCTTGCCGAAGTGCAGCGTCCCCGGCTTCAGCTGATCGCACTGCAGCGCCTGCAGGTCGCCTCGGTGGACCGTGCAATAAGTCGCGCCGTAGCCATCGAGGGGAATGCGGGACAGATAGTCACCCGTCAGGCCGTCGCGGCTGAACCAGTGGCTCGGCGTGCTGCTGATTGCGACGACCTGCTTGTCTACGCCGAACCTCTCGAAAATCTTGAGCACGTTCGGACCCATATGGATGCCCGCTCCAAGCCGCGAAAAGCTGGGTGCCTGCTCGTAGACATCGACATCGAACCCGGAATGCTGAAGCAGCGCTCCGGCGACAGCTCCGCCGAGGCCGGCCCCGATGATCGCGATTTTCTCTTTTCTTTCCGTCAAGATGACCCCCTCGCGGCGACGAACCGAATGCCGCCTTTTTGGCTTTTGCTATTGCAGCGACAATAAGCGTGTACACTGTAAATGACAAGAGCAAAATAGAGGAGTAGGCGGAGGATCGGGCATATGATTCAACTCGATACGCTGTTTTCTGTTGTTTTATCACCATTATTCGCCATTGCCTTTCGTCAATATATAGCGTATACGCTCGTTATAAATATAAGGGGCAGCACCCGGGGAATGCGTGGCGAACGATCGCGCGTCGCATCGGAGTGCAAATCGAAATCTGACGTCGGCGGCCGTTGCCCGTCGCGGGAATGGGAGTGATCATGGCCGCTATCGCCATCTTGCGCCGGGCAGCGCCTGCGCAGTCGGGCAACCGGACGCCCTCCTGCTGCGATCGGGGATGATCCGGTGGTCGCAATCCCCATGCAAATCAACGTCAACGGCGAGGCCCGCAGCATCGAGGCCGATCCAAAGACGCCCCTTCTCTATATCCTGCGGAACGATCTGGCCCTGAACGGGCCGAAATACGGATGCGGGCTCGGTGAGTGCGGGGCCTGTGCGATCCTGGTCGATGGCCGCGCAGTGCGTTCCTGCACCATACCGCTCTCCGCGATCGGAGATCGCCAGGTCGTGACGCTGGAAGGGTTGGCGTCAGGCGAGGAACTCCATCCCGTGCAGCGTGCCTTCATTGAGGAAGCGGCCGCGCAATGCGGCTATTGCCTGAACGGAATGATCATTGCGACTGCGGCCCTTGTCGCGGCGAAGGTGAACGCCGGCGAGGCCGATATTCGCGAAGCTCTGCGGCACCACCTCTGCCGCTGCGGAACACATATGGAAATATTGGCGGCGGCACGGCGGGCAGTGCGCTATGCGCAGTCCGAGCGTCAAGCCATAGCGACGCCAGAAGCGGAGAAGCAGGCATGATCCGGGATGAAGAACAGCACGGATCCGCTACGCCGGAGGCAGCCGGGCTGCTCTGCGTGTACTCTGCCGGGGCCGACGGCCGCATCTATCTTTCGATTGACCAGGCGGGTGTCGTCCGTGCCTTCAACGGCCACGTCGACCTGGGTACCGGAATACGCACTTCGCTCGCGCAGATCGTGGCCGAAGAGCTGGACGTTCCGTTCAGCCATGTCGAGATGATCCTCGGCGATACCCGGACTGGCCCGGACCAGGGTGCCACGATCGCGAGCGAAACCATCCAGGTCGCCGCGATCCCGCTGCGGCAGGCGAGCGCGACGGCCAGGGCCTATCTCATCGACAAGGCGGCTGCGCACCTCGACGCGCCAAGGGACAGGATCATTCTCGACGAGGGGGTGATCCGGGGGAGCGAGGGCGAGAACTGGAACATTCCGATCGGCGATCTGGTCGCCGGCGAGAACATACGGCTGGAGATCGACCCGGAGGCTTCCGTCAAGCCGGTTTCGTCCTATCGACTGGTCGGCTCATCGCGCCCGCGTGTCGATATTCCCGCCAAGGCGACCGGCAAATGGACCTACGTGCACGACGTTCGCATACCGGGCATGCTGCATGGCCGCGTTGTCCGCCCGCCTTACGCAGGTTTCGATCACGGCGACCACGTCGGAAACAGCCTGATTGCGGTAGACGAGGCATCTGTCGCGCATATCGACGGCCTCGTCGCAGTGGTGGCGATCGGGGATTTCGTCGGTGTCGTGGCCACGCGCGAGGAGAATGCGGCCGAAGCCGCGAGGAGCCTGAAGGTTGACTGGCGCCCTGCTCCCCATCAGCCGGACCTGAATTCGCCAGAGAACGCCCTTCGCGCCAATCCGGCGACGCCACGCAAGCTTGCCGACAGGGGCAATGTCGATCTGGCACTGGCAGCCAGCCCGCAGCCAATGGACCGCACCTATGTGTGGCCCTACCAGATGCATGCCTCGATCGGCCCGTCCTGCGCCGTGGCGGACTATCGCGACGGCCAGCTCACGGTGTGGTCCGGTACGCAGAACCCGTTTCCCATGCGCCGCGATCTGGCTCTCCTGCTCGATATCCCCGAAGACCTCATTGTGGTGGAACGGCTGGAGGCGGCCGGTTGCTATGGACGCAACTGCGCCGACGACGTGACCGCCGATGCGGCCCTTCTTTCACGCGCCGTCGGCGCGCCGGTGCGCGTCCAGTTGACCCGCGAGCAGGAGCATGCCTGGGAGCCGAAAGGTGCGGCTCAGGTGATGGACGTTCGCGGAGGTCTGGATCTGGAAGGCGGCCCCGCGGCCTACGATTTCCAGACGCGCTATCCGTCTAACCTCGCGCCCACGCTGCCGCTCATTCTGACAGGCAAGGTGCCGCCTGTGGCCGAGGTCTTGCAGATGGGCGACCGAACGGCAATTCCGCCCTACGCCTATGGCAATCTGAGGGTGACCGTCCACGACATGCCGCCGATCGCGCGCGCCTCGTGGTTTCGCGGCGTCTCTGCGATGCCGAATACGTTCGCGCACGAATGCTACGTCGATGAGCTTGCAGCCGCGGCCGGCGTCGATCCCATCGAGTACCGGCTGCGCTATCTGCACGATCCGCGCGCGGTCGATCTCGTGCGTGCGGTCGCCGAGCGGTCGAAGTGGGTTCCGCATACGACGCACGGCACTCTGGGCGGTGAAGGCGACCTGCTTTACGGGCGCGGTTTCGCCTATGCCGTCTACGTGCACGGCAAGTTTCCGGGCACCGCGGCGGCCTGGGCGGCCTGGGTGGCCGACGTCGCGGTCAACAAGAAAACCGGCGAAGTCGCGGTGACCAAAGTCATCTGCGGCCAGGATTCCGGCCTGATGATCAACCCCGACGGTGTCCGACACCAGATCCACGGCAACATCATCCAGTCGACAAGCCGCGTGCTGAAGGAAAAGGTCGATTTCTCCTCGACCGCCGTGACCTCGAAGGAATGGGGCGGCTATTCGCTGATCACCTTCCCGGAGGTGCCGGATATCGACGTGCTGATGATCCCGCGGCAGGACGAGCCACCGCTCGGCGTGGGCGAATCCGCCTCGGTCCCCAGCGCGGCCGCTATCGCCAACGCCGTGTACGACGCGACAGGCATCCGCTTTCGGGAGCTTCCCTTTACGCCGGAGAAAATTCTCGCGGGGCTGAACGGCGACGAGCCGATCCGCACGCAAACGGCTTCCCGGAAACGGTGGTGGCGCAACCTCGGCCTTTCGGTGGCAGGCAGCGTCGCGGCTTTGTCCGGGCTGGCGACGATGGCATCGCCCTGGCGCCCGGCCATTCCGAGCATCGAGCGTCCGGGCAGCGACGTCTACAGTGCGGCGACGATCGAGCGCGGCCGCCTTGCATCCGCAGCCGGCGCCTGCAACGTCTGTCATGTCGGAAACGACGGGACGCCATTTGCCGGGGGGCGCCGTTTCGACACGCCCTTCGGCGCCGTGTATGCCACCAACATCACCCCCGATGTGGAGAATGGAATTGGCGGCTGGTCCTACACAGCCTTCGAACGCGCCATGCGTGAAGGTGTCAGCCGCGACGGACACCACCTCTACCCCGCCCATCCCTATACGTCCTTCGCCGGCGCAGACGACGCCGACCTGCAGGCGCTCTATGCGTATCTGACAACCCAGCAGCCGGTCGCCCAACGCGCGCCGGAAACCAGGTTGAAGTTCCCCTACAGTTTCCGGCCGATGATGGCCGGATGGAACGCCATGTTCCACAAGGCCGAACCGTTCAAATACGATGCGAGCCGCGACAGCCAATGGAACCGCGGCGCCTATCTGGTGGAAACGCTGGGCCATTGCTCGGCCTGCCACACCGACCGTAATGCTCTCGGTGCGGAAAAAAGAGGCGCAGCGCATCTTTCCGGCGGCTTCGCTGATGGCTGGGAAGCACCGGCGCTGAATGCCGTCGCCAAGGGGCCTGTCGGCTGGACCGAGGACGCCTTCTTCGACTACCTGCGAAAGGGTCACTCGAACCAGCACGGCAGCGCCGCAGGGCCGATGGCCGACGTCGTCAAGGCCATGCAGCCGCTTCCCGACAGCGACATACGCGCAATTGCCAACTACCTTGCCAGCCTGAACGCAGACGCCGCCCCGGACAAGGCCGAGGCGCAGCGCGAGGCGGCCCTTGCAGCCAGCAATGCCGCCAAGACCGAGGCGGCGCGGATCTCGCCGCGGGGCGAGCGCATCTTCAACGGGGCCTGCGCTTCCTGCCACGGCGACGACAAGATCCTGTCGTCGCTGGCGCTCAATTCCAATCTCCATGCAAACACGCCGGACAACCTTCTGCAGGCCCTGCTGACCGGCGTCGAGGCTCCTGCCATCCTGGCACAGACGACGGGTCGCGAGGCCCCGGAAGTCATGTCGATGCCGTCCTTCCGGCAAACATTTGACCAACGGCAACTGGAAGACCTGGCCGCCTATGTCCGTGCACGTTTTGCCCCGGACAAGCCGGCGTGGGACGACTTTGCAGCAGCCATGCAGCGTGTTAACGCCGCACCGCATTGAAGAGGTTTGTCGTGCAGCAACAATCGCAGGTAGAGCGGCCGGGGGAGGACATTTTCCGCAAGCCCCCCCACGCGTTCATGCCATCGGCCTACTGGTTCTGGCATTCGGTGCCGGACGAGGCGACCTGCAGGGCGCAACTTGCAGACTTCAAGGCGCAGGGTTTTGGTACCGTCCTTATCCAGGCACGATTGGCGATGCCGGTTTCGGACTACCTGTCTCCTGCCTTCATCGCTGCCTACCAGTGCGCGATTGCAATCGCTGCAGAGCTCGATCTCAAGGCCGGCATCTACGACGACTACAACTGGATCAGCGGCCATGCGGGCGGAAGAACCGTCGCGGAGCACGATCATCTGCGGGAACGCCACCTGTTCTGGTCCGCCGGCAGCGATCGTGAGAGTGCGATCAGCGGCATACGCCCGCCGTTCGTTGACGGCATGGGCCCCGACATTCTTGCCTGGCAGTATGAGGAGGGTCGGGTCGAATGGTGCGAGTGGAAGATCGAGGCGGCGATACTGAGCGCTAAGGCCGTCCCGCATAACCTTGATCAAATCGTCGACGTGACGCGGCAGACGCATATCGTCAGCAGCGATGCTGCCGGCTGCCGCTTTGCCTTTGAGGGCGTGGTTCCGGACGGCCAAGCGCTCACTGTCTTCGTCAGCGCCCGCTCCGCGACCTCCCGGCTGATCAACTATCTCCTTCCCGAGGCCGCCAGGCGGTTTATCGAAGTCGGCCTCGACCCATTGATACAGCCATTGCGGGCATTCGTGCCGGATACGCTGGGCTTCGTCTTCTACGACCAGCCTGCCGCCGGCTTCTATCGGTGGGACCAGATCTCGGGACATGTCGGAAACAGCCTGCTCTTCTCAAAGGAACTGCCGTCAGCCGTGGAAGCGGAGACCGGGCTTTCCTTTGCGAAAGCCCTTGCGGCGCTGGTGCATGGCATCGGGGCGGACACGGCGAGAGTGCGCGCGCAATTCTTCTCTGCCTATTCCAGCAGATTGAACGAGGCATTCTTCGGTACGCTGCGCGATTGGTGCGAGCGGACCGGGATCGCTCTTACGGGGCATGAGATCCTGCCGCACGTCAGCTCCTGGTCGCTCAATGGCGGCTTCACCAGCATTGATCCGCGCGTCGCACCCGCCGTCGATTTCTTCGGTATCGATGCATTCCGCGACGAGACCGCCGTCGACGCCAACAATTTCATTCCGCAGCTTGCTCCGAAGCTCGGCGATTCCGTTGCCCGCGCCAACGGCCGAAGCCGGTGCGCAGTCGAAACCTATGCCAGCGCGTTGCGCACCCCGGTGCGAGCGGCCGGACAATGGGAACTGACGCTCGAGACCTTGCGCGCCCACGTCATCCGCCTTCATTGCCTCGGCATGCGCCAGCATGTCTGGCACGGCGTCTACCAGACAGACGGCCGCGACGATGATCCCACACCGTTCACCAATCCGCGCTTCGATTTTGCGCCAGGCATCAACTTCGAGCCCTGGTGGCCCTATCATGGACTGTTCGCAGAAGAGTCGGCGCGGCTCTCGGCCTTCATGGAGCCGGCAAAGCCGCTTGCGCCCGTCGCCATTTTCTATCCGCTGCACACGGCGTGGGCAGAGGGGCCGCGCCACAGCCATGCCAGCCACGTCGGCGCGTGGTGCGAAGGGTTACTGGAGCTCGGTTGCGATTTCATGTTCGTCAGCGAAAGCGATCTTGCGGCGGGCAAGGTGAGCAACGGGCGAATCCAGGCTGCGGGCCTCGCATTCGATGCGGTCGTCCTGCCTTCGGTAACGGTCCTGCAATCCAACGCCGTGCTGCAAAATCTCGACCGCTTCCGCAGGGATGGCGGGCGTGTTTGGTCCTCGGGCGATCGGCCGCGCACATGTTGCGAAGCGACGGACGGTTCCAGCACCGTTTTGCCAACGACACATTCTGTGGACGCTCCGACCCTTCAGGAGCTCGCACAACTCGTCTCCGACCTGCCGAATCGCGGCCTGAAAATCATCATGACCATGCCGCGCAAGCCGTGGACATGGATCGGGGCCGAACCAGACGGCGGTTGGCGGGTGGTGCTGTTCAACGACGGCGACGACCCCGGCGGTTGCGACATTGTGCTCGGTACAGCGATGCGGTGCGAGATGTGGTCGCCGGCGGACGGGAGTATTGCCGCGCTTGCGGATTGCGACAAGCTCTCGGTCCCGCTGGAGGCGCGCGAACTGCGATGCCTTCGCTTTCTGCCCGGCGCAGCCGGAGGCAAGAGCGCCGCTTCGGCAATATCGTCCCCGCCATCGGCTGACGGCATCTCGACGGTTCTGGACGGAGTCTGGAACTTCGCCGTCGAGGAAGGCGCTGCATCCGTTTCGCTTTCCGTCGATGCCGGGTGGGAGGAGCAGGGCTTTGCTTCCTTCTCGGGAACCGGCATTTATTTCCGGGAGATTGCGATCGAGACGGACGGCGAGTGGCTGCTCGAAGTGCCGGAAGCACATACGGCGGTTTCGGTGCGGATTGACGGGCGCCTGTGCGGGCGCCGTGGCTGGCGACCCTACCGTTTCGCGCTGGGGCGGCTCGCCAAGGGTATCCACCGCCTGGAAATTGCCGTGTCCAATACGGCGGCCAACCGCTATTACCGCAACACACCCTATCAGGGCGATATGCAGGACCGGAGTGGGCTGACCGCTCCTCCCCGCCTCGTTCTAATTGACCAGGAAAGCTGAGCGACCATGCTGAAACATGCGACAATCCCGATCGAGCGCGCCTGGAACACCTGGTCCGACCGGCCCGCCGAGATGGTGTTCCTGCCGCTTGGCGTACGGCTGACGCCCATCCTCTATTCGACGCGGACGCGAACGACCTCGGCGATCGAACCGCGCCGTGACGCCGTGAGGTTGGGTCGACACGCCATCGACGGTTCGCTCATAGAGTTGGAAACCGATCACGCGGGAACCACGCTTGCGTTTTCCTGGGACAAGACCGATCCCTTCGCCATAAGAGGCGAGTGGCATGGCAAGGCCAGCGGCGAATGGGGGCTCCGGTTCTGGATCGCTCTGGCGATTTCGTCCGAAGGCGGCGAAAGCGTGCAGTATCGTGTCGAAGATGGCGTGGCCCTGGTCAAGGTTGGGACGCGCTACGTCGCGGTGGTGAGCGCCGACGCTCCCGTCCAGGTGACGGGGCATGACGATCTCGATGCCCTGCGGACCGATTTCGAAACGAATGGGTATTTCTATCTCGGCAGCCGAAGCAACGACGCTCCCGTCCTCGCCCTTCGCTTCAACCTGGAAATGATGCGCCACGGTGCATATGCGGCGGCCGTCGCGGACAGTGCCGAACTGGCCATCGAAAAAGCACGGGCCGAACTGGCGCGAAAGACCGCCGTCGGCCGCGCGGATGATCATGCCGGCCTCTATGCCGGATCGCTTGACGCCATTCGCGATGTCGTTGCCTGGAACACGATCTGGGATGCGACCAACGCCCGCCCCTACACGGCGGTCACACGGATCTGGAACCTCGGCAAGTTCGCCGTCTGGTACAACGATCAGATTTTTGCGGCGCAACTGGCAGGAACGTTCGACGCCGATCTGGCGCGCGAGAACCTGGCTGCGGCGCTGGCGGGAGCGACGCCGCAGGGTAACATTGCCTGCATCGTGACGTCGAACGATGCCTGGGTCGACCGCAGCCAGCCGCCGCACGGTGGGCTTGCCGTCTGGCAGCTCTATCAGCGCACCGGCGAGCGTTCCCTTCTGGAGGCCAACTATGTTGCCCTCGCCCGCAATCAGCGCTGGTGGCGGAAGAGCCGCGACCCCGAAAGGCGTGGGCTTCTCTCCTGCGGTACATCCGACGTCGGCGAGGCGCTCTACAAGGGCACTGCCTTCGGTGCCCGCAACGAAACGGGCATGGACAATTCGCCGACGCACGACGAGGCGATTTACGATCCGGCGACACGTACGCTTTCAACCTTCGATCTCGGCCTGAACTGCGCGGCCGCGCTTGACGCGGAAATACTGGCGCGGATGGCGGAAATTCTCGGTCATGCCGAGGACGCGATCGAGTTTGCCGCGATTGCGGAAAACAGCCGTCGGCTGATCCGCGAGGAATTGTGGGACGACAGCCGCAAGATCTTTGCCAATCGCCAGCGCAGCGGTGGCTTTGTCCGCTCGTTTTCGCCGACGACCTTCTATCCGCTGTTCTGCGGCGCGGCCAGCGACGAGCAGGCCGCCTTCCTCCTTCAGCACCTTGCGGACGAACGCACGTTTGCGGGGACATTCGGCCTGCCGAACGTCACGCGCGACGATCCTGCCTTCGCCGACAACGTCTACTGGCGCGGGCGCATCTGGCCGAACGTCAACTACATGGTCTGGCTGGGCCTGCGGCGCTACGGTTTCCACGCCGAAGCGACGAAGCTTGCTGAGATGAGCCACGCGCTCTTCATGAAATCCTGGCGTCAGGACCGGATCGCCGCCGAGAACTACAACGCCACGACCGGCGAGGCGATGGACCAGGGCGATACGGATCCCTTCTACATTTGGTCGGCCCTGCTGCCGCTGATGGCGGTCGGCGAGGTGGTCGATTTCGATCCCTGGAACGGATGGGAGATCCGCAATCCCGGTCGCGACACAAGCATCGGACCGATGCTGTCCCCAATGGGAAAGCTCGACATTCGGGTCGAGAACTCGCTTCTCACCTTGGAACTTGACGGCAAGCCTAAGCTCGCGACGGACCTCCAGGCTCGGTTGTCAAACATCGCGTTCTGGCCGAGGGGCTTCAGTTGCGTCATCGATGCGACTGATGCGGCGGGCAGCATCCGCATCGTCGATGTCGAAGCTATGTCTGTCGTGGCTGTCCGCATGGACGGAGCGGAGGCGCGCTGGAGCCTCGTGGGCTGCGATCTGCAGATCGAGGTTGGGCCTGCAGGTGCTGCTCGGACGCTTGAAGTTCATTTTTCGACCGCCCACGCCGCGCCTTCCTGAGGAAGAACTTGACAGAAGGAAATTCTGTCTTATTAATTTGTACACAAATAAAAATAACAAACGTACAGCCGACGTTCAGAGGGTTTGAGCAAGAGTTTTCGCCGAGAGCAGATGGTGCCTCGGTGTAACAAGTGGGATAATGCGCGCCATCGGTGAATTGGGCTTCTGCCTATGCAGGGGCACTGGATTGCTGTGCGCTCTCTCGCCTTCCGGCTCTTCCGGTGCTCCCTGAACATTTAATTTGTATGCAAATTAAATTCGGCAACTCTTTTCACGCTGTCCGCCAACTTCGGATGGTGTGGTGAACAACCGCAGTCGGTGGCTGTCGCCGCGATTGTTAACAACAGCAGGTCCACCAGAGGGGTGCAGCAATGACTGAATTTTCCAGACGCAACACGCTGAAGCTCATGACGGCCACACTGGCCGCCGGCGCAAGCTTCTCACTCCTGCCGCGCAAGGTTTTTGCTGCGGGCCAGATCACGGTGCTTAACTGGCAGGGTTACGGCACCGACGAAGCCTGGTCGCTGAAGCAGTTCACCGAAAAGACCGGCATCAGCGTGGTGCATGACTACTACAGCTCCGAATCCGAGATGCTCACCAAGCTGCGCACCAATCCCGGCGCCTACGATCTGGTCGTGCTCAACGCCGCACGCTGCGCCCAGGCCGTTGCCGAAGACCTGCTGCAGCCGATCGACTTCTCGAAGGTTCCGAACGCGGCGACCGTCGATGAGACCCTGCGCGGCAACCCGAACTTCTCCAAGGATGGCGTAGGTTTTGCGGTTCCGTGGGTCTGGGGCATGACCTCGCTCGCGATCCGGGAGGGCAAGCCGAAGCCCGAGAGCTATAAGGCGCTTGCCGATGCGACCTACAAGGGCCGCGTGGCAATGGACGACGACGCCATCATCAATGTCGGCATCGGCGCGCTGATGACCGGCCAGGACATGAACGATCCGCAGGACCTGGCTGCGGTCACCGAGGCCCTCAAGTCGATCAAGCCGAACGTCAAGCTTCTATGGTCGACAGAGGACCAGTGGAACAAGTCGTTCGCAGCCAACGAGTTCGACCTGTCGGTCTTCTGGTCGGGCGGCTCGGTCCGGTCGAAGCGCAATTCGAAACTGCCTGTCGAATTCGTCGTTCCGAAAGAGGGCGCGGTGGGTTGGGTCGACGGTCTCGGCATCCCCGCTACCGCACCGAACCCGGAGGGGGCGCTTGCCTTCGCCAACTGGCTGATCGACCCGGCCTTCTATGTCGAATGGGCAACCAAGGTCGGCGCCCCGGCATCCTCGAACTCCGCTGCGCTCAACAGCTTGCCGGCCGACGACCTGAGCCGCCAGGTGCACAACCCGGAATACCTGAAGACGATGAGCATCATGTCGGCACTGCCCGACGATCGCCGCGAAGCCTTCAACAATGTCTGGCAGGAAGTGAAAGCCTTCTATGCAGAATGACCAGCTCGCGCTGGCGCAGACGCGCGGATCAGTCGATCCGCGCGTCAAGCGCCCCCTCCCCGCCTGGGTCTCGACGACGGCGCTGTTGCTGCCGACATACGGTTGGCTCACGATCGCCATATTTCTTCCGCTGCTTACCATGCTGGCCTTCAGTTTCATGTCGGCCACCCCGATGGGCAAGACGCCGGTCGAATTCACGCTGAAGCAGTACCGGGCCTTCATCGATCAGCCGTATCTTCTGCGGATCGGTTTCAACTCGCTGATGATGGGTTTCTGGACGACGCTGTTCTGCGCCATTCTGGGCTTTCTCGCAGCCGTGGCCCTGGTGCGCGCAACGGTCGGCAAGACGCGCGAGACGCTTCTGGTGCTGATCCTGCTGCCGTTCTGGACCAACGGCCTGGTCCGCGTCTTCTCCTGGACGATGGTGCTTCGGGAAAACGGCTTTCTCGACAATATCCTGCACATGGTCGTCCCCGATGCCGGATCGATCAGCATCCTCTACACGCGCTACGCCGTCGTGCTCGGGCTGGTCCACGGCTATCTGCCCTACATGATCCTCACCTGTTACATCGCGCTCGTAACGATTGATGACGCGATCATCGAAGCTGCCGCCAGCCTCGGCGCGCGCTGGTGGACGATCCTCTACAAGATCCTCATTCCGATGGCCGCGCCCGGCCTGATTTCCGGCGCCGTGCTGATCTTCATCCCGGTTATTGGCTCCTTCATGGAGCCACGCATTCTCGGGGGACGCGTCGGCGTCACGATGGGAACAGTCATCGAGGACCAGTTCACGCAAGCCTTCAACTGGCCGCTCGGCGCTTCGCTGTCGTTCACGCTGCTTGCCGTCGTTCTTGCAATCTTCGCTACATTCTCCGGCGTGCTGCGCGGCAGGACGGCAGGTTGAGGAACGCACCATGAGACAACTCGGACGCTTTTACCTGATCGCGATACTCCTGTTCCTGTACACGCCGATCGCCGTGATGATGGCGATGGGGTTCAACGAGTCGCCGCTTTACGAACTGCCCTTCACCTTCTCCACGCGCTGGTACGAAGCGTTGCTTTCGAACCAACCCCTGCTGAAGGCCGGAGCGAACAGCATCATCATCGCGCTGATCACAGCGGTGATCGCCACCACGCTTGGCACGATGGCCTCCGTCGCGCTGTCGCGCCGGACTTTCCGCGGAAAAAGCCTTCTGCAACTCCTGCTTCTGCCGCCGATCGCCATTCCGTGGCTCATCACGGGCACGGCGATGCTGATCTTCTTCTATTGGAGCGGCATCGGGCGCGGCATGCACGCCCTACTGATCGGCCACGTCGCGCTTGCCATTCCGTATGTGGTTCTCGTGGTGGGTACGGGTTTCAAGACGGTGCGTGCCGACCTTGAGGAAGCGGCCATGAGCCTGGGTTCCACGCCTGTGCACGCCTTCTTCTCGGTCACGCTGCCGCTGCTCTACCCGAGCATCCTTGGCGCCGCGCTCTTCGCCTTCGCGGTCTCCCTGGACCAGTTCGTCATTTCCTACTTTCTCGCAACGCCCGGCTACACAACCCTGCCGGTGCAGATCTATTCGGCAATCCGCAAGGGCTTCACGCCTGAAATCAACGCGATCTCGACCTTGCTGCTGCTCGGTTCGATGGCCGTCATCCTGATCTTTGCGCGCTTCGCCAAACCCGGAGACACCCGTGACAAACGTTAAAGTCAAGTCAGTCGCCAAGACCTACGGCCCGATCCCGGTCCTCACAGACATTAGCACCGAATTTCAGGAAGGGTCTTTCACCAGCCTTCTCGGCCCCTCCGGCTCGGGCAAGACGACGCTCCTTCGCATCATCGCCGGCTTCATCAAGCCCGACGAGGGTGTCGTCATGATCGGCAATAGCGATGTGACGAACGTGCCGGTCTGGGGCCGTAACATCGGCATGATGTTCCAGTCCTACGCCTTGTTCCCGCACATGACGATCGCGCAGAACGTCGCCTTCGGCCTGGAGCGCCGCGGCATCAAGGGAGAGGCGGCCCGCAAGGAGGTGGATCGTGCCCTGGAAATGGTGCGCCTTTCGGGCTTCGGCGATCGCCTGCCCAAGCAACTCTCCGGCGGCCAGCAGCAGCGTGTTGCCCTGGCGCGGGCGATCGTGATCAAGCCGAGCGTGCTGCTTCTCGACGAGCCGCTTTCCGCACTCGATCGCCGGCTTCGACAGGAGATGCAGGTGGAGTTGCTGCGGATCCAGCGCGAAAGCGGCCTGACGACCATCTTCGTCAC
The DNA here is from genome assembly GCF_013378445.1 of Mycoplana rhizolycopersici. Taxonomy (GTDB): domain Bacteria; phylum Pseudomonadota; class Alphaproteobacteria; order Rhizobiales; family Rhizobiaceae; genus Mycoplana; species Mycoplana rhizolycopersici. The sequence continues at coordinate 40,532 of NZ_JABXYK010000010.1, forward strand.
CCATGACCAGGAAGAAGCACTGACGCTTTCCGACAAGGTCGCAATCCTCGATCGTGGCCGGATCGTGCAGATCGGCGATCCGGAGACTGTCTACGAAAAGCCGTTGACGCGATTTGCAGCCGAGTTTCTCGGCGATTCCAACTTTCTTTCCGGAAAGGTCGAGAACGGCGCGGTCCGGCTCTCCAACGGCACGGTCGTGCGCAGCGACAGCGCACTGCCGGGCAACGGTGCGGACGTCACGCTGGCGATCCGCCCCGAAAAGATGTCGCTGGTTACGGCAGACACGCAGCCGAACAAGCTCTCGGCGCGCATTACGACGGTCATCTATGCCGGCCCCGTTCTCTCCTACATCCTGGAGACCCCGGATGGGCTGCCGTTGAAGCTGTTTGCGCAAAATCGCGATGGCCGTGTCCTTCGGGAAGGCGAAACCGTCAGCCTGAGTTGGTCGCCGGAGCACACGATCGCAGTGGCGAACTGACAAGATGCCTGGGCCGGGGGTTTGGGACAATGCGTTGCATGTCACGATCGACATGCAGCGGCTCTTTGCGGAGGACACGCCTTGGCACACGCCCTCGCTTGGCTCCATTCTGCCGAACGTCGTCCGTCTTTGCGAGGCGCGACCTGACAGGACCGTCTATGCGCGGTTCGTCGTGCCTCCCAATGCGCAGCAGGCTTCCGGTAGCTGGAAGACCTACTACGACCGCTGGCAGATGATGACGGGAGACATGCTCGATCCGGCGATGCTCGATCTGGTCGAGCCGCTTTCGGCAGTCGCTGCCAGGGGTTGGATCGTGGAGAAGTCGACCTACTCGGTTTTCGCAGTCCCCGGCTTCGCAGAGAGGCTTGCTGCCGAACAGGTGGACACGGTTATTATGTCAGGTGTCGAGACGGATGTTTGCGTCTACGCAAGCATGCTGGCAGCAGTCGATCTCGGATATCGGGTCGTGCTCGCAACGGATGCGCTTGGAAGTGCCGACCCCAAGGCCCATGACGCCGTGTTGCAACATCTGGCGCCACGACTGCCTGAGCAAATCGAACTCATGACCACCGCCGCCGTCCTTGAGCGGTGGAAACGGTAGCTAAGCGTTGGCCGCGGCAAAGAAGACCGCCCAACCATTGAGGAGCCTTTGGATGGACATAAGCTCGAACGAGCAGCACTTGTCCGGCAAGCCAACCAAGAACGGCACCGGACCGGCGGGAGCCGACCAGTATGCGCTCGGCGAACAGATAGGCTTTTTCCTTCGCCAGGCCAACCAGCGGCACGTCTCGATCTTCGCCGGACACATGGCGGAGAAACTGACGACCACGCAATGGGCGGCTCTGGTCAAGCTCAAGGAAATGCAGCCCTGTTCCCAGGGGAGCCTCGGACGGGAAACGGCCATGGACATGGCGACGATCAAAGGTGTGGTGGACAGGCTGGTAAAGCGCAATCTCATCAATACCGCCCCCGACCCGAGCGACGCGCGACGGCTGGTGCTCACGCTGACGCAGGAAGGCGTCGCCATCGTTCAACGCAACCTTTCTGTTGCGCTGGAGATATCGCGGGAAACGCTCGGGCCCCTGAGCACGGCCGAGCAGATGATGTTGATGGAATTGCTCCGAAAGATCAGCTGAACGCCGCGCCGACAGACAGACAGAAATTGCAGGAAATCGTGATGTTCCAGGATGCCAACGTCGCTGTCGCGGATGTCATTGCGGCCATGACCGACGAGGAGAAGGTCGATCTTCTCAGTGGACGGGGGCTTTGGAAGACTGCCGCTATCGCGCGCCTGAACATTCCGTCGATAATCATGACCGATGGAACCTATGGCGTGCGCTATTCCACCACGCAGATAGACGCAGGTGACGACGACGAAGACGGCTTGCAGCAGTTTCTCGCGGTCGTGAACCAGGATGCCGACGACGACACGGGAATGTTCGGCACCACCCTTCCGGCGACCTGCTTTCCAAACGGCAACCTGATCGGCTGCTCTTGGGATTACGATCTGACCTACCGGATGGGACAGGCCCTGGCCGCGGAGTGCCATCAGATGGGTGTCCAGCTTCTCCTCGGTCCGGGGATCAACACCCGGCGGACGCCGCTGGCCGGTCGCGCCTACGAATACTACTCCGAGGATCCGGTCATCAATGGCGATCTCGCCGCGGCCCTGATCAGCGGTCTGCAGGACAATGGTATCGGCGCTTCGCTGAAGCATTTCGCCTGTAACAATTCCGAAATCGACCGCACCAACACCAGTTCGGACGTCAGCGAGCGGGCGCTGCGCGAAATCTATCTCGCCGGGTTCGAGCGGGCGATCGCGAAGAGCGCGCCGTGGACCGTGATGAGCGCCTACAATCCCGTCAACGGCGTGCAAGCGGCGGAAAATCATTGGCTTCTGACGCACGTGTTGCGTCAGAATTGGGGGTATGACGGGCTTGTCGTTTCCGACTGGCATGCTGTCAAGGACCGGCCGGCGTCACTGGCAGCGGGAACCGAGCTGGACATGCCGGAAAGCAAACCCCGCAAGGCGCAATTGCTGGCCGCCCTGAAAACCGGTGAGATCGACCGGCAGGCTGTCGACGCCGCCTGCGGGCGGATGCTCGATTTCGTGCGCAAATGCCTCGCCGCAAAGCCCACCGTGCCCGGTGCGGATCTGGACCGGCATCATGCGCTTGCGCGTGACATTGCAGCGGAGTCGATGGTTCTTCTGAAGAACGAGAACGCGGTGCTGCCGCTTGACCCGGCTACGATAGGGCGCCTCCTCGTCGTCGGTGACGGCGCACTGAAGCCCCAGATCCAGGGATCGGGATCGGCAACCACCAATCCCTATCTGGTCGATATTCCACTGTCGCAGATCGACGCGCGGGCGGCCGGGCGGTTTGTCCTCGAACACCTGCCCACGCCCCACGGCACAGCAACGGAAATCGAGGCGCATATTGCCGGGATTTGCGAACGCGCGGGGGAGGCTGACGCAGTCGTCGTCTTTGCCGAAAACGAAAAGGGGCGCAACGGCGAGGGTAACGACCGCGATACGTTGGATATCGTCCCCGCGCAGAACGCCGTGATAGCAGCGCTGGCGGGTGTCGCAGACAAGCTCGTCGTCGTGCTCACCATGCCCGATGCCGTCGAGATGCCGTGGCTGGAGACGGTGCCTGCCGCACTCGCCTGCTTCTACCCCGGCCAGGGTGGCGGCGAAGCCATTGCGCGCATTCTATTCGGGGAACAGAATCCCTGCGGCAAGCTTTCGGCGACGATGCCAGCCAGGATCGAAGATATCCCCGGCTGGCACAGCTATCCGGGCGAGCACGGCCGTCACCTCTATAGCGAGGGGATGTTCGTCGGCTATCGCTACTACGATCTCAAGAGCATCGCGCCGGCTTTCCCTTTCGGCCATGGCCTGAGCTTTACCACTTTCGGCTACGAGGATCTGGCGATCGACGCCAGCGAGATCTCGCCCGGCAGCAGCTGCAACGTCACGCTGACCATCCGCAATACCGGCACGGTGCCTGGAAAGGAGATCGTGCAGATCTATGTGCGGCCCGTTGCACCCGGCCTGAAACGGCCCATACGAGAACTCAAGGCGTTTGCGAAGATCGCTCTTCAGCCCGGGGAAGCCAGATCGGTGACCTTTTCCCTCGGGCCCCGCGATTTCCAATATTTCGACACGTCGCGCGGAAGCTGGGTACTGCAGGCGGAAGCGTTTGTCATTGAGGCGGCGGCGTCATCGCGCGACATTCGGCTGTCTCATGTCGTCCCTTGCCGAAGCGAGCCGCTCCGCCTGCCCGCCTTTACCGAGCATTCTCCAACCTCGGCGATCTTGGCCGATGCGGCCGCGGCCGAGACCGTGCGAGCATTTATCGCGGAGAAGCTTGCCGTTTCCGATGATGAAGCGAGGATCATAACGGAAAAGGTCCGCGGCTCCTTCCTCGGTTTCCACGAGACCCTCAGCTGGTTCATCGGCGACAGCATCTCCAGGGACGATGTCGTAAAGTTGCTTTCCGACCTCAACAACGGGAATTACGGCTGACCGGATGGCGCGGCCAGACTGACGCGCCGGGCTGCAGCATGGCCCGGATGTCGCTTGCAGCAATGCCGACGTCTGAAATGCGCCAGCAGCGTTCACCGGAAGGGAGCGGGCTTCCACAGGTGCGGCAAGATTGTCGCATTGAGCTGGCGCCGCCGGGAGGATATGGTGCGCGCCGTGTCGGACGTGGCACCGGGGAATCGATGATCAAGCAACGGGACTTTGCCGGACAATGCATGGTGCGCATTATCTGCGCGCTCGCTTTGCTGTTCGTCGCTTTTGCCCACAAGCCGCCGGTCGTTGGCGGGCCTTCGATCCCGCTGAACGAGCTCGCCCAGTACACGCTCCCGGACGGCTCCCTGCAGGTCCTCTGCCTCCCCTCCGAGGATGGGAAGGTGAAGCACGATAATCATGACGCGGGATCTGGCTGCGAAGCGTGCCGCCTGAGCGCGTCGGTCCTGCTGCCTGCACCTGCGGATGTTTCCGGGCAACTGATCCGGCAGCAGATCGATCGCGTCACGCCGACGCGTCGGGAAGCCTTCTACCGCCAGCTGTTTCCTCCGAATACCTCGCCACGTGGACCTCCATCCGGCCTGATCGCCTGAACCGCCGCTGTCCTCAGCGGAATTTTCAGCCTGCGCCGGTTATTCCGCTTGGAGCGGATCGTCCCGGCGCGTTGCCGGACGACATTCCATGCTCAGAAAAATCGCGCCGGTGCGCGCATGTCTCTCTCCTATCCGCAAGGTGGGAAGCGCCGTTGCGGCGCTGTCAAAGTCGGTAGTTCTTCAACCGGCCCGCCCGACCGGCGGAAACCGCTCGCTCTATCGAATTCCATGACCGCATGAGATCGGCAGCCTTCGGTGCTTCCGGCCGCGCTTGCATGCGCGCTCGTTGCGAACTCAAAACCCTCTTCAGTTGTCAAAGGGGACAACCATGACATTGACCGCCGACACTTCATCACCGACCCGCGATAAATCCCTCGCAAGGGCATTCTATGCGACGGCCTGGCGCTGGCATTTCTATGCCGGACTGTACGTCGCGCCCTTCCTGGTCATGCTGGCCGTGACCGGATTGATCATGCTCTGGTCTTCTGTGCTCGTCGGCCGCGATGGTGAGAAACTCTATTCGGTATCCCCGACCACGCAGACCGTTGCGGTATCCGCACAGGCCAACGCTGCGGCCGCAGCCGTTCCCGGCAGCGCGCTGGTCCAGTACATCGTTCCCCGGACGGACGAACAGCCCGCCGTCTTCCGCGTCAACAAGGATGGCCAATCGACCATGGTCGCCGTTGATCCGTATCGTGGCACGGTGCTTGGGACATGGGAGCGTCGCGATGCACTCTACGATCTGGCGAACGTCATCCACGGCACGCTGCTGATCGGCACCATCGGGGATCGTCTGATCGAGATCGCGGCAGGCTTCGGCATCGTCCTCATCGTCACGGGCGTCTATCTATGGTGGCCTCGCGATGGTCGTCCTCTCAAGAGTTCCTTGCGGCCGCAGCTGTCGGGGCGGGGCCGGCAAGTCTGGAAATCGCTCCACCAGACCGTCGGTATCTATGCTGCAGCCCTTCTCCTGGTGTTTCTGATCTCCGGCCTTTCTTGGTCCGGCATCTGGGGCGAGAAGCTTACCCAGGCCTGGAGCACCTTCCCGGCGGAGAAGTGGGACAACGTCCCGATGTCCGACGTTACCCATGCCAGCATGAACCATGGCGGCGTGAAGGATGTGCCGTGGGCTCTGGAGCAGACGCCGATGCCGGCCTCCGATCCCCACGCGGCGCACAATGGGCACGCGGCGATGTCTGAAAACCAGCCGGGCGATCTCGACGCCATCGTCGCGCAAGCCCGCTCGCTTGGCTTCGACGGACGCTTTCAGCTCTCCTTCCCCAATGGGGAGACGGGCGTCTGGACGATTGCCCGGGACACGATGAGCAACGACAGTGCCGATCCGCTGTCCGACCGAACCGTGCATATCGATCGATATAGCGGCAAGGTCCTCGCCGACATCAAGTTCGCAGACTATGGCGCCGCCGGCAAGGCCATGGCTATCGGCGTCGCCTTCCACGAAGGCGATCTCGGCGGCGGCTGGAACGTCGCGCTCAATACCGTGTTCTGCCTTTCCGTCATCTTTCTATCCGTCAGCGGCATCGTCATGTGGTGGAAGCGCCGGCCGTCCGGCGCGGGCCGACTTGTCGCTCCCGTGGTGCCGGAAAAGATGTCGATCTGGAAAGGCGGCGCGATCGTCATGGTCGCCGTCTCGCTGCTCTTCCCGCTCACCGGAATTGTCCTCGTCACCGTGCTTGCGCTCGACATGCTGCTCTTCCGGCATGTGAAGCCGCTAAAGCGTACCCTGAGCTAATCTTCGCAACGAACTGACTTGGAACGATCATGATACAGAACCTGTTCAGACTGCTTGCAATCCTCTTCACCGTCCTTCTTGCCGGGGCTGCACATGCGCACGGCTTCGAAGTCGGCAACCTCAAGATCGGCCATCCCTATGCGCGCGCCATGCTGCCGGGCGCAAAGGTTGGAGGCGGCTATCTCAAGATCACCAGCAACGGATCGGCCGACCGCCTTCTGAATGCGAAGGCGGACCGGGCCGCCAGCGTTCAGCTCCACGAAATGAAGATGGATGGCGGCATCATGGTGATGCGCGAACTGAAGGACGGCATTGCCGTGCCTGCGAACGCGACCGTCGAACTGAAGCCGGGCGGCTACCACCTCATGTTCATGAATGTCTCCCAGCCCTTCGAGGAAGGCGAGATGATCAAGGCCACCCTCACCTTCGAGAAGGCAGGCACGGTCGAGGTCGAATTCGTCGTCGGCCCGGCTGCAGGAGGGGCGCCGGACATGAAGCACGACGATCACGCAGCGCATGCGGAAGACGGTAAATGATGACGCGCAATCCGGCCGCCATCGCATTCGCTGGCATATCGGCACTCTTCGTCGCGATCCTCATCGGCGTGATGGCGTGGGTGGGCATCGACAGCCCGCGCACCGGGCGCTTCGATGCGTCCTTCTCGCTCGTCGACGACCGGGGCAACCCGGTCGATCAGTCGCTGTTCAAGGGCAGCCCGTCGCTCGTGTATTTCGGCTACACGCATTGCCCCGAGGTCTGCCCGACGACGCTCTTCGAAGTCGCCGGCTATCTGAAGGAGCTTGGCGAAGAGGGGATGCCGCTGAAGACCTACTTCTTCTCCGTCGATCCCGAACGCGACACGCCTGAGGTGATGCACGGATACGTGACTGCTTTCACTGACCGGATCACGGGCGTGACCGGCACGCCGGCAGAGATGCGGAAGGTTATCGACGGCTGGAGGGTGCACGCAGCGAAGCTGCCGGGCGCGAACGGTGACTACCACATGAGCCACACCATGTCGCTCCTGCTGATCGGCGCCGACGGGCGACTGAAGGGGCTTCTTCCCTACGGTGCGGATCAGGATCAGGCGCTGGAGAAAATCCGCGATACGCTGCTTTGAGATGCACCTTTCCGGTGTTGAGCCAAGTGGCAAGTTCGCGTCATATGCGCGCTGAAGGTCGGGGCTATTTCCCGACGGCATGGGCAAGATTGCGATGATCGATCTGAGGGATGCGACCTATTTCGTGGCTATTGCCGATGCCGGCAACCTTGCCTTGGCCGCTGAGAAACTGGGCCGCACCCAGCCTGCGCTGACGAAGTGCATAAGGCGGCTGGAGGACGATCTACGCACCGAACTGTTCCGTCACGAAGGCAGACGGCTGGTCCTCACCGAAGCGGGGATCGTCTTTCTCGCCAGGATGCGCAGCCTGATCGGCCATGCGGCGGAGATCCGGCGTGAAATCGCCGATCTTGGCGTCGGCATCGCCGGCCACATCCGGATCGGGAGCGCAGCGACGGCGGCGGAATACATGCTGCCCCTACTGACTGCCGAACTGATCCGGCAGGCTCCTGCCGTGACGCTCGACCTCACGGTCGGCATGAACGACGTTCTGGTGCAGGCACTCATCGAGAAGAATCTCGACCTCGTGTTCGGCCCGCTGACCGAGGCGACAGGTGATACGGATCGGTTCGAATCGTTTTCGCTCGCGACGGATGCCGCAGTGGCAGTTGCAAGCCGCGACCATCCGATCTTCGACAGCCCCATTACGATGGAAAGCCTTGCGGCACACAAATGGGTTCTGTCCAGACCGGCCGTCGCGACACGCCAGTGGTTGCAGGAGAGGTTCCGGTCGCTCGGCTTCGACGGGCCGCAGGTCCAGATGGAGACCAGTTCGATTTCGCTTCTTCCCCGGCTGATCGCGGAAACGAAGCTTCTGAGCTTCATTTCACGCCGCAATCTAGGAGCGGGTGCCGCGGGCGCTCAATTGAAGGAGATCCCACTGGAAGAGACCACCATGCTTCGTGAATTCGGCATTATCAGGCTACGCTCGGCCTATTTCACGCCCGCCGCAAGACTGCTGGTCGAGATCGCGGAGGCGAGGAAGGCGGACTTTGCCGGCGCGGGGGAAGCGCGTTGATCGGCGGGTCGCTGATGAAAGGTTCGTTGCCCGACGGCGGCTAAAGCCTCCGCCGGGCAGCGATTGTCGCATCTGCTAGCGGTAAAGCGGGATGATACCAATAAGAAGGGCGACGGCGAGCATGACGAATGAGGCGCCCACCGACCAGCGGATGGTGAATTTCTGCGTTTCGCCGTAGTTGAGGTCAAGCCGGCTGACGAGAAGGTAGGTGGATGCGACAAGCGGGCTGAGGATGTGCACGGGCTGTCCCACCAGCGAGGCACGTGCCATTTCCGCCCCGGTGATTCCGTAATGTCCGGCCGCCTCCGCCAGGATCGGCAGCATGCCGAAATAGAAGACGTCGTTGGATACGAGCCAGGTCACGGGAATGCTGAGCAGTGCCGTGATCACCGCCATGTAGGGACCGACCTGATCGGGAATGACGTCGACGATCGACTGCGCCAATGCGCTCGCCATGCCCGTTTCATTGAGGATGCCGATGAAGACGCTGGCGGAGAACAGCATGGTCGCGACCGAGAGAATTGCCGGTGCATGCTTGGCGAGCACATCCTGCTGGATCTTGTACTGCGGGAAGTTGACGAGCATGGCGATCGCCGCGCCGATCATGAAGAGATAGGATAGCGGCAGGATCTCGAGGACCAACGAAGCCATCAGGAGGGTCGTCAGCGCCCAGTTGAAATAGAGCTTCCAGCCCGCATCGGCGCGGGGCTCGATCAATTGGGTGGTATCGATCGTGACGACGCCTATTCTTTTGCGTTCGCGCATGCCGAAGATCCAGGCCATGAAGAAAGCCCAGGCGACACAGGCAAGAAGAGGCAGGATGAGAGGCGTGAACACTTCGCTCATCTCCACCTTCATGGCCGCGGCAGCTCGGGCGGTCGGGCCGCCCCAAGGAAGGAGATTGCCGATGCCCGTGCACTGCAGGAGAAGACAGGCCACCATCGGAAGCGACAGTCCGAGCCTGCGGTAGAGCGGCATGAATGCCGACAGCGTGATCATGTAGACCGTCGCGCCGTCGCCGTCGAGCGCGACGATATAGCCGAGCGCGACCGTTCCGATGAAGATCTTGACCGGATCCCCGCCGACCGCGCCGACGATACGCTTGACGATCGGATCGAACATGCCGGCATCGGTCATCACCATGAAATACATCATCGCGAAGATCAGAAGGACACCGGTTGGTGCGATGGTCTTTATGCCCTTCACGACCATGTCGCCCATGTCGGGAGCGAAACCGCCGATCAGCGCGAACACTGTGGGCACGAGGATCAGCACCGTCGTGGCCGACATGCGACCGCTGATCAACAGATAGATGAAGCACGCGAACATCGCGAAGCTGAGAGCGACAAGCACTACAATATTCCTCCTCCCATAGGTTGTGACACCCACGAGGAATAACGTTTCGAATCTGGTTTGATGCTGGCGACTTTGCAGGTGGCGAGACCGACGGCATTCGGGGAAGCGCGATCGCCGATGCGCTCCCTGCCGGCCGGCTTACCGGATCGACGGTTGACCTGAGTCAGACCGGAAGTCCCTTGGCCCTCAGGATCGCATCGAAGCGCTCCGGATCAGCGGTGCCCTTGAGGTTGGTTTCCCGGATCTTCGCCTCCCGCTCGAGGTGAGCGAGCGTTTTTGGCAGAAGGGCAGCGGCATCCGGTGCACGAATGGCGATGACGCCGTCGAGATCGCCGAGGATCAGATCGCCGGGATGCACGACAAGGCCGCCCACGGCCACCGCCACGTTGATTTCCCCGGGGCCTTCCTTGCTGGGACCGCGATGGGTGTGCCCACGGGCGAAGACCGGCATGTCACCCTCCGCCCATTCGGCGAGGTCGCGGATCGCCCCGTCGATGACGAAGCCACCGAGTTTCTTGGTTTGCGCCGTCGTGCGAATGAGGCCACCGATCACCGCCTGGGTCAGATCGCCACCGCCGTCGATAACGATCACATCCCCGGCCTGCGCCATCATCAGGGCCTTGTGGACCATGAGGTTGTCCCCCGGCCGCACGCGGACGGTGACGGCCTGCCCGCACATGATCTTGTTGCCGTGATAGGACTTGAGGCCCATGGTGCCGATCGAACGGCCCATGCAGTCGCCGGCGACCGCGACCGGGATTTTGCCGAAGGCTTCGAGAAGATCCGCCGGCAGGTCGTCATGGCGCGGATTGATCCGATACCCTGCCGGCCAGACGACTTCATTCTGCTTTTCACCACTCACTGGTTTCACTCTTTGATGGATTGCATGGTTTCCGGGTTCACACAGGCCGACTGTGGCGGCCGCGCGCCCGAAAGAAACCCGAGCACGTTGTCCGCAGCCCCCCGCGCCATCGCGGCCAGCGCCGCCGGCGTCGACCCGCCGACATGCGGTGTCAGGACCACGTTCGAAAACGCCAGCAGCGGATTGCCGGGCGAAATGGGCTCCTCTGCGGTCGTATCGAGGCCGGCCGCATAGAGCTTTCCCTCCCGCAGGGCATCGATGAGTGCAGCCTCGTCAACGACCTCGCCCCGGGCCGTATTGATGAGGATCGCATCGTCGGGAAGTTTGGCAAATGCGTCGCGGCCGATCAGGCCGCGGGTCTGCGCGGTCAAGGGTATGTGCAGGCTCAGCACGTCACTCAGCGGAAGCAGTTCGTCGAGCGACGACATCATCGGTACGCCGTCGATCGGCGAATTCGGGCCGAAGCCCGGATCGTAGGCGACAACTTTCATCCCGAGCGCCAGGCAAGCCCGCGCCAGGCGTTGCCCGATCTGACCGAAGCCGACGAGGCCGAGCGTGCGCCACTGAAGCTCCACGCCGTCCTGCGCGCGCGACCAACGGCCCGATTTGATCTCCTGATCCATCCAGGCGATCCGGCGTGCGCTGGCCAGAAGCAGGCCAAGCGCCATTTCTGCGACAGACTGGGCGTTCGCGCCCGGCGTGACGAAGACGGGAATATTCCGGGCGGTCGCGGCTGCAACGTCGATATTGCTGACCCCGACGCCGTGCTTGGACACGACCTTCAGCGTCTGGCAATTGGCGATCGCCTTGCCGGAAAGGTTGACGGTGCGCGAAATTACCGCGTCGACCGGGTTCTCGCCCATGATGCGATCGACGGCGGCCTCATCGCCTCCCTTTTCAAGATAAATCAGGCGGCAGCCGGCATCTTCCAGAATTGCGACGCCATCGGGATGCAGGGACGGCGCGGTGATGAAGATCGTATATGACAAGAGGCGTGCTCCAGATCGCCGACGACGGCATCGGAGTGGAATACCGCTCCTAAACGTCCTCGATCATTTCAGGGCATGGAGCATCCGGCTCTGTCTCGACAGGCTCTGACGGAAATTGACCGGGTCCTCCACGCGGCTTTCCTGTTTGTAGATCTGATTTACATGAAATCAATTTCATACTTTTCATCATAATATATCCGATGGGAATATATTGATCCGAGCCACGGCGAGAACGCGGACACCGGATCAATGGATCGCCAGCGTCCGCATCCCCTGCCTAGTCACCTGAACGCTGTCCGTTCAAGACGGCGGTGAGCGCCGCAACGATCGCACCACGGGTATAGGGTTTGCGGACGATCGGAACTCCGGCATGGGTGACAGGCAAATCCGCACCCTCGCCGTAGCCCGTTGCGAACACGTAGGGCGTTCCCCTTTTGTGAAGTTCGTCGGCGACTGCGAAGGAATTGGTCGTGCCGAGATTGATGTCGAGAATGGCGAGATCTGGCGGAGCCGCTTCGATCTGTGCCAGGGCCTGCCGTACGGAACTGGTTGTCGCAACCTTGGAAAGACCTTCGTCCGACAGCATGGTTTCCAGGTCCAGCGCGATAAGCATCTGATCCTCGACGATCAGGACCGCCGGATCGGCAATCCTGAGCACACCCTGCGTCGCCGTTGCCGGCTCCGAAGTCTGCTTGGAATTCTTCGCTTTTGTCATCGCTGCCTTCACGTGCGGCGGCGGAATGCGGAACGTTGCCTCGACGCCGGACGGCACGAACCGGATCGCGCTCTCGCCGCTGAGATCGTAGGGTACGCTGCGCTCGATAAGCGCGCTGCCGAAACCGCTGCGCGACGGGACCGTGACCAGCGGACCGTTTCGCTCGCGCCATTGGATCTCGCAGCCGCTGCTTTCGTCCATGGTCCAGGAGATCTCCAGTTGTCCCCCCGGCAGCGAAAGCGCGCCGTACTTGGCGGCATTGGTTGCCAGTTCGTGAAAAACCAGGGCGAGCACGGAGAAGGCGCGGCTGTCGAGCCAAATCGACGGGCCGTCGAGAGTGACCGTCGAAGGGGTCGTCCGGTAGGGCTGAAGCTCGGCCTCCAGAAGATCGGCGAGTATGCCGCCCCCGTCGCCGCGCGCGACCTGATCGTGGGCGATGGACAGCGCCTCGATGCGCCCCTGAAGTGTCGCCACATAGTCTTCCAGCGAGTTTTTTTCCGTTTGTGGACTGGTCACCAGCGACTTGATGACGGCCAGGATGTTCTTCACCCGATGGTTCAGCTCCTGGTTCAGCATGCGCTGGCGAACCTCGGACTTGCGGCGCTCGCCGGCCATCAACTCGTTGTGCCGCAGAACGACTTCTACGATCGCGATGCGTGCGATTTCGGCGATCTCGCGATCCGCCTCACTCCAGCATTGCGACTGGGCCTTGACCGTTTCCTTCCAGATCGCAAAGCTCTTGCGCGGCGTCAGACGATCGCCAAGCGGGCCTGTCTCGTAGGTCTTTTCCGGATTGCCGGCCCACTCCAGCGTCTGCATCAGTTCCTTGCGGAAGAACAGCAGGCAATCCGAGCCCGTCTGGGAGAGCGGAATGGCAAGCAGCCCCGAAACACGGTCGCTGTAGGCTGCTGCCTCCGGCACCTTCTGCGACAGGGCGTGGGTTGCCCAGATGCGCCCCTCGCTGACGCTGCGAATGAAGTCGAGAAGAACGGGTATCCCTTCCTGCGGCGGTGTCGTGCCCACGGCCGTCCATTTCCCGTCGAACATAATGCCGATACCGTCGTTCGGCAGCAGTCGTGAGAACTCGCGCAGGCTCTGGCGAAGGAGCTCGCCGACATCCTCGTGATGGGATGAGAGGATCAGAAACCGGTCGAGCGCCTCGCGGGTGCCGGCGACGGCCGCCACGCGGCGTCGCTCCTTCAGCGACTTCAGATGAAGGGAAAAGAATTCGCCAAACACTTCCATCGCCACGCGTTGCGCCATTGGAAGGGCGCGCGGCGAGTAGTGATGGCAGGCAATCAGACCCCAGAGGCGCCCGTCGAGAATGACGGAGATCGACATGGAGGCGGCAACGCCCATGTTCCGCAGGTATTCGCAGTGGATCGGCGAGACGCTGCGCAGGTGGGCGAAACTGAGGTCCAGCGGCTCCCCCGAAGCATCGAGCACCGGCTCGACCGGAACCCGCGCCCCGCCGGCATCGGAAATCACCCGGATGGTGTTCTTGAGATAGAGCGTGCGCGCTTGCTGGGGTATGTCGCTGGCCGGAAAATACTGGCCGAGAAAGCTCTCGAGATCGGATCGTTTCGTTTCGCTGACAACCTTGCCAGAGCCATCCTGCTCGAAGCGGTAGATCATCACCCGGTCATAGCCGGTGGCGCCGGCGACGATCCGGCAGGCCCGCTTCACCAGTTGATCGACGTCGGTGATATCGCTGATACGACCGATCATCTCGCGCGCGATATGCAGCGGCTGCCCAACAGCAGGAGCCGGCTCGAACTCGACGATCACGGACGACTTGTACTGGTGAATGGCGATATCGAACACGCCCTTCCCCACCGATACGTCCATGAGGAGTGCCGGTCGCGTGGCCGCGTTAGCCGATGCAAGCGCGTTTCGCAGGTCATGCACAAGCGTGCGCCCCAGAACATCGCTGATCTTGCGGCCCAGTAACTCTCCCTGGTGACCCAGCACCTCGCAGGCGTTCGCCGACGTGCGCCCGATCGTCGTCAGTTGGATATCGCAGGCAAGGAGGCAACCGTGCGGCTGGATGCTCCCCGGAATATGAATCGGCTCGCGATCGCAGGTGTCGAGGTTGACGGTTTCAGTGTTCGACAAGAAGCTCACTTTCAAAGCATCGTAGCGCAAGGGCGAAGACGTCGTTGGCGGACGCGGCGGCACGTTCGATGTCAAAATCGCGGGCACCGTCCAAGAGTAGGAGAAAAGACCGCCACTGCGCTATGTCATTCGACATATGGTCCAGATGACGGGCGCCGAAGTCTCCATCCAATCCGAGCGCGGCCGCCCGTTGGCGCAGCACCTGCGCACCAAGTGTGGAGCCTTCGAGGACGTAGAGAGCGCCGAGCAAGGCGCTGAGATTGGTCAGCTCGACATCCGCCTTTCGATCGCGTGTCGCAGGCAGGCCCAGATCCTTCGCATCCTGCGCGAGTTGGTCTACGATCCGTGTCGGCCGCCAGTTCCACCCTTCCGGCCAGGCGATATCCTGCAAAGCTCTGTCCATGGCTGCCCGGAATGCGCCGAGACACGCGACATAGCGGCGATAGTCGGCAAGGGTGGCAAGTACGCCGACAGCCGCATCCAGGCGCTCGTGCCCCTGGCGCGTGCGGCTTCTCAGATCAAAGCGTCTTCCGCTGTGCGCCATGCAGCCTCCCTCTTCAATTGCCGCGGCCGGTCGCGACCGTTCCCATCCCGCCACATCCCAAAATAGCGCGAAAAGGGGCAAGTCCGTGCGAGCGAACAGAATCTGAAGAAGAGGTACGGCGTTGCCCTCAACCGGACAAGGGCGCGTTCGGGAAATTTAGGCGGCGCCCGAAGGATCGCCTCGGCGTCAACGACGCGAAGCGGGAGGCGCTCGAACGGGCGCCTTCCCGCGGGGTGAGAGGGAACGGCGTTCAGCAGGCGACAGATGGGCCACGTTCGATGCAGGAGTGTTCTTGGCCAGATCGACCTGACCACTCCCGTTGCAACGGCGCGCGGCTCATCGTGTTTGCAGCCGCAAGGTCAGCTTGCCTTTCGAAGCAGTGAATAAAGGGGCTGCTGCCCGTTGAGAATGCGAATGACATCCTCGGCGGCCGTGGTCGCCATGCGTATGCGGGTCTCCATGACGCTCGTACCGAGATGGGGAGAAAAGGCGGTATTCTCCAGCTTCAGCAATTGGTTGTCGGGAGACACCGGCTCTTCCTCGAAGACGTCCAGTCCCGCTGCACCCAGCTTCCCCGTCGACAGGGCTTCGTAGAGCGCCTCTTCGTCCACGATGCCACCGCGGGCGGAAAGGACGATCACCGCCGTATCCTTCATCTTGGCGATCGCCTCGCGTCCGATCATGCGGCGCGTCTGATCCGTCAGCGCGCAGTTGATCGAGATGAAATCGGCGCGCGCGTAGAGTTCATCGAGCGTCACGAAGGTGGCGCCCAGTTCCTTCTCCGCGTCTGGCTGGCGCATGACGTCGTTGTAGAGCACTTCCATGTCGAAGCCGCGGGCACGCTTGGCCATGTGCTTGCCGATCTTGCCGAAGCCGATGATGCCGATCGTCTTGTAGGAGACGTCAAAGCCCATGAAGCGCTGCGCGACCCATGTGCCAGCTTCCGTCCACTGTCCGGAGCGGACGAACGCATCGGCATGGTGAAGCTTGCGCGCAGCGTTGATCATCAGACCGAAGGTGAGGTCGGCGATCGTGTGCGTGTGAACCGGGGTCACGGTGACCTCGACACCGCGCCGCTCCGCCTCGGCGATATCGATATTGTCGTAGCCGACACCACGCCGGGCGGCAATCTTCAGCTTCGGCGCGTGGTCGAACGCTTCCTTGTCCAGAATTTCTGTATGCCAGACGAAGATGACGCCGTCCGCGTCGCTGATCCCGTCCAGGAACTCCTTGCGTGTCAACGGCCGGCTGACGCCGCTGCAGGCGACCTCGATGCCAGCGTTCTCCAGGAGCGCGACGGCCTCTTTCTCCAGGGGTTGCGTAATGAAAACCTTCATGGATGCCTCCTCAAGCAGCCGCCTGTATGGTGGTGACGATGACGCCCGTCTCCGGATCGCGACCGCGAACGATGTCGACGCCGTGAACCTCCGTCACGAACAGGTCGAGCGTGGTGAGCGTGATCGTGCCAGGCTCGATATGGCCGCCATAGATGACGTCGCCTTCACCGCTGATGACGGCATGATAGTGGATGTTGAGGCGCCCCGGAGCCTCGCCGGGGGATACCAGCCCTTGCCCCGTCAGCAGGCTGAACGGCCCCTCCATGATGAGTTGCGTGGTATAGCCGAGCTTCGGGTCAGGCTCGACGCGGCTGACATAGTGCAGCGCGACGCGCTTCAGGCTGCCGATGGTCGTGGTGATCTGTCCGCAGCTTATGCCATGCGCGATGCAGACTTCCTCGATCGACTGCAGGACGTCGCGGTTGGGATGGATCCGTGCGGCGACGACGCGCCCGCCCTGGCCGGCGGCGGAAGAAAAATGTGCCGATGTCATGTATCGTTCCCTTCGGGTGATCAGATTGCCGCGACGATCGCTTCGACTTCCTGCAGGGAGAGCAGCCTGTAGGGATCGCGCTTCAGCAGCAGCGGCAGTTCGTGCATGGTGCGCGCGTCGTAGGTCGGGTTTTCGGTGGTCAACCAGTACCGCGTGCTCGGGATGAGCGTGACGGCGGGGTTGAAGGCCCAGGCGATGTCGAAGATCTTTTCGGGCGAGCGGCCGAGGAATACGATCTTCCCGTGCATCTGTCCGCGCATCTGGAACGCCACCGGAACCGCCTCCTCGATATCCCAGCCGCGCTTGGCCATGGCCTTCAGGGCCGCTGCCCTGATCAGGTCCGGATGGGCCGAAGTCTCGACGTTGGCATGGATATGGACGACATCGGGATGCTCGTTGAGCTCGCAGTACTTCTGGAAGGCGGCGCTCTCGAAGTAGGCGTCGAGTTCCGCGCTCTCATCCGCGTTCAGTTCGCTCTTGAACGGATACTTCGTGTAGAACTGGTCCATGTATTTCTGGCCCCAGTATTCCACATTGTGTTCGCGGCGGGCCGGTGCGAGAAGCGCGTCCCGCGAATATTTCCAGAGCAGGTCGAAGTGCGGCATGCCCTTGGGTTCGATGCCATGGATCGAACCCGAATCGGCGACCTGGCCCGAGGTGAATATTTCGATCTTGCGGTGGACGGGCCGGCCGATCTTGGCGAAATAGCCCTTCACGATCTCTTCCAGGCTGAGCGGGTGGATCTGCGTTTCGACATAGACATGTGCATGGTAGATCGGCTCGTCCGCAATGCTGAGGACGGCGAGCGCCTGCTGCCAATGCTCGGAGCGAAAGTAGCCTGCGATCGTTTCGACGAGATCTCCGCCTTCCACGGTGATGTCCTTTGGTGCGACGTTGGTGTTCATTTCAATTCCTCCTGGAAACGGGATCCTGCCGCCGGCAGGGACTAGGATTGCATGGCCCATCGACGGACAGTGCGGTCTTCGAGCAACTTGAAGAGCACGCCCTCGACGAACAGGCCGATGAGGATGACGCTGAGGAGCCCGGCGAATACCGCCGGAATGTCGAGCATGTTCTTGCTCTGGAAGATGAACCAGCCTAGGCCGCCCTGCCCCGAGCTGACGCCGAAGACCATTTCGGCGGCGATCAGCGTGCGCCACGCAAACGCCCAGCCGATCTTGAGACCGGTGACGATGCTCGGAAGTGCTGCCGGGATGAGGATGCGGCTGACGAACCGCCAGCCCTTCAGGCCGTAGTTCCGCCCGACCATGCGCAGCGTGCGCGACGTCGACTGGAAGCCGGAAAAAGTGTTCAGCGCCACGGCCCAGAGCACGGAATGGACGAGGACGAAAACCAGGCTGGACGCACCGAGACCGAACCAGATGAGGGCCAGCGGCAGAAGCGCGATCGCCGGCAGCGGGCTGAACATCGCGGTCAGCGTCACCATGACATCCTCGCCGAGCCTCGTGCTGATCGCCACCACCGTCAGCGCTGCGGCTGCGGCGATGCCGATGGCATAACCGATGAGCAGCACTTGCAGCGAAGCCCACACCCGCATCAGGAGATCACCGCTCGCAAGGCCGGAAACGAGTGCGGACGCCGTTTCTCCGAACGTCGGAAACAGCAACGGATTTCCCACGCTGCGGCCGTATACTTCCCAGATTGCGGCCAGCACCAGAAGGATGAAGGCCTTGCGCACCGGGCCTGAGCCGTAGAGCTGCTCCCAGACTGTCAGCCTGCGCTCGACGATCCCGAAAGCTTCGGCGCTTGCCGGTTCGCGGCGAATCTCGGGGCGAAAATTATGAAGGTGCGTTGCGGTCGCGTCAGCCATGGTGGCGGATCTCCTCGCTGGCCTTGTCGGCAAAAAGCATGTCGTGGATGTCGCGCTCGAGCGCCTTGCCCTTGGGGCCGGCGGCATCCGCCCGGCAGAGCCCGTTGAGTTCGGCCTTCACCTGGCCCGGATGCGGCGAAAGGAGGAGGATGCGATTACCAATCTTGA
Organism: Mycoplana rhizolycopersici; assembly: GCF_013378445.1. Lineage (GTDB taxonomy): Bacteria > Pseudomonadota > Alphaproteobacteria > Rhizobiales > Rhizobiaceae > Mycoplana > Mycoplana rhizolycopersici. Next base: position 59,442 of record NZ_JABXYK010000010.1, read on the forward strand.
TCGCCTCGGCGATAGAATGGGTGACGAACAGCACGGTGAAATGCGTGTCGTCCCACAATTCCAGGAGTTCGTCCTGCATCTTGACGCGAGTCAGCGCATCGAGAGCGGCGAAGGGCTCGTCCATCAAGAGGATGTCCGGCTCCATCGCCATGCCGCGGGCGATTGCCACGCGCTGCTTCATGCCACCGGACAGCATGTGCGGATAATTGTCCGCAAACTTGGTCAGGTTGACCTTTTCGAGATAGTGGCGCGCCCGTTCCTCGGCTTCCTTCCGCGTCCTCACCTTGCCGGACTCCATGAGCGGAAACGTCACGTTCTGAACGACCGTCTTCCAGGGAAGGAGTTGATCGAATTCCTGGAACACCATCATGCGGTCAGGGCCGGGCTCGGTCACCTTGCGGCCGCGGAGCCTGATCTCGCCTTCGCTCGGCTTGTGGAATCCGCCGATCGACTTCAGCAGGCTCGACTTGCCGCAGCCGGAGGGTCCCAGCAAGACGAAGCGGTCGGCCTCGAAAACCTGGGCGCTGACCTTGTAGGTCGCCAGAATGGACAGGTGCCCGGCGGTATACTGAAGCGTGACGTCGCGAATATCGAGTATGGGCTCGGATGCGGCGACATCATCGACAAGCGTTTTCGGTGACGACATCATGACGTTCATGGGAACCTCCTCATAGGGCGGCCGCAGCCATCAGTTTGCTGCCGCGGCGCCGTCGAGCGACTGCAGGTCGGCAAAGAAAAAGTCGCGCCAGCTTTCCGGCTTCGTCTTGATGAGGCCGATCTTTGCCATGAAGGCGGCGGTCTGGTGGACGCCAAGCGGCATCGACTGGAAGACGTTGCCTTCCTCCTTGAATATCGCCGCCAGTTCCTCGGGCGTGAATTTCTCGCCGGTCGATGCCAGATAGAGTTCCGCCGCCTTCTCCGGATCGGAATTGATCAGGGCCTGCGCCTCGCCAAGCGCCGCGAGGAACACCTTGATCGCTTCCGGATTGGCGTCGTGATAGGCCGTCGTGGTGAAGGCGAGCAGGTTTGTCGTCGGACCTGCAACGTCGAGCGTCGTCAGCACCGCGTGCATGTTCGGATGTTTCAGGAGTTGCTGGTAGTATGGCGGGCCGGCGAACATCGCATCGGTCGGACCCTGCGGGTTCATCATCGACTGCACGCCGTCGGCGAACCCCAGCTGCACCATCATGGGGTCGAACTTCGTCGGATCGCCGAACTCCTTGTCGAGCGCCATCTGCAGGTAGATCGCCTGGTTGGACACCTTGAGCGAGGTGACGGAGATACGGCTGGTATCCTTGAAATCCTGGAGAGCCTTGACGTCCGGATCCTTGCTGATCAGGACGCTCTTGGTGCCGCTGACTGCAGCAACCGCCTTCACGTCACCGTTCGTACGTGACCACAGAAGCAGCGCGTTCGATACTCCGGCTGCGACAATGTCGACATTGCCGGAAAGGAGTGCGTCGGTGACCGCGCTGCCGCTCGGAAAGCTGACCATATCCAGCGTCAGCTCCTGCCCCGCCGCCTTTGCGTGCTTCTCCAGCAACTGGGCCTGCTTCATCACGTGAATGGGTGCAAAGAGCACGCCGACGCCGCCTGCAATGCGCAACTGGGCCGCCTCGACCATGCCGGCCATGGCTGCGGACAGAGAGACAGCGAGAGCGGTCGATGCGAAAAACTTCTTCAGGGCGTTCATGCGGTCCTCCCAACCAGCCATCAAACGGGGGAGACTGCGTGGCTGCCGAACTCCTCTTCGGCATGGTCCAGCACGGACGTCCGCCCCTGCTTGCAATCTCATGATGGAAGGAGTATCGCGGACACATCGATGACGTCCAATGGATAATTTTCCAAATTCGATAACCAACAGGAATTGGTTCTTTGAATGAACGCGACCTCAGATATCTTGTCGCCATCAGCGAATGCGGCAACCTGCGCCTCGCCTCGGCCCGCCTGAACATCACCCAGCCGGCGCTGACGAAGTGCATCATGCGCATGGAGGAGGAGACCGGAACGAAGCTCTTTCAGCGCAAGGGGCGCCTCATCGTTCCGACGTCCGTCGGCAACGTCCTCATCCGCAGGGCGCGCACCATCATCCAGTCGATCGACGAGACACAAAGGGAGATTCATGACTACGTGAACGGTTCGCGCGGACACGCGCGCCTCGGCGTGGTGGCGACGATCACCGAATTCCTGATGCCCGACATCCTCAACGATCTCACGCGTTCCAATCCGAACGTCACCTTGAAGCTGACGGTGGGCATGACCGATTTCCTGTTGGACAATCTCAGGCGTGACGAACTCGATGTCGTCATCAGCCCGGTTTATGAAAGCGATGAGTTCGATTGTCTGCCGATCATGAAGGATCAGGTGGTGATTGTCGCGAGCCGCGATCACCCGCTTGCCGGCCGGCCGGCTTCGCTGGAGGAATTGAAGGAATACAAATGGATACTGCCGCAGTCGAGCGTTGGGCTGCGCGTCTGGCTGGAGCGGGCATTCGAACGTCTGTCGCTGCCGCCGCCGCAGGTGCAGGTCGAAATCAACTCCCTTCCACTGATGCCGAAGCTGATCGCACGCACGGACCTGCTAAGCTTCACCTCACGCCAGAACCTGACGCGCACCAATGGTGGGGAAAACTTGGTCGAGCTGGCGTATCCCGACATCACATGGGAGCGGCACTTCGGCATCTTCACGCGCAAGGGCGGCTACATTCCCACTGCGAGCCAGGTTCTCGTCGACCGCATCATCCAGGCGACGGCAAACGTTGACTGACGGGCGGGCCTGTGCCGGGTTGCATCGAGAGCCGCCTCGCCCGACGACGAGAGCGGCCGCCTTCCTGGTGGCGCCCTCTGGCCTCTTGAGAGGCGCCGGCAATCCGACCCGGTTAAGCCCCGCGCTGGCAGCCTGCAATTGAAGGCTCCCGGGCGGGGTTAGCGGTGCAAGACCTGGCTATTGTTCCAGGCAACATACCGGCGGGAGCAATAGAGCAAGGCGGCTTCCTGATCGCTCCTGCGGACGCTGATGACGCGGCCGAACAGAACGCGATGCGTACCTTCATCGAAGGCGCGCGTAAGCTCGCATTCGAAGCTCACCAGCGCATCCTCGAGCACCGGCGCATCGGTCTTGCCTTCCATCCATCGTCCGGCCGAGAAGCGCTCGGCCATGGAAGTCTTGCCGCCGAACAGGTTGGACAGGCTCTCATGGGAGGGCGAAAGCGTATTGACGCAAAAGAAGCGAGCGCGCTCGAAGGCGGGGAAACAGGAACTCGTCCGGTTGATGCAGGCGAGCAAGGTCGCGGGTGCGTCGCTCACGCTGCACACGGCCGACGCCGTGAAGCCGAAGGGTCCGTCAGCCGCACGGGTCGTGACGATGTTTACCGCGGCCCCGAGGCGGGACATGCCGTTGCGAAAATCCGTGCTTTCCACGGTCTGGAAGTCATGCATCATCATACCCACCTGCGCATCCCCTCAAGCCCGTGCCGGGCGTTCCAGGCCCATGCGGTCGCGTAGCGTCTTGCCTTCGTATTCGGTCCGGTAGAGGCCGCGCTCCTGCAGGATTGGCACGACGAGATCGACGAAATCCGTCAGGCCCGAGGGGAAATGGGACGGCATGATGTTGAAGCCGTCGGCGGCACCCGTCGCAAACCAGGTTTCCAGCGTGCCTGCCACGTATTCCGGCGTGCCACACAGCACCCAGTGGCCGCGCGCGGCCGCCATGAGATTGTAGACGTCGCGCAGTCTCATGTTTTCGCGCTTCGCCTTGTCGAGCATGACTTTCGCAAAGGCATGGTAGTTGTCGGAGGGCACGAGATCAGCGGGGACCGGGCCGTCGAGGTCATAGGCGCTCATGTCTACCCCGAACCGGTCACTGAGCAGCGACAGTGCATTCGTTTCGCTGATGAAACCCTGGAGTTCCGCGAGCTTGTCGTGCGCTTCGCGTTCCGTCCGTCCGACGATCGGCATCACGCCGGGCAGCACGACCATGGAGTCCTCGCTGCGCCCGTATTTTGCAAGCCTGTCCTTGACCGACCGGTAAAAGGCGCGTGCTTCGTCCAGATCCTGGGTGACGGAGAAGACGACGTCGGCCGATTTCGCCGCCAGTTCCTGGCCAGGGCCAGATCCGCCAGCCTGGAGGACGACCGGCTGACCCTGCGGCGACCGGCCGATGTTAAGCGGGCCCTTGACCTTGAAATGCTTACCCTCGTGGTCGAGCGGGCGCACCTTCGCGGGATCGATGTAAATGCCGGTCTCCCGGTCGGCCACGATCGCGTCGTCGGCCCAGCAATCCCACAGGCCGCGCACGACGGTCAGGAACTCTTCGGCGATCTCGTAGCGCTTGGAATGGTCTGGGTGAAGAGTGCCGAAGTTGGCCGCGGCTGCCGGGTTGGCCGTCGTCACCGCATTCCAGGCCGCACGGCCGCCACTGATGTGATCGAGCGAGGCGAAGAGCCGTGCGACGGTGAAGGGATCCGAATAGGTGGTCGACACCGTGGCCCCGAGCCCGATGTGCTTTGTCGCACCGGCGACGGCCGAAAGCAGCGTGAGCGGTTCCAGCCGGGCGGTGTAGGAAGGATGAGCTGCCGGGTCGGCGTTGAGATTGTCTCCCATGAAGATGAGGTCGAACAGGCCGCGCTCGGCCTCTGCCGCGATCTGCCGGACCATCTCTATGTCCTGGAAACTGTCCATCGCGCCGGGTACGCGCCAACCCGCGACGTGGCTGCCGGTTCCGAGCAGGAAGAGGCCGAAATGGATCTTGCGTGTCATGCTATTTCATCTCCAGAAGACGTAACGGCGCTCGACAAAGCTGATGGCGCCGAAGAAGGCGAGGCTGATGGCGGACGCCACGATGATGGCGGCCCAGACCTTCACGAAATCGACCTGTAGCACCGCCTGGTAGATCACCCAGCCGAGCCCGCCATAGGCGCCGAGCATCTCCGTCACGATGGCGACGATGACGCTGCGTACGGTAGAGACCCGCATCCCCGCGATCACGAGCGGCAGCGCCGTCGGCAGGCGCAGCCGCCACAGGACTGTGAACCGGTCTGCCCCAAAGGACCGGATGAGATCGACCGACTTGCGATCGACGCGGTCAAGGCCGGCGATCGTGCTGAGGAAGATGGTGAAGGAAACGGCGATCGCCACCATGACGATCTTCGAGGCCATGCCGATGCCGAACCACAGGAGAACCAGCGGCGAATAGGCGACGACCGGCACCGAGTTGATCGCGGTTGCCAGCGGCACCACGACGGAGCGCGCACTCGGGATCATGGTGACGAGCACCGCCGCAGTCATGCCGGCAAGGCAGCCGATCGCATAGCCCGTGAACGATTCTGCGGCGGTGAAGCGGGCGGCGGCCAGGAGAGAACCGGCATCGCTCGCCAACCCCGCCAGGATGCTGCTGACGGAGGGAAGAACATAGGCCGGCAGATCGAGGCCGCGCGCGCAGAGCTCCCAGACGGCAGCGACGAGAAGCGCGCCGGCGATTCCGCGGGAAAACTGCCGAAGGCTGTCGGACGAAACGGACGCGCTCATTGCTCGCCTCCCCAGAAGACGATCCTGCGCTCGGCGTAGGAAACCGCGCCATAGAGGCCCATGCCGAGGCAGGCGGAGACGACGATGGTGGCCCAGATGCCCGCGACGTTTTCGTTGTACATGGCCTGGAGGAGAAGCACGCCGAGGCCGGTGGTGTCGCCGAACCATTCGCCGACGATGGCACCGACGAGAGCAAGCGAGGAGGCGAGCTTCAGCGCGACGAAGAGCTGCGGCAGCGCGGCAGGCAGGTAGAGCCGGCGGAGGATCTGCGCATCTGAGGCGCCGAAACTGCGCATGAGTTGCACCTGGCGCGGATCGACGGCGGAAAAGCCGAGCATCGTGTTCACGGTCACCGGCAGGAAGCTGATGTAGAAGGAGATCACGGCCTTGGCGAACAGCGTATTGCCGAACCAGAGGACGACAACGGCGCCGAAGGCGATGACGGGTATGGTCTGAGAAACGATGAAGAGTGGAAAAAACAGTTCCCGCAGCGTCTGCCAGCGGTGGAAGACGACAGCCATGACGACGCCGAACATGCTGCCGGCGACGAAGCCGAGCGCCGTTTCAAGGAAGGTTCGCCAAAGACCTGCGAGGTAGGCGCCGGGCGTGGCCATAATGGTCGACGCGATCACGCTCGGGCGCGGCAGGTAGTAGGTGCGGATTCCGAACACGACGACCACCGCCTCGACGACGACGAGCGCAAGCAGAAGCCAGAGAACCGGCCTGAGAACGACACCGATCCTGCCCGTCGATACGACGGGCAGGTTGGCAGCAAGGGTAGCTGTGCCGCTCATAGGCGCCTTTCCTCGGCGGGAATGCTCTCGATGAAGCTGGCATTGAATGCGGCATCCAGATCGACCGGCTTGGAGATCACGCCATATTCGGCGAGCAGCTTGTTGGCCGAGCCGACCGCATCCTTGTCGATGGAGAAGAGCCCGTCCGTCGATGCCTTGCCGGCCGTCATCAGCGTCTTGACTTCCTTCAACATGAATTCCTGCTGGGCGCGGTTGAGCGTCGGCGAGATCTTCATGATGATGTCGATCGCTTCTGCCTCGTTGGCGAAGGCTTCCTTCCATCCCTTGACGCTGGCGCGCAGGAACTTCGTGACGAGTTCGGGCTTTTCGGTCGCCGTCTGTTCCGAGACGATCAGCGTGTCGCGGGGGAAGGAGACACCGCTGTCTTCCGGCACGAAGAGGTTGAGATTGTCCTTACCGACGCGCTCGTTGATGACGTAGAGTTCGTTGTAGCGGGTGGCCGTGACGATATCGACCTGCTTGTCGACGAACGGGGTAACGGAGACCTGTTGCGGCTGGATGTCGACGTCGGACGGACTGGTTCCGGCCTTGGAGAGCATCGCCGACAGCACGTGGTTGGCGCCGGTGAACCATGTGGTGGCCGTCTTGCCCTTGAAGTCGGCGACCGACTGGACCGCACCGTCCTTGTGAGAGACGAAGACGAAGGGCGTAACCTGATGCGCAACGCCGATGCAGACGATTGGCAGGCCCTTGTCGCGCGCGGCGAACACGCTGTCCGTGCCGCCGGAGAGGCCGAATGTGTCGGCACCGGTCGCTACCAGATTTTCGGTCAGAAGGTTCGGGCCGCCGGGGTTGATGGTGAGGTTGATCCCCTCTTCCTTGTAGTAGCCTTTTTCAAGGGCGACATAGAAGCCGGCAAACTGAGCCTGGGTCAGCCATTTCAGGCGAAGGCTGGCATTGACCAGATCCTGTGCGCTGGCCGGAGAAAGCCCCTGGAGGCTGAAGGCGGCGGCAGCGAAGGCCGCGAATAACGTACGTCGTCTGAACATGGAACCTCTCTGTTGGTTTTCGTCGTTATCGATTTCCTCCACCGGGCATCATTGCCGGTAGTCCGCGCCCTCCCGGTCGAGCTGTCGCAGGAAGGCCGGCCACTCCCGTTCGCCGGCAATGAGAATGTCGCCCTTGCTTTCCCAGAACTGCCGCGCGGCCTTCTCGCAGACCTCGTGCGGCGGCACGACGAGCTTCGTACCGGAGGCGGTTGCCGCCTGGAGGTCGAGCTGGATGCGTGCGGCGCGTTCGAAATAGTAGAGCAACATGAAGGCTTCGCCCGGCGTGCGGCCGACGGTCAGGATGCCGTGATTGCGCATCAGCATCACCCTGTTGTCGCCCAGGTGGCTGATGATCCGCGCCTGTTCGTCAAGGTCGATCGCCACGCCTTCGTAGTCGTGAAACGCCTGGCGCTTGTAGAAGCGCATGGCGAACTGGCTGAGCGGTAGCAGGCCGTCCTCCTGGCAGGAGATGGCAACGCTCGCGTCGGAATGGGTGTGCAGCACGCAGACTGCGTCGTGGCTCGACTTGTGGATTGCCCCGTGGATGACGAATGCGGCCTTATTGACGGTATAGGGCGTGTCGTCGAGCTTGTTGCCTTGAGTATCGATGCGCACCAGGCTCGATGCGGTGATTTCCTCAAAGAGGAAGCCGTAGGGGTTAAGCAGGAACTGGTCCTCGTGGCCGGGTATCCGCATGGAAATGTGATTGTAGATCAAATCGTCCATGCCGAGCCGCGCGACCATGCGATAGCAGGCGGCGAGATCGACACGCGCCCTCCATTCGCTTTCGGAAATGTGGGCGGGGCGGCCCGAATAATGGTCGGTCATGTCAGCTCCTCGTCTCTATCAATGTCCGGCGACCTGGAAGGATTTCATGCTTTCCTCCTCGATCGCCTCGAGCAGGGTCTTCTTCAGGGAAATGAACTCGAGAGAGGTCACGATGTTGGCCTTGCGTGGGCGCGGCAGTTCGACCACCTGCTCGAGCTTGATGCGGCCGGGCCGGGCCGTCATCACCAGTACCCGGTCGCCGAGGAAAATCGCCTCGTCGACATCATGGGTGATGAAGAGGACCGTGCGCTTGTGCTTTTGCCAGACGTCGAGCAGCCAACGCTGCATCATCGTGCGCGTCAACGCGTCGAGCGCACCGAAGGGCTCGTCGAGCAGCATCAGGTCGCGCTTGAAGAGGAAGGTACGCATCAGCGCCACGCGCTGGCGCATGCCGCCCGAAAGCTGGTTGGGATATTGGGCCTCGAAGCCGGCAAGGCCGAATTCGGGCAGCATGTCCATTGCCAGCTTACGCGCCTCGGCACGTGGCATGCCCTCGATCTCCAGCGCGAGGATCGCGTTGTCGATAACGTTGCGCCACGGCAGAAGGAGGTCGCGTTGCGGCATGAACGAGACCTTTCCGAGCAGGTCGGAGGCCGCGGAGCTGACGCCCTTGAGCCGCAGGATGTTGCCCGGATCGGGCTCCTCCAAGCCTGCGAGAATGTTGAAGAGCGTGCTCTTGCCGCAGCCTGACGGGCCAACAACGGTCACTAGTTCGCCCGGGCGAATGGAGACCTCCAGGTCCTGGAGCGCTTTCACGGTACCGAAGGTCTTCGAGACCTGCCGCAGTTCGATGAGCGGGCGTTCTGCTCCGGCGGTATCCTGCACGGAGGCGAGATCCTTTGTGCCCGCATCGCCGGCGGCACCCTGGAAATCCCTGTCAACCAATGTCATGGCTTGCCTCCGTCATCGCAAAGATCCTTACGTATGCAGTTTTTGTCTACAGGGATACATGCAAGCTGCATGCCAAACTGATAGCTGCCGCGAGATTGATGTAATTTTGCCTTTCTTTCCCATTTTCGGCTCATTCTCACCGACTTTGACGATGCGGCAAACGTCGCTGCGGCATTATGAATCCATAAAATAGAATTTTGCATACATTATCAAATTTCCTGCGTGCAAAAAGTTCTATTTATTGTGCATTCAATGGTCGATTTTGAGGCACCCACCGCCGGCGGCGACCGGCATCTCCCCGCGGCTTGCCACCGTCATGAAAAGGCCGGCGATGGACGTGGCGCCGGTCTCTCCACCTTTCGGCAGGACGCCTTACGCGAGCGCCTGCTTCATCATCCGGAAGAAGCCATCGTTCGAGGCGCGCTCTATGACGCGCGCGTTGACCGTGTAGTCCGGCCAGCGGTTTCCGAGCGCCGGCGGATGGATTGCGGAAAAGCCGCGCGTGATCTCGCCGGCGGTCTCGATCCGCACGACGGCCTCGCGCGAAGCTTCGATGAGGGCCGGGTTGAGCGCGCAGGCGCAGGTGAGAGAATCCGGATGCGTGCTCATGGGGCGGCCGTAACGGGCCTGCGCCATTTGCCGCGGCACGGCGGAAACCTTGCGGTAGAACTCCGACAGCGGCGTCTTCATCGCGAAGATCTCATCGAGCTGTTCCGTCTCGAAGACGCTGGATTTCAGCGTCAGCGTCCAGGTCGACAGCGTGATGTTGAAGCCCGCCTCGAAGACGATCCGCGCCGCCTCCGGATCGATGAAGAAGTTGTATTCCGCGCAAGGGGTGATGTTGCCGACGGAATTGTCCGTGCCGCCCATGATCCAGAGATGGCGCACCGCCTGGGCGATGCGCGGCTCCTTCATCACGGCCAGTGCGATGTTGGTAAGCGGCGCCTGCGCAAGGATGTCGATTTCACCCGGCTCCGCCATCACGCGCTCGATGATCGCGTCGACGGCGTGCATGGTCTCCGGACGTTGGCGGGCGATGGGAAAGTTGGCGCCGCTCATGCCGTCGTTACCGTGCATGGTCGAGGCCTCCCATGGCTTGACCATGGGGCGCCGCGCGCCGCAATAAACCGGAACCCTCCCGGAGAAGCCAGCCGCCTCGATCGTCGCCAGCGCGTTTTCGACCTGCTGGTCGAACGGCACGTTGCCGACGCAGACCGTCACCGCTTCGAGGGTCGAGCCGGGCGTCCGCATCGCCAGAAGCAGCGAGTAGGTGTCGTCGCCCGCCGTATCCGTATCGATGATGAGCCGCATCAGTAGAACTCGAAGCCCATCGTGCGGGCATGGTAGTACAGCCCGCCGTCCTGCACGATCAGAAACTCGGCGCGGGTATTGCCATCGTTGTGGTGGCTGTGCTTGGCCGCAGGCGGCGTGACAAGCGTCGCCCAGGGCGACCAGTCGCATTTCTGATCGGCAACCATCGAGTAGGCCGGCTCGCCCGCGACGACCAGCGTGATGGCAGCCGAATTGTGCTTGTGCGGCGGCTGCTCGCTGTTGGGCTTCAACGTGTTGAGCGACAACGTCATCGTCGGGGTGATGTTGCGTGCGGCCTCCGTCTTCTCGGCGGAGAAGATCAGCGCGTGGCCGGACGTGCCCTCATTGGCATTGCGGCTGTAGACGACATCGAGCTGGTGGACGATCTCGTCGGCCGGATAGTGGACGAACTGCACCGCGGCTTCTGCCCCTGTAGCCGGTGCCGACGCATCGAACATGAGCTGTGGATCGTTGCCGACGGCCCAGAAGACGCTGTCTTCCCTGGCGGTGATGGAGGACGCTACGCCACCCGGCAGCAGGAACACATCTGCCTTGCCAAGGGCGGCGCCTTCGCCGCCAACGGTAAGATCGGCGCTTCCCTTGATGACGTACCAGATCGACGCGGTGTTCGGCAGCGTCGTGTCGAGCGTCTCGCCCGCTTTGACGACGGCGTAGCGTGCCAGCATCAGGGGCGTCGTCGCCGGGAAGGCGCACTGCATCCGGTCGGACTGGTCGCAATTGATGAAGCCGGTTACATCCGACTTCATCGCCTTGGCCGGCTCGTCGATGAAGATGTGCCCCGGCACCGGCGGCAGCTTGATATTGAAGGCGTTGCCGGAGTTGAAATAGCGGCTGCGCGCCTGTGCCGCGCTTGCGGGATCACGCGGCAGTTGGACCGGCATTTCCGCCATGTCGTTGGCAGTGCTCATCTTTCATCTCCTTGGTTCGACAAAACGCCCGCCTCCCGCATGAGGAGGTCGAGAAGAACGGTGGCACCGGCGGCGACATGGGCGGGCTCGGCCCATTCGTCGGGATGATGGCTGACGCCGCCGCGGCACGGAATGAAGATCATCGCTGTGCGGGTGAGCGGCGCCATCTGTCGCGCGTCATGGCCGGCGGCGGAAAGAAGGCCGAGGTGAACAAGGCCGTGCCTGTCGGCCGAGGTGCGGATCGCCTCTTGAAGGCCGGGATCGAAACCGTTCGATGGCGCATCGACGAGGCGACGGATATCGATGGCGCAGGCGCCCGCGCCTGCCTTCGCGATTTCCTCGATCCGCGCGGCGAAGGCATTCAGCGTGGCGTTGTCGGGATGGCGCAGGTCGACGCGGAACGTCACCCTGGCCGGCACGACGGAGGGCGCATTCGGCTCGACCACGACGCGGCCGATGGTGAACTTCACCACGAGGTCGCCAGCCATGGCGGCGTGCATGCGCGAGGCGATCTCCGCGAAGGCTTTCACCGCATCCCGCCGCTGTGCCATCGGCTCCGTGCCGGCATGGGCCTCGCGCCCGGAAAGCGTGATCTCGAAGGTCTTCTTGCCCTGGATGCCGGTGACGACGCCGATCACAGCGCCGTCGGCTTCCAGCTTGTCCGCCTGCTCGATATGCGGTTCGATATATGCGTGGACCGGAAAGCCCAGCGGCCGATGCTCGACATCGGGGAAGGAATCGTGAAGCGCTTTCAGCGCTTCGCCGACGCTTATGCCGTCGGCGTCGCGGACCGCCAGGACCGCGTCAAGCGGGCGCAGGCCGGCAAAGAGCTCCGAGCCCATCATGCCCGGTGCGAAACGGCTTCCCTCCTCGTTCATCCAGCCAACGACGACGACCGAACGTTCGGGCCTAAGCCCGGCTTCGGCGATGGCGGTGACCGCTTCAAGTGCGGCAAGCGTGCCGAAGGCTCCGTCAAAAAGACCGCCCGTCGGCTGGCTGTCGATATGACTGCCGGCGACGACGGGCGTCAGGTGGGGAGCAGAACCTTCCAGCGTCAGAAAGAGGTTTCCGGCAGGATCGGTCGAGGGCTTGAGGCCGGCTTCGGCGCCCCAGCCGATGATGCGGCGCCAGGCGAGGACTTCTTCCGCCGATAGCGCCTGCCGGTTGACGCCGCCGCCGGGCAGCGCGCCGTCTTCGCCGAGCGCCATCAGGCGCTGCCAGAGCCGGTCGGCGGAAATCCTCGGCAGCGCCATGTCCTTACTCCGTCCGCATGACCTGGCCGGGATCGGCGCGCGGATCACGCACCTTCCAGGCACCCTGCTCGGCCTGCGCGATGAAATCGGCGACGAGCGCATTGAAGAGCGCCGGCTCTTCGAGGTTCAGCGTGTGGCCGGTCTTCGGCAGGATCGCGAGGCCAGCGGCGGGCAGCATCTTCTTGAGATAGATCGACGGCTGCAGGCAGTGGTCATCCTCGTCGCCGGTCATTACGAGCGTCGGCACGGTCATGCGCTTCAGCTCCTCCTCGAGGTCCCAGAAAGACGGGCGACGGCACTGAACGCCGCGCATGGTGTTGGCGGCACCGATCGCCGAATGGCGCGAAAGCCGTTCGGCGAAGGCCGCCCAGCCGCGCGGGTCCTTGTTCTGGAACTGCACGCGGCTTGCGCCGAGCGCATAGATCTTCGAGAAGCCGGCCGGGTCTTTTTCGAAATTCTCCGCCACCTTCAGCGAGGTATTTCGGAAATAGTCGGCTGTTTCCCGTTCCGTGCCGTAGCCCGCACCCGCAATCGTCAGCGACAGAGCACGTTCGGGATAGCGCAGGCCAAAATGCAGCGTCGCAAAGCCGCCCATTGACAGGCCGACGATATGCGCCTTCTCGATGCCGAGCGCATCGAGCACGGCAAGCGCATCCGATGCCGCGATCGCCTGGGAATATTTCTCGACGTCATCGGGAATATCGGACGGCGCATAGCCGCGTGCCGCGTAGGTGATGCAGCGGTGGCGGCGCGCGAAGAAGCTCATCTGCGGCTCCCAGGCATCGTAGTTGCCGCCGAACTCGTGGACGAAGAGAATGGGCGTGCAGCCCTCCCCAGCCGTCTCGTAGTAGAGCTTCGTGCCATCGCTCGCGGTCGCATACATGCGGAGCCTCTTTCTCGGTCTGTTGTCGTATCAATACCGGCCCTAGAACAGGGCCGGCACGTCGTTGAGCGTACGCGCCGTCTCGATGTAGCGCGGCAGGCCTTCGCAGAAGCGCTCGGCCCAGGCGCCCGGCACCGAGGTCGAGACCTTGATGAAACGGTCGCCGAAGGCGGCGGTGTGATAGCGGCCCTGCCGGATCATCACGCCCTCGCGGCGAGCGGCCTCGACGATCGCTTCCGGAGACACCCCGGTCGCGGCGGTCTCGAGCACCAGGAAATTGCCGTGCGATATCGGAATCGGTACCGAGAGACCGGCATTCCGCGCGGCATCGACAATCATCGCCTTGTTGGCGCGATCGAGGCGACGAACCTCCTGCATCCATTCCGGCTTGACCGAGAGGCCCGCCATGGCGGCACGTTGGGCGACCACGGAGGCACCAAGGACCGAGGTCGAGGCGGCCGAGAATTCGTCCACCAGCTTCGGTTCGGCTACCAGGGCGCCGATGCGCATGCCGGCCAGACCCAGCCACTTCGAGAAGCTGAGCGAGACAACGGTGCCCTCCGGCGCCACCTGCAGCACCGGCGTGTGGCCGTCGGCGAAGTCGCGATAGGTGCAGTCATGGATCATAAGCGCGCCGACCGAGCGGGCAATCTCGGCGAAGGCTTCGATTTCCTCCCGCTCGTAGCGGATGCCGAGCGGATTGTTCGGATCGACGATGTAGATAAGCGCGCAACGCTCGTCGATGGCGGCACGAAGCGCTTCCGGCGTCAGCTTGTAGTTTGTCGCTGGATCGTAGATCGGGATCTGGATCACCTCGGCGCCGGCCTGCTCGGCGAACATGCACGGCCATTTCCAGGTTGGATCGGTGGTAACCAGTGTCGTGCCGGGCTTGGCGCGCGCCTTGCAAATCATGGCGAGCGCATTGACGCCGCCCTCGGTGACGAGCGCCTCGCCGACGTTCACGCCGAGATCGGCGACGATGGCGCTTCGCAGCGCCTCGAAGCCCATCGGCGGCGCATAGGCGTTGAACTCACCGGCTTCCACCGACCTGACCATCGCCTCGACGATGGCCGGATGCGCGGGGACGTGGTTGGTGTTTTGGCCCATCCACGCCAGGTCCGGCGTGGAGAAAAGGTCGTCGAAATAGCGGTTGCGGGTGCGTGCGTCGGCCATGGCGATCAGATCACCGAGCCGCGGGCGGCGATACCGCCATCGATCGTGACGACCGTGCCGCTGATGTAGCCTGCCTTCGGCGAGGCGAGGAAAACGCAGAGATCGGCAACCTCTTCGGCCGTCGCCGGACGCTTGCCCGGATACTTGTCGTAGAGTTCTTCCCAGCGCGATTCATCGCCCAGCATGTCGATCGCCTTGCGCTTCATGATCTTGAACATGCGCGGCGTGTCGACGGGACCAGGGTTCACGCCGACGACACGAATGCCCTCGTCCATGCTGCGTCCGCCAAGCGCCTTGGTGAAGCTCATCAATGCGGCATTGCCGGTCGAGCCCGCGAAGTATGCAGCATCCCAGTTTTCGCCGGAATTGCCGATGACGTTGATGATGACGCCGCCCTTGCCCTTCCGCCGCTTCCAGAACTCGCGGGAGAGCGTGATGTAGCCGAAGACCTTGAGATCGAAGCCGCGACGGATCGATTCGTCGGTGACGTCCTCGATTGACCCAGCCGGGATGTCGCCGGCATTGTTCATGAGGATGTCGTAGTCGCCGCACGCCTTGTCCAGTGCGACCATCGCTTCCGTCGTGCCGAGGTCCGCCTCATGGACGGTGACCTCGACCGGATAGACGGCGAGCTCCTTCTTCAGTTCTTCCATGGCGGTGCGGTTGCGCGCGGCGAGGTGAAGATGGCACCCCTCCGCTGCCAGCACCTTGGCGATGGCGTGACCGATACCTTGAGAGGCCCCGGTAATCAGCGCCGTCTTTCCAGCCAGATTGAGTTCCACCTGCATCTCCTGTCTGAATACATATATCTAATTCCTGCATACGTAAATTTTTCGTAGTGTCCATACTTTTCCGCTGTGACAGCGAATGTTTTTCATTTTTTACATGGGAAGGCGGCTTATTTTCCGCCTTTGCCCAGCAGGCGGGCACAAGGCGTAGGCATATCGCCTCATAATTTGGCATTCATAGCAAATATCGCAAGTTTCCATTTTTTGTATACGTGATGCTATTGCATGAATACGAAAATGCCAGCAAAGTCGCCGCAGGCCTTCGGGTCGGCTTGTGAATGGACGCTCAGGAAGATTCCCATGGCAGACGTCTCCCTCAAACATGTGGGAAAAACCTACGAGAACGCCTCAGCCAATACGATAGAGGACCTCAGCCTTGATATCCGCAGTGGCGAGTTCGTCGTGCTCGTCGGCCCGTCGGGTTGCGGCAAGTCGACGACGTTGCGCATGATCGCCGGTCTCGAGGAACTCTCTGACGGACAGATCTGGATCGGCGATCGGCGTGTCGACGAACTGGAGCCACGCGAGCGCGATATCGCCATGGTCTTCCAGAACTATGCGCTCTACCCGCATATGACCGTGGCGCAGAACATGAGCTTCGGCCTTCGGCTTGCAGGCATGGAAAAGGTGGAAATCCGTCGCCGCGTCGAAGCGGCGGCCGAAGTGCTCGACATCGGCGTCCTGCTCGACCGTCGGCCGAGGCAACTGTCGGGCGGCCAGCGACAGCGCGTGGCGATGGGCCGCGCCATGGTGCGCGATCCGGCGGTCTTCCTCTTCGATGAGCCACTCTCGAACCTTGATGCCAAGCTGCGTGGCCAGATGCGGGCGGAAATCCGCCGCCTCCACAAGCGGCTGAAGGCCACGACGATCTATGTCACGCACGATCAGGTCGAGGCGATGACGCTGGCCGATCGCGTCGTCGTGCTGCATCGCGGCAAGATCGAGCAGCAGGGTACGCCGCAGGAACTCTACGAGCGGCCAGCAACGCGGTTCGTCGCCGGCTTCATCGGCAGCCCGACCATGAATTTCCTGCCCGCCGAAGTTGTCATGTCGGACGACGGCGTGGCGCTGAAACTCGACGAAGCGATCCTCCCCGCTCCCGCGGCGAAGGCCGAGGGGCTGGCAAAGCGCCTCGGGCAGCCGGTGGAAATCGGCGTTCGGCCGGAACACTTCGTTGTCGACGCGGCGCCCGCGCTTACGGTCACGGTCGATATGGCGGAACTGCTCGGCCCGACCACTCTCGTCCATTTCACGTTCGCGGGCGTCGCCTGTTCGGCCATGTTGCCGCCCGAGCACGCATCCGGTGAAGGCGAACAACAGAAGCTCCGCATCGCCTTCGACCGCATCTCGATCTTCGACCCGGCAACCGGGCGCGCCCTCTAGAAGAGCCTGCAGCCGGACAAACCTGCGACGATCAACAAGAACAAGGAGAACAGCTGATGAAGACCCGCAATCTGCTCCTGGCCGGCCTGCTGGCTGCGACGGCGCTCGGCAGCTCGAGCGTGGCCCACGCTCAGGACGCGGTCGCCTGCACCGGCGAGACGGTAACGCTCCGGATCCTTCGCACACCCGGAAACTATCCCTATCCGGCGCCCATGGAGGGCTGGCAGAAGGAGAACCCGTGCGTCCAGTTCGAGATCAACGAGGTTCCGTTTGCCCAGCTCGCCGACACGATCTCCGTCCAGGCGGCAAGCTCCAACCCGCCGGATATCCTGGTCTACGATGGGCCGAACACGCAATCCTATGCCGCATCCGGGATCCTCTTGCCGCTGACAAAGTACCTGCCGGAAGGCTGGGACGAGGACATCCTGCCGGCGACGAAGACCGAACACAGCTACGAGGGCGAGGTCTACTCGCCGGGCATCGAACAGACCACCGTCGCAATGTACTACAACAAGACGCTCTTGGAGGCCGCAGGCATAAAGCCGCCGCAGACCCTGGAGAAGGCCTGGACCTGGGCCGAGGCGCTGGAAGCCTTCAAGGCCTGTCAACAGGGCCCGGCCAGCTCGCCCACCGTCTGGGGGCTTGGCCCGACGCGCTTCGGCAACGGCCAGCCCGGCCTGGTCTATCAGGACCTGATCTACCAGCGCTCGGCCGGCGATCCGAACGCCGACCCATCGAGTAGCGCCTACAAGACCTTCTGGGCGTTATCGCCCGATGGAAAATCGGTCACAGGCTACCTCAACACGCCCGAAGCCGTTGGGGCCCTTACCTTCTACCGGTCGCTCTTCAACTCCGAGGGCGTTGCACCCAAGGTCGGCATTCCCAATGCGTTCTTCGACGGCAAGGCCTGCTTCTACATCGATACGCCGGCTGCCGGGAACGCCCTGCTCAAGGATCCCAAGTTCGACTGGGGGATCACGCCGATTCCTCATTTCAAGACACCCATCGTCCATACGGGATCGACGACGATCGGTGTGGCCGCGCGCTCGCGCAACCCCGATGTCGCCGCGAAATTCGTGGTCGACATGTCGTGGGGTGAATACGCCTACATGAACGTCAGCCAGCGCGGCAACCTGCCGACCCTGAAGAGCCTGTTCCCCCGCTTCGAGGTCTACAACGGCTATCCGATGAAAGTCTTCGTCGACCAGCTTCAGGAATGGGGCCAGCCGCGTCCGCCGGGAGCGAAATTCGCCCAGTACGACAAGCTGGTCACGGATGCGTTGCGCGCTGTCGCCTTTGGCGGCGATCCGGCCGAGCTGATGGGCGACGCGGAAAAGAAGGTCCAGCGGGTTCTCGACCGCTAACGAACGGATGCAGGAATGTCGGTCCCGAACATCCTAACTGCGGCTTCGGCCGGAACGAAAGCCAGGGCTCGCAAGCCGGTTACCCGCCGACAGAAGCGGGACTGGGTCTTCGCGGCCGGCTTCCTTGCGCCCTTCATGATCCTGCTGCTGGTCTTCCAGTATGTGCCGCTGGTCGTGATGGCAAAGAACAGCGTGCTGGATTACAGCCTGCTCAATCCGGCTGTGGCGAAGTTCGTCGGGCTGCGCAACTTCACCGACATGATCGAATACGAGGATGCCGCCGTCAGCTTCGGCGTCACCTTCCTCTTCGCGCTCGGCGTCGTCGTCACGGTGATCCCGATCGCCTTCCTGCTGGCGCTGTTCCTCAACTCGAAGCTGCCTGCGCGCGGCCTCGTGCGAACGATGATCATGCTGCCGGTCGTTACCTCCGCGGTGGTGGTGGCGACCATGTGGTCGTTCCTGCTTGATCCGTCGAACGGCCTGATCAACGGCGTGCTCAACCTCATCGGTGTCGGCAATCAGCCATTCCTCACCTCCACGGGACAGGCGTTGCCGGCACTGATCGTCATGACGCTCTGGCAGCAGGTGGGTTTCGGTGCGATCCTGTTTCTCGCCGGGCTTCAGGGTCTGCCCCCGGAATTGACGGAAGCCGCCCGCATCGACGGGGCGACGAAGCGTCAGGTCCTGTGGAACGTGACGATCCCGCTTCTGTCACGCACAACGCTCTTCGTGGTCGTCATCATGACGGTTTTCTCGCTTCAGGCGTTCGCGCCTGCCTTCCTGATGACGCAGGGCGGCCCGCAGGAAGCCACCAACCTCATCGTCTACCACATCTACAACACCGCCTTCATCATGCAGCAGGCGGGCTATGCCTCGGCGCTCTCCGTCGTGCTGCTCCTCGTCGTGCTTGCCATCTCGACGCTTCAGATGGCGCTGCTGCGCTCGCGCTGGAACTACTGAAATGAAGACGCATCCCCTCCAGCGCGCCCTTTTCGTCGCCCTCGTCATCGCCCTCATACTGTGCTGCTTCCTCGCGCCCTACGCCTGGATCGTGTCGTCATCCTTCAAGAACCAGCTCACGCTCTTCAACGACGTGACGCCGCTTTCCTGGAAGGCCTTTTTTCCCGTCGAAGGTACATTGGAGAACTACCGCACGCTCTTTGAGCGCACCAATGTGCTCAGGGCGCTCCTCAACACCGCGATCGTCGCGGGCGGACAGGTGGCGCTGACGCTGCTGCTCTGCGCGATGGCCGCCTACTCGCTGACGCGCATCCGCTTTCCCGGTGCAAAGATCGTTTTCGTGATGATCCTGCTAACCTTCCTGCTGCCGATCGAGGCGCTGATGGTGCCGCTCTATCAGGTCGTCTCGGGGCTCGGGCTCTCCAATACGTTGCTCGGCATCATGATTCCCTGGATCGCCAGCCCGTTTGGCCTGTTTCTGCTGAAGCAGGCGTTCGAAGAGCTGCCGGTGGAACTGGAAGACGCCGCTCGCATCGATGGCGCCGGGCATGTGCGCATCTTCTTCTCCATCGTCCTGCCGAATGTGAAAGTGCCGATGCTCACGCTTGGCCTCATCACCTTCCTCTTTTCCTGGAACAGCTTCCTCTGGCCGCTCGTCATCGTTCAGGATCCCGCTCACCAGGTGATCCAGGTGGCGATCGCCCAGCAGGGATCGCCGACCCAGTTGCCGAACTGGGGCGAAACCTTCGCCGGCGCGACTGTCGCCACTTTGCCGCTCATCCTGCTTTTCCTGCTGCTGCAGAAATACTTCACGCAGGGTATGACCACGAGCGGCATCAAGGGGTGAGCGATGACTGTTGAACCCCTCCCCGCACTCGAAATGTTGAACGCCCCCATGGGCGGCAGCGTCGGCTACCGTACGATGGGAGTCGGCGACTGGCTCGTGCTCGTCCATGGCTGGTGCGGCAATGCCGATATCTGGAATCCGATCGTGCCGGCCCTCGCCCGGGACTATCGCATCCTGGCACTGACGCTTCCGGGGTTCGGCGGCATGGCGCCGCCTCCGAAGGAAGGGCAGACGATCAACGCCATGGGTGCCGCCGTCTCGCATGTGCTCGCCCATCTTGGTATCGACGGTGCCGTGCTCGTTGGCCATTCCATGGGCGGGCCGGTCATGACGGAGGCGGCGATCTGCGCGCCGGCGCGGATCCGCGCCCTTGTGGGTCTCGATACGCTGACGGACCGCGACTATTACGGCCGGGTGCCCGATGCTGAAATCACCAGACGGCATGCCGACTTTGCCACCGACTATACGGGGCGGATGCGCGGCATGATCGACAACATCGTCCATCCGGACACGCCCGAAACGCTACGGCAGTCGATCACCGACGACATGGTGTCGGCGGCACCGATGGAGTTCGCGCTCGACGTCAAGGACACGCTCTTTGCCTGGGACGCCGAGGAGCGCTGGCCGCTTGTCGCCTGCCCGGCCGTGATGCTCAATTCCACCTGGGTTGCGCGCCTTGCCCATCCCGAACCGATGGGCTGTTTCGCGGCCACGGAGGTCATCCCTTACGACTCCGGCCATTTCCCGATGATCGAGGCGCCAGCGATGATTGTGGAAAAGCTGAAAACCTGCCTCGCCGGACTGGTATACCGGCATGCGCGAGATTGAATGCACACCCGAAAGAAAAGTATAAATGGCACTTCAGAAATCCCGTTTAACCTTCGCAAGCAGTGCGAGAGGAGTGCCCGTCGTGGATCAGGATGAAATCCGCTCGCCAAATGCTTCGGCTGCGGCACAGGGAACGACGCGCGCGCCGACCCGATCGGGCGAACTGCGCGAGCAGCTCGAACAGATGATCCTCGACGGCCGCCTCGCCCCCGGCGAACGGCTGGACGAGATGGAACTCGCCCGCCGCTTCGGCCTGTCGCGCACTCCGGTGCGCGAAGCGATCAAAGCGCTGCTGGCGGTCGGTCTCGTCGAGACGCGCGGCCGGCAGGGCACCCATGTGGCGCTGCTCTCCATTCCCGCCCTCCTCGAAATGTTCGATGTCATGTCCGCGCTCGAAGGCCTCTGTGCCCGGTTGGCGGCGCGACGCGCCACGCCTGCCGAACGCGCCGCCATGCGCAAGGTGCATGAAGAGCTCATCCAGGCCTACGAAGCGGGTGATCCGGTCGCCTTCTACAAGGTGAACCAGAAGTTCCATGACCTGCTCTATGAGGCCGCGCATACGCATTTCATCGCAGACCAGGCGATACAGCTGCGCCGCCGCATCGGCGCCTACCGCATGCGCGCCACCTATCAACCGGGGCGGATGCTGAGCACGCTCAGCGAGCATGTGCGTATCATGGACGCGATCGACGCTGGCGACCCGGAAACCGCCCGCCAGGCGGCGAGCGAGCATGTGCAGCTACTCGGCGACCAGCTCACCGACTTCATATCCTCGCTCCCGGCCAGTCTCAGTCGTGCGCAATAGATCGCGACGGTCGCACCGTCCCCAGAGCAGCCGCGACGCCCGCGTCGGATAAGGAGAGACATGCCCACGCGCAAGAGACCCGTGATCGTCAACCATCTCGGTGCGGAGTTCGGCCGCCTTGCAGCCGCACATCCCTCGCAGCCGCTGGTGATCGACGATTTCGCAGCCGCCGAACCGTGGCGTATCTGCCCGGACGCGGAAATTCTTGTGACGAAAGCCCTCCCCGACTGGAGCAGAACACCGCTCGACCACCCATTTCCCGACACGCTGAAATGGGTGCAGGTCGTGTCTACCGGCGTCGAGACGTATCCGCCGGCGCTGATGCGGGGGCGGCTCGTCACCTGCGGACGCGGGCTCAATGCATTGCCAATCGCCGAATTCGTGTTCGCGGCGATGCTGCGCGTCGAGCGGAAACTCGAGGAAACGCGGGCACGCACCGAGGCGGACTGGCGCGCCCAGCACACGATCGGCCACCTGCACGGAAGGACGCTCGGCCTTGTCGGATACGGTTCGATCGGCCAGGCGATCGCGCGGCGCGCGCTCGCCTTCGACATGCGCGTGCTTGTCAACCGCCGCACCCCATGGTCAGGCGGCGACGGCCTGACCGCCTGTGCGGACCCGGCGGAGGTTTTTGCGGGCTCCGATCATGTCGTCATCGCCGCGCCGTTCACGCCGGAGACACAAGGCATGGTCGGCGCCGAACTGCTGAGTGCTGCGAAACCCGGCCTGCACCTGATCAATATTTCCCGTGGCGGCCTCGTCGACCAGAATGCACTGCTCGACGCGCTCGAAAGCGGCCGCATCGGCCACGCGACGCTGGACGTCACCACGCCGGAACCGCTACCGGACGGGCATGCGCTTTACCGCCAGCAGAATGTCTTCATCAGTCCGCACATTTCCTGGTGCGGAGGAACCGGTGATGCGGATTTCCGCACGCGGTTCCTTGCCAATCTCGACGCCTATCTTTCAGGCGAGCCGCTGCGGGAAGTCGTCGATCCCTCCCGCGGCTACTGAGGCTAGGGGCTTTCAGAGATCTGGCCGGCGACGGTGGAAAGCGGTGACGCTCTGATAGGCCCCGCCGGCGCGGCAGAGCAGCGCCTCGGCAAACGGCCCGCCGACGAACTGCAACCCCATCGGAATCCCCTCGCTGCTCTGGCCGCAGGGCAGTGTGATCGTCGGATAGCCGCAGACGTCGAACGGCGCCGTGAAAGGCCCGATGGCGAGAATGGCTGCCGGATCCTCGCCCAGCGATGCCATGAAATCCATCGATGGGCCGGCGACCGGCAGGCCCGGGACCATAAGCAGGTCGATGCCGGAAAAAAGCCGTGCCATCCGACCGTTGAAATCGCGACGATCCTGCAGTGCCACAGCCATGTCGCGGGCCGTGTGCCTGCGGCCCCGCTCGATAAGGGCTGAAAGCCGTTCGCCGTATTCGGCGCTGCGCGAGGGATAGGCACCTTCGTGTGCAAGCGCACATTCGACGGCGCATTGTACGGCCCAGCCGCGCAGGATCGCATCCGGATCTGGAAAGTCGACGGCGACGAAGCGCGCACCCAAGGCACTCATCACCTCGACGGCTGCCTCGATGGAGGCCTGGACCTCGTCTGTGGCGCGCGAGGCGATGAAGGTGCGATCTATGCCGATGGTCAGTCCGGCGACGTCGGCCGACAGTGCTGCCTCGAGATAGTCGTCGAGCGGCGCCGGCGCGGACGTCGGATCGGCGGCATCGGTACCTGCGATCACGCCAAGCAGGGCGGCAGCGTCTGCGGTGCTTCGTGCCATCGGTCCCACGTGATCCAGGGATTCGGCGAGCGGAAAGACGCCGTGGCGGCTGACGCGGCCCCAGGTCGGCTTGATGCCGACCACGCCGCAGCAGGAGGACGGCAGGCGGATCGAACCGCCTGTATCCGTGCCGAGCGTCGCATAGGCGAGCCCCGATGTCACGGCAACGCCGGAGCCCGACGACGAGGTGCCCGTCCAGTGTGCGGGTCCGAACGGGTTCACGGGCGGGGTGATCGACGGGTGGTGATCCGCATAGACGCCTTCGGTCAACGTAAGCTTGCCGAGCATCACAGCACCTGCCGCCCTCAACCGCGCCGTGGCAGTCGATTCTTC
This sequence comes from Mycoplana rhizolycopersici, assembly GCF_013378445.1. GTDB lineage: Bacteria > Pseudomonadota > Alphaproteobacteria > Rhizobiales > Rhizobiaceae > Mycoplana > Mycoplana rhizolycopersici. Next base: position 83,129 of record NZ_JABXYK010000010.1, read on the forward strand.
GGTAATCGGCTGTCCAGCGAAGACGGGACTGCCGAAGCCGGTTGGAATGTCGACGGTGGCGAATGCATCCTTTACGGCCAGCGGAATGCCGTGCAGCGGTCCACGCCAGTTGCCCGCGGCAATCTCGGCATCGGCCGCCCTGGCGGCCGCGCGTGCCACGTCCGGCGCCACTGCCGCGTAGGAATTGAGCCTTGCATCATGAGCGGCGATGCGTTCGAGCATCAGCTCTGTCAGTTCGCAAGAGGTCACCGCACCAGAGCGGATGGCGTCGGAAAGCCGGGTAAACTCGGCGGCCCAAAGGGGCTGGTCGGTCATTCTCTATCCTCTCGTGATACGGCGCATGGCCGGCTAGCTCACCGCTATTGAGCCTAAAAAATCATATTTGTCAAAATTGCATACATAATAAGCAAAGTGTGCATCCTCAATTTTGATTTGGTGAATATTTAGCGCTGAAAGTCAGCGACAACGCGTATCTGGATGCGAAACATGGTTGGCACGTATATTGCAGATGATTTTATGCATACACCAACTAAGGGGAACAGAATGAACCTCCCGCTCAAGTGCAGCATCGCTGCCATCGCATTCGCCGCCGCCTTGGTCGGCGGCTCACTGCCCGCAAAGGCGGCGGAAGCCGTTTCCGTCCGGCTGAAATGGGTCGCGCAAGCCCAGTTCGCGGGAGTTTACGTTGCCAAGGCCAAGGGCTTCTACGAGGAAGCCGGCCTCGATGCGACCATCAATCCCGGCGGACCCAACATCAATGTCGAGACGCTCGTCGCCTCGGGTGCCGACACGTTCGGCATCGCCAGCGGCACGGAAGGTGTGCTCTATGCTCGCGAAAAGGGGTTGCCGCTGACCTGCATTGGCATGTCGCAGCAGATGACCCCCTTTGCCTATGTCGCCTATGACGATTCCGGCATCAACTCGGTGAAGGACTTCAAGGGCAAGACGGTCGCGACCTGGATGACCGGCCCGCAGTTCACGCTCTATTCGGTTCTGGCGCATGAAGGTCTGGCGCAGAGCGATGCCAACATCGTCTCCCAGCCTTTCTCCATGCAGCCCTTCATCGACAAGCAGTACGATGTCGCGACGGTCACGCTCTACAACGAGCTGAACACGCTGAAGGAACAGGGCATCAACAACATCAAGATCTTCCTCCCCGACGATTCCGGTGTCACGACCCAGCAGGATTCGATCGTCACTTCCGAAAAGATGATCGCGGAAAAGCCGGAAGTCGTGCAGGCTTTCCTCAACGCCACGCTGAAGGGCTGGAAGTACGCCTTCGAGAACAAGAGCGAGGCGGTTGATATCGTCATGGCCGCCGGCTCGGGGCTCGAGCGCAAGCACCAGGAATTGATGCTTGAAGAGATCGAGAAGCTGATGCGTGCCAAGCTCGGCGGCAGCGAGGGCCTCGGCGCCATCGACATGGCCTCGATCAAGGCCGTGCACGACAGCCTGATAGAGTACAAGGCCTTGAATACCGAAATCGATCTGGAATCCGCCTTCGACCAGAGCTTCTGGGCCAAGGTTCCGGCAGACGCAAAGTCCATGTGAGGCATGCGCATATGCCCGGCGGTCCGATATCGCCGGGCATATTTTACCACGGAGTTTGCATGAAACGACATCTCCCGCTGGCGCATCCCGCCACCGCCCTGGTTATGGCGACGTGCGCCTGGCTCGTCCTCGTCCCGCTGCTTGGTGTTCCACCGCGCTATCTTCCCTCACTCGGACGCGTCGTTGCGGACGCAATTTCAGTCTGGCCGGAACTCCTGAACAGCTTCCTGCGTACGCTTTCCGAAGCCGTGCTCGGCTTTCTCGCTGGCGCAGCACTCGGCATCGCCTTTGGCGTGGCTTTCGCCCGCAGCCGCGTGCTGGAGCGCTCGGTCTTGCCGCTCTTCATCGCGCTGCAGAGCGTCCCGGTCATCGCCTTCGGCGCAGTCGTCGTCATCTGGTTCGGCAACAGCCTCTTGTCCAAGGTGATGATCGCACTGTACCTCTCCTTCTTTCCCGTTGCGGTCTCGACACTTCGCGGTCTGCAGGCGATCGATGAGAAGCGCGTCGCGCTCTTCCTCAGCTTCGGCGCCAATCGCATGCAAGTCTTCTGGCGGCTCGCGCTGCCGACCGCCCTGCCCTCGATCTTCACCGGCCTGAAACTCGCCGTGTCGCTTAGCCTTATAGGTGCGATCGTCGGCGAATGGTTCGGCGATACAGTCGGTCTCGGCGTGATGCTGCTGCAGGCGCTCTATTTTGAGCAGGTCGAGCGCATCTGGGTGCTGATCGTCGTCTGCGGCCTGCTTGGTACCTTGCTCTATGGGCTGCTCGCCTTCATCGAAAGGAAATATGTATGGTGGCGTCCCGCCTGAATGCGCTGCTCAACGCATGCCTGCCCGTTGTCTTTGCCATCTTCGTCATGGGTTTCGTCTGGGAGGTCGCCGTTGCCTTCGGCGAGGTGCCGCAATATGTGCTGCCGAGCCCGAGCGGCATCATTGCGGCCGCGGTTCAACGTTTTCCGCAGATCGCGGACGGCCTCTGGATCACCACATTCGAGGCCCTGGCAGGGTTCGCTGTCGGGTCGGTGATCGGCCTGGCGCTCGCATGTCTTTTTCTGCTGGTGCCGCCGACGAGAGCACTTCTGCTCCCGCTGGTCGTGGCGCTAAACAATGTTCCCTCCATCGCCTTCGTGCCGCTGGCGCTATTGTGGTTCGGCATGGGGCCCGCCTCGAAAATCGCCATCGCGGCGCTGGCTGTCAGCTTCGCCGTCCTGCTGGCTGCGCTGGAGGGATTTTCACGAACCGAGGACGGACAGGTAAACCTGCTGCGCAGCTTCGGCGCGAACCGGCTTGCGATCCTCTGGCGCCTGCGCCTGCCGGCTGCCATGCCCTCCATCATTACCGGTTTGCGGATCGGCCTTGCCAGAAGCACGATCGCCGTGATCGTGGCCGAAATGCTGGGTGCTTATAAAGGCATCGGCCAGATCGTCTACCGTGCGACTGCCGAGATGGACTCCCTCACCGTCTGGTCAGCCATCCTCGTATCATCGGCAACCAGCCTGGCGCTCTACGGTCTACTGGTACTGATCGATCGAAGATTGGTCTGGTGGCAGTAAGGGCGGCGCGCATGTATTCCGCCGCTCCGGAAGGCAGCCACAAACGAACAAGACGAGCTCAGGTGTCGGTGAAGTCGGCCATTTCTACCTTGTAGAACGTCTTCGTCCGCGGGCCGGCGAGGATCGGGTCGATGCGACGCACGCACTCCTGGTAGTGCGCCGTCTTGCGATGCTCATCCAACGCCTCCGGCGACTTGAAGACCTCGTAGATCAGGAAGCTGTGCTCGTCGTCTGGATTGCGCAGTACGTCAAAGCGCAAATTGCCCGGTTCCCGACGGGTTCCCTCGTAGTTGATGCGAAACGCCTCAAGGAACTCGGCGGCGTTGCCCGGTTTGACGTTGATGCTGACCATCTGGATGAGCATGTCGTATTCCCTACTGTGTTGACGGTGCGCTGATGCGCTGAGGATGAAGAACTAGAGGCCCGGCGCCTTCCACATGGCCGTGGTGACGCCCTCGTCGACGAGCTGGCGCTGCAGCGCATAGGCCCGCGCCCAGCGTTCCCCCATCTCGTCGTAGATGGCCTTGTGTTGGAGGTTCGGTTCGAAACGCTTGTCGTAACGCACCCAGCCTTCAGCGGCCTCGACGAAGTCGCGGCGCAGGCCGAGGCCGATCGCCGCCGCCGCCGCGCAACCGAGCGCGGTTGCCTCCTTGACAACGGGAGTTACGACCGGGAGCCCTGTCGCGCTGGACAGGATCTGGGACCAGTGAGCGGATTTGGACGCGCCGGCAGCAAAGACGATCTTGTCCGGCGTCTTGCCGGAAAGCTTGAAGATGGCCGAGAGGTTGCGGGCTGCGACAATTGCCGCGTTCTCCTGCAGCGCGCGGAAAATCGCCGCCTTGCCGGATTTCTCCGGGTCGATGGAAAGGTTCAGCAGCGACGGCGCGGCATGATACCAGTTGCCGTAGCGCATGACATCGGAGAAGACCGGGATGATGCCGTAGGCACCGACGGGTACGCCTGCCGCCTTCTCTTCCAGCAGCCTGTATGCATCGCCCCCGGGGCCCGCGGCCGCGACCTCCTCTGCGCCAAAGCTGTCGCGGAACCAGCGCATGACCATGCCGACAAAGAAGCTGATCGCCTCGGCCTGGTTGAGGCCGGCGACGACGTGCGGATTGATGCGCAGGTCCATCGAGGGGTCCGAGACCGACGGGCTGACATTGACCACCTGCTGCCAGAAGGTGCCTCCCAGAACGGCGCAGTCTCCTTCGTTGACGACGCCGATGGCCGCCGCCCCGCTCTGGCAGTCGCCGCCACCCATGACGACGGGTGTTCCGGCGGCAAGGCCGGTTTCCTCGGCTGCCTTCGCGGTAACGCGGCCGATGACAGTGCCGGATTCGACGCTTTCCGGAAAAATGTCGTCGCGCATGCCGGCCTTTGCCATCGCCTCCGGCAGCCAGTCGCGTTTCGTCAGGCTGTAGAGCCCCGTCGTGCCGGCATTGGAGGGCTCGCTGGCGATGACGCCGGAAAGACGCGCCAGAATCCAATCGGACAGCATGCTGATCTTGTCGATGCGCGCATAGACGTCCGGCAGGTTGCGCTTCAGCCACAGGAGGCGCGGCAGTGCGCCAAGCGCAAATGTCTGCCCCGTCTCGTCGTAGAGTTGGCGTTCCAGGTCGGCGAAATCACGTTTCAGGTCACGCACCTCGCTGACGGCGCGACTGTCGACGTTGGCGCAGGCCCAAATTTCCCGGCCGTTGCGGTCATAGACGACGATTGCCTCGCGCATGCTGGTGGCGCTGACGGCGCGAATATCCGCGGCCGCGATGCCTGCCGCGACAATCGCCTGCCGGATGGCACGCGACAACAGCGACCAGTTTCCCTCCACGTCGAAGTCCATCGAGCCGGGAAAGCGCGGATCGGCCTTGTGCCGCCATTCGTACTGCGCGCTGGCGATCTGGTGGCCGTTCTCGTCGAAGATCACTGCGCGGCCGCTGCCGGTGCCGGCGTCGACTGCCAGCAGATAGGAAGTCGTCATGGTTCAGTCCTTGATCTCGATAAGCCCGGCGGCCGTCGTCTCGTCGGTGATGAGAATGCCGACAAACTTGCCGCGAAGCGCTGCGTGGATAGCCTGTACCTTGTGGATGCCGCCCGCAGCCGCCACGACCTTTTCCGCCCGCGAAAGTGCGGCAAGCTTCACGCCGATCACCCGATCGTGCAGTGGCAGGTCGAGCGGCTCGCCGCGCTCGTTGTAGAACTGGCAGAGAATGTCGCCGACCGCTCCCTTGCGGCGTAGCGGCTCTACCTCGTCAGGTCCGACATAGCCGGAGCGGACCACCGTCGAGGCGGCCGAAAGCTCACCGATACCGACGAGCTGGTAGGTGGCGTTGAGCGCCATGTCGAGCAGGTTGGCAACGGCGGGCTCGGAGGAAAGATTGCGCGCCACATCCGGATCGCGCACGACGAGCGGCGCAGGTACGAGATGAACGCCGCTGCCCCAATTGGCCGTACGCATGCCGTCGACATAGGTGCCGACGCCACCAGTCAGACTGACGAGGCCGATATTGCGCTCATTGGCGAGATGGCCAAGCCGCTGGATCGTGTTCGAAACGGTGGCGCCCCAGCCGACTGCCAAAAGATCGTCGGTCTGCAGCCGCTGCATGAGGAATTGCGCGGCCGCCTGGCCGAGGCGGTCGCTCGGATCCTGGTCGGGAAGCTGCGGCACCACATAGGCCTCGAGCAGCCCGTAGCGTTCCTTGATCTGCCGCTCCAGCGTGAGGCATCCCTGATAACGCGAATTGATGCGGACCTGGATGATGCCCGAGCGGCGGCCGCTTTCGAGCAGGCGCGATACCTTGATGCGCGACATGTTCAGCTTTTCGCCGATGTCGTTCTGCGTCAGTCCGTCGTTGTAGTAGTACCAGGCGATGCGGGTGAGGATCTCCTCGTCCGTATCGGCGTAGCTCCATTCCCCGTTATCCGACGCCATGCATCCGGGCTCCTTCGGTCGATTTATGATCATTTGAATATCAAGAAAACTTTTGTTCCGTCAACGGACGTGAGGGGAGAAAATTCTTTTCAGCCGCAACGCGTTGATTTTCGACAAAAAATCATATTTTGCAGCGCAATATGGAGAGGCTGTGGTCGAATATGGCGATATGAGCATATTGACGGTCGTCGGCCACTATGATCACATGATTGACATTGATTACATATGAACAGGTGCGGAATGACTGGGAGCCCGGCGGCCGGGAGGGTCGCGAAGCTGACGGACATCTGGAAGTCCTACGGTGCCGTTCCGGTGCTGAAGGGTGTTTCGCTCGCCTTGCAGGCTGGAGAGGTGCATGCACTTCTCGGCGGCAATGGCGCCGGTAAGTCGAGCCTCATGAAGATCATGTCAGGCGTCATCCAGGCCAATTCCGGCGCGATCGAAATCAACGGTCGGGCGCTCGCCCACGCATCGCCGGCCCATGCCCAGGACCTCGGTCTCTATCTGGTGCCGCAGGAGGCGCATATCCTGCCCAATCAGAGCGTTCTGGAAAACATCTGCCTCGGTCTTGCCGCATCGCCCCGGGTGCTGCGTTCGCGCGTCGAGCAGCTGGTCGCCGAGCTCTCGGTCTCGCTCGATCTTGACGCGCAGGCCGCCGCCCTCGAAATCGCCGAACGGCAGATCGTCGAGATCCTGCGTGGCCTCGTACGCGATGCCCGCGTGCTGATCCTGGACGAGCCCACATCCGCGCTCACCCCATTCGAGACGAATGCCCTCTTCCAGCGTGTGCGCATGTTGCAGGCGCAGGGCGTCGGCATCTTCTTCATCTCGCACAAGCTGCGCGAGATCCGCGAGATCTGCGGCACGATCAGCGTGTTGCGCGACGGGGTGATTGTGCTTTCCGGCTCACTCGACAACTATAGTGATGCCGAGATCATCGACGCGATGAGCCGCGTGCAGATAGCCGAAGGTTCGGGCAAGGAACGTGGCGGTCGCAAAGTCTCGCAAATTGGTAAGCCGCGCCTCAGTGTTCGCGGTCTCAGCGGTGAAGGCTTCCGCAACATCAGCCTCGATGTGCGGGCCGGCGAAATCCTCGGTCTTGCCGGCGTCGTCGGTGCCGGGCGCACGGAATTTGCGGAAACACTTTTCGGTCTGCGCCCCCAGACGGCGGGCAGCGTGATCTTCGATGGCGCGGAACTGACGAAGCGCTCGCCACGTCTCTGCATCGATCGCGGCCTTGTCTACCTGCCCGAGGATCGTCAGCAGCACGGCCTGTTCCTCGAGGCGCCCCTGTTTTGGAACGTCTCGTCCTATCTCGTGCATCGCCTGCCCTTCTTTTTACGCCCCGGCTCGGAGCGAAAGGTTTTCGACGAATTCCGCGCGAGCATGGGCATCAAGTGCACTGGCCCCGGCCAGGAGGCACGCGGGCTTTCCGGCGGCAACCAGCAGAAGGTACTGCTGGCGAAGTGCCTGTCGGCGCGACCGAAGGTACTGATCCTCGACGAGCCGACACGCGGCGTCGACGTCGCGGCCCGCAACGACATCTACGAACTTATCCGCAAGCTTGCGGCCGACGGCGTTGCCATCATCCTCATCTCCTCGGATTTCGACGAGATCGAACAGCTCGCCGACCGGGTCGAAGTCATGGCCTTCGGCCAGTCCGGTGGCGAAATCACGGAGAATATCTCGGTGGATGCCATCGCCCGCCTCGCCTTCGGCGCCTCGGAGGCCCGCCATGCTTGACCTTTTCGCACGCAACCGCGTCGCAACGCTCATCGTTGTTCTCGCCGTCGCCTATGCCGCCATCGGTGCAGCCGCGCCGGGCTATCTCTCCGGCACCACCGCCTCTGTGGTCGTCTCAAGCAGCCTCGTTCTGATGCTCATCTCGCTCGGCACGATGATCGTCATCCTGACGCGCAACATCGACGTGTCGAGCGGATCGGTGCTCGGTCTTAGCGCCGCTGTGCTCGGCCTCTCGCTCAATGCCGGCGTCAGCCTGCCGCTCGCCATCGTCTTCTGCCTTGCGACCGGAGGGCTCGCCGGGGCCTTTAATGGGCTGATGGTCGCCTATCTCGGCATTCCCTCCATCGTCGCGACACTCGGCACGCTCGGCCTCTACCGCGGTATCATGCTGGTTCTTACCGGCGGACGGTGGATAGAGGACCTGCCGCAAGGCTTGAAGGCGCTGGCCGCCAATCTCGGCTTTGGCTTCTCGGCCCTCACCATCGTGGTGCTGGCGCTCGTCATTCTTGCCTGGATCGTGCTGCGCAAGACGCGCTTCGGCCGCTATTTCTACGCGGTCGGCGACAACCGCGCCGCCGCCCACCATCTCGGCGTGCCGGTCAAACGCGTGCAGTTCACGGCCTTCGTCGCGACCGGCGTCTGCGCCGCGCTTGCCGGCGTCGTTTTCTCCGCCCAGATCGGCTTCATCCCCAACCAGGCCGGCAGCGGCATCGAGTTGAAAGCCATCGCCGTCAATGTGCTCGGCGGGGTCAGCCTCCTCGGCGGCACCGGCTCCGTCGCGGGGGTCTTCGCCGCCGTCATCTTTATCACCTCGATCGACAGCGCCCTCGTCTTCCTTAAGATCCCCGCCTACTGGAACGACTTCATCGCCGGCGCGATCCTGCTTTCCGTGCTGCTGCTCGACGGCCGCATCCGCCAGATCATCGATCGCCGCATCCGCGCCCGCCGCTATGCCGTACACGATCGCGGCCCCACCCAATCCGCAGAGGCGACAATGGCGCGCACCCTGGAGGCAGGTCGATGAAAAAGCTGATCTTCCGCTGGGAGACCGCGCTCCTTGCCATGCTTGTCGCCGAACTCCTCATCTTCGGCCTGCTCAATCCGCGCTTTCTCAACGTCGCGAACCTGATCTATGGCACGTCCGACTTCGTGCAGATCGGCATCGTCGCCCTGCCGCTGACGCTCGTCATCATTGCCGGTGGCATCGATGTCTCGTTCGCCTCGGTGATCGGCCTTGCCGCCATCGTCTTCGGGGTAGCCACGTTCTATGGCGTACCGCTGCCGGTTTCCATCGCGCTTGCACTCGCTTCCGGTGCCCTATGTGGGCTCTTCAACGCGACGGTCATCCATCTTTCAAAGATCCAGCCGCTCGTCGTGACGCTCGGCAGCCTCTATCTTTTCCAGGGCACGGCGACTGTGGCATCCGGCCTTGTCGGCGCGGGCGGCTATGAGGGCATCGGCGATTTCCCTGAAGCTTTCAACGCCTTCGGCTATGCCGAATTTCTCGGCCTGCCGGCGCCGCTCGCCCTCTTCCTCGTGCTTTCGCTCGTGCTGATCGTCCTGCTGCATTTCACGCGCTTCGGCCGCGCCGTCTTCCTTTCCGGCCAGTCGGAGAGTGCTGCGCGCTTCGCCGGCATCCCGGTCGGCCGCGTGCAGACGATCACCTATGTCATCACCGGTCTTTCGGCTGCAGTCGCAGGTCTCGTCATGTCGGCCTACTTCGGCTCCGCCCGCGTCGACCTCGGTTCTGCGACGCTGCTGCCGGCCGTCACGGCCGCCGTGCTTGGCGGCGCCTCCATCTATGGCGGCCAGGGGTCCATCCTCGGCACCCTGATCGCCACCTTCGTCATCGGCTACCTGCAGCAGGGCCTGCAGGCGGCCGGCGTGCCCAGCCAGATTTCCAGCGCACTTTCGGGAGGGTTGCTGGTTGTCGCGGTCGCATTGCGCCACGGAAGCGTTTTGCTGGCCGATTTCATCGCCGTCGCCCGGCAACAGAAAAAGAACCGGGTGGCGGTCACTTCAGGAGGAGAATGAGAATGATCAAGACTGTTCTGAGATCCGGCGCCGTTGCCGCGGCGCTTCTTGCCGGCACAATGCTCGCTGCGGGTGCCGCCCGCGCCGAAAACCAGATCGCCTTCATCCCCAAACTGGTGGGTGTCGGCTTCTTCACGTCCGGCGGCGCCGGTGCGGTGAAGGCTGGCGAGGAAGTCGGTGCGAAAGTCACCTATGATGGCCCGACGGAGCCCAGCGTTTCGGGGCAGGTGCAGTTCATCAACAACTACGTCAACCAGGGCTACAACGCCCTCATCGTCTCCTCCGTCTCGCCCGACGGCCTGTGCCCGGCACTGAAGCGCGCCATGGATCGCGGCGTACTCGTCATGACCTGGGACAGCGACGTCAACCCGGATTGCCGCAGCTACTACATCAACCAGGGCACGCCCGAGCAGCTCGGCGGCCTCCTGGTCGACATGGCGGCCGAAGGCGTGACGAAGGAAAAGGCCAAGGTCGCCTTCTTCTATTCCAGCCCGACCGTGACCGACCAGAACGCCTGGGCGGAGGCCGCCAAGGCGAAGATCGCCAAGGAGCATCCGGGCTGGGAGATCGTCACCACCCAGTACGGCTACAACGATGCGCAGAAGTCACTGCAGACGGCCGAAAGCATCCTGCAGACCTATCCGGACCTCGACGCAATCATCGCGCCCGACGCCAATGCCCTGCCGGCCGCCGCGCAGGCTGCGGAAAACCTGAAACGCGCCGAGGGCGTCACCATCGTCGGCTTCTCCACGCCGAACGTCATGCGCCCCTATATCGAGCGCGGCACGATCCAGCGCTTCGGCCTGTGGGACGTCACGCAGCAGGGCAAGATCTCGGTCTTCGTTGCCGATCACGTCCTGAAAAACGGCCCGATGAAGGTCGGCGACAAGCTGGAGATCCCCGGCATCGGTACCGTCGAGGTCTCGGCCAACAAGGTGCAGGGCTACGAGTACGAAGCCGATGGCAACGGCATCATCCTGCTGCCGGAGCGCACCGTCTTCACCAAGGACAACATCGGAAAGTTCGACTTCTGATCACGCCTAGACGGCGGGCGGCTCCGGCTGCCCGCCCAACTTTCTTCAAGGACAGGAAAATTCGCATGGACAGCCGCTGGAAAGACGAGGACGCAGCCCGCTACGTGGAGGTTGCGCGCGCCGCCGGGCATAGCGAGGCGCTCGGCCTTCGCATCTATACCTCCCGCATTGTCGGCGGCGATCCGGACCTCGTACTGCATGGCGGTGGCAACACCTCCGTCAAGGTGAAGTCCGCCGAGGGCGAAGACCTGATGCACATCAAGGGCAGCGGCTGGGATCTCGATACGATCGAAGCGCCGGGTCTGCCGGCCGTGCGCCTTGCTCCGCTTCTGGAAACGCGCAACGGTCCGAAGCTCTCCGATCCCGACATGGTTTCGCTGCTGCGCGCCAGCCTGATCGAGGCGGATGCTCCGAACCCGTCCGTCGAGGCATTGCTGCACGCCTTCCTGCCCTTCGCCTACGTCGATCACACGCACGCGACCGCGATCCTGGCTCTCGCCGACCAGCCGGATATGCGCGACACGATCAAGCGCATCTACGGCAACCGCCTTGCCTATGTTCCTTACGTGATGCCCGGCTTCGACCTTTCCATCGTCGCCGACCGCATCTACCGGGAGCATCCTGACTGTCAGGGACTATGGTTGGAAAACCACGGCCTCTTCACCTTCGCCAAGGATGCCCGCGCTTCGTACGAACTGATGATCGAGTTCGTCACCATGGCGGAAGAGGAGCTTGCGCGCGCCGGGGTGAGGCTTGGCGGTCCGCAGCCAAGCGATGGCGAAGAGGATTCCGCACTGACCGCGCGACTGAAAAAGGCGCTGGCCGGGGACGACTCGCCCTTCGCCAAGGGTGTTTTCCTCGACTATCGCTCCACCGTTGCGATCCGCGAGCACGCCGCCAAGGAAGACGTCGAAGCGATCGGCCTTCGCGGCACTGTCACACCGGATCACGTAATCCGCATCAAGCCCTGGCCTCTCGTCATCGAGGCGAACGCGGACGAGGGAGCAATCAATGGTGCGCTGGCGGATTATGCCGATCGCTACAGGGCATATTTCGCACGTAACGCGGCTCGCTCGAACGAACCGAAGCATATTCTGGATGTCTATCCGCGGCTGGTTCTTGTGCGGGGACAAGGCATCTACGCCCTGGGTGCCAACGCAAAGGCGGCCAAAATCGGCGGGGATCTCTGTGAGCAGGCCACACGTGCGATCAACGCCGCCGAGGCCTATGGCCGATTTACCCCCATCGGAGAATCCGATCTGTTCGATATGGAATACTGGTCCCTCGAACAGGCCAAGCTGAGCGTGGCCACTGCATAGTCCAACGGGCTGCCGCGGTGGAAGTGGTTGGTTCGGTCGCCGGCAGATTGCCGGCGTCTCTCAGCTCGATCTCCTTGCGGACCGGGTCTTGCTCTTGCGGCTTAATCACTCCATCTGAGAGGGCGGATCCAAAGACCGTACAGCAACACGGGAGGGCACCTTGCTCCAGACGAATGCCATGATCGACAAACGCAGTTTCTATATCGACGGCCAATGGGTGCAGCCCGAAGGTGGCAACACGATCGCGGTCATCAATCCCGCCACGGAAAAAGCCATCGCCGTGATTACCGCCGGCAGCGCGGCCGACATTGACCGCGCCGTCGCCGCCGCGCGACGCGCCTTCGATGGCTGGAGCAGGACGTCCCGGGAGGAGCGCATCGGCTATCTGGAGAAGATCGCCACGATCTACGGCCGCCGCATGGACGAGATGGCGCAGGCCATCAGCCTGGAAATGGGCGCCCCCATCAAACTTTCGCGCGAATCGCAGGCATTCGTCGGCCTGTCACATCTGAAAGCGTTCATCCGCGCCTTCCGGAGTTACGAGTTCGAGCATGTCCCCGATCCGGAGCGTCCGGAGCAGCGTATCGTGCACGAGCCGATCGGTGTATGCGGTCTCATCACGCCCTGGAACTGGCCGATGAACCAGATCGCCCTGAAGGTCATTCCGGCGATCGCCGTGGGCTGTACCGTCGTCTTGAAGCCGTCCGAGATCGCGCCGCTCTCGGCCATGCTGTTTGCCGAATTCGTTCACGAGGCAGGCCTGCCGGCGGGCGTGTTCAATCTCGTCAACGGGGAAGGCGTAGTCGTCGGCGAAGCCCTCTCCAGCCATCCGGACGTCGACATGATGTCGTTCACCGGATCGACCCGCGCCGGCACCGCGGTCTCGCGCGCCGCCGCCGCGACGGTCAAGCGCGTCTCGCTCGAACTCGGCGGAAAGTCGCCGAACATCGTCTTTGCCGACGCCGACCTGCCCGCCGCCATCAGGCGTGGCGTGCTGCACTGCTTCGAGAACACCGGGCAGTCCTGCAACGCGCCGACGCGCATGCTTGTCGAACGCTCGGTCTATGACGAGGCGGTGAGGATCGCAGCCGCGGTGGGGGCGGAGGTCGCCGTCGACGACCCCGCAAAGGAGGGCGACCACATCGGGCCGCTTTCCTCGGCCACGCAGTTCGAGAAGGTCCAGTCGATGGTCGAGAAAGGCGCTGCGGAAGGGGCCAGGGTCGTGCTCGGCGGTGCCGGCCGGCCGGAAGGTTTTGATCGCGGCTACTTTGTCCGTCCCACCATCTTCGCCGATGTCAACAACGACATGACAATCGCCCGCGAAGAGGTCTTCGGCCCGGTTCTGGCGATGATCCCGTTCGAGGACGAGGAGGATGCCGTGCGGATTGCCAACGATACGGTCTACGGCCTTTCGGCCTATATCCAGACGGGGTCGCCGGATCGTGCCCAGCGTGTGGCCCGGCGCCTGCGCGCCGGCATGGTGCAGATCAACGGCACCTCCCGTGCTCCCGGCACCCCCTTCGGCGGCTACAAGCAGTCCGGTATCGGCCGTGAAGGCGGCAAATGGGGCCTTGAGGATTTTCTCGAGGTAAAGCTGGTCAGCGGCTGATTTTCAGATTCACCGTGCCGGGCATTTGTGCCCGGCACGGCATTCCTACCGCGCGCACCTTGACGAATACGTTCCCTCCGCACCCTCAGGATGTCATCAAGAGGCTTCGCGCTCAAAGCCCTGTCCTCTCGCTTGCCGATTTCCCGGGTTCGCGTTACGCGCCCATGGCCAATGGCCGTCGATTTCCGCCTCCAGCGAAAAGCTGAGGAAGGTGCGGATCAGGACAATCAACCCGAGCAATCCGACGCTCTCCCAGGTCAAGGGCGAAATGATCGTTGCGATGATGTCGGCGCCGATCAGTATTTCGAGCCCCAGCAGAATGCCGCGCCCCAGATTGGCACGGTAGTTTTCATAGGCTGCGCCCCTGCGGCTGGACAGCAGATCGCGAATGTAACCGATTGTGGCGACGACAACGCCGACGAGAATGACGCTTACACCGAAAAACTCAAGCCCAGTCGCGACCGGCCGCAGCACGGGCGCAATCAGACTGATCAGTTCTGTGGGATCACTGCCGACGTCCATGGTAGCGGCTCCTTGTATCTGCTTGATGGAGCGATACTGGTCGAGAAAATGACAAGCGGCAATGGCATCAATATTTATGAATTTATTGCGATTTCCGCAATAAATTGCCGACGCCTTGGACCATCGTCATGCCGTTTCACGCGGAAGCGCATCGGATGCGTATGCTTCAGTATGGCGTCGTGACCACCGATTGTCATCAATGCTCCGTCCAAGGCGATCATCGGCAAGCATCTCCTCGGACTGAAAACGCCGGCGATCGGAATACGCTGGGCCGGCACCCTGTCGTCGCCGTTGTCGGCGCAAGGCTGGTTGCTTCACGGGACGAGGTGACGCAACCCCAGCAAGTCGAGCGTCAGTTCGCCGCCTGCAATCCGCGCTCGCATCTCTGCCTCGGAGGCGATGCGTGCTGCTGCTGCGTCGCGGATGGCGGCAAGTTGCGCTGCCGGGAGGACGACGACACCGTCGGCGTCCCCGATCACGGCGTCGCCGGCGTGGATCGTGATGTCGTCGATCGTCACCGGCTCGCCCACGCTGCCCGGATCACGCTTGACCGTGCCCTTTATCGAGCATCCGCGGGCGAACACCGGGAAGCCCATCGCGATCAGGCTGTCGCTGTCGCGTACAGCGCCGTTGATGACGAGCCCGGCAATGCCGCGCACCTGCGCAGCCAGCGCCAGCACATCCCCGAACGGCCCGTATGACAGCGTGCCGCCGTGATCGACCACCAGCACATCGCCCGGTCGCGCAAGCGCAATGGCGCGGTGCAGCGCCAGATTGTCGCCAGCAGGAGCGGAGACCGGCAGCGCCGTTCCCCATAGCCTCATTTCCCGGCTGAGAGGGGCGATGCCTCCTGGCAGGGCGCCGATCCGGCCTGCCGCTTCGTGGAGCGTGGCCGTGCCGAAGCCGGCCACCTCCTCCAGAAGCTCGGGGGGAATCCGCACGCGTTCCGCGGTCCCGCCCATGGCGTCAGGCCGCCGCGCCGATCGCAATTTCGAGCGGTGCCAGCCCTTCGAACGTGGCGACCAGCCTGTCTCCCGGCGTCACGGGCCCGACGCCGTGCGGCGTGCCGGTCAGGATGACGTCGCCGGGCTGCAGTTCGAAGAACTCCGACAGGCGGGAGATGATCTCCGGAATGCGCCAGATGAGCAGCGAGACGTCGGAGTGCTGCACGACTTTTCCGTTGACCTTCAGCTCGATCCTCCCCTTGTCGATCCTGCCGGTCTGCGCGATCGGCGCAATGGCACCGACAGGGAAGGAGTTGTCGAAGGATTTCGCGATTTCCCACGGCAGCCCGCCGCCCTGGATGTCGCGGCGGGTCATGTCGAGACCGACGGCATAGCCCCAGATGTGTGATTCCGCCTCGGCCTCGGGAATGTTTCTCCCGCCCTTGCCGATCGCCAGCACCAATTCGACCTCATGGTGATAGTTCGAGGTCTTGCTGGGATAGGGGATAGTCGCACCGCTGTTGACGACAGCGTCCGTAGGCTTCTGAAAGAACAGGGGCGGGTCGCGGTCCGCGTCTCCCCCCATCTCCTCCACATGGGCGACGTAGTTGCGGCCGATGCAGTAGATGCGGCGGACAGGGAAGGTCTTGTCGCTGCCCACAACCGGTATCGTGGCGGTCTGCGGCGCGTCGATCACGTGACTGCTCATGCGGTATCTTCTCCTCCTCGATGAATAATCAATGCCCGGCCTCGATCAGCACACGGTGAATGAGGTCCCGAGCAGCTCTCACTATTTAGCATGTATGATTTTGCAATCAAACAATATCATACATTATTTACGCATTGACACAAAATAAGATATGCCGCAGGTTCGGTTTCGTCAGCCGGAAGAGGAGCCGGCCTGACACCGGGCGTGGGGCTGGTGAAGCTTCGCCGGGTCCGGAGATCGTTACAGGCGCGAAGCCTTCAGGGAGGAAGATAATGACTGGAATGAAGCGCATGGGCGCAGCACTTCTGTTTGCGATGAGCATGCTCTCGCCCGCCTCGGCGGAGGTCAAGGAACTGACCATCGTGGTACCCAATCCCTCGGCCATCAACGTGTATCCGCTGCATGTCGCCGTGGGAGAGGGCTATTTTGCGGAAGAAGGCCTCAGCGTTAAGGTCGAAGCCGTGAATGGCTCCGCCTCGGTGTTGCAACTGCTTGCCTCCGGCCAGGGCGATATCGGCCAACCGGGTCCAGCACCGCTCCTGGCAGCGCGTGCACGCGGTGAGGACGTCGTCTTTATCTACAATCATTTCAGCCGCTCCGTCTTCGGCCTCGTGGTACCGGAGGATTCGCCCGCCAAGACTCCCGCCGATCTCAAGGGTGTAACGATCGGCGTCGGCACGGCCGACGGCGCTGAAGTGGGCTTCACCCGCGGCATCATGAACGATCTGGGTCTGAAGGATGGCGCCGACTATGAGTTCCTCGCCATCGGCGACGGGGGTACGGCGGTAGCAGCCTTCCTCAACAAGGAAGTCGGTGCGTATGCCGCGGCCGTGGCGGATTCGGCCATCATTTCGTCGCGCGGCATTCCGTTGCGGGAGATTACGCCCGAGCCCTATCTCGATTACTTCGGCAATGGTTGGGCAGTGACGCGAAAGTTCCTGGACGAGAACAAGGAGACCGTCGAAGGGTTCGGTCGTGCGCTCGTCAGGGGGACGAAGTTCGGCCTCGACCCGGCAAATCGCGATGCGACGCTGAAGCATGTTGCCGCCGGAAACCCGCAGGAAAGCGAGGATCCGGTCTTCGCGGCGGCATTGCTGACCGCTATCCAGGGCAGAACGCTGCCGGTCGATTCCAAGGATCCTTTCGGCTACATGCCGCCGGCGGCTTGGGTGAAGTGGCAGGAGAGCCTCGTGGCGAGCGGCGGTCTCGAAAAGCCGCTGGACAATATCGAGGAAGCCTACACGAACCAGTTCGTCGAAACCTGGAACGCGGCAAAGTAGGATGATGCAGAGCGCCATTCCCGTGGCGGAGCAGCCGGTCGGACGATCCCTCGCCCGACCGGTCTACCAACTCCGCAATGTCTCCAAATCCTACGGTTTCGGCAAAATCCGCGCGCTTGATCCCGTAGACCTCGATCTTCGGCAGGGCTCTTTTTCGTCCGTCATCGGTCCTTCGGGCTGCGGCAAGTCCACGCTCCTGAAGATCATGGCCGGCGTGACGCCGCCCACCACGGGCAGCGTCATCCTGGACGGAAAGCCCGTTCTCGGTGCGCGGCGAGAGATCGGCATGATGTATCAGCAGGCGACGCTGTTTCCATGGCTGACCGCACTCGACAACGTGCTGCTGCCGATCAGCATCCGCGACGGCAAGGCGGCGGCAAACGCCCGACGCAAGGAGGCGCAGGCGCTGCTCGAACTGGTCGGCCTGAAGGGCTTCGACAAGGTCTATCCACGCCAGCTCTCCGGCGGCATGGCGCAGCGAACCTCCATCTGCCGCATGCTGATCACCGAACCGCAGGTCTTGCTGCTGGACGAGCCCTTCTCGGCTCTCGACGAACTTGCGCGCGACTTCATGAACATCGAGTTGCAGCGCATCTGCCTGTCGCGCAACGCCACCGCCTTCCTGATCACACATTCGATCCCCGAGGCCGTCCTGCTTTCCGACGTGGTCTACATCATGTCACCGCGGCCAGGAAAATTCCTCGAAGCGGTGCCCATCGAACTGCCGCGTCCGCGTACGCTTGAAATGATGACTGCGCCGGAATTCGGCGAGTATGTCCGTTATATCCGCAGCCGCCTGGACGAAGGGGCCGTGACCGCATGAATTCCATCGACACCAAGACCACCTCCCCAGCTCTGGGGCGACCGATCACCGTTGAGCCGGGCACGTTCCCAGAAACGATCTGGAACGAACAGGTCGCCTGGATCGATCGCGTTCCGCGCGTCGTGGCGATGGCGGCGCTTTTGTTCAGCGTCCTCTTTCTGTGGTGGGCGGTTCATTATTTTGAGGTTGTCTCGCGCATCATCCTGCCTTCTCCGGCAGAAGTCGCCAGGGACATCGTCGTCGTCGGCAAGAACATCCTCTCCAGCGGCTATATGCTCGCCGCACTCTGGATGACCACGAAGGAAGTGCTCTGGGGCTTCGCCTTCGCGATCGCCATCGGCTTTTCGCTCGGCGTCCTGGTGGGCGAAACCTCCTTCGGCGAACGCGCGGTCCTGCCTTACCTGGTCGCGATCGACACCATGCCCAAAGTGGCCTTTGCCCCGCTCTTTCTCGCCTGGCTGGGTTTCGGCATCGCGTCAAAGGTGGCGCTGGCGGCGTTCATCGCCACGTTCCCCATCGTGGTCGGAACGGCAGCGGGATTGCATGCCGCCGACGAGAACGCTCGCATGCTCTTTCGCACGCTCGGCGCCAGCCGCTGGCAGACCCTGGTCCGCATGAAGATACCCACGGGGCTGCCGCAGATTTTCACCGGCCTCAAGATCGGCGCGGTCGGAGTCATGGCCGGCGCCATCACCGCCGAGTTCCTCGGTGGCGGCAAGGGGTTCGGGGAACTGATCCGGGTGGCTGCGAGCCAGTTGCAAACCCCTCGCGTGTTCTCGCTGATCCTCTATCTCAGCGTGCTCGGTTTCCTGCTATTCTGGACCGTGATCCTGATCGAACGGAGACTGGTCTTCTGGCATCGCAGCTCGGTTGCAGGTATCGATGACCGTCGCTAGCCCCGTGGCGTCCTGTTTCGCGGTATGAATGAGAGGAAGTCAAAGCCGATGACGACCCGCACGATTGCACCCCGTCGCGCAACGCCGCGACGGGTCGAGAAAGAGACCGCGGCGACAACGGTCTACCATGCCCTAAAGCGCGACATCGTCCACGGCGTGCTCGAACCCGGGCACAAGCTCCTGATCGACCAGATCGCAGAGCGCTATTCCGCCGGCACGAACCCGGTTCGGGAAGCCCTCAACCGGCTCTCCTCCGAACGGTTGGTGGACCGTGAGGATCTTCGCGGCTTCTTCGTACCGCCGATCTCGCTCGACGACTTCCGCGACATCGTGCGCACACGCTGCTGGGTCGAGGGCAAGGCGCTCGAGGAATCGATCCGCAATCGAACCGAAGCCTGGGAGGATGCCATCATCCTCGCCAACCACCGTCTGCAGAATACGCCGATCCATTATTACGAACACACCGAGCCCGGCATGCCGCCACCGGACAACAGCCCGTGGGAAGAGCGGCATCGCACCTTTCATCGCGCCCTTATTGCCAATTGCGGTTCTCGGCACCTTTTGCGTTTCGCAGACGAACTCATGCTGCTGGGGGAGCGATATCGCTTCATCTCGATGGCCAACAGCTATCCCCGTCGCCGCAGCGTCGATGAACATCAGGCGATCGTTGACGCCGCGCTGGCCGGCGACACGAAAAGAGCTGTCGAAGCGCTTCAGGGTCAGTATCAACTGACGCTGAAGATCTATGAAGAAACGATGTCAGGCGAGTGAGTCTGCCCTTTCAGTCCGGATTTTTCTATGAATTTCGATATTGAGACACTACTGGCCCTCGGCGGCCTGCTTTTGGTGGCGGGTGCCGCCGTCGGCTTTCTCGCTGGTCTTTTCGGCGTCGGCGGAGGGGCGGTTTCCGTTCCCGTTCTCTACGAGGCTTTTGGCTTCATGGGCATCGATGATGGGGTTCGGATGCCGCTCGCTGTTGGCACCTCGCTTGCATTGATCGTCCCGACCTCCCTGCAATCGGCGCGCAGCCACTATCTGCGCGGCGCGATGGATCTGCGTGTCCTTCGGCAATGGGCTGTGCCGATTCTGATCGGCGTCAGCATCGGTTCCGTCGTGGCGCGCTATGCCGATCCCTGGGTGTTCAAACTGGTGTTTATCGGGGTCGCGGGGCTGGTCTCGGTGCGGATGCTGCGCGGCTCCGGCTGGAACGCCGCAGACACCCTCCCCGGGAAGGGGCTGATGCGCTTATTCGGTATGGTCATCGGTTTCCTTTCCTCGCTGATGGGTATCGGCGGCGGGGCGATTTCCAACCTGATCCTGTCGCTGTTCGGCACACCCATTCATCGCGCGGTCGCCACCTCTGCAGGGGTGGGCGTTCTCATCTCGATACCCGGCGCCATCGGTTACATCTATGCCGGCTGGGGCAAGGCGGGATTGCCGCCGGACGCGCTCGGTTATGTCTCGATTCTCGGCTTCCTGCTGCTCCTGCCGACGTCGTTTCTCACCACCCGCTTCGGGGTGCAGGCGGCCCACGCGCTCAAGAAGCGCCAACTTGAGGTGCTCTTCGGCCTCTTCCTCATGACGGTCTGCCTGCGTTTCATCTACGACATGTTCATCGGTGGAGCGTCCTGACGAACGCTGCACGCCGCATTCCCGCCCGTTTGACAGACAGGTGGCGCGGCCCTTTATCGCTATGGCTTAAGAGTGGTCGGGAGAAGCTTCCGAGCTGCGAGGTTGCGCATAAGGTCTGAAACGCCAAAGACCCACGGCGCCGCACGATCGGTTGCCCGCACGTGGTTCACCAGCGCGCCGAGCTCCGGCGCGCTGATCGTCACGATATCGCCCGTCCTGTGGGTGAAGCCGCGGCCCGGTTCGTCACGATCCTGAACAGGTGCGAACATCGTACCGAGGAAAAGAACGAGGCCATCGGGATAACGGTGGTGAGCGTTGATCGCCTGGGCTACCAGGTCCTCGGGGTCCCTGCTGATCTCGCTCATCGAGGAGCGACCTTTCATCTCGAAACCCTCGGGACCGTCAACGCGCAGTGACAGCTCCAGCTGGCGGACGTCATCGATATTGAAATCCGCATCGAAGAGGCGGATGAAGGGGCCGATGGCGCAGGCGCCGTTATTGTCCTTCGCCTTGCCAAGCAAGAGCGCCGAACGGCCCTCCACGTCGCGCAGGTTCACGTCGTTGCCGAGCGTGGCGCCGACGATACGGCCGAGGGAGGAGACGACGAGCACCACTTCAGGTTCGGGATTGTTCCAGGTAGAGGCGGGATGCACGCCGATATCGACCCCCGTGCCGACCGCCGAAAATGGCTGGCCCTTCGTGAAGATCTCGGCATCCGGGCCAATCCCTACCTCGAGATACTGACTCCAGGCACCGGCCTCGATCAGCGCTTCCTTCAGCTTTGCAGCTTCAGGCGATCCGGGCTTGAGATTTCGGATGTCGTCGCCGACCAACGAAGCGATCCGGGCGCGCATGCCGCCCGCTGCCGCCGCGTCGCCGCGGATCTTTTCCTCGATGACGCGCTCCAGCATGGAGACGACGAAGGTGACGCCGGCCGCCTTCAAGGCCTGAAGATCGACCGGGGCCAGAAAATGCGGGCGTGATGGATCGCGGCCCTCCACCGGAGTATTGGACAGAATGTCGATCGCCGAGCCGATGACCTCGCCGTCGGCCGCCCGCAACGCATCGACGGGTTGCGCGGTCTCGCACAGATCGCGAACCGTCGGATATGCGGCGGAGATGTCGATGACCCGCCCGGCCTGAATGCGGACGACCGATGGCCCGGCAACGTCGGGGCGAAACACACGCCCGACGAGATTGGCCTGGGTGTTGTCCAGAAGGGTCTTGGTAATCGCGTCGATCATGTCTTTGCCCTTGTGTTGTCCATGCCGCTCAAGCGAAGCTTTTGCGGAAGAGATCGTTGAGATCGGCAACCACGGTTCCCGCTGCCTCGCTGCCCTTCAGACCGGCGCTGATGCGCTCGGATGCCGCTGCCTGGAACGGCATGTAGCCATCGTGACGCGGGCGGAGATATGAGCCTTCGAGCGTCGCACGCGTCTTGCGGTAGAAGTCCCAGGCAGGCGCGTTGACGCCATCATCTTCCCAGGCTGCTGAATGGCCAGGCTGTCCGCCTGCCGACGCATAGGGACCGCGCTGCGCATCCGCGCCGGAGATCCAGTAGGCGAAATCCACCGCGGCTTCGGGATGTCTGGTGTAGGCGGAGACCGCGATACCGGTTCCTCCAAGTGTCCCCCCTACTGGGCCGTTCGTCCCTGCTGTCGGAATATCGGCGAAGTCCACCCGCCTCTCGCGGAAGCCATCCCAGGCATAGCTGACATAGCCGTAGGTGTAGGGAATGCAGGCGATCCTGCTATCCGCCGCAGACATCGCTTCCGACGCCTGGATCGGATCCATGTCGAAGCAGGCCGGATCGAGGTGTGCGACAAGGTCCTTCAGGAGATCGTAGACACGGGCACCGGTAGCGGAATCGATGAGATCGCCCGGCACGGTCGAACACGGCCGGCCGAGATTGGCTGCCAGCGTGTAGAACGTCATGAGGGCATGGGGGGCGCGAAGCGGGAGGAGGACACGTCCTTTATGGGCGAGTTCCATGACCTCCTCCCAACGCGCCGGCGCACGAGCCGCGAGATCCGGTCGGAAGGCCTGGACCTGCGTCGCTGCATCGATGGGGAATGCCCACTGGCGACCTTGCCAGAAATAGCTGCGATAGGACGGGCCGACGGTGGCCTCGCTGAGCGCTTCGCGTTCCGTGCCCCGGCCATCGACGTCGAGCGGAAGCAGGCAGTCTTCCTGCGTCACCTGCCCCACGTGAGGATGATCGATGACGATGAGGTCGTAGGCGCGGGCCAGTTCGTCGACGGGGTAGCTCTCGAAATCCTGAAGAGAACGCTTCTCCCAGAATATCTCGACGCCCGTCTTCTCCTTGTAAACCTCGGAGCAGTGCACCATCGGATCGTATCCGCGCGGATGGCTCCAGGTCATGCCTTTCAAAGTCACGGTCATGTTCGCAACGCTCTCGCTGAAATTCGGATCGGAATTGTCGTCAACGCCGGTGGAACACCGGAGTGCGCTTTTCCTTGAAGGCAGCCCGGCCTTCAAGGGCGTCCGCCGTGGCAAAGCAGATCGTCTGCAGATCGCGCTCGTATTCGATGGCCTTTTCCTGCGGCATGGTATGGGCGGCGCGCAGGTTGAGCTTGGCGGTCTCGGCCGCGATCGGGGCGCGCGAAGCAATCGTCCCGGCAATCGCGCGAGCTCGTGCCATCAATTCGGCCTGCGGTACAACTTCGCTGACGAGTCCCCAGCTCAGCGCTTTCTCGGCCGATACCGGGTCGCCGGTCATCAGCATCAGGGCCGCGTTGGACGCACCGATCGAATGCGCAAGGAAGGTGGCCATACCGCCGCCGCCGATCCAGCCGAGCTTGATCTCCGGTGCCGCGAACTGGGCATTTTCGGAGGCGATGCGGATGTCGCAGCTCATCGCCGTTTCCAGCCCGCCGCCGAAGGCATAACCGTTGATGGCGGCAATCGTCGGCTTCAGTAGCCGCCGCATGGCATCGCAATAGTCGGGACGATTGCGAAACTGCCACGGCGTTTCGTAGGTATCCAATTCCTTGATGTCGGAGCCGGCGCAGAAGGCCCGTTCGCCGGCGCCGGTGACGATGACGCAGCGGATCGAATCGCTGGCATTGACCGATTCCACCGCCGTGACGATCGCGTCCGACATTTCGGGCGTGACGGCGTTGAGCTTGTGTGGCCGGTTCAGCGTGATGGTCGCCACGTGGCCGTCGACGACAAAGAGAATATCGTCCGTCATCGCTCAGAGTTCTCCCTGAGCGACGACACCAGCTGCCAGAAGCGTCTCTATCCGCTCGGGCGCGAAGCCCGCCTCCTTCAGCACTTCGCGCGAATGCTGCCCGGTCACCGGCGCGCCGCGATCGACACGCGAGGGCGTCTTGGAGAAGTTGATCGGGAAGCCGGGAGTCTTGATACGACCCTCCGTCGGGTGGTCGTACTCGACGAAGGTGCCGTTATGCCGGATCTGCTCGTCTTGCAGAAGATCCTCATATCCGTACACCGGACCGCACCAGATGTCGGCAGCGCGCAACAGCGACAGCCATTCGGCGGATGTTTTGGCCAGAAGCCGTTCACGCGTGCGGGCGAAGATGTGGTCGCGCTGCGCCCAGCTGTCCGTCTCGTCGTCCATCGTCAGGAAAGACGGCTCACCGATGATCTCGCCGAATTTCTTGAGTGGTGGGAAAGCCACGATAATGTAGCCGTCGCTGGTGGCGAAAGCACCATAGGGCGCGCGGATGTAGACATGGGCGTGCGGCTCGGCGGAGCGCGCCTGCGGCTTGCCGGCCACGGTGAAGACCGACAGTTCCTGCATCTGGATGTTGGTGATGGCGTCGAGCATGTTCACCTGGACAAGCTGTCCCTCGCCGGTGCGTTCTCGGTGAAGCAACGCCGCCAGCGCGCCTTCGAATGCGGTATAGGCTGCGACGGCGTCGACCAGATACTGGCCGGCGGCTGTCGGTGCTTCGCCCTCCCTGCCTGCCGACAGCATGGCACCCGACATGCCCTGCAGGATCAGGTCCTGGCCGGGACGGTCAAGATAGGGGCCGCTCTCGCCGTAGCCCGACATCGAGACATAGACCAGACGCGGATTGAGCTTCGACAGCGTCTCGTAGTCCACGCCGAGCCGTGCGGCGACGCCCGGCCGGTAGTTCTGCAGGAAGACGTCGGCGTCCTTGACCAGATCGAGCAGCACCGCCTTGCCCTCGGGCGACTTCAGGTCGATCGCCAGCGAACGCTTGTTGCGGTTCAGCGAAAGGAAGGACACGTTGATGCGGTTACCCTTCGCGCCACCGGCCGAGACATGGCGCTGCCACTCGCCGGTCACCGGCTCGATCTTGACGACGTCGGCGCCAAGATCGCCAAGCCGCTGCGCGGCGAAGGGGCCCGCCATGGCGATGGAGCAGTCGAGGACGCGGTAACCGGAAAGAATACCGGAGCTTTTGGTCATATCGGTAGATCCTTGGTACTGACTTTGCAGTCGGTTATGCTCAATGGAAGAAGTTCGGCAGCCACATCACGATCGGCGACCAGTAGGTGATGATGAGAAGCATGAGGGCGAGCGGGATGTAGAAGGGCAGGATCGCCCTGATCATCTGTGAGAAGCGGATTCCGGCGATGTGCTGGCAGATGAAGAGGATGACGCCCATCGGTGGCGTGATGGCACCGATCAGAAGGTTCACGATCATGATGACGCCGAGATGGATCGGATCGATCCCGTAGGCGGCGGCAAGCGGCAGGAGCGCCGGCGTCGCGATCAGCAGCACGGCCGTCGTCTCGATGAACAGACCCATTGCCAGTAGTGCTACGTTAACGATCAGGAGGAATATGATCCAGTTCGCCCCGATGGACTCGAAAAAGCCGAGCAGGCCGGACGCATAGTTGCCGACGGAAATGATCCAGCCGAACGGCACGGCGGCGGCGATGATGAGGGTCAGGATGCCGGAGGTGACGGCGCTCTGGCGGATGTGCATCAGCAGAGACGAGAAAGTCAGGTCCTTGGTGATGAAGCCGAGGACGACGGCGTAGATTACCGTAAGCGCTCCGAGTTCCGTCGGCGTCGCGAAGCCGAGCAGCATGCCGGCCGTCAGGAAGATGGGGGCGACAAGTGCCGGCAGAGCCTTCCAGAAGGTGACAGCGATCAGTGGAATGCTGGCGCGCGGCTCTGTCGGCGCCTTGACCCGGCCGGTCGCCGCCAAAACCCAGACCAGGATCATCAAGGCCAGGCCCATCGTCAGGCCAGGAATGATGCCGGCAAGGAAAAGCTTTGTCAGCGACACCTGCGCCGTCACCGCGTAGACGACCATGATGACGCTTGGCGGAATGATGGGGCCGATGATGGCAGAGGCGGCGGTGCAGGCGGCCGCGAACGGCGCGCTATAGCCGTGCTCCTTCATGTGCTTGATCTCGATGGTGCCGAGACCGGCCGCATCCGCCTGCGCCACGCCGGACATGCCGGCAAACACCATGCTGCCGAAGATGTTGACTTGCGCTAGTCCCCCCTTGATGTGACCGACGAGTGCAACGGCAAAGGCGTAGATGCGTGCTGCGATGCCGGCGCCGTTCAGGATATTACCGGCAAGCACGAACAGCGGGATCGCGATCAGCGGAAAACTGTCGAGACCGGATGCCATGCGTTGCACGACGATCTGGATCGGCATCGGCGTGAAGACGTCGATATAGGCCAGAGACGACAGGAAGAGCGCGATGGCGACGGGGACCTCGGCCGCGAGGAGGACCAGGAAGCCTGCAAATAGAATGAATATCGGCACGGGATCAGCTCGCGGTTAGGGGAATGTCTTGCTCTTCGACGGGGAACGGCTCGATGAGCGGCGTCCGGTCCTTGAGCACAATCAGTCGGAACAGGCGTGCGAGGCTCGAAAAGGCCGTCACGAAGGCGAAGTAGAACAGGGGCACGGAATAGAACCACGAGCGCGGCACATCGATCGGCAGCGCCATCGTCATGCTCCGGCTCTCGATCGCAATGACGCTCGGCGTGATCCACGCGAGATAGGCACAGCCGAGAAGGATGAAAATGTGGCTCAGGATCGCAATCTTGCGAAGCCCATCCTCGCCAAAATTGGCGCTGAAGAGCTCGACCTTGATCAGCTTGCCCTGCTTGGCGCCGTAGCTGGCCCCGACGAACGTGATCCAGATGAAGGCGTAGACGGCTCCCTCCTCCACCCAGGTGATGGGGCGTCCGAAGGCGTAGCGCGTAAACGTCTGGAGCGCGATGGAGGCAATGATGAAAACCATCGCGACGACCAGCGCGGAAATCTCTATGCGGGCGATGCTGCGGATGATCCCCGCGAAAACCCCGTCGATTCTTCTAGAAAGCATTGGTTCTACCTTTCGGCGATATTCGAGCGTCCGACGATTGAGGAAGGCGGCCGGCTCGAAGCCGGCCGCCCGTCTCCAATCAGTCCAGCGCCTGAATTTCGGCCCAAAGGCCCTTCGGCCAGAAGCCGTCGGCTTCGAGCTTTTCAACGGCAACTTCCGAACGCTCGCGAAGCGGTGCGACGTCTATTTCCGTCACGACCGCTCCGTCGGCGGCCATCTTGTCGAGCGTCGCGGCCTGCTCTGCAGTGACCGTTTCCATCTGCCAGTTCACCGCATCCTGCGCGGCCTCGGTGAGCAGCTCCTGGATTTCGGGCGACTGCGACTGGAACCACGCGTCGTTGACGGCGATGTTCGCAATGATGCGCACATGGTCCGTGCGCGTGACGTTCTTCGCCGCCTCATGGAACTTTGCGCCGTAGATCGACGAGATTCCGCCCTCGGCGCCTTCAACGACGCCCGTCGACAGTCCCAGGAACGTCTCGCCCCAGGCGACGCGCGCCGGCGCCGTGCCCAACGTTTCCCAGAGCGCCAAGTAGGTGCGGATTTCGGGAACACGCATCTTCAGACCGGCGAGGTCTTCGACACCCTTGATCGGGCGGGTCGACACCATCACCCGGATCTGTCCGGGCGCGGCCGCCAGGACTCTGATCCCCTGTTCCGTGCGAAGTTTCTCGATGGCGTTCTTGTAGGTATTGCTTTCGATGAAGGCCTGGACATGGGCATTGTCGCGGAACAGGAACCCCCAGCTGACGATGTTCAGTTCGGGCACCCAGTTGGAGTAAAAACTGAAGTCGTCGCCGTAGAACTGCACGGCGCCGCTCATCACCTGCTCGATGACCTGCACGTCGTTGCCAAGCTGTTCGCCACGAATGAAGTCCAGCTTGATCTGGCCTGCGCCGCGTTCGTTGACCAGGTCGACAAAATGCTGGTTCTGGCGATCATATACCCCCTCCAGCGGGTCGGCCCCGCCGAATACGGCGGCGACCTCGGCTGAAGCCGTGCCCACCATTGCCAGCAGCGCAATCGCGCTGACCAGGCCTCTTCCCAAAATTTTCATGCTCTCCTCCCTTTGAGCTGGACGACCCTCACGTCGCCCTGTTCCTACCCAACCTGCCGAATGCCTTCCGGGGCCTTTTCGACCATGCGTATGTGATCGCTAACAAGTACCGTTTCTCCGCGCTGATTAACCACCTCGCACCGCTCGGTCACTCGCCCATATTGGGGCTTGCGCGGATCGTCCGCCTTTTCGACGACCGTGATGCGGGTGTGGATCGTATCTCCGATGAAGACGGGGCGGATGAAGCGAAGCCTGTCATGGCCATAGCTGAACGAGGCCGGATTGACCTCGGCAGCTGCCAGCCCGATTCCGATGGAAAACACCATCGTCCCGTGCGCGATACGCTTACCAAATGGAGTTTTTGCCGCAAAATCAGCATCAACGTGATGGGGAAAGAAGTCGCCCGTGTGTCCGGCATGAACGACGATATCTGTTTCGGTGATCGTTCGCGTCGAAGATGAGCGGGTTGCGCCGATGGTGAACTGCTCGAAATAAACTGCGACCGGCATGATTTCCTTCCCCTCCATGACAGCATTCGAAATCGACGGTGGCCAGTCTTCGGCTCACGCGCTGCGCGACCATGTGCCGGTCGCTTCGAATGGCAGGAATCTAGGTCTCCTCCCCAAAATTCCCTATTTTTGTGTTAGCGCTATCAAAAGGAGTTGTCAATTGCCGTCCGGACACTTTGTCGGCCTAGGCGCTTCCGCGTCTGAGAAGCTGAAGCGGCACGACTGTCTGGGAAGGTCCCTGAACGCTTCCGTCCAATCTGGCGAGAATGGCATTGGCGGCAAGAACGCCTATTTGCTCGAAAGGAACGGCGACCGTAGTCAGCGCCGGCACGATTGCGTCGGCGAAGTCGTAGTTGCCGAAACCGCAGATCGCTAGCTGTTCAGGCACACGCATCCCGCGGCGATTGCACTCGAGCAGGGCGGAAATCGCAAGGGTGTCGGCGCTGAAGAAGATCGCCTGTGTCAGCGGATCGATGGCAAGAACCTGGTCGAGGCCGCGAACGCCGTCGCCTGCGGGCATGGGCAGTGTAAGCTCGATACGGGCGACAGGTGCGAGCCCTGCCTCGGCCAGGCGGGATTGCAGCCCTTCGAAGCGCGCATTGGAGCGAAAGTCCTGGTCGCTCCGGCCGCCGACATAGGCTATGCGAGTCAGGCCGCGGCTGAGAAAGAGCTCGGCAACCTTCCGACCCGCCTCCAGGTTGCTGAATCCGACGGACATGTCCATGGCAGCGTTGTCGCCGTCAAATGTTTCGACGACCGGCACGCCACTGTTCCTGAGAAGCTGCCGGGTGAGATCCGTATGCTGTGTGCCTGTCAGGATGAAGCCATCGGGCCGGCGTTCGAGGAAGGACTGGACAAGGCGTTCTTCGCGCAACTCGGAGTAGTCGCTATGGCCGATCACGACCGAAAAGGAATGCTCTTCCAGCACCCGGACGATGTGGTGAACTTCTTGCGCGTAGACTGTAGCCGAAAGGCTCGGAATGATGACGGCTACGATATGGCTGACACTCGAAGCCAACAGCCGTGCCGCGCTGTTCGGAATGTAGTTCAGTTCGCGGATGGCCTGCTCAACCAGCTTGCGGGTATCGTCCGCGACGAGTTCCGGTCGGCTGAGGACGCGCGAGACCGTCTGCGTGGAGGTGCCGGCCAGTCGCGCGACGTCCACCATCTTTACCCCGCCGCCGGACAAGCGGCGGCTGCGCACGCGCTTTTCTGTTGCCTCCGACATAGGCCTCCCCTCACCCGAATTCTGCGGGAGAAGTAACGCAAAATCACTGCCCTGCAAACGTTCTTTGGTGGCGTCTGCGACGACGAATGGACGAAGACCCGCGTCCGGGGGGGGCTATCGGCATTTGGCCACCCGTCTGCAACAGTCCTCCACCTTGCCGGTCACCCTTCAACCGGCCTGCCGGCAGGACATCTATTTGAGCGGGTCGATCCCCTGTCGGATGTCGCTGGCTCCCTTGCCGAGCAGGCTCTGATCGGATCCGCATATGAAAATGGTGAAGCCGAGCTTGGCGAAGCGCTCGGCTTCGGCAACCCTACCGATATGGATCGCCAGCCGCATGCCTGCGGCCGTTCCTGCCGCGGCGATCCCGGAGACCGCATCCTCCACGGCCGCATCGTCGATCGTCGACGCGCCGAGCGAGCGCATCAGATCCGCACGGCCGACGAACAGCGCGTCCACGCCTGGAACGCGGCAGATGGAATCAATGTTGGCCACACCTTCGACATCCTCGATCTGGCACCAGACGTTGACCGCCTCGTCGCTGGCCGCCATGAAGTCGGCAAGCGTCCGGGCGCCGTAGTCCCCGGCGCGGCCCGAGGGCGACAGACCACGCCCCCCGGCGGAAAACCGTGCTGCTGCCACAGCATCTGCCGCATTCTCCGCAGACATTACGTGCGGGATGACGATTCCGCTCGCACCGGCATCAAGGCAGGCTCCGATAAGGGAGGTCCGCAGCTCCGGCACCCGGACGAGCACCGGAAAGCCGCGTGGATGGGTCGCCGCCAGTACCTCGTCGATCGCTTCGATGCCGAACGGTGCATGCTCGGCATCGAGGACGGCGAAGTCGAGCCCGCTGTGGGCCAGTATTTCGCCGACATGGCGGGATGGCGTCTTCTGGAAAGTTCCGGCGACCTTCTCCCCGGCATGGCAGCGCTGCCGGAACAGCGCATAGCGATCGAAAGCGCTGTCCATCATCTATACCGCCTCAAGAATGGAGACGTAGTTGGCGACGCCGCTGCCGCCCATGTTGAAGACGCCGGCAAGACCGGCGCGCGGAAGCTGCAGCGCGCCCGCCTCTCCGACGAGCTGCATTGCGGACAGAACATGCATGGACACACCGGTCGCGCCGACCGGATGCCCCTTCGCCTTCAACCCGCCGGAGCGATTGACCGGCAGGCGGCCACGCGCGTCAGTCCAGCCCTCCAACACCGCATGCGCGCCCTTGCCGGGGGCGGTCAGGCCCATGGCCTCGTAGGCGAGAAGCTCGGCGATTGTGAAGCAGTCGTGCACCTCGACGAAGGAAAGGTCCGAGATCTCGAGGTTTGCCGCGCCGAGCGCCCTGTTCCAGGCTTCGCTCGCGCCCTCCAACCGGTGCAGGTCCCGTTTCGAGAGCGGCATATGGTCGTTGACGTGGATCGCGGCTCGGAAGCGAACCGCCCGTGGGAATCGAGCCATGTCGTCTCCCGTCGTCATGACAATTGCAGCCGCACCGTCGGATATTGGCGAGCAGTCTGTGCGGCGCAACGGGCCAGCCACGATCGGATTCCTCTCGCTGACCGTGTTGCAGAATTCGTAGCCGAGATCCTTGCGCATCTGCGCGAAAGGATTGTCGACGCCGTTGCGGTGGTTCTTCGCGGCGATATGGGCGAGTGCTTCGGACTGGTCGCCGTAGCACTGGAAATAGGCATCCGCCATCCGGGCAAAGACGCCGGCGAACCCGGCAGGCACGTCGCCCTCCTCCCTGCGGTAGCTGGCACCCAGAAGCGCGTCGCCGACGCTCTGCGTGCTGCTGCCGGTCATCTTCTCGACGCCGATCACAAGCACGGTGCGTCCATTACCCGCGCGAATGAAGTTGCGCCCGGCATGGATGGCCGCACTGCCCGAAGCGCAGGCATTCTCACAGCGCGTCATCGGCGTGAAGCGTAGTTCGGGAACGGACTGCAGAACGAGGCTCGAGGGGAAATCCTGCTTCGCCATGCCGTTGTTGAACATGCCGACAAAGACGCCGTCTATGTCGGCCGGTTGCAGCCCGGCATCTTCGATCGCCTTGCGCGCCACTTCGGCGACGAGCGCCTCGGCGTCCTTGTCCTCATGTTTGCCGAACGGCGTGTGGGCCCAGCCCACGATGACCGGATCACTCATGCATTCCCCCGTTTCTCCGAAATCCGCGATCCCTGGCGTCAGCGGGCACAATGGCCGGCATCCATTTCGCGCAGCGTCGTCTTGACGATCTTCCCATAATTGTTCTTCGGCAGGGCATCGACGAACACATATTCCTTCGGCCGCTTGAAGCGTGCGATGCGCTCGAGGCAGAGAGTATCGAGCGCGCCCGGCTCTGCTTCGCCAACCACATAGGCGACAACCACCTCGCCCCATTCCGGGTCGGGGCGCCCGATGACCGACACTTCCCGAATGCCGGGGTGGACCAGCAGGACTTCTTCGACCTCGCGCGGATAGATATTGCTGCCGCCGGAGATGATGACGTCCTTGGAACGGTCCATCAATGTGAGGTTTCCGTCTTCTCCGAAAGCGCCGACGTCTCCGGTGTGCAGCCAGCCGTCTCTCAGCGTTGACGCCGTCGCCGCCTCATTGTTCCAGTAGCCGCTCATCACGGTCGGGCCGCGCACGAGAATTTCGCCGGAAACGCCTGTCGCAAGCGGACGGCCGTCAGTGTCGACCACGATGACCTCCATCATGCCGAACGGCGTCCCCACACTGCCGAGTGCCGCGCGCCAGCTGGCGCGTTCGCGGTCGGCAATCGCCGACTTGTCGAGCACCGTAATTGTCATCGGCGTCTCGCCCTGCCCATAGATCTGGGCAAGCCGGGGGCCGAAGACGTCCAGGGCGGCAATGGCGTCTTCGACATACATCGGGCCGCCGCCGTAGATGATCGTGCGGAACCCGGACGGATCGAAGTCGCTGGCCGCGCCGACCATCCGCTTGACCATGGTCGGGGCAGCAAAGAGCGACATGCCTCGCCAATGGGCCGAAAGCTCGAAAACCTCGCCGGCATCGAAACCGCCGGTTTCAGGTACGACGTTGATCGCGCCACGCAGGATGTGCGCCATCATGTAGAGACCGGCGCCATGGCTCATCGGCGCGGCGTGCAATGTGCTGTCGCCGGGCGCGGTCGGATCGACCTCGGCGAGGTAGGCGTAGGACATGGCCGCGAGATTGGCGTGCGACAGGCAGGCGCCCTTGGGCTTTCCGGTCGTCCCGCTGGTATAGAACAGCCAAGCCATATCACCCGGTAGCCTCGCCGCAGGTGCGACTGCGTCGGATGAAGCAAGGATGTCCCAGTCGCTGCCGCCGAGTTTTATGAGATGGCGCAGGCAGGGCGGCGCCACCGCGGCAACGCTCTCGGCGATGTCTTTGGACGCGAGGACGACGGACGCGCCGGCATCCTCAATCGAGAAGGCGATTTCGTGACCGTGCAGCTTGGCGTTGACAGGCACGGCAACGCCGCCGGCAAACCAGATGGCATAGAGAGCGGTGACGTAATCCGGATCGTTCTTGGAGGCGATAACAACCCTATCTCCCGGACGCACACCCAGCCGCGTGACGAGGCCTCCGGCCAGGCGGGCGGTGCGCTCCGCGAGTTCACCGTAGGTTGCGACAACGCGGCGACCGTGCCCGAGCGCGGGAAGCATCGGATTTGTCCTGCCATTGCGGGCGAGCCAGGATGCAATGTTCATCGCCGTCTCTCCTGTCCTTATGCGTATTCGGGACGACGTGGTGTGAAGACGTCGAGGTTGAGAACGTCTTCGTCGCCCACGACCTCTCCCCAGTGGACGACATTAGGCGGTATCACCAACAAGCCACCCGGGCCGATGATATGCTCCTCGTCGCCGACGACGAAGCGGATCGTGCCGGCGAGGATGTAGGCGATCTGTTCGTTCGCGTGCGCGTGCGGCTTCGGCTCGTGGCCCGGCTTCAGCCGGTGCAATGCGAGCGTCGCCCCGTCGCCGGAGAAAGCCTTTCGTTCCACGCCGTCGCGCACCGGCGTCCACGGAATACTGTTCCAGTCGATTTTTCGGATGTCCATGAGGTGTCTCGCAGGGGGGTGCTCAGCGGCTGCTTCCGAGGATGCCGGAGGGGCGGATGAAGAGGAAAACGAGAAGGATCGACAGGGCCGCGACGTTCTTGAAGCCCGCCCCGAAGGAGAGGATCGCCACGGCCTGGACCAGCCCGAGCGTGATGCCGCCGAGGAAGGCGCCAAATGGTCGGCCGAAGCCGCCGATGATGGCAGCTATGAAGCCGGAGATAGCG
This sequence comes from Mycoplana rhizolycopersici, assembly GCF_013378445.1. GTDB lineage: Bacteria > Pseudomonadota > Alphaproteobacteria > Rhizobiales > Rhizobiaceae > Mycoplana > Mycoplana rhizolycopersici. The sequence goes on from NZ_JABXYK010000010.1 coordinate 117,081, forward strand.
AAAGGCACGCCCATGTTGAAGGCGGTGTATTGCGTAGGTGTCACCAGAATGCCGGCAAGAGCGCCAAGGACGGCGCTGATCGCGAAGGCGCCCGTCAGAAGCGCCGACACCGGTATGCCCTGAAGCGCGGCCGCTTCCGCATTGATAGAGCAGGCGCGCATCGCCTTGCCGAGCCGGGTATGCTTGAAGAACAGGCCAAGGGCTGCCACGATCAGCAGCGAACCGGTCATGATCCAGAGCGACTGGTAGTTGATGGCAACCCCGCCGATCATGATTGGCGGCAGGTCGAGGAACACCGGCAGCGTCTTTGGCTGATCGTCTACAGCGAGATAGGTCAACCGCTCTATGACGATCTGTGCTGCGAGTGTCGCAAGGATCATCACGAACATCGCCGCGTTACGCTTCCACAGCGGCCGCACCACCAGCCGTTCGAGAAGGGCGCCGACAAGTGCCACGAAGGCGATCGCCAGTACGGCCGCGAGCATATAGGGCAGATGGTATTGTTCGAGCAGGACATAGGTGACCATGCCACCCAGCATCACAAAGGCGCCCTGTGCGAAATTCACGATGCCGCTAGCATTGTAGATGACGCAGAAGCCGATACCGATCAGGCCATAGACGCAACCAATGCTGACGCCGCTGATGAGGCTTTGAATCACCAGTCCGAAATTGTCCATCACGTTCTCCTAACCGAGATAGGCCGCGATCACGGCGGGATCCCGGCGCACGGCGTCCGGCGTGCCCTGGGCAATCTTGCGGCCATAGTCGAGGACGACGACCTCGTCAGCGATGTCCATGACCAGCTTCATGTCATGTTCGATGAGCAACACCGCGACGCCGTCTGCCGCAATCCTGCGCACCGTCCGTGCCAGCCGTTCGCTCTCCTCGGCGTTGAGGCCTGCTGCTGGCTCGTCGAGCAGAAGCACCCGCGGACCGGAGGCCATGGCGCGGGCGATCTCGAGCAGACGCTGCTGGCCATAAGGCAGGGCCGATGCGCTGCTGTCGGCGATGGCGGAAAGCCCGACCAGCTCGAGAAGGGCTTTGGCCCTTTCCTCCACCTCGCGCTCCGATTGCCGTTGCCAGCGCGGGCGCAGCAGTGCGGCGATCAGTCCGCCGCGCGTCCGAAGATGAAAACCGACCTTGACGTTTTCGAGCGCGGTCAACTCCTGGAACAGTTTGACGAGCTGGAAGGTGCGTACCAGGCCGAGACCGGCACGGGCCTCAGACGGCAGCGTCGTCACCTCGTTTCCGGAGAGCAGGATTGCGCCCTCGCTGGGCGGCATGCTGCCGGCGATCAGATTGAAAAGCGTCGTCTTTCCGGCACCGTTCGGGCCGATGACCGCCGTTACTCCACGTTCGGGAACATCGAAGGAAACACTGTCGACGGCGGTCAGTCCGCCAAAGCGGCGCGTGGCACCGCGAACTTCCAGGATCGCGTTCATTGCGACCTCCACGTATCGAATGTTTTCGCAAGTCCCACGAGCCCCTTGGGCGCATAGATCAGGATGACAATCAGCGTCAGCCCGTAGGCGAGGTCCTGGCTTTCGCTCAAGCCGCGGAACATCTCAGGCAAGAGGCTGACGATCAGCGCGCCGATAATGGGGCCGGCGACCGTACCAAGCCCGCCGATGTAGATCATGGTGAAGGCGAGCACGACCATGTGAAGTCCGAAGACCTCCGGGCTGACATAGCCGACGACATGCACGAAGAGCGAGCCGGAGATTGACGCGAGTCCTGCCGCGAGCAGGAACGAAACAAGCTTGTAGCGCGCGACGTTGATGCCGAGTGCGCTTGCTGCTTCCTCGCTTCCGGCAACGGCTGCGAACGCCCGGCCGAGCCGGGATTGGCGAATGCGCGACATCGCAAATGCGACGAGCACCGTCAGCGCGGAGAGCGTCAACAGGATCTGCCGGTCGCTCGTCGCTTCGAGGGAGCCGACACCGAGTGGCGGTATGCCGGAAATGCCCATATAGCCCTGGGTGACGCTTTCCCATTCGACGGCGATCTCATAGACGATCAGGCCTATAGCAAGCGTGGCCATGGCGAGATAGTGACCCTTGAGCCGCAGCGTCGGAAAGCCGATGAGGAATGCAGCCACGAGCGCGGCCACGAGGCCGCAAAGCATCGCGGGCAGCGGCGCCCATCCGTAGGTCGTCGTCATTACCGCCGAACTGTAGCCACCTATCGCGGCAAACGCGCTCTGTCCGAAGGAGACCTGCGCCGTCAGTCCCATGAAGACGTTGAGACCGGACACGAAGATCGCGTAAATCAGCGCGAAGGCGACGATCGTCGATAGATAGCCGCCGAAGATGAACGCGTAGCCCACGATCGAAGCCGAAACGACCCAGACGCCGATCGATGCCGCCCTGCCGCCGATGCCTCCTGAACGGACCGCCATCAACGAGCCCTCAGGCGAAGTAATACTGTGCGAGTTCGTCATGGGATTTCACCTCGCGGGGATCGATGGTCGCAACGATGCGTCCGAGTGAGAGAAGATAGGCGCGGCAGGCGAGCTTCAGCGCCAGAGGCGCCTTCTGCTCGACCAGAATCACCGGAAGCCCTTCGGCAGCGAGCCTGCCAAGCGTCTCGAGAATTTCGCCCGTCACACGCGGAGCCAGACCGAGCGAAGGCTCGTCCAGCAGCAGCACCTTCGGCTCTGCCATCATCGCGCGCCCGACCGCGACCATCTGCTGTTCGCCGCCCGACATGGAGCCCGCGACCTGGGCAAGACGTTCCTTGATGCGCGGAAAGAGATCGAAGACGCGGGCGAACCTTCGCTGCATCTCGGCCTTGTCGCGGACGCGGTAGGCGCCGAGCTCCAGGTTCTCCAGCACCGTCATTGGGCCGAAGATGCCCCTGCCTTCGGGCACGAGCACGACGCCCTTTGCCGCAGCGCCGACCGGATCGCGGCGCGCGAGTTGTGTGCCCATGAAGCGCACCTCGCCCTCGTTTTGCGTCAACCCCATGATCGCCCGTAGCAGCGTCGATTTCCCGGCCCCGTTGGGGCCGAGAACGGCGACAAGTTCACCCTTGCCGACCTTAAGGTCGGCACCTTTGAGCGCCTGGATGTGGCCATAGCGCGCGCGAAGACCCAGAACTTCGAGCACCGGCGTCTCGGGCTGCGCCAGACTAGCCGTCATTCGGCGATCCTCACCTTGCCGTCGATGATCTGGCCGACGACGAACGGATTGGCGGAAATGCCCTGGTGCTGTTGCGGGGTGAAGTCGTAGGTGCCGGTCGTGCCCTGGAAGCCGGTGATGTTCTCCAGGTTCTCGCGAACCGCGGCACCCTCGAACGACTGCCCCTTCTCGATGGCGGCCACCGTCAGCATGACTCCGTCCCATCCGCGCGAAGCCCAGTTCGGGTCGCGGTCGCCGAACTTCTCCCGCCAGGGATCCAGGAAGGAGGCGATCGCCTGCTTGAGCGGGCCGTCCGGATAGGCGTCGAAGACCTGCGACGGCGAAGCGACGAAGAAAAATCTGTCGCCCAGCACTTCTGCTACGGGCTTGAAGACGGCAATGTCCTCCAGGCTCGTCAACAGGAGCATGTTCGAGCCAAGCTGTTTGAGGTTCTTGGCGGCCGTAAGCGTCGTGCCGCCGAGGCCGATCTTGATGATCGCGCCGGCGCCGGCCGCCTGCATCTTGTTGAGCTGGACGCTGAGATCGGCGTCGTCCTGCTTGTAGGCCTCGACACCGACAAGCTCCATGCCGTACTTCGCGGCAATCTGCTCGGCGACGCCCTTCTGCAGCAGAGCGTAAGGGGTCGGATCGTGCAGGACGCCAATCTTGCGGATGTCGGTCTTGTCGCGCAGATATTCCAGTCGCTTCTCGACCTCGAAGCCGGCCGGGGGCAGCGTTGTGAAGGCCCACTCTATCTCCCTCGGCTGCTTGGGCAGGATCGAGCAGAGGATCATCGGCACTTCGCTGCGGGCGGTGATGCTCGCAGCAGCCGCATTTCCGGCCGAGACGCAGCCGCTGATGAAGATGTTCGCCCCGTCCGAGCTGAGCATCTTGCGATAGACCGTAACCGCATCCTGCGGCTGGGAGCGGTTGTCCTCGACCACCACCTCCAGCTTACGCCCGAGAACCCCGCCTTTGGCGTTGACCACTTCGACAGCGGTTTCGACGCCGTCCCGCCAAGCCCGGTCGACCGTGGCCGCATAACCGGTCAGGCCCGCCGAAATGCCGATCTTGTAGACTTCTTCCGATGCCGCAGGTCCCGCGGCGAAAGCACCCAGGATCGTTGCGGCGACTGCCAGTTTCCTCAATCCGTACGACATGAACTCCTCCCGTAGCTCGCTTGTCACTTCATTCTTAAGCCCGTCATGCAGGCGGGCCGAACCCTCCGCCGCCAGGCGTCTCCAGCAACACCCGGTCGTTCGCCTGCATCGTCAATTTGCGGGCCTCGCTGACGGACTGTCCGTTGACCAGGAAACGTCCCGCCTCGCCCGGCAACCCGCCGCCGATGCCTTCCGGGCCCTTGTTGAGTCGGCTCGGCACGGCGTTCAGCAGCCAAGGCACGTTGGTGCGCATGTGGAAGCCTATGGTTTGGCCGTCGCCGCCGCGTGTGCGGCCAGCGCCCCCCGATCCCCGGCGCAACTCCTTGCGGTCGAAGACGATCGGCATGGCCGCTTCGAGGATTTCGATGGGCACGGCGGCAACCCCGGTCGGATAGCAGGTGGCGCTCGGCCCCGGCTTCTCGGCGCGCGCGCCCATTCCGCCCGAATAGTTGAACATGGACGACGTGAAGGGCTGGCCTGCATCGTTGCGGCCCTGGATCTGGATCGTCCACACAGCACCCGAGCCCTCCGCCAGGACCTGCGTCGGTATGACCTGATGCAGCGCCTTGAGGATCGGCATCGGAACATACATCCCGACGACATGGCGCGCATTGACCGGCGCCGGGTAGCTGCAGTTGATGATCGAGCCTTCCGGGGCGCGAATCTCGATCGGCGCAAGTGATCCCGAATTGTTGGGCAGGTCCGGGTTCAGGCAGCTGCGGATCGCAAAGGTCGAGTAGGCATGCGTGTAGTTGAGCACCACATTGATGCCGGTCGCTGTCTGCATCGAGCTGCCATCGAAATCGACGATGATGCTGCCCGCAACGGGATCGATCGTGACCGCGGTTTTCAGAGTGATGATCTCGCCGCCGGGAACATCGAACTGAGACTCGCCGTGATACGTGCCAGCTTTCAGCTTGCGGATCGCTGTCCGCGTTGCTTCCTCGGAACGGGCGATGATCTCGTCCGAGAGCATCTCAATATCGTCGACGCCCTGGCGCTCGCAAAGTGCGATCAGATGCTCGGCTGCTGCCTGCCCGCTGGAAACCTGGGCGGCCAGATCGCCGAAGACGGCATCCGGGGTGCGGACATTGCGGCGGATCATCGCCTGCAGTACCGGGTTCATGACGCCGCGCTCGTAGAACTTCAACGGCGGGATCCACAGGCCCTCCTCGTGCACGTCGCGGGCGCCGGCACCGATGCCGTAGCCGCCGATATCGGTGTGATGGATAGTCGAGCCGATATAGGCGATCAGCCGCTCTCCGTTGAAGATCGGGGTGAGGATCGTGATGTCGAAGAAGTGGCCGGCGGACAGCCACGGATCATTGGTGATGAGGACGTCGCCAGGCTCGCAGCGGCCGGCGAATTCTCGCACCAGATGCTGGCCGGCGAAAGCCAGCGAGTTGATATGGCCCGGCGTGCCCGTATTGGCCTGCGCCACCATGCGCCCGCGCTGGTCGAACAGCGCGCAGGCGAGGTCGCCCGCCTCGCGGACGATGGGGCTGAAGGCGATGCGCTGCAGCGCCTTGGCGCGCTCGGTGACGATGCCGATCAGATTGGACCAGAGAATTTCAAGTTCGATGCCGTCCACGGTAATTCCTCCCAACCGCTGCGCTGCCTTGCCCCGCCGTGTTGGGCGGAGCAGGAGCGCACGCTAAAAAATATCAGGCCTGAGCCGGCTTCCTGGTGGCCACGATGCAGCCGAACGCATCGATGGTGGCGACCCAGTTCGGCGGGATCGCCGTCGTCGTTTCGCGTTCCTCGATGATGACCGGACCCTCCACGACCTGGCCGACGGCGAGGTCGCCGCGCTCGTACACGACCACCATCTGACCGTCCTGCCAGGCATGCACCGGGCGATGGCCCTTCGGCTGGCCGGGGGCGCTGGCCGGCTGGCCTGCGGGATGGAAATGGACCGCGGGGCCGTTGACGGTGATGCGCCAACTGACCACTTCAACCGGAACATGGGACGGATTGACGCCATAGAGGGTGTGGTAGGCTTCCGAGAACAGCGCCTCGATCGCCTGCGTATCGCGGGACTTGCGCGGGTCATGGTCGAAGGTGACCGTTACCTCATGCTGCTGCCCGAAGTAGCGCAGGTCCGCGCCGATATGGATTTCCACATCCGATGCCTCGCAGCCGGCTTCCATCAGCGCCAGCCGGCCTTCTTTTTCCAGTTCGCCGAGCAGCTTCTCGGTCCGCGCCCAGTCGATCGCATCGAGCCGGACGAGATCGCTGCGAACCAGATCGAGACGCAGCGGCGTGACGAGGGTGCCGAAGGCCGAAAGCACGCTGGAGCGCGGCGGCACGATAACGGAAGCGCTCTGCAGCAATTCCGCCACGCCGCAGGCATGCAGCGGCCCGGCTCCACCGAACGCAAACAATGGCAGGCCGCGATAATCGACACCGCGGTCCGTGGCGTGGGCCCGCGCTGCAGACGCCATCGCTTCGGTAACGACGCGGTAGATTCCACGTGACGCCTGAACCGGGGTCGTGCCGAGACCGTCGGCAAGCGACTTCATGGCGTGCTCGGTCGCAGCCGTGTCCAGCCGCATCTCGCCGCCGAGGAAGTTGTCCGCATCGATCAGGCCGAGCATGAGATCGGCGTCGGTGACCGTTGCATTCTTGCCGCCGCGGCCGTAGCAGGCCGGACCGGGGTTGGAGCCGGCGCTCTCCGGGCCGACCTTCAAAAGGCCCAACTCGTCGACATGGGCGATGCTGCCGCCGCCGGCGCCAATCTCGATCAGGTCGATCGAGGGGACCGTCACCGGCAGGCCGCTGCCTTCCTTGAAGCGATAGCGGCGGTCGACCTCGAACAGGCCGGTGACGAGCGGTGTGCGGTTTTCGATGAGGCAGGCCTTGGCGGTCGTCCCGCCCATGTCGAAGGACATCAGCCGGTCGATTCCGAGCACTTCCGCATAGTGGCAGGCGGCGAGCGCACCGGCTGCCGGCCCGCTTTCGATCATGCGCACCGGATTGCGTCCCGCCGTCTCCGCCCCGACGACGCCGCCGGAGCTCAACATGATCAGCGGCGAGTTGCCAAAACCCTCGTCGCGCAGCCGATCGCTGAGCCGACGCAGATAGGGCTGCGAGATCGGCATCGTATAGGCGTTGACGGTTGCGGTTGAGGCGCGCGGATACTCCCTGATCTGCGGCGCGACATCGGACGAGGTGCAGATGAAGAGATCGTTCAGCAGCCTCGACAAACGACCGGCGACGTAGGCCTCGTTCGATGAGTTGACGAACGAATTCAGGAAGCAGATGGCGACCGACTGAGCGCCGGTCTTGCGAATGTCTGCAGCCAGGACTTCGATCGCCTCGTCGGAAGGTGTCTGTGCGACCGTGCCGTCAGCAAGCGTGCGTTCTGCAATGCCGAATGTCAGTTCGATCGGCACGAGCGGCTCGGGGAATTCGATCTGCGGATCATACATGTCGTAGCGGTGCTCGTTGCGGATCGACAGCACGTCGCGGAAACCCTCCGTCACGACGAGTGCGGTCGGCGGCCCCTTGCGTTCGATCAGTGCGTTGGTGACGACGGTGGTTGCATGAACGATCACGCCGTCAATCGCGTCGGAGGAGATGCCCGCCTTCTTGAGGACGGCATTCACACCGCCGAAGAAGCCACTGAGCAGATCCTCGTGCGTTGTCAACGTCTTGTCGACGGACAGTCGGCCGTCTGAATTGCGAAGGACGATATCGGTGAATGTGCCGCCGATATCGACTGCAAGCGAATAGGTCATTCTTTTTCTCTCCATCCCAAACGTTCAGAGATCCGGTGCGCCGTGGCACGGACCTCGTCTATCTGCGCGCCGTCCGGCGAAGCGGCGATGAATTGCGTCGAGCCGACGATTGCCACCGAGCCGGCGATTTCGCCCCGGTGATTGAAGACGGGTGCGGCAAGCGCATTGACAGCCGTCAGCAATTCGTCCGCCGCCATGGCCCAGCCCTGGTTCCGTACTGTGTCGATCTCCTCGCGAAGGCGGACCGGATCGACGATGGTCTTCGGCGTCCAGGCATGAAGCGGTGCAGCCGTTGTCTGCGCGAACAGCGCTGGCTTGGCGAAGGCAAGCCAAACCTTGCCGTGCGCGGTCGCATGGATCGAAAGCTCCGTTCCCGGGCGGGTGCCGAATTCGATGACGGTGCGGCCGTGCAGCAGATCCAGTACGACGAGCTTTCCATCGACCATTCCGCAGATCGTCACGGCCTGCCCGGTACGCTCGCGCAAGCCCGAAAGCTCGTCGCGCGCCGCCGTGGCGACCTGGAAGCGGTTGCGTACCGCCTCGCCCAGCATCAGCAGCTTGACGCCGGCCTCGTAGCGGCTGGTTTCCTGATCCTGGCGAACGAAGTCGTGGCGTTGAAGCGTAACGAGGTGGCGATAGACGGTGGCCTTGCTGGCGGAAAACGCCTTGGCGATCTGGGCCAGCGTCAGCGGCTGGTCCTGGGCTGCGAGGAACTCCACGATACGCAACGCCATGTCGAGCGTGCTCGTCCCCGTCCCCAACCGTTCCGACTTGCCGGAAGCGCCTTCCATGGTGTTTCTATCCCTCATGACGTTTCAAATAATGAAACATCGTTTTATTTTCATTGATATTTACGCGACGTGCACCGGCTGTCAAGCGGCCAGATGCGATCAATGCCAATTCAGTGTTTTCGGCTGCGAAATCGGCGCAGCGCGGACCGCCATTTCGCGTTGCCGCGCCACTGGGCTCTCGTCGTTCAGAGCGATAGAAATGCGAAAACAGTTCCAAGTTACGCTGTCGACTGAGGCATATGGTGGAAATATTTTCCCATTTGACTGGACATAAAAGGAATAATGTGCAATTTATGTTCATATTGCGACGCGATATCGCATTTGCGAAATGGCGCTTCGCGCACATTTTCATCTCGCTGATTGCTTCATCGGCTGACGACAGACAAAGGAGAGCGCCCCGCTTCCGGAGCCGGGCCCGAGACAATATGGCTTATGCAACTGAGAGCGACCTTCCGGGGAACGACCGGCCGGTCAAGATCAGTATCAGGAACGTGTTCAAGGTCTTCGGCGATCGGCCGGAGAAGGCCATCGAACTGCTCAAGGCCGGTAGGACCAAGTCGGAGATCCATGCGGCAACGGGCTGCACGATCGGCGTCAAGGATGCGAGCTTCGACATCCGCGCCGGCGAGATCTTCGTCATCATGGGGCTGTCGGGTTCAGGCAAATCCACCATGCTGCGCCTTATCAACCGCCTGATCGAGCCTACTTCCGGATCGATCGAGATCGAGGGCCGCGACGTGGCGCGCATGCCGCGCAGCGAATTGATCGCCCTGCGTCGCCGCGACATCAGCATGGTCTTCCAGTCGTTCGCACTGCTTCCCAACCGCACCGTCATCGACAATGCCGCCTTCGGCCTGGAAGTCGCAGGCATCGGCGAGGAAGAGCGCCGGCAGCGCGCCCGCGCCGCGCTCAAGGCCGTCGGGCTGGATGGACACGACCACAGCCGTATCGATCAGCTTTCAGGGGGGATGAAGCAGCGCGTCGGACTTGCCCGGGCACTGGCCAATGAGCCGACGGTGCTCTTGATGGACGAGGCCTTCTCCGCGCTCGACCCGCTCATCCGTACCGAAATGCAGGACGAGCTGGTACGCCTGCAGGCCGAGCACAGCCGCACCATCGTCTTCGTCAGCCACGACCTCGACGAGGCCATGCGCATCGGCGATCGTATCTGCATCATGCAGAACGGCGAGGTGGTCCAGGTCGGCACGCCCGACGAGATCGTGCTGAAGCCGGCCAACGACTATGTCCGCTCCTTCTTCCGCAATGTCGATGTCTCGCAGGTGTTTCGCGCCGGCGACGTCGCCCGCAAGACGCAGGTGACGATCATCGAGCGTCAGGGTGTGTCCGCCGCCGCTGCGCTGGAGCGCATGGACCATCACGATCGGGACGTCGCCATCATCCTTGGCCGTGACAAGCGCTATCACGGCATGGTCAGCCGCAATTCGCTGATCCAGACGAACCGCGAAGGCGCAAGCGATCCCTACCGGCAGGCCTTCCTGGCCGGCATCGAGCCGATCTCTGCCTCGGAAAGTCTTTCGAACGTGCTGGGCAGGGTTGCCGCCAGCGCCTTTCCGGTTCCCGTCGTCGACGAGGCCAATCGCTACCTCGGCTCCATCAGCAAATCCGCGCTTCTCGAAACACTCGACCGCAGCGCCTGATCCAGCCCGTCCGGAGAAAATCCATGACTTTCGATATCGGTGACGGCGTCGACAGCGCCGTCAACTATATTCTCGACAATTTCGCCCCCCTGCTCGATATGATCGCAGCAGCGATCGGCACGGTGACGAACAGCATCCAGGCGACGCTTCTGGCGACGCCGATGGTCCTCGGCCTTACCATTTTCGTGCTGCTTTCCCTCTGGCGTGTCGGCTTGGGCTTTGCAGTCTTTACGGCCCTGTCGCTATGGCTCGTCGAGCATATGGGCCTTTGGTCCGCCATGATGGAGACGCTGTCGCTGGTCCTTGCCTCGACGCTCGTCGCCATGGTGATCGGCCTGCCGCTCGGCATCGCAATGGCGCGCAACGACCGTGTCGCAACCGCCGTCCGGCCGGTGCTCGATCTCATGCAGACCATGCCCGCCTTCGTCTACCTGATCCCCGCGGCGATGTTCTTCGGTCTCGGCGCCGTCCCCGGCACGATAGCAACGGTCATCTTTTCGATGCCACCCGTCGTACGCCTTACCAATCTCGGCATCCGCCAGGTCCATGCGGAGTTCATCGAAGCCGGTAACGCCTTTGGCTGCACCGCCACGCAACTGCTCTTCAAGGTGCAGCTTCCCAACGCCATGCCCTCCATCATGGCCGGCATCAACCAGACGATCATGCTGTCGCTATCCATGGTGGTGATCGCCTCGATGATCGGTGCTGGCGGTATCGGGAACACGGTGTTGACCGGAATCCAGCGCCTCGATGTCGGCACCGGCTTTGAGGGCGGCATCGCCGTCGTCATCCTCGCGGTGATCCTCGACCGGATCACGCAGAGCCTCGGAAAGGAACGCGCCGGCCTCTGGCGCGCACTCTTCCGCCGTCAGGCGCAACAGCCTCTGGCCTCGCCCGCTACGGCCTGACGCCTGAAATGGCGGCCTTCGCGCCGCCGATGCAAACCTTCAAAAAAGGAGCAACCATGTTCAAGACACTTGCTACAATCAGCCTTGCGGCCGGGGTTTTCGCCGGAACGCTGGGCACGGCGCTCGCGGAAGACAAGGCGCCGGTGAAGATCGGCTGGTCCGCCTGGTCCGACGCCGAATTCGTCACCAAGCTGGCGGCCAAGCTGATCAAGGACGAGCTTGGCCGGGACGTCGAGCTGGTCCAGACGGACGTCGCCCCCCTTTACCAGGGCGTTGGTCGCGGCGACCTCGACGCCATGATGATGGCCTGGCTGCCGGAAACGCACGCCGACTACTTCGCCAGGGTGAAGGACAAGGTGACGACGCTCGGCACCGTCTATGACGGGGCAAAGCTCGGCTGGGTCGTTCCGACCTATGTCCCCGAGGATGCGATCGCATCGATCGAAGATCTTAACAAGGACGATGTGAAGGACAAGCTGAAGGGCCGCGTCGAGGGTATCGACCCGGGTGCCGGCCTGACGCGCCTTTCCGAACAGGCGATCAAGGACTACGGGTTGGACGACTACAAGCTGCAGATCTCCAGCGAGGCCGGCATGCTGACGTCCGTCGACCGCGCAATCCGCAACAAGGAGTGGTTCGTCGCCACGTCCTGGAGCCCGCACTGGATGTTCGGCAAGTATGAGCTGCGCTACATCGACGACCCGAAGGGCTCGCTCGGTAAGGCGGAGCATGTCGACGTGCTCGCCCGCAAGGATTTCGAGAAGGACAATCCGAAGGTCGCCGCCTTCCTGTCGCGCATGAAGCTGCCGATCGACGACCTGGAGGCCGCAATGTTCAACGCACAGGAAACCTCCTACGAGGAGGCAGTCGACAAGTACATCGCCGACCACCCGGACCAGATCAAAGCCTGGCTCGAGAAGGAAGAAGGCTGACGCCGTCAATCTCGTCGCCCATCTCGCCCCGCGGTCGTTTCCGCGGGGCGTCCGTTCTGGAATGGAAGGATCTGACATGTACAAGAACGACACCCTTGCGCCGCATGCGCCGATCGACGGAGCTTGCGACACGACCGGCGGAAGGATCTCGCTCGCCCGCGACGCTGCCGGCCTCACGGTGGAAGAGATTTCCGCCGTCGCCGGCGTGACTGTCGAGACCTGGACGAACTGGGAGAACGACAGGTCGGAACCACGCGCCAATCGCCTCGACATGCTCGCGGGCATCCTGCAGGTCAGTATCGCCTGGCTGCTTGTCGGTCAGGGAGAGGGTCCGGCAGCCCGCAGTCGATAAGTCTCATCCGGAAGACAGTTTCACGACCGCGCCCAGCAGTGCGCGGGCGCCGATAATGATGTGGTCGTCGGACACGAACTCCGCCTCGTTGTGGCTGACGCCGTTACGGCAGGGCACGAAGATCATCGCCGACGGCGCGATCCTGTTGACGAAAAGGGCATCGTGGAAGGCACCCGAGATCATGGGGCGGCAAGCGATGTCCTGCGCAGCGCAGGCGTCTTCGATCGCCTGAGCAACGTGCGGAGAGAAACGGCCGGGCGGCATGTCGACGCGCTGTTCGATGACAGTCTTGCAGCCCAATCGTTCACCTGCGGCCTGACATTCATCGCGGACCCGCCGTTCGATCGCGGCAAGGATGGTGGCGTCCGGATGGCGGATATCGACCGTAAAGGAAACCCGACCCGGTATGACATTGATTGAGCCGGGTTCGGCGGCAATGCGCCCGACCGTCAGCCGCGCATCGGGGTCGGAGGGCATGACATCGCCCTGGATGCGTGCGATGGCCGCGGCGGCGGCCGCCATTGGGTCCTTACGAAACTCGAGCGGCGTGGTGCCGGCATGGGCAGCTTCGCCCGAAAAGGCGACCTCCAGCCACTTGGTGCCCTGAACGGCGGTGACGATGCCGATTGGCACGCCCTCGCGTTCGAGGACGGGCCCCTGCTCGATATGCAGTTCGACAAACGCAGAGATGGTGTGCCCGACCGGCCGTATCTCGGCTTTAGGCAGGTCATTCAGCGTTGCCGCCAGTTCGTCGGAAAGGAGCGCGCCATCCGTTGCCCGCGCCGAACGCCAGTCCGCCACATTCGCCACGCCGGCAAAGGCCATGGAACCCATGCAGCCCGGCGAAAAGCGGCTACCCTCCTCGTTGGTGAAGGCGACGACCTCGATGGCCCGGTCCGTCTCGATGCCGGCATCAGCAAGCGCTTCCAGCGCCTCGAAGGCAGTGAGCGTGCCGAGCGCGCCATCGAAACGCCCCCCGGTCGGCTGGCTGTCGAGATGACTGCCGATGAGAAGCGGGGCAAGCGCTGCATCGCGCCCCTCTCGGCGGATGAAGAGATTGGCCGCCTCGTCCTGCAAGACCGCAAAGCCGCGGGCAAGCGCGCGCTCGGCGAGCAGCCGGCGCGCAGCGCGGTCTTCGACGCTCAGTGCCTGCCGGTTGACGCCACCGGCCGGCGTTGCGCCGATCGCCGCGAAATCGGCCACGGACTTGAGGAGGCGCGCGGCGTTGACCTCCGGCGTTGTCTTCATCGGCCGAGGCCTGCGATGAAGCGCTTCACCCGGTCCGGCTCGACTGCATTCCACCAGACGCCGTCATATTTGAGGGCGCTTGCGATGATGACCCCGTCGGCGACGGACAGGATGTCGTTGGCATTGTCGTGGGTGACGCCGCTGCCGACCAGCGTCGGCAACGAGCCCGCCTCCTTGATCATGCGGATGTAACCGAGATCCGCGGCATGGCCGGTGCGCTGGCCGGTGGCGATGACGACATCGGCGTCGAAGAAAACGAGGTCCTTGACCTGTTCTTCGACCGGCCGGTCGGCGACAATGGCATGTGCCCCGTGCTTCACGTGGGCATCGGCAAAGATGCGAATGCCGCGGGCGCGAAGATGGGCGCGGTAGCGCATGGCGCGCGCAGACTCACCCTCCACGAAACCTTCATTGGCAATATAGGCGTTGGCCCACTGGTTGACGCGGATGAAGGACGCGGACGAAGCCGAGGCGATGGCGAGGGCGGGGATCGATGCGTTGGCCAGCACATTGATCCCGATCGGCCGTCCGAGTTCGCGGCGGATGCGGTCGGCGACGACGGCCATATGGGCGGAGGTCTCGTGACCGATATCGTCAGGTTTGGCGAAGGGCACGTCGCCGTGGTTCTCGACGATCACGGCGTCGCAGCCGCCAGAGAGATAGGCCCGCGCATCCGAAAGACCGCGCTCGTAGATCGCCTCGACGCCTTCGTCGTCATAACGTGGCGCTCCGGGCAGCGGCATGAGGTGCACCACGCCGATCACCGGCTTGTCGCGCCCGAAAAGCGTTTTCAGCGTATCGTTGTCCTGCCGTCCAATGGGGTTGCTCATGGTGATCACACGTTTTCCAGTTTCAATGTCTTGGTGAGGGCGGCAAGTTCCGCCCGGGAGGGAAAGGAGGCGAGCGTGCCGGAACGGCCGACTGCGATCCCTGCCGCCTGTGTCGCAAGTTTCGCGGCGTCAATGAGCGACGCGCCCTGTGCGAGAAGACCGGCGATCGTTCCCGCAAAGCAATCGCCCGCACCGCTGGTGTCCACCGCCTCGATCTTCTCGGCCGATATGTGAAGGCAGGAAGATGCGTTCAGCACCAGAGCCCCTTCAGAGCCAAGTGTCACGATGACGCTTGCCGCACCCATGGCATGGAGCCGACCGGCTGCGCGTTCGGCGTTGGCCTCGCCGGTCAACGCCTCGGCCTCGGGCTGATTGCAGACGAGAAGCGACACCGTCGCAAGATCCAGCGGCTCAACGGGAAGTGGGCTGGGATTGAGAACCGTAAACAGCCCGGCTTCCCTTCCCGCCTTCAGGCAGGCGGCCGTGACTTGCGAACCTAGATTGCCCTGCATCAAGAGCATATCGCCGGTTTGCCAGGTTTCTCCGAGCGGACTCATCGCGAGCGGGTCGAAAGCCGCTGCGCAGGCGGCGGCGGTGACGATGACGTTCTCGCCGTCGCGATCGATCAGGACCACCGAGCGATCAGAGGGCAGATCAAGGCGCAACAGACGCAGATCGGAGATTTCGGCGGAAAGCAGGTCTTCCATCCGGTCTCCGGCGGCATCCCTGCCGATGGGGGCCCAGAATGTGACTGGCGCACCCGTGCGGGCGGCGGCGACGGCCTGATTTGCACCCTTGCCGCCGAGACCCTCGCCGGCGGCGGCTGCGTTCAGCGTTTCGCCCGGCTGCGGCAACCGCTCCAGGCGAAAACTCGTATCGACGCAGACATTGCCGACGACGTGGATGGTCATGGTCGGGGGCCTTCCGTTCAGTCCGTTGCCCAGGCGAGCATCTGCTCGAACAGGGTCTTGTAGCCCGGCCAGGCGATGAATTCCGGCGGCAGCCAATGCGGGCCGACATCCGACGTCCACACCAGCGTGCGGCCCTCGCCATAGATGCCGGTGACGAGCAGCGGCAGCGAGCCGTATTCGGACGAGACGGTCATGAGCTGGTTGGCCCCGTCCTTCAGCGTCACCTCGTTGAAGCCGAGCAGATAGGGGAACTCGCCGGAAATGCCTGCCAGGATCGGGTGCGACGCGTCACCGGAGACGACGGGCGTAAAGCCCTCCGGCACTTCGACACGGTCGTCGACGGAAAGGCAGGCCACCGGCAGAACCTCTTCGACCGCCGTGTTGCGGAAGCGCGCGCCACCATTGATGCCCTGGAAGGAATAGTAGCCGCCGAACATCAGCAGTGCGCCACCCTTGGCGACGTATTCGCGCAGCAATTTCAGTCGGTTCGGCGTGCGGCGGGAATGGATCCAGGTGTCGGGATGCAGAAGCAGCGTGTTGGCGCCGATATCGGAAAGCACGATCGCGTCATAGGCCTGCAGTCCTTCGAGCGTGCTTGGAAATTCCTTCTGCGCCTCGTGAGCCGGCATGAAGGTGACTTCGAAGGGGCTGTCCTTCAATGCCTTCAGCAGTTCGTCGGCTCCGGTATGATAGGTAACGGTCGGGAACTGGTCGAAGCCCTTGATGTGGGTTGCGGTCGATACCCAGGATTCGCCGGCGAGCAGCACTTTCTTCTTGGTCATGGAAACTCCTTG
This sequence comes from Mycoplana rhizolycopersici, assembly GCF_013378445.1. Classification (GTDB taxonomy): domain Bacteria; phylum Pseudomonadota; class Alphaproteobacteria; order Rhizobiales; family Rhizobiaceae; genus Mycoplana; species Mycoplana rhizolycopersici. The sequence continues at coordinate 133,524 of NZ_JABXYK010000010.1, forward strand.
AACAGTTGGCCGACACTCAGCGCGCGGCGGAAAAGACGGATTTCGGGTTGTCGATCAGCATGCGGTCGATGGCCGCCTGGTCGACGCCGTGGCGCTTCAGCCGCGGCAGGAAGTGCTTGAGTATGTAGCCGTAGCCGAAGCCGCCGTAGCGCGTCAGCATGATCTTCAGGAAGACATCCTGCGACAGCAGCAACCGGTCGCCAAAACCCTTGTCGACAAGGGCGGCGATGGCACGTGCGTTCTCCTCGTCGGAGGGCGACTGGGCGTCCTGATCGGCGTAGTAATAATCCATGCCGATCATATCGTATTCCAGGAAGGCCCCGCGCCGGGCGAGTGCGATCTGGTAATCCAGATCGTTGTGGCTAGGGTTCATGTGGCAAAGGACGGTATGGCGCAAGTCTGCCCCCTCCTCTTCCACAACGTCGAGCACGCGGTGGGCCAGACGCTCCCAGCCCGGAAGGTGGATGGAAAGCGGCAGGCCGGTGATGCGCGCCGCCCGCGCCGAAGCGCGCAGCGATTTTTCCTCCTCGGCAGTGAAATTCCGGCTGACGCCGACCTCGCCGATGATGCCGGCCATGATTTCCGGCTGGCTCTCGCCGCCGCCGACATCGTCGACGATGAATTGCGTCACCTCTTCCACGTCCATGGCTTTGAGCCAATCGGGATGGGTGTGTTCGAGATAGAAGCCGGTGCCCATGATGATTTTGAGCCCCGACATGCGGGCGATGCGGGCAAGGCCCGCTGCATCGCGGCCGATGCCGAAATTGGTCGTCTCCACCACGGTACAGCCGCCGAGGGCCTGGAAACGCTTCAATTCGCCGAGCGCAAGGTCTCCGTCATCGAGCGAGACATTGTCCCGGTTCATGTAGGGGTTCATGCGCAGTTCGCCGATGATCTCGATCGAGACCTTTTGTTCGGCGATCGCCTTCTCGTCCGGATGGCAGGGGCAGATCCAGCTGGTCGCGCCATCGAGGAAGATATGTTCGTGCATCAGCGTCACGCCGAGATCGTCCACCGGCACCGGGCCGGTGACGGTCATGGCGGTGCCGGAGTTGACGCCGATCGGACGGCGCGGCTTCGGCGTGTCGGTGAAGAGGTCGTCGAGCATCGTCAGCGACCCTTCGCGCCGCCGCGGAACAGGCGGAAATTCAGCCAGATCGCGACGAGGATGATGAAGCCGGTGACGATCGGCGTGAAGAAGGGCGACAGATGCGACAGGATGAGACCGTTTGCCAGCACCGCAACCGTAAGCGCACCGAGGATCGTGCCCGTAAGCGAGCCGCGCCCGCCAAAGAGGCTGGTGCCGCCGAGCACCACGGCGGCGATGACGTCAAGCTCGAAGCCCTGCCCTGCATTGGAGGAACCGGAGCCGAGACGAGCGGAAAGGATGACGCCGGCCGCCGCAGCCGCCGTGCCGGAGAGCACATAGACCCAGAGGATGACACTGCGTGTGTTGACGCCTGCCCGCCGCGTCGCCTCGGCATTCGCTCCGACGCCCGTGACGTATCGGCCGAAATGGGTTTCGTTGAAGGCAATATAGGCGACGGCGAGGATGACGATGGCGATCAGTGCCGGCGCGGGAATGCCGAGTATCCAGGCACGGCCGAGCGCTACGAAGGGGCTCGTCGGTTCGATCGGGATCGAATAGCCTCCGGTGATGAGCAGCGCAAAGCCGCGGATGACCGAGAGCCCTGCCAGCGTGACGATGAAGGCGGGGATGCGCTCATAGGCGATGAAATAGCCCTGGATGACGCCGATCACGCCACCCAGCAGCAGCATCAGCAGAATGGCGAGCGGCCACGGCACACCGGCCTGAAGTGCCGCGGCCGAAAGCGTCGCCGTCAGTGCCAGCACGGAGCCCACCGAGAGATCGATGCCGCCTGTCGTGATGACGAAGGTCATGGCGGCTGCCACGATGAGCAGCGGGGCGGATTGCCTGATGACGTTGAGGAGGTTCGGCGCGGTGAGGAAGGCGTCCGTCGTCACCGAGAAGAACAGGCAGCAGACTATGAAGAACAGCGCGATCGACATGACGCCGCCATTGGCCACGACCTTGTCGAGGATCGTCGCCTCGCGCATGCGCGGCGGATGGCTGGCATAGGCGTTGGGTTCGGAACTCATGCGGAGGCGCCTTTTTCCCGGTTGTGGCCTGCAGACCGGGCGGCAAACTTTCGCCCGACAATGAGATTGACGACGTCCTCGATATTGGTGTCCTCGATGCGTCTCTCGGCGACGTTGCGCCCCTCATACATCACCTGGATGCGGTCGCAGACAAGGAAGAGATCCTGCAGGCGATGCGTGATGAGAATGACGGACACGCCGCGTTGCGAGACCGTGCGGATGAGTTCGAGCACCGCTTCCACCTCGGCGACGGCGAGCGCTGCCGTCGGCTCGTCCATGATGAGCACGGACGGATTGAAGGACGCGGCGCGGCCGATCGCGATCGACTGACGCTGGCCACCCGAGAGGTTTTCGACCTTCATGCGCGTATCGGGAATGACGATGCCGAGATTGGAGAGCATGTCGCGCGCCCGCTCGTGCATGAGCTTCTTGTCGAGCATCGGCACGCCTGCCACCCGCCGCTTCGGCTCGCGGCCGAGGAAGAGGTTGCCGGCGACATCGATCGTGTCGCAGAGCGCAAGGTCCTGGTAGACCATCTCGATGCGGGCGGCGCGTGCATCCGCCGGCGAGGTGAAGGCGACGTGCTTGCCGTCGATCTCGATCGTGCCCGCGTCGGGGATTACTGCGCCTGACAGTACTTTGCTGATGGTGGATTTGCCCGCGCCATTGTCGCCCACCAGGCCGAGGACTTCCCCTGGCTTCAGGTCGAGCGAGACGTTGTCGAGCGATTGCAGAGCGCCGTAGCGCTTGGAAATGCCGGTCATGCGGACGCGGCTGACATGCGTGTCGGTCATGTTCAATGGCCCTTGCAGGAAATCCGGCCGCCCAGTCTACTCTTCATCATGCAATTCCAGCAAAACTGCTGCGCGCTTTTGCTGGAATTGCCGGTACACCGAGCGGCGGCGGCAGTTCGGCTTACTTGAACATTTCGCGATATTGGTCGACGTTCGCCTTCGTCACGATCGTCACGGGAACGTTGATGATCGGATCGATCTTCTCGCCCTTCTTCACCTTCACGAGCGCTTCGACGGCGGCCTTGCCTTCGCCGGCCGGATCCTGCTGGATCACGGCGGTGACGAAGCCCTGGTCGATGCCATCGATGGCGGATTTCGTCAGGTCCCAGCCGAACACCTTGATGCTGTCGCCGCGGCCCTGGCTGGCAACGGCGGAGACCGCGCCGAGCAGAGCCGGCTCACCGGTCGCATAAAGCGCATTCATGTCGGGATTGGCGGTCATCAGGTTTTCAGCGGCCGACAGTGCGACGTCCTGCACGTTCTGACCATCGACCGTGTTGAGGAAATCGACCTTCTGGCCACCCTCGGCGACTGCGGCCTTGAACCCGTCGAGACGCTGGTTCTGGATGAAGGAGTTGAGTGCGCCGACGACGCCGACCTTGGCTGCGCCGCCCATGTCGCTCTTGACGTAATCGGAGAAGAACTTGCCGATCTCGCCGCCGGCCGCGGTGTTGTCCACGCCGACGAACGCGATGTTGTCGCCATCCGGGATCTGCGCGTCGATGGCGATGACCGGAATGCCGGCATTCTTGGCGGCGGTGATCGCCGGCTTGACGCCATTGACGTCGATGGCGACCAGAATGATGCCATCGACCTTCTGGGTGATGTAGGTCTCGATCGCGTCGTTCTGAGCGGAAGGCACGTTGTTGGCGTTGAAGATGACGAGGTCGACGCCAGCCGCCTTTGCAGCCTCGTTGGCACCGTCGTTGATCTGGTTGAAGAAGAGGGCCTGCTGGTTGATGGTGACGAGGGCGAAAGTATCGGCGAAGGCATTGGCTGCGCCCATCGAGAGCGTCATGGCGACGGCTGCAGCGCAGCCGAGCAGATATTTGGTCCGACCCATTTTTATGTTCCCCTTGTTTGAAGCCTTGGGCGACGACAGGAATTTACGGAAGGCATTATTCAAGCTACTTGAATTCATGTCAAGCAACTTGAATAGCTTTCGCGCAGGCAGAAGCAATAGGGGAATTTGTCGATAGATATCAGAAAGTTGGCGGCGTGTTGACCCAAAAGATCGAGGCGCGCTCGGTGCCCAGGTTGCGATACCAATGGGCGAGTTCGGAATTGAACACGAAACTGTCGCCGGCGGAAAGACGGAAGGTCTTGTCGCCGATCATTAGTTCGATCTCGCCGACAAGCACATACCCTACTTCTTCGCCGATATGCTGGATGGGCCCGGCGCTCTCGCCGCCAGCGTCGATGTGGTGGATGTTGCACTGGAGCAGATGGCCGGGCGAATAGGGGATGATGCGCTCGAGCGAGATACCCTCGCCGCGACGCAGCGGGTCGAGTGCGATCAGCGGACGGGTTCCGGCGCGAAAGACCACGCCCTCCTCGCCGTCGGTTTCCTCGAACATCCAGCCGATGTTGGAATCAAGCGCCTGCACCAGACGGTGCAGCATCGGAAGCGAGGGCGAGGCCTTGCCGTTCTCGATCTTCGACAACAGGCTTTCCGAGCAATCCGCCGCCTGCGCCAATGCCTTCAGCGTCATTCCCCGCGTCTGGCGAGCGAGCTTCAGACGCGCACCAAGCCGCACCGGGTTCGATTGGGTTTTGTCCTCCCGGCTGCTTTCAGACGGCGAAGGCGGCTTGACCATATTCATGTGACGGTATCGCGTTGATCGAGGAGACGACAATAGTTCCTTCCATCAAGGCGTGTCCAGAGAGGAGGCCGCCCATGTCACATTGCCCTTCCGGGCGCCGTGGGACTTTTCGTCACCCGCGCCGGGCGTAGAGAATGCCGCATAAAACGATCACGCCGCCGATGGCCTGGGTCAAGCCGACGCCTTCACCAAGCACGATCACACCGAGAAGGGCGGCCACGACGGGCTGCAGCAGCAGGGTGAGCGCGGAGAAGGATGTCGGGAGATAGGCGAGCGCGTAGCTGATCGCCACCTGCCCGCCGGCGTGGCTGATCAATGCGAGGCCAATGAGCATGCTCCATCCGAAGGCCGTGACCGGGAAAAGCTGGTTCTCGGTCAGAAGGGCGACCGGCAGCAGGCAGATCGCGGCAGAAGCCGTGCTCCACAGCATGACGCGCAACGTATCGAACCGGCCCCGCAACCAGGCGACGCACAGCATGTAGCCGGCATAGAAAAGGGCTGCGAGCGCCGCAAGGGCATCACCGCCGCGGTCCCCCGCGGACAGGCCGCTCAACCCGCCCTTCAGGACGATGATCCCGGTCATCGCAACGGCGAGGCCGAGGAGGAAAGTCGGAGTAATCCTGGCGCCGAGGAACAGCCAGCCGATTGCGGTCACAAAGACGGGGGCGAGATTGGCAAGGAGAGTGGCATTGGCAACCGTGGTTACATGGATCGAGGCGTGCCACGCCACGAGGTCGGCGGCAAGGAAAAGCCCCGGCAGGGCGAGCATGGCCGCGTCCCGCACCCCTTCCGGTCTCACCGTTTGCCGTTGGTCGACGCTCCGGAAGAACAGGGTGAGCGGCACCAGCGCCAACGCGACGCGCCAGAAGGCGGTCGCCATCGGGCCCACTTCGGAAAGGCGCACGAAAATCGGCGAGCCGCCTATGGCGATCCCGCCGGCCAGAAGTGCGAGCAAGGCCAGCCGGTTGCGGGCGACGGGGGCCGTGGCGGCGAGTGGTGTTGTCGACACGGCATCATCCAGTTCTGCAGGGATCCAGGCGGCGCAGCGTTAGACGCTTGCGGCAAAAACCGCAACACAATCGCCTGCCTTGACCAGGCCCGGAAAATGCCGGGCGCAGAGCATGCCGTCCATCCTGGCGCGCACGTCCGAGGGGTCCAAGCCCGTTCGCCCCAGCGGATAGATGCGGGCGACGACCTGGCCCTTTAGGACCGTTTCCCCCAAGTCGACCATCGGCTCGATCAGCCCGTCGCCCTCGGCAAAGGCGAAGCAATCACCGTCCGGCATATCGAGCCAACGTGTTTCGGAGATCTCCGGCTCACCTTCGATGATGCCGGCCTGGCGCAGCATGTTCCGGACCCCGCGCTTGGCGATGCCGGCGCTCCTTGCTGTTGCCGTGCCTCCGCCGCCAAGCTCGGTGGTGACGAAAACCTTGCCCATTTCCTCGGCCGCCGTGTCGTACATGCCGACAGCATCGATCTCGAGCATCTTCATCGAATAGGGTGCGGAAAACGCCTGTACGAGCGAGAAGGCGCGCGCCTCCAGCACCTTGTCGGGTACGATATGAGCAGCGCAGAAAGGCAGGAAATCCAACGTCTTGCCGCCTGAATGGAAATCAAGAACGACATCGGCAAGCGGCAGGAGTTCGCGCTGGAAATAGTCGGCGATCTTCTGCGTGACCGTGCCATCCGGCCGACCCGGAAAGCTGCGGTTCAAATTGCCCTTGTCGATCGGCGACGTGCGGGTGGCGGCGACAAAGGCGGGATAATTCATCGCCGGAACGATGATGACCCGGCCGGAAATTTCCTCCGCCTTCAGGGTCCGGGCAAGATCGAACAGGGCGATCGGCCCTTCGTACTCGTCGCCGTGGTTGCCGCCGGTGAGAAGGGCCGTCGGCCCCTCCCCGTTCTTGATGACGGTGATCGGGATCATCACCGATCCCCAGGCGGAATCGTCCCGGCTGTAGGGCAGGCGAAGAAAGCCGTGCTGGACGCCGTCTGCCGAATAGTCGACCGTTGGCGCGATCGGCGATGGGCGTAGTTCCGTTTCGCTCATGGCTGTCTCAATCCTTGACCAGCAGCTTGCGCGGAACGCTGGCAAGGCATTCGACGCCGGCCTCGGTGATCAGGATGCTTTCCGTCGTCTCGAAGCCCATATCTTCCAGCCATAGCCCGGTCATGAAATGGAAGGTCATGCCCGGCTTCAGCTCGGTGCGGTCACCGGGGCGCAGGCTCATGGTGCGCTCGCCCCAGTCCGGCGGATAGGAGATGCCGATGCCGTAGCCGGTGCGGTTGTCCTTGACGATGCCGTACTTCTTGAGGATTGCGAAGAAGGCATTGGCGATGTCCTCGCAGGTATTGCCGGGTTTGGCGACGGCGAGCCCGGCCTCCATCCCCTCCAGCGTTGCCTTCTCGGCGTCAAGAAACGCCTGGGTCGGCTTGCCGAGGAAGACGGTGCGCGACAGCGGTACGTGATAGCGGTTGTAGCAGCCGGCAATCTCGAAGAAGGTGCCTTCACCCCTTTTCATCGGCCGGTCGTCCCAGGTCAGGTGCGGCGCGGAAGCTTCGACGCCCGAGGGCAACAACGGCACGATGGCCGGATAGTCGCCGCCGATGCCGTCGACCCCGCGCGTGCCCGCATCGTAGATCTCGGCCACCAGATCGCATTTGCGCATGCCGACCTCGATCTTGTCGAAGATGCGCTGGTGCATGCCTTCGACGATGCGCGCGGCATTGCGCATATACCTGATCTCGGTCTCGCTCTTGACGGCCCGCTGCCAGTTGACGAGGGCCGTGACATCGACGAAGCGGGCATTCGGCAGGTGCTTGACGAGGGACGCGAACGCGGCGGCCGAGAACCAGTAGTTGTCCATTTCGACGCCGATGGTCAGCGTATCATAGCGGCGCTCGACGAGCTTTGCCGCAAGATAGTCCATCGGGTGTCGCTCGGTGGACTGCACGTAGTGATCGGGATAGCCGATAATGTTCTCGTGCTTGAGATAGGCCGTGAGCCTGGCGCCGTTGGCGTCCTGCCCTCGCCCGTACCAGATCGGTTCGCCCGTCGGCGGCACGATAACGGCCTGGTGGACGTAGAAGGACCAGCCGTCGTAGCCCGTAAGCCACGCCATGTTCGAGGGATCGCTGACGATCAGCAGATCGACCCCTTTCGCCTCCATCGCCTTGCGCGTCGCGGCGAGACGCGCCTCGTATTCCCCAAGGGAAAACTTGAGGTTGGGTTGGGTCATGTTTCTCCCTCATTCTCCGGCAATGCCGGTCTCAACTGTCGAATGACGTGCCCGCGCCGGCCGATCCGGCACGCGCGAAGGCGAGCGTTGCGATTGCGGTGTCCTGGATGCCCGTACCGGTGAGGTCGGCCAGGGTGATCTGGTCGGGACTGCCGCGCCCTGGTTTCAGGCCGGCGACGATCTCGCCAAGTTCGGTGAAGCCGGCGTCCGGCTCCACCAGTCCGGCCTTGATGGCATGATGCAGTTCCCCCAGGCGGCGGGTCTGCCTCAGGCTGTCGGCGACGTAGAGATCCGCCCGCGTGACGATTGCGGGATCGATCTCGTTCTTGTGCTCCGCATCCGATCCCATCGCCGTGACGTGCTGGCCGGGCTGCAGCCAGCCGGCCAGAAGGATCGGCTTTTCCGAAGGTGTCGTGGTGACAATGATGTCTGCGCCGGCGACGGCGGCGTGCGGGTCGGCAATTGCCGTCACCGGAATGCCGAAGTCGCCCGTCAGTTCGCCGGCCAGCTTTTCCGCCTTCCCGGCGTTCCGCGCCCATATTCGCGCCTCACGGATCGGCCGAACCAGCATGAGCGCCTGCAATTGCAGCCGTGCCTGCATGCCCGCGCCGAAGATCGCAGCAACGGCTGCATCCGGCCGGGCCAACTGCCTTGCGGCGACGGCGCCGGCGGCCGCCGTTCGAACATCCGTCAGATAGCCGTTGTCGAGCAGCAGCGCCTGGATGAGGCCCGTTTTCGCCGACAGAAGGACCATCATACCGTTGGTGCTCGGCAGGCCGATGTCGGGATTGCCGAAGAAGCCGGGACTGATCTTGATGGCGAAACCGTCCAGACCGGGGACATAGGCGGTCTTCACATCGACCTCGCCACGGTGCTCGGGGATGTCGAGCCGGAGGATCGGCGGCATGGCGACCGCCTTGGTCGCCAGCGCGTGAAAGGCATCTTCCACACAGGCAACGGCTCCGGCGTCCAGCTCCACGATCGATTTCAGATCGGCCTCGGTCAGGATGATCATCCGGCTCATGCCGCCACCTCTCCCTTTACAGGCATTGCGCCGTTGATGATCTTGCGATGCAGCGTCATGTCGACGTTGCGGCCGGACAGAATGGAGACGACAGGCCCGGACGATCGGATCCGCCCGGCAAGAAGTGCGGCGATACCGACCGCGCCGGCTCCCTCGAGGATCTCACGTTCGACGCCGTAGGCGTGCCGTATGCCCGCGGCAATCTCCACTTCCGAAAGCAGCAGCACATCGTCGAGCAGATCGCGGCACATGGAGAAGGTCAGCGCATTGTCGAGCCCGATGCCGCCGCCGAGCGAATCCGCAAGGCTCGGCAGTTCCTCCACCTTGACCGGATGTCCGGCATCGAGGCTTGCCTTCATCGCAGCACCCCGTTCCATGGTGAGCCCGATCACCCGTGTCTTCGGGTTCCGGCTCTTGACGGCCGCCGCCACGCCGGCCGCAAGTCCGCCGCCGGACAGCGGCACGAGCACGGTGGCGGTATCCGGCTGTTGCTCCATGATTTCCAGCCCCAGCGTTCCCTGCCCGGCGATGACGGCGGCATCGTCGAAAGGTGGCACCATGACCATGCCCTTTTCCGCCACCAGTCTGTTCACCTCCTCCTGCGCCTCGTCCTGCGAACCGCCGACGATGCGGACCTCCGCACCGAGCCGGCGGATTTCCGCGACCTTGTTTTCCGGCACCAGCCGCGACATGCAGATGGTCGCCACCGCACCTTCCGCCTTTGCCGCATGGGCCAGGGCCCGGCCATGGTTGCCGGTGGAGGCGGCGACGACGCCGCGGGAGCGCTCTGCCGATGTCAGCGTCAGGATCGCATTGGTCGCCCCGCGCAGCTTGAAGCTGCCGGTCGCCTGATGGTGTTCGAGTTTGAGATAGGCGGGAACTCCGGCCATCTCCCGCAGCGCGACGGACTGCACCATCGGCGTTCGCAGGACCCGCCCGGCGATACGGGCGGATGCGGCACGGATGTCATCGAGCGAAACGGAGGCTGGTTGCGCGCACATAGGATCAACCTGCCGCATAGGGCTTGGTCATGAGCATGCCGAGCTCCGGTCGCGGGGTCGCGTCGCCGCACAGGCGCAGGCATGCCCAGGCCGTCGCGAGGTTGCTGCTGACCACGGGCTTGCCAAGCGCCGTCTCGATGCGCGGGGCGACCTCGGCTGCGCGAACGGCGGTGCAGGAAATGAACAGTGCGTCGGATTCCGGCGCCATTGCTTCCTTTGCGAAGGCTGTGATTTCGTCATGAGAAATTCGCGCCATCTCCCGATCATCGGTCAGCCCGAGGCAGGTGAAGCGATCGATCTGGTAACCGCGATCTGCGAAATAGCGCGCCATCGGCCTGCTGGTCTCGACCGTATAGGGCGTCAAGACCGAAATCCGCTTCGCACCCACAGCCTTCAGCCCGCGGACGGAGGCCGCGGTCGGCGTGGCGACGGCAACCCCCGGCTTTGCCGCCTGCACCGCCGCCTCGATCCGCCCGTCGCCGATGACGACGGAAGCCGAAGTGCAGGAATACATGACGACATCAAGCGGCTCGTCCGGCAGGATGAGGGCTGCGCCAGCCGTCAGTTCCGGCTGCATCTTCATCAGGTTTTCCGGCGTCACCGGATTGGCGTAGGGGATGCGGGTCGCATAGACGCCGATGCGATCGCTCGCCACCATGCGCTGGAAATCGACCTCGGTTGTGTGATCGGTCGCCAGGATGATCAATCCCACCCTCTTGGCTAGCGGGCGATCGTCCAGCCGCGGCGGGCGGCTTGCGCTGTCCATTCTGATGTCGGTCGCAGTCATCGCTCATCCACCCGCGCGTAACGATTTTCCAGGAACCGCAGCCCAACCACGGAGATCAGGCTGATCACCAGGAAGAACACGCCCACCAGCGTCATCGGCTCGATGTAGCGGTAGCTGCTGTTGGCGACGCTCTTTGCCTGGTTCATCAGTTCGAGCACGGTGATGGCCGACAGCAGTGGCGTCTCCTTGAACATGGCAATGAAATAGTTGGCGAGCGCCGGGATCATCGGCGGGATGGCCTGCGGCAGGATCACATGGATCCAGGCCTGTCGCGTGCTGAGATTGGTGGCCCGCGCCGCCTCCCATTGCCCACGCGGCACATTGTCGATGCCGGCGCGGTAGACCTCGGCCGCATAGGTGCCGTAGTGGATGCCGAGGCCGATCACGCCGGCAACCAGCGGCGACAGCCGGATACCGATATCCGGCAGCACGTAGAAGATGAAATAGAGCTGCACCAGCAGCGGGGTGCCGCGAATGAAGTCGGCGAAGAAGCCGACCGTGCGCGAAACCGCTGCGTTCCGCGAGCGCCTCGCGATGGCCAGCACCAGGCCAAAGACGGCGGCGACAAGCGCGCCGAGGACCGTGGCAAGGATCGTGATCTTCAATCCCTGGAGAAGGGTCGGCAGGATCTGCCAGACGAATGTCCAGTCCCATTCCATGCTCAGGCCCTCACACCGTCGAGGCCGCGCGTGGCCCGACGTTCCAGCCATCGCATGCCGGCGGAGATGGCCGATGCCATGACGAAATAGAGAACGAGGATGGTTGCAAAGGGAATGAGCGTGTTGCCGGTCTGCGCCCGTACCACCTGCGCCTGGAATGTCATGTCCGTCAGGGAGATCAATGAGACGACAGCGGTGCCCTTGAGCAGCTCGATGGCATTGTTGCCAAAGGTCGGCAGCATCAGCGGCAACGCCTGCGGCAGGATCACGTGGCGCATCCTTTGATAGCGACTGAGATTAAGAGCCACGCAGGCCTCGCGCTGCTCGCGGCCGACGGCCCGGACGGCGCCGCGCACGACTTCCGCTCCGTAGGCCCCGACGTTGAGACCCAGCGCCAGTACACCGGCCTGCATCGGCGTCAGCGTGAGGCCGGCAAACGGCAGCACGAAATAGACCCAGAACAGCTGCACGAAGATCGACGTGCCGCGGAAGAATTCGATGTAGACGGTGGCCAGCGTGCGAACGACGGCAAAGCGCGACAGCCGTCCGAGCCCGGCGGCGAATGCCATGATCAGGGCCAGGGCCGAGCCCAGGACCGTCAATTCCATGGTCACGAGCGCGCCCTGCAATATCAGCCCTATGTATCCGGACCAGTCGATCATCGTGCCTTCCCAGTCATTGGCGTTTGATCTCGGGGGCGGGTTCTGGCGTCCCCGAGGCAGATGTGAGGGGGCGAAGCCCCCTCCACCAGCTTCACCCCGTCAGTTGGTAGCTGCGCAGAGCTTTTCGCGGGTGGTCGACATGGCGGCGGCAGCCGAGAAGCCGTAAGGCTCGATGATCTTCGCGAACTCGCCGGATTCCTTCAGTTTCGCCAACTCCACATCGAAGGCGTCGCGCAGTGCCTCGTCGCCCTTCTTGAAGGCCGCGCCATCGCAATAGACCGGCGCGCCCTGTACCGGCGCCACGACCTCGAGGTTCGGGTCGTTGGCCTTCATGACGAGATCGTTGATCGAAAGCACCGGCAGCGAATAGGCGTCGATGCGTCCGTCCTGCAGCATCTTCAGCCCGCTCTGGCCATCCGGCACGACAATGACGCGTTCACGCGGAACCCCTGCTTCCAGCGCAAGCTTCTCTTCCGTGCCGCCGCCCGGCGCGCCGATCGTTGCCGACTGATCCTTGGCGATATCGGCATAGCTCTTGAAACCCTTCGGATTGCCCTTCTTGACGAGCATGGCCTCGGCGTCGCAGAGAACCGGCTCTGAATAGGCAACGGCCGCGCAGCGTTCCGGCTTCATGAACAGGCCGGCCGTGACGGCGTCGTGGCGGCCGGCCTGCAGGCCGGGGATCATGGCGCCGTATTCCGAGATCGAAGCCACCACATCCGCAACGCCGAGACGCTTGAAGATCTCGCGGGCGACGTCGGGAGCAGCACCGGAGACCTTGCCGTCTGCCCCGACTGCGGTAAAGGGCGGTTCGTTGGCGATTGCGATGCGCGCAAAGCCTTGGGCCTTCAGCTGTTCAAGCTTGGTGTCGTCCGCGCTTGCGGGGGCGGAAAGAAGCGACATCAGTGCCGTGGCGCCGGCTGCCATCGCCATGAGATATTTCAACGTCATCGTTCCTACTCCTCTGGATTTTTCCGTTTTTATCGGGGCATCGCCTGATCGACGGGCAATCAGACGCGGTGTCCCGCCGCGATTATCTTGCGCAGGAAGGTTTGCGTGCGTTCCTGCCTGGGATTTTTGAAAATGCTCTCTGGCTTGCCTTCCTCGACGATCCGGCCCTTGTCGAAGAAGAGCACGCGATCGGCGAAATCGTGGGCAAAGCCCATCTCGTGGGTGACGAGAAGCATGGTCATGTCCGTCTCTGCGGCCAGTCTGCGCATGACGTTCAGGACTTCCTCGACCAGCTCGGGATCGAGTGCCGAGGTAACCTCGTCGAACAGCATGATCTTGGGAGAAAGGGCGAGTGCGCGGGCGATGGCCACGCGTTGCTTCTGTCCGCCGGACAATTGCGCGGGCATGCTGCGGGCCTTGTCGGTCATGCCCACCATGTCGAGAAGCTCCATCGCCCGCTTCTCGGCTGTCGCCCTCGCCGTGCCCTTGGTCAGCATGGGAGCGAGCGTGATGTTGTCGAGCACGCATTTGTGCGGAAAAAGATTGAAGTGCTGAAAGACCATTCCGATCTTCTCGCGCATTTTCTGCAGGTGCTTCTCGTCGGCGGCTACCAGACTACCAGCCTTCGGCATGTGATAGAGCTGCTGGCCGTCGATCTCGATGTGACCGCCATTGATCGTCTCGAGCGTCATGAGGATGCGCAGGATCGTTGTCTTTCCGGACCCTGACGGACCGATCAGCGCCAGCTTTTCACCCGGCATGACATCCATCGAAAGACCGTCGAGCACCGTCAGCGGCCCGTAGGTCTTCGTGATGTTGTCGATGCGAATGATGGGTGAAGGCATGCATGTCTCTCCCTGTTGAGACGAGCGATGCCCACAACGATGACGAGCTTATAAAATCATGTCAATTATCAAAATAATATCATGACAATTATTCTGCATTTGCCCAAATGCCGAGCGGAACCGTCAAATTGCAAGCAGAAGCGCTTCCGGATCTCCCTGGGCCAGCGATGCGACCGTGCCGAGCCCGATGCGCAGCTCGGCCTCGGATGTGGAGCCGAGCGAGATGCGCACCGCGGGCGCGCGGCCATGCTCTGCGGTCTGGAACGACGCGCCGGGCGCGATTGCCACTCCATGCAGACGGGCCTGTGCGACGAAGCCTTCTTCCGTATGTGCAGCCGTCAGTGGCAGCCAGACATGCAGGCTTTGCGGATGCGCGCGATAGGCAAGTCCGCCGAGCGCTTCGGCGGCGATTGCATGCCGTCGTGCGAGGGCGCGTCTCTGCCAGTTGACCAGTTCCATCGCCGTGCCGTTGCCCACCCAGCGCGTGGCGATTTCAGCGATGGCCGGCGTCGCCATCCAGTTGGAGACGAGGTGGCGGTTTGCAACCGCGGCAACGTAGCGATCGGGCGCCACGAGATAGCCGATACGCAGGCCGGGCACGGTGATCTTGGTGAAACTGGTGACGTAGAGCGTGCGCTCCGGCGCGAAGCTTTGGAGGGGTGGTGGCCGGTCTACCACCAGCGGCCCGAGAATGTCGTTCTCGATGATCGCGATATCGTGCTTGGCAGCCACCGCCGCCAGGTGCTCGCGCCGTTCGGCACTCATCAGCGTTGCCGTCGGATTGACCACGGAGGGCTGGAGAAACACCGCCCGCACAGGGCCTTCCCGGCAGGCGGCGTCCAACGCTTCGGGAAGCATGCCGTCCGCGTCGATTGCGATGCCCTCCAGGTGAATTCCCAGATAACTCGACAGCGGCACAAGCGTATGGTGGCTGATCGCCTCCGCAACGACGGTCGAGCCGGGCGGAGCCACGCTCATCAGCGCGACCGTCATGGCGGAGGTCGCGCCATTGGTCAGGTTGACGTTCAGCGGCGATACGTCGAGCCCGCAGAGAGACAGCCACTCGACGGCGACGGAGCGATGGCGGGGAAACACCATGTTGGGCCGGAAGGAGAGCGCAGAACTGGAGGGCAGGTTCTCGCCGAGCCAGGCAAAGGCCTCCCGCATGCGATCGAGATGGATCTGTTCGCAGACGGGCTTCAGGATGGAGAGATCGATGACCTCGCCCAGCCGCTCCGGCAGATAGGGAGGCTCCGGCTCCTTCTGCGCCGTCTGCACGAACGAGCCACGCCCGATTTCGCCGGAGATCATGCCGCGGCGGATCAGTTCGTCGTAAGCGCGGCTCACCGTCTGGATCGACAGTTTGAGGTCTTCGGCAAGCTTGCGATGCGTCGGCAGGCGTGTGCCGTTGACAAGTTTGCCGTCGTGGATGGCATTGGCGATCTGCTCGGCGAGGGATAGATAGGCCGGGCGGCGAAGCTGCTGAGGATCGGGACGCCAATTTGTCATGATTTGACAGTGATGAAATTCAGTTCAATTGACAATCTGAAAATTGCTTTCGGCAGATCATTTTCATAGTCTGGTCCAAGATTCTGATAGGGGAAAACCAACGGCATGAAGCTCGACGCTATCGATCTGCGCATCCTTGAGGCGGTCCAGAGAGATGGCCGGATAACCAAGGTGGCGCTTGCCGAAGAGGTGGGCCTGTCGCCCACGCCCTGCTGGATGCGGCTGCGCAAGCTGGAAAAGGCAGGCATCGTGGCGGGCTATCATGCCCGCGTGGCGGTGCGCCGCATCGCCCCCGTTGCCAGCGTCATGATGGAAGTCACGCTAGAAAACCATCGGCAGGGCGATTTCGAACGCTTCGAGCGGACGATCGCAAACATTCCCGAAATCGTCGCCTGCTGGTCGGTTGGCGGCGGGGTCGACTACATTCTCAAGATCATGGCTGCCGACATCGACGCCTATCAGCGGCTCGTCGACAGCCTGCTCGATCGGGAAATCGGAATCGCGCGCTATTTCACCTATATCGTCACGAAGACGGTGAAGGAGGAAACGACGCTCCCGCTACCCACCCTGCTGGCAGATGCCGCGTCGGACTAGACGATTCCTCTGCGACGGCCTCAACGTTTGGACCAAACCTCTCTTCATCGCCTGCTCAAAAGACCATCTCTCGCCGATATGCTGACAGACTTGCCGGCAACCCGAACACGAGGAGCCGGAGATGAACGCCGTATTTGCACGCCCCGACTGCCACGATGCGCTCGAACGCCTGAAGGACAAGCATCTCCTCAAATCGCTTTCCTATGTCGGCGGCCGCTGGGTCGCGAACGGCGCGAACGCCACCTTCGAAGTGCGCGATCCCGCCTCTTCCCTGCCGCTTGCCTGGGTTTCCGCGTTGGACGCCGAGGAAACGGGGCGGGCGATCGATACGGCCGCTGCCGCCTTTTCTGCCTGGCGCGCGCTGCTGCCGCAGGAGCGCGCCTGCATCCTTCGGCGCTGGTATGAGCTGATGCTCGGGGCAAAGGACGATCTCGCCCTGATCATGACGCTCGAACAGGGCAAGCCGCTTTCGGAATCGCGCGGCGAGATCGACTACGCGGCCTCCTTCATCGAGTGGTATGCGGAGGAAGGAAAACGCTTCAATGCCGAGGGCGTGACCAGCCATCTGGCCGGCGCCGAAATGATCGTGCGTCGCGAGGCGCTGGGCGTCGTCGGCCTTGTCACGCCCTGGAACTTTCCGTCGGCCATGGTCACTCGCAAGGCGGCGGCCGCGCTCGCGGCCGGCTGCACCGTGGTCGTTCATCCGTCCTCGGAGACTCCGCTCTCCGCGCTGGCCCTTGCGGAACTGGGCGAACGCGCCGGCCTCCCGGCAGGGGTCTTCAACGTCGTCACCGGCGATGCCGCTACCATCGTCGGTCGTCTCTGTGCCGATCAGCGGGTGCGTGCCCTGAGCTTCACCGGCTCCACGGAAATCGGCAAGCTGATTGCCGGGCAATGCGCTGCCGGCATGAAGCGGCTGATCATGGAACTCGGCGGGCATGCCCCGCTCATCGTCTTCGAGGACGCGGACATCGCCAAGGCCGTCGACATTGCCGTCAATGCCAAGTTTGCAACCTCCGGCCAGGACTGCCTGGCTGCCAACCGCATCTTCGTTCAGCGCTCCATCCTGGAAGCCTTCAATGCGGCCTTCAGGGCGCGGATCGAAGCACTCGTTGTCGGCAACGGCCTTTCGGCGAACGCCGAGATCGGTCCGTTGATGCATGCTCGCGCCGTCGAGAAGGTCGACGAACATGTCAGGGATGCCGTTCGGCGCGGCGGCCGCTGCCTGACCGGCGGCTCGCTCCACCAGGCCGGACCGTTTTTCTACGCCCCGACCCTTCTGGTCGACGTTCCAGAGGACGCGCTCATCATGCGCGAGGAGACCTTCGGGCCGGTGGCCGCAGTGACGGCGTTCGATACGGAAGCCGAGGTGATCGCACGGGCCAACGACACCGAATACGGACTGGTCGCCTACGTGGTCACGGAGAACGGTGCCCGCCAGTTGCGGCTGGGCCGCGCGCTGGAATATGGCATGGTCGCGATCAACCGGGTCAAGATCACTGGCGGCCCGGTTCCCTTCGGCGGCTGGAAGCAATCCGGTCTCGGCCGCGAAGGCTCTCGCCATGGCCTCGAGGCGTTCAGCGAACTCAAATACCTCTGCATCGACACCGCGGCCTGACCGCTTCGATGCCGCAACCATCATAGACGAAAGGGAAACCGGACATGTCCGAGAACAGCAATGAAATCACCGCCTGGGATCGAGACCACTTCTTCCACCCCTCGACCCACATGGGCATGCATGCCCGCGGCGAGACGCCTACGCGCGTGATGGCCGGCGGCGAAGGCGTCTATGTGACAGATGTCAGTGGCCGGACCAGCCTCGATGCCTTTGCGGGCCTCTATTGTGTCAATGTCGGTTACGGTCGGCAGAAGATTTCCGATGCGATCGCCGAGCAGGCGAAGAACCTCGCCTACTACCACGCCTATGTCGGCCATGGCACGGAAGCCTCGATCACGCTCTCGAAGATGATCATCGACCGCGCGCCGAAGGGCATGTCGCGGGTGTATTTCGGCCTTTCCGGGTCGGACGCCAACGAGACCAACATCAAGCTGATCTGGTACTACAACAACATCCTCGGCCGGCCGGAGAAGAAGAAGATCATTTCGCGCTGGCGCGGCTATCACGGTTCGGGCGTCATGACCGGCTCGCTGACGGGCCTCGAACTGTTCCACAACCTCTTCGATCTTCCGCGGCCGCCGATCTTCCATACCGAGGCGCCGTACTATTTCCGCCGCGCTGACCGCTCGATGAGCGAGGAGCAGTTCTCGCAACATTGCGCCGACAAGCTGGAGGAGATGATCCTGGCGGAAGGCCCCGACACGATCGCCGCCTTCATCGGCGAACCGATCCTGGGAACGGGCGGCATCGTGCCTCCGCCGCAGGGGTATTGGCAGAAGATCCAGGCCGTTCTGGAAAAATACGACATCCTGCTGGTCGCCGACGAGGTGGTGACGGGGTTCGGTCGTCTCGGCTCGATGTTCGGCTCCGATCACTATGGCATCAAGCCGGACCTGATTACCATCGCCAAGGGCCTGACCTCGGCCTATGCGCCGCTTTCGGGCTCGATCGTCTCCGACAAGGTCTGGCAGGTTCTCGTACAGGGTTCCGACAAGATGGGAGCGATCGGCCACGGCTGGACCTATTCGGCCCACCCGATCTGCGCCGCAGCAGGTGTCGCCAACCTAGAACTGGTGGATGAACTGGGCCTCGTCGAGAATGCAGGGTCCACGGGCACCTATTTCCGTTCCGAACTGGCCAAGGCGGTCGCCGGTCACAGGCATGTCGGCGATGTGCGCGGCGACGGGCTGATGGCGGCGGTCGAATTCGTCGAGGACAAGAATGATCGTGTCTTCTTCGACCCCGCAAAGAAGATTGGCCCGCAGGTCTCCGCAGCGCTTCTCGAGCGCGGCGTTATCGGGCGAGCCATGCCGCAGGGCGACATCCTCGGCTTCGCACCGCCGCTGTGCCTGACCCGCGAAGAAGCCGACACCGTCGTCAGGGCGACGGCGGCGGCCATCGAAGCGGTGCTTGGCAGATAGGAGATTTTCCGGTGAATGCTGTACCGAAGACGATGGCTGCCGTGCGGCTGATGGGGCACGGCGGGCTTGACAAGCTCGTCTACAGCCGTGATGTCCCGGTCCCTTCCGCTGGGCCTGGGGAAGTGCTGATCAAAGTCAGCGCCTGCGGCATGAACAACACCGATGTCTGGGTGCGGGAGGGCGCCTACGGCACAGAGGACGATCCGGCAGCGGTTTCCACCTGGCGGCGCCAAGGCAACACCCTGACCTTCCCGCGCATCCAGGGGACCGATACGGTCGGCCGGGTCGTCGCGACCGGCGAGGGTGTCGACTGCGGCAGGATCGGTGAGCGCGTCATGGTCGATTTCTCGATCTACAACCGCGACGACGACAGCCTGGCCGACATAGACTACATGGGCCATGGTCGGGACGGCGGCTACGCGGAATATATGACGCTGCCAGCCGAAAATGCCCATGTCGTCTCGACCGACATGAGCGATATCGAGCTTGCCACGTTCTGCTGTGCCTATCTGACCGGCGAGCGCATGCTCGAGCGCGCACGGCTTGCTGCCGGCGAGATCGTGCTTGTCACCGGCGCTTCGGGCGGCGTCGGATCGGGTATAATCCAGCTTGCCCGCGCCCGCGGCGCCATTCCGATAGCTCTGACTGCACCCGGCAAGGAACAGGCCATGCTTGATATCGGGGCAGAAGTGGTGGTCACGCGCGGCTCCGGCGACCTCTTCCAGGCCGTGGCAACGGCAGCGAAAGGCCGCGCCATCGATGTCGTCGCCGATCTCGTCGGCGGCGTCATCTTCAACGATCTCCTGAAGATCCTGAGGCCGGAGGGGCGCTATACCACGGCAGGTGCCATCGCGGGGCCGGTGGTACAACTCGACCTGCGGACAATGTATCTGAAGCAGCTCGAACTGCACGGATCGAGCCAGGGCAGTCGTGCCGATTTCCGCCGATTGGTCGGCTACATCGAAGCCAAGAAAATCAGGCCGCTCGTCGGCGGCGTCTATCCGCTATCGGAATTCCACCGCGCCCAGACGGATTTCATGCAGAAGAATTTCGTTGGCAAGCTCGTCGTGGTGCCGGACGCTATCGCGTAAGCGGGTCAAATGAACCGGCGATTGACCCTTGCAATGGGATGGGGAGTGATGGCGCACGGCAATAGAGCGCGATCCGGCGGTCGATATCGGCGGGAAGCGGTGGCCGGTTGAGCACAATCTATCCCGTTGATTTCGCCGGGCGTCGCCGAAAGAGTTGATCCCAGATGTCGTACCCCGCAGGGACAATCCCGATCAGCAGTGCAGCGGCCAAATCGAGCCGTGGAACAAACACCAGGATGACCGCGCAGAACGCGACAAGCGTCACGAATGCAAAAACTGCAAAAAACCGGCTTCTGTTCATCGGTCTATCCCGTCTGAATGGGTCTGACATTGCATCATCTCTGTCCTCCATAGAGGAGATTCGGCAGCATGTAGACGATGTCCGGGAACAGATAGATGATCACCATGCAGAGAATGACGATCAACATATACGGCATCATGCCGCGGAAAATGTCGGTCAGTTTGACATGTGAAGGCGAGACGCCCTTCAGGTAGTATGCCGACATCGCCATCGGCGGTGATAGGAAGGCCGTCTGGAGATTGATGGCCACGAGGATACCGAAGAACAGCGGGTCGATCCCGAAATGCGGCAACAACGGAATGAAGATCGGGATGAAGATGACGATGATCTCGGTCCATTCCAGCGGCCAGCCGAGAATGAAGATGATGATCTGGGCCATGATCAAAAACATCAGCGGCGACATGTCCAGGCCGGTCACGAAGTCACTGATGAGTTGCTGCCCGCCGAGATAGGCGAATACCGACGCGAAGGTCGCCGAACCAACGAAAAGCCAGCATACCATCGCGGTTGTCCGGGCCGTCAGATAGACGGACTCCTTTAGGCGCCGCCATGTCAAGGCCCTGTAAGCCGCGGCGAGCGCTAGCCCGCCCAATGCGCCGATTGCGGCTGCTTCCGAAGGGGTCGCCAAGCCGAAGAGAATGGCACCTAAAACCGCAAGGATCAGAAAGGCGAGCGGGGCGAATGATGTCAGCATCATCCAGGCGAGTTGGGCCGGCGTGTGCTCACCGACCTCCTCTTTCGTTGGCCGCGGCGCCAGTTGCGGCTGCAGGATTGCTCGCACCACGACATATGTGAGATAGAGCCCCGCCAGGGCGAGACCGGGTAGCAGCGCCGCCGCATACATGCGGACGACTGAAATCCCGGAGGTGGCCGCGTAGACGATTAGCAGAATGGAGGGTGGGATCAGGATTCCGAGCGTGCCGCCCGCGCAGATCACGCCTGTCGCGTACCGCACGTCGTACCTTGCCTTCAGCATCGCCGGCAGGGCGAGCAGTCCCATCAAGGTCACCACGGCCCCGACGATGCCCGTTGCCGTGGCAAAGAGCGTACAGGTGACCAGGGCGGCGACCGCCATCGAGCCGGGTAGCCGGCGCGTGACGCTGTAGAGCGTCGAGAACAGCCGATCGACGATGTTGGCTCGCTCGACGATGTAGCCCATGAACAGGAACAGCGGTATGGCTGTCAGCACATCGTTCTGGATGACCGAGTACGTCTGGTTGACGAACAGATCGAAGATCCGGTTGTTGAAGAAGCCGCCGATCCAGGTTTCGGTTAGCGTAAAGGCATCGCCGCCGGAGTCGAGCGCGCGGTCATAGGCGCGCCACATGCGGGCGGCATCGAAATAGGCGTAATATCCGAAGCCGACGCCCAGAGCCATCAGCGTGAACGCCACCGGAAAGCCGAGGAAGATGGTGAGGATCAGGATGAGCAGCATCCCGACGGCGATGTGTGCATCCGTCATTGGGCGTCCCGATCTCGTGGTTCGCGTCCAGCGGCAAGCTCCCGCGACGGAAGAATGCCCTCGTCCTCGGACTTGAGGGCATCCAGGCTTTTCGTTTGCAGCAGCACCTTTTCCAGTTCTTCGACATCTTCAACCGCTTTTGGCCATTCGCCTGTCTTTATGCAGAGAATGCAGCGGAAGACCTGCGCCACGCCTTGCAGGAACAGGAGAATGCCGGCGGCGACAATGACGGTCTTGAACTGGAAGATCGGCACGCCGGCGGGGCTGTTGGAACTGACCTCCAGGTAGCGCCAACTGCGCTCGGCGTATTTCCAGCCCGAGAAGACGAGCGCGGTTATGCCGGGAAAGAAGAAGATGAAGTACAGGACCAGTTCCAGCCTGGCCTGCGTGCGCGGCTTCCAGAGCCGGTAGATGAAGTCGCCGCGCACATGGCCATCACGCGACAGGGTATAAGCTCCCGCCATCATGAAGAGCGTTCCGTAGAGTATGTAGCTCAGGTCGAAGGCCCAGGGGGTCGGCGCGCGGAAGAGGTAGCGTGCGACTACCTCATAGCCGACGCCGAAGGCCATGATGAGTATCCCCCACGCGAACACCTTGCCGAACCATGCCGACAGATCGTCGGCGAATGCAATGTAACGGAGCATGCAAGCGCCTCCCCAGCCCCGGTGAACATGACGAGGCCCGGGATACCGGGCCTTCGCCACTTACTTTCCGAGGTTCAACTTCCCGGGGAAATAGTGCTCATAGGCGAGTGCGAGATCGGCCGAGTTCATCAACTCGTAGTACACGACCCTCTCCACCCACTGCCGTTGACTGTCGAGCACCTTCTTCATGAACGCATCCGCTTCAAGCGTGGGGATGATCTGATCCCAAGCCTTCAGTTGTGCATCCAGAATTTCCTTCGGTGTGCGGTGCACGGTCACGCCATGTTCGGTCTGAAGCTTTTGAAGGTCGCTTGAGTAGTTGTCCATCGCGGATGCAGTATTCGCCGTGCTTGCGGCCTCCACGCCATATTCGAGGATCGCCTGCAGATCGTCGGGAAGGTCGTCAAACACATCCTTGTTGAACAGGAATTCGAAAGACTCGCTCGCCTGATGGTAGGACGAAAGCATGTAGTTCTTGGCGACATCCTGCGAACCAAACCGAATGTCAGAGGATGGATTGTTGAACTCGAAGGCGTCGATGACGCCCCGCTCCATCGCCGGCACGATTTCGCCGCCTGGAAGCTGAGCGACGCTCATGCCCATGTTCTGCATGAGATCGGCGGCAAGCCCGACGGTACGATATTTGAGACCGTTGACATCGTTCACACTCGCCACCGGATTCTTGAACCAGCCGAACGGCTGTGCGGGCATCGGGAAGCCATAGAAGCCGTAGAGGTTCAGCCCCATGATGTCCTGGGTGAGTTCCCGGTAGAGATCCTTGCCTCCGCCTTGATGGAACCATCCGAGCATGGTGGTTGCGCTGCCGCCAAATACCGGCCCGGTGCCGAAGAGGGAAGCTGCCTTGTGCTTGCCGTACCAATAGACGGGAACGGTGTGGGCTGCGTCGATCACGCCATCATTGACGCCGTCGAGCACCTGAAACGCGCCGACGACTGTACCGGCGGGCATGAGTTCGAACTTCAGGCGTCCGCCGGACATTCGCTCGACCCGTTCGACGTACTGGCGGGCAAATTCCATCCAGATATCCGACGCGGGCCAGGATGTTTGCATTTTAATGACGATTGGTGCCTGCGCCAGCACGGGCGGGGCTGCAAGCGCCCCCATCGCAGTTACCCCAACAAACGTCGACGCTCCCAGCAATTCTCGACGCGATACGTTCTTTTTGTTCATTGCTCTTCCTCCCTGGATTGTTGTCAAATTCTCCCTGCATTCAATGATAGTTCGCTACGTTGACGAAGATGGCTCCCAACCTCTTCGCGATCAGTCTCAACAACTGATTGTTCCCGTTTGTCAATTATGCACACTTTCTGAAGTTCTGACAGACGTTCAACTGTTGTTGAATGACAGCTTTGGGCTGTGGTCCACAGCCAAGGCAAAGTTTTTTCTCAGCCAGAGCATGGCTTCCTGGGTGGCGTCGCCCTCTCTCGTCGCCGCAGCGGAAGGAGCCACACGGCATGCGCAATAATCTCGGCTGGAAAGCGAAGGCGTCGGGAATGGCTGAGCAGTTCTCGGTCATGCTGGTCTACTTGCATTTCCCCCAGCACAATCCGTTAAGGCGACGCCACCGCGCGAGATCGGCTATCGATCACAGGCCGCCCAGCAGCTTGAAGGCGATCAGCCACATCGTAACCGCAACGAGCCCTTCCAGTACGCGCCAGGCGGCGGGATTGGCAAAGATCGGTCTCAACTTGGTTGCGCCGTAACCGAGCGAGAAGAAGAACAGGAACGAGGCCGTCACGGCTCCCGCGGCAAAGGATGCTTCCAGGCCTGGAAAACGCGTCGAGATCGTGCCGAGCAGAACAACGGTGTCGAGATAGACATGCGGATTGAGCCAGGTGAGCGCCAGGCAGGTGAGAAGCGCCTTGCGCAGGCTGGACGCACCACCTTCGCCTACCGCCAGCGCGCCTGAAGACCGCAGGGCGGAACGAAGGCTCCTCGCGCCGTACCACATGAGGAAGATCGCCCCGCCATAGCGCATCAGCGAATCGAGCCAGGGCAACACCGCGGCGATCTGGCGGAAACCGGTTATGCCGACGAGGATCAGCAGCGCATCGGAGAGGGCGCAGGCAAGGCAGATGGCGAAGACGTGCTCGTTGCGCACCCCTTGCCGCAGCACGAAGGCATTTTGCGCGCCGATCGCCACGATCAGGCTGAGGCCCATGGTGAAGCCGGTGAAATAGACGGATATGCTCATGCGCGGCGTGTGCTCCTTCTTCGCTGCGCAATCCCTACCGCGGCCTGGTAATTTAGGATAGTTAATGCTCCTTACTCCAATTAAGCCAAGCTAAATCATGCTCGACTATTCAGCCCTCCGCACCGTTGCTGCCGTGATCCAGACCGGGAGCTTCGAAAAGGCCGCCGGCCTTCTGAACGTCACGCCCTCGGCGGTCTCCCAGCGTGTCAAGCTGATCGAGGAACGGCTCGGCATCGTGCTGATCGTCCGTGGCAGCCCGTGCACGGCGACCGAAACGGGCGAATGGCTGTGCCGGCACCTGGAAAATGTCGGCATGCTGGAAGAAGAGTTGCTGAAGCAGTTGCCCGCGCTTGCGCCGCCTGACGAAGCACGCCAGCGGGTGACACTGCACATCGCGACCAACGCGGACAGCCTCGCCACCTGGTTTCTGACCGCCGTCGCAAACTTTACGAAGCAGTCGCCTCACCTCGTGAACGTCGCCATTGACGATGAGGACCACACCGCCGAGTGGCTGCAACGGGGACGGGTCCTTGCGGCAGTTACCAGCCTCGAAAAGCCGATCCAGGGCTGCCGCCACCTCTCGCTCGGCTCGCTGCGCTATCGCGCGACGGCAAGCCCCGACTTCATCGCTCGGCACTTTCCGGATGGCGTGACTGCCGAGGCCTTGCTGTGCGCACCATCCCTCCTCTTCAACCAGAAGGACAGGCTGCAGGCCCGCTGGATCCGCCAGACGATAGGGAGGGAACTCGCCTGCCCGGTCCACTGGCTGCCGTCGACGCAGAGCTTTGTGGATGCGAGCCTCGCCGGCATGGGCTGGGGTATGAACCCCGAACTGTTGGTGCACGAGCATTTGAAGGCAGGCCGGCTGGTCGAACTGCGCGCGCGGAGCCCGCTCGATGTCCCGCTCTACTGGCAGATGAACCGCCTCGCCGCCGACCGGCTGGCCGATCTTACGCGCGAAGTCGTTCAGACCGCGCGCCTGCACCTGCGTCGTGAAAGCCGGTAGACGATCTGTCCCATCGGTGCCGGACCAAAGCGCTCCAGACCGATCGGGAAACTGACTTGTCAGATTGAACGATTCCATGCTTGCCGTGACCGAACGGGCAACGTGTTGTATAAAATATTTGAAATACGGTCATCATTCCGCTACGTTCAGCCATGCCGCAATTTCATGAGGATGCGATGCCCCTTCAATCGACGCCGGGACACGCGTCATTCGACGTCGCCGTAATCGGCGCAGGCGTGGTCGGCTGCGCGGTGGCGCGTCGGTTCGCTCTGGCGGGCGCCAAGGTGGTGCTCGTGGAAAAGGGAGCCGATATCCTCTCCGGTGCGTCCAAGGCCAACAGCGCTATTCTGCACACCGGTTTCGATGCGCCCGCTTCCAGCCTGGAGCTTGAACTCGTGCGCGCCGGGCGGGAGGAATATCTTGAAATCTACAAGCAGCTTGGCCTGTCGCTGGTTCGGACCGGAGCACTCGTTTGCGCCTGGAGCGAACTCGAAGCCGGTAAGCTCGAGGATATCGCGCGGCAGGGGCGCGAGAACGGGATTTCCGAACTCGGCCTGATGACCGCCGCGGCTGCCCGTGCCACCATGCCGACGCTTTCGAATGGCCTGGTGGCGGCCCTCGAGGTCGAGGGCGAGCATATCATCGATCCCTGGTCGGCGCCCCTCGCCTATCTGACGCAGGCGCTGGCGCTGGGCTGCGTGTTCTTGCGCGGCACGGAAGTGTTGCGAGGGGAGTTCGACGGGCGATGGAGGCTGGAAACGTCGGCGGGAATCCTGGAGGTCGGAGCGGTTGTCAACGCCGCCGGCCTTTACGGCGACACGGTCGACAAACGATTGGGCCTTGCTCCCGAATTCGAGATCAAGCCGCGCAAGGGCCAGTTCGTCGTGCTCGACAAGGCAGCGTTTCGGCATGTTCCGCGCATCGTCCTGCCGGTCCCGACCGAGATCACCAAGGGGATCGTCGTCTGCCCCACGGCCTTTGGCAATGTTCTGATCGGTCCGACGGCGGAAGAGCAGGACGACCGCGTGCGGGCGACCGTGGAGACGCGGACACTGGAGGCGCTTCTGGTACGCGGTGCAGAGATCGTGCCGGCACTTGCCGGCATTCCCGTTACCGCCGTCTATGCGGGCTTGCGACCCGCGACCGAGAAGAAGGCCTATCGCGTGATCGCGCGTCCGGAGAAGCGTGCGATCACGCTTGGCGGCATTCGCTCGACGGGGCTGAGCGCTGCACTGGGACTGGCCCGGCATGCTCTGCAACTGCATGAAGGTTTCGGCGCCGCCTTCGCTCCACCCTCCGCCCTGCCGGCGGTAAGCGTTCCGAACCTGACGGAAACCTGCCAGCGTGACTGGCAGCAGCCCGGGCATGGCGAAATCGTTTGCCATTGCGAACTTGTGACGCGGCGCGAGATCGAGGCTGCGCTGGCGAGCCCGGTTCCGCCGGGCGATTTCGGCGGCCTGAGACGGCGCACCCGCGCCGGAATGGGGCGCTGCCAGGGCTTCTACTGCAATGCGCGTCTCGCGGAGATGACAAGGGGCAGGCTGGCAACACCGCTGGCCGTGGACGAGGGACGAAAACCATGAACACACCTGCAGATGTTCTGGTCGTCGGCGGCGGACCGGCAGGCGTTGCTGCCGCGCTGGAACTGCGCCGTCGCGGCGTGGAAAAAGTCGTCCTCCTCGAGCGCGATTGCCATCTCGGAGGCGCGACGCGCCATTGCAGTCATTCGCCGTTCGGCATGCGGGAATTCGGCCGGGTCTATTTCGGTGCCGGCTATGGCCGCAGGCTGGAGCGCGAGGCGGAGCAGGCCGGGGTCGACGTTCGGTTCGGTCATTCCGTCGTCCGCCTCGGCGAAGACGGATCAGTGCTCGTCACCTCGCCTCAGGGTGTCGAAACCCTGCGCGCGCGCCGGATCATCGCCAGCACCGGGGCCCGCGAGCAGCCGCGCTCCGCACGGCTGATCTCGGGAGACCGGCCGATCGGCGTCGTGACGACCGGTACGCTCCAATCCTATGTCGCCTTTCACGGGTTGATGCCCTTCCGCCGCCCGGTCGTGGTCGGTTCGGAGCTCGTATCCCTGTCGGCGATACTGACATGTCTGGCGCACGGCGCGCGTCCCGTCGCGATGCTCGAGCAGGGGTCGCATGCGCTGGCGCGGGCGCCGCTCACATGGCTTCCGTCGCTGACGGGCATTCCCTTTCTTCGCGGCGCCGAAATCGTGGACATTCGTGGCCGCGATCGGGTCGAGGCCGTCCAGATTCGCCATGCGGGCGAAATCAGGACGCTCGAATGCGACGGCGTTCTGCTGACGGGACGTTTCACGCCGGAGGCCTCACTGTTCCTGCAGTCTGACACCGGCGTGGATGCGGGCAGCGCCGGACCAGCGGTTGATCAGGATGGCCGCTCTGCCAATCCGCTGCTTTTCGCCGGTGGCAATGTGTTGAGGGCGGTCGAAACGGGAGGATGGGCCTTTCGCGAGGGACGTTCGGTCGGCGCCGTCGTGGCGGCGGACCTGAAACGTGATCCAGCGGCGCCGGAGTTTATCCCCGTCACCTACGACGATCCGGTGAAGTTGACGGTTCCCAGTCTGCTGCGGCCCAGTCACCTGCGGGAGGGCGCTTTTTGGCATTTCCAGCTGCGGTTTCGCAGGCGTGCCGTGGGACGCCTGTCGCTGGAACTCGACGGACAGGCGATCTGGTCACGCCGCGGGCGCTGGCTGCCCGAGCGGCGCGTGCTCGCACCGCTGCCACCGCGCGCGCTGCTCGCCGCCCATGTCCATTTCCGCTTCCAGGAGGAGAGCTGAATGCGCGTCGCCGCCATCGATCAGGGGACCACGTCCACTCGATGCCTCGTCGTGGAGGACGGTGGGACGTGGCACGTCGCGGCAAGCAGGCGGCACGGGCAGCATCATCCTGCCCCGGGCTGGGTCGAGCACGACGCGGAAGAACTTCTCGCCAACGTCAAGGCCGTGCTGCAGGCGGCAGGCCGGGTCGATGGCATTGCGATTGCCAACCAGGGGGAAAGCTGCCTCGCCTGGGACGGTGAAACCGGAAAGCCACTTTCCCCGGTCATCGTCTGGCAGGACGGGCGGACTGCCGATGCCCTTGCAGCACTTGATCGGGCAGCCGAGCAGCGTTCCAAGGAAATCTCCGGGCTTCCGCTCGATTCCTATTTCTCCGCCAGCAAGCTCGCCTGGCTGCTGAAGAACATTCCATCCGTTGCCGAGGCGCAAGGCCGTGGCCGCCTGCGGCTCGGGACGACGGACGCCTTCTTCCTGGATCGGCTGACGGGAACCTTCGCAACCGATCTCGCGACCGCGTCGCGTACCGGACTGCTCGATCTGTCCACGGGCGGCTGGAGCAAGGAGATGTGCGCGCTTCATGGCGTGCCGATGGAATGCCTACCGCAGATCCGCCCAGTCGATGCCGGTTTCGGGGAAGTCGACGGCGTGCCGGTCAAGGTCTCGATCGTCGATCAGCAGGCGGCCCTCCATGGTCACGGCTGCCGCAAGTCCGGCGACTGCAAGATCACCTTCGGCACCGGTGCGTTTCTCCTGGCAGTATCGGGCAGCGATCGCCCGACCGCGGCCGACCTGCTGCCGACAGTCGCCTGGCAGCGGGCGGGGGAACGCCCGGTCTTCGCCATCGAGGGCGGTGTGTACGATGCCGGCTCAGCCGTAGAGTGGGTCGGCAGGCTCGGTCTGTACACCGATCCGGCCGAGCTCAATGCTTTTGAAGGACCGTCGGCGCTGAGCCGCGGCATCGTCTTCGTTCCAGCGCTTTCCGGACTGGCGGCGCCTTACTGGGATCGGCAGGCCGCGCCGCTTTTCATCGGCATGGACCAGGCGACCGACAAACGCGATCTCGTGCGCGCCGTCCTGGAAGGGATCGCGATGATGACGGCGAGCCTCCTTGAGGCGGCTTCCTCGGTCACCCCGCTCGGCTCCAGCATCTCAATAGACGGCGGGCTTTCGCAGAGCGACCATTTCGCAGCCTTCCTGGCGGCGGCAAGCAATCGCACGATCTGTGTCCCGCAGATGCACGAACTGACGGCGTTGGGCCTGGCTGAACTTTGCGGTATCGACGTCAAGGCGGCGCGTGCCACAGCCACGACCTTTGCGCCCGACGGCTCGGTGGGCGCACAAGAGCATGCGCGATATGCCGACGCCGTTACGCGGTCGAGAGGCTGGAGGCAGGGCCATCCTGCCTCCTGAAGCTGCAGGGCGCGCCGTTTGCCTTGAAGGCAGCGCGCTACGGGTATCACTCGATCCCGCTGACGAGGGGCGCCGCCTGAAGCGGCGACCATCCACGCTTAACGCCAGCCGGGGTCGGCTTTCTATCGCGCGCCCCAGGTATCGGTCAGGCGGTAGCCTTCCGGCCAGGGGTCGCTGGGATCGAGCATGTGCTGATGGGTGCCGGTGATCCAGGCGCGGCCGGATATCTCCGGCAACACGGCCGGGCGGTCGCCAACGGTGGCCGTGCCGAGGATGCGGCCGGAGAAGGTCGAGCCGATCAGCGAAACCGCTGTCAGTCGATCTTCGAGACCCATCTGCCCGCGGGCGTGCAGCACCGCCATTCGCGCCGAAAGCGCAGTCCCGGTGGGTGACCGGTCGACCTTGCCGGGCTGGATGGCAACGGCCGCACCCGCGCGCAGCCCTTCTGCCGTGCGTTCCACCGGACCGGCGAAGAGGCAGAAGGAGAAGTGCTTCCAGTCCGGATTTTCGGGATGGTGGAAGCCGAGTGCGGCATTGGCCGCGTTCGTGATCCGCACACCGAGCCGGGCAATGTCGTGCGCTTCGTCAGGCTTCAGGGCGAAGCCCATGCTGGCGGCATCGACAATGACGAAGCTGTCACCGCCATAGGCGGTATCGACGGTGAGCGTGCCCAGGCCTTCTACCTCGAGCTTGGCGTCGAGCCGTTCGGCAAAGCTTGGCAGGTTCTGCACGAAGATGCGCTCCGCCTTGCCATCCTTGCATTCGGCCCGCACGCGTACAAGGCCGCCGGGCGCTTCGAGCGTGATCTCCGTCACGGGTTCCTGCATTGGCAGGATGCCGCTGTCGAGAAGCACGGTCGATACGCAGATCGAGTTGGAGCCGGACATCGGCGGCGTGTCCTCGGGCTCCATGATGATGAAGGCGGCATCCGCCTCCGGATGCTTTGGCGGCACCAGAAGGTTGACGTGGCGGAACACGCCGCCACGCGGCTCGTTCAGGACGAAATTGCGCAGCGTCTGGTCGCGCGCGATCCAGCGGCTCTGTTCCCAGATCGTGTCGCCGGGCGGCGGGGCAACGCCGCCGACGATGACGTCGCCGACTTCGCCTTCCGCATGAGCGGAAACGACGTGAATGGTCTTGCTGCTGCGCATTTCTATCTCCTCAGGAAAGCCAAGCCGGAAGCCTGGCCGGAACGCGGCCGGTCAGTGCGGCGGTAACGCAATCGGCAAGGCTGCCGAACCGGATCGCACGTCCCGAAAGGCCCGGACCGTAGTGGGCATACTTGCCGGAATTCGTCATCACGGCGCGCGTCTGCGTGGGGAAGACGGGCTCGGAGATCGAGCACCAGCAGAGATCGGGCAAGACCTGGACGCCGGATGCGGCAAGCCGGCCGAGCGTGCCATCCTGCTCGGCCTTTGCGATCACGTCGTTGCCGGCCGTCACGATCACGGCGACGTCTTCGGCGCGCCGGCGCCCGGCGAGACAATCCGCAAGGTCACGACATTCTTCGAGCGAGGCATGCGGGCTGCCGATCGCAACGAGTTCGACCTGATCCGGCCCTTCGTTCAGAAGCGCCCAGGCGGATGCCATGTCCGCGCGGGTGATGCTGACGCGGTCGGCATCTTCGGCGGCACTTCCTTCCGCTTCCGGGGTAACGCCTTCGATATGCAGCATGGGGGCTGCCGATGTCGTGCCGAAGGCAGCGCAAAGAGCCTTGAGGTCGTCACGTGAGGGACGTCCCGCCGACAGGCCCCGAAGCAGGGGAATGCGATCCGGCGCCGCCCGCCCGGCGAGATAGCCGACCAGCGGCCAGAATGCGTCGTCGGCATCTTCCGGCAGTTCCACGTCGATCACACGCCGGGCCTTGCGATGGCGGTCCAGATAGACGCCGGACAATGGCGCCCGCCCCGTCAGCGCAATGCACAGGTCGAGAAAATCCGGGTGCTTCGCCGTGCGCGCGCCGAGTACGGTATTGGCGAAGATCACGGCGTTGGACTCGGCCCAGGCAATGGCTTCGCCGGCCCGCGGGGCACTGTCGAGCAGGTAGGGAGAACAGGTGAAGGTCGGGCGACAGCCCATGCGGACATAGGCATCGGCCAGCCGTGCCGCGGGATCGCCGAAGCCGAACGGGACGCCCTGAGCTTGCCAGTTTGCCCGATCGACCGAGATTGCATTCATCGTCGTTGGAACGCGCACGCGCGCGCCGAGGTCGGCCATCTTTTCGGCGAAGGTCAGGTTGGCGGGGCTTGCATAGATGCATCCGTCGATGTGGCCCTGCGTCACGTCGATCAGCCCGGCTGCCCCCTGCTGGGCCGCCATGGCGCAGATGATCCGCATCGCCTGGCGCACTGCGACGCCCTCTCCGCCCTCGAGCATCGACCGGTCGGAATCGCTGAGGTCAAGTGCCGCAGTCGCAGGAGGCTCTACCGGAATAACCAGCCCCTCGCTCTCGATGGCCGTGGCGCCGACGCGCGCAGTCCGTGCCTGAGACAGTGCTGCAAATGCCTCCGGTGAAAGCCGCAGGACCGGGATCGCCCGGTCGAACATCTCCGCCGCGATCAGTGCGCCGAGCGTGAGCACGTCCTCGGCTTCCGAAAACACCAGTGCCGCGGGCGACCTGCCGGTCAGGATGAGGTCGAGCAGCACGCCGGAGCCGGTGCAGGAGCCGCGGCTCGACGGCATCAGGAGAATGCTGCCGGTTAGACAGACCCCGTGCAGCGGATGATGCACGTCGATCACCGCGCCCGTTGCCGGATCGACGCCACCCCAGAAGCTCAGCGCTTCCTGTGTGCTGATCACCTCTCCTTCGGCCGTGCCGGGGAGAATGCTGCGGGCGGATCCGGAATGGCTCATGTCAGTCGACCTTGCTGGAGTTGACGCTTTGGCCGTGGGTTGGCCCCAGTCGCATCGCCTCCCTCAGAAGCGTTGCGGGGAGAACGGCGATACCTCGATGGCGGGATTGCGACCCGTCAGCAGGTCTGCGACCAGACGGGCGGTTCCCGCCGATTGCGTGAGGCCGAGATGGCCGTGGCCGAAGGCATAGATGACCCTTTGTGTCGCACGGGCGCGTCCGATCGCCGGCAGGCTGTCGGGCAAGGACGGACGAAAACCCATCCACTGGACGCCGCCCTGCGGCTTCAGCCCGGGCAGGAAAGCCTGCGCCTTGGTCAGCATCGCCTCGGACCTGCGGAAGTTCGGCGGCAACTTCAACCCGCCGAGCTCCACTGCACCGCCCACCCGGATCCCGGTCGAGAGGCGGCTGACCACGAAACCGTGGCCACCGAAGGTGACCTGGGTACGAAGATCGAAGGCCTCCGCCGGAAGCGTGGTGTTATAGCCGCGCTCGGTTTCGAGCGGAACGATATCGCCGATGGTGCGGGCGATCCGGTGCGAGAACGCGCCGGCGGCAAGCACGACGTTTGCGGCGCGCAGGAGCCGCCCATCCGCCGTCGTCACTTCGACGCCGCCGCCGACAGGCTGCAAGGCCGCCACTTCGGCCCGCTCGATCATGCCGCCGCTGGCCTGGAAATGATCCGCCAGCGCAAGGGTATAAAGCTTGGGATCGGCGATGGAGTACCAACCTGGGGTGAAGGTGCCGTGCGTGAAGCGCGGCGCGATGCCCGGCTGGATCTCCGCCATGCCCAAAGCGTCGAGGTGATGGAACTCGATACCGTGGGCGGCGCGGGCCTTCCATCCCGGAAGGGAAGCCTTGAACTCGCCTTCTCCTTCATAGACCTGAAGGTTGCCGTTCTTCTGCAGCATCTTCACCGTTCCGGTCTGCGCCAGGAACGGCTCCAGCTCGGACCTGGACAGATCCATCAGCGTGGTCTGTGCCGTCGTCGACTGGGCGACGCGCCGCGGCGAGCAGGCCCGCCAGAAGCGGAACATCCAGGGCGCGATCTGCAGGGCATAGGCCGGCGGCACCGTCAGCGGACCGAGCGGATCGAGCAACCACTTCGGCGCCTTCTTCAGGATGCCGGGCGATGCCAGCGGCAGGATGTCGGTGAAGGCAAAGGCACCGGCATTGCCGGCCGATGCGCCCGCGGCCGGCCCCTCCCGGTCGACAACGACGACCGTCAGGCCGCGTGCTTGCGCCGCGATCGCCGCGGAAAGCCCCACGACGCCGGCCCCGATGACGATGACATCGGTCTGAGCCTGCTCTTTCATCATGCCCTCAGTGCGTTGCAGCCAGGAACTTCTTCGTTTCGGGATGCTGCGGCGCGTCGAAGAGCTGTTCGGGCGCTGCGATCTCGGCCATGATGCCCTGATGGAAGAAGGCGACCCGGTCGGAGACCTCGCGGGCGAACTTCATCTCGTGGGTGACGCAGATCATCGTCATGCCTTCCGATGCCAGCATCCGCAGCGTGTCGAGCACCTCGCCGACGAGCATCGGGTCGAGCGCGGAGGTGACCTCGTCGAACAGCATGTATTCCGGCGACATGGCAAGCGCGCGGGCGATCGCCATACGCTGCTGCTGGCCGCCGGACATGCGGTTCGGATAGACCGAGAGCTTCTCGGCGAGGCCGACATGCGTCAGCTGCTTGACCGCGATTTCCTCGGCCTCGGCCTTGGAAAGGCCGAGCACCTTGCGCGGGGCGAGCATGACGTTTTCGAGCACGGTCAGGTGCGGGAAGGCGTTCCACTGCTGGAACACGATGCCGATCTTGCGCCTAAGCTTGTTGAGGTCGGTGCCCCGGGCATGGACATCGGTGCCGTCGACGACGATGCGGCCGGAATCGATCGGCTCCAGTCCGTTGATGCAGGTGAGCAGCGTCGACTTGCCCGAACCTGAACCGCCGATGACGGTAAGCACCTCGCCCTTGTCGACGGTGAGGTTGATTCCCTTGAGAACCTTCAACTCGCCGAAGGATTTGTGAACGTTTTCAATCTCAATCATTGGGGGACCACCGTTTTTCGAGATACCCGCCAAGCCGGGCGATGGGGAAGCTGATGATGAAGTAGATGGCGCCGCAGATCAGCAGGATGAACAGCGGCTCCTGCAGGCGGGTAACCAGGATCTGCGAGGCACGCAGCAGCTCGATGAGGCCGAGCCAGAGCACGAGCGCTGAATCCTTCATGACGCCGAGCGTCAGGCCGATCCAGGAAGGCAGCGAGACGCGCGTGGCGAGCGGTGCCACGATATAGCGCATGTCCTGCCACCAGGTCATGCCCAGCGAGCGCGCCGCACGCCGCGTCGTGGGAGGCACGGCGCCGATGCCGCCGCGCACGATCTCGGTGCAGTAGGCCGCAGTATAGAGCGAAAGCACCACGCAGGAGGTCGTAAACGGCGGCCAGCCGAGCTTCATGATCGACTGCAGCGCATTGCCGAGCACCAGCTGGATCAGCAGCGGCACGGAGCGGAACACGTCGAGCGCAAACGTCAGCGGTGCCGACCAGTACGGTCCGCACTGGACGCGGATCAGCCCGAAGACGATCCCGAGCACGGTGCCCGCGGCCACGGACACGGCGGTGACCATCAGCGTCATCCCTGCGCCTTGCGCGAGGAAGACGAGGTCATTCCAGGTGAGGGCGGTGTTGAACATCTCTCACCTCTCCTTAGTAGCGGAACATGCGCCAGGCGAAGGCGCGCGCAGCGAGCGTGACGGCCTTGGCGATGACGTAGTATATCACCGCGGCCAGGGCGAAGAATTCGAAGGTACGGAACGAGCGTGCATTCAGTTCCTGGGTGACGCCGGCCAGATCGGTGTTCATGCCGACGGTGACGCCCAGCGAGGTCATCAGGATCGCCCAGACCATCTGGTTGGTTGCCGGCAGGAAGGCGATGCGCAGCATCTGCGGCATGACGATATACCGGAAAGCCTGCAGCGACGTCATGCCGAGCGAGCGCCCCGCGCGCGCCTGCGTATCCGGGATCGCCTTGAGCGCGCCGCGGAAGTTCTCGGCGAGATAGCCGGCATTGTTGAAGGCGATGCCGACCAGGAGCGCCGTATACGGGCTCAGGTGGATGCCGAAGTTGCCGAGCCCGAAATGGGCCATGTAGATCTGGAACAGTGCCGGCGTGTTGCGCGCGATTTCGACCCATGTGGTGGCGAAGCCGCCGAGGATGCGGTTGCCGGACAGACGGAACAGCGTGAGCGCGATGGCGATCGCCAGTCCGATGGCCATGGACAGGATCGCGATCTGCAGCGTGACCAGCGCGCCGTCCAGCATTTGCGGCAGGGACCGCAGGGCCTGGTTCCAATGGAAGGTGTAGTTGAACATTGCTGTTTCACCTCTCGGAAACGAACAATGGCGCGAAGCAGAAGCCTCGCGCCATCGGAGAAGCGGTCAGATCAGCGGTAGACGCCGTTCACCGTCAGGTCCGGCAGTTCGCCGCCAACCCACTTTTCGTAGAGTTCGGCATAGCGGCCGGTGCGAACCTGCTGGTTGATGAACAGGTTGAGGTAGTTGATCAGTCCGTATTCTTCGCGGTTCGTGAAGAGGGAAACGTAGTCGACGTCGAAAGGCGCCTTGCCGACGACCGAGATGCCGGCGAACTTGCCGGTCTTGACGTTCGCCTGGGCGACGGTCGAGGTGGAGACGGTGGCGTCGATCTGGCCCTGGCTCAGGGCGAGGAAGACGTCTGCCTGGGTCTGGTAGGGACGGAACTCGCCGGTGCCCCATTCCTTGACCTGATTTTCGAGCGCGATGGCCTCGAAGGTGCCTGCGGTGGCGCCGACGATCTTGCCCTTCATGTCCTCGAAGGACTTGATGCCGGACTTGTCGTTCGCGGTCACCGCCATCTCGAAGGCGAAGTAGGGAACCGACATGCCCACGGTCTTGGCGCGCTCGAGCGTGTCGGAGGTGGAGGCGACGCCGACATCGACGCGACCGGACATCAGCGCCGGAATACGCTCGGGGAACGGGGTTTCGACGATTTCGGCGGTGACGCCGAGGGCCTTTGCAAGGTCGTTGCAGTAGTCGACGTCGAAGCCGATCGGGTTGTTGCTATCATCGCGCGATCCCATCGGCGGGAAGTCGAGAACGACGGCGCAGCGCAGCGTACCCGATGCGATGATGTCGTCCAGCTTGTCGGCGTGGGCCTGGCTGGACAGGGCGGTTGCGGCCAGCAGGCCGAGGGCGATCACCGAGGCTTTCATTTTTTCACTCTCCCAGAGTTGGTCTGTCAATTCATGCGATCACACTATTCC
Source organism: Mycoplana rhizolycopersici (assembly GCF_013378445.1). Taxonomy (GTDB): domain Bacteria; phylum Pseudomonadota; class Alphaproteobacteria; order Rhizobiales; family Rhizobiaceae; genus Mycoplana; species Mycoplana rhizolycopersici. Next base: position 170,658 of record NZ_JABXYK010000010.1, read on the forward strand.
GCTTTGGCGAGCACAAATCAATTCAAAAATACAAGTAGTATACAAAAAGTATTCTACAAAATGTGCAACTGCCTGAAAATGAACGAGGGCTCCCCTTGCGGGAAGCCCTCGCATATTATGCCTGAGGCCGGAATCAGGCGAGGAAATCCTCGGGCAGAAGCCCTTCCGGCATGTTCTGGTAGGAAACCGGGCGCAGGAAGCGCCGGATCGACATCGTTCCGACGCTCGTGGCGCCGAAATTGGTCGATGCCGGATACGGGCCGCCATGAACCATGGAATCGACCACCTCGACGCCCGTCGGGAAGCCGTTGACAAGCACGCGGCCCGCCTTGCGCTCCAGAACCGGGCGCAGACGACGTGCGTCTTCGAGGTCGGCCGCGTCCATGTGAATGGTAGCCGTCAACTGGCCTTCGAAGCCGCGGGCGAGCGTCTCCATCTCGTCTACCGAGGAAACGCGAACGACGAGACCCAGCGGCCCGAACACCTCTTCGCCGAGCGCATGGTCGGCCAGGAACTGGTCGCCCGTCGTCTCGAACAGGTTCGGCGAGGCCGACCGATCGGACGACTTCGTCGTCAGCAGCGGCTTCACGGCGTTGCGGGTGGAGAACCTCTCCTGCCCGTCACGGTAGGCCTGAGCGATGCCGTCGGTCAGCATGGTCTGCGGGGCGACCTTGCCCAGCGCTTCGACGGTTGCCGCGGTGAAGCGGTCCGCATCGGCACCATCGAGAACGACGGCGATGCCAGGATTGGTGCAGAACTGGCCTGCGCCCATGGTCAGCGATCCGGCCCAGCCCTGTCCCAGCGTCTCGGCGCGTGCCTTCATTGCCTCAGGCAGAAGGAACATCGGATTGACGGATCCGAGTTCGCCGAAGAAGGGGATTGGCTCCGGGCGCGCGGCGCAAAGGTCGAAGAGGGCGCGCCCGCCGGCGAGCGAGCCGGTGAAGCCGACCGCCTTGATCAGCGGGTGCTGGACGACGGCGTGACCGACGTCACGCTTGCCGCCCTGGATGAGCGAAAAGACGCCCGGGTGTACGCCCGTCTTGCGGATGGCGGCCTCGATGGCCTGGGCAACGATCTCGCCGGTACCGGGATGGGCGGAGTGGCCCTTCACAACGACGGGGCAGCCGGCGGCCAGGGCCGCGGCGGTATCGCCGCCGGCGGTCGAGAACGCGAGCGGGAAGTTCGACGCGCCGAAGACGGCCACGGGACCGATCGGGCGCTGGACCAGACGGATTTCCGGGCGCGGTGCCGGCTGGCGATCGGGGAGTGCCGCATCGAAGCGACGGTCGAGGTAGTCGCCCTTCTCGATGTGGTCGGCGAACAGGCGCAATTGCCCGGTCGTGCGGCCACGCTCGCCCTGAAGGCGCGCTTCCGGAAGGCCGGTCTCCTGGCTGCCGATTTCGGTGATTTCCGCCGCGCGTGCCTCGATCTCGTCGGCGATCGCGCGCAGGAAGGCGGCGCGCTCGGCGCGCGTGGAATTGCCATAGCTCCAGAAGGCTTCCTCGGCCGCTTCGCAGGCGCGGTTCACGAGGTCAACGGTGCCGACGGCGAACGGATGGGAGGGGCCGTGCGCGGGCGCGGAATCGAAGGTTCCCGCGCCGTCGAGCCATTCGCCAGCGACGAGGTGTTTTCCTTTGGGGGTGAAGACCATTATGCCGATCCTTTCTTGGGTACCCGGGTGCACTTCAGCGAGAATCGGATCAAAGCCGAATTGCACGCGTCAGAAGTTTGTATACTCTATGTATGCAGAACATCAACCATCCTGCCCTCCCCGGTCAGGCTCCAGCCAGTAGAGGCAAATGATGAGCGAGACAACCAAAATGACGATCACGGCGCTGCAGGAGCGCGTCGAAGCGATCTTCCGCAAGGCCGGCCTGAATGCCGTGCAAGCCGGGGCACTCGCCAGGGTGATCGTTGCTGGCGAGCGCGATGCCTGCAAGTCGCACGGCGTCTATCGGATCGAGGGTGCATTGCGCACCGTGAAGGCGGGCAAGGTGAAGGCGGATGCCATTCCCGAGCTTGTCGAGCAGGCGGCGTCGGCCATCGTCCGGGTCAATGCGAACGGCGGCTTTGCGAACCCCGCCTTCGAACTCGGCGTTCCCGTCCTTGCGGAGCGGGCGCGCAACTGCGGCCTGGCGGCGCTTGTGATCAACGACTGCACGCATTTCTCCGCACTCTGGCCCGAGGTGGAGGCGTTGACGGACCAGGGCCTGGCCGGGCTCGTGATGTGCCCGAGCTACGCGACGGTGGCACCCACGGGCGGCAACAAGCCGCTGCTCGGCACCAATCCCTTTGCGTTCGGCTGGCCACGGCCGGGCAAGTCGCCCTACGTGTTCGATTTTGCGACCTCGGTTGCCGCGCGCGGCGAGATCGAGCTGCATCGTCGCGCCGGCAAGCAGCTGCCGGAGGGCTGGGCGATCGACGCCGAGGGCAATCCGACGACCGAGCCGGAGGCAGCGCTTGCCGGTGCCATGCTGCCTTTCGGGGGCCACAAGGGGTCTGCGATCGGCACCATGATCGAACTTCTTGCAGGCATCATGATCGGCGACCTCACAAGCCCCGAAGTGCTCGACTATCTCGGCACCACGACGCTTGCACCGTTCCATGGCGAACTGATCCTGGCCTTCTCGCCGGAAGCCTTTGCCGCCGGCCGGCCGGGTGACCCGTTCGGGCGCGCCGAAGTGCTGTTCGAGGCCATTGTCGGCCAGGGTGCGCGGCTACCCTCCCAGCGCCGCTACCTCGCACGCGCGAAATCCGAGAGCAACGGCATCGAACTGGCGGCAGCGGAAGTTGCGCAGCTCGAACGCCTGGAGGCGCTCGGGCTTGACGCGGTCGCCTGAACAAAAGGAGGGGCGGCAACGCCCCTCCCCTTTGACGCGCGCCAAACAAAAGAAAAGGCCCTCGCGAAGGAGGGCCTCGTCGGGTGATCAAAGCCTTGACGGCGCTCAGGCCTTGTACGTCTGTACGGCGCCCGGCAGTTTGCTCCACTCGGCGTACCAGGTGTCGAACAGCCTGAGCTGGGACTCGACATAGCCGCGCTGGCTTTCGGACAACTCGTCAGTCTCGTTGAAGTGCAGCGTGTATTCCTTGTCGCCCTTCAGGACCATCATGTGCTTGAAGTAGAGCACCAGGTCCGGTCCTTCGTCGAAGGAGGAGAGGACGGCGAGCGCCGATTCCAGCTCCAGTGCGCGCTGGCGGGCGTCCGCATCGCCGGTGGCTGCGGCCTGAGCGAGGTTGCACATGTGCAGTACTTCCCTCGGAAGCACGCAGCCAATGCCGGTGATGGCACCCGTGGCGCCGCAGTTGACGAAGCCCTGGAAAACGCACGTGTCGACGCCGATCATCAGCGAGACGCCGTCGTCGCGGCTGGTGATGTTTTCAGCGGCATAGCGCATGTCGGCCGCGCCGCCGAATTCCTTGAAGCCGACAAGGTTCGGATGTTCCGCGCGCAGCGCGAAGAAGAGATCGGCACGGGTGGCGAAACCATAATAGGGGCTGTTGTAGATGACAGCCGGCAGGTCCGGAGCGGCCGAGAGGATCGCCTTGAAGTGGTTTTTCTGGGCGGCGACGACCGAGCCGCGGGAGAGAACGCGCGGAATGACCATCAGGCCCTGCGCGCCGACCTTCTGGGCGTGGGCGGCATGGGCGACGGCGGAGGCGGTGTTGACGGCGCCAGTGCCGACAATGACCGGAACGCCGGCCTTCACCAGGCGTTCCACGCCTTCCATGCGCTGCGCGTCGGTCAGAAGCGGCCAGTCACCCATCGAGCCACAGTAGACGACGGCGGACATGCCCTTCTCGATCAGTTCCTTGCCCTTGCGTACCAGCGCGTCGAAGTCCGGCGTGCGGTCGTCCTTGCAGGGGGTCATGAGGGCGGGAATGACACCGGAAAAAATCTTGGCCTTCACGTCTGTCTCCTTTCGGCCGTTCTAAGTCGGGCAGGCGGCCGGCACGGTGCGCGAAGCCTCCCCACTATCTCGATAACGGTTTTACCATTCTGTATTTTATTTGTCGACAAGAAAAATACAAGACTGTTACAGGCTGATATCGAGCCTGTCGTTCCGGCTGAAAAGCTTCTGGACCTGCAGCACGATCTGCTCCGCATGCGCCTTGCCGATCCGGTCCGCTGCCTCGACGTCCCGGGCCTCGATTGCGGCGATGATTTCGGCATGCTCTTCCACGAAACGCTGCGGGAACTGTTCTTCGTAGGACTGGTAGTAGAGACGCAGAATGCGCCGGGCCTCGTCGAGGAGACGGCGGAAGAGGCCGGTAAAATAGGGATTGCGGCCTGCATCGGCGATTGCGGCATGGAAGGCGGCGTTCGTGGCGATCATCGCGAGCGTGTCGCGCGACTGGACTGCTGCCGCATAGTCCTCGTGGAAGCCGCGAATAATCAACAGATCCTCGGGACGATGGTACTGCGCGGCCAGACGCGTGGTGACGCGATACATCAGCACCAGCGCATCGAAGAGCGTGTTGAGGTTCAGGAAGTCGATGTTGGCCACCATGGTCGAACGGTTCGGCAGGGTCTCGATCAGCCCCTCGCCTGAAAGCCGGACCAGCGCTTCGCGGATAGGAGTGCGCGACATTCCGAACCTTTCCGCCAGTTGAACCTCGTCAATCGGGCTGCCCGGAGGCAGGACGAGATCCAGAATTTCGTCGCGCAGAAGGTCGTAAACCATCTTCACGCCGGAGCCGCGTTTGCGTTCGGGAGCGGTGGCAGTATCGGTATCAGTCATCGGCAATCCTCTTGTCGACAAAAGAAATACTTTTATGAAACAGTCGGATCAACCGTTTCAAAACACAATATCAAGCGCAATAGGCATTTTTCCGTAGAGCCTGGCCACTGGGGTGCGATTCAGCCCGGATCCGCCAATCCGGCGTTCTGCCTGGAAAGGCCGAGGAGGCTGCTACCGCCGGATCTCCAGCTCGACCACCACGGGCAGATGGTTCGAACCGAATTCGGGGGCGGTTCGCCAGGACCGCAGGGAGACGCCGGGTGAGACGGCGACATGATCGATGGGAGCGCCGATGAAGAGATAGCGTCTCAACCTGAGACTGAAGCGCGTGATTGCCGGCGGCAGCGTGTGCGCAGTCGACATGAGGCCGCTGTCACCAAGGAAATCGCGATAGTAGGGAGACCAGAGCGGCGTGTTCCAGTCGCCGGCGACGATGATGTCGGACGTCTTCGGATCGTTGCGGATCGAGTTGGCGGTCAGGGCGAGGTAGTCGTTGCGGTCGTGCCACTGCCGCAATGATCGCGGCGTGTCGGGGTGGATGGCGTAGAGCACCAGCGGTTGCGCACCTGTGTCGATCGTCAGGCGAAGCGGCTGCTTGAGGCGGCGGCCCTCGCCCGAAGTTTGCGTCAGGGGCGTTTCGGTCAGGATGGGACGTCTCGAGAAAACCTTCATGTGGTCCCGGGCAGGCAGGATGCGACTGCTTTCGTACGGAAAGAGGCCGGATGCCGCGATCGCGTCCTGCCAGGCGCCCGTCGTTTCCTGCAGGACGACGACGTCCGGGTTTTCGCTGCGTAGAAAGGCGACGAAGTCGGCGGGCGACCGCGCGTTCTCCACGAAGAGATTGGCGGTGACGATCTTCAGATTTGCCGGGCCGCTCGCCGTTTCTATAGTCGGTAGCGCATAGATCGGCCATGCGGCAACGACCATCCCCGCGACCGCGATCGCGACCAGGACGGGCCGTCGCGTCCGCAGCGCGACAATCAGGACAGCCACGCCCATGGCGAGGAAGTAGCTCCAGGCAAAGGTCAGAAGGTCCACCAGCCAGAACTGGCGTGCCAGCAAGCCGACGAGACAGGCGATGGCGGCAAAGGCCACGACGGCAAGGCCTGTCAGCCTCCTGACAATCGCAGATATGTCGAGGCGGCGTCGAAAGGCGGCCATCTATGTCTGTCTCCGGGAGGTGCTGCAAAGGGATGCCCGGGCGCGTGATCGACATGGCCGAGGTCGCTGTTCACCTATCGCGGTAGTCGGCGATGTGCAATCACGTTTACCGTGCGGGTCGCATTCGCGGAGTGAAAGTAGCGCCCTGTACGTTGGCACTTTTCGCGGTAGCGGCCCCGGTGGGCAGAAAGCGCGGCTTAGAAGGCGCTTCCCTGCCCTTTTCTGGCGGCATGGCCCTGGAAGGCGGACAGTCCAATGTCAGCCCGCGCGGTCGATATCGCTGACGGTCATTATTGCGGCTTTGCAAGCCGCGCCTTTAGCGACAGGATGATACGAGCGCCAATTGCCTCGTAGTCGCCGTCGAAATGATGCCCGCCATCGATGCCGATCGATTCTACGCCCTTGGCTGCGAGCATGGGGCAAGGATCCTCGCCGGTTTTGACTGATCGGCGAACGGCTCGAAACCGAAGTTCTCGTTGCTCGAACGTTTCGATCACGCCTGCCTGCGCTGCAGCGGGCAGGCGTTGGCGCAGCGGTTCAGCGAGGAAAGACGGTCGCGCAGGCAGCAGACGCGTCTCGTCGGTCCTGTGCCGGCGGACCTGCTGACCAGCTTGCCGAAAGCCGGGAAAAACTCGGCCGTATGGCAATTGATCCGGGTCAGGCGGTCGTGATGTGCCGCCTCCTCGCTCATCGACAGCAGGTGAAGTGTGCGCCAGAAGACGAATTCCGCATTGCTTCGGTGCAGCCGATCTGTTGTTTCGGTGTGCGCGCTGCAGCGTGCGATAACGAATTCCACATGTGCAATCACGCTATCGATCGCCTGTTCCGGTTCGCAACTGTCGCGGACGCCGAAGCGGGCGACGGTGGACATCGGTGAAAGCGCTGCTGCGACATCGTCGTATCCGGTCGAAAACCAGCGATCCGCCAGGACGCCATAGGCAAGCAGCGGGCGCAGCAGCCGGCTGAAATAGCCATAGGACCAAAGCGAGGCAGCCGCGCGGAGGTCCCCCGGCCCCCATTTGCCGGCAATTGCGTGGACCCCGGCCCGGACGATGTCGGGCGTTTCAAGCAAGCTCACAGCCGGGACGGTCGGTCCGTCGTCGATCGGTCCAAACAGCGCAGCGCAATCGGTAAACGGGGCCGGCAGCGTCGGCAGGTCGAGGGAGATCATCGCCGCCATCCGATCTGCCACATCAGATAGGGGGCGCCGACGAGGGCGGCAAACAGACCCAGGGGAAGTTCGTAAGGAAAAGCGAGATTGCGCGCGCCGAAATCGGCGAGAACCATCAGCGCTGCGCCGATCGCAAACGATGCCAGCAGATGTTCGCGTGTTCGCACGAAACCGGACTGGCGCGCCAGATGCGGTCCCATCAACCCGACGAAGCTGAGCGGACCGACCAGCAGCGACGCCGCAGCGGTGGCAACTGCGGCTGAGGCGACGATCAGCACACGCGCGCTCCGCTGTGGCATGCCGAGGGCGACGTTGGCGGCGTTTCCGAGCGGCAGCAGGGTCAGCCAGCGAACGAAGGTGAGGGCGACTGCGAGGGTGGCGACGGCGAGTGCGGCCAGCAGCACGGCGGAACTTTCGGTGGCCGTCGACGCCGTGCCGCCGAGCCAGTTCAGGATCTGCCATGCCCGCTGGTCGCCAATGGCCAAAAGTGCTCCGAGGATCGCCGTGCCGAGCGAACTGGTCGCGACACCGGCAAGAAGCAGCCTGTCGGGTTCGAGATGACGCCGTTGCGCATAGGCAAGAACGAGCAGCGTCGCGGTGACCGCGCCGGCGCCGGCTCCCGCCAGCATCTGCCACTGCGTCGGGCTGGCGGCAAAGGTCAGAGCCATGGCAAAGCCGATCCCCGCACCACCGCTGACGCCCAGGACCTCGGGGCTTGCCATTTCGTTCGAGGTCAGCCGCTGCAGCATCGCTCCGGCAAGGGCCAGCAGGCCGCCGGCGGCGCACGCGGCCAGCAGGCGCGGCCAGCGCATCGGCAGGAACTGCTCGAACTCCGTGAGAGAGAGCCAGTGCCAGACCCCCTCGCTCCGCCCGACGAGCAGGGAGGCTGCAAGTGCGATACCGACGATCAGGACGAGCGTTGCCGCCGCGGCGGGCGAAGACTTGCGGACGAGGTGCAACTGTGCGTGAGCCGGCCTCTTCGCGTGTCTGATTTTCGGCAGCAGCCAGAGGAGCAGTGGTCCGCCGAGCAAGGCCGTGACCGCACCTGTCGGGAATTGCTCGGCCGCGGCCTGCGCGGCAAATTGCACGAGGCCGTCGCAAAGCCAAAGAAGAAGCGCGCCCGCAGCTGTCGATGCGACCATCAGGGGCGATTCGTTTCGGATGCCGACTGCTTTGGCAAGGTGGGGCGCCGCAAGGCCGACGAAGCCGATCAGGCCCAGTTTTGCCGACACGCCGGCCGCAAGGAAGATGCCGATCGCAGCAACCGCAAGCCGGATCGCGGTAACGCCGACCCCCAGCGAGCGGGCGGCGGTGTCGCCCAGCGCCAGCAGCCGAAGCGGCCGCATGAGAAAGAAAGACGCCACAAGTGCGATCCCAAGTTCGACCGCCAGCCGTTCTGCCGTCGACCAGTCCTGCTGGCTCAACGAGCCGCCGTTCCAGGTGACGAGCGACATCAGGTATTCGCCCTGTGAAAGGGTCAGTGCCGCGGCAACTGCGCTCGCGGTAACTCCGACGAGCAGCCCCGATACGACCATGGTGACCGGCTCGAAATTCCGTCTCCAGCCGAGAAAGAAGACGATCGCCGTCGCAGTGGCCGCCCCTGCCAGGGCGACCATCTCCCTGCTGCCATCGATTGCCGATGGCAGGAACAGCGTCGCCGCGACGATAAAAAGTTGGGCACCCGAGGAAAGACCTAGCGTCGAGGCATCGGCAATCGGATTGCGCAGGACCTGCTGGAAGAGAAATCCGGTGAGGCCAAGTGCGGCGCCGGCCAGAATGGCAACCGCACCGCGTGGCAGAACGGCATAGGCCAGAATGATCTGGTTCGTGTCCATCGCTGCCGGATCGAACGGCCAGGCCGGCCAGGCGGCGAAGGGGAGTAACGCGGTCGCGTTGTGCAACTGTAATCCCAGTGCAAGAAACAGTGCGACAGCGACAATCGCGTAGCGGGCCATGGCCGTCATCTTTGTTCCCTCGGCTGGACGAGGGCGGGGGTGACAAGGCTGGCAAAGCGCATGGCGGCACAGATCCCGCCATAGGGGTTTACATTGCCGATCTGGAACACGCGGCTCTTCCGGACGGGTTCCAGCGACTGCCAGATCATGCTGTCGCGCAGGCTCGTCCGCGCCTCTACCGGGATGTCCGAGACGATGATGATCGCAGCTTCCGGACGGGCTGCCAGTGCTTCCAGCGGGACGGGAGCTGCAAAGGTGAAACGGGAGCGATCCGTCCAGGCATTGACGAGGCCCAGCCTGGCAGCAATGTCGCCGAACATGCTGTCTGCGCCGAATGCGCGGAAATGCCGGGCGTCGCCGATGTTGACGATGTAGACCGGCGTCTTCGCGGCCGTCGCGAGCTTTTCGCGCATCAGGCCGATCCGGGCCGCCTGCCACGCCAGCAATTGCTCCGCCTGTTCTCCAAGTTCCAGCTTTCGTCCCAGCTCCGAAACGGCGTTGAGAGCCTTTTCGTAGGGTGGCTCGCCGCGAACGTAGAACGGCAGCGAGTACACCGGCGCAATGGCCTCAAGCGCAGCCTCCTGCCTGGCATAGAAGGGCGAACTGAGGATCAGGTCCGGTTTCAGCGCATGGAGATATTCGTAGTTCGGTGAACCACGCAGGCCGAGATCGGCCACAGATGGCGGTATGGCGGGTTCGACCGCCTTGTCGCGAAAAGCGATCAGTTCCGTCGCAGCGATCGGGGTAACGCCGAGCGCTATCGCCGTTTCCAGCATCGCCCAATCGATGGCGGCCACGCGCGTCACGCTGGCAGCCCCCGCCCGACCTGGAACTGCAAGCGCCGCCAGCAGCCCGAAGAGCTGCCGGCGGCTGACGGCGCATCCGTGGGGTCGGTCGATTGCCATATCAGGGGGTTACGATCACCATGAGAAGCTGAGCCTGCCCATTACCGTGCGCCCGTCGCCATAGGTGCACCCGAACGTGCCGCAACTGGAGAGGTATTCCTTGTCGGCCAGGTTGGCGAAATTGAGCGAAGCTTTGACATTGTCTTTCTGGTAGTGGATCGCGGCGTCGAGCAAGGCGACGTCGCCCAATTCGTAGGTGTTGGCAGTGTTGCCGTAGCGCGAGCCGATATAACGCACGCCGCCACCGATGCCAAATCCTTCCAGAGTGGTGTCCTCGCGGAACCGGTAGTCCAGCCAGAGGCTTGCCGCATTGAGAGGTACGTTGTCCAGCTGGTTGCCGTTGTCGGATCCGCCGACGATTTCGGTGTGCGTGTACGTGTAGGCCGCCCGCAGGTCGAGACCGTCGGCGAGGCTTGCCACGGCTTCCAGTTCGATACCCTTGACGCGAACTTCGCCGATCTGGGCCGTCACGACGCCGCCCGTGCCATCCGGCACCTGCGTCGGTACGTTTTCCTGGCGCAGATCGTAGGCAGCAGCGGTGAGGAAGCCGTTCCATCCATCCGGGCGATATTTCACACCGACTTCGACCTGCTTGCCGGTGGTAGGCTCCAGCGGCCCGCCGGTGGCCGGAACTGCAACGGGCTCGAACGAAGTCGAGTAGCTGATATAGGGCGCGATGCCGTTGTCGAAGACATAGCCGAGCCCTGCCCTGCCTGTCAGCTTGTGGTCGTCCTGATCGAGCGGGCGGGCGACGTCGAGATTGCGGTTCGTCGATGTGCCGTCGGTCTGCGCCCAGTCATGCCGCAGGCCGAAGGTCGCCCTCCAGTTCTCATAGGCGATCTCGTCCTGCGCATAGACGCCGAGCTGCCGTATCGTCGAATCGACATACGTATTGACCGTAGGGATCGCTGCAAGTTCGATCGGGCCGCCATAGTGCGGATCGCGCGAATTAAGCGGCGTCGCCTGGAAGAATTGCGTGCCGACATTGTTGTCGAAATAGCGATAGTCGAGGCCGACGAGGAGCTTGTGGTCGACGGCTCCGGTGGCAAATTCGCCGAGGAGGTTGTTGTCGACGTTGACGGTGTTGAGGCGTTCGTCCTGGAAGGTGGCGTTGCGGCGGATGCTGAAGCCGTCAGGCATCAAGCCGCCGCTCAGCGACGACATGCCGAGCGCCTGATATTTCCAGTCCAGGTTGCTGTAGCGGAAGCTCTGGCGGAAGGTCCACTGCGCATCGAACTGATGCTCGAATTCATAGCCGATGTTCGTCTGGTTGCGGCTTGACCGGTCGAAGCCCTGGTCGCCGACGTAGAATTCCCGGCCAAGCGGATTTCCCGAATCGAGCGTTAGCGCAACGGGCAGCCCGGAAGGCGAACTGGGATTGTCGTGCTGGAAGCTGGTCAGGACGGTGAGCGTCGTGGCGTCGTCAGGCTTCCATGTGAAGGCAGGGGCGATGTAGTACCTGTCGTTCTGCAGCTGTTCGACCTGCTGATGGCCGACGCGTGCGACGCCGGTAAGCCGGTAGGCGAAGTCGGCGCTTTCCGTCTTGTCGCCGATGTCGAAGAAGGTGCCGTAGGTATCGTAGCTGCCCGCCTGCACGCCCACCTCGCCGAACCGCTCGAAGATCGGCCGCTTGCTGACGAGATTGATGATTCCGCCCGGCGTTGCCTGGCCATACATGACCGAAGCGGGGCCGCGCAGGACCTCCACGCGCTCGAGTCCGTAAAGTTCGACAGGGGCCGCACCGGCGGTGCGCATCAGGCGAAGGCCGTTCAGGTATTGCGACTGGCGACCGTCGAAGCCGCGAATGCGCGGCGAATCGAAGCGCGAGTCGGCTCCATAGGGCTCGCTGGACACGCCGGCGGTATAGCCAAGCGCCTGCCCGAGGGTCGTGGCACCCTGTGCCGAGATCTGGTCGGCAGTGATGACGGAGACCGATTGAGGCGTTTCGAGAAGCGGCGTGCCTGTCTTCGTCGCAGTCAGGCTCGTCGTTGCCACATAGCCGTCGACCGGCCCGGTGGGATCTTCAAGGTTACCGGATTCCACGACGATCGGCGCCAACGCCGTCGAAGCTTCCTGCGCGAGCGACCTGTGGAGAGGCAGAAGCGCAGTGCTGCTGACGAGCGAGGTGAAGGCGAAGAAAGATATCTTCTTCAGAGCCACGACTGGTCCTTTCATTCAGCCTATGCCCGCCGTAAAACCGCCGGGCAAATAATCTTGACAAAAGCAGTCGTGTTATTAGACGGGTTTATGTGCGCGATCCAATAGCAGGCATCGTTAGTTTCAGAAGCAGAACTTATGAAAGATGCCTGGATGACCCAAAGACCCGGCCTCGAGCTACGCCACATTCGCTACTTCGTCGCCCTGGCCGAAGAGGGAAACTTCGAACGCGCGGCGGCGCGGCTTAACATTGCGCAGCCGGGTCTCAGCCAACAGATGCTGAAACTGGAGGAGATACTTGGCGTCTCCCTGCTGGATCGAAGCCGGCGATCGGTACGCCTGACATTGGCAGGACAGGTCATGCTGGAAGAAGCGCGCCGCGTCCTGCGCCAGTGCGAAGCGACCGTGGAAGCGGTGACGCGGGCCGCGCGCGGCGAGGCGGGGAGAATCGCCATCGGCTATGTCGCCTCCGTCGCCTATACCGGGCTGCTCACCGAGGTTCTCTCCCAGTTCCGCCTGACGCATCCGGGTGTCGAATTGCAACTCACCGAGATGGAAATGCGCCTGCAGCTTGAGAAAATCAGCGAAGGCAGCCTGGACTTCGGGTTCATCCGCCCCCCTGCAGGGATGCCTGCCGGCGTTGCGACCATGCTGATGCTCAACGAGGATTTCGTGGTGGCACTGCCGCGCAATCACCGTTTCGCGGCGCTCGACGCCGTAGCCCTTTCCATATTGTCGACGGAAACGTTCATCATCCCCCGGCAACCGCCGGATGTCGGCTTTCACCGCAATCTGCTGCTCGCTTGCGAGGAGGCCGGGTTCAAGCCGCGCATCAACAACATGGGCAAGGACTTTACCACCATCGCCAGCATGGTCGCGGTAGGACTGGGCGTCGCGCTGGTCCCGCGGTCGCTGGATTGCGTGCAACTGCCGGGCATCGTCTATCTGCCGATCACGGCATGCTCCGTGACCTCACACCTCGCCGGCGCCTACAGGAAGGTCGAACCCTCGCCCACCATCCGTTCCTTCATTGCCCACTGCCGCAAGGCGACCACGCACCTCAGCGTGGAGGACGCGACGGGACGAGCTGCTGTCATCTCTCGTCGCTCACCAGAAGCTGCATCAATCTTTCGCGTGTGAGCGGCAGGTCGCGGACGCGCACTCCAAGGGCGTGCGAGACGGCGTTGCCGATTGCCGCGGCGACAGGCCCCTGGGCGGCCTCGCCTGCACCGAGCGGCGGCTCGTTCTCATTGACAATGAACCGCGTTTCGACTTCGGGGACATCGGAAAAGCGCAAGATCGGATAGTTCGACCAATTGAGCGGCGGAACGCGACCATCCGCGACGGGAACCGATTCCAGCAGTGTCCAGCTCGCGGACTGGAGGGCACCCCCCTCGATCTGGGCTCGGGCGCCTTGCGGATTTATGAGAAAGCCCGCGTCCACGCAGAGCCACAGCCTTTCGACTCGTACGGCCTCGTCGACGGTGACCTCGGCAACGGCTGCGAGCCATGCGCCCTTGTTCTTGTAGCGGGAAACGCCGACGCCGCGTCCGCGTCCCTCCCCGCCCGCATCGTCTGGCCGCCAGCCACTCATCGCGGCAACCTCGTTCAAGACAGCGCGGCAGCGTTTATCCTTCAGGTGGCGGAGGCGGAGGGCGATTGGGTCTATCCCGGCGATCCCTGCCAGCTCGTCCATTGCGCATTCGATGGCAAAAACGTTCAGATGCGCGCCGAGCGAGCGGAGTGAAGAGGTGCGGATCGGACTACGGGTATCGAGCGAGACGCTGACTTCATGGTCGGGGAAGTCATAGATCGCTGTCGCATTGCGCGATGCGCCGCCGCCTGCCAGTTCCGGCACGTCTTCCACGTGACGAGGAGCGTGGCCCGGATCCAGCGCCTCCGCCGAACTCAGATTGGCATAGCCGCCGGTTCCCGGCCGCTGTGCCTGCGGCGCGCTGACGACCGACAACTTCCACGCCGAGACGCTTCCATCGCTGCCAAGTGCTGCTTCGATTTCGGTCGCCATTGCAGCTCCAAGCGGGCCACGGCTGAGTTCATCGACGCGCGACCACTGCACGCGAACGGGCGTTCCCTTCAATTCGCAGGCGACGATCGCGGCATCGAGGGCCGCATCGTCGGCCCCGTTGTGGCCGTAGCATCCGGCACCTGGCACATGGATAACGCGGACGCGCAATGGTCGAAGATCCAGGCAGGCGGCGATCTGGTCGCGCAGTGCGAAGACGCCCTGGGAATGGGACCAGACCGTCAGTCCGCCATCGACGAAATGGGCAAGCGCGCAGCTGGGGCCGATCGAACCGTGCGCGATGTAGCCGCGGGAGTAGCGCGCGCGGATGGCGGAATTTGTCGCGCGGTGACCGGCATGATCCTTTCTGACCTCCTTGCGCATCTCGGCAGGCGCTTTCGCAGCACACTTTCGCCCGGGATCCGGCGTCCATTCGACGAAGACCTCGGCTTCGTCATGAGCGGCATGGACGGCGTATTCGTCTGCTCCCACAAATGCCAGAAAGTCGCCTTTCTGAAAGATCACCACGGTCGGGTGGCGTCGGGAGAAGCCTGTACGGTCGATCGAGGCAAGCCGCGCCAGTCGAAACGGCTGGCGGACGATCCGGGCGTGCCTCATGCCCTCGAAGGCCATGTCATGAATGAAGCCGCCAGATGCAAGGCGCTGCAGCACGTCACCGCGCCGCGTACTCGTTCCGGCGAGGCGATAGTCCCGTCGATCGCGGCCGATCGTCCGGACATCGACCACCTGGGTCCAGTCGACCTCGGGCGCGAGCGTCCAGAAATCCAGCCCGATATCGGTCCCTTCCACGCGCAGCAGACCGTCGTGGCAGGAAATCTCTTCCGGCCGGTGCCCGGTTCGGGTCGCGGCAACTCGAAGCAGTGCCTGCCGGCTCTGGGCTGCGACCAGTCGCAGAGCTGCGCCGCTGACCTCGACGGACTGGCTGCCTGCCGTGAAGCCCTCGTTGGGAGAAAGCAGAGTGTCAGCCGGCAAGATCTCGACACGCTCGAGCGCGACTTCCAGTTCCTCAGCGACAATCTGCGCCAGCGCGACCAAAATTCCCTGGCCCAGTTCAACCTTGCCGGTGCGAACCTGTACCTTTCCCGGCGATGCGAACGATATCCAACTGCCGAGCTGCGGCGTATCCTGCAGGCTTTTGGGCAACGGCGTGACAGTCATGCGCTGGGCTCACCGAGCATTTCCGCGGCGCGCTCGACGGCACGCAGGATCGTTGTATGCGCACCGCAACGGCAGAGATGGCCATCCAGGGCCTCGATGATCCGGGCGCGCGAAGGGTTGGTCTCACGTGCGAGGAGGGCAAACGCGCTCATCACGATCCCGGCGAGGCAGTAGCCGCACTGCCCTGCTTGCTCCAGTTCAAAGGCGCTCAACAGCGCGGCTCCGACCCGATCGCGGCCGATCGCTTCGGGGGTGACGACGGTCCGGCCGTCCAGCGCGGAAGCCGGCAGGGAACAGCTGGGACGCGCCTCGCCGTCGATCAGCACCACGCAGGCGCCGCACTGCTCCAGGCCGCAGCCGAAACGGACGGCCTTGAGGCCGAGGCGGTTTCTCAGGGTGAAGAGCAGCGGCTCGTCTGCCGCCAGCACAACGTCACTGCCGTTTATCCGGCATCGGGGCTGACCGTTCATGGCGTGGCTTCCATCGGTCATTGCGGCTGCGGTCCGGTGGAACGCTTAAACCTGTCCGCCAGCCAGTCAGCGACCATCGGACGGTAGAGCCAGGGGATGTTGTTGCAGACGTGGTTGCCGCCCGGCAACACGTGCAGTTCAGCACCATTGCGGCAGAAACGCGCGCAGGCCTCGGCTTCGGAAGGTGGAAATATCCTGTCGCGGCCACCGTGGACAATGAGCGCCGGTGCTCTCGGACCGTCGCAGCCCTTCAGCGTGAAGTCGGCCGCGCGCGCAGGAACGTTATCGCTGCCCAGCGCAAAATGCATGTTGTCGCGATAGACCTGCGGCAGTTCCGGCCAGAGCCCGCCGAGGTCGAAGAAGCCGTTGATCGAGACGACGCCCTGGAGGTCTGGCAGGTGCGCCGAGGCGCGAAGCGCCAGGTGCCCACCGAAGGCCATGCCGACGAGACCGACCTGCCCGGAAAGCTCGCTTCGCCCGCTGACGGCATGGAGCGCCGCATGGATCGCCGGCGCCACGTCCGGCCGCAGTGGCCCGTGCGAACGTCCCTCGCCTTGCCCCGGGCCGTCGAGCGAAAGCGTGGCGATGCCGCGCGCGTGGAAATGGCGCTCCAACGCAGGAAATTCTTCCTTGGTCGAGTCCGAGCCGGGCAGGATGACGGCAAGCGGGCGGGGATCGGCTCCAGCCGGCGTACGGAGCACCGCGCGCAGATAGCCGTCCTCGAACGGGATGTCGATGATTTCGCCGGGGGGATCGAGGAGCGGCAGGGCAAGGCGGTAGAACTCCGCCTTTCGTGCGGCGGCGGCAGCTTTCGCGGCGACATCCTCGAAGGCCATGAACTGGCCGAAGTGGTAGAAGAGGCTGGCGCGCGCATAGGCCTCGCCCGCGGTGACCTGGTGCCCGTCCGCGAGTGCTGTGGCGGCGATCTGTGCGTGCCGGTCGCCCTCCGCGCACCAGGCCGGAAGCCAGTTGGCCCATGTCCCCGCTTGCTCTATGACAGCACGAGCAGTGGCGGAGGGAATGCCGGCAACCTCGATGCGCGGCAGCCAGTGCTCCACGACGCTGAGCAGCCTGTTTTCGACCTGATCCACGCTTCATCTCCTGCTGCGTCCATTCCAGTCAGTGCTGGGGCGACCGGCTGCAGCAAGTTGCCGGCTGCAAGCTTGGGTAACGACGATCCGGCGGCGCGCGCAGATCGCCCTGGCGGCTCAGCCGGCCGCGGCGCGTCCGCTCATGTCGGCATCGCGAGCAGGATCGAGGCGGGTGCGTTCGTGCGGTTCACGAGCGCACGCGCCTCGCCCGGGGCCAGCCGGCAACTGTCGAGGAAACCGAGTGTGACGCTTTCTGTCGGCGTTTCGACCGTCACCTCGCCGCCGACGACGATGTAGATCTTCTCCACCGCTGCGTCCTTCAGCGAGGTCCGCCCGCCCGGCAGGAGATGCGACAGCCCGATCCAGATCCTATCCGTTTCCGTGGCTTCCTTCCCCTGCAGGCGCAGGCAGCGCATGTCGTAGTGTTCCGGCGCCTCATAGGGCCTGGCGTCCGCATATCGCGTCACCTGCATCCCGCCGTCCTCACGGTTTCAGAAGCACGCGGTCCGGCGTTCCGCGCAGGACCGAGGCGTAGGCCTTGGCTGCATCGGCCAGGTCGTAGCAGGTGGCCGGATTGATCGGGAACGGCTTCAGCTTGCCCTCCTCGAACTTAGGCCGCAACTTGTCGAAGATGCGTGCGCCGTCGACCGACGACAGCGCCAGTGTGTCGATGCCGATATATTTGTGCCGGCCGCGGAAGAAGTTGAAGATGTCGAACGGGACGGCGCGGTCGAAGGTGGAGATGAAGATCTGCCGCGCCTGCTTGGCCATGGCGTTGTTGGCAATCTCGAAATACGGGCTGCCGACCGTATTGAAGACGATGTCGGCGCCGTGCCCGCCGGTCTTTTCCCTGACGATGGCGGCCACGTCCTGGGTGGCGCTGTTGAGCATCTCGACGGGGCCGTTTCTATGCGCCATCAGCGGCTGCTCGTTGTACTCGACGGCGAAAACGGTCGCACCCGCAAGGGTCGCAAGCTGGATGGCGGCCTGCCCCACCTTGCCGTTGCCGCCGCAGACGAGGACCACATCGGTCGGCTGTACGCCGCCGGCCTCGCGCAGGCCTTCGTAGGCGGTGATGAATGGAACGCCGATCGATCCGGCCTCCTCCATCGTGAAGTTCTTCGGCTTGGCGCGCACCGCCTTCTGGTCGAGCACCATCCATTTGCCGTGGCTGCCATCCTGGCTGATTCCCAGTTCGCCGCCGCCGCCCCAGATCTCCATGCCGATCATGTTTGACGGTCCCTCGCGGACGACGCCGCCGAAGTCGCGGCCGGGCGTACGCGGCCAGACGGCGTGCGGCATATGCCCGAGCGAGGCCTTCACGTCGCTCGGGTTGACGCCGGCGGCGACGATCTCGACCAACACCTGGCCGGGACCCGGCCGCGGCACGGCGATATCGACGACATCGATCAGGAGATTGTCCAGATCGGGCGATTTTTGCGATACGCGCAGCGCCTTGCCCATTTTCGTGTCCACCTGGATGTTCATGTCATTCCTCCCTGGAATACTAGAAGACGGGCCTAGGCCGGCAGCCCGAGCAGTTCGCGGGCCTGCCACGGGCTGGCGATCTTCGCGCCGAGCTTTTCGATCAGGTCTCGCGCCCGCTCGACCAGTTCACCGTTTCCCTTGGCGAGCACGCCCTTGGACAAGTACGAATTGTCCTCCAACCCCACCCGCACATGGCCACCGAGCAGGTAGGACTGCACCGCCATCGGAAAGGACATGCGGCCGACGCCGAAGCCGGTCCACACGCAAGGCTGCGGCAGCAGGCGGGCGGCGAGCGCCATCACTTCGGGGGTGGCGGGGAAGCCGTATTTCACGCCGGTGACAATGTTGTAGAGCGTCGGCGCCTTCAGCGTTCCTGCCTTCAGCATGTCGTGGGCGAGCTGGATATGGCCGGTGTCGAATACCTCCAGTTCCGGCTTCGCGCCGGCCTCGTAGATCATGTCCGACATGATCTTGACGTTGCCGGGGGTATTGATGACAACCTCGTTGCCGAAGGTCATGGTGTTCAGGTCGAGCGTTGCAATTTCCGGCTTGAGCGCGAGGATATGCTCGACACGCTTTTCGGGACGCATCAGGGTCGTACGTGGCCCGGCCACCGCCGGGTTCTCGTCGCTTGGATGGTAGCGGCCGCCCGGCCCGGTGGTGATGTTCAGGATCAGCGCGTCGTTTTTCGCCCGGATTCGCTCCATCACCTCGCGATAGTATTTCAGCTCCATCGAGGGTCTTCCGGTCTCCGGGTCACGCACGTGGATATGCGCGATCGCCGCACCCGCGTCGGCGGCCTCCAGACAGGCATTGGCGATCTCCTCAGGGGTGATCGGCAGGTCCGGATGGTGCTCCCGGGTCGTGAGATTGCCTGTGACGGCACAGGTTATGATGACATTCGGCTGCATTCAGAGATGCCTTCCTCCGTCGACGACGATGCGATCGCCGGTCGAGAACTTCAGGTGGGTGGCGCAGGCCAGGATGGCACGGGCGACATCGGTCGGGCTGGTGATCCGCTTTAGCGGCGTGGTTGCCGCGACCTTGTCGTTGAACTCTTTGCCGCGGCCGGGCACGAACTGCGTGTCGACCGCACCGGGCGAGACCGACAGCACGCGAATCTCCGGCGCGAGCGCCCGGCCCAGCGAATTGGCCATGATGTCGAGTGCTGCCTTGGCGCCGCAATAGGCGACGTTGGAGCCAATGCCGGTGAAGGCGGCGATCGAGGAGACGTTGACGACAAGCCCGTCGCCGCTCGCCTTCAACATCGGCGCAAAGGCGCGGATGGTGGCGAAGACGCCGCGGAAATTATTGACGAAGATCGCGTCGATCAGCTCGTCCGTCAGCGCGTCGAGGTCTGCGTGGGCCACCGGCTTGGTGATGCCGGCCGTGTTTATCAGGATGTCGGTGCCGCCGGCGCGTGCCTGCACGGCGTCGCGGAAGGCGAGGATGCTCGGTGTCTCCTCGATCTGGACGGGCGAGGCGAAATGCCCCTCGCCCGGAAGAAGCGCGACGATCTCCTCGGCGCGCTCCCGCCCGTTCCGGTAGCCGACGACGACGCTCGCGCCGGCCTGTGCCATCTCCATGCAGGTCTGCCGGCCGATACCGCCGGACCCGCCGACGACGACGGCAACCTTGCCTGCAAGCGGGTTGATCGGTTGCTCGGCCACGGCTCAGCCCTTTTTTCCGCTGATCGGCGGCATCGGGAAGCACGGCGTCCCTTCGACCAGCTTGAACTCGTAGTGGCAGGTGTAGAAGGGCGTCGCTGCACCGGGGTAATCCGGGTGTGGCTCGTCATGCCGGACGAACGCGCCGACTATCTGCCGCTTCGCCCCGAAGACCACGTCGTTGACCAGCGCTTCGTGGGTGTCGGCAAAGATCTGCGTGATGAGCGTCTTGTGGGCCGGCGCGGAGACAATGAAATGGATATGGGCCGGACGCAGCGGGGTGCGATGCTGGGCGCGCAGCAGGTCGCCGACCGGGCCGTCTGTGGGGACCGGATAGCCGGCGGGCTTCACCGAGACGAAATGAAAACGGCCTTCGGCGTCCGTCCTGAACTTGCCGCGCAGGTTGAAGTCGTCCTGACTCTCGTCCTGGTTCTCGTAAAGGCCGACGGGCGAGGCTTGCCAGACATCGAGGGTGGCCCCTTCGATCGGGGCGCCATCAACGCCGACGACGCGGCCGCTGAAATAGAGTTCGGCGCCGGGTGTTTCGGAGCGCGCGATGCAGTCGCCACATTGGCATTGCGGCGCCTCGCCACGGTAGAAAGGCCCCAGCAGCGCCGACATCGTTTCGCCCTGCATGCCGTCATTGTTGATCAGGTCGATCAGGGTGGAAACGCCGATCGCGTCCGCCGCAAGCACCACCTCGTTGTGGAACTCGTTGGTGCGGTGGCCGAGCTCGGCGATCCAGCGCAGACCATATTCGAACTCCGCCTCCGTCGGGCGCGTCTCGATGACGAACTGGTGCAGGTGCGTGACGAGCGACGTCATCAGTTGCTTCAGCCGCGGGTCGGTGGTTGCCGCCATCGCCCGAAGCACGGTCGGCGTGACGTCTTCCACCCTGGAGATGAGCTTCTGTTCGACGCTGATGTGATTCATGGTCATGCTCCCACCGCGACAGCGGGTCTTGAGGGTTTGTCACTGCCGACCCGCGCCAGCGCCTGCTTCAGGTGCGGGTACTTCTCGGTCAGAAGCGAGCCTTCGTAATAGGTCTTGCGGAACGCCTCCGTCACCCGGATGCGCTCGAGCCAGCGGGCGATCGCCGGATACGCATGCCACATGTGGCCGAGGTTGATGTCGGCCATGCGCACGACCACCGGCATGATCGCAACGTCGGCGAGCGTCAGGGCTTCGCCCATCAACCAGGGCCCGCCGCTTTCAGAGAGCCAGCTCGTCATCCGGTCGATGCCGCGCTGCAGCCGGCCGAGCGCTTCGTCCATCTCGGCTTGCGGAAAGCCGGTCCGGCCCATCCTCATCAAAAATTCGCGGCGAAGCGGCTTGCTGTCGCACAGTGCCTGGAATTCATCTTCGCTCATCGCCTGAAAATGCGGAAGGAAGGCGAGATTGTAGGACGGCACGCGAACTGCGGGCGTCGGCACTTCGTCGATGAAGCGCATCATGGCCCGCATCCGCGCGACCTGCAGCGGGTCGGCGGGGCGCATCGGCGCCACACCGGGCAGAATGTCCTCCAGGTATTCGAGGATTACGGCGGAATCGATCACCGGATTACCGTCATGCACGAGCGCCGGAACTACGCCGTTCGGATTGATCGCCAGATACTCGGGCCGAAGCTGGTCGCCACGGAAGAGATCGAGTTTTTCTTCCTCGAACGCCAGCGCCTTGGCATGCAGGGCATAGCGCACGCGCTGGCTGCAGGTCGACTGCGGCGCGTTGAAAAGCTTGAAGGTGGCCATGCCCGATCCTCCCTCAGTCCCAATTGAGGATGCGGGGCAGCTTGCCCTTGCGGGCCAGCGTGCCGACGACGCCAAGCGGGAAGAACATCAGCGCCACCGCCATGACGAGTCCGGTGCCGAAGAGGTTCAGCTCCGAAGCGCCCATCGTCGCGACGAACAGCTCGTTGATGCCGACGATCAGGATTGCCCCGATCGCAGGGCCGGCGATCGTCCCTTTGCCTCCGAGGATGCACATCAGCACGAGGTTGGCGGAGACGAGAATGATCAGGAAGATGTTCGGCCGCAGGTAGGTCAGGTATTCGCCCCAGACTGCACCCGCCATGCCGACGAAGAACGCCGAGAGAGCGAAGGCGACCACCTTGTAGAAGCGCGTGTCGATGCCGGCACTCTCAGCCTTGATTTCGTCCTTGGACAGCGCCCGAAGGCCGAGCCCGAGTTTCGAATGCTTGATCCGGTAGGTGGCCCAGACGGTGAAGGCAGCCATGAGGATGAAGGCGTAGTAATAGGGCAGCTTCGCCCAGAGCACCGGCAGGTCGTTGATCGGCAGCGCCAGACCGTTTGCGCCGCCGATGAACGTCCAGTGGTCGAAGAGAATGCGGGCGATCATCAAAAGTGCGATCGAAGAGATAATGAAGCTCGGCCCACGCACCTTCAGCGTGATCAGGCCGATGAGGTAGCCGCAGACCGCCGCAAGCAGTCCCGCCAGCGGTGCCGTCAACAGGGTCGATATGCCGAAGCGGGCCAGCAATACGCCGGAAAAGTAACCGCCGATGGCGAAGAATACCGCATGACCGAGCGAGACGTAGCCTGCAAAGCCGCCGAGAATGTTCCAGCCAGCCGCCATCACCACGTAGGATGCGGTGAAGAGAACGAGATGAAGCAGATAATTATAGTTGCCGGTGAATTGCAGCAGTGGCAGCGCCAGCAGGACGGCGAGGACGGTGACGGGGAACCAGGTGGCGCGCGTCTGATCGGCGCGTTTTGCCAGTTTCTCATCGTGCGCCTTGCGCGCCGCCAGCACGGCACCGGCATCGGGGGTATGAAGTGTGGCAGCCATTATGCCATCTCCGGCTTTTCGCCGAACAGACCCTCGGGCCGGATCAGCAGGATGACGAACAGGGCGAGGAAGAAGGTCATGGTCGACCAGGTGGCGCCGACCCAGGTGCCGACGAAGGCGGCGATGACCGAGAGCGAGAAGGCTGCAACGACTGTGCCGAGAATGCTGCCCATGCCGCCGAGGACCACCACCGACATCAGCATGGCGATCCATTCCCACTGCTTGGCCGGGAAGAAGCTGAAGACGAAGCTGACCAGCGCGCCGGCAGCCCCGGCAAGGCCGATGCCGATCGCAAAGGCGACGACGCTGACGAGGTTGACGTTGACGCCCAGCAACTCGGCCGCGTCACGGTTCTGTGTGGTGGCGCGGATCGCATAGCCCATCCGCGAATATTTCAGGAACAGCGCCAGCGCACCGATGATGACGAGCGAGACGATGCCGGCATAGAGCTGGCCCTTGGGAATGAAGATGTCGCCGAGGAAGAATGCGTCCGTCGCATAGTCGGGCGAGGTGACACGCTGGGTGTTGGTGAAGAACGCGCCGAGCAGGCCTTCCACCATCATCGCGAGCGCGAAGGTCAGAAGCACCGTCATCTCGGAGTAGCGCGCACTCTTGGCCTCCTTCTCGAACATCAGCCGGTAGAGCAGCACGCCGATGCCGGCCAGGATGAGGGCGGCAACGGGCAGCATGACGATCGGATCGATGCCCCAGAGCTTGAACGCCCAGTAGGCGACGTAGGCGCCGGCGATGATCAGAGAGGGATGCGCCAGATTGACGATCCGCATCACGCCGAAGACCAGCGAAAGACCCGATCCCATCAGCGCGATCACACCGCCGAGTGCCAGTCCGAGGATCAGAACCTGAATGAATTGTGCCATCGTCTTCTCCTCAGGCGGCCTTCCTGCCGCCGAGATAGAGTTCCTGGATGCGCGGGTCGGCGAGCACGTCGGCCGCCGGTCCCTCGATCAGCGTGCGGCCGAGGTCCAGAACGACGCCGATGTCGGAATTCTTCAGGCCCATCAACGCGTTCTGCTCGACGAGCAAAACTGTCACGCCCTCTTCCGACATCATCTTCATGATGGAAAACATCTCCTGGACGATCTTCGGTGCCAGGCCGAGCGACGGCTCGTCGAGCATGACGATGTCCGGCCTGATGATCAGGGTTCGGGCCATGGCGAGCGTCTGCTGCTGGCCGCCGGACATGGTGCCGGCATGCTGGTTGGCGCGCTCGCGCAAAATCGGGAAGCGGTCGAGAATGGCATCGACGCTGCGGTCAAGTTCTTTTGCATTGCCGAGGATGAAGCCGCCCATCCGCAGGTTTTCGCGCACGGTCATCTTCGGAAACAGCGCTCGCTCCTGCGGCACGAAACAGATGCCCTTCCGCAGGATCTGGTCCGGGCGCAGTCCGTTCAGCCGCTCGCCCTTGAGGACGACATCGCCCTTGCGGATCTTCAGCATTCCGCAGATCGCCTTCAGGAGCGTCGACTTGCCGGCCCCGTTGGGGCCGATGATGCAGTGAACCTTGCCGGGCACGACGGTGAGATGCGCGCCGTCGAGAATGGCGGGGCCGTCGCCATAGCCGGCGGTGATGTTGGTGACTTCGAGAAGTGCCGTCATCACGCAGCCTCTGCTTCGAGCACGCCGCCGAGATAGGCTTCCAGCACGGCTGGATCCCTGCGGACGATGTCGGGCGTTCCCTGGCAGATCACCCTGCCCTGCGCCATGACGACGACCTTGTGCGAAAGGCGCATGATCAGTTCCATATTGTGCTCGACGATCAGCACGGTCAGGCCGCCCGCGTTCAGCGCACGGATATGGCCGACGATCTCCTCCATCAGCGACGGGTTGACGCCGCCGGCCGGCTCGTCGAGCAGGATGATCTTCGGGTCCGACATCAGGAGAGCGGCGAGGTCCATCAGCTTCTTCTGTCCGTAGGACAGGTTGTGTCCATCTTCGTAGGCGATGCGGGTGATGCCGAGAAAGTCGAGGATGCCCAGGGCCTTGTCCTTCTCCTGCGGGGAGATCGCCGGGCGGAAGAGGCCTGCAAGACCCTCGACCCTGGACTGGACGATCACGTTCTCGATGACCGTCATGTCGGCGAGATTGCGCGAGATCTGGAAGGTGCGGCTGAGGCCCTTTGCCGTAATCTTGTGTGGACGCAGATGGTCGATCCGCTCCCCGTCCAGCCAGACCTCTCCGGAGGTCGGCGCAAGCGTACGGCTGATGCAGTTGAAGGCCGTGGTCTTGCCAGCGCCGTTCGGGCCGATCAGGGCCGTGATCGAGCCGCGCTCGACCTCGAACGAAGCCCCGTCCACGGCCTTGATGCCGCCGAAATACTTGCAAAGATTCCTGATCTCGAGCACGTGCTCGACCTCCATGTCCAGATGACAGGTGTAAAAGCGGCGGGCGGCCAAGGTGTATGTGCCCGCCGCAGGCAGGGTTCAGAAGCCGGCCTTCGGATATTCGAGCGCCTCCACGCCCTCGAACTCGCCGGTGGGATAGACGAACTTCATTTCGCCGCCTTGCCACTGCGTCATGATGTGGCGCTTGTCCTCGGGCAGGCCGACATCGTCCCAGGAGAAGCGACCGAGTACGGTGCGCACTGGATCGTCCTTGGTCCGCGCGTTCAGCCATTCGCCCATCTTGGCATTGTCGGTGGAACCGGCGCCGATAATCGCCTGCTCGATGCCCTGGCAGACCGCGAAGGGAATCGCGCTGTCCTCGTCCGGTTGCAGCCCGTACTCCTTTTCGAACGCGGCGACGAAATCGGCATTGTTGAACGGCTTTCCGGCGAGCGTGCCCTCGAAGTTCACGTCCTTGTGCCAGGTGGTGTGGATCAGCACGCCTTCTGCGGAATCCTTGCCGACGCCGTCGATGAACTCCGTCTGTGCGCCCTGGCTGAGATAGACCAGCTTCGGCGTCGCTCCCACCGTCTTCAGAGCCCGGGTCAATTGCACCGCTTCCTCCGCGGATGCGGTGAGCCCGATGATCATTTCCGCACCAGAGCGCTTGATGGAGTTGGCCAGGTTGAGCCAGTCGTTGAAGCCTTCCTCGGGCCACTTCTCCTCCATGACGAGCTTGATGCCGGCATCTGCGAGGTATCCCGGTGCGAGATCGGCGACTTCCTTGTCGTTTGCCGGATCGATCACCTTCTGGCCGAGCAGCCCTGCGGCGATCGCGTTGGCGAAGAAGTCGTCGGCGTGGACGACCGCTACACTCTTGGGCGCCTGGTCGGCGGCGATCTGCTCCTTGATGACGGCGACCACGTCCTTGCCGGTATATTCGGCCGCATTGACCTGGAAATAGAACAGGTTCTTGTGACCCTGCGTGTAGATCCGCAACGCGCCGCCGGAGGGAATCGGGTGGACCATGTTGTACTTGGACAGCACGTTGCCGACCGGGAAGGTCAGGCGGCTGGAGAATGTTCCATAGACCGCATCCACCTTGTCGACATTGATGAAACGTTCGTACTGGTTGATCGCGGTCGCGGGATCGGAACGATTGTCGCTGACGATCAGTTCGACCTGCTTTCCGAGCAGGCCTCCCTTCTCATTGATCAGCTTGTTGCAGAGTTCATATCCGCGCTTGTGCTTTTCCCCGCTGACCGAAAGTCCGCCCGTGATCGGCAGCGATGCGCCAATCCTGATCGTATCAGCATAAGCCGCACCGGCCAGGAAGGCGGCACCCGCCGCTCCCGCCAGAAATGCCTTCATCCTCATTTTTGCTCCTCCCCAGGAAAATCGGATAATTCGGCAATCTCGATCGTCGTGACAGCGGTTCGACGTCGCCTCAATGCAATGGCGACGTTATGCGCGGCCGGGCTCCTCTTCCCGGTGCGCACCTAGACCTGCGTGATGCGCAGGCTTTGTGCAGCTGTCGTGCAATCGATTGCGTGGAGCTTTGCAAATTTCCTGATATCCGTCAAGAACGCCGTGCAAACGATTGCGAATTTTTTTACGAAGGGATATCTACCCTCAGAAAGGGGTGGATTCCTGCATGAAGCGCCGCGTCACATTGAAGGATATCGCGAGGGAGACCGGTGTCCACGTCTCGACGGTTTCCCGCGCGCTCGATCCGGTTACGCGCAAGGCGATCACGGCCGAGGTTGCCGAGAAGATTCAGGCTGCAGCGGAGAGGCTTGGCTACCGCCCCAACCGGATTGCCGCGGGCCTGCGGACGAACCGAACGATGACGGTGGGCGTGATGATTCCCGACATCACCAACGTCATCTTTCCGCCGATCCTGCGCGGCATCGAAAGCGTGCTCGAGCCGCTCGGATATGCCTCGATCATCGTAAATACGGATGGCGAGAAGGAGCGCGAGAGCAGGCTCGTCAATGTCCTGCGCGATCGTGGTGTCGACGGCATCATCCATGCTGCCGCGACGCGCGACGATCCGATGGTCGCGCGCGCGGCGGAGGACGGCATGCCGATCGTGACGCTCAATCGCCGGGTCGAGGACGGCGCCATCCCCTTCGTCATCAACGACGAACAGTCGGGGATTTGCCAGATGCTCCGCCATCTGATGGAACTGGGCCATCGGTCCATCGCGCATATCGCCGGTCCGCAGGACCTGTCGACCGGGCAATTGCGCCTCGCAGCGTTCCGGGATGCCATGGCGGAAACAAAGCTTGCCTGCGATGAGAGACTGATCGCGACGGCCACCCATTTCGACGAGTCCGAAGGCGCGCGCTGCGTGGAGCAACTGCTGGCGTCGGGGCTGAGGTTCACCGCGGTTCTCTGCGCCAACGACCGCCTCGCGCTGGGCGCGATCGAGCGGCTGCACGAGAAGGGGCTGAATTGTCCCGCTGATGTTTCCGTCAGCGGTTTCAACGATATGCCGTTTCTCAACCTTATCCGCCCCAGGCTGACGACGATCCACATAGAACAGCACGGCGCAGGTCAGGCCGCCGCCAGGTTGCTCGTGCAACTGCTGAACGATGCCGAGACCGACCGGCTGCCGACGGAGACCGTTCTTCCGGTCCGGCTTGTCGTGCGCGAAAGCACGGGCCCCGCGCCCGCGCCATAGTTTGGCGAGCGGCTGCCGTCTCGCGCGCCTCGCCGAAAGTTGCTGCCAGCGCGGATCTAAGATCGCACGGCGCACGCGAGGAATGTTACTACGGTAAGCGCCAGCGAACGCTTGCAACCGCTGCTTACAGCGAGGCGTCCTCGATTTGGCACCACAGCGCAAGGAATGGCTCGCCGGTGCAGCGCATGGCGAACTTTCGACCGGCCTCGTTGAAGAAGATCGTGCCGCGGTTCGCCCGGAACCAGATGTCGTCGTCGAGGCACACTTCCCCATCGGACAGAAGCAGGAAGACGCGGGAGTGGAACTGCACGTGGTCCGGAAAGCGGCTGTAGGGCGCCATCAGCGTCAGGCCGATGCGCACGTCGCTGCGCTGCTCTATGCCGCCGGGTCCGACGAGAACCGTATGGGCATGGGCCTTTTCGAAGCGGAGGCTTGCAAAGGGACCGGTGCGGCCGTGCCGCCAGACAAGCGTTTCAGACAGGGCGGAAAGGTGGGCGGAGAGTTCCGCCAACCGGCTGTGGCCATCGGCGAGATTGGCCAGCGCCCGCTGCCAATGCTCGATGATTTCGGGGTGATCTTGCGCAAGCTGGCCGGGATCGCCGCAACGGCCGAGCTTCTGATAAATTTTGCCCGCCAGATAGCTGGCCATGACCGGTACCTTCGGCGCGACAAGCAGGTCGCCCACGACATTGAGAACGCCTTGCAGCGCTTGCGCGCGGTTGCCTGCCCTTAGCGGCGAAACCTGCCTGCGGGCAGGCTCCCGATCGTCGTTGAGAAGGAGGTCGGCGCTCCGCTTCGGAGACCTCATTGCAACTTGCGGCATTCGTTCCTATTGCCCCGGTTGATTCTTTGCGCGCACTCTGGCGGTGTCGCTCTTTGGTCGCAAGTGCCTTACCAGCTTCCGTGCCAGATAGCCATTCATCCGAGGTGGCGAGCGGCAATATGTTGCGCCGGTAGCGGAGGCTATCCAGGGCGAAGCGGCATTCGCAACGACGGCCATGCGACCGGCCTTTCAGACACGGATCGCGCTCTCGTCAGCCGGCCTTGGCCCCTGCCGAACACGTGCTTTTCAAAGAGGTCCAGTGCGTCCGAAGCAAGGGTGGCATCATCGCCCATCCGGCGGCCGGGAGTGTTGACAAGGATGACCCTGCCAACACTTGCATTTGCCTGTGGATCAGGCACCGGCTTCCTTTTTCTGCGCCTCGGCATAGTGCGCGAAAGTGGCGGCGAAGCGGCCGTTGATGTAGTCGCCCGAGGTCACCGGCGGGTACTTGGCCGGGTGATCCTCGTCGACGCAACTCGGCAGCGCTTCCACCAGCGTGTCGTAGTTCGGTCCGAAGAAGAACGGGATAGAGTAGCGTTCGCGGCCGGAGCGGTTGATCGCGCGGTGCACGGTCGAGGCGAACAGATCGTTCGTCCAGCGGGCCATCTGGTCGCCGACATTGACGACGAAGCAGCCAGGAACCGGATCGGCGGCAATCCATTCGCCCGATGCGTTCAGCACCTGCAAAGCCGAAATGCCGTCCTGCTGGGCCAGGATGGTGAAGCATTCGTAGTCGGAATGCGCCCCGATGCCGATCTGACGATCGTCGATCTCGCCGAACTGTGGCGGATAATGCAGGACGCGAAGGGTGGCCAACGGCTTGTCGACCATCTGGTCGAAATAGGCCTCGTCGAGACCGAGCGCCAGCGCGAAGGCGTGCAGCAGGTGACCGCTCAGCGTCAGCATCTCGGCGTGATAGTTCTCAAGCGCGGTGCGCAGGGCGGGCGCGTCTTCCGGCCACTGGTTGGGGCCGTAGAGCACCTTGCCGGCGAGAACGTCGGGATCATCCGCCGGTACGTCGAGGGCGATGTCATAGGACTCGTGCAGATCGCCGCGTGCCGTCGGATCCGTGTTCTCCTCGAGCATGGCCGCATAGCCGCGATTGTTTTTCGATTTCGAGACGTGGTTCTTCATCTTCACCTCGTCCGGAAGCGCAAAATAGGATTCGGCGGCGGCGAACGTGGCGGCCAGAACCTCTGCGGGGAAGTGGTGGTTCTTGATGTAGAGAAAGCCCACTTCCGTGCAGGCCTTGCGCAGGTCCTCGGCCAGTTTCTCCTTGGCGCCCGCATCGCCGCTGAACATCGGCTCCAGGTCGATGACGGGGATCTTGTCGAAGCTGACGCGCTGCGGGTCGAGCCCGCCGTTCTTCATCACGCGTGCGCCGTTGCCGGTCTCCACTACTTTCATGTTCTTGTTCCCTCTGTTGGTTGGGTTGGGTCGAAAATTGTCTCGACGTAGTAGCGCGGTCCCTGGAAGACGAAGCCGGGTGAAAAGTAACGGCGGCAGACATCCATGAACGCGTTCATCTTGCGCGAGGCCGCATGCGGCCGCGTCAGCCGGATGCTGACGCGGCGCTCCGCCGACGCCCAGTCATCGAGCAATGGCACCAGATGGCCGCGCTCGCACTCGATTGCGGTGAAGAAGCGCGGCAGATAGGCTATGCCCTCGCCGGCGACGGCGAAGTACTTCACCGTCCAGTAATCGTTGGCGATCAGGCTGCTGCGCGGCAGGACGCTTTCCTGCGCAGCGCCTTTTTGCAGGCGCCAGTGCTGCAGCCCCGCCGGGGTCCGGTAGACGATGCCTTGATGGTCGGCGAGATCGGCGGGCCGCTGCGGCTGGCCGAAGCGTTCGACATAGCTGCTGCTGGCAAACAGCGCGAAGGTGGCAGTCGAAAGCGTTTCCCCTTCCCCATCGCCCTCGTCCCACGAGATCACCGCGTCCAGGGTGTCGAAGCTTTCGGCGGCATAGAGCACGTTCGGCGAGAAGAAGGTCAGCTCGATCTCGACGTTCGGATAAAGCCTGCGGAAGGCGATCAGCATCTGCGCATAGAACGCGGTGCCGAATTCGCCGGTGGCGCCGATGCGCAGGGTTCCAGCCACGTCCTCGCTGACTTCGGAGACGGCGGCGCGAGCGGCGTCGCAGCTCTGCAGGATCTGGCGGGCGTGCTTGAGCAGGGTCTGTCCTGCTTCCGTCAGCAGCAGATTTCTGCCGGATCGCTCGAAAAGCGGGACGTTCAGATCGGTTTCCAACTGC
This sequence comes from Mycoplana rhizolycopersici, assembly GCF_013378445.1. Taxonomy (GTDB): domain Bacteria; phylum Pseudomonadota; class Alphaproteobacteria; order Rhizobiales; family Rhizobiaceae; genus Mycoplana; species Mycoplana rhizolycopersici. The sequence goes on from NZ_JABXYK010000010.1 coordinate 201,573, forward strand.
TTGAGGCGCAGGCTCAGCGTCGATTTCGGCAGGCCATAGAGTTTACCTGCGGCCGATAGCGACCGCAGTTCGGCGATTTTCACGAAGGACGCCAGCGCATCGGTGTTCACGTCGGATCGTCCATAATCTTGAACAAAGTGACCATAATTTAGGCATGACTATTTTTATTGCATGAACGACCGTAATCGGCTTTTATGCACCGCACAAGAGCTCATTCGCTTTTGCAAAAACAGGGAACGCCAGCGACCGCCTCGGTCGGCGCGCACGTATTCGCGTGCCTCCGATGCGTCGACGGACGGGCCGAACCGACAGCAAGGGAACAGTGAAATGACTGCCAGCACAAACAAGCATCGGACGCGCAAGTGTCTCGTGGCGATCACGGCCGCGCTACTGGCGTCGGCTGCGACGGGCGCTAATGCCTTCACGCTCGAAGGCCCTCCGAAGGTCGCCTTCATCTACGCAAGCTCGGCGCAGGACGGCGGCTGGAATGAGGCCCTGGAAGCGGGCCGCAAGGCTGTTGAGGAACAGTTGCAGGTTCCCGTCGCCGTCACGGAAAACATTCCGGAAGAAGCGACCAAGCTGCGCGCGGCCATCGACCTCTACGTCAAGCGCGGTTTCAACATCATCGTCGGCACGACCTACGGCTACAGCGCCCCGATGGCGGAAGCTGCGAAGGCCTATCCGAACGTCGCCTTCCTCAGCGCCTCGGGCACGAACAACGGCCCGAACATGGAGAGCTTCTATGCCCGCACCTATCAGGGCTGGTATCTCGCGGGTGTGGCCGCCGGCCAGGCAACCAAGACCAAGAAGATCGGCATTCTCGCCGGCTTCCCCGTGGGCGTCGTGAACTGGGACATCAACAGCTTCGCGCTCGGCGCGCGGTCGGTCGATCCGACCATCGAAACGGTCGCCGTATTCACCAATTCCTGGTGGGACCCGGTCAAGGAGGGGCAGGTCGCGCAGGCCATTCTCGACCAGAAGGCCGATGTCCTCGCCACCAATCTGAGTGCAACCTCGGCGCTGGATGCGGCCGAGAAGGCCGGCGTTCCCTCCATCGGCTTCCAGCTCGACATGTCGCATGCCGCACCGAAGACAATCCAGACTTCGGTCGTCTTCCGCTGGGAGAAATACCTGGTCCCGACGATCAAGGAAATCATCGACGGCAGCTGGAAGCCCGAGGAATTCGGGGCGTTTGAGGGGCTCGACAAGGGCGTGGTGGATCTCGCGCCTTTCGGCCCGGGCGTCACCGAGGAAACGAAGGCCAAGATCGAGACGGCAAGGCAGGCGATCATCGCCGGCACGATCGATCCCTTCCAGGGGCCTCTCAAGAAGCAGGACGGCACTGTCGTCGTCGAGGCCGGCGGCAAGCTGGACGATGCCGCGCTGTGGTCGATGGACTATTTCGTCGAAGGCATCACCGGCACCATGCCGGCCAAGCAATGACGGCTGCGCAAAAAACGATTGCAGGCCGGGTGGACAGTCTGCCCGGCACGCCCCCTGCCCTCGACATGCAGGGCATCGGCAAGGCCTTCGATGGCAAGCCGGCGCTGGAGGATGCCGACTTCACCCTGGAATGGGGCGAGGTGCATGCGATCGTGGGCGAAAACGGCGCCGGCAAGTCCACCTTGATGAACGTTGCGACGGGTGTCTATGCCGCCGATTCCGGCCACCAGTCGATCGACGGCGCGGCCATCGCCCCCCGCAGCCCCACCGAGGCGACAGTTGCCGGGCTTGGCATGGTGCACCAGCACTTCCGCCTGGTGGAGAGCTTCACCGTTGCGGAAAACGTACTGCTGGGCCTCGGCAAGAAAAGCCGCGTCCGTTCCGCAAGCGAAGCGGCCGCACTGGTTTCGGCAAAGTCTGCCGAGATCGGCCTGCCCGTCGATCCCCACCGGATCGTCGCCGATCTTTCGATCGCCGACAGGCAGCGGGCGGAAATCGTCAAGGTGCTTCTCCTCGGCGCCCGCATACTGGTTCTCGACGAGCCCACCGCCGTCCTGACGGAGGATGAGGCCAGGGCGCTGCTCGATTTCGTCCGGCGGCTCGCGCGTCAGGGCAACGCAGTGGTGCTGATCACGCACAAGTTCCGTGAGGTTGCGGCCTTCTGTGATCGCATCACGATCATGCGACATGGAAAAACCGTGCTTTCCGGCGCGCAGGTCGAGGGAATTTCCGAAGAAGAGGTGGCGCGGCTCATCGTCGGCGAGACGCTGGCGACTGGCGGCCGGCCGGATTCGCAGCCCGGCGCGTTGCGCCTGAGCATCAAGGCGCTGTCTCTTTCCGCGCGGGCGCATGGGCAGGGGCTGCACAACCTTGAGCTGGAACTGCGGGAAGCCGAGGTGCTCGGCATCGCCGGCGTCGGCGGCAACGGCCAGGAAGAGCTGGTCGCCTGCCTCGGAGGCCTCCTGCGGCCCGCCTCGGGCGAGATCATTCTCGGCGGGCTGGATATCGTCGCCGGCACGCCACATGAGCGCCGTCGCGCGGGCTTGCGGGTGATCCCGTCCGATCGCTTCGCGACCGGCATGATCCGCGAGCTATCGATCGCCGACAACATGGCACTGACCAGTGTGTCCGAAGGGGCATTCGGCGGACCGCTTTTCCTGCGCCGCGACGGGATGCGAAGGAAGGCGGAAATGATGATCGATGCTTTCGATATCCGAGGGGCGACGCCTGAGCGTTCAGCCGCACTTCTTTCCGGGGGCAATGCGCAGAAGGTGCTGCTTTCGCGCGAGCTGGGTCCGGGCATGAAGGTGCTGGTGGCTCACTCGCCGTCGCGCGGGCTGGACATGAAGGCCACGCAGTTCGTGCGCACTGCGATCCGCCAGGCGGTGGAAAGCGGTGCCGCCTGCCTACTCATCAGCGAGGATCTGCAGGAGGTCCTTTCGCTTTCCCACAGGGTGGCCGTTATGAACAGGGGAACGATCGTCGGCTGTCGCGCGGCGGACGATGTCACCCCGGAATGGATCGGAGCGCTTCTGGCCGGCCATGCTTGATGCAGCATTTCTCGTACGCCGGCAGCAGCCGGGTTTATTTCTGAGCGCGCTCTCCTATGCGGGCGGGCTCGCATTCGGTCTTGCGATTTCGGCGATGCTGCTGGTGCAGGCGGGCGTACCCGCGAGCGCCCTTATCGACGAATTCCTGGTGGCCGCCTTCCTCACATCCGACGGCCTGTCGCAAACTGTGACGGCGGCGTTGCCGCTGATCCTCGTCGGTCTGGCTTCGGCGGTCGCGATGCGCGTCCGCTTCTGGAACATCGGCGTCGAGGGCCAGCTCTGGCTCGGCGCAGTGGCGGCGACGTGGGTCGCGCTGCACGAAATCGGACCGGAGAGCCTGCGCCTCCCGCTTGCCTTCGTGCTTGCGGCGCTGGCGGGTTCCGGATGGATCGCCATCTCCCTCGTTCTGAAACAAAGATGGGGCGTCAACGAAGTCATTTCTTCGCTGCTGCTCGGAAGCGTCGCGTTTCTGCTTGTGCAACATCTGCTGTTCGGCATTTGGCGCGATCCGGCCAACAGCTTTCCGGTCACCGCCGCATTTCCGCAGGCAAGCCGCTTCTCGGCACTCGGTTGGGGACAGCTCCATGCCGGACTGTTCGTCGTCGCCCTGATCGCCCTTGCGGTCTGGTTCCTGCTGGAGCGCACGCGCGCCGGCTTCTACGCTGACGCCGTCGGCCTCAACCGGCAGGCGGCGCTGGCTACCGGCCTGCCGGTGCGCCGCACGCTTGCGGGACTTGTTCTTTTGTCTGGTGCGCTGTCCGGGCTGGCGGGCATGGTCGTTGTCTCGGGCACGGAGCACCGGCTGAACCAGGCCGTCGGCAACGGTTACCTGTTCAGTGCCATCGTCATTGCCTATCTGGCCCGCGCCAAGCCGTTCTGGGTGGTTGTCGTGGCGCTGGCGCTCGGGGCCGTATTCACCGCTGGCAATGTCCTCAAGGTGTTCTACGGCATCTCCGAAGGAATGATCGTGCTGGTGCAGGGCACCGTGCTGATTTCGATCCTGATGGCGCAGTTCTTCAGCACCTATTCCCTCAACCGGCCAAGCTGACAGGAAGGTTCGCATCCCATGGATTTTCTGATCGGCTGGATTGCCATCATTCCGAATTATGCAACGCCGCTGGTGCTTGCGAGCCTCGGGCTCATCATCTGCGAACGTGCGGGCATCCTCAATCTCGGCGCGGAAGGCCTCATGGCTGTCGGCGCGATGAGCGCGGCAATCGCCGTTCTCTTCGGCAACGATCCCTGGGCGGCCCTGGCCGTGGGGGCGACCGCGGCAATGGCGCTCGCATTCCTTTTCGGCGTGGCGACGGTCGTGCTGCGCGCCGACCAGACGCTCTCGGGTCTCGCCGTCGTCGCAATCGGCCTCGGGCTGACCGGTGTCGTCGGTCGGCCCTATGTCCAGAAGACCTTCGTCGGCATCCCCAATCTCGGCGACATCTTCGCCCTGGAGCGCGATACCACCTTGGGAAGAATTGTGGCGGTTCAGGATCCGATTACCCTGGCACTGCCGGTCACGGTGGGCCTCCTGTGGTGGTGGCTCATGCGCAGTCGCAGCGGCCTGCGACTGCGTGCCGTCGGCGAGAATCCGGCGGCCGCGGACGTCGCCGGCGTGGATGTGCAGATCGTTCAGCTTGGCGCGGTGCTCGCCTCTGGCCTGCTTTGCGGTCTCGCCGGAGCCTACCTCTCGGTGGCGACCAGCCATGTGTGGGTGGAGGGCATGGTCGCCTCGCGCGGCTGGGTGGCCGTCGCGCTCGTCATCTTCGCGCGCTGGAATCCGGCCCGTGCCCTCGTTGGTGCGCTCGTCTTCGGCAGCGCCGACGCGCTGGTTCCCCGGCTGCAGGCGGTTGGCGCCGACATTCCGGTCTATCTGATGATGACCCTGCCCTATCTGCTGACCCTGCTCGTGCTTGTCATCGGTTCGATCAGTGGGCGGCGTTCTGGCGAACCCGCATTTCTCGGGCGGATCTACCTGCGCCAGGACAAGCATTAGGGATCTGGATTTTCCTTTAGCTTGGTGGCCACGCCTCATTATCTGAGGCGTATTCGTGGTCTTACGAAGTCGATTGTTTTTCTGTGCGGGGGCGGTGCCCCATCGGAAACAGTTGTCGGTTCCGTTCCGGCCGCCAGGTCCGCGAACGGCCCGCCGGTTGGGGCGGGCCGAACTGCGCCGGTCTTAGCGGTACGGGTAACCCGCCTTCTGCATGATGGTGGAGTATTTCTTGAACGCTTCCACGACCTTGCCGGAGCGGGGGCTGGAGGACGCCACTTCGTCCCAGAAGCCTTCGCTGTCCTTGACGACCTGGTCCCATTCTTCTGGCGGCAGCGCCGTCAGTTCCATCTTCTCTCCCTCGACGCGCAGCTTCGCTTCGCCCCCCCAGTACCAGATGTCGCGGTAGTAGTGCGACTGGTCGATGGTGATGCGGAAGAGTTCCTGCAGCTGAGGCGGGACCTTCTCCCAGCTTGCGGTGTTGGCGAAATAGCTGCCGAACCAGGCGCCGGTGACGGAGTTCGTCAGCGCATATTTGCAGACATCCGCCCAGCCCACTTCATAGGCTTCGGTGAAGCCGCACCAGGCAACGCCGTCGAGTTCGCCCGTCTGCAGGGCGACTTCGACGTTGTCCCATGGAATCGTCACCGGAACCAGGCCGTAACGCGACAGGAAGCGGCCGGCGGTCGGCACGCCGAACACGCGCAGGCCGTTCATGTCGGCAAGGCTGCGGATCGGCTTGTCGACGGTGAAGATGTGCAGCGGATCCCAGGCGCCGGTGGAAAGCCAGGTGACGTTGTCGACTTCCGCATAGGCTTCTTCCCAGATTTCCTTCAATCCGTAGTACTTGAACAGCGCCGGCACATCGAGGCTGTAGCGGGTTGCGAAGGGGAAGTAGCCGCCGAAGACGGCGATATCGACCGGCGAGGCCATGGTCGCCTCGTCCGACTGCACGGCATCGATCGTGCCGCTCTGCAGGGCGCGGAAGAGGTCGGCGGTCGGCACGAGCTGATCGGCGTAGTAAAGTTCGATTTCCATCTCGCCGTTTGCAGCCTTGTTGAAGGCTTCGATCTGCGGCTTGATCACGTGGGCGCCGAGCGGCGCGCCGGAATAGGTCTGGAGACGCCACTTGATCGGCCCGCTCTGGGCGTTGACATAGGGTGCTGCAAGCGTCGAGCCTGCCACGACCGCCCCGGCACCGAGCCCCGATTTCGTCAGGAAATGACGGCGCGTCGAAAGAATTTTTTCGGATGGGCTTTGATCGGCCTTTTCTTTTGTCATTTTTGTTCTCCTCTGAGGTTGAAACGGGTGGCTGATCCCGGATGGATCAACCCTTCACATTCATCTGTTCGGGAAGCCAGAGCGCGAGACCTGGGAAGATCATCACCAGCGCGATGGTCAGCACCATGATGGCGGCGAACGGCCAGATCGAACGGTAGATGTCGATCAGCGTGATTTCCTTCGGCGCCAGCGAGCGCATCAGGAAGAGGTTGTAGCCGAATGGCGGGGTGATGTAGGCGATCTGGCAGGTGATCGTGTAGAGCACGCCGTACCAGATGAGCTGGTTGTCGAAGCCGAGGTCGAGCACCTTCACCAGTGGGATATAGAGCGGGGCGACGATGACCAGCATGGCCGTGTCGTCAAGGAACATGCCCATGACGATGAAGCTCAGCTGCATCATGATGATGACGGTCCAAGGCGACAGATCCCACTGCCGGATAAAGAGATTCTCGACCGCTTTTACTGCTCCGAGCCCGTCGAAGACCGCGCCGAAGGCGAGCGCTGCCAGGATGAGCCACATGAACATGCAGGAGACACCGAGCGTTTGCATGGACGTGTTGCGGATGAGCTTCCAGTCGAAGCGCCCCTTTGCGATCGCGGCGATTGTCGCGGCGGTCGCGCCGACGGCCGAACTTTCGACGAGGCTGGTGTAGCCGAAGACGAACAGTCCGGTCATGAAGAAGAAGATGGCGAAGGGAATGATGCCCGCGCGCGCCAGTGCGAGCTTTTCGCGCAGGGGCATATTGAGTTCCTCATCGCTCACGGTCGGGGCGAGCTTCGGGTTCATCCGCGCGCGGATGACGATATAGATGATGAACAGCGTCGCCATCAGAAGCCCGGGAACGACACCGGCGAACCAGAGCTTGGAGACGGGCTGACGAGCGATCATGCCGTAGAGCACAAGTACGACCGACGGCGGAATGAGGATGCCGAGCGACGAACCGCCCTGTACCACGCCCGAGATAAGCACCTTGTCGTAGCCACGGCGGATCATTTCCGGCAGTGCGATGGTGGCGCCGATCGCCATGCCGGCAACCGAAAGCCCGTTCATTGCCGATATAATGACCATGAGGAAGATCGTGCCGACGGCGAGACCTCCGGTGAACCGGCCGAACCACACATGCAGCATCTTGTAGAGATCTTCGGCGATGCCTGCCTCGGCCAGGATGTAGCCCATGTAGATGAACATGGGCAGCGTCAGCATGGCGTACCAGTTGAAGAGCTTGAAGACCTGGTTGAACGGCAGTTCGATAGCGCCAGGCCCATAAAGCAGAAGGGCAGCCGCCGAGGCGACGAAGCCAATGGCTGCAAAGACGCGTTGGCCGGTTGCCAGCAGCAACATCATCGACGCGAACATCAAGAGCGCGATCATTTCATAGCTCATGCGAGCTCCTTTTCGCGCAGCGTATCGATATGCTTGAAGACTTCCGCAATCGACTGCATCAGCATCAGGATGAGACAGGCCACCAGCAGCGACTTGATCGGAATGACCGACGGATTCCAAATGGAGAAACGCTTCTCATTCGTCTCGATCGCATAGATCAGGCTGGAGATGCTGCCGATAAGCAGCACGGCGAGGTAGAAGATCATGCAGCCGATCGTCGCGAGATCGATGCGGGCCTTGCCGCGTGTCGAAAGCGTCGAGTACCAGAGGTCCATTCGGACATGCGAATTGTTCTTGATCGTGATCGGGCCGCCCATGAAGTAATAGGCCGCGAGTATGAACTGGGTGAGTTCCACGGCCCAGTGCACGGGCATCTTGATCAGGTTTCGTGTGATGGCGTCGAAGATAAGTGCCCCGCCCATTAGGAAAATCAGCGAAGCGGCCAGGTAGCCGACATAGTCGGAAATCCTGTCCATCATCCGCACGTAACTGGCGATCAGACCACGCATCGGTAGCCCCCCGCCCTCAATGCTGCGTCTTTCGAATTCACGCATTCACTCCATTTGCCGGTCGATTTCTGGCAACGGGACCGCGATATGCCTTCGCGGCAGCCGGAATTTTTCAGGAGGGTACAAGCGGGCGCAAAGCCGCGACTTCGCCATACGATCGAACTTCGGTGGACCGAATGGTCATTCCAACAAATAGGTTCGGTACGCCGCGAGCGGTGCCCGGGAAGGAGTGCGTCCGCCCCCTTCTTCGTACCTGGTACGCCTGCGGCGCTAAGGCGAAAAGGGTGATATCTGGATCTGAAACATTGCGTTCCCCAACGGCTGCATTTGGTCAGCTATGCGTGTCTGTTTTTTTCACTGCACCCCCGCACTCTAGCCGGTTCGGCGGAGAAGAAAAGTCCAATTTTCATAATAATTGCCCATTCGGGTAATTTTAGGCGCCAGGTTTTGTTGTTTCAGTCATTTCTCATTCTCGAAATTGACCGAACGGGTGTTGTGGCGTACAAGGCAGGTGAGCCTGGAGGGCGCATGCCGGGTAACTGCTGCGGCGAGCCTCCGTCGATGCAGCGCTTGTATGTCGGGCAGCTTCTTGCCATAAGCCCGCCGCAAACACGGTGCCAGAGGGTGCAATGACCGAAGGCGGGCTTCGGCTGGGGGATAACTTGCAACCATCACAGCGCTACGAGGAAATAGGACGCCTTCTTGACCATTCAGGCGAGATGGCGGTCGAGGAGTTTGCCGAGCGGCTCGGCGTATCGCGCGAAACCATCCGCCGCGATCTTTCACGGCTCGACGCGATGGGCAAGCTACGCAAGTTTCACGGCGGCGCCCGGTCGGTGGCGCGGTCGGGGGCGGCCATCGAAAAGGAAGGTCCGTTCGCGCACCGAATGGCCGAAAACGCCGAGGCGAAGATCAGGATAGGAAAAGCCGCGAGCCGCCTGTTCGCGCGCGACGATTCCCTTTTCATCGATACCGGCAGCACGACGATTGCGATGGCGCAGGCGTTGGCCAAGCTGCAGGGACTGGTCGTGATCACGAATTCGCCGCGTATTGCCGCGACGGTCGCGGACAACGGCAGCCATAAGGTCTTTCTCATCGGTGGCGCCTACGGAGCCGATGCGGGGGAAAGCCTTGGTGCGCTGGCGCTGGAGCAGATCGCCAAGTTTCGCGCTCGCCACGTCGTTCTGACGATCGGTGCAATTGATGAGACGTCGATCATGGATTTCGACGTGCAGGAAGCGGAAATCGCCAAGGCCATGATCGAGCGGGCCGAGCGGATCACGGTGCTGGCAGATCACAGCAAGTTCGATCGGCGCGCCGTCTTCGAAGTGGCATCGCTTTCCGAAGTCGATACGCTCGTCACGGATGTTCGGCCGCCTGCGGCCATGGTGGACGCGCTGACATCGGCAGGTGTCGAACTGATCGTCGCCGATTGAGGCTCGTGAAGCCCCGGATTGGCGTGCCGAGGGTGCGAACTAAAGCTTGCGTGCTTCACGCCGCCGCCCGCGCATCGATGCCAACCACATTCCCGCCAAGAGAGCCGGCCCGATGGGCCGCGCAGCCCTTGCATGGCCGGCTGTCGCGGTCGCCTTGGGAGGCTTTCCGTGGTCCGCCGTACCGTGGACCGAGCCGCGTCTACCGTATGCCCGCCGCACTGTCGACGGCGAAACTTCGTCCACCGCTTGGACGTGATTTTGACGTTTGCGCTCCTGTATTTGGTTGATCGCTGCGCGGCGTGTGAACTGCACGGCACGGCGCGTGCATTCCCCTTCCGCATACAGAACTCGTTCGTTTGCGCCGCCGCTCGCTGGCGCAATACCGTGCGGATCGGTATATTACCCATAGTCTCCCGTATGATACTGCGATCGATGCAGGAGGAGGCGTAGCTTTTCCCGGTGTCTGGCTGTGGAGAACCCCAATGACCGACAAGCCGAATCCGAGCAGTGCCGTCGTCAGTGCCGAGGATCTGCGCAGGCAGATGCTCGAAACACAACTTGCCGACATGGAGAAAGAGGACAAGCTGAGAGAGCGCAAACGGGAGGAACTGGCGAAGTTCACCGATGATTTCTTCAACAAGCATGTCGGCCCTCAGGAACAGAGCCTGATCCGCAACGTGGTGGCGCGTGCGGTGAAGGATGGAAAGATGGAAGCGCTCGTCTACACGTTTCCCTCCGACTTCTGCAGCGACAGCGGCCGCGCCATCAACAGTGCAGACCCCGATTGGCCGCAGACCCTTCAAGGCAAGGCCAAGGAACTCTACGATCGCTTCAAGGAAGTGGCTCAACCTCAAGGATACCGGCTGAAGGCCATGGTGATCAACTTTCCCGGCGGCGTGCCTGGTGATATCGGCTTCTATTTGAACTGGGAGCCGCCCGCCGCGTAGATCGCATCACGCTCCGCGGCTAGGCCCGGCGTGCTCCGGGGCGGTGCGCGCGCCATCTCCCGGTATCGGATTTGACGCCGGGGGAGTCGAGGTTCAGGCTCGTCGCAAGCGTCATAGCATGTGATCCGGTTGCCATGGGGAAGGCCATGAACGACGCTCCCTACCCCGCCCCGCAAGCCGAGAGCGGCGGCCCTGCGGCGATCGAACCGCGCATCACCGATTTCGTGCGGCTCGGCGTTCTGGCGCTGTTTGCCTATTGGTCCTATACCCTGGTGGCGCCCTTCCTCGTGATCGTGATCTGGGCGGCGATACTGACGGTCGCGCTCTATCCGTGCTATCGCGCTCTGCGCGTCGCACTTGGCGGGAGCAGGCGCCTTGCCGCGATCATGCTCACCTTCATCAGCCTCGGCATCATCATCGGGCCGCTCGCGGCCATCGCCCTGAACTTCATCGAAGCGACGCACTGGGTGCTTGCGAAGATCGAAAGCGGGTCGCTCAAGATCCCGGCCCCATCGGAGAGCGTCCGCGCCTGGCCGGTGATGGGTGAAAAGCTGTATGAGGCCTGGAACCTGGCGTCGAGCAATCTGGCTGGCATGATCCAGCGATTTGAACCGACGTTCATGCAGGCAGGAGGCTACGTCATCGGCAAGGCGGCCGGGTTCGGGCTCGACCTTATCGGGTTTATGGCGTCGGTGATTGTCGCCGGCTTCATGTTCGGACACGGGGAGCAACTGGCTGCGTCCGTAGGTCGCGTCGCCGAGCGCGTCGGTGGAGACCGCGGCATCGGTTTCATGGGCCTGGCGGGTGCGACCATTCGAAGCGTCGCAACGGGTGTGATCGGCGTCGCCCTTCTGCAGTCGTTTCTTGTCGGCGTCGTGCTCTATCTCTTCCAGGTGCCCGCCTCCGGCGGATTGACATTCGCCGTCATGATCCTGTGCATCGTGCAGATCGGGCCGGCGCCGGTTTTGCTGCCAATCGTCATATGGGCCTGGATCACCAAGGATTTCACCTATGCGCTCGGGCTCACGCTGCTTCTGGTGCCAGTGGCAGCGCTCGACAACGTCATAAAGCCCATCCTTGTCTCGCGCGGCCTTTCGACCCCCATGCTGGTCATCCTGATGGGCGTCATCGGCGGCACGCTTTCCTATGGCCTGATCGGGCTTTTCCTCGGGCCGATCGTGCTCAGCGTCTTCTACGATCTGCTCATCGCCTGGGTTAAGGTGGCGCCTGCGCGCCGGGACGATGGCCCACCTGCCTGAATACGTGGAGGGACCGGTGCAGGATCCCGCTCCTCCGCCTCAGGCCACATCCGGCACGAACTTCAAAGGAAGCTTGTCTGGCTCGTAATTTTCCGGCCGTTTCTGGCGCTTGCCGAGATCAGGCACATCGAACTTTACCTTCTCGTAAGGGATCGACTTGAGAATGTGGGAAATGCAGTTGATACGCGCCCGCTTCTTGTCGTCGGACGGCACGATCCACCATGGCGCATGCTCGGTATCCGTGGCCCGCAGCATTTCGTCATAAGCGCGCGAGTATTCCCACCACTTGCGATAGGATTCGACGTCCATGGGGCTCAACTTCCACTGTCGCACGGGGTCATCGATGCGGCGCCGGAATCGCCGCTCCTGCTCGTCCTCGCTGACTGTCATGAAGTACTTGAGAAGAATGGTTCCGCTTTCGATAATCGCGGCCTCGAAGCGCGGCGCCAGTTCGAGAAAGCGCCTTGCCTTCTTCTCACTGCAGAAGCCCATTACGCGGTCGACGCCGGCACGATTGTACCAGCTGCGGTCAAAGATCACGATTTCTCCGCCGGCCGGCAAGTGGGCGATGTAGCGCTGCATGTACATCTGTGTCTTCTCGCGGTCGCTCGGCGCCGGCAGCGCGGCGACCCGAAAGACGCGTGGGCTGACGCGTTCGGTGATACGCTTGATGACGCCTCCCTTCCCCGCGGCGTCGCGTCCCTCGAAGATTATCACGATGCGGGCTCCGGATTTCTTCACCCAGGCCTGCAGATGGGCGAGCTCGGTCTGCAGCTTTTCCATCTGCTTGTTGTAGTCCTGCACTTTCCCTCCCGCCTTGGCATCCGAATGGGGACCTGCGGCCTCTTCATGCTTCTTGTTCATCTCCAAGTCTCCTCAAGGTGAAACCATTGCCTACTTGTCGCGAGGCGCCCCATTCTCGATTTCCATTACACGGAAGGACTGAAGGGCGTCGTCCAGGTCCTCGAACACAAAGGATCGGCCCACTTGTCCGATCAGGCCGGCTCGCTCCAGCAGCGCTTTTGCATCGGCATGAAGTTGGGCAAAACACAGGGTAACGCCGCGGCCCTGCAGGTCGTTGCGGACGTCCTCCAGCATTGCCGCAGCCGTACTGTCCATCTGCGCGATCGCGCCGGCGTCGAGAACGAACCAGCGCGTATCCGCCGGCATCGTCTCGGCGATTTCTTTGAGCCGTGCGCGGACGAAATCCGTGTTGAAGAACAGCAGGTTCCCCTGCAGCATCCACACGACAAGGCCCGGTACACCCTTCGCCTCCGGAAAACGGTGCAGTTTGTAGAAACCGTCATGGGTCGGAATACGCCCGAGGAATGCGTCACGCGGATACATCATGTTGCGCAGCAGATAGACGAGCGTTGCCGCGATTGCGATGATGACGCCGTTCAGAACGCCGAAGCTGATGGCGCCCGACATCGCAATCAGTGCGAAGACGAACTCCATCCGGCTGATGCGCCAGACCTGGCGCAGTTCATGCACATCGATCAGGCTGAGGGCGGCGGAAACGAGGATGGCGGCCAGCGCCGCCACCGGAAGGATCCGCAGAGCGTCGTTGAGGAACAGCAAGGTTGTGAGCAGTGCACCGGCCGATACCAGGCCCACGAGCTGCGTATGGCCGCCGACCGACAGGTTGATCGCCGTGCGTGAATCGGAAAAGCTGATCGGAAAGGCACCGAAGAAGCCAGCCGCCGCCTGTGCGCTGCCGAGGCCGAGCAGTTCCTTGTTGGCGTCGACCGTCTCTCCCGTTCGCGCGCCGAAGCTGCGGGCGGCGACGATGCCGGATCCGAAGCTGACCAGAAAGATGGCGGCGGAGCCCAGGATGATGCGGTCCACCGGCAGCCCTTCGACCAGGGGCAACGAGAACGATGGCAGGCTGCTGGGAATGTCGCCGACGACGGCGATGCCGTGCGAGCGGAGATCGAACAGCGCCGACAGTACGACCGCCAGCACAACCACGATGACGGGGCCGGGGATCGGCGACTTCATTGCCCGCGCCGCCTGCAGGACGAGGAACATGCCTGCCGCAAGCCAGACGGTCGGCCAATGGATAAGGGCCGCCTTTCCGGCGAGCTCGACCAAAGGTGCGATCAGTCCGTCCGCCTCTATCTTGACCCCTGTCAGACGCCCGAGCTGGCCGATGAGGATCGAGATCGAGATGCCTGCGAAGAAGCCGACCAGGATCGGTCGCGACAGAAATGTGGCGAGCACGCCCAGCCGCAAAAGGCTCGCTCCCAGGCAAGCGATCCCGACCCCGAGTGCGAGGATTGACGCCAATGTCACGCGATCCACCTGCGTGTTTGCTGGCATTTCGGCGATGATCGCCGCCATCGCCGCTGCAAGGACCGTCATCGTGCCTGCATCGGGGCCGACCACGAGTCTGCGCGAGACGCCGAAGATCGCATAGGCGATCGGTGCCACGATGCTTGCATAGATTCCGGTCTGCGGGGGAAGCCCCGCGATTGCAGGATAGGCTATCGCACTTGGAAGGCCGACCGCGGCAACCGAAAGCCCGGCCGAAATGTCGTTGCGCAGCCAGTCGAGCCGATAGCCCGAAAGCCCTCTGAAGAGCGGCAGGGAAAAGTTGGCGCTCATCTGGCCCCCCTTTTCCACTGGAGGAGTCGTGGCCGGCGATCACAACCTGACTTGACGGTGGCGGCGTTGCAGCTCGATGTGTTGCGCCCCCTCCCGCTCATCTCAGTGCTCCAGGAAGACGTAGTTCATCCAGGCGCTCATCCGCAGCAATACCTTGCGCAAGATCGAAACGTGGTGCCAGTGATGCGTGTAGACGGCCACCTCGGCCACCACGCCTCCCGGCAACTGGAAGGCGCTCGTATCATCGAGAATATCGATCCGGGCGAGCGTCTGACCCGCCGGCAGGCGTTCGGGCGATTGCGGATCGAGGAGGGCTCCGGTTGGCTGCAACTGTCCCTGCGCCATAACGTCGATGACGGCGCCGACCTTTGCCTTGAAGATCCTGCCCGGCACGGCCTTGAAGGAGACCTCTGCTTCGTCGCCGACAGTGACGCGCTGCAGAGAGTTCTGGATGAATGAGGCAGCGAGCATGCGATCCTCGCTGTTAATGAAGACCAGTACGGGGCGCAACGGCAACGGGTTCGCCATCATGCCGGGACGAAGGAAGACCTGCGTGACATATCCGTCGCTGGGAGCCCGGACGGTGGTCTGGTCGAGTTCGAATTCCGCATTGCGGAGCTCGGCCGTCAAACGCGCAACCGCCGGATTTACGCCGTTGATCTGCGATTCATAGGCAAGGCGGGCCTGCATGGCCTGGGCTTCCGCAATGCCGACAGCGGCAACCTGTGCCAGATAGAGCCCGCGCCTGTTCTCGACTTCCAGTTCCGAGACCGCCGATTCACCCGTGCGCTCCTTCGATGTCAGGTAGATCTCCTGATAACGCTCGAAGCTCTGTTGCGCCCGGTCCCGATCCGCTAGCGTGCCTTGGACGGCGGAGTTTGCGGCATCCATGGCAGCCTTCAATTGCCGGACCGCCTGCATGGCTTCGGCAAGTGCCGCCTTCTTCTCGTCGACAGTGAATTGGTACGGCCGCGGGTCGATGCGGAACAGCACGTCTCCCTTCTTCAGTGGCACGTTCGATTGTACCGGCACGTCGACCACGATACCGCCGACGGCGGGTATCACCGGCGCGGAGGTGAAGTAGATGCGTCCGTCGCTGGAATAGGGGTGGTTGTAGCTCATCAGCAGCAAGAGGCTGGCGATCAGGAAGATGCCGCCAAGCACAGCCGTGGACACGGTCCACTGGTTCACCGGAATTCGGAATATCTTGAAGACGGCTATGCAGATGGCGGCATATGTCAGGATGAGCAGCAGATCCATCAGGCGGGCTCCCTCGTCTGCAGTTTGAGCTGCTCCTCAAGTTCCCGGACACGAGCCTGGAGCACGGCGACCTCCGCATTCGCCTCGGCTTCGGTCTGCAACTTGCCATCAGGCCGAATGCCCCAGCCTCGGTCTTCCCGGTAAAGGGACGCCCAGATGAAAAGGAATGGCCAGATCGCATGGAGCGTGAAGAGGCTGACCCAGCCGGCGATGTGGATCGCGTCCTGGTGGGGATGATTGCGCCCCTTGGCTATCAAATGAGGAATATCGTGGATCGCAATGACCCCGTAGAAGAGCGTGAGGACAACGAAGATCAGGACACCGAGAGCAAAATAATCAAGGAACACGTCCAGCCCTCCGCTGCGCCACGAACCACCGCAAGGCGCTCCAAATCCTGCACGAAGGGAGCTGGAGCTCATGTTCACCCTAACGCGCATTTTCCATCGATGCCCGTAGCATCGCGTAGGCTCTATCGGCGGAACCTGATGCGGTGCCGCTGCCGTCTTTCACACGGCGGCACTTCGGCAGGAGGAAGAACAGCGGTGTGTGACCGGCAACGGTTTGATGAGCGTGCAGGCCCGTTGAACTGCGTGCATTCGGCTTCTATCCCTCCCCCGCCTGCCGCCGCACACACCTGTATTCTCAGGTATCTTACGCCCGCCCGCCACCGCTGCACGATATGCTAGGTGAGAGAGTGACATCTCGGCCTCGAGTGGTCGGAGGAGTGAGATGGTGACAGGATCGGGACCCCATACGGACAAGGCCCAAGGGCTGGCTTCGGCACTTCGACGGTTTCCCACGCACGCCGCCCAGATCCACACGCTGATCGAGCGCAACGAGAGCTTTCGCGGGATGTGCGAGGATTTGGCCTGTGTCGAGCGCGCGCTTCTGTCTGTCGATGAATTGCCAGAAATCATTCGCGCTGCGCGCCGCGTGGAATTCGTGCAGATGGCGGATAGTCTTGCGGCGGAGATCGAGCGCGCACTGGGCCAGATCAAGGTCTCCGCACGGAAGCTCTTTGAATAGAACGCCGTTCAGCGTGGGCTCTGCTGTTGTCGAGTGGAGAGGGAGGGCCAGCCGCTGAGAGGCGTCAGGACGGATCGATGACGTCTTCCTGTGCGTCCAGCGTGCCGTCAGGTTGTCTGACCGGCACACTGGCGATGTTGACGACCGCAATGAGCATGGCCGCAATGATTATAACTGCCATGATTGCCTGCAGACCGGTGCGTGCTTGAAGCTTGTTCATGAGACGCCAACGGGATTTGCCGCAGATGGTTCCGACAGTCATATCTGAAAGGTTGTCGGATTGATGGGCGTGTCGGGCACTGATCCTGATGCTGTTGCCTAAATGCACTCGACTCTCGCCCCGGGCAATGTTTCGTTGACGCGCGGAGGATCCCGGTATGACTTACGAGTGGGATGGAGTGCGAGCCAAGCGGACCTTCATATGGAAAGCCGTGTCGATCGTGGCCGCCACGCTCGTTTCCGTGGGCGTTCCGATCTGGATCGTGCTCACCGCCTTGCATTATTGAATCCTGCGCTTGGCTGGCGTCCCGAGCGCCTGGCGTGGTGCCTCTGCCATCCGCGGTGATTCTCTTCAGATGCTTGTATGGCCGACATTTACAGGCGAATCGTAACGCCGGAACGCATACTCCTGCGGGTTGTGCACCGATAAAATTCCAGGGACTTTCATTCCTGCAGAATGCAACCGCCATGATTTAAGTGTCGGTAATTGTTATTGAAAATGAGTTGTTTCACAGCTTTTGGTTCTATTGCGGGCGAGAGATAACCCTCTGTTAACCTTAAATCACTTGCCAAGCTGCGTGGAATCGTTTGACCATCCGCACGGCGAAATGCTGTGTTTACGAAAATTTCCGTGTGTACGAGAGGAAGTCGTGGAGAATCCCCGCCAGCTTCAGAAGGCGATCCATAAGCTGATTGGCGCGCATGCGCGCGATCTTTCGGCGCGCCTGCACGAACATCGCTTGAAACTCTATCCGCCGGAAGCCCGGAAATCATTGCGCGCGTTCTCTTCGATCGAGGCCGCCAAGCTGATCGGCGTCAACGACGGTTATCTCCGCCACCTTTCGATAGAGGGCAAGGGCCCGCAGCCGGAGGTCGGGTCTAACGGGCGCCGTTCCTATTCCGTCGAGACGATCCAGGCGCTTCGCGAATATCTTGAGGCAAACGGCAAGAACGACCGCCGATACCTGCCCCGCCGGAGCGGCAATGAACATCTGCAGGTCATCGCTGCTGTGAACTTCAAGGGCGGGAGCGGCAAGACGACGACGGCCGCGCACCTGGCGCAATACCTCGCCCTCAATGGCTATCGCGTGCTTGCGATCGATCTCGATCCGCAAGCCAGTATGTCTGCGCTGCACGGATACCAGCCGGAATTCGACGTCGGGGAGAATGAGACGCTCTACGGCGCCGTTCGCTACGACAGCGAACGGCGCGACCTCCGCGACATCATCAAGAAGACGTATTTCACAAACCTCGACCTGGTGCCCGGTAACCTCGAGCTGATGGAGTTCGAGCACGATACGGCGCGGGTTCTGGCGTCGAACGACCGCAAGAACATCTTCTTCACGCGGATGGACGACGCGATCGCCGGCGTTGCAGACGACTACGATGTCGTCGTGATCGACTGCCCGCCACAGCTCGGCTTCCTGACGATTTCGGCGCTCTGCGCGGCAACGGCGGTTCTCGTCACCGTCCATCCGCAGATGCTCGACGTGATGTCGATGTGCCAGTTCCTGCTAATGACGTCGGAACTGCTCAGTGTGGTGGCCGATGCCGGCGGCAGCATGGACTACGACTGGATGCGATATCTCATCACCCGCTACGAGCCGGGTGACGGTCCGCAGAACCAGATGGTATCATTCATGCGGACCATGTTCGGCGAGCACGTTCTGAACCATCCCATGCTGAAAAGCACGGCCGTATCCGATGCGGGGATCACCAAGCAGACGCTCTACGAAGTCAGCCGGGACCAGTTCCACCGCAACACCTATGACCGCGCCATGGAGGCGCTGGACTCCGTCAACGGCGAGATTGCCCAACTGATCGAAACGGCCTGGGGACGCAAATGACCGTTGGGGCAAGATTCCGGATCGCAGCGTTGCCAGCCGGCAACTTGGCGCGTGATGGCGTAACGCAACACGCGATCGCTTTGGTGAAAGGAGCCACCAATGGCTAGAAAACATCTGCTGTCGGATCTTGTCGGCGTGCGTCTGCCGGACGGAGAGCCCGTGGAGGGCGAAAAGGCGCGCGAGGCCCCCCCTGCCCCGCACTATGCGCCGCGCGGCGCGATCGGGGCGGTTTCGCGCTCGATCGAAATGCTCAAGTCGCAGTCGCTGGTTGAGCTTGATCCCGACCTGATCGATACGCCGAAGGTGACCGATCGTCTCGAGGAGGCGCCGGAGCATTTCGAAGAGTTTGCCCGGCAGATCAAGGAGCACGGCCAGCAGGTTCCGATCCTGGTGCGCCCGCACCCGGACATCGATGGCCGATACCAGATCGCCTACGGTCGCAGGCGTCTGCGCGCCGTCAAGGCGGCTGGCATGCTTGTCAAGGCGGCCGTCAAGCCGCTGAGTGACGAAGAGCTGGTCCTGGCGCAGGGGCAGGAAAACAGCGCCCGTCACGATCTCTCATTCATCGAGCGTGCCCTCTATGCCGCCGAGCTGGAAGTCAATGGATACAGCCGGCAGATCATTATGGCCGCGCTCGGCGTCGACAAGACCGGGCTTTCCCGGCTGATCTCTTCGGCCGTCAGCGTACCGGCGGAGTTTATCCGCGCAATCGGCCCCGCCCCCAAGGCAGGGCGTGATCGCTGGATCGAATTTGCCGCAAGGCTGGAGCGCAACGGCGCTTTGGAACTCGTGCGCAGCGAACTGGTCAGCGGCAGGCTTACCAGTCTGTCGTCCGACGACCGGTTCGTACGCCTGTTCGATCTGATCGCGCCGAAGAAGCCGAAGACGGCAAAAGCCCATGTCTGGTTGGCGGACGATGGGAGCAAGCCGGCACGCTACAAGCAGGATGAGCGCAGTTTCACACTGGTCCTCGACGAGAAGGTGGCTCCCGATTTCGGCGAGTTCATCCTTTCCTCGCTTCCGGACCTGTACGCCGCGTTCAAGAAGACGAAGCAGTAACCGATAGAACGCAAAAGGGAGCAGCAGCGCAAAGAAAAAGCCCTCCGAAACGGTGTTCCGAAAGGCTTCTCTCAGTTTGGTCGCTAAGAGAATCGCATTTCCCGGAATCACAGTCAAGAGTCCACGTCGTTTTCGGCGAAGCCTTTTCTTTGCCTTTTGAAAGGTAAGAAAATGGATAGTGGATATGTGACGACGCCCTTCGGGCGGCGGTCGATGACGCTTGCCCTGGTGCAACGTCAAAAGCAGGCGATGGAAGTCCCCGAAGGAAAGGCGGTCGACAAATGGCGCGTGTTGCGGGATGCGGCTGATGCCAGAAGCCTGCTCGGGCTCCAGGACCGTGCGCTGGCGGTCCTCAATGCGCTGATATCGTTCTATCCGGGGCAGGAATTGAGCAGCGATGCGGGCCTGGTCGTCTTCCCGTCCAACGCACAGCTGACTGCGCGCGCCAACGGCATCGCCGGCACCACGCTGCGAAAGAATCTCGCCGCACTTGTGAACGCCGGACTGATTGTCCGCAAGGATAGCCCCAACGGCAAGCGCTACGCCCGCAAGAACGATGATGGTGCTGTCGAGGAAGCCTTCGGCTTCAGCCTGGCACCGCTCTTGGTCCGTTCCGAGGAACTCGCTGAGATGGCGCAGCAGGTTGCCGCCGAACAGCGCCGCTTCCGTCTTCTGAAGGACAGATTGACGGTCTGCCGCCGGGACGTCCGTAAGCTCATCAGCGCTGCAATCGATGAGGGAGCGCCAGGAGACTGGGACGCGATCGAGGCCTGCTACATCGATATCGTGGGGCGGATTCCACGAAGGCCGACCGCCGAAAATCTGGAAAATCTTGCGGACGAACTGGCCCTGTTGAGGGACGAGGTTGTCAACCGACTGGAAAAACAGGAATTTTTCAAAAAAAGCGATGGCAATGACAACGTATTCAGTTGCCACATACAGAATTCAAATACCGAATCCAGCAATGAACTTGAACCTAGCTCTCGAAAAGAGCAGGGCGAAAAATCGAAGCGACCCATGCGGCAAGCGGGACCGATCAATCCGCTACCGCTTGAAATGGTGTTGCGGGCCTGCCCCGAGAGCAAACCGTTCGGTCCGAGTGGCGTTGTCGGCAATTGGCGTGACTTCATGCTGGCCGCCGTCACCATTCGCTCGATGCTGGGCATAAGTCCCTCGGCCTATGAGGAGGCGTGCGAGATCATGGGGCAAGCGGCCGCGGCGACGGTGGTGGCCTGTATCTACGAGCGCGCAGGCCATATCAATTCCGCGGGCGGTTATTTGCGCGACCTGACCGGAAAGGCCAAGCGCGGGGAGTTCTCCCTCGGCCCGATGGTGATGGCGCTGCTTCGCACGGGAGCAGGAAAAGCAGTGGGATGACTTTCGGTTGCTGGGTTTTCAGCTCATCGGAGCCGCTTTTCTCTCGGCGGAAAGGAAGAGGCAGGACGATGCCGCGTTCGTTCATCGCTCGTTGGCGAGCTTGCGCAGTCTAGCGTGAAGCTTGATGTCCGGTGGACGCCAGAACCGGTACAGATTGTCTGGCGGACATGATTTCGCAGGCCCGCTGCTGCGAAAGACCCATCACGCCTTCAGGTGGGTGACGGCGTAACGTTCGGCGGCGGCCCCTGCCCTTTTTGCGAAAAGCTCGCGGGGAGAGCCATGCCGAAGTATTTGGCTATGAAACGCAGGTTCTGAAATCCGTGCTTGCGGTAGGGGTCGTCCGCGTAGATGCCGGATTGATACGCTCCGGTGGCCTTGATTTCGAGGAAGGCCGAAATTCGCCGTGTTCGCGGCCGTTGCCGGACTGCTTGAAGCCGGCCGAAGGGCGATGCCGCGTCCCAGTCCGCCCGCGCAATTGGCGAGCGATCCGGCGTGCCGTGGCATTGTCCTTCGTCTCGATGTAGACGGTGAGGCCATAGATCGTGTCGTTGGCGAAGATGTTGGCGGATTGGCCGGCCCAGTGCCTGATGCACGCGCTTGATCTTGTCGGCCTTCGCGACGGCAACCCCCGCACGGGTCGAATTGGTGATCGACATCATGTCGATGTCCGGGTGGCGGGACATCGCCTCCCGGACAATGCGGCCCTCACCGTTGAGATAGTTGTAGACGACCGGCGGGAATCCCGCCTCGTGCACCATCTCGCTGAAACGGATGGAACTGAGCGGCGAATATTCGCTAGAGTCTGTCAGGGCTAGGCTGCACCATAGCCTGCATGTCGCAGATAGTTCGAGCACTCCTGCGGCGTAAAGAGCTGCAGGAGATCGCCGACGCGCCTCCATGTTGTTTCGACGGTTCGTTC
>NZ_JABXYK010000011.1 GCF_013378445.1 Mycoplana rhizolycopersici
CCCTGGCTCTCCACCACCGGCTTCCTCGACAAGATCGACGAGAACCTGAAGAAGGCCATGGCCGCCTGAACGGCGACACCGACATAACCACACCATCGGACGGACCCGGCCTCGCGCCGGGTCTTTTTTTGCCCGCTTCACCTGTAAGGGAGAACCCAGTATTAAGGTGCCGATCGATGGAACAAAATGCGGGCACAGGGGTTGAAGGTCAGTTCGCCTGCCCTATCCTAGATCAGTGACATGATTGAAAAAACAGAAACAGAATCTCTTCCACGAATAGCCCTCGTCTCCACGCACGGCTATGTTGCAGCAATTCCGCCGTTGGGCGCGGCCGATACCGGCGGCCAGGTCGTCTATGTTCTTGAACTCGCCAAGAAACTTGGGCGGCTCGGCTTTCTCGTGGACATATACACGCGACAATTCGAGGATCAGCCGCAGTTCGACGAAGTCGACGATCGGGTCCGGGTCGTGCGTATCCCCTGTGGCGGCCGCGACTTCATCCCCAAGGAATATCTTCATAACCACCTGATGGCCTGGTGTGAGGCTGCGATCCGCTTCATCAAGTCGAACGACCTCGACTACTTCTTCATCAACAGCCACTACTGGGACGCGGGCGTCGCCGGTCAGCGGCTTTCGGAAGCGCTCGCGGTGCCGCATATCCACACGCCGCATTCGCTCGGCATCTGGAAGAAGCGGCAGATGGAGACGGACTATCCTGACAAGGCCGACAGTTTCGAGGCCGAATTCAACTTCTCCGAACGCATCAAGCACGAGCTCATCGTCTATCGCAGCTGCAACCTCGTCATCGCCACGACCCCGATCCAGCTCGACATGCTGACCACCGACTATGGGCTCAAGCCCGACCGGGTCCACATGATCCCGCCGGGCTACGACGACAACCGTTTCTTCCCCGTCTCCGGTGCAACGCGCGAGATGGCCCGCCAGAAATTCGGCTTCCATGGCAAGACCGTGCTGGCGCTGGGCCGGCTTGCGACCAACAAGGGGTACGACCTGCTCATCGAAGGCTTCTCCGTTCTGGCGGAGCGCGAGCCGGAAGCGCGGCTGCATCTGGCCCTAGGCGGGGAACACCTGGATGATCAGGAAACCGCCATTCTCCACCAGCTCAAACAGTTGGTCGACGAGCGGGGACTCAAGGACCGGGTCGATTTCGCCGGCTTCGTTTCCGACGAGGACCTGCCGGACTATTACCGCGCGGCCGATCTCTTCGTTCTGTCCAGTCGCTACGAACCCTTCGGCATGACGGCCATTGAGGCGATGGCAAGCGGAACGCCCACCATCATCACGATCCATGGTGGCCTGTTTCGCTCCGTCAGCTACGGCCGGCACGCGCTCTTTGCCGATCCTTTCGACAAATACGACCTCGGCATCACGATGATGAAGCCACTCAAGCATCCACGGCTCTACAACCGCCTTTCGCGCATGGGCGCCCACAAGGCGCGCAGTCTCTTCACCTGGACCGGGATCGCCCAGCAGCTGATTGCCCTTGTCGAGGGAAGACCGATGCGCCACGCGCTCGACGGCGACGACTGGGCGGAACCCTGGAACGATGGAGACTGACATGACGGTCAGGCTGCTGTCATCGGATCTCGACGGCACCTTGCTCGGCGACCACCGGGCGACCCAGCGATTCCGAAGCTTCTGGGAAAGCCTCAATCCGTCGACCCGCCCGCTGCTGGTCTACAATAGCGGCCGGCTGCTCGACGATATAGAAGCCCTGCTCGCCGTCTCCGACCTGCCACAGCCGGACTATCTGATCGGCGGGGTCGGAACGATGATCGGCGGTGGATTGAACGAAACGCGCCGCCGCCAGTTCGGCGAGACGCTTGGTGCGCCGTTCGACCGTGACGCACTGCTGCGCGTCATGCGTCACGTGGACGGCATAGAGCTGCAGGACGCGGTGTATCAGCACGCCCACAAGTCCAGCTGGCATCTGCACGATGCGAGCGAGGCGGCGATCGCCGAGCTGGAACAGGGCCTGGCTGACGCCGGCGTCGCGGCGCGGCTGGTCTATTCCAGCAAGCGGGACCTGGACATTCTTCCGCGCCAGGCCAGCAAGGGTGCAGCACTTGCCTGGCTTTGTCGTGAACTCGACATCGACCTCGATGAGGTCGTCGTGGCGGGCGACACCGGCAATGACGCCGACATGTTCCTGCTGCCGGCCGTCAGCGGGATCGTGGTGGGCAATGCGCTGGACGAATTGCGGCAGCTCGCATCGGCCACCGGCAGGCACTATCAGGCGCGCCGGGCAAATGCCGACGGTGTCGTCGAAGGCCTGCAGCACTGGATGAATGCGGCGCCGTCTCGGGCAACCACCGCGATCCGCTGACGCGCCGTAGAAAGTGCACCGTCTTGCGACATTGGCGACCATGTGCTTGCGGCAACAGCGCGAGCGGATGCCTTGCTATCGCGCTGCAGACGTCACCGGGGCGTCGAAATCGGGCAGGCGCATGCGACCGGCAATCTGCATCAGACTTTCCGCAGGCCCGGCGACGCAGCTCCGGTTCCGCCCTTCCGCCTTGGCCCGGTAGAGTGCGAAGTCTGCCGATGCCACGAGGCTGTCGATGTCGCCGCCACTGAGAACCACGGAGGCGACGCCGATGCTGACCGTCGCTGATATCATCGTACCGTAGTGGCCAATCTCCAGCCCTTCGATGTCCTGGCGCAGCGCATCGGCAAAGGCGGCCGCCTCGTCGAGGTCCAGCGCCGCGGCAAAGAGCGCGAACTCCTCACCGCCAAACCGGCCAAAGACCATTTCGCCGCGAAGCTTCGCCGATACGGCCGAGGTGAACCGTTGCAGCACCTTATCTCCAGCCTGATGGCCGTAGGTGTCGTTGATCGCCTTGAAATGATCGAGGTCGAGCAACATGAGCACGCCCCCCTGCGGATGCCGCCCCAACATGCTCGCCGCCTCCTCCATGAACGCGCCGCGGTTCAGGATCCCCGTGAGCGCATCCGAGCGTGCTGCCTGACGATAGATCGCCTCGCTGCGCTCCTTGAGAAGGATCAGGACTGAAACCGAAAGGACAACCGTGTGAATGAAGATCTCCACGGCGAAGGCCGCAAACCAGGGCGAAATATAAGGTTGCGCGCCATCGGATACCGGCGCAAGCAGGGTGAAGGGAATGCGCAATCCATAAAAGACGGCATGCAGTGCGAGCAGGACGGCGATGAAGAGGCGCGATGGAAGCGGCTCACTTTTCCGGCCCTGCATCACTTCCGCTGCGATCGCCAGCGAATACACCACGACGATGACCGACATCAGGATCACGCGCAGGTTCATGTCGGCGGTGAAGGTATCGGAGAGGCCATAGGCGAGACACCAGGCCACCGGGGCGGCCGCGACGGCAAGCCGCGACACCCGCCGGCCGTCGAAGGAGCGAAACCCGCCCCAGGTCATCGCATAGGCCAGGGCCGCAAGCGCGTTGCCAAGACCGATCGACAGTTCCGGCGCGATAACCGCGCGCAACGCCAGAAACACGCTCGCCGCCGAACCGATCCACATGGCCACGCACCAGTAGACGGCAGCGGCGGGCGCGCGCCCCGATGCCCAATGCTGGCTCAGGAACACGGCGACGACGAGCGTCGACAAGAAGGTGCAGAGCAGCAGCGTCGGGACGCTGACGAGAACTTCGAGCAAGGAATCACACTCCGTCGGGACTCGGAAGCTACTACGGAAAATTGAAGACTTCACAAACAGCAACGGCGGGAAAATCCCGCCGTTGCCAAAAACTTCGAAGGTTCAATGGATGCCGTTATCCAGCCAATGCGGCTGCGACGGATTCGATCGCATCGTTCGCACGCTGACCGTCCGGCCCGCCGGCTTGCGCCATGTCCGGCCGCCCGCCGCCGCCCTTGCCGCCGAGTGCGGCCGATGCGACGCGCACGAGATCGACGGCGCTGAAGCGGCCCGTCAGATCGTCGGTGACGGCGACCACGGCGCTGGCCTTGTCGTCGGCGGAAACGCCGACGAAGGCGACGACGCCCGAGCCCAGCCCCTTCTTGCCCTCGTCGGCCAGGCCCTTCAGGTCCTTCGGCTCGACGCCGCTCACCACCTTGCCGAGGAACTTCACGCCGGCAATCTCGCGCACGGCGTCGCCGCCATTGGCGCCGCCGCCGCCGAGCGCCAGCTTCTTCTTGGCGTCCGCCAGTTCACGATCCAGCTTGCGGCGTTCGTCGAGAAGCGTCTCGACGCGGGAAAGAACCTCGGCCGGCTGCACCTTGAGGCTTGCGGCCAGCGTCTTCACCCGTTCGTCCTGCTCCGCAAGGTAGGCCCGCGCAGCTTCGCCCGTTAGTGCTTCCAGGCGCCGTACGCCCGAGGCGACAGCACTTTCGCCGACGATCCGCACCAGGCCGATCTCGCCGGTGGCGCCGACATGGGTACCGCCGCAGAGTTCCACCGAGTAGGGCTTGCCGGCCTTGGCGCCGCGGATGCCCGTGCCCATCGAAACGACGCGAACCTCGTCGCCGTATTTTTCGCCGAACAGCGCCATCGCGCCCTCGGCGATCGCGTCGTCGACGCTCATCAGGCGGGTCGTCACCGGCGTATTCTGCACGATGATCTCATTCGCCATCTCCTCGACCACCTTCAGCTCTTCCGCCGTCATCGGCTTCGGATGCGAGACGTCGAAGCGAAGCCGCTCCGGCGCCACCAGCGAGCCCTTCTGCGTGACATGCGTGCCGAGAACCTCGCGCAGCGCCTCGTGCAGCAGATGCGTGGCAGAGTGGTTCGAACGCAGGCGACCGCGCCGGGCATGGTCGACGTCGAGGGCGACCGCATCGCCAAGCTTGACCGTACCCTCTTCCACGATCGCGTTATGGACGAAGAGTCCATCGGCCTTCTTCTGTGTGTCGGTGACGCGCAGACGCGCATGATCGTGGCTGATGACGCCGGTATCGCCCATCTGGCCACCGGATTCGCCATAGAACGGCGTCTGGTTGAGCACGAGCTGGACCATATCGCCGGCCGATGCCGCATCCACGCTCGTCCCGTCGCGGACGATCGTCTGGACGACGCCCTCGGCTGCCTCGGTGTCGTAGCCCAGGAACTCGGTCGCGCCGTGCCTCTCGCGCAGCTCGAACCAGATCGTCTCGGCGGCGGCATCGCCCGAACCCGCCCAGCTCTTGCGCGCCTCGGCCTTCTGGCGCTCCATCGCATCGGTGAAACCGGAGAGATCGACGCCGATGCCGCGGTTGCGCAGCGCGTCCTGCGTCAGGTCGAGCGGGAAGCCGTAGGTGTCATAGAGCTTGAAGGCTGTTTCGCCGTCGAGGATGTCACCCTTGTGCAGATCGGAGGATGCATCCGAAAGCAGCGAAAGGCCGCGCTCGAGCGTCTTGCGGAAACGGGTTTCCTCGAGCTTGAGGGTCTCCGAGATGAGTGCCTCGGCGCGCACGAGTTCCGGATAGGCGCGCCCCATCTGCTGGACCAGCGCCGGCAGAAGCTTCCACATCAGCGGATCGCGCGCGCCCAGCAGCTGCGCATGGCGCATGGCACGGCGCATGATCCGGCGAAGCACGTAGCCGCGCCCCTCGTTCGAAGGAAGGACGCCGTCGGCAATCAGGAAAGCGGACGAGCGCAGGTGATCGGCGATCACGCGATGGCTCGCGCGCCGTTCCGGATCGTTCGCATCGACGCCCGTCGCCTCCACCGAGGCGGAAATCAGCGCCTGAAACAGGTCGATATCGTAGTTGTCGTGCTTGCCCTGCAGCAGGGCCGCGATACGCTCGAGCCCCATGCCGGTATCGATCGAGGGCCGCGGCAGATCGATCCGCTCCTCCTTGGTCAACTGCTCGTACTGCATGAAGACGAGGTTCCAGATCTCGATGAACCGGTCGCCGTCCTCTTCCGGCGAACCCGGAGGGCCGCCCCAGATGTGGTCGCCGTGGTCGTAGAAGATTTCCGAGCACGGGCCGCACGGGCCGGTATCGCCCATCGCCCAGAAGTTGTCGCTGGTCGCGATGCGGATGATGCGGCTCTCCGGCAGCCCTGCGATCTTCCGCCACAGGTCGAAGGCCTGGTCGTCGTTGTGGTAGACGGTGACGAGCAGGCGGTTCCTGTCGATGCCGAACTCCTTGGTGATCAACCCCCAGGCAAGTTCGATCGCGCGCTCCTTGAAATAATCGCCGAACGAGAAATTTCCGAGCATCTCGAAGAAGGTGTGGTGGCGGGCGGTATAGCCGACATTGTCGAGGTCGTTGTGTTTGCCGCCGGCGCGGACGCATTTCTGCGCCGTCGTCGCCGTCGAATAGGGACGCTGTTCCAGGCCGGTGAACACGTTCTTGAACTGCACCATGCCCGCATTGGTGAACATCAGTGTCGGATCGTTGCGCGGCACCAGCGGACTGGAGGGCACGACCTCGTGACCGTTCTTGCGAAAATAGTCGAGAAAGGCCGACCGGATCTCATTCACGCCGCTCATGTTGCGTCCTTCATACCTACCGGCGGCCGGGCCGAGCCCCGCCGTCCATCACATGTTCCATCGGGTCGCCGCAGCTTCGAACCACCCGCCCGCCTGCATCCGCATGGTGCGGCACCGGTTCCGGTCGTGGTCGATCGCTCGGCATAGCCGTTTCCATTACTGGCAGGATGGCGAAAGACGCCGGCGCCCGACCGTGCGGCCTCGGCATTCTGCGGCGCAAACGCGCCGGCCTCCTCCCGGACCTCGGAAAACTGAAGGCTTTTATCGTTCGCCTTCCTGCCTGTCCAGACACGAAAACCGGTCCCCGCAAGGCGAGGACCGGTTCGTCGAAGCAAATTCACCCTGCAGTGGCAGGCGGCTCACATCTCGGCGAGATTGTCACCGTCGTCTTCTTCCGGCTTGCCATCCAGGAGCTTTTCGGCGATCAGGCCCGCGTTCTGCCGCAGCGCCATCTCGATCTCGCGTGCCGCATCCGGATTGTCGCGCAGGAACTGCTTGGCATTCTCGCGGCCCTGCCCCAGACGCTGGCTGTTATAGGAGAACCACGAGCCGGACTTCTCCACTATGCCCGCCTTGACGCCGAGGTCGATCAGCTCGCCGGTCTTGGACACACCCTCGCCATACATGATGTCGAACTCGACCTCCTTGAAGGGCGGCGCCATCTTGTTCTTGACGACCTTGATCTTCGTCTGGTTGCCGATGACCTCGTCGCGCTCCTTCACCGCACCGATGCGGCGGATGTCGAGGCGCACAGAGGCGTAGAACTTCAGCGCGTTACCGCCGGTGGTGGTTTCCGGCGAACCGAACATGACGCCGATCTTCATGCGGATCTGGTTGATGAAGATGACCATGGTGTTCGACTTCGAGATCGACGCCGTCAGCTTGCGCAACGCCTGGCTCATCAGACGCGCCTGAAGTCCCGGCAGGCTGTCGCCCATCTCGCCCTCGATTTCCGCCCGCGGCGTCAGTGCCGCGACCGAATCGATGACCAGCACGTCGAGCGCCCCGGAGCGCACCAGCGCATCGGTGATCTCCAGCGCCTGCTCGCCGTTGTCGGGCTGCGAGATCAGGAGGTTCTCCAGATCGACGCCGAGCTTGCGGGCATAGACCGGGTCGAGCGCATGTTCGGCATCGACGAACCCGCAGATGCCGCCCTTCTTCTGGGCTTCCGCGATCGTCTGCAGGGCGAGCGTCGTCTTGCCCGAGCTCTCGGGGCCGTAGATTTCGATGATGCGCCCCTTCGGCAGGCCGCCAATTCCGAGCGCGATGTCGAGGCCGAGCGAGCCGGTCGGGATGGTTTCGATCTCGACAACACTGTCCTTCGAACCGAGCTTCATGATCGAGCCCTTGCCGAAGGACCTCTCGATCTGAGAAAGTGCCGCTTCGAGTGCCTTGCTTTTGTCCACCGATTTATCCTCTACGAGCCGCAAAGAGTTTTGTGCCATTTGCTCCACCTTTAGGTTATTGGGGCCAGACAGGCAATGAAGCCGCCGATGAAAGCTATGTACACTCTTTGTTCTCTTTTGGCAACTGCACACCATGCAATTGATTAGTTTCGCGTTTCGGGGGCGTGTTCGCATTATGTTTCCAACGCCTTCCAAGACAGTATACCACCCCATCCGCGGCGGCCAAAACCGCGTTTGCGGTGCGAATCGACCAAAGGCGGGGACCGCACGATGACCGGCGCCAACATTCTCGTCCTCGGCGGCGCCCATGTGGACCGGCGCGGCCGCATCCATGGCGATACGGCCCCCGGCGCCAGCAATCCGGGCACTTGGTTCGTGGAAGCCGGCGGCGGCGCCTTCAATGCCGCGCGCAACCTTTCCCGCCTCGGCCATGCCGTCCGCCTGATCGCCCCACGCGGCGGCGATGCCGATGGCGAGATCGTTGCCGCAGCCGCCCTTGCCGCCGGCGTCGAGGACACGCCCTTCACCTTTCTGGACCGCGCCACGCCGAGCTATACGGCGATCATCGAGCGCGACGGCAACCTGGTGATCGCGCTCGCCGACATGGAACTCTACCGGCTGTTTTCTCCGCGCAGGCTGCAGCAACGCGCCGTGCGCGACGCCTTCGCACAGGCCGACGCGATCCTGACCGACGCCAACCTGCCGGCAGAAACGGTCCTGGCGATCGCCGATACGGCGCACGCTGCGGGGAAGCCGGTCTACGGCATCGCCATCTCGCCGGCAAAGATCGTCCGCTTCCGCGACGCCCTTCCGGCGCTCACCGGCCTCTTCATGAATGAAGCCGAAGCGCGCGCGCTGACGGATGCGCGGCCCGACGATCCGCGGCACTGGCCAAACCTCCTTCGCGACATCGGCCTGACATCCGCGGTCGTGACCCGGGGCAAGGATGCGGCGATCGCCTTCGATCCGACCGGCGTCGCAGCATTGGCGCCTCCCGCCCTGGAGACGCTGGGCGACGTGACGGGTGCGGGCGATGCGATGGCGTCGGGCTTCCTTTCCGCCCGGCTGACGGGCAAGCCGCTGGCGGCGGCGCTGCGCCAGGGGGCGGCAGCGGCGCTGATCGCCGTCCGGTCGCCGCTGGCAGTCGCCGAGGAACTGGAGCCGGACCTGCTCGACCGCGTCACGGGGCTTGTCCCCGAGGCGGAAATGCTGTCATGAGACAATGAGAATGCCGGCCACGGCCAATCGAAGCCGGCACGCATCGCAGTCGGCACCCAGATATTCGAGGTAATGAAGATGACGAAATCGGCTTCCGGGCTGTTGCCAATCGCCTATTCCGCAGAGGTCGCGGCCGCCAAGGAACGCGGCGCTCCGCTGGTGGCGCTCGAATCCACCATCATCACCCATGGCATGCCCTTCCCCGGCAATCTCGAGATGGCGCGCAGCGTCGAGCGGATCATTCGCGAGGAAGGCGCTGTTCCAGCCACCATCGCCGTCATCGACGGCATCCTGCATGTCGGCCTTGACGATGCGGAACTGCAGGCGCTGGCGCAGACGAGCGGCGCGATGAAGCTGTCGCGGGCCGACCTCGCCTTCGCCATCGCCGAACGCCGCACCGGTGCCACGACCGTCGCCGCAACGATGATTGCGGCAAGCCTTGCCGGCATCCGCGTGTTTGCGACTGGCGGCATCGGCGGCGTGCATCGCAAGGCGGAGGAAAGCTTCGACATTTCGGCAGATCTGGACGAGCTTTCGCGAACCGGCGTCATCGTCGTCTGCGCCGGCGCCAAGGCGATCCTCGACATTCCGAAGACGCTGGAAGTGCTGGAGACGCGCGGCGTACCGGTCGTCACCTATGACAGCCCCACCTTCCCGGCCTTCTGGTCGCGCGATTCGGGGCTTGCGAGCCCGCTGATGCTGAACAGCCCGGCCGCGATCGCCAATTTCCAGAAGGTTCGCGAACAGTTCGGCATCGGCGGCGGCATGCTGATCGCCAATCCCGTCCCGCAGGAAAACGAAATCCCCCGCCGGGAGATGGAGATCTACATCGAACGGGCGCTCGACAATGCCGAGCGCGACGAAATCTCCGGCAAGGCGGTGACCCCGTACCTTCTCGATACCATCTTCCGCCTCACCGATGGGCGCAGCCTGGCGACCAACATCGCACTGGTTGAGAACAATGCGCGGCTGGCGGCCGAAATCGCGGTGGCGCTGGCAGACTGAGAGCTGCCAACTGGCGACGCCGGGCCTTCGCTATATGGATAGGCGAACGGCTCGGCTCGAAACCTGGATCGGATTGCCGGAGGGATCCTTCGCATTGGCAAAGGCATAACCCTCCGCCCTGTGCACCGGGCCGAATTCAAGACCCGCCGCGGCACTATCCCGGCAGAAGGCATCGACGTCTTCCACATCGAACACGAGCTTCACCGTCGACCGCCCCAAGCGCTGGCCGCGGGCGGCAGGGTGGAGCATGATGTTCGCGCCGCCATTGGGACCGAACAGTTCCACGATGCGGTCATCATCCCGCTGCGACACCTCGAAGCCGAAGAAGCGCTGATAGAACTGCGCAGTCTCCTCGATATCCCTGACGTAGAGAAGTATCCGGCCGAGCCTCATCGGGATCCTTTCGCACGAACACGGGAAGAAAGCGGGGCGGACAGGCCTTTTGCCAATGATCGATGAGCAGACCCCATCGATCCGGATCGATTTCGGTTTCCGCTAGGCGAAAACCACATCCGGACCACCCGGTCTTGTCAGGATTTTCAACGACGGCCGCGAACCAAAAGCGACCGGCCCTGTGTACCATTTCCGCTCCCCGGCGGCGGCAAAATCCTCGCACGATGCCATGGCATCGCCCGGTCTTTTGCTAGCGGGATGACCGGATACAGTCCACGCAATGGGCTCCGGTCACCGATTCGGTCCTATCCGTCCAGCATCTCGCGCACGGCCTCGGCCAGTTGCTTCAGCGAGAACGGCTTCGGCAGGAAGCCGAATTTCGCGTCCGCCGGGAGGTTGCGGGCAAAGGCATCCTCGGCATAGCCGGAAACGAAGATGAACTTCAGGTCGGGGTAGTTCTTGCGCAGTTCGCGCAGCAGCGACGGCCCGTCCATTTCAGGCATCACGACGTCGGACACGACGATATCGACTGCGCCGCCGAGCTCTTCCATGATGTCGAGCGCCTCCACCCCGGAGCCAGCCTCGTGCACGGTGTAGCCGCGGGTCTCCAGCATGCGCTTGCCCCCACGGCGCACCGCCTCTTCGTCCTCGACGAGCAGAACCACGGCCGAACCGGTCAGGTCGCGCGGCTCCTTGGCGGGATCGGTTGTCGGCGCAGGAACGGCGCGCGGTACAGCCTCGCCGCCGGACACGCCAGGGGCCTGCAGCGCCGGTGCGGGAATCTCTTCGACATGGCGCGGCATGAAAATGCGGAACATCGTGCCGCGTCCCACTTCCGAATCGACGAAAATGTAGCCGCCGCTCTGCTTGATGATGCCGTAGACCATCGACAGGCCGAGACCGGTGCCCTTGCCCACTTCCTTGGTCGTGAAGAAGGGCTCGAAGATCTTGTCGCGGATTTCCGGCGGAATGCCGGTGCCGCGGTCCATGACGTCGATCTCGACATAGTCGCCTTCCGGCAATTCGCGGTAGCCGAGCGCCGGCACGTCCGCCGCCTCGACGTTGCGTGTGCGGAAGGTGATGGTTCCCCCGTCCGGCATCGCGTCGCGGGCGTTGACCGCCAGGTTGACCAGCACCTGTTCGAACTGGCCGAGATCCGTCTTCACCGGCCACAGATCGCGTCCGTAGTCTACCTCGATCTTGACGTTGGTACCGGTCATCCGGTCGACCAGCATGCGCAGGTCGCCGATCACGTCGGTCATCTGCAGTACGGTCGGGCGCATGGTTTGCTTGCGCGAGAACGCCAGCAGTTGGCGCACCAGCACCGCGGCCCGGTTGGCGTTGCGCTTGATCTCCATCAGATCGGCAAAGCTGGCATCGGCCGGCCGCGCCGACAGCAGCAGGTGGTCGGAAGAGAGCAGGATCGCCGTCAGCACGTTGTTGAAGTCGTGCGCGATGCCGCCGGCAAGCGTGCCGACCGCATTCATCTTCTGCGTCTGCGCCATCTGCTTCTCGAGCGCCTTTTGCTCGGTAATCTCGACGGCATAGACGATCGCGGCCTCTTCGGGGGACTGGTCGTTCTGGTCGATGACGGCATTCACATAGAAGCGGAAATGGCGTCCTTCGTCGCCTGGAAGCAGCGAATCGATCGGCGCGATGTCGCCCTGGCGGTCGCGCGCTGCCTCAAGCGCTGCCTCCAACCGCGACCGGTCGGTCACATGCACGATGCTTTCCAGCCGCGCGCCCTTGTCGATGTCGTCGCGCGAGACGACGCCGGAGAACAGTTTCAGGAACGGCGCGTTCGTGCGCAGGATGCGCCCGTCGCCGTCGACAGAGGCGATCGCCATCGGCGTATTGTTAAAGAAGCGCGTGAAACGCATGGCGGCCACCGAGGCCGACTGGTCGCTGTCGTCGGTCACGTCGCGCGCAAGCACGATGGTCCGGCTTTCGCCGGGCGCACCGTCGCGGTTGGCGGTGACACGGTGGACGAGGCGGACCGGAAGGCTCTGGCCGTTCGATTTGCGCAGGTCCAGGTCGAGCACCACGGTCTTCTTCGCGCCCGGCTCGGCCTGCACCGATTGCACCAGGGCCAGTCCCTCGCCGGCGAGGAGATCACCCATCGACAGCGTTCCGGGATGGAATTTCGTCAGGTCGATGCCGAGCCAGTCGGCCAGCGTCGCATTGAGATAGACCACCTCACCCTTGCGCCCGGCGGAGAAGAAACCGGCAGGCGCATGGTCCAGATAGTCGATCGCGTTCTGAAGCTCCTTGAAGAAGCGCTCCTGGTCGTCGCGTTCGGAGGTGATGTCGGCGATCTGCCAGACATAAAGCGACGGTCCGCTTCGCTCGCGATTGGGCAGGATCCGGGCCTTGAGCCGGTACCAGCGGGCACCGGTTCCGCCCGCAACGGCGGTGTTCAGCGGCTTCAGCAGCCGGAACTCCTCCGCTCCCTCCTTGCCCTCGTGCAGGCCGTTGGTCAGGCGGTAGACCGATTCGGTGGCTTCCCGGTCGCGCGAGAACAACGTCTCCAGCGTCTGCGCCTCGTTTTCGTGCGCAGCACCGGTGAGCGCGCCATAGGCGGCGTTGGCATAGATGATGCGGCCCTTGCGATCGGTGATCAGCGTACCGTCCGGCTGGGTATCGACGAAGGTGCGGGCCAGTTCGTCCGGGCGCGACTGCGGCATGATCTCGATGAAACCGATCATGGCCGAGACGAAGAAAAATATGCCCACCATCGCGAGCACGCCGAGAATGCCGAGCACGATTTCGTTCTCGAGCTGGTTCTTGAAGAGAATGAAGGCGCCTGCCGAAGCCGTCAGCACGATCGCCAGAAGCACGATCCTCAGGATCACGCCCGGCCGGCTGCTCCGCTCGACGATCGGTGCGTGATACTCAACCTCCTGCCGGATCTTAGACATCGCCCTCTCTCTTGGCCTGAAACTCCTGAAGGCCGCGCGGCGCGGGAGCCATTGGAATCACTTTAGCTTTTTGAGGGAAACCCAAAAAGCAAAGGAATGAAAGCTGCAAGCCCCAATTCACAGGGAATATCGCTCGCTCACTGCTATGTCCCGGCCGGCGATTGCGTGGGCCGGTGCCAGCCGTTAGAGGACAACCTGCCCGCCGAACTTGTGCGAGCCCGAAAAAAGCCGTCAAATGAACGCAACCTGTGGCCAAGGAGTTAGCCTTCATGTTCGAGGAGACCATCGCTCAACACGGCACGAAGTTCCTGGTTGCCGCACTCGCCGTTCTGCTTGGCCTGGCTTGCCTGGCGCTGGTGCTGTGGATCGTCCGGCGCCGCCCGTCATCGCCTTTCATCCGTGGCGGGCGCAACCGCCAGCCCCGGCTTTCCGTGCTGGATGCCGCCGCCGTCGATACGCGCCGCCGGCTCGTCCTCGTCAGGCGTGACGATGTCGAACACCTGCTGATGATCGGCGGGCCGACCGACATCGTAATCGAAAGCCGCATCCTCGCCCCAACGCAAGCCGACGCACCGGAAACAGCAACTTCCGGCACCATCGCTGCGCCCATGCCGAGCGAGCCGATGCCGGCGGAGCCGGCGATTGCCGCAATCATCCCCGCCCAGGAACCGGCACCGGCCACTGTTGCGGCCCGCCCCGCCCCCGCCGCGGTTGCTGTTCCGTCTGCACCGGCTGTTGTGCGCACGACTGCGACCGTCCTGCCGACGCGCGCCGAACAGCCGGCACCGCCAATGCCTGCAAGCGGCATCTCTGCGATGGGAAACATGCTCTACGGCGCAGACACCGGCCCCGCTGTCGCCACGCCGCGCGCGAGCCAGCCATTGCCGGAGGCCGCGCCCGCGCGCGCCGCGCCGCCCGCCCCGTCACTCCAGCCGGTCCATGCACCTGCGCCGTCGCTTGAACGCAATGCCATCGATGCGCTCGATCGCGCCCGCGATCGCGTCCTGACAAGTCCGGTCGGCACCGGCAGCGAACGCCTTGCGCCGCAGGCCATGCCAACGCCGTCACCGGCGCAGCCGCAGACTCCGGCCGTCGAACCGCAACGACCGGCGGTCGAGAATGCAGCGCTGGTCAGCGAATTCGAGCGCATTCTGGAGCAGGAGATCGCCACCGCACCGGCGCGCAGCACCGGCAGTGTCGCCCCTGGCACGCGAACGGAACCGGCAGCACCCGAGGCAGGCCCGCAACAGCCCAAAAGCCGCGAGGAAACCGAGGCCGAGATGGCGCGCCTGCTCGGCGAGATATCCGTCACCCGCAACTCCTGAAAAGGCCCAGCGCCGACCGGATGTTTTCGGCGCTGGTCGCAAGGTGAATACCGCCGCAACCACGCCAAGCCGGGGTACGGCGCCTGAGATCGCTCGCCACGTCAGCAACCTATCCCGAGCCGGCGATGCCGCAGC
Organism: Mycoplana rhizolycopersici; assembly: GCF_013378445.1. Lineage (GTDB taxonomy): Bacteria > Pseudomonadota > Alphaproteobacteria > Rhizobiales > Rhizobiaceae > Mycoplana > Mycoplana rhizolycopersici. The sequence goes on from NZ_JABXYK010000011.1 coordinate 14,838, forward strand.
CGGTGGATGTCCACCGCCTCCTTCAACGTCCAACGATCCCGGTCGAAACAGAAAAGCCCGCCGACGACAGCCGGCGGGCTTTTGTTCGTCCCTTTTTGACAGGGACAGACTGTGAACGCTCGAGCAATGCACCAGACCGCGTGACGACCTCCTCGTCGCACGCCACAGGCGATTACTCGTCGCGGTAGACCTTCTCGCGACGCTCGTGGCGCTCCTGCGCCTCGATCGACAGCGTTGCAATCGGTCGGGCGTCGAGGCGCTTGAGACCGATCGGCTCGCCGGTTTCCTCGCAATAGCCGTAGGTGCCTTCGTCGAGCCGCTGCAGGGCTGCGTCGATCTTCGAGATCAACTTGCGCTGTCGATCGCGGGCTCTCAGTTCGATGGCACGGTCGGTTTCGGAGGATGCCCGGTCCGCAAGGTCGGGATGGTTGGCACTTTCTTCGGCGAGGTGATCGAGGGTTTCGCGCGCCTCGCGCAGAATGTCGTTTTTCCAGGCGTTCAACTTCGCTCGAAAGTAGGCACGCTGGTTGGCATTCATGAACTCTTCGTCTTCATTGAGGACAAAGGTACTAAGATCGATCTTCTCACTCAACGCGATTCTCCTGAAGAACATCTCAAGGGCGCTGTATATCCCTCTGAAAGAGCCGATTCAAGCCTGACTGATCTTGTAAACCGATTTTTGAATCTGCTCGAAATTCAGTCTATCCGGCTAATATTTCATCACGATAACAGCAGCTTGTAACTTTCGCCCGTTTGCCGGGTTCACGCCGCGTCAGTCGCGCCTTCCACAGGGATGTTCGCCGTTCCTTCCGTCGACGCGTCAAGCGCCTCCGGCGCAGGCAAGTAACGGATAGCCGATCTATTTGGTTCCCCGCCTTGCCAGGGAAGCAAAATGAGTTGATCTTTTTTGCTGGCGGATCGAAAACGAAACGCGAAGGCAGCGCGGCGGGCAAAGAGGACCTGGACTTGGCAGCGACGGCATCAGGCGTCTACAGATTGTACCTGCTCAGGCATGCACGCGCAGGCTGGGCGTCCCCCGGAAAAACCGATTTCGACCGCACGCTCGACGACGAGGGTTATGCGGAAGCGGAAGTGATCGCCGCCGAAATGGCCGACCAGGGCTATCATCCCCAGCTCGTGATCTCTTCCACCGCCATCAGGTGCAAGGAAACGGCAGAACCGCTGCGCCGCGTCTTCGGTGAGGACCTGCCGATCCAATATGTCGACACACTGTATGGCGGGACGATCGATTCCTATGCGGAAGTCGCCTTTGCGGAGCGCGAGGAAACTGCTGTGCTGATCGTCGGCCACAATCCGATGGTGGAGGAATTCTTCCGAATCGTCGTTGGCCAGCCGATCGCCGATGCAACCGCCCCGAACGGCTTCCCGACGGCAGCACTCGCTACGATCGACTTCGACCGCCGGCCGAGCGACAGGGATTATTCGGGCGGCCGCCTCTCATGCTTCATGACGCCGCGCTCCGGCCGCTGAGTGGCTGGTAGCGGCATTTCAGTCGTCCTCGCCTTTTCCCGGCTGACGCCGGCACCTATATCGCCATTGAAGCCGACCGACGTGGAAGAAGCGATTGCCGACACTGACCAACCTTGCTGACGATGCGCTGATCGCACTCGACAACCTCGGCGACCGCGCCGCCAGCCTTGTGAACCCCACGATCAGGCTCGGCGTGACGGGCCTTTCGCGCGCCGGCAAGACCGTGTTCATCTCTTCACTCGTGCATAATCTGCTGAACGGCGGCCGCCTGCCCTTGTTCGAACCCATGCGCTCCGGCCGCATTTCGCGCGTCCGCCTCGAGCCCCAGCCGGACGATGCCGTACCCCGCTTCCAGTACGAGGACCACGTCCGCGCGCTCGTCGGCGAACGGGTCTGGCCGGATTCGACGCGCGCGATCTCGCAATTGCGCATCACGCTCGACTACGAAAGTGCCAGCGGCTGGGGAAGGCTGTGGTCTCCCGGCCGCCTTTCGGTCGACGTGATCGACTATCCGGGCGAATGGCTGCTGGACCTGCCCCTGCTCGCGCAGGACTTCCGCACCTTCAGCGAGACGACGATTGCGCTCGCGCAGACCGGGATCCGCCGCGTCCTGTCGGCGGAATGGTTCTCCGCCATGGCGCTGTCAGATGCACGCGCCCCCGCCGACGAGGCGGATGCGCGCCGCCTCGCGCAAGCCTTCACGGCCTATCTGAAAGCCTGCAAGTCCGACGAGCGGTCTCTGTCGACGCTGCCACCCGGCCGCTTCCTGATGCCGGGCGATCTGGAAGGCTCGCCGGCGCTCACCTTCGCGCCGCTGCCGAAACTACCGGAAGGCCGGGCACCGAAGGGGTCGCTCTGGGCCATGATGGAGCGCCGCTACGAGGCCTATAAGGCCCATGTTGTCAAGCCGTTCTTCCGGGAACACTTCGCGCGCCTGGATCGCCAGATCGTGCTGATCGACGCGCTGCAGGCGGTCAACCGCGGCGCGGAAGCCGTGCAGGATCTCGAACGCGCGCTCGGCGACGTCATGGCGTGCTTCCGCCCCGGCGCAAACGGATTCCTGTCCTCGTTCCTGACACGCCGCATCGATCGCGTGGTGGTGGCGGCGACCAAGGCCGATCACCTCCATCACGAGAGCCATCCGCATCTGGAGGCGTTGACGCGCCGGCTCGTCGACCGCGCGATCAATCGCATTGGTCTCAGTGGCGCGGGCGTGGAAGTGATGGCGCTGGCATCCGTCCGCGCCACCCGCGAGGCGACGGTCAAGCAGGACGGCACGACGCTTCCCGTCATCGTCGGCACGCCGATTGCGGGCGAGTGCATCGACGGCGAGACCTTCGACGGAAAGCGGAAAACCGCCATATTTCCCGGTGACTTGCCGGAGAATCCGGATTCATTTTTTCAAGCCATTGAATCGAATTCCGAAGAACCGCTGGCGCCGACACTCAACTTCGTCCGCTTCCGACCGCCGGAAATGGAGGCGCCCGGCGGCGAACTCAGGCTCGCAATCCCCCACATCCGGCTCGACCGCGCGATGCAGTATCTGATCGGAGACCGGCTGGCATGACCGACAAACCCAACGCCGGCCGGCGTCCCGCAGCCTTTGCCATCCCCGACGATCCGCAAGGCGAACAGAAGGAACCGAAAGCCCGCAGGACGCCGCGCGCACCCTCGCACCATGACGAGGGCCTGATCCTGACGCCGGACACGGACGATCCGTTCGCGGCGACGACGATCGACCTGCCTGAGCTCGCCCCGCCGCAAGAGGCGCTTCCGCGGCGACGCCGGCTGACCCTCGGCAAGGTTGCCTCCGCCGCATTCGGCATCCTGTTCTCGCTTGCGGTCGGCCTGTGGATCGACAGCCTCATCCGTGACCTTTTCACCCGCAGCGACGGGCTTGGCTATCTCGCCGTGGGTGCTGCCACGGTCGGTGTCCTTGCCGTCCTTGCCCTCGTGGCGCGCGAGCTCTTCGGCCTGCGTCGGCTGGCGGCCGTGCAGGACATCAAGCAGGAAGCGATGGAGGCCGCAGCCCTGCCTGCCCCCGCGCCCGCCAGAAAGGTCGTCGCCCGACTCGTCCATCTCTTTGCCGGCCGGCCGCAGACGGCCCGCGGGCGAACCCGCCTGCTGGAAACCGAAGGGGAGATCATCGACGGACCGCATCTCCTCGATCTCGCCGAGCGCGAGATGCTGGCGCCGCTCGACCGCGAGGCCCGCGCCCTCATCCTCGCCGCATCCAAACGGGTCTCGATCGTCACCGCGGTCTCGCCGCGGGCGCTCGTGGATCTCGGCTACGTTCTGTTCGAAAGCAGCCGGCTGATCCGCGCCATGGCAGAGCTTTACGGTGGCAGGCCGGGCAGTCTCGGCATGCTGCGCCTGATGCGCGACGTCATCGCCCACCTCGCCGTCACCGGCTCGATCGCCGTCGGCGACAGCCTCGTCCAGCAGGTCCTTGGCCACGGCCTGGCATCGAAGCTCTCGGCACGGCTCGGCGAAGGCGTGATCAACGGGCTGATGACGGCCCGGATCGGCATTGCCGCCATGGACCTCTGCCGCCCCATGCCCTTCCGCGCATTGAGGCGTCCGGGCATCGGCGATTTCCTTTCCGACCTCGCCCCCGCAGCGCTCGGCGGCAAGGGCAAGGAAACGGTGTAGCGCGCGGCACGGGCCGGTGGACAACCGCTGCAAGCCGCCTCAAAACGATGCTGCCGAGCCCCACGCGAAACCGTTCATTAACCATTTTAGCGCAAGGCTGAACCCAACAATCGACCAGCCCGTCAAGGATCGTTCATGTACTCGCGCACCTCTTTGATTGCCCGCGGCGCCGCAGCGGCTCTCCTCGCCGCCTCCACCGTCGCAACCCCGGTGCAGGCTGCCGAGCGCGACAAGGCGTTCTTCGATCAGGTGAGCGGAAACTGGCAGGGCCCGGGCGAAATCGTCGCCGGAAAGTACAAGGGCACGAAGTTCACCTGCAATCTCAGCGGTGATTCCGAAGTGTCCGAGGGCACCGGCATCAAGCTCGACGGGCATTGCCGCGTCGGCGTCTTCAAGCAGCCGATGTCCGCGCTCATCACCCGTGCAGGCGGAACCTACAAGGGCAAGTTCCTCGACGGCGCGGCCGGCAAGGGGCTGGATATCCTGTCGGGTAACGTCTCCGGCGACAAGGTCGTCGTCGCGATCAACCGCCAGAAGCTGAACGGCGCCATGATCGCCCGCCTCCAGGACGACAACACGATGAACATCACGATCTCGGTCAAGGTCGAGGACAAGATGGTGCCGGTGATCGGCATGTCACTGAACCGCAAGGTCGATACGATGGCGGTCGGCTCGATCAAGTAGGATCGGCCGCTTTTCGCCACCAGTTGCCATCGTCGCTTGCCCGCTCGATGCCCGTAACGTCGGCCTGCGCGAGCCATGACGAGACCGGGCTGCCCGCCACGACGAGATCCGGCGCGATATCGGCAAGCGGCATCAGCACGAAGCCGCGCTGCGTCATGCGCGGATGGGGAATTTCCAGCGTCTCGCCGGCAAGCGTCACGTCGTCGTAGGTCAGCACGTCGATATCGATCGTCCGCGGCCCCCAGCGCTCGATGCGCTCGCGCTTCATCTCCCGCTCCACCGAAAGGCAGGCGTCGAGCAACGCCTCGGGCGAAAGATCGGTCGAAATCAGCGCACAGGCATTAAAGAACCAGTCCTGGTCGGTATTTCCCCATGGCGGCGTACGGTAGAGGCGCGAAACGGCGAGAACGCCGCAATCCCCCCGCCGGTCGAGACCGGCAAGTGCCTTGCGCATCGCCTCAACTGGATCTCCGATATTGCCGCCCAGCCCCAATGTCGCGCGATGGGGCCCTACCTCAGACGACATGATCGACCGTCACCTGCACGTAGTCGAGCACACCGGCCACCGGCGCGTTCGGCTTGCGAACGGAAATCTTGGCCCGCCGGATCTGCGGAAAGCGCGCGCAGAGCGCGACCGCTATCTCCTGCGCCAGCGCCTCGATCAGGAAGCGGCGGCGTCCCGTCACGATCGCCTCGATCGCCTCGAAGGCCACGCCGTAGTCCACCGTCGATTCGATCTGGTCGTCTGAAAGCGGTTGCGACGGCGAGACCTCCAGTTCGGCATCGACGAAGAAGCGCTGGCCGAGGAACTCCTCGGCGTCGTGCAGTCCGTGCCGGGCGAAGAACGCGCAGTTTTTGAGCGTAATGGTGTAGATCGTCGTCATCTTGCGTTCTTTCTTCAGGCGCCCGTGCGCCCGCAAAGCCTAAGTCGTGCATCCACCATAGCATCAGCCATCATGAGCACATCCCTGTTGATTGCGACATCGTGGACCCTGAAAATCGCCGCGCCCGCCATTCGCAGCAGCGCCGTCGTCGCCGCGGTGCCGGCGTCACGGTCGGCGGCATCGCGCCCGGTGACCGCACCGACGAACCGCTTGCGCGAGGTGCCGACGAGGATCGGCCGCGCAAATCGCGACAGCTCTTCGAAGCGAACCATCAGCTCGATGTTCTCGTCGGTATCCTTGGCAAAGCCGAAACCGGGATCGAGCACGATCGCGCCGTCGGCAACGCCCGCCTCGCGGACGATCCGCAGGGATGTTTCCAGGAAGGAGAACTGGTCTTCGATGACGTCGGCCAGCTTTTGCCGGTCGCGCCCGGTATGCATGATGCAGAGTCCGGCGCCGGTCGCCGCCGCCACTTCGGCGATCGCTGGTTCCCGTTGCAGGCCGTGCACGTCGTTGACGATATGGGCGCCGGCGGCGATTGCCAGCCGCGCGGTCTCGGCGCGGTAGGTGTCGATGGAAATCACCGCCTGCCCCGCCCGCACAAGCGCTTCGATGACCGGGAGCACACGGTCCTGCTCCTCGCCGGCCGAAACCGATGCCCCGCCGGGGCGGGTGGATTCGCCGCCGATATCGACGATGTGCGCCCCCTGCTCCAGACAGCGCAGCGCATATTCGACTGCCCTGTCGACCGTATCGTGGCGTCCGCCATCGGAAAAAGAATCGGGCGTGACGTTCACGATTGCCATGATCAGGCCTTGAGGCCCTAGTAGCAGGCTACGTCCGTGTGCAAGGGACCACTGGAAAGGCTCGAAAGGCGCGAAGGCTGAGAACATGGCAAGCTCCTTCAACAGGACGCGATCAGTCCGGAAAGCTGTTGCGCGCGCTGAGGCTATGCCCCAAGCTCAGGTCGAGTTCAACTGCCATCGGCGGCGACCGTCCACAGCGACCGCGACAGCATTAAACCTTTGAACAATAAACCCGCCTAGAGTGGCGCCATCTCACAGACCGACCGACACGGCGCCCGAGGAAAAACATGCAGTCCATCGCCAAGAAGCTCCGCCCGCTCCTGGTTCTTGCCTCCTTGGCCGCCGTAGCAACGCCGTCCCATGGCGATACGATCACCAACAAGACCTTCTCCTATTTCTCGGTCGGCGGACGTACTGCAGCCGAGCTTGACGACGAACTCAGCAAGCGCGGCCCGAAGATGAAGAACACCGGTTCGCGCCATCCCGGCGCCACGCGCATCCGTTTTGGCGGTTCAGTCACCTACGTCAAGCGAGGCGGAAAATGCTATGTCGGCGATACAAAGGTCACGCTGACGACCAATATCATCCTGCCACGCTGGAAACATCGCCGTTCCGCTTCCAAGTCGCTCGGCCTGATCTGGGATACGCTTTCGTCCGACATCAAGCGCCACGAGGAGCGCCATGCGGAAATCGCCCGCAACCACGCCCGCGACCTCGAACGCTCCCTGAAGGCGCTGCGCCCCGAAAAGGACTGCGCCAGGCTGCAGGCCAGGGTGGATCGCATCACCGCCGCCGCGGTGGAGGCGCATGACAAGGATCAGGCCCGCTTCGACCGCGTCGAGGCCCACAATTTCAACGAGCGCATGCTGCGGCTTCTGACCCATCGTCTTGAGCGGACGCAGTAGACCTGCACCGCGCGTCCTGTGGTGAACGCTTTCGGCACGGATCAGCCCACAAAATGAATGGTGAATTCTAGCGATAGCGTGAAGGGGCGAATCGGCATAATTTGGCAAATGACAAATGTTCGAAGACTTCAAGCAGTTTTCGAAAGGAAGTTTGCGGATTTTTTGCGGTTTCTCCTGGCGCGTCCTCTCTGTGATGCTGGCGTCACCTCCCACGCGAGCTAACGATGCGCCCTCCTCGCCTCGCTTGTCCTTGGACCGGCGAGGCACTTTTTTGGAACCTGTCCTCAACTCCGCCCGAGCCGCTCCCAAATTCGCTTCGATGTCGTCGTATATTCGATCGGAACACGCCCGCCGCCGGCCACGCGCTTGCGGATTTCCTGCGTTGCGAGAGCGGCTTCGTGAAATCCCGACAGGATGAGCTTGACCTTGCCGGGGTAGTCGCAGGCGTCACCGATCGCAAAGATGCCCGCACATGACGTTTCGTATGTCGCCGGATCGACGCTGAAACCGGCGCGACCACGCGCGAACGGCCAGTCCGCGACAGGGCCGGGAACGAGTTGCGCCTCATCGGTGCGTCCACCGGCTGGCATCGAAAAAAGCCCGAGGCCCGCCGCAAGGATGACATAGCCGGCCCGGATGCAAGTGCCGTCATCCAGCCGCAGCTCCCACCGCCCATGGCCTACGGGGGCGACGTCCATGACCGTGCGGCCGAAGCGGAAACGGGGTTCAAAGGGTGCGGCCTGCGCCAGAAGCCGCTCGGTCAGTTCGTCGCCGTCGATTTGCGAAAAGCCCGGCACGTCGTAGATCGGCTTGTCCGGATAAAGCACGGCACACTGGCCACCTGCCTTGTCCAGCCCATCCACCAGGTGGCAGCGCAGGCCGTATATGCCGAGCTGGAAGACGGCAAACAGCGCCGCAGGCCCAGCCCCGATGATCAGCACGTCAGCGTTTTCGCCGCCCGTCATCGCCGCACCCGCCAGCCCTCACAGGCTCGCGCACACGGCAGGACGGCGCAATGCCGCTCAGCCCTGGCGCTCGGGCACATGGACCACAAGGCCATCCAGCGCATCGGACATCTTGATCTGACAGCTGAGCCGTGACGTCGGGCGGACGTCATAGGCGAAGTCGAGCATGTCCTCCTCCATCGCTTCCGGAGGTCCCACGATCTCGGTCCATTTCTCGTCGACATAGACATGACAGGTCGCACAGGCACACGCCCCGCCGCATTCGGCCTCGATCCCCGGGATCGAATTGCGCACCGCATTTTCCATGACGGTTGAACCGTTGGCCACCTCCAGATCGTTGGCGGTTCCATCGAATGCGACGATTGTAAGCTTGGTCATCGTGAATTCCGGATCGATTGTTTCGTATCGCGTCGAATGCGGGCATGCTGCGCCTGCAACTCCCGAAGGAAGACGCTGTATTGCGTTGCCGGTTACTTCCAACAATTCCAAACGACAGTCAACATCGCCCGCCCGCCGGGGCCTGCGCCAGCACAACGGCGGCAGGCGCTGTTCATCCTGCGTCACAACGGTTCCCTGCCGGAGGACAGGATGCGGCGGCCTCGCCTATCGCAGACCCGCGATGAACGCCTTTGCGGAAGAGACGGCTTCCGCCAGGTCGCTCAGACCTCTCGAAGAGGCCGGCTCGTCTTCGAGCACTTGCGCGGCTGCGGCGACTGAATGCGCACCGATACCGCGCGCGGCCCCCAGCAGCCGGTGCGCCAGCGCGCCGCGGTTCGCCTCGTCGGCGGTGGCAAGCTCGGCCAGGACACCGTCGGCGACCTCCACGAACAGGATCAGCACCTCGCGTCGGATGTCGTCGTCCCCCATCGTCTGCCGTGCCAGATGGTCGAGATCGACCGCCGGCGCCGGCTTCGTTCCGGCGCATGCCGGAGCCGACTGCGAAAGCGTGCCTTCTGCTATCATGGCGATATCTCCTGACCAGTTTCTGCGCGTGGCCGCAAAGCCCTGAAGGTGCGACCAGGCGATTTCGTGCCCTTGGCAACCGCGCCGCCCGCTCGTGCCGGCCAATGCAGTCTGGATGCGAGAGATGTGCGCTCAGGTAAATCCGTCCCCGCCGGCGCGCGAAATTCGCCAACTATGGTTAACGGTTGCCGGAATGTGCGAATTTCGTGTCTTTCCGCTATGATACACCGGATTTTGCCATTAACTTTCTGTTAGGAACCATACCTGCCGTCATGCCCGTCAATTGTGCGAGACACGCTAATGTGTCACTACGATACGATTAGGACATGTTCATCCCAGATCGGGGGGCAGTCCTGGTGGATAAACGAATTCCAAAGGTAACAGCCTTAAGAATTTCGGGTTATCAGACGCGTTTAGAGTAGGAAGTGGCGGGCACGCCGCAGACGGCATGATGCCTCTGCATCTGGCACCCGCCGCGATCGGAAGGACGGTTCGGTCACCTGACTTGGCGGCAGGAGACCCATATCGCTTCCGTACAATGTAACGAGGCGTATTCGCATGGCGACGAAGAAAACAACAGAGTCGATCGACGACACCGCCTTCCAGGCCCTGGAAGAAGCGCTGAAAATCGACTTCGACGATCTCGCACCGGCGACACCAGAAAATCCGGCCCCCACGCCTCCCGCAAGTTCGGCATCGGCAAGTTCGACGAGAGACACGGCGGCTGCGAATAGCGCCGATGCCGCGCTCAAGCCGGCCATGCGTGCCAGCGCACAGACGGAGAAGGCCGAGAAGAAAGCCGCCTCGCCCGAACCCGCCCCCAAGAGCCCGGCCTTTACGCCGGCCAACGACGCCTCCCGCAAGTCCCCGGCCGCGATCTTGCGCACACTCGAAATGCGCTCCAGCCGTTCGGCGATCCGCATGGCGGCGCTGATCTCTGCCTTTTGGGTCATCGGCGGCCTCGGCATCGCCAACCTTCTCTATGCGCCGCAGATCTGGCAGATCCGCTCGGTCGCCGATCTGATCGCCCTGCCCGGCGCAATCGGCATGCTGGTCGCGATCATCATGCCGATCATGCTCTTCTTCGCCTTTGCGACGATGATCTCCCGTGCCCAGGAACTGCGCAACGCAGCCCGCTCGATGGCCGAGGTCGCCCTGCGCCTCTCCGAGCCGGAAACGGTCGCCGCCGAGCGCATCATGTCCGTCGGCCAGGCCGTCCGCCGCGAAGTCTCGGCCATGAACGAAGGCATCGAGCGGACCATCGCGCGCGCCACCGAACTCGAGACGCTCGTCCATTCCGAAGTCAATGCGCTGGAGCGCAGCTACGCCGACAACGAGATCCGCGTCCGCACGCTGGTGCAGGAACTCGGCACCGAGCGCGAGGCGATCGTCAATCACTCCGAACGCATCCGCACCACCATTTCGAGCGCCAACGAACAGCTTCGCCAGGACCTGGAATCGGCAAGCGAGAACATCGCCTCGCGCATCGCCACCTCGGGCGAGGCCTTCGCCGCGATGATCGATACCCGCTCCGCCATGCTGATGGAGAAGTCCGACGGCGCGACGCAGACGATCGGCGCCATGCTGGCCGCGCGCACCGACTCGCTGCTGTCGACGCTCAACTCTTCGGGCTTCGCGCTGGCAAACGAGTTCGACAATCGTCTGGAGAACCTCTCCTCAACCCTCGACAAGCAGGGGCAAGCGCTGCTCAAGCAGTTCGAGACCCGTGCAACATCGCTTGATGCGAACACCGAAAAGCTCAACGCCGCGCTCAATGAGCGCGCCCGCCAGCTCAACGAGACGTTGATCGCCCGCACCCGCGAGATCAACGAAAGCCTGACTGTCGGCCAGCACGCGATCACCAGCGGCCTCGACGACGTGATCCAGACGATGAACGCCACCCTCGACGAGAAGGGGGCGCAGTTCCGCCAGAACCTCAAGAGCGCCGCCGAAGACACCATCATGGATCTCGACCTTCGCTCCGGCTTCTTCGATGAGAAGCTGCAGGCGACGATCGGCCATGTCGCCGGTGCATTCGACCAGCGGCTGTCGGACTTCGCCGAAGCGTTCGACCAGCGCGCCGGCTCGCTCGACACCAAGCTCATGGAAAGCCTCGGCCGCCTGAACGAGACCATCAGCGGCGGCAACGAAGCAATTGAGGGTATCCTCAATTCGAGCATCGAACGTATCGGCACGACGCTCACCGACCAGTCCTTCGCCATCACCACCGCGCTCGGCACTGGGCAGGAGGTCTTCGAAAGCGCCGTCAAGGGCCATGCGGACCAGATCCGCGCGTCCGTCGACGGCGCCCAGGAGCAGATGCGCAGCGTCATGAAGGACGCCCAAAAGCGTCTTCAGGGCTCGCTGGTCGACGCCCACGAAAAGATGCAGTCCGCCCTGAGCGAGCGTACCGACGCCCTACTCGGCGGCCTTAGCCAGACCCAGGATCGCCTTGAAAGCGGCTTCGGCGCCCGCGCTGACCGTTTGGTCGAAACGATCGCCGCGAGCGAAGAACGCCTCACCGACGCGCTCGACGCCCGCACGTTTGGCTTCGTCGCCAGCGTCGACACCGCCCAGACCCGCATGGAAGAGGCACTGGCAGGCCGCGCCGACCGGCTGGTCGAAACGATCGCCGCCGGCGAGGAACGCCTCACCGACGCGCTCGACGCTCGCACGCTCGGCTTCGTCACCAGCGTCGACACCGCCCGGACCCGCATGGAAGAGGCACTGGCAGGTCGCGCCGACCGGCTGGTCGAAACGATCGCCGCCGGCGAGGAACGCCTCACCGACGCGCTCGACGCTCGCACGCTTGGCTTCGTCGTCAGCATCGACACCGCGCAGACGCGCATGGAAGAGGCACTGGCAGGCCGCGCCGACGAGATCACGTCGTCGGTCGCCGCAAGCCATAACCGTATCGACACCGCGCTTTCCGAGCGCACCGCTGCCTTGGCGGCGATGCTCGAGCAGTCCGGTGGCGCGCTGGAATCGACCGTGCGCAGCGCGGCCGATCGCGTCGAAAGCGCCGTGTCCGGCGCAGCCCGCCAGATCGCCGGCGCCGCCCAGGATATCGACGACGTCGTCAGCGTCCGCACGGCTGCGCTCGGCTCGCTGCTCGACAGCAGCACGCAGACCATGAAGGCTGCCATGACGGAGGCTGCCGACCGCGTCGAGGGCGTCCTCTCAGAGGGCACCCAGCAGATCGGCGGTGTCCTACACGGCCAGGTGGCCGAGTTTGCGGATGCGTTCTCCGGCCGCGCCGCCGAAATCGCCGGCACCCTTTCCGAGCGCGCCACCGAACTGGCCGGGTCGCTGGTCTCCACGCACGAGCAGATCCGCACCACGCTGGACGACCGCATCAACGCGATCAACGTTGCGATTGCCGACGGCAAGCAGCAGCTTTCGGATACCCTGAGCGACCAGGCGACCGCCATCGGCACCTCGATTGCCACGAGCGCCGGCATGCTTGAAATGTCGCTCGAGCAGCACGAGGAGAATTTCCGCAAGACGATCGACGAGAGCGCCGCCAGCCTCGAACGCCGAGTCCGTGATGGCGCAAGCGCCGTGGCCGATCGCCTCAGCGCCGCTTCCGAGGAAATCACCCAGGCTGCTGATAGCTTCGGCAACCGGATGGATGCGACGCTCAACAACGTCAACGTCCGCCTGGACAACACCGGCAGCCGTATCGAAGGCAATCTCGGCGCACTCGAAAGCCGTATCCAGAACAGCGTGGAACACGTTTCCGGCCTGGTCGACGCCGCCGGCAACCGTATCGCCGACACTCTCTCCGATCGCCTGAGCGATCTCGAGCGGGCTGCAAGCGATGCATCGGCGCAGATCGGCTCGTCCATCTCCGGCAGCATCAGCGAGCTGGAGCGGGCGTCGGCGGCTTCCGCCGATGCGATCAACCTTGCGATCTCGGGCAATCTCGACCAGATCGAGCGGGCGACCTCCACCTCCACCAGCACGATCGGCCGCGCGGTTTCCTCCGGCATCGGCGCTCTGGAAAACGCCAGCGACGCCGTCGCCCAGCGCATTTCGGCAACGCTGACCGGCCATGCTTCCGAGATCGACCGCGTGACCGAGGAAGCGACGAGCCGTATTTCCGGAACGCTGGACGAACGCACCGGCCGCATCGAGGAACGCCTGTCCACCATGGACAAAGCCCTGTCCATCGGCCTCGAAAACGTCAACCGCACGATCGACGGCAAGGCTGCCGGACTGGCGCAGACGCTGCGTCAGGCCGTCACGCAGGCAGCCCAGGAAATGGACACCGAGGCGGTCCGCTCCGCCCAGTCGCTCGCCAAGACCGGCGAGGAATTCGCAAGCCTCAGCAGTTCGCTGCGGGGTGCGGTCTCTCGCGCAGCCCAGGACATGGGCACGGAAGCGCAGCGTGCGGCCGAAACCATTTCCCGGGCCGGCGAGGAATTCGCCGAGAACCTGGCCGCCCGCAACGAGGCGTTCACCCGAAACGTCGAGGAGACGACGAGCGCTGCCGTCACCCGCTTTGCCGAAGTCGAGGGCCGCATCGAGGGGCACAGCCAGTCGATCCGCACCGGCCTCTCCGACATCGAGAAGGCGCTGGATACCCGCGGCAACTCGATCCGCTCGACGCTCGACGACCGCACCCGCGAGCTCAACTCGATGCTCGCGAGCCGTTCGGCCGAACTCGGCCGGCTGATCGACGAGCAGGCCAAGCCGATCATCGATCAGTATGCCGCCACCGGCCGCGAGGCCGCCGAGCGAATTTCTGCCGCGATGCAGGAGAACACCGACCGGCTGCGTTCGGAAAACTCCGCCCTTCTGCATGCGATCTCCGCCCGCACCAACGACACGCTCGAAGCGATCTCCGCCCGCACGCAGCAGGCGGCGAGCGCCCTGGGTGACGTCGAATCGAGCCTGCAAGGTAGTGTTCTCAGCCTGATCGACCGGCTTTCCGGCAGCAACGATGCAATCGCGAACCTCGTCAGCGAGGCGACGTCGACCCTCTCCAAGGTCGATCACCAGCTCACCGCCTCGAGCGAACGCTTCAGCGCCTCCGCCGACATGGTCTCGACGACCTCGCGCCTGCTGGAAGGCAAGATCGATCGCCTTTCGGACGTCGCCTCCGGTACGTTGTCACAGATCGGCGGCATCGTCGGACGCTTCGAGGACCACTCCAAGCTGCTGTCGCAGGCCTCCGACCTGCTGTCGGCCGCCCAGTCCAACCTCGTCAGCACGCTCGAGGAACGTCAGGACGCGCTCCGCAACCTGTCGGTCGGCCTGGTCCAGCGTTCCGAGGAAATCGAAAACACGATGCGTTCGCTGGAAGGCATGGTCGAGGGTGCCTTTACCCGCGCCGAAGAGCGTTCCGGACAGGTCGCAACAAATCTGCGCAGCGGCATTCAGGCGTCCTTCGCCGATGTCGGCCGCCTCCTGAGCGAGACGGAAGAACGCGCCCAGACCGCGTCGAACACGCTGCGCGACACCCTGTCGCGCGCCGGCGAGGATGCCGGAAAGGCTGTCGAGGAGGCGTTCGCCAACGCCGAGGAACGCAGCCGTTCCGTCGCCAACCGCCTGCGCGGCAGCGTCGGTGCGACGCTTTCCGACGTGGATCGCCTGGTCGCCGAGACGAGCCAGAAGTCCGACGAGACCACCAAGCAGATGGGCGAAACGCTTCGCCAAGCGGTGGAGGATGCGCTCGGCAAGTTCTCCGGCGCGACCGACGAGATTCGCCGCGCTGCGTCCGAGATCCGTCGCGAGCTCGACCAGACCCGCACCGAACTGAAGCGCGGCGCCTTCGACCTGCCGGAGGAGGCCAAGGAAAACGCAGCCAGCATGCGTCGGGCCGTATCCGAGCAGATCAAGGCCCTGCAGGACCTTTCCGACATCATCGGCAAGTCCTCGCACGGGCTCGAGATCTCCAGGCCGGCGCCACGTCCGACTGCGGCCCAGACGGTCGCCCAGGCGATCCAGCAGGTTTCCACCCCTGCGCCGCAGCCGCGTCAGGAAGAGTCTGCCCCGGCACTGCGCGGCACGCTCGGCATCGAACGCGCAGCATCCCCGACGATCCGTGAAGCGGCACCGGCAACGCCGGCCGCTGCCGAAGCCGCCCGTCCGGCAGCCGCTGGCGGTGGCTGGATGAGCGACCTCCTGCGCGGCGCCTCCCGCGAGGAGCAGCAGTTCGGCCAGCCGCAGCGGCAGGAGAACCAGCCGCAGCGCAGCGCCGACACCCGCAACCCGCATCACGTCGTCGAATCGCTGAACTCGCTGTCCGTCGACATCGCCCGCGCCATCGACCACGATGCCTCCGTCGACCTGTGGCGCCGCTACCAGCGCGGCGAGCGCGACGTCTTCACCCGTCGCCTCTACACGCTGAAGGGCCAGCAGACGTTCGACGAGATCAAGCGCAAGTACGAGCGCGAGCCGGAGTTCCGCACGGCCGTCGACCGCTACATCAGCGACTTCGAGAAACTTCTGGCAGACGTCGCCCGCAACGATCGCGACAAGGTTCTGACGCAGTCCTACCTGACGTCGGACACCGGCAAGGTCTACACCATGCTGGCGCATGCCGCCGGTCGCTTCAACTGAGACGTGACGCCGAACGATAACGGGGAAACGGCCGCGCGAGCGGCCGTTTCTGTTTTCTGAATGGCCTCACTGTTCGATCGCCGCCCGCTTCGCTCCGTAGCGATGCTTGCGCACCGCCTTGCAAGAGCGGCTCGTTCACCGAGGAAGGACATCGCAGGTTGCTCTACGTTCCTGTGCAATCGGACAACCCGGCGCCAGAATAGTCTGTGCCGGTACGGCTATCCGGCACGACTTCGCGTCGGTCTGCCGCAGGCATCGTTGCACCCGGCAGGAGTTGTAGCGCCCAAAGAGAAACGCCAGCGGCTGGCCCGCATGCCAGGCAGCCGGCCGCCTACATGTGGCAGGCCCCTCAAGATTCCCACATATCGTTCACAAGCGGTGATCCGAAATCATCGCCACCACACGCGGCGGCGCCGTTCCAGCGACAGGCTGAACCGGCTCGTTCGATCACCTCAATCCACGGCAAACTTCGCGGCCATTCGCGGTACGCTGCAGGAGCGTTTCGGATTGTCAGAACCGCTCTATGCCTACTTCCGGCAGAGATGGCTGCAGGCTTCGTAACACGAAGCGCGTTCTAAGGGGAAAAGGGTCTGAAGATTGGTGAGGAACGGAGGCTTGTCCATCCAGGCGCGCGCGGTTCCTGCTGGAACCCCGATACGTGCCTGGCCGGGCTGTCAGATCGCCTTCAGCGTCCAGCCGACGATGTCCGCTGTGGCCCTCGCGAAGGCAGCATCGAGGGCGGAGACAAAGGCGGGGCCGCCACTGCCGGAGACCGGCGCTGTGGCCCGGAACAGCTGCTGAGCCCGCACCGTGCCGTTCCGGTCGTTGACGATCTTGACGTATAGTTCGACGACGGCCGTCGCAGGCCCGTTCGTGCGCACCTCGAAGGCCCTGAGCGTGCTCACGACCTGATAGTCGATCGCCAGCCCCTCACCCGGCTTGCCGACGCCGCCGAGCGCACCGGAGGCCTCGAAGGCCTGGACGAGCTTGGACTGCACCAGCTTCGGCAGCGTATCGCTCCATTGCGCCTTGGCGAGATACTGGATCTCGGACGTCGTCGGTCGCACCACGACCTGGTCGCTTCCCAGTGCCTTCAGTGCCGTCGGCTCGGGAACCAGGATCTGCTTCCCGCGGACCGATCGCCCCTCGACGACGGGCACGGACGTCAGGCTGTAGGTGTCGTTGACGGGCTTGGTGCCGCAGGCGGGCAAGACCGATAGCGACAGGAACGCGAACGCGACCTTCGTCGTCCACCCGTATCCCCGTCTCGCCGTTTCAGAACTCGTCATGCTGTGCGAATCTCTCCGATATGCAATCTGTAGCAGCGGCGCAGCGGGCTGTCACCGCTGGCAGAAGGCACAAATGCTAGGAAAGCCAATCGCCTCACGCGCTGTGGAAATGTCGCCACAGTTGCCGGCGCGTGCGACGCGGTGGCACACGCTTCATTCGCCGCCCATGCCATGCAAATCGGCCATTCGGAATGGTTGCCGCGGACCTGCGGGAGAAGAGACGCCGGCTAATCGCGTTCGGCGTGATCCGGCAGCACCCCGGGAATGAATGTTACCGGCGGGTGCGGCCGTCGTACTGCTTCACCGTTTCGCCGCCGAAAAGCAGCCGGCTCGGGTTCTTGTCGAAGTCGGAGATGGTGTTCTGCAGGCTCTGAACCGTCTGACGGGTTTCGCCGACGAGCGCCTCGACATTGCGCAGGCCACCGCCCGAAAAGCGCTGCAGATTGTCGGCGATCGGTCCGATCCGTGCATTGAGCGTGTCAGCCGCCTGCTTGAAGGATTCCAGCGTTGCCTTTGCGTCCGCAAACAGCGACTGCGAATCGCCCTCACCGAGGAAACCGTCGAGCTTGGCCAGAACCCCGTCGACGCGGCTGGAAGCGGCATTCAGCTTGCCGGCCATCTGGCGAATGTCCGTGATCGTCTGGTCGATGTCGTCCTTGCGCGCACCGAGCTTGTCGGCCACCTGCCGGATGGAGGCGATCGCCTGGCGGGCGTCGGAGCTGGCGGCATTGATGTCGTTGATCGTCAGCTGGACCTTCTGGCTGTCCACGGCCGCGACGAGCTTGTCCACCTTGTCAAGCGTTGCTGTGGCGTTGCGTCCGACGACGTCAAAGGTATCCGCCGTGCGCTTGAAGCTTTCGATGGTGCCTTTTACCTCCCCCGACGCCGCGGCGAGGTCCGAGGTGACCTTGTCGACGTTGGAGACGACGCGGTCGATCTTCTGCGCATCCACGGCCTTGATCAGCGAATCGATCGCCGCCATCGTCGAATCGAGGCGACCCGAAACGCTGCTGAACGTATCGGACAGCCCGCCGACGCTCTGCAGGAACTTGTCGATATTGCCGGAGTTGCGCGTCAGTGCGTCGGAGAACTTCTCCGCATTGCGGATCGTCGTCGTCAGCGGTCCGCGCGCATCGGCCACGAAACCCTGCACGTCGGAAATGGCGTCGTCTGCACGCTTGAGAATCTTGTCGGCGGTCGCAAGCAGATTGGTGACGCTCGATTGCTCGGCGATTAGAACGGCCGTCCCATCCGACTCCAGAGCCATCTTGAGGATATTCTGGTCCTCCGGCCGCCCGCCGGAAAGCTCGACATAGGCCGCACCGGTCAGCCCCTGCACTTCGAGGACCGCGGAGGTGGACTGCTTGACGGGCGCCTCTGTGGAGACCTCCGTCAGCGCGATGGAATAGCGCGGATCGTCTGAATCAATGGCTAGGCTGCGCACCGAACCGACCGGAATACCGTTGAAGCGTACGGGCGAACCGACGCTGAGGCCGTTGGCCGACCCCGGGATACGGATCGCCAGCGGCGCCATCTCGCCGCTGCGTCCATATTGTGACATCCAGTAGACGAACCCGAAGGCGGCCGCGATCACCAGAAGCGTGAAGAACCCGACGATTGCGTAGTTTGCCTTGGTTTCCATAGATCTCTCAGTCCATCCGTATCCACCGCAACCGCCAAAGTGCGCAGTCGCAGAATACCCAAGCACCGGGAATCGGCGCTCGGACGCGGCAATTCAACCCCACCCTGCGGGCGGCGTCCAGTCGGTGGCGCTACGACCGCACGATCGTGCGGGCGCGCTTTCCCTTGAAATAGGCCTGCACCCAGGGATCATCGAACGCCAGCATGTCCTCGACCGTCCCTTCGACCAGCACCCGCTTCTTGCCGAGCACGGCGATGCGGTCGCAGACCGAAAACAGGCTGTCCAGATCGTGAGTCACCATATAGACGGTAAGTCCCAGGGTGTCTCGTAGCTTGGCGATCAATTCATCGAATTCGGCAGCCCCGATCGGATCGAGGCCGGACGTGGGCTCGTCCAGAAAGACGAGATCCGGGTCCAGCGCCAGCGCGCGCGCAAGAGCCGCGCGCTTGATCATGCCGCCCGAGAGCTCGGAGGGAAATTTCTCCGCCGCTTCCGGCGCCAGGCCCACCAGCTCGATCTTCAAGCGCGCCAGCTCGTCCATCATCGCCTGCGGCAGGTCAAGGTATTCCCGCATCGGCACCTGGATGTTTTCCAGAACCGTCAGCGAGGAAAACAGCGCCCCCTGCTGGAACAGCACGCCAAGCCGCATGTCGAGCGCAAGACGCTCCGCCTCGCTCGTCTTGTCGAAGTCGGCGCCGAGGATGCGGATCGTGCCGCCGCGGCGGGGCAAAAGCCTGAGAACGGTCCGCATCAGCACCGACTTGCCGGCTCCCGACGCGCCCACGAACCCCAGGATCTCGCCGCGATAGATATCGAGGTTCAGCTTGTCGAGAACAAGGTGGTCGCCAAAGCCGACGGTCAGGTCCTTGACCGAGAGCACGACCTCGCGATCCGTCTTTTCGCCCTGTGCCGTCTTGCGTTCCACGTGCGTCTCTTCCATCAGAAATCGATCGCCGCATAGAACATGGCGAAGAGGCCGTCCATGAGGATGACGACGAAGATGGATTTGACCACCGACGTCGTGACGTGCAGGCCGAGCGACTCGGCGCTGCCGCCCACCTTCAGCCCCTCGACCGAAGCGACGATGCCGATCACGAGCGCCATGAAGGGCGCCTTGATCATGCCGGAAACGATGGTGGAGATATCGATCGCCTCCCGCAGGCGCGAAAGAAAGGTGTCGTAGGTGATGCCGGAATAGGCGTTGGCGACGACGGCAGCGCCGGCCAGCGCCGCGAAGTTGGCGATGATCGTCAGAAGCGGCAGCGCCACAGTCAACGCCACCAGTCGCGGGAACACCAGCACGCCGACCGGCGACAGCCCCATCACCTTCAGCGCGTCGATTTCCTCGCGCATCTTCATCGAGCCGATTTCGGCGGTGATCGCGCTGCCGGAGCGGCCGGCAATCATGATCGCAGTCAGGAGCACACCAATCTCACGCAACTGCAGGATGCCGACGAGATCGACGACGAAAACCTCGGCGCCGAAATAGCGAAGCTGGAAAGCGCCCTGCTGGGCGATGATCGCCCCGATCAGGAACGACATCAGCATGATGATCGGCACGGCCTTGACGCCCATCTGGTCGATCTGGTTGACGATCGCCGCCGGCGACACGCCGCTGCGCCGGCCGAGCTTGAGCTGCGCCCCGCGAACGGCCGAGCCGAGGATGTACATCGCCGCGACCATGTCGTCCCAAACCTCCACCACATTTCGGCCGATGGGGGTGAAGAAGCGCACGAACAGGCTCGGCTTGCCGGCCTTCGGTCCCGCCGGCTCGCGCAGTTTGCCCGGCAGCGCCTTGATCAGGTCGGAAAAGCGTCCCTGCGGGTCGGTCAGCTTGACCTCTCCGCCCGCCTCCTCCCGCTCGCCGATCGCCTGCCGCAGCAGCCAGGCGCCGGCCGTATCCATCCGTTCGACCGCGCTGAGATCAATCTCAAGCGGCACGTTCGAATTGCCCTTCACGAGCGAATCGAGTTTGCGCTGGGCACCCACGGCCGTCTGCGCGCCCCATGCACCCGTCAACCGCCAGACCGACCCGCTGCCTTGCGGATTGTCTGCGACCTCAATTTCAGCGGCTGGAACGGCTGAAGATTTCAATGCTCTTGCTTCTTCCCGGACGACTCGACCGAATGGTGATATGGATCAGATGATCGCGATTCATATCGGCTCGACCATGATCTGTCACCGACAGAAGCCGCTGCAACGCCCTGAGGCAGTTAAAAAGTTCGGGAGGGAGCACGAGAGATGCGCAGATACCTGAGCTCGTCCGTCGAGCGCTTCCCGATCGCCGGCAGCTTCACCATATCCCGCGGCACGAAGACCGAAGCGGTCGTCATCGTCTGCCGAATCACCCAGGACGGGCGCACCGGCTGGGGCGAATGCGTTCCCTATGCCCGTTATGGCGAATCGATCGACAGCGTGCTGGCCGAAATCGAGACGGCAAAGAAAACCGTCGAGGCAGGCGCCTCCCGGGAGGAATTGCGAAGGGGCATGCGCGCCGGCGCTGCCCGCAACGCCATCGATTGCGCGCTTTGGGATCTGGAGGCGAAGCTGACCGATCTTCCTGTATGGAAGAGCATCAATGTCGGCGAACCGGGACCGCTCACAACCGCCTATACGATCTCGCTTGGCGAACCTGCCGAGATGGCCGCAAGAACGGCGGAGCATGCCGGGCGGACCCTGTTGAAGGTGAAGGTGGGCACGGGCGACGACGCCGAGCGCATCCGTGCCGTCCGCGCGGCAGCCCCGAATGCGCAGATCATCCTTGATGCCAACGAGGGCTGGAGCGAGGACACGCTGGAGCACCACATGGCGGTCTGCGCCGAGGCCAACATCGCCCTTGTCGAGCAGCCGCTGCCGGCGGGCAACGACGCTGCCCTTTGCCGTATCGAACGGCTGGTACCTGTCTGCGCCGACGAAAGCGTGCATCTTGCCGCCGATCTCGTGCATCTGCGGGACCGTTACGATGCCATCAACATCAAGCTCGACAAGGCCGGGGGCCTGACCGAGGCGCTTGGCCTGCGCACGGAAGCCTCCCATCTCGGCCTGAAGGTGATGATCGGCTGCATGGTCGGCTCGTCATTGGCGATGGCCCCGGCGGTGCTGCTGGCGCAGGGGGCCGATTTCGTGGACCTGGACGGCCCGCTGCTGTTGGCGCGCGACCGGGACCCGGGCCTGCGCTACGAGGGCTCGCTGGTCTTTCCGCCGAAAGCCAGCCTCTGGGGTTGAACGGCGCGCGCCGACAGCACCAGCGCGCAACCGAGTGCCGCCACCAGCGACATCGCATAGAAACCGGCGATGCCGTACCAGGCGTAGAGATATCCCGACAGGAATGTCGTCAGCGCCATCAGGATACCGTTGTAGAAGAAATAGAGGCCCTGCGTGGAGGCCTCCTTCTGTTCTGCGACCCGCTCGACGATCCGTCCCTGTACTCCGACGTGGATGCTCGCATAGGTGAGTGCGTGCAGACATTGCAGGACCATGTATCCGGAAAAGCCCAGATCGTGCGGAAAGATGATCCAGCGCAGGATGGCAAAGAAACAGCCGGTTATGATCATCGCCCACAGGCTGAAATGCCGTCTCATGCGAGCGGCAAAGATGAAGAAGACGATTTCGGCTGCCACGCCGACGCTGAAGAGCAATCCGATCGTGGTACCCGAAAAGCCTTCCGCCCCCCACAGGATCGCCGAGAAGGCATAGAACATGCCGTGGCTGGCGTTGACCAGTGCCGCACCGATCAGCATCAGCTGGACGTCGAGTTGTCGCGTCGGCGCGGCAGGCGCCACGGCCAGCGCGGATATCGGCGACGGCCGGCGCGGCTTGCCGATCCTCGGCGCGACGAACGCGGCGATGACGGTAGAGACGAACCCGACCGTCATCGCCGGCAGCACCATCGCGCCGCCGAAGATGCCCGAGAGCCAACCGCCTGCCATGGTCGCGACGATGAAGGCGACGGAACCCCAGAATCGCATCGAACTGTAGTCGAAGTTCCAGCGCCGCACGCCGCTGAGCGCGATCGCATCGGTGATCGGCAGGTAGGGAGCGTAGACGATGCCCTGCAGCGTGTAGAGCAGCAGCACCGGCCAGAAGTTTTCAGCAAACAGCAGCGCCACCGCCGTGGCAAGCGACATGGCACCTGACCAGACGAGCACGCTGGCGCGATCCCCGATCCGGTCCGCGATCGCGCCCGCAATCGGAGCGGAGATGACGCGCACCACGAGCGGCACGGCCAATACCATGCCGATTTCCCAATCCGTCATAGCGAGGGAACTGAGCCAGACCGGAAAGAACGGCAGAGCTATGCCGTTGACGAGCATCGGGGCGCAGAAAACGATCGCAGTTCGCAGGACGAAATAGCGCGGCGGAGCACCGATCGCGACCATGCCGTGAGGCGCGTTCATGATGGGAAACCTGTAAAGAGAAACGGTGCACGATTATCACGCGGACGGGCGTCCGCCAATGTGCGATTTTTCACCGTCCCGGCGGCGGGCGAACGCGCTCTGCCGAACCGCCACGCGCGTCAAGAAAATCAGGCTGCTTCCTGCGCCTTGTCGCTCAAGGCCGCCTTTTCGGCCTGCCGCGGAAGCGCCGCCACCGCCGCCGTTCGGGCAGCCGGCATCTGCCAGGTGATCAGCTCCATCGTGCCGTCCCAATGCTCGACGACGGCCGTGCAGCTCTCGACCCAGTCGCCGGTATTGATGTAGCGGATCCCGTCGATGTCCTCAATCACGGCATGGTGGATGTGGCCGCAAATCACGCCGTCTGCGCCATGCCTGCGGGCTTCCTCGGCCACCACTTTCTGGAAGGCGCCGATGAAGTTCACCGCATGCTTCACCTGCAGCTTCGCCCAGGCCGAGAAGGACCAGTAGGGCAATCCAAGCCGCCGGCGGATCGCCGCAAGCGCGATGTTGACGACGATGGCTGCGTCATAGGCCCAGTCGCCAAGATAGGCGAGCAGGCGGGCATTGCGCACGACGACATCGAACTCGTCGCCGTGCAGCACCAGGTATCGCTTGCCGTCGGCTGCCTCGTGAACGATCTGCCTGGCGACCTCGATGCCGCCGAAATGGACACCCGGAAAATCGCGCAGGAATTCGTCGTGATTGCCGGGAATGTAGACGATGCGGGCTCCCTTGCGCGCCTTGCGCAACAGCTTCTGCACCACGTCGTTGCAGTTTTGCGGCCAGTACCAGCTCCGCTTCAGCCGCCAGCCATCGACGATATCGCCGACCAGAACGATGGTCGCCGCCTCGTGGCAGCGCAGGAAATCGAGCAGGAAGTCGGTCTTTGCCGCCTTCGAACCGAGATGAACGTCCGACAGGAACAGGGTTCTCACGCGGCGGACGTTCGATGCTGCGTTGTGGACGGTCATGGTCTGCACTCCGGCAATCGGGCTCGGGCTGGCGTAAGCCGCATGCACGCTCAAAACCAGACTCGTGTTGCAGCAGCATGACAGCGCGCAGCCACCCGGCGGCTATCCGCCGCATTTGCAGGACTGGCAGCGCCTATCCGCCGATTGAGCCCCATGCGGCGGTATTGACGGTTGCAAGGAACGGCAATTGGGGCTTTATGGCATGGGCGCGCTTCGCTCAGCTCACCAGGGGCAGCAGAAGAGACGCGGCAGGATTGGACTTGGCAGGATGACGATGACGACTGGCGACAAATCGAAGACGAAACCCACTCCGGCAAGCGGAGACATCGACCAGCAGGCCCTCTTCTTCCACCGCCATCCCCGCCCCGGCAAGCTTGAAATCCAGCCGACCAAGCCGCTCGGCAACCAGCGCGACCTCGCGCTCGCCTATTCGCCGGGCGTCGCAGCACCCTGTCTCGCGATCCGCGACAATCCGGAAATGGCGGCCGAGTACACGGCGCGTTCCAACCTCGTCGCGGTGATTTCGAACGGCACCGCCGTCCTCGGCCTCGGTAATATCGGCCCGCTCGCCTCCAAGCCCGTCATGGAAGGCAAGGCGGTCCTGTTCAAGAAATTCGCCGGCGTCGACGTCTTCGACATCGAGATCGATGCGGCGACGGTTGACGAGATGGTGAACGTTGTCTCCGCGCTGGAACCGACGTTCGGCGGCATCAACCTGGAGGACATCAAGGCGCCCGAATGCTTCGAGGTCGAGCGCCGGCTGCGCGAGAAGATGGACATTCCCGTCTTCCACGACGACCAGCACGGCACCGCCATCATCGTCGCCGCCGCAATCCTCAACGGCCTCGAGCTGGCCGGCAAGGACATTTCCAAGGCGAAGATCGTCGCCTCCGGCGCCGGCGCTGCAGCTCTCGCCTGCCTCAACCTGCTCGTCATCCTCGGTGCGAAGATCGAGAACATCTGGGTCCACGATATCGAGGGCGTCGTCTACAAGGGCCGCGAGGTCCTGATGGACCAGTGGAAGTCCGTCTATGCGCAGGAAACCGACAAGCGCAGCCTTTCGGAGACGATCGACGACGCCGACGTCTTCCTCGGCCTGTCCGCCGCCGGGGTACTGAAGCCGGAGCTTCTGGCCCGCATGGCGGAAAAGCCGCTGATCATGGCGCTGGCCAATCCCAACCCGGAGATCATGCCGGAAGAGGCGCGCGCCGCCCGCCCCGACGCGATGATCTGCACCGGTCGCTCCGATTTCCCCAACCAGGTGAACAACGTCCTCTGCTTCCCCTACATCTTCCGCGGCGCGCTGGATTGCGGCGCACGCACGATCAACGAGGAGATGAAGATGGCGGCGGTCCGCGCGATCGCAGCCCTTGCCCGCGAGGAAGTCTCCGACGTCGCCGCCCGCGCCTATTCGGGCGAGACGCCGGTCTTCGGGCCGAACTACCTGATCCCCTCGCCCTTCGACCAGCGGCTGATCCTGCGGATCGCGCCCGCCGTCGCCCGGGCCGCTGCCGAGAGCGGCGTCGCCACCCGGCCGATCGCCGATTTCGACGCCTATCTCGACCAGTTGAACCGCTTTGTCTGGCGCTCCGGCTTCATCATGAAGCCGATCTTCGTCGCAGCGAAGAACGCCGACAAGAAGCGGGTGATCTTCGCCGAAGGCGAGGACGAACGCGTGCTGCGCGCCGCCCAGGTCCTACTCGAGGAAGGCACAGCAAACCCGATCCTGATCGGCCGTCCGCAGATCATCGAGACGCGCCTGAAGCGCTACGGCCTGCGCATCCGCCCAGGCGCCGATTTCGAGGTGATCAACCCCGAGGACGATCCGCGTTACCGTGAATATGTCGACGACTACTTCAAGCTCGTCGGCCGCCAGGGCGTGATCCCGGAAGCGGCGCGCACGATCGTGCGCACCAACCAGACGGTCATCGGCGCGCTCGCCGTGCGCCGCGGCGAGGCCGATGCGCTGATTTGCGGCGTCGAGGGACGCTACGCCAAGCACCTGCGCGACGTCCGCCAGATCATCGGCATGCGTGAGGGCGTGACCGATTTCTCCGCGCTCAGCCTGCTGATCTCCCAGCGCGGCGCCACCTTCTTCACCGATACCTATGTCACCTTCGACCCGACCGCGGAGGAAGTGGCGCAG
This sequence comes from Mycoplana rhizolycopersici, assembly GCF_013378445.1. Taxonomy (GTDB): domain Bacteria; phylum Pseudomonadota; class Alphaproteobacteria; order Rhizobiales; family Rhizobiaceae; genus Mycoplana; species Mycoplana rhizolycopersici. The sequence goes on from NZ_JABXYK010000011.1 coordinate 41,200, forward strand.
ATGACGGTCATGGCCGCCAAGGAAATCCGCCGTTTCGGCATCACCCCGCGTGCGGCGCTGGTGTCGCATTCCAATTTCGGTTCGCGCGATTCCGCCAGCGCCTTCAAGATGCGCAAGGCGATGGCGTTGGTGCGCGAAATGGCGCCGGAACTGGAGGCGGACGGCGAGATGCACGGCGATTCGGCGATCTCCGAGGCCCTGCGCCAGCGCGTCATGCCGGGCAGCACGTTGACCGGCGAGGCCAATCTGCTCGTCTTCCCGAACCTCGACGCCGCCAACATCACGCTCGGTGTGCTGAAGACGATGACCGATGGCCTGCATGTCGGCCCGATCCTGCTGGGTGCGGCCATGCCCGCGCACATCCTCTCACCGTCCGTGACCTCCCGCGGCGTGGTCAACATGGCCGCACTGGCTGTGGTGGAGGCATCCCACCCGGTCTGAGCCGGGTGGCGCAAACCTTGCCAGGAGAAATGGCTTCGGACGTTGCGCACCGCGCATCGTCCGGATTCGCCGCTCAAGCCGGCGTCGCAGCTTCGAAGCCGACCCGGCCTGCGACGCGCCGGCTCATTTTGAGCGATCATGGAATCCGGCCGCCATCGATATGGCGGCGAGGCGTCAGGCGACAGCCTGTTCCGCGGCTCGCACCCGGATCTTTCCGATGCTGCGCTTGTCGAGCGAGAGAATTTCGAACTCAAGCCCATCGACCATGAGCCTCTCGCCGGCAACAGGCAGGTGGCCGAGTTGCGTCATGATAAAGCCGCCAAGCGTGGAATAACGATCGGCATCGTCCACCAGATCGTGGCCGATGGCGCTGCTGAACTGGCGGATGTCGATGAAGCCGTCGGTCAGCACGCTGCCGTCCTCCTGCTGCTCGAAGGTCGCAGCCTCTTCGCCGAAATCGGGAAATTCGCCTGCGATCGCCTCCAGCACGTCGGTCGGTGTGGCAATGCCCTCGAGCGAGCCGTGCTCGTCGACGATCATCGCCATCTGCACCGGCGAACGGCGGAGCTGTTCCATCACCTTCAGCACGTCGGTGGTCTCGTGGACGATCACCGGCTGGCGCGCGACGCGCGCCCAGTCGATCGGCTTGCCTTCGATCAGCGCATTGAGCAGTTCCTTGGTGATCGCCACGCCGACGAACTCGTCCACCGTGTCGCGCGCCAGGATGACGCGGCTATGCGTCAGCTGGCGGATCGCGGCATTCAGATCCTCCGGATTGTCGTTCAGGTCGAGCCATTCCACCTCGTTGCGCGGAGACATGATCGAGCTGACCGGACGGTCGCTAAGATCGAGCACGCCGCGGATCATCTCCTTCTCTTCCGGCTTGAAGAGGGCGCCCTGCGCCGACTGCTCGGCCATGACGTCGGCGGCCTCGCCAAGGGTCTCCTCCCCGACGCGTCCGCCGAGAAGCCGCAGCACCGCCTCGGACGTGCGTTCACGCAGGTCGCCCGTCGTGATGCGCTTCTCGCGGTTGTGGCGGCCGACCTGGTTTGCGGCCTCGATGAGCACCGAGAAGCCGATCGCCGCATAGAGATAGCCCTTGGGGATATGGAAACCGAAGCCCTCTACGACGAGGCTGAAGCCGATCATCAGCAGGAAGCCCAGGCACAGGATGACGACCGTCGGATGCTTGGACACGAACGCCATCAGCGGCTTGGAGGCAAGCATCATCACGGCCATGGCCACGCAGACGGCGGTGACCATCACCCAGAGGTTGTTGACCATGCCGACCGCGGTGATGACGCTGTCCAGCGAGAACACCGCGTCCAGCACGATGATCTGGATGATGACCTGCCAGAAGACGGCATGCACGACCTTGCCGTCCTTGGGCTTGTGCGCGCCCTCCAGCCGTTCGTGCAGTTCCATCGTGCCCTTGGCCAACAGGAAGACGCCGCCGAGAATCAGGATGATGTCGCGCCCCGAGAACGGGAGGCCGCCAACGGTGAAGAGCGGCTGCGTCAGTGTCACGATCCAAGAGATCGAAAACAGCAGCGCGATGCGCATGGCCAGCGCCAGCGAGAGACCCAGCATCCTCGCCTTGTTGCGCTGGTGCGGCGGCAGCTTGTCGGCAAGGATCGCGATGAAGACGAGATTATCGATGCCAAGCACGACTTCAAGGACGATGAGGGTAACGAGGCCGATCCAGATGTTTGGATCTGCAAGGATTTCCATGGTGAGACCTGTCAGAGGATATCGGGAAAACACCGAAAGCCCCGGACGGATGATCCAGGGCCTATAGCGCGCTTAGGGAAATGAATTGAACTGTAGTTCCGCTGGCATCGCAGAAACGATGCCAGCCCGGATCGGGATCGACTTTCGCTGGTACTGTCGCCTTCGTCAGGCATGGCTGTCTTTGCTTCCGTTCCGGCCAAACAATTCGGTCAGGCGCGCTGATAGCACGGCAGCGGAGAACGGAAAAGCGCAGGCCCCGTCTTTTTGACACGCTGCCAGATGAACAAAACTTGATGAACCCGTCCTGCGGGCCGCCTGGCTGCGGGAACGCAGACGGCGCCGGCGACCCGGAACCGGCCTTACGTCCCCGGCTGTTTCAGGCGCTTCGACCATTCCCCGGCCTTGCCAAGGCCCGCAGGGACCCACGGCGAGCCCTTCAGGCCGAGCTTGCCGCGCAGGCCCATGGCGCCGATGATCAGGCGGTTCATCTGCGACTTGATGAAGGGCAGCGATGCGACGTGCAGGCCGGTGAAGGGCAGGAACGGATTGCGCCGCAGCGAACCGTAGATCTCGATGCGGGTCGTCTGCCTGTAGCTCGGGCAACGGGCGTGGAAGCCGTGCGTATCGGCGACAATGAGCGTGTTGGCCTTCACCACCATCTTCACCGGCTGGCCGTAGCCGAGCGCCGCAAGTTCGTGCGGCATGATGCGCAGCGAGCCGCGGGCGGAATACTTGTTCTCGATCGTATCGGCGCTCTCGCTGATGCGCTGCTCCCAGGCAAGCCGCTGCGGCGTGACCTTGTGCGAGCCCGGAACATAGGAAAATGGCCCATCCTCCTCTCCGACATCCTTCAGGAACAGCCAGGCCTTGGCGGTCGGCTGGAAGGTGTCGCTGTGGAGTGCTGTCTGCGGATCGGCGGAACTTTCCTTCGACGGGGTCGAGGCAAGCGCCATCACCACCTGCACGACGAGAAGCGGCTGGCCGTCGCTCGAGGAAACGTAGCGCAGGAGGTTGCTCATGCGCGGATCGTTGCGGGCGGCCTTGAAGCCCGGCAGGCGTTCCAGGTCGCTGTCGTCGATCAGCGCCCGGCGCGTGACCGTGGTTCCCTGCAGCATGTCGTAGCGATCGAAATCGCCGTTCTCCAGCTCGGAGGTGACCTTCGAAAACACCTCCGGCGGCAGGAAATTCTCGATCTTGACGAAGCCGTTTTCCTCATATTCCCGGCGCTGCTCCGGCGTGACCAGCCTGGCCAGAGACTTGCGCCGCCAGTCGGCCATGTCCATGGCCAGCGACACGCGCTTTGCGTGCAGCCCCATACGGTTCAGCGTCTTGCTGCCGATGATCGGGTTGTCCGCGAAGGACTTGGCGCCCGAGGCAAGCTGGAGGGCATAGAACGGGCTTAGCAGAACGGAAGAAAGGCGCATGCAAAACCTGCTTTTGCTGATGATCTGAAGAAACCGGCGAAATCGGCTGCGCAGATGCAGACACCACACGCAGGATCGGCCGGTCCGGCTGCATTTTGCTACACCAAGGACAGGGCGATAGCAATTCGGACGCCAGAAACATGAGTACCGAATTCATCTATTTTTGACATTCGTCAGGCGGGTTAATCACATTTCCAGGAGCGCGTTGCGCAAACAGGACAGCCACCTATGATCGACGGCAGGGCTCGTGCCCCAGCCTCGCCACAAGGCCCCAGACTCGCCAAAGGAACCGTTCAAGTGCCTGCTCGCCTCCGCCGATCGAAGATCCTGGCAGTCGCCATCGTGCTGTCATGCGTTTCGCTGCCGGCTGCGGCGTCGGAGATTTGCGCCGAATTGCAAACCCGCCTGGCGAGCGTGCCCGTGACTGCGGACGTTCAGGACCGGACGCAGGTCTATTCCAGCGCGATCAGCCGCCAGAACCTCGAACTGCGCAAGGCGCGCTCGGACCTGCGCCAGCTCGGCTGCAGTGGCGGCAGCATCACGGTCTATGGCTCGTCCGGAGGCGGCGAATGCGCCGCGATCGCCGCATCCGTCAGCGAGATGGAGCGCAACCTGCAAATCCTCGAGAAAAAGCGAAGCGAAGCATCGTTTGTCGCCGGCGATCGGGCCGTCCGCACGCGCATCCTGTCAGAGATGTCCTTGAACGGCTGCGACACGACGGCATCGATCGAGGGTGCTGCCACGGACGACCGGGATGCCCGGTCACCGGGTGCAGATGGATGGGACGGCGAGCGTCGGCGCAACACGCCCACCACTTTCAGCAATGCCGCCGGCGCCGTCATGCCGGGTGCCGCACCGTCGGGCGGGGCGCTGAGAACTGTCTGCGTGCGGACCTGCGACGGCGGCTTCTTCCCCGTATCGTCCGCTGCCTCGCCGATCGACTTCCGCCGCGACCAGCGCGCCTGCGCGGCAATGTGCCCGCAGACGGAGACGGAACTCTTCTACCAGCCGCTCGAATCGCCCGACAGCCGCGATATGGTGTCCACCGTCACGGGCCAGCCCTATTCCGCCCTGCCCAATGCCTTCGCCTATCAAAGCCGCGACCTTTCGATGGATAGCAGCTGCGGCTGCGACCTCGGCGCCTACCATCGCAAGATGAGCGTGACGGATCCGTCCTCCCCGAACGGTTCCGGCGGACGCGCGTCCGGCACGACGCGGCAGGATGTCGGTTCGGTCACCACGATCCGCATCCATCCCGTCGCCAAGGCTCCCGAGCAGGCAAAGGCCGTCGAGGAGCGTCCCTACGATCCGGAGCAGAGGAAGGTTCGCATCGTTGGCCCGATCTTCCTGCCGAACGACCAGCCGGCGCTCGATCTTCACAATCCCGCCGGTTCCGACTAAAGCATGTCGCGCGAATGTGCGGTGGTTTTGCGATGCCGACATGGGTACAGGCCAATATTGAAGCGTGCCCATGCATCCTTTCTGGCGCGACAAGCTTTAAGCGCTTCGAACGCGCCTAGCCCGGCTGCCCCCAGCGGTCCGCATGAACGAGTTCCTCCAGCGGCAGCCGCTGCCGCCAGCCTTTCACGGCCAGTTCCGGCTCCTGGTAGAGCGCATCGACGTAGCCGAGGCAGAGCCAGGCCACGATCTCGATCCGATCGGGAATGCCGAGCAGCGTGCGGATGTCGTCTTCGTGGAAGATGCTGACCCAGCCGACGCCGACCCCTTCGGCGCGCGCGGCAAGCCACAGGTTCTGCACGGCGCACACCGTCGAATAGACGTCCATGCGCGGATTATGCGTGCGTCCCAGCACGACGCTCCCGGCCCGGTCCGGATCGCAGGTAACACAGAGACTGACGGGCGCCTTGAGGATGCCCTCCAGCTTGAGCGAGCGGTAAAGGTCCTGCCGCTCGCCCTCAAAGAGGTCGGCAGCCTCGGCATTGGCCCGCTGGAACGCCTGGTGCGCGCCCGCCTTGACCGCGGCATCGCGGATGACGACGAAGCTCCATGGCTGCATAAAGCCGACCGAAGGCGCGTTGTGGGCGGCCTGCAACAGCCGGCGCAGCACCGGGTCGGGAATGGGGTCAGGCAGAAACTGGTCACGGACGTCGCGGCGCGTTTCGATGGCGCGATAGACGGCATCCCTCTCGGCAGGCGAAAACGGGTATGCGGGGGCCTGTTCGCCCCGGCTGGAAGGTCGCATCGTCATCTCCCCAACAATGCCTTCGACCGTCCGCCGTCCGCGCGGGCAGGCCCATCTCGCCAGGCCGGTCTTCTGACTCCGGTTCCTCCGGCAAAGCCAGCCTTCCCGACCCGAAAGCCAGTGGCATGAAACGGAAGAATACCCTTCCTGGCCTTGCCGTCCCCGTCACAGCGTTGGGCACGTTCCGGCTTCGGGCGCGCGGCCCTACCGGATTCCCGATTCTCCCCACGCATGGCGTGAGGCACCTGGCGGCGCCATTTGCCCACAGCCGGGCGCGCCGCGCAAGCCCGTCGACGGCTCAGCGATGTCGCAAATGACGCGCGCCGCCTTCCCTCAAGCGGCCTGGGTATTGGAATTCGGATCATCCTTGCCGAATTCGGCACCGGCGAAGATCGCGCGATTGCGGCCGCCGTTCTTCGCCTCGTAGAGGGCGTGGTCCGCCATCTGCATGAACCCGTCCAGCGTTCGCCCATGCTCGGGGAACATCGCCGCGCCGGCGCTTCCGCCGACGCCCAGTAGCTGGCCGGCAAAGGGGATCGGCACCTGCGCGTCGCGCACCAGCGCCTGCGCCAGCGCAAGGATGACTGCCGGGTCGCCCTCGCCCGGCATCACTACCGCAAACTCGTCGCCGCCGAGCCGCGCCAGCGTGCCGCGGGCGCCGATTCTCGTCTGGAAACGCTTCGTGATCGCCTTCAGCACCGCATCTCCGGCAGCATGGCCGTGACTGTCGTTGACCTCCTTGAAGCGATCGAGATCCACGGCGATGACGGCGAAGGGCTCGATCGCCTTGGCCACGAGACCGCGCACGACCTCCTCGAAGCCGGAGCGGTTGAGGGCCCCCGTCAACGCGTCGTGCCGGGCAAGACGGGCGTTGCGCGCCTCGCTCCGCTCCAGCGCCCGCACAAGCGAGGAGAACTTCCAGGCAACGAACCCCATGACGGCGACGAAGATCGCCACCAGTGCGGTGATCTGCGGGAGCGCCATCGTCCAGACGAACGAGCCGGGCCGGTTCGGACGCCAGGACGCCACCATCGGATTGAACGAATCGCCGCCGACGCCGGTCGTCAGCAGATCGTCGTCAACAAGCGTGATCGGCGAGAAGCCGAGATCGGTCAGGCCCAGTCGCTGCTGCGACCTCTGAAGCATCTCCGCCGTCATCGGCTTGACGGTGATCATCAGCACCGGCGTCTTGCGATGATCGGGAATGAAGAGCCGGCGCGGCACCACTGCCTGGACCACGACGATGCTCATGGTTCCCTCGATCATGCGCATGCCGGTCGCGCTGATCCGGGGGATGGACGGAGAGAGAAGGTCGTCGGAGGCTTTCGGTCTGTCGAGGTTCCAGCCGTCGCGCGTGCGCCGCAACGCCTCGTAGTAGCTAGTCTCGGCCCGCTTCGTCAGGTCGATGATCCAGTAAAGCAGGTTGCCGGAGGTCTCTGCTTCGACGACGCGCCCGTCCCTCATCGCAAACAGCGGCCCGCCGGCGCTGGTGGCAAACACCATCCACGAGAAGCCGGAATCCGCACGCATGAAATGGCGCAGATCGCGCCGGACGAATATTTCGCTGACCGTTCCGGTTCCCAGTTCGTCGAAGCTCTTGTCCCAGAAGGAGATGCCGCTCTGGTAGAGCACTACCTGTTCGATCTGGTGGCGGAACTCGTTCTTTACCAGCGTCTTTTCGGTGGCCGCGACGAAGTCGTTTGCCTGCCGGACGGAGTACTCCAGCACCAAGAAATTGGCGCAGGCAAAAAGCGCGACGATCGCGACAGCCGCGATGCCGATCGTAATCTTCATCCGTCTGCGGCGCTGAGCCCCCAGCTCAATCACCAGATCCGACATGCCCATCCCCACCGACATGCGCGCGGTCATTCTGCCGCGTTTCGTTCTTGTTGGTGAAAGAATAGGGGGGAAGACGGAAAATTCGCTTAATCAGGCTGGTATTCAAAACGTTAAACAGCCGGGCGCCGACCGGCGCGCTTCACGGCGCGTAGCGGACGTAGGCGAAGGCCGATCCGTCCGGTGACCAGTTCGGAACGTTCATCGTCCCCTGCCCGCCGAAAAGTTCGAAAAGCTCGCGCGCATTGCCGCCATCCGCATCCATCAGCCGCAGGCGGACCTTGTGGTCGCGAGGATGATCGACCACGTCGCCGTCATAGGATAGGACCAGCAGCGACTTTCCGTCCGGCGACGGATGCGGGAACCAGTCGCCGTAGATGCTGTCCGTAATCCGCTGAAGACCGCTTCCGTCGGGCCTGATCCGCCAGACCTGCATGCGGCCCGTCCGGCTGGAATTGAAGTAGATCCAACCGTCCGACGACCAGTCGGGCCCGTCGTTGCGCCCCTCGCCGAAGGTGAGGCGCGTTTCCTCTCCGCCGGCGACCGGTATCGTGTAGATGTCGAAGACATCGTTGCGGATGCCGCAGTAGCAGACATGCGCCCCGTCAGGCGACCAGCCGTGCCAGTAGGATGGCAGTGCCTTCGTAACGAGGCGGGGCATGCCGCCTTCGGACGGAAGCACGTAGACGGCCGACTTTCCGAACATCGTCTTGTCGGTGATCGCAAGCCACAGCCCGTCCGGCGAAAGACCGTGATCGTTGTTGCAGCGAATGGCGAATCCCGTGTCGATCGGCTCCGGCTCGCCGCCGTCGAGCCACAGCCTGAACAGCTCGCCGTCACCGTTGACGATCAGATGGCTGCCATCGGGGGCGAAGTTCGGCGCCTCGACAAGCTCGCCGGTCTGCCAGACGACGTAGTTCTCCCCGGTTTGGACGTCGTAGATCTCGACGGAGCTGCGCATCGCAATTTCCCGTTTTTTAGCGGTCGCGGAATCGGTTCGTGATCGGATAGCGCCGGTCACGACCAAAATTCTTCTTCGTGATCTTCACACCCGGCGCGGACTGCCGGCGCTTGTATTCCGCGATGTAGAGCAGGTGCTCGACGCGATGCACGGTCGCCTCGTCGTGCCCGCGCGCCACGATCTCTTCGGTGCCCATCTCGTTTTCGACCAGGCACTCGAGGATGTCATCCAGCACCGGATAGGGTGGCAGCGAATCCTGGTCGGTCTGGTTTGGCCGCAGCTCCGCAGACGGAGCCTTGTCGATGATGTTCTTCGGGATCACCTCGCCGGCGGGGCCGAGCGCGCCGGGCGGCACGGTCGTGTTGCGCCACCGCGAAAGCGCGTACACCTGCATCTTGTACAGATCCTTGATAGGATTGAAGCCGCCGTTCATGTCGCCGTAGAGCGTGGCGTAGCCGACGGACATCTCCGACTTGTTGCCGGTTGTCACCACCATCGAGCCGAACTTGTTGGAGATCGCCATCAGGATCGTGCCGCGCGCCCGGCTTTGCAGGTTCTCTTCGGTGATCCCCTGCTCGGTGCCCTCGAACATATCCGAAAGCGCCTCCATGAAGCCTGTCACCGGCGCCTCGATCGGCACGATGTCGTAGTGGCAGCCGAGCGCCCTGGCGCAGGCCGCAGCATCCGTCAGCGATTCCTGCGAGGTATACCGGTAGGGCAGCATGACGCAGCGCACGCGCTCTTCGCCGAGCGCATCCACTGCGATCGCCGCGCAGATGGCCGAATCGATGCCGCCGGATAGGCCCAGCACCACGTTCTTGAAGCCGTTCTTGTTGACGTAGTCGCGGAAGCCCAAGACGCAGGCGCGGTAGTCCGCCTCCTCGCGCTCGGGCAGCTTGGACATCGGGCCACCGTCGCAATGCCAGACGCCGTCCACCTTCTTCCAGGTGACGAGCGCAATCGTTTCCTCGAACTGGCTCATCTGGAAGGCAAGTGTCTTGTCGGCATTGAGGCCGAAGCTTGCGCCGTCGAACACCAGTTCGTCCTGACCGCCGAGCTGGTTGGCGAAGACGAGCGGAAGCCCGGTCTCGATCACCTGTTTCAGCGCCACCTGATGGCGCACCTCCACCTTGCCGCGATAGTAGGGCGAACCGTTCGGCACCAGCAGGAGTTCGGCCCCGCTTTCGGCCAGCGTCTCGCAGACGCCGAGATCGTTCCAGATCTCTTCGCAGATCGGAATGCCGAGCCGGACACCGCGAAAGTTCACCGGCCCCGGCATCGCCCCTTCGGAAAAGACGCGCTTTTCGTCGAACTCACCGTAATTGGGCAGGTCGAGCTTGTCGCGCAGGACCAGGACCTTGCCGCCATCCAGAACGGCGACCGAATTGTGCCGCCCGGCCTCGCCCTGCCGGGGAAAGCCGACGATCACGCCAGGCCCGCCATCGGCCGTGTCCGCAGCAAGTCCATCGACCGCCGCCTGGCAGGCCTTGAGGAATGCAGGCTTGAGCACGAGGTCCTCCGGCGGATAGCCGGAGATAAAAAGCTCCGTCAGAAGCAGAAGGTCAGCGCCCTGGCGGGCCGCATCCTCGCGGGCCGCCCGCGCCTTGGCCAGATTGCCGGCCACATCGCCTACCGTCGGATTGAGCTGCGCAACCGCGATGCGAAGTGTCGTCCTGTCGTTGTTACCAGTCATTTCGATCCTCAAGCGTCTTGCCCGAACACATCGGGGCCAAATGCTCTTTAGAGGATGACGGCCCGTTTGAAAACGAAGGCTTTTCGATGGACGCCTTTGGCGGCGGCGCGAGCGCCGGACGGGCCGCCCTGCCGGAAACGAAAGGTGACGAGCGGCGTTCAGGCCCGCATTCATCCCCTGTTCAACATGACACCGATATGACAGATAAGCGAAAATTTTGTGAAGTTTGGAGTAGCGCGTGAGATCTTCGACCTCTGCCGTAGCGGCGACAGCTGTCAAGGAGAACTATTCCGTCGGTGTCGGCACGTCCACCCGCTTCTCCGGGCTTTCCAAGACGATAGGATCGCTTGCGTTGACGCTGCTCTTTGCCGTCGTCACCGTTGCTGCGGTCGAGTTCATCACCCGCAAGTCGTTCGGCGACACGTTCACCTTCCTGACGTCTGCTGCCCAGCCCGGCTGGACCACGTTCGGCCTGTTCTTCATCGCTTTTCTCGGTTTCGATGCGCTGATCGGCAAGCAGCACAAGGCTGTCCTGGTTCTGGCGCCGGCCGCGATCCTGCTTGCGCTCGTTTCCGAGCAGAAGCAGATCTTCCTCACCGACCCGCTCTATCCGACCGACCTGCTCTTTGGCCGCCAGATCATGGAACTGATGCCGGCGCTCGTGCGCGATCGCCCGATGACCGCAGTCGCCATCGTCGTCGGCTCGATCGCCGCCCTCGCAGCTCTCGTAACGCTCTGGGTCTTCGCCTGGCGCCGTTTCCGTCCGCTGAGCCGCAAGGAACGGCTCGCTCGGCTTGCCGTCGCCCTCCCCCTCATCACCGGATTCGCCTCGATCATCGACTACAACCAATATTTCTGGGTCCGTGATCGCCTGAAGGTCTCTCCGATCATGTGGGACCAGGCCGAAAACTACCGTCACAACGGTTTCATGCTCGCCTTCGCGATCAACCTGCCGATGGCCAACGTCAAGGCGCCGGGCGGCTATTCCGCCGATGCCATCGACCAGATCAACCAGGATCCGCTGCCGGCCGGAACGAGCCACCGCAGCAAGCCGGACGTGATCGTGATCATGAGCGAATCCCTGTGGGATCCGACGAAGCTCACCAACGTCAAGCTGAGCCCTGATCCGATGCCGACCATCCGCAAGAACGCCGCGGGCGCGGTGTTCTCGCCGGAATTCGGCGGCCTGACGGCCAACGTCGAGTTCGAAGCGCTGACGGGTTTCTCGAATGCCTTCCTGCCCACAGGCAGCATTCCATACCAGCAGTATGTGCGCGATCCGATCCCCTCGCTTGCGACCTTCTTCCGCGGCGAAGGCTATGCGGCGCGCGCCATCCACCCCTTCGCGGGCTGGTTCTGGAACCGCACCTCGGTTTACAGTTCCTTCGGCTTCGAGACCTTCAAGACCGAAGAGACGATGCCTCCAATGACCAAGCGCGGCATCTTCGCCTCCGACGAATCGCTGACCAAGGAGATCATGCGCCAGGCCGATGCCCAGGAAGATCCGTTCTTCTTCTTCGCCGTGACGCTACAGGGCCACGGCCCCTACGAGGCAGGCCGCTACGCGAAGAACACGATCAAGATCGAGGGCGATCTTCCCTATGCGGACCGCCAGATGCTGGCGACCTTCGCGCAGGGCGTAAAGGAGGCCGACGATAGCCTCAAGACGCTGATGAACTGGGCAAGGGAACGCGATCGCGAAACCATCATCGTCATGTTCGGCGATCACCTGCCGCCGCTCAACACCGTCTACACCTCGACCGGCTACATGAACGATATCACCGCCGCACGTCGCGCGTCAGTCGAGCAGATGAAGCGCGAGCACGAGACCCCCCTGCTGGTCTGGTCGAACAAGACCGGCGCCAAGAAGGATATCGGCACGATCAGCCCGTCGCTGCTCCCCTATCATATCCTCAAGGAGGCGGGCTACGAGCATCCCTACTACACCGGCTTCCTAGGCCGCGTGCAGGAGCGCTACGACGTCATCGACCGCTACCAGTTGATCCGTCACGACGGCAAGGCGGCCGCCGACTGGGCGCGCAACAAGAAGATCGATCCGTTGATCCGAGACTACCGCTACCTCCAGCACGACATCATGTTCGGCAAGCGCCGCAGCCTGGAGCGCTTCTTCCCCGCCCATGCGGATGTTGTCAGCGCCGGTTCGTAAGACACCTGCACCCACGCGGAGTGCAGCAGAGACAAAGCCCCAAAGGCCCGCGCGACGAAAGCGCGGGCCTTTTCCGTTGGGAAGCCGGAAGATCCGCTTTCGACATTCAGGCAAGGTCTGCCGGTAAACCGGGCTCGATGGTATCGTCAAAGCCGAGGTCTGAAGCGGCCGTGCGGCAGGCACCGGCAAGAGGCTACCCGCTGATTTAGCAGGCACCGGACTGCAAACGCAAAAAGGGCGGCACACGTGCCGCCCTTCGATCACGTGAGGGAATTGGTCAGTTCGCTGCTGCGATCCCGAGGATCAGGCCCGTTGCAGCGCTGATGAGCAGGAACTGGTTGTCCACCCGCACCCACTGTTCTCCGCGGCGCGGCGCATGCAGGTGATGACGCCGGTAGTCGCGGGAATTGATGATCTGCCGTCGCTCCGAGCGCGTCAGCTTGTTGCCCTTGTTCCACCGGTGCTTCCTGGTCACTTCACGGGTCTTGGTCTTTGTGGTGGTGGTCGTCACGACCTTGCGTTCCACCTGATGCCCGCGATGGTCCTGTGCCTGGGCCTGCACCGCCGCCAGCGGGGTGGCGAGGACCGAGGTGGCGATGAGAAGCGTGAGGAGCTTTTTCATGGGTGTTTCCTTTCGTCTTGACGGCCCAAAACTACGGCTCGACCGATGAACGGAAACTGAAATTTAAATTAAACTTTCGTAATTATATCAGAGAGTTATAAACAAATAATAATGCGAACTCTTCAGCAGGAAAGCGCCGCACGGCAGAGCTGCCGCACGGCGCCTGCGCTGTTTCATCAGACAAGTTCGGCAGAACGGGTCCAGAGATTGATGTCCGCCTCGCGTGCATAGACGTCGATCGCCTTCAGTTCCTGCTCGCTGAACTCCGCCTTCTCCAGCGCCTTCACGCAATCGACGATCTGCGAGGAACGGCTGGCGCCGATCAGCGCCGAGGTGATGCGGCCGCCGCGAAGCACCCAGGCGATCGCCATCTGCGCCAGCGTCTGGCCGCGCGCCTGTGCGATGTCGTTCAGCTTGCGGATGTTGTCGATCGTCTGCGGGCGGATGAAGTCCTTCTTCAGGAAATGGTTCTGCGCCGCGCGGCTGTCTTCGGGAATGCCGCCGAGATACTTCGTCGTCAGCATGCCTTGCGCCAGCGGCGAGAAGACGATGGAGCCGATGCCGAGTTCATCGAGCGTATCGACCAGTCCGTCGGTTTCGATCCAGCGGTTGAGCATGGAGTAGCTCGGCTGGTGGATCAGGCAGGGCGTGCCGAGGTCCTTGAGGATTGTTGCCGCCTCACGGGTGCGCTGCGAATTGTACGACGAGATGCCGACATAGAGCGCGCGTCCCGAGCGGACGATGTGGTCGAGGGCCGCACAGGTCTCCTCCAGCGGCGTGTCCGGATCGAAGCGATGCGAATAGAAGATGTCGACATAGTCGATCCCCATCCGCTTCAGGCTCTGGTCGCAGGAGGCGATCAGGTACTTGCGGCTGCCCCATTCGCCATACGGTCCCGGCCACATGTCATAGCCGGCCTTGGACGAGATGATCAGTTCGTCCCGCAAACCGGCGAAATCGGTACGCAGGATTTCCCCGAACGCGGTCTCGGCCGAACCCGGCGGCGGACCGTAATTGTTGGCGAGGTCGAAATGGGTGATGCCGAGATCGAAGGCGGTGCGGCACATCTCGACCTTGCGCTCGTGCGGCGTGTCACCACCGAAATTGTGCCAGAGGCCGAGCGAGATGGCCGGGAGCTTCAGGCCGGAGCGTCCAACGCGGTTGTATTTCATGCTTTCGTAGCGGTTTTCCGCAGGTGACCAGGCCATGTCTGTCCTCCAATTCATGTATCGGGCGGGAATGGATACTCCCGCCCGAGCCGTTCCGGCAAGGGGGCGCGCGACGCCGCAAGGCGATCGAGCCGTCCCCGCCGCCTACTCGGCGGCCGCTTCGACGGCCGGCGCCTCGACGTCGTCGCGCAACAGCGCCCGCGCCTCCTCGATACCCAGCGCCTCCGGCTGGGTGCAGGTGGTGACGATGTCGATTGCCTGGCCCTCCTCGGCCGAGCGCAGTATCGCCGTCAGAACGTCGATCGTGTGCAGCGAGCGATCGAGCGAGCAGCGGTAATCGCCGCCCGTGGCAACCGCCGCCATCATGTCGGCAAGCCCCACACCGCGGTAGTTCGCCTGCGTACCCCAGTCGAAGGTATAATTCTTCGCCGTCAGCGGATGGTCCCATACCTCGACCGGCTTCGGTTCCCTGTCCATGCCGGCCACCTCCACAGCGCCGCCGAAGAAGTTCGGATCGGGAACGAAGATCGCACCGTCGGTGCCGTAGAGCTCCATGTTCTGGTGGCGATGGGCCCAGACGTCCCAACTCGCCATCAGCGAAATCTGCGCGCCGCTGACGAACTCGAGCACGGCGTGGATGTTGGTCGCAACGACCACCGGCACGTTCTCTCCCTTGCGCGCCCCGATCCCGATCGTCCGTTCCGTCCGCGCCTTGTTGGCGAGCGCCACGACGCGCTTCACCGGCCCGACGAGGTTGACGAGATTGTTGACGTAGTACGGCCCCATGTCGAGGATCGGTCCGCCCCCGGGGGCAAAGAAGAAGTCCGGGTTCGGGTGCCAACTCTCCATGCCCGGTCCGAGCACGTGCGCTGTGCCCGACATGACCTTGCCGATTCGGCCGCTGTCGATCAGGTGCCGGGCGAACTGGTGCGACCCGCCGAGATAGGTGTCGGGCGCCGATCCGACCTTCAGCCCCTTCGCATCGGCGATCCGGCGCAGGTCCTCGCCCTGCTCCAGCGTCAGCACGAACGGCTTTTCCGAATAGACGTGCTTGCCCGCCTCCAGTGCCTGCTTCGACACGGGGTAATGTGCCTCGGGGATCGTCAGGTTGACGACGACGTCGACCGCCGGATTGGCAAGCAGCGCCTCGATCTCCTGTGCGGGGACGCCGAACTCCGCCGACCGCGCCTTTGACGCTGCCGGATTGATGTCCGCGCAGGCTGCAAGCTTCAGGTTACGGTAGAGCGGGATCAGCTTGAAATAGGCGCCGGAGATGTTGCCGCAGCCGATGATGCCGACGCCGAATTCTTTTGTCATGATGTCCATCCTCAGAACGCCTTGATCGTTGCGATGGACCGGTCTGCGAGCCGCTTCAGGTCCTTCGGGTTGTCGTGCTCGACAATGAAGTATTTCGCCCTCGTGCCGGAAAGCGCCTTCATCAGGTCACCCCAGGGCAGCGTGCCGTGACCGACATCCGCCCAGCCATCCTCGTCAGCGTTTTCGCCGGAGGGTGCGATGTCCTTGACGTGGACGGAGGTGATGCGATCGGCATATTTTTCGATCCAGGCCAACGGGTCCGCACCGCCGCGGACGATCCAGGCGATGTCAGCCTCCCAGGAGAGGTCCGGGCCGCCGGCGAAGATGTGATCCTGCGGAAAGCTGCCGTCCGGAAGAGCGAAGAACTCGAAATCGTGGTTGTGCCAGCCGAAGTCGAGCCCGGCCTTGCGATAGGGCACCGACGCCTTCTGCAGCCGCTCGCCGAAGGCGCGCCAGCCGCTCGCATCGGTCGGCCGATCCTCCGGCAGCAGGTAGGGGCAGTAGATTGCCTCGATGCCGAGCGTGCGGGCGATCTCCAGCACGCGCTCCACCTCGTCCTCCAGCATGTCGATGCCGAAATGGGCCGTCGGCATGGAGAGCCCGTTCCCGTCGAGATCGGCTTTAGTCGCGGCGATTGCGGCGTCGTCGAGCGTGGCATAGAGCGCGCTGTAGCCTTCGACCTGGCTGTAGCCGGCCTGCGAGACGACGCGAAACACCTCGGAAAAGGGCTGGAAGTTGCGGGCACTGTAGAGCTGGAAGCTGATTTTCTGCACGGGGCTTTCTCCTTGAAAGTTCGAAAATGGCAGGTGACGAACCTAGCCGCCGGACGACAGCGGCCCGGCGTGGCAGGAATGGAGGTCGAAGGCATGGAAGGAAGGAGCCGTGCGGTCGGCAATCGGTTCCAATGGGGTGAAGACGAGCGCCTTCCGCTCGCCGGCGGTCAGGTCGAAGGCATTGTCGGACCAGCGCCCCGCGATGCCGGCCTCCACCATCACGTAGAGCGCCAGCCCGTGGGCAGCCGCTAACACATCGAAACTGCCATCGCTGCGCGGCGTTGCCTTCACGTTAAGCCCCGATGCCGTGAGGTCGAGGGTCTTGTAGGCCGCCTGTGCATGGTGGCCCTCGCCACGCATGCCGTTCGAGGCCTCGAAGCTCCAGAAGAGCAGCGTCCCTTCCGGCAGGTCGGCGGCATCGATCGACAACAGCATCTCGGCCCGTTCCGTCCCGCAGGCGCCGGCAACCTTTCGCAGAATACGGCGCTCCCCGGAAAGGCTGACGACATACGTCACGAGCGCAACCTCGACCGCCTCTGGCGTGTCGTTCACGACAGAGAGATCGATCCGCAGCCCGTCCTTAGAAGGGATGGCTGCGACCGCGACCGGCTGGAAGAACCGCCGCACCATGTAGTGCATCGCCTTCCAGCCACCGCCATGGTCGAGGCTCGACCAGGAGGCGACCGGCCAGGTGTCATTCAGCTGCCAGTAGAGGGTACCCATGCAATGGGGCTTGAGCGATCGCCAGTATTCGACGGCGGTGCGGATCGCGAGCCCCTGCTGGATCTGGCTGAGATAGACGAAGTTCGGAAAATCGCCGGGAAAGCGGAACGTGCGGAACATGGTGGCCGCGATCCGCTCGTTGCCGCCGACGTTCTTCTGGTGCCATTCCATCACCGGTGAGGCGATGTTCATGTCCTTTTCGTCCGCGAAGCGGCGGATCACCGGCATCGAGGTGTAGGACTGGAAGCCGAACTCCGAGCAGAAACGCGGCCGGACGCTGCGATAATCCTCGAACGGCTTGTTCTCGTGCCAGACCGACCAGTAGTGCATGTCGCCGGAGCCGTCCGCATGCCAGGCGTCGCCAAAGTCGAGATAGCCCGACGCCGGGCTCGACGGCCACCAGATCGCACCGGGCGCCGCCCTCTTCATCGCAAGCTCGATGGTCCGGTTCAGTCGGTCGTAGGAGACGAGGTAGCGGTCCCGGTCCTTACGCGAGACGTCGAACCACGTCAGCGCGCCGACGAGTTCGTTGTCGCCGCACCACAGCACGATTGAGGGATGCGAAGCCAGTCGCCGTACCTGGTAGTCGACCTCGGCGGTGACGTTGTCGAGGAAATCGGGCGTCGAGGGATAGAGGTTGCAAGCGAACATGAAGTCCTGCCAGACCATCAGCCCCATTTCGTCGCAGAGATCGTAGAACCAGTCCGGCTCATAGAACCCGCCGCCCCAGACGCGGATCATGTTCATGTTGGCGTCGGCCGCCGATTGCAGCAGGTCGCGCACGCCCTCCTGCGTCACCCGCGAGAACAGCGCATCGGCGGGGATCCAGTTGGCGCCGCGGCAGAAGATCTCGCGACCGTTGACACGGAGCGCGAAGCGGCTTCCGGCCTCGTCGTGGTCGGTGAGAAGCTCGACCTGCCGGAATCCGAGGGTGCGCGTCGCGGTTTCCGTCGGCGTCTCCACCGTCACCTGTGACACCGCCTGCACGCCATGGCCGGCCGGCCACCACAGCTGCGGCGTCTCGACATGGAAGAGATGCGTCAGCACTGTCTCGCCGGCATTGACGCCAATGTCGAGCCGCACGCGCTCGCCGTCGAGCGAGAAATGCACCGGCAGGATGCCCGGCTCCTCGGCGTGGAAGGTCGCGGTCACGTAGAGATCGACCGAACCGTCAGCGTGGTGGAACTGCCGGGTGGTGACGTGCTCGATCCGGGCGATCTCGAGCTTGCGCAGCACGAGCGGCGCATAGATGCCGAGCGGCGCGATGGCGAGGTTCCAGTCCCAGCCGAAATGGCACTGCGGCTTGCGCAGCATGTTGCCGTTGGGGATCGGTGAATTGCCTTCGTGCCAGGGCACGAAGAAGGGCTGCTCAGCCTGTCGCGCGCGACCTGCCGCGATCGCCGAATGGATGACGACGCGGATGGTGTTTTCGCCGACCTTGAGCGCCCCGGTCACGTCCGGCCGGTAGCGGCGGAAGCAGTTGTCCGTGTCCTGCACCAGAATGCCGTTCACGTAGACAGAGGCAACGGTGTCGATGCTGCCAATGTCGAGATACCAGCCCGCCTCCAGCATCTCCGGCTGAACGAGGAACGTCCGCTCCATCGCCCAGTCGGCCTCGGCGACCCAACGCACGGCAAGTTCGTTGCGACCGGCATAGGGGTCGGCGATGATCCCCGCTCCCAGGAGCGCCGAGTGCACATCACCGGGGACGGTCATGGGCGCAGCGTGGTCGCCCTCCAGCGTCGAAAGGCGCCAGGTGCCGGAAAGGTCGATGGATGTGATGTCCGGTCTTGCTGTCATTCTCTTGGTCTCGCCGTCTTGATTTCTTGAGGATTGCGCCACTGCCCCTAGCCCTGCCCAGCAGGTGGGAGAGCAATCGCACCTCAGGGGCCATCGCTCGGTGAAAAAGCCCCTCCCCACCCTCCCCACAAGGGGAGGGCTTAACCGGCCGCCCCGTCAACGCCCGCTTTTGGCAACCGGCAGCGGGAAGGTTTCTCCCCCTTGTGGGGGAGATGGCCGGCAGGCCAGAGGGGGGCTTCCGGCCACCCCTCAGATCCGCTCCTCCGTCTCCGCGTCGAACAGCGAGGCGAGCGTCATATCGAACGACAGTCGCACCGTCGTGCCCGGGCTGAAGCGCCGCGATCCGGCGGTGCGCACGGCCATGGTGTGGCCGGCATGCTTGAGCCAGAGCAGATTGTCCGCCCCCATCGGCTCCTCGATGTCGACGACGGCCTTGTGCACCTCGCCCGATGCACCAGCCGGCTCGTCCACCTTCACATGCTCCGGACGGACGCCGAGCACCACCTTTCGGCCCGGCGCCAGCACCTCGCCGGCATTGTACCCATCGAGCGAGAAGCTTACGCCCTCGGTAACGAATACCGGTCTGCCGCCAGCTCCCAGAGCGATCTCGCCCTTCAAGAAATTCATCGACGGCGAGCCGATGAAGCCGGCGACGAACATGTTCCTCGGCGCGTTGTAGATCGTGTTCGGATCGGCAAGCTGCTGGATCACTCCGCCCTTCATGATGGCGATCCGGTCGGCGAGCGTCAGCGCCTCGATCTGGTCGTGCGTCACATAGATCATGGTGTTCTTCAGCGACTGGTGCAGCCGCTTGATCTCCACCCGAAGCTCCGAGCGCAGCTTGGCGTCGAGGTTGGACAGAGGCTCGTCGAACAGGAAGACGTCGACGTCGCGGACCAGCGCCCGGCCGATTGCCACGCGCTGGCGCTGGCCGCCGGAAAGCTCAGACGGTTTTCGTTTCAGAAGCGGCCCGATCTGCAGGATCTCGGCGGCGCGCGCCACCCGCTTGTCGATCTCGCCCTTTGGCATCTTCGCCACCTTCAGGCCGAAGGACAGGTTCTTCTCCACCGTCATCTGCGGATAGAGCGCATAGGACTGGAACACCATGCCGATGCCCCGGTCCTTCGGCTCGTCCCAGGTGACGTTGCGGCCGTTGATGAAGATCTGCCCGTCGGTGATGTCGAGCAGTCCGGCGATGCAGTTGAGCAAGGTCGACTTGCCGCAGCCGGACGAGCCGAGCAGCACGAGGAACTCGCCCTCCTGGATGTCGAGGTTCAACTGGTCGAGGACGGTGACCTGGCCGAAGCTGAGGCGGAGGTCTTTGACGGAAACGCTGGTCATGCGCTTAGCCTTTCACGGCGCCGGCGGCGATGCCGCGGACGAACAGCCGGCCGGAGACGAAGTAGACGAGGAGCGGCACGGCCCCCGTCAGGATCGTTGCGGCCATGTTGACGTTGTATTCCTTCACCCCCTGGACGGAGTTGACGATGTTGTTGAGCTGCACCGTCATCGGGTAGTATTCGGGCCGCGTGAACACGACGCCGAACAGGAAGTCGTTCCAGATGCCGGTGACCTGCAGGATCATCGCCACCACGAAGATCGGCAGCGACATCGGCACCATGATCTTGAAGTAGATGCCCCAGAAGCCGGCGCCATCGACGCGCGCAGCCTTGAACAGTTCCTCCGGCAGCCCGGCGAAATAGTTGCGGAAGAGCAGCGTCAGGATCGGCATGCCGAAGATCGTGTGCACAATGACGAGGCCGGACAGCGAGCCGTAGAGGCCGATCTCGCGAAGCACGATCACAATCGGGTAGAGCATCACCTGGTAGGGAATGAAGGCCCCGACGATCAGGATCGTGAAGAAGATGTCGGCGCCCTTGAAGCGCCAGTTCGACAGGGCGTAGCCGTTGATCGAGGCGATCGCGATCGAGATGATCGTCGAGGGCACGGTGATCATCACGGAATTCCAGAAGCCGCGCGACAGCCCGTCGCAGTTCAGCCCCGTGCAGGCGCTCGACCACGCCTTCACCCACGGCTCGAAGGTGATTTCCAGCGGCGGGGCGAAGATGTTGCCGAGCCGGATCTCCGGCATGCCCTTCAGCGAGGTCACGATCATCACGTAGAGCGGCAAGAGATAGTAGGCGGCGGCTACGAACAACGTGCCGTAGACGACGATGGTGCGCGTCGACAGCAGGCGGCGCGGCCTTGCGCCTCTCGGCCCGGCCTCCCAGCTCGCAGGGACTTCCGCCAGGTGGGCGGTCTTCTTCAGATGGCCACGATCAGACACGCTTGCGCCCTCCCCCGAATTCCAGATAGGCCCAGGGCACGATGATGATCGCGACCGTGATCAGCATCATGGTGGAGGCGGCGAACCCCTGGCCGAGGTTCTGCGCCTGGAACATGTAGTCGT
Source organism: Mycoplana rhizolycopersici (assembly GCF_013378445.1). Lineage (GTDB taxonomy): Bacteria > Pseudomonadota > Alphaproteobacteria > Rhizobiales > Rhizobiaceae > Mycoplana > Mycoplana rhizolycopersici. The sequence continues at coordinate 62,470 of NZ_JABXYK010000011.1, forward strand.
AGACGTATTTCGCCGGCACCTCCGAGGCGATGCCCGGCCCGCCGCTGGTCTGGGCGACGACAAGGTCGTAGACGCGCACGATGCCGCTGGCGATGATGACAAGCGTTGTGACGAACACCGGCCGCATCATCGGGATGACGACGAAGAGATAGGTCTTCCACATCGGGATCCCGTCCACCCGCGAAGCCTTCCAGATGTCCTCGTCGATGCCGCGCAGGCCTGCCAGCATCAGGCACATGACGAGCCCCGTGCCCTGCCAGAGGGCCGCGATCAGGATGCCGTAGATGACGATGCTGGAATTATAGAGCGGATCGAATTCGAAGCCGGCCCAGCCCATCGCCCGCACCACCGACTGGATACCGTGCTCCGGGTTGAGCAACCATTGCCAGACAAGCCCGGTGACGATGAAGGAGAGCGCGAAGGGATAAAGGAAGATCGTCCGGAACGTGTTCTCGAAGCGGATCTTCTGGTCCATCAGGGCTGCGAGCACGAAGCCGATCACCATGCTGAAGATCAGCGAGAAAATGCCGTAGATCGCCAGGTTCTCGATCGAGACCAGCCAGCGCGGCGCCGACCAGAGGCGCTCGTACTGGTCGAGGCCGACGAATTTCAGCCGCGGCAGCAATTTGGAACTGGTGAACGAATAGATCACCGTCCAAAGCGTGCCGCCGAGAAAGATCACGACGGCGGTGAGCATCATTGGAACGGATGCGATCTTGGCGCTGAGGTTGCGCGTGAGACGGCTCGGCCGCCCGGCGCGCGCATTGCTCGACATGGGTTCTCCTCCCCCTGCTGTCGTCTCCGCTGAAAGGGCTTCCGGCGGAAGCCACCCCGAACCGCCGGCTCCGTCCGGAGACCGGAGCCGGCGGCATCATCGCAGATGCACCGATCACTCGGCCGTTGCGATGATCTGGACGAAGCGCTTCTGCGCATCTTCCGGGGTCATCGAGGGATTGGCGAAGAATTCGGAGAACAGGTCCTCCTTCTGCTTCTGGCTGTCGGCCGAGAGCAGCTGGTCCGTCCACTGGACGACATTGCCCTTGGCCAGGATGTCGAGACCCTTCTTCATGCAGTCATTGGCGGCCGCAAGATCGACGTCACCGCGCACCGGCACCGAACCCTTCTTCAGGTTGAAGGCGACCTGCACTTTCGGGTCGACGAGCGTCTCGGCCAGCGCGTCCTGCGCCCTGGACTTCTCCTCGTCCTCGAGCAGCGGAAAATAGAAGGCATCGCCGCCGGTCGCGATCACCTCGTTGACGCCGAGCCCCGGCAGGCAGCTGTAGTCCTCGCCCGCCTTGAGGCCCGCCAGCTGGAACTCGCCCTGCGCCCAGTCGCCCATGATCTGGCCGCCGGCCTTGCCGGTGATGACCATGTTGGTGGCCTGGTTCCAATCCTGGACGTTCGTCCCCTTCGACATCCGCCGCGCATCGTCGGCAGCCTTGAAGACCTTGGCCATATCGGGACCGGCCGCAGCTTCCGTGTCCTTGTCGCCAAACACCTTGAGGAAGGTGTCCTTGCCGGCAAGCGAAAGCATCAGCACGTCGAAGGCGTTGCTTGCCTGCCAGGGCTGGCCGCCGACGGCGAGCGGCACGATACCGGCCTTCTCCAGTGCCGGCGCCGCAGCGACGAGTTCGTCCCAGTTTTTCGGAACCGGCACGCCGGCCTTCTCGAAGGCCGCATTCGACAGCCACAACCACTGCCAGGAGTGGATGTTCACCGGCGCACAATAAATCTTGCCGTCGATCGTGCAGGAATCGAGCAGGCTCGCCGGCCGGATGATCTCCTTCCACTTGCCGCGCTCGGCGACATCGGTCAGGTCGCGCATCAGGCCTTCCTGCACAAGCTCCTCCGCCTGACGGCCGTGGTTGAACTGCGTCGCCCCCATCGGGTCGCCGCCGGTGATGCGGCTGACCATGATCGGCCTCGCCGTGCCGCCGGCCCCGGCAATGGCGCCGTCCACCCATTTGTTGCCGGTCGCGTCGAAGGCCTTGGCCAGTTCGGCGACCGCCGCCGCCTCGCCGCCGGACGTCCACCAATGCGTCACTTCCAGGTCCGTCGCATGCCCGGCAGCTACGGGCAGCGCGACGGTTGCAGCCAGGACTGCGATGACCGAACGAAATTTCATGAGTCTCCTCCCTCACTGAAACGTTGCAGTAAAAAGGTAGAGCAAGAGTGCCATTCGCGCAACCCGCTGAAAGTTGGAATTATGGGGAAACGATTTTGGAGCCCTCACGGGCTGAGGGAAAGCCGGCCACCACGGCGTCTCCCATCAACGGATGGCTTCAAATTATATTGGTAATTTCAATATATTAATGAAAAAATGCGTAACAAAGAAGCTGGAACCAGCTTCCCCGCACGACGCCCTAGCGGAGAGAATTCCAGTTTGGGCCGCAACCGCGAAAAAGCCGAACGACAACAAGACCCTTGACTAAATGGCCTCGACAAACCGGCTGTATCGTTTCAGTATAATCGTCCTGATGACGGGCATATTGGCGGGCCGGCAAGAAGCGTGATAACGCCGGAGCGCGAAAGGGGCGCACGAGATGATGGACAAGCCCGACAAAGATTTCGATACAGCCGCATCGTCCGCGGAGCGGCCAACGCTGAAGACGATCGCCTTCATGACCGGGCTCGGCATCACCACCGTTTCGCGCGCGCTGAAGGATGCGCCGGACATCGGGCATGAGACGAAGGAACGCGTCCGCCTCGTGGCCCGGCAGATCGGCTACCAGCCGAACCGCGCCGGCGTCCGCCTCCGGACCGGCAAGACCAACGTCATCAGCCTCGTCCTCAGCCTGGAAGAGGAGATCATGGGCCTGACGAGCCCCCTCGTCATGGGCATCTCCGAGATACTGGCCGGCACGCCCTATCACCTGGTCGTGACGCCCTATCGCACCGCGAACAATCCGCTGGATCCGATCCGCTACATTCTCGAGACCGGTGCTGCCGACGGCGTCATCATCTCGCGCACCGAGCCGCGCGACGCCAGGGTGGCGCTGATGATGGAGCGCAATTTCCCCTTCGTCACCCACGGCCGCACCGTCATGGGGCTGGAACATCCCTTCCACGACTTCGACAACGAACGCTTCGCCTACGAGGCCGTGCGCAAGCTGGCCGAGCGTGGGCGCCGCAGGCTGATGCTGCTTGAACCGCCGCCGCACCTGACGTTCAACGTCCACATGCGCACCGGCTTCGAACGCGGCGTGCGCGATTTCGGCGGCACGATCATCCCCTTCAGCCAGGTCAATCTCGATTCGAGCCTTCCGGACATTCGCGCGGCCTGCGAAAGGGTCATGCAATCTTCCGATACGCCTGACGGCATCGTCTCCGGCAGCGGCTCCGGCGCCGTCGCGCTGATCGCCGCCGTCGAAGGCAGCGGGCGACGCATCGGTCACGAGATTGACATCGTCTCCAAGGAACCCAGCACCTTCCTGCAATGGCTGAGGCCCGAGGTGTCGACGATGCGCGAAGACATCCGCCTTGCAGGCCGCGAGCTCGCAAAAGCCGTCATCGGCCGCATCGACGGCCGCCCGGCGAGCGAACTGCAGACGCTGAGCTACCCGATCCCCACGGATTGAACGGCCGGCCAAAAAATTTCGTTCTCGGCCGTGTCCAACGACACCCTGCCTCGACAAATAAGCCTTCCACGCCAGGGTCATAGCAGTACGCCAACGAACATCCCCTCCACCGTCATGCCGGACTTGATCCGGCATGACGGAGCGGAATAGTTGCGTCGCTTAATTGCCCACATCGACAGCGACGTCGCAGCGAACTGTGCATACGCGATGATGCCAGATCGCGCCCTGCAAAAGAAAGGGCCGGCGCGAACGCCGGCCCTCCCAGTCTTTCATGCCTCCGGTCTCACGACCGGTGGCGCTCGCCTGCCATCGTTTCCCGATCAGGCGCCGGCGCCGAGGCCGCTGCCCCAGGGGCCGTGATGGCTGTCGGTGCCATCGATCCTGTCGAAGCCATGCGCGCCAAAAAAGTCGCGCTGGGCCTGGATGATGTTGGCCGTGCCGCGGCCGCGACGGTAGCTGTCGAAGTAGCCGAGCGCGGATGCCAGTGCCGGAACCGGCAGGCCTGCCAGGACGGCCGCCGAGACAACGCGGCGAAGCGAACCGTCTGTCTCCTTGACCATGTCGGCGAAGGCCGGCGTGACGATCAGGTTGGCCGCATCCGGAGCCTTGGTGAAGGCGGAAGTGATCTCGTCCAGGAACTGCGAACGGATGATGCAACCTGCGCGCCAGATCTTGGCGATGGTCGGCATCGGCAGGTTCCAGTTGAACTCCTTGGAGGCTGCCGCCATCACCGCGAAGCCCTGCGCATAGGCACCGATCTTTGCGGCCAGCAGCGCGCTTTCCAGGTCCTTGATGAAGGCGGTCTTGTCGGAAACCGAAAGCGGTGCCACCGCGGGAAGGCCCAGGATCTTTTCTGCCGCTTCGCGCTCGCCCTTGAGCGAGGACAGGCTGCGCGCGGCAACGGCTGCCTCGATCGCGGTCGCCGGAACGCCCATGTTCTGCGCCTCGATCACCGACCATTTGCCGGTGCCCTTCTGGCCGGCCTTGTCGAGGATCATGTCGACGATCGGCTTGCCGCCGATCGGATCGGCCGCTTCGAGCACCTTGGCGGTGATCTCGATCAGGTAGGAATTGAGCCGCCCCATGTTCCAGGTCGCAAAGACCTCGCCGATCTCCGTGGCGCTCATCTTGAGGCCGTCGCGCAGGATGCCGTAGATCTCCGCGATCATCTGCATGTCGGCATATTCGATGCCGTTGTGGATGGTCTTGACGAAATGGCCGGCGCCGTTTTCGCCGAGCCATGCGACGCAGGGTTCGCCGTTGTACTTCGCGGCGATCGAGGTCAGCACCTTCTCGACGCGTTTCCAGCTGTCTTCCGTGCCGCCGACCATGATCGACGGGCCGTGGCGCGCGCCTTCCTCGCCACCCGAAACGCCCATGCCGATGAAGGTCAGGCCGCTGTCCTTCAGCGCGTCGAAGCGGCGCATCGTGTCGCGGAAATTGGCGTTTCCGGCATCGATCATGATGTCGTTCTTTTCGAGGTGCGGCCGCAGCAATTCCATCTGCTGGTCGACGGGGTCGCCGGCCTTGATCATGATGATGATCGGCCGCGGCGGGCGGATCGCCGCAACGAACTCCTCGATCGTCTCGCAGGGCACGATATTGTCCTTCAGCGCGCCCGCTTCCTCGACGAATTCGTGGGTACGTTCGACGGTGCGGTTGAAGACCGCGATCTTGTTGCCCTTTTCGGCGATGTTGAGCGCCAGATTCGATCCCATGACGCCGAGACCGATCAACCCGATTTCCGCCTGTGCCACGTTCTTACCTCCGTATGGAATGGTGCAACCCGGCCGACGGCAGCGCGCGGCAGGGACTGCGCAAAGATACTTCCCCGCAGCCGGGACATGATAGTGCCCCGGCTGCGGTCAGGCGGCTGTTTTGGCATTTAAATCGATTAGGGACAAGCCGTTGTTTGGCCTCAAACACGCATGGCTGCTATCCGCGTTTGGCGCCTCCCCCGACGCTCACCTTCGCGTCGCTGCCAGCCTCTCCGTCGTCAAGCACGCGCCAGGCCGCACCGTCGAGATCCTCATACTGGCCGCTGCGGATGGACCAGAGGAAGGCGGCAAGCCCGAGACCGCCGAGAAAGAGGGCGATCGGGATGAGGTAGATCAGCGTGTTCATGCGGGGCGCACCATTCCGGTTGCCTCGTGCCGTTCGGCCTGCCGTGCCGCACCGGCGGGCGCCGCTCCCTTCAGCCGCAGCGAATTCGCCACGACGACGATCGACGAGGTCGACATCGCGATCGCAGCGATCAGCGGCGTCGCGTGACCGAGGATGGCGATCGGCACGGCGATGATGTTGTAGCCGATGGCGAGCGCGAAGTTCTGCCGTATCAGCCGGTCGGCCGTGCGTGCGGTATCAAGGGCGAAGGAAACCGAATCCAGCCCGTCATGCAGGAAGACGAGGTCGGCCGCCTGGCGGCCGATGTCGGCCGCCGTCGCCGGCGCCATCGAGACATGTGCTGCCGACAGCGCCGGCGCATCGTTGATGCCGTCGCCGACCATCAGCACCTTCGCCCCCGATGCCGCATCCCTGCCGACGGCCTCGGTCTTCTGCCGCGGGGCAAGCCCTGCCATCCAGCGCTCCACACCGAGCTTCGACGCAACCCGCGAAACGGCCGCCGGGCGGTCGCCGGAAAGAATGCCAAGCTGCACCCCGCCCTTTCGCAACCTGTCGATCGCCGCTTGCGCGGCAGGCCGCAGCCGGTCCTCGAAGCGGAAGGTCTGCAGAAGGTGCCAATCGAGGGACAGCACCACTTCCGAAGCCGCCGACCCGTCATCGTCCATTGCCGCGTTGCCGGATGCGAAGGCGCGGTTGCCCAGACGCCAGACACCCTCCGCAGTCACGGCCTCAAGCCCGCATCCGGGAATTTCAGTCACCGTTTCGAATTCCGGCAACGAACCGGAATGGGCAGCAGCAAGTGCTGCCGACAGCGGGTGGCGGGAATGGGCGGCAAGTGCCGCGGCCACAGCAAAAGCGCGATCGGGTGGAAGCGTCCCATGCTGCGCTTGCGCCGGTTCACGGCCGATCAGGCGCGGTGTTCCCATGGTCAGCGTGCCGGTCTTGTCGAACAGCGCCGTGTCGATCTCGGCAAGCCGCTCCATCGCCGAGCCGTCCTTGACCATGATGCCGTTGCCGAACAGCCGCCCGGCCGCGACCACCTGAACCACCGGCACGGCAAGCCCCAGCGCGCAGGGGCAGGTAATGATCAGGACCGCGACCGCGACGAGCAGCGCATGCTTCCAGTCTCCGTCGTAGAAGCCCCAGCCCATGAAGGAGACCAGCGCCAGCAGGTGCACGGCGGGCGAGTAGTAGGCGGCGGCGCGGTCGGCAATCCGGCGATAGCGGGCCCGCCCGCCTTCGGCCGCCTCCATCAGGCCGATGACCTCCGCCAGGAACGACGCCTTGGCCACGGCGGTCGCCTCCACCTGCAGCGCCCCCGTCAGGTTCATCACGCCGGCCTCCAGAACGGTGCCCGGCCGCGCCGTCACCGGCACGCTTTCGCCGCTGACGAGCGAGCGGTCGACGTCGCTGACACCGGAGATGACCCGAGCGTCGACGGCGAAGCGCTCACCCGCCGCAATCGAAAGCCGGTCGCCGACCGCGATCTCCTCCACCGGGCGAAAGAGCCGGGTTCCGTCCGCCTGGACGACCATGGCGCCACGCGGCGAAAGCCTTGCAAGCCCGGTGATCGCCGAACGCGCACGGTCGCGCATCACGTGGTCCAGGGTCCGGCCGATGAGGAGGAAGAACAAAAGCGTCACGGTCGCGTCGAACCAGGCATGCTCGGCGCTGTGGATCGTCTCCCAAAGCGAGACGCAGTAGGACAGCATCACGGCAAGCGAGATCGGCACATCCATGTTGGTACGGCCGTGCTTCAGGGCGCTCCAGGCCGAGCGGAAGAAGAATCGCCCGGCATAGATCAGCACCGGCCCGGCAATCAGCGCCGAGATCCAGTGGAACAGGTCACGCGTCGATGCCTCGGCGCCCGACCAGACCGAAACCGACAAGAGCATGATGTTCATCGCCGCAAAACCGGAGACGGCGACGGCGCGGATCAGGTCGTTGCGAAGCTCGTCGTCCGGCGCAAGGGGTGCGGCATAGAGATGGGCGGCATAGCCGCGCGACGTCACTGCCGTCACGATCGAGCGCGGGTCAAAGCCGTCGCCTTCACGCCACCGCACCGCCACGCGCCTGGCCGTCAGGTTGACGCGGGCATCCTCGATGCCGGGAACCGCCGCAAGCGCACCTTCGAGCGTGGTGATGCAGGCGCCGCAGTGGACGCCGGGGACGCTGAGGTCGGTCTGATGGAGACCGCCGCCGAGGTCCTTGCTGGCCAAAAGCAACTCCTCGGCCGAAGGCACGGACCCGGTGCCCGACGCAACGTCGAGCGCGCCTTCCGTGCCGGGTGCGCAGCAGCTCATGGCCTGTCTCCTGCAACGATCAGCCGGATCGTCTGGTGGAAGAGAACCTCCCCGCCGCGCGTCGTGCCGATGTCGGCAATCCACTGACCGGGCTCCATTTCCCGCACGGCAGAGTAGTTGCCGCCGCCGTCGGCGGCAAGCGCCAGATGGAAATCGTCCCGCTCGTCGACGGGCCGCTTGAAGGTGATCGAAACGTTGTCGGCTGCGACCCCCACCCCATCCACGTCATGCAACGTATAGGTCACGCGCCCGTCGGCAATGACGAGCTCGCCGTTCATCCCGCTCGCCGCAAAGGCCTTGGCCTTTTCGACCTTGTCGTTGAACTGCTGGCTGGCAACGTAGGTGTTCTGCACCACGAGCCCGCTCCAGCTGCTCACGGCGTTCCACGCCATGAACACGTTGACCGAGATGATCGTGCCGAAGAACAGCACCATCACCCCCAGCATGTGCCAGCCGGTAAAGCGGAAAGGTAGTTTTTCACGCGTGGCGAACGGGCTCATTTCGCGCCTCCGGGGGCATTGAAGTTGGCATCATAGGTGCTGCGCTCGTTGCCCGGCCGGTCCTCGGCTATCAGGCGGAAGCCCTCGCCCGCCTCGCTGCGGAAGTCCTTGGGCAGCGTCACGAACACCTTCATGGCGGTCACCTTGTCGGGCGGAACCGGAATGTTGAAGCTGCGGCCGTCAGCGCTGTCATGGCCGGCGATGCGCAGGGTGGCATTGGGCAGCCCCTCGATCGAAAGCGTGATGATGCGCGGCTCGGGGATCATGTTGAGAAGCTTGACCTCGTAGCCGTTGCGGATCGAGCCGTCCGATTCGATGACGTATTGGGGATTGCGGTCGTGGATCACGTTCAGCCCCAGCCGGTCACGTGAGACCAGCGCGAAGACGAGACCAAGACCGGCGGCGGTCCACACGAGCATGTAGAAGATCGTCCGCATGCGGAAGATCACCCGCCAGTCGAAATGGCGCAGCTCGGGCGACAGGCTGCCATCGGCCGCACGCACGCGCGCCGGGTCGATCGGGCGCATCCCGCCATCGGTCGCAAGCGCCATGTTCTCTGTGTAGTCCGACAGCGTCGCATAGGCGATCAGGCCACGCTCCTTGCCGAGCTTGTCCATCACGCCATCGCAGGCGTCGATGCAAAGGGCGCAGGTGATGCACTCGAGCTGCTGCCCGTCGCGGATATCGATGCCCATGGGACAGACCGCGACGCACGCATTGCAATCCACGCAATCGCCGACACTTTCGCCCGCCGCGGCAGCCTTCTTCGCGTGCCGCGAGCGCGGCTCGCCGCGCCAGTCGTTATACGTCACGACGAGCGAGTTCTCGTCCACCATCGCGCCCTGGATGCGCGGCCAGGGGCACATGTAGGTGCAGACCTGCTCGCGCATCAGGCCGCCGAAGACATAGGTAGTGGCGGTCAGGATTGCCACGGTAATGTAGGCGACGGGCGGCGCGTCGAAGGTGACGAAGCTCATCAGAAGCTTCGGCGCGTCGGCAAAGTAGAAGATCCACGCGCCGCCGGTAGCGATCGCGATCGCAAGCCAGATGGCATGTTTCGCAACGCGCTTGCGCAGCTTGTCGAAGCTCCACGGGCCGGCATCCAATTTCATTCGCGCATTCCGGTCGCCTTCGATCGCGCGCTCGACCACGAGGAACAGGTCCACCCAGACCGTCTGCGGACAGGCGTAGCCGCACCAGGCCCGCCCCACCGCAGAGGTCACGAGGAAGAGCCCGAATCCGGCCATGACGAGTAGCCCCGCCACGAAGAAGAACTCCTGCGGCCAGATCTCGATGAAGAAGAAGTAGAAGCGCCGTGCCGCAAGGTCCACCAGCACCGCCTGGTCCGGCGCATGGGCGCCGCGGTCCCAGCGGATCCAGGGCGTCAGATAGTAGATGCCGAGCGTGATCAGCATCACGATCCACTTGAACTGCCGAAACCGCCCCTCGGCGCGCTTCGGAAAGATCTTCCTGCGCTTCTCATAGAGCGGCTTGCGCAGCTTCGCCGAATTGACGGCTTCAGCGTCGAGCCGTTCGACCACTGCATCTTTCCGGGGTTCCAAGGCGTTGTATATGTTCATGACGGGCACCGTTTCAGTGACCCGTTTGTGCGCCCCGGCGGCCCCATGCTCCTTGACTTAAGTCAACATCGGCACTTGGAGACGCCATCGGAGGATGCGACAAATGCGCCGGCCGCAATCGTGGCACGGCGTTGACCGAGCCGCTGTCGGTCCATTCCAGCGCAGGAGGAGACAGGAATGACGACTTATCCCGCCCGGTTCATCCACCGGTCGATCGCCCGCGACTGGCGCGCGGTTTATTCCTTTGCCGCGCAGCCGGAAAACATCCGGCAATGGGCATCCGGACTCGCCGCCGGACTGACGCCGGACGGGGAAGACTGGATCGGCGACGGTGGCCCGATCGGCAAGCTTCGCGTGCGCTTTGCGCCCGCCAACGAGTTCGGAGTCATCGACCATACGGTGACGCTGCCGGACGGCACCCGTATCTACAATGCGCTGCGGATCATACCGAATGCGGATGGGGCCGAGGTCATGTTCACCCTTTACCGCCTGCCCGGCGTAAGCGATGAAGCGTTCGAAGCCGATGCCGCCCATATCGCCCGCGACCTGGAGGCATTGAAGGTCATTCTGGAAACGACGGAGATGTTTTGATGGGTACGGCCGGCAAGGATCGCAAGATCGACTATATCGAGTTCAACGTGGCCGATATCGCCCGGTCGAAGGCATTCTACGGTTCCGCCTTCGGCTGGACCTTCACCGACTACGGGCCGGAATACTGCGAATTCCAGGACGGCCGCCTGTCCGGCGGTTTCACCACGCTCGCGCCGGTGAATGCCGCCGGCGGACCGCTGGTGATCCTGTTCGCCGACGACCTGGAGGACGCGCTCACTCGTGTGGAGACGGCGGGCGGCAGGATCGCCAGGCCCATCTTCCCGTTTCCCGGCGGCAGGCGCTTCCACTTTGCCGATCCGGATGGATACGAGCTTGCGGTCTGGTCCGACCGCTAGCTGGCGGACGAATGACGGCCGGGGCATTGCCTCCCCGGCCGGTCCCGAAAGCTCCGATTTTGCGAACGTCTACTCGCCGCCGCCCAGCGAGTGGACGAAGACGGCCAATTGCTTGACGGTCGGCTCGCCGAGGCGGGGCAGCCAGGCGGGCATAACGCCATGCTTCGGCGACCGGATCTGGGTGGCGATGGCCACCTCGGCCTCTCCCTTCAGCCAGATGGCGTCGGCAAGGTTCGGCGCGCCAAGCTCGCGATTGCCCTTCGCATCTTCGCCGTGGCAGGAGGCGCAATTGTCCGCAAAGAGCTGCTTGCCGGGCTCGACCATGCCCTGGTCGGCAGGCGTGCCGGTGAGGCTGACCACATAGGCGGCCACCTGCCTGATCTCGTCGGGCTGCAGCATGTCGCCGAAGGCAGGCATTTCGGAGACGTGCGTGTCCGGATCGCTTTCAAAGCGAATGCCGTGTGCGATCGTCTTGTAGATCTCGTCGATGCTGCCCCCCCAGATCCAGTCGTCGTCGTTCAGGTTCGGAAAGCCCTGCGAGCCGGCCGCACCGGAGCCGTGGCACTGGGCGCAGTTGACCTTGAAGGCCGACGCACCGCCGGCGATGGCGAACTGCGCCAGCTCCGGATCGGCGACGATCTCGGTCAGCGGCGCTGCGGCGATCCGCTCGACATAGACGTTCTGCGCGGTGCGGGCGGCCTCGAGGTCCCTGGCGACGTTCACCCGGCTCGAATAGCCGAGCACTCCCTGCGTGGCCCCCGTCAACAACGGCCATGCCGGATACGCGATCGTATAGCCGATCGCCCAGACGATGGTCGCGTAGAAGGTCCAGACCCACCAGCGCGGCATCGGATTGTTCAGCTCACGGATCCCGTCCCACTCGTGGCCGGTGGTCTCGACGCCCGAGATCTCGTCGACGTGCTTTTCGGCACTTGGTCTATCGAGCATGATATCAGTCCTCCTTGAGAGGGATTTCGGCGGCGTTTTCGGCGGCTTTGCGCGCGCCGGGCCGGAAGGTGAAGAGAACGACGCCGACGAAAAAGATCGTCATGGCGAGCAGCCCCCAGCTGTCGGCGAAGTGGCGCATGGCGGTATAGGTTTCCATCTCGCGCCCTCCTCAGCGATAGCCGCTGGCGTTATCGTAGGTGGAGAAGTCTACCAGCGTGCCGAGCATCTGCAGATAGGCGACAAGAGCATCCATCTCCGTCAGCTTCTGCGGATCACCGTCGAAATCGCCGACCTTCGCCTTCGGATAGCGCTCAAGGAGACCGGCGGTGTCGCCGTTCGGATCCGCCTGCGCCTTGAGGTCGGCGACAGCGTTTTCCAGCATCGCATCGTCATAGGGCACGCCCACGGCCCGGTTCGCCTTGAGGTTCATGGTGACGTCGGTCACCTTCAAGGGCGTCTCCTTCAGGAAGGCATAGCTGGGCATGATCGATTCCGGCACGACCGAGCGCGGCTCGATCAGGTGCTGCACGTGCCATTCGTTCGAATAGCGGTCGCCGACGCGGGCGAGGTCCGGCCCCGTGCGCTTCGAGCCCCACTGGAACGGATGGTCGTACATGCTCTCGGCGGCGAGGCTGTAGTGGCCGTAGCGCTCGACCTCGTCGCGGAACGGACGGATCATCTGGCTGTGACAGACGTAGCAGCCTTCCCGGACGTAGATGTCGCGTCCTGCAAGTTCCAGCGGCGAGTAGGGACGCATGCCTTCCACCTTCTCGATCGTGTTCTCGAGGTAGAAGAGCGGTGCGATCTCCACGATGCCGCCGACGGTAACGACGAGCAGCGAGCCGACCAGAAGCAGGGTCGCGTTGCGTTCGATGAGTGCGTGTTTGTCGAGGATCGACATGTTCGTGCTCCTATTCGGCGGGCTGCAGTGCGGGTGCTACGCCGGGGATCGGCGCCTCGTCGCGCTGGTAGCCGAGGATGGTCATGGTGACGTTGAAGGCCATGATCAACGCGCCGGCGAGGAACAGGCCGCCGCCGATGGCACGCAGGACGTAGTAGGGGATCATCGCTGCCACGGTTTCCGCGAACGAGTAGACGAGGAAGCCCTGGCCGTCGTACTCGCGCCACATCAGGCCCTGCTGGATGCCGGCGACCCACATCACCGCGGCGTAGACGACGATGCCGAGGGTGGCGAGCCAGAAGTGCCAGTTGACCATGCGGATCGAATAGAGCCGCTCGCGGTTCCAAAGCTTCGGCACGAGGAAGTAGATTGCGCCGAAGGTGATCAGGCCGTTCCAGCCGAGCGCGCCGGAATGCACGTGGCCGATGGTCCAGTCGGTGTAGTGGCTGAGCGAGTTGACCGCACGGATCGACATCATCGGCCCCTCGAAGGTCGCCATTCCGTAGAAGGCGATGGCCATGACCATCATGCGCACGATCGGATCGGTGCGGATCTTGTCCCAGGCGCCGGAAAGCGTCATCAGGCCGTTGATCATCCCGCCCCAGGAGGGCATCCACAGCATGATCGAGAACACCATGCCGAGCGTCTGCGCCCAGTCGGGCAGCGCGGTATAGTGCAGATGGTGCGGACCAGCCCAGATATAGAGGAAGATCAGCGCCCAGAAGTGGATGATCGAAAGACGGTAGGAATAGACCGGACGGTTCACCTGCTTGGGCACGAAGTAGTACATCATGCCCAGGAAGCCGGCGGTGAGGAAGAAGCCCACGGCGTTGTGGCCGTACCACCACTGGGTCAGCGCATCCTGCACGCCCGAGAAGGCCGAATAGCTCTTTACGCCGAGGAAGGAGACCGGCACCGCCAGGTTGTTGACGATGTGCAGCATCGCGACCGTGACGATGAACGACAGGAAGAACCAGTTTGCCACGTAGATGTGCGGCTCCTTGCGCTTCAGGATCGTCCCGAGGAAGGCGATCAGATAGGCGACCCAGACGACGGTGAGCCAGAGATCCACATACCATTCGGGTTCAGCATATTCGCGCCCCTGGGTGATGCCCAGCAGATAGCCGGTCGCGGCCATGACGATGAACAGCTGGTAGCCCCAGAACACGAACCAGCCGAGATTGCCGCCGAACAGGCGCGCGCGCGAGGTGCGCTGGACGACGTAGAACGACGTCGCGATCAGGGCGTTTCCGCCGAAGGCGAAGATCACTGCGGACGTATGCAGCGGACGCATGCGGCCGAAGTTGAGCCAGGGTTCGATGTTGAGATCGGGAAACGCCAATTGCAGCGCCACGACCACGCCGACGAGAAAGCCGACGACGCCCCAGAAGACCGTGGCGATGACACCGTACTTGATGACGTCGTCGAAGTACGGGTTCGCGTCCGCCTTGTTGCCGCTGTCGCCGGGAACGGGATAAGGCGCAAATGACACGCGGCGCAGCATTACCACCGTGCCGCCCAGCAGCACGAAGAACAGCACCCACATATGGGCCTGGAATAAATTGTCATGTGCAAAAGCCGCGCCGAGAAGCGCGAAGAACGCCCCCACGGCAAGCAGCGCGGTTTCAAATCCATATTTCATCGTTGGCATCCCCAACTCAACGTGCCCAACTCAGCGAGTGTTGCGTGCCGGAGGGGATTCGCTCGAAACCCATCGCGGCAGTCAGCGCAGTGCTCGCAGAAGCGTGAAGGCTCAGCCTTGATGCAGATCAACGCGAGGTTTTGACCGCGCAGACATCAATGTCGGCAGATTGAGGTCTCAGGACGAGGAACGTGCCAATGACGCTGGCAAACCAGGAACACGACAGGGTCGAGCACCTGCTCTCCGCCATGCCCCGCGACACCGTGTCGCTCGACTGGCTGGCGGGCGCCCATCGCGAACAACTGCTGCTGTGCGACGCGCTGGAGGAAATCGCCGACAGCCTGCCGGCAGCCGTGAACCGGCAAAAGTGCATTTATGCGGCAAAGGTCTTGGGACCGCTGATCCACGGCCTGCATCGCTACGAGGAACAGGTGCTGTTTCCTCACCTCGCCGCTGAGGCTGCGAGCGACGGCGACCTGGGCCGGACGCTGAACCGGCTGAAGTTCGAGCACTGCGAAGACGAATGTTTTGCAGAGGAGTTGGTCGATACCCTTCTCAAGCTTGGCAGCGGCACGCCGGACGTGAATGCCGAGGCGGCCGGCTACATGCTGCGCGGCTTCTTCGAGACGATCCGCCGCCACATCGCGTTCGAGCGCGAGCACCTCCTGCGCGGCATCAACGCCGCCTGATACGGTCATTCCGAAGCAGAGTTCCCGGAGCCGCTGCGCAAGCTCCCCGTCAGGCCTTCTTGGCCTTCAGCGTATGCTTGATGTCCCAGCGGTCGTGATACCAGA
Source organism: Mycoplana rhizolycopersici (assembly GCF_013378445.1). Taxonomy (GTDB): domain Bacteria; phylum Pseudomonadota; class Alphaproteobacteria; order Rhizobiales; family Rhizobiaceae; genus Mycoplana; species Mycoplana rhizolycopersici. Next base: position 77,787 of record NZ_JABXYK010000011.1, read on the forward strand.
GCCATTGGCTCGGATATTCACGAACCCATTGCTCGACCTTGTCGTTCAGCTTCTGTGCCGTGGCATCGACATCGATCGAACCGTCCGCCTTGCGCGGGATCTCCATTGCCGGTTCCAGTTCCAGCCGGAAGCGGTTGTTCGGCAGCCGGATGCAGCGGGCCGGATAGACCTCGCAGTCGAACTGGCGCACCAGCTTGGCCAGCAACGGATTTGTATGGACGGGCTGATCGAAGAAGCTTGTGGGCAATCCCTTCCGGTACTTCTGGTCGACCAGAACGCCGACGGGCTGGCCGCTGTCGAGCTTGCGGGCCAGCGTGAACGACGAGCCTGCATGCGACGGCACGAGGTTGCCCATGCGCGCGCGGCGGAACTCGAAGACCTTCTCGGCGATGTAGGGATTGTTGGGCGGCCGGAACAGCACCGTCACCTCGATGCCGAAAGCAGCGCCTGCGACCGGCAACATCTCGAAATTGCCGGTGTGGCCGGTAAAGACGATGAAGGGCCGGCGGTTCTCGTAGAGGTCGATGAAGATCGGGATGCCCTCCACCTCGACCCTACCGACCTTGTCGCTGAACGGATCGAAATCGAACAGTCGATCCAGGAAGACGTATTCGGCGGCCATCCGGCCCATGTTGCCCCAGCTCTCCATGGCAATGGCGGAAAGCTCGGCATCAGACTTTTCGGGAAAGGCGTTGCGCAGGTTCGTCATCATCAGCGCGTGCCTGCCCGTCTTCGGCCCGATAAAGCGGGCGACGCGGTCGGCGAAGTTCATCGCCCCGTCCGCCGGAAACAGCTTCAGGACGTTCAGAAGGCCGAACACGAGCTGCGCGATCAGCCACTGTTCGAAATTGCGCAGCGCCAGAACGACGCGAGTGATGAAACGACGCACGATCGTCAGTCCAGCCGCAGGACGATCTTGCCGAAGATCTGGCGCGATTCCATCCGCTCCAGCGCGGTCGCGATCCCGTCGAAAGTGACCTCGGTGTCGATCACCGGGTGAACGACGCCGCGCGCCATCTTCTGCATGGCGTTTGCCATGTTCTCCATGCGGCAGCCGAACGAACCGAGCAGCTTCAATTGCTGCTGGAACAGCATCATCAGGTTCATCTCGGTCGAAACGCCCGAGGTCGAGCCACATGTGACGAGGCGACCGCCGCGCTTCAGGCACAGCATCGAGCCGGCCCAGGTGTCCTTGCCGACATGCTCGAACACCACGTCCACGCCCTTCTTCTTCGTCAGCTTGCGCACGACGCCCTCGAAGCGGTCCTCGCGGTAGTTGATGACGTGGTCGGCACCGAGCGCCTTGGCCTTCTCGATCTTGTCGTTGGAGCCGACCGTGGTGATGACGGTGCAGCCGATCTTCTTGGCCAGCTGGATTGCAGCCGTGCCGATGCCCGATCCGCCGGCATGGACGAGGATCGTCTCGCCGGGCTCAAGCTTGGCATTGTCGAACAGCATGTGCTCGACGGTGCCGAAGGTGACGGGCGCAAGCGCGGCTGCGACCGCGTCGATGCCGGGAGGTGCCGGAACGAGCTGGCGGGCGGGAATGTTGATCTTTTCCTGCGCGAAACCGTCGAGATGGAACCCATGCACGCCGCCGACATGCTCGCACAGGTTATCGCGCCCCTCGCGGCAGGGCTTGCACAGGCCGCAGACGCGCGCGCCGTAGACCGATACGAGCTGCCCCGGCAGCACGTTTGCAACGCCCGGGCCGATCTGGTCGACGACACCGGCGGCTTCCGCGCCGATCACCAGCGGCATCTTGCGCTTGGCAAACGCCATGCCGCGCCAGCCCCAGACGTCAATATGGTTCAGCGCCACCGCCTTGACCCGCAGCGTCACCTCGCCGGGTGCCGGCGCCGGAGGCTCGGGAATGTCGGTCAGTTCGAGCTTGCGATCATCGAGAAGCTGCAGTGCGCGCATTTTTCGGTCCTTTGCCGCGCTGGCGGCATGATGTTTATGGGCGGCGTCGGCTGGCGCCTAAGGCGCGCCACGTTTCGGATCGTTCCTCTAGCGCATGCCCCGGAAAATCGAAACATCTTTCGCAAGAGGGTCGCAGGCGGCATACGCCTGTCACGGGCCGGTGGTCGATCGTCATGCTCGGGCTTGTCCCGAGCATCTGGCCACGTCGCCCGTGGCGCAGGGTAAGCCATTTTCGTCAAAGAGTTGACCAGCGACACCGGATCCTCGGCACAAGGCCGAGGATGACGGCAGCGATGCATATTATCGGCTGAGGCAGACTTTATCGCCCCTTCACTACAGTTCCGTCAGGCAGGTTCCGCCGTCATCACCAGGCTGGCGTTCTGCCCGCCGAAGCCGAACGAGTTCGACAATACGGCCGAAACCTGCTTGTCGCGCTTCACGTTCGGCACAACATCGAGAACGATCGTCGGATCCGGGTTCTGGTAGTTGATCGTCGGCGGCAGCGTGCCGGTCAGCATCGTCTGCAGCGAGAACACCGCCTCGATTGCGCCGGCCGCCGTCAGCGTATGGCCGATCATCGACTTGTTGGAGGACACCGGGATCTTCGAAAGCCCCTCCCCGAACACCGTCGACATGGAGAGATACTCCATCTTGTCGTTTTCCGGCGTCGAGGTGCCGTGCGCGTTGATGTAGCCGATGCCGTCCTCGGCGATGCCGGCGTCTTCCAGCGCTGCGCGGATCGTCGCGATCGCAGGTGCGCCATCCGGCGAGGACCGGGTGCGGTGGAAATGGTCGGCCTTCTCGCCGCAGCCCTTCATGATGCCCAGCACGCGCGCGCCGCGGGCGACTGCCGATTCCAGCGATTCCAGAACGAGCGTCGCAGCACCCTCGGCGATCACGAAGCCGTCTCGGTCCTTGGTAAACGGCTTCGAGGCCTTCTGCGGCGGGTCGTTCTGGGTAGAGAGTGCCGACAGCAGCGCGAAGCGGATCAGCGCTTCGGCCGTGACCGAGCCGTCGGTGCCCACGGTCAGCGCCCGGTCGGTGCGACCCTGGCGGATAGCCTCGACGCCGAGCTGGATCGCGGTCGCACCCGAAGCGCAGGCCGTCGACAGCGTCACCGGCAGGCCGCGCGTGCCGAAGCGATCGGCCAGACGCTCGGAAATCGCGCCGAACAGCCAGGCCTCGTGCAGTGCCGGATCGGGCTTGTCGCGCAGCACCGCCAGGAAGCGGTCATAGGCGTCGCCCGGCCGCTGCGACGGCGGTGCGCGATCGGCAAGTGCGAAGCGCGCGCTCCATTCCGGCTCGATCGGCGGTGCGGCGAGAAACAGCGGTCCGCCGAAATCGCCGGACAGGCCGGCCTGCGCCAAGGCCTCGTCGGTCGTTTCGCGCGCATAGAAATAGGAACGCTCCACCGGGTTTTCCGCCGGCAGTTCCACGAAGTCCACGGTGCCGGCGATACGGGTGTTCAGCCCATCGACGGGAAAACGGGTGATGCCATGGATACCGGAAACACCGCCCGAAAGCGCTGCCCAGTTGTCCTTCAGGCCCTGCCCGAGCGAGGTGATGACGCCCATGCCAGTCACGGCGACGATCGGGCGTCCGAGATGATCCCTAAAGGCTGCCTTGGTCATGCGCCTGTCCTCACTTCTCTGCCTTCAGGATTGCAATGCCTTCGCCACGCGCATGACCGATCGTGGTGACGATCGCCGTATCTGCCGCGCCGTCCATCGTCCCTTCGCTTGAGGGGTCGAAGGCAGGAACCTTCGCCTCGTTGGCAAGCGCAAGTCCGGCAAGCGCCAGCCCGAGCGGGAACTGGCTTTCCAGCGCATGGCCGGTCACGCCGCCATAAGCGCGCACCGGAACGCCGGCAAAGCGCGTATCGAGCCAGGTCTTCTCGCGATCGGCAAGCACGTGCATGCCCGAAGCGCCGGAGAAAATGATCGCGGATTCGGCCTTGGCCGCGAGGCCGTCCACCAGCGCATCCAGTCGGCTTTCCAGCCGCCCATCCTCGCGGCGACCGCGGTCGCCGCCGATTTCGTCGATGGTCGCATAGATGCGGGCACCGCGGCCTTCGGCGTGCGCGCGCGATTCCAGCACCAGGAAGGCACCGGCGGAGCCGGAGATGATACCCCCGCCGGCATTCTCGTCGCGCGACCAGAGCGGCGTCCAGCCACCCGTCGCATGGGCGCCGAGCGCCTCGTAGAGAAGGATCACGTCCGGCCGCTCCGCGACGAAGCCGCCGCCGACCAGGGTGTGCGTCGACTGGCCTGCACGGATACGGGCGAAGGCGGTCTCGATGGCGCTGATGCCCGCAGCCTCTTCGCCCATGAAGGTACGCGAGGATCCTGTCACCTTGTGGACGATCGAGATATTGCCGGCCATCAGGTTGGAGAGCTGGGCCAGAAAGAGCGTGGGACGCAGCTCCGTCGTCAGCTTCTCGTTCAGCAACTGCTCGCGGTCGTTGCGCTTCAGCCCCTCGTCCACGATCAGCGAATCGACGTTGATGTCGCGTTCACCGCCGCCGGCGGCGACGATCATGTCCATCGTGCCGCAGGCTTCGGCATCATCCTTCAGTCCGGCATCGTCCAGCGCCAGTCCGGCTGTGAAGACGCCGAGACGCTGCCAGTTCTCCATCTGCCGCTGGTCGCCGCGCTTGGCGATCTGCTGGGACCAGTCGATCTCCGGCATCGGGTGCACCGGATAAGGCGCAAACCGCTCTGCCTCGATCTTCAGTTCCGGTGCGGTCGCAGCCTTCAGCAGCGCGATGTGCGGCTCGGTCCCGACACCCTGGCAGGTGACGATACCGATGCCGGTGATGACGACGTCGTTCGGCGCCTTCGTCATGCGTCAGTTCCTCTTTATTGGGCCGTTGCGGCAAGCGCGTCCGTAAGGCCGACTTCGCCGGCCCGGCGGCGCACGATGTCGGCCAACGGCACTTCGCTGAACGGCATGGTACGCAGCTTCAGCTGGGCGTCGCAGATCTTCTTGCCGTCGGAGGTGATCTTTGCCTTGGTCACGGCGAAACCCGAACCGTCGTGCTCCAGCACCGCCTCGATGTCGAGCACGGCGTCCGGTTCGACGAACGCGCGCATCTTGGCGCCGTCGACCGACATCAGGAACGGCATCGCGTTGAAATTCGTGGCGGCCAGCACCAGAAAGCCGGATGCCTGCGCCATCGTTTCGATCAGAAGGACGCCAGGCACGAGCGGCATACCCGGGAAATGCCCTTCAAAGACGGGGCTTTTCGACGGGACCACCGAACGCGCCGTGAGCGTCTTGCGCTCGGCGTCCACGGTTTCGACCCGGTCGATCATCTGGAAATATTCAAGCAGCATCGCAATCCCATATAGCCGCAAGTTACCGCTTTGTTACCGGAGCCCGGAACGTCAAAGGCCTGCCATGTTCGGCAGGCCGTCAGCGCCCGACAACGGAATGCGGGAGGCCGCGCATGGCAGCACTGGGCATTTACGCCTTTGCGGCGCGCAACTCGTCGATCTTGGCACAGAGGTTCTGCAGAACGAAATACTCTTCGGTCGCCACCTTGCCTTCGTTGACATCCTGCGTCCACTGCTCGAGCGGGATCTTGATGCCGAACTCCTTGTCGATCGCAAAAACGATGTCGAGGAAGTCCAGGCTGTCGATGCCGAGATCGTCGATCGTGTGGCTCTCGGGCTTGATCGTTTCGCGATCGATCTCGCTGGTTTCCGCGATGATGTCGGCAACCTTGTCAAATGTAGCTGTCACGCCAGTACCTCATGAATTCTTTGGTCGGCCGATCCTATAAGTAAATGCGGCGGAAATGCCAATGGGGCAGTGTCGGCGCTGCTGCGATTTGGCGACATGGTGTTGCGCAAACATCAACTGCCGATTTCCGATGCGCATCGATTGTCGCAAGCCTATCCGACGCATCGAAAGTTGCAAGAAGACCGCGATCAGATAGTCCGCGCCACCCTGGATATTCCCTCACAATCTTTCCGCGAATTGATTTCGATCAAATCGGCGCGCCCGGTCTGGAATTAACAATTGTCAATCAGAGGTCGCGATATTCTGCCGCGGATGGGTCCGGGGCGACAATGTCGCATTGCAACAATGCCCGATCTCGTTCAGGGATCGCGCAGCGGCAGACAAGTCGGGGGCACATACATGGATATGCAGCGCAAGGACATCCACAGCTCCGAGATACCGGTCGTATGCCGAGCCTGCGAAGCGCGCCACGGCGGCGTGTGCGGCGCATTGTCTCCCGAACAGCTCGTGGATCTGAGCAAGCACTCGACACGCAAGCGTCTTGAGGCCGGCACGGAAGTCGTCGGTCAGGGCGAGGACATGGGCGCCTTCGCCAACATCATGCGCGGCGTCGTCAAGCTGACCCGCATGATGCCGGACGGCCGCCAGCAGATCGTCGGCCTGCAGTTCGCGCCGGACTTTTTGGGCCGGCCGTTCGTGGAGGAAAGCCCGCACAGCGCCGAGACTGCGACCGACACGGAGATCTGTACCTTTCCGCGTCAGATGCTCGAGCGCCTGGTCAGCCGCACGCCCGACCTGGAGCACAAGCTGTACCAGCAGTCGCTCAAGGAACTGGACGAGGCGCGCGACTGGATGCTGACGCTCGGCCGCAAGAATGCGCAGGAAAAGGTGGCGAGCTTCCTCTTCCTCATTGCCACGCACTACGATCCCGAGACGGTGGAAGGCTCCGTCTTCGACCTGCCACTCTCGCGCGCCGACATCGCCGATTTCCTCGGCCTGACGATCGAGACGGTCAGCCGCCAGTTCACCCGTCTCCGCAAGGACGGCGTCATCCAGATCGAGAACAACCGCCACGTGATCGTGCCCGATATCGATCGCCTCCAGCAGTTCGCCGGCATCGATTGACGTCTCATACCAAGTCTCGATGATAGGAACCGATAGGACCGGCTCGATCGGGTTTTTCCGATGCGGCAGCATCGCCCTGCGCGCCGCGCCTAGCCGGCGATCAGCCATAAGCCATCCTATATCGTCCTATCATCGAGACTTGGTATCAGATCACCGCAGCCAGCAGCGCGCCCGTCACGGCGAGCGATGCCAGGCCATCGCAGGCGCGGCCAAAGACTGAGAGCCCGCGGCGGATATCGGCGGTCGTTGCGACCGTGCGGCCGCCCGCATTGATCATCGGTTCGTCCACCCGCACGCCGCCATAGATGCGCGGACCGGCTAGGCCGATGCCCAGCGCGCCCGCCATTGCCGCTTCCGGCCAGCCGGAATTGGGCGAACGGTGCAGGCCGCTGTCGCGAAGCCCGACGTCCAGTGCCGTGCGTGCCGCGCGCTTTCCCTCCGTCCGCCAGGCGCCGAAGGCGATCAGCAGGATCGAGAGGCGCGCCGCCGGCCAGTTGGCGAGGTCGTCCAGCCGTGCGGCGGCCCAGCCGAATTCGAGATACTTCGCGTTCTTGTGCCCGATCATCGAATCGGCAGTATTCAGCATCTTGTAGGCGAGCAGTCCCGGCAGGCCGAGCAATGCGTACCAGAGCGCCGGCGCGACGACGCCATCGGAAAAGTTCTCCGCCAGGCTCTCGATCGCCGCCCTGCAGATGGCCGGCTCGTCGAGCGTCGCCGGATCGCGGCCGACGATCATCGACACCGCCTGCCGTCCGCCCTCCAGGCCGCTCGTTTTCAGGCCCTCCGCAACGGCGCCCACATGGTCGGCGAGGCTCTTCTGCGCAAGGAACAGCGCCACGACGACCGCCTCGACCGCAAGGCCGGCCCATCCAAGCAGCAATAGCAGCATATGGATGACATAGCCGACGATGAGCGCCATCGACAGCAGAGCGCCGATCGCGACCACGCCGTTGAAACGGCGCGTGTCCGCGCGCATCCGCTTGCCGTTGAACATCCGGTCCAGCGCCGAAATGGCCCAGCCGAACAGGACGACCGGATGAGGTACGCGGTTCCAGAGCCTCGGCGGATCGCCGACGAGGCGGTCGAGCAGCAGGGCGATGGCGAGGACGAGCAGTGTAACGGTCATGGGTCAGGCGGAAAAATGGCTGAGCGCCTCGGCAAGGCGCCGGTCACAGGCTTCGTCCGGCGTCAGGCCGAAACGCAGCCAGTTGCGATCATAGTCGAATGCCCGCACGAGTACATGCTTCATGCACAGCCATTCATGGATTTCCGCAGCATGCCGATCAGCCACCAGCGAAAAGAGCGGCGTGCCGCCGACGATCTCCAGGCCGGCGCCGCCCAGCACTTCGTCGAGCGCCGCCTTGCGCTTCAGGATCGAATGCCGGATCGGCGCGCAGTCGCCGTTCATCAGGCCGGCAGCGATCGAGAGTGCGGGCCCGGAAACACACCAGGGACCGAGCCATTCGGTGAAATCGGCAAGAATGTCCTCGGGACCGAGGACGAAGCCCAGCCGCAGCCCGGCAAGCCCGAAGAACTTGCCGAAGGAGCGAAAGACCAGAAGGCCCGGCAGGCTGCCGGCATGCCCCGCAAGCGAGGCTTCCGGCACCATGTCTGCAAACGCCTCGTCGACGATGAGGGTGCCGCCCACTGACACGAGACGATCCCTCGCCTCAAGCAGATCCTCCGGGCGATGGAGACGGCCGTCCGGATTGTTCGGATTGACGACGACGGCAAGCCCGTGCTCCGGGCTCAGTTCTCGCACATCGTTCACCGCGTCCACGGGATGACCGGCGGCCCGCAGCACACGCGCATATTCTCCATAGGTCGGCGATACGACCGCGACCCGCCGCCCGGCCGGCACCAGTCGCGGCAGAAGCTGGATGGCCGCCTGCGTGCCCGGCACCGGCAGGGGCAGGCCCGTCCGGGTGCCATAGTAGCGGGCGGCGGCCTGCCGGGTGTTCTGGACGCGATGGGCATCGGGCAGCCGGTGCCATGCGGCTTCCTCGATCGCAGGAAGATCGACCGGACGCGGATTGATACCGGTCGAAAGGTCGAGCCAGTCCTCGAGGCGGCCGCCATAGCGGCTTGCCGCCGCCGATATCCCGCCGCCGTGCTGAATAGGCGCCGTGCTCATGGCACACCTGCCGCAAGATCGATCAGGTGCATGTAAGACCCGCAGACGCTGCCGTGCCGCAGCCCGACCATGCCGAGGTCCTGCCCCGCCGCATCCCTCGCCCGGAACAGCCGGTCGGCAACACCCTCCTCCACCACCGTGGAATAGTGAAACTCATGCGCCGTCATCGGCGCCTCGAACCCGGAACCTGCGAACGGCACGACGCGGCGGTAGCCGAGATGGCGGCGCCGTTCGGCAAAGCTCGTGACGAGCGGCAGCAGGCCCAGCATGCGATGCCGCTCCCCATCCGCCGCGACCAGCCCCTCGCCCAAGGTCATGTATCCCCCGCATTCGCCATAGATGCGCGCCCCACGTGCCGCAGCCGCCAGCATGCCATTGCGGAAATTGCCGGCATTGGCAAGCGCATCGCCGTGCAGTTCGGGATATCCGCCGGGCAGGAAGACCGCGTCGCAGTCTGCCTGCGGCGCCTCGTCCCGCAGCGGCGAGAAGAAATCGAGCTGGGCTCCCTGGTGCTGCCAGCCCTGGAGCAGATGCGGATAGAGAAAGGCAAACGCGTTGTCGCGGGCGATCGCAATCCTCTGCCCGAGTGGCGGCAGGCGTACCGACCGCTGCGTGTCTCCGCAGACGTCAGCCTCGCCGGCGATCGAAAGCAGCTGCCGAAAGTCGAGAAGACTGCGCATGGTTTCGGCGGCATGGCGGATGAAGTCTTCCAGTGCCCCATGCTCGCCGGCCTGCACGAGACCGAGGTGGCGTTCCGGCAGGGCCAGAAGACCGTCACGTGGAAGCGCGCCCAGCACGGACACACCCGCCTTGCCGAGCGCATCCCGCAGCATCGCCTCGTGGCGGGCGCTGCCCACCTTGTTCAGGATCACGCCGCGAACGGAGACGTCGTTTCGGAAATCCGCAAAGCCGCTCACCATCGCTGCGACCGAGTGTGACAGGCGGCTGCAATCGACGACGAGGACGACCGGCAGTCCGAGCATGGCGGCGAGATCGGCGGGAGACCCGCTTCCGTCGGCCGCCCCGTCGAAGAGGCCCATCATCGCCTCGATGAGCAGCAGCCTGCCGCCGTGCCGTTGCTCCGATGCGTGGGCCGCAAGCAGCTCCGGCCGCATCGCCCATGGATCATAGTTGAGGCAGTCCGAGCGGCTGGCCGCGGCATGGAACGCCGGGTCGATATAGTCCGGCCCCGCCTTGCCCGGCGACAGCGCGACCCCCTCGTCGGCCAGTGCCCGAAGCAGGCCGAGCGTCACCGTGGTCTTACCCGACCCGGAGGCGGGCGCTGCGATCATCAACCCGCTCATGCGGGATCCTTCATGCTCCGGGATCCGAACGGATCAGCAAGCAACACCTTGCCGTCCCGCAAGGCGCCCAGCCAGTCCAGCGCGCCGCGTAGCCGCACCACCTGGCCGACCACGACGATCGCCGGCGGTTCCAGCCCGGCAGCCATGGCATCGGCCTCCGCCTTGGCAAGCGTCGTCTCCAGCACCGTCTGGGCGGCGGTCGCGGCGTTGCAGACGAAGGCTACGGGTTCGTCCGGCGCGCGACCGGCGGCCATAAGGTTCGAAGCGATCTGGCCGATGTGCTTCATCGCCATGTACATGACGATGACCGGTGAGCCTGCGGCAATGCCCTGCCAGTTGATGCGATCGGGAACGACGCCGGAGGAATCATGCCCCGTCAGGAAGGTGACGGCATGGTTGAGCTCGCGGTGCGTTACGGGAATGCCGGCATAGGCAAGGCCGCCGATACCGGCCGTAATGCCCGGCACCACGCGGAACGGAACGTTGTGCTCGACAAGCGTCAACGCCTCTTCGCCACCGCGGCCGAACACGAACGGATCCCCGCCCTTCAGCCGCAGCACGCGCTTGCCCGCACGCGCCAGTTCCACCAGCCGCAGCGAGATGTCGCGCTGCTTCGGCGACGGTTTGCCGCCGCGCTTGCCGGCGAATTCCAGCATGGCACCCGGGCGGGCGAGCTTGAGGCAGTCGGCATTGACCAGCGCGTCGTGCACGATCACGTCGGCCTGGCGCAGTCCCTGCACGGCAAGCAGCGTCAACAATCCCGGATCGCCCGGACCGGCGCCGACCAGCCAGACGTTCCCGGCCTCCAGTTCCGGCAGGTTGGAAAAGACCGCGTCCATCAGGCAGCGCCCCCGAGGCTTGATTCGATTTCCGAACGAGCAGAACCGCCCTGCGAAAAAGCACCGACAACAGCCTGAAATGATTCGACGATTGCGGCCGTAGCATGCGCTGACCTGCGCTTCGTCACGACGAGCCGTCCATCAGGCCCCGCTGCGGCGAGCGCCGCGCCCTCGGCAACGCCGTGGCAGCCGGTATGGCGAAAGACGATGTCCGAGGGCTCGGACAGCCGCGGCGTCTCCGCCTCCAGCCTCGCGGCAGCAAAGGTGCGCAAGGGTACGGAGAAATGGCGCGCGGCTGCAATCATCGCCGGCTCGTCCGAGCGGGTATCGAGAGAGGCGATGAGGCGAAGTCTTTCCGAGGCGCCGCGACCGGCAGCATCCAGCACCTCTTCCGCCAGCGCGATGACCTCCGAAGGCGGTGTGCCGCGCTCGCAGCCAAGACCCAGCACCAGTGCCGGTGCAGGCTTATCTACGACCTCTTGTGCAGCGTCATTCATCCGGCCGCCCTCGCTCCCATGCAAATGCACATGCGCGGCGCGAGCCGTCCGTTCCGGCAGTCCCGGATTTGGCCCCCTTAGTGGGTCGGCCGCATCGGGCACCTTTCCGGCTCCGCATGGAGCACCGCCGCATGTCGAACCTGTTTAGCGAAGCGGCCATTGCCGGTCAAACCGGATTGCGGCGTGGGATGAAACGGCAGCGCCATCAGTCCTTGCATTTCGATCATAAGTGGTGACGGACTGTAAAACATGGATTATGCATAGCAGCAGCTTTGTTGCAGTGCGGGAAAACACTGCCACGCACGGAGGTCGCGCTGATGTCGATGCCGCATGCGAAGTCCCGCAACACCAGACCGATCGACCTCGCCCTGCAGGGCGGCGGCTCGCATGGCGCGTTCACCTGGGGTGTCCTCGACCGCCTCCTCGAAGAAGACTGGCTGAAGCTGGAAGCGATTTCGGGCACGTCGGCCGGCGCGATGAACGCGGTGGTTCTGGCCGACGGCTACGAACACGGCGGCCCCGAAGGCGCCCGTGAATCGCTCGAAACCTTCTGGAAAAAGGTGTCCGACGCGGCCCGCTTCAGCCCGTTCCAGCGCACCCCGCTCGATATCATGCTCGGCCGCTGGGCGCTCGACTTCTCGCCCGCCTTCGTCGTGATGGACATGATGGCGCGCATGGTTTCTCCCTACCAGATGAACCCGAGCGGCAAGAACCCGCTGACGGAGATCCTGGAGGCCTGCGTCGATTTCGACAGGCTGGTCGCTTCCCCGGTCCGGCTTTTCATCACGGCGACCAACGTGCATACGGGGCGCGGGCGCGTGTTCCGCAACGCCGAACTGACGCCGGACGTTCTTCTCGCCTCCGCCTGCCTGCCGACCCTCTACCAGGCAGTCGAGATCGACGGCGTGCCCTATTGGGATGGCGGCTTCTCGGGCAATCCGACGCTGACGCCACTGATCGAGGACTGCGCCGCCGAGGACACCATCCTCGTCCAGATCAATCCGATCGAGCGCCCGGAAACGCCCCGCACAGCCAGAGAAATCCAAAGTCGCCTGAACGAGGTCTCCTTCAACGCCGTTCTGCTGAAGGAACTGCGCATGGCGGCAATCATGCGCAAGATCGCCGATTCCGGTCACGCGGAAGGATCGCGCTGGGGCGCGATGCGGCTGCACCGGATCGCCGGCGACGTGATGCTCGATCTCGGCTACTCCTCCAAGCTGAATGCCGAATGGCCCTTCCTGACGATGCTGCGCGACAAGGGACGCGAGGCGGCCGACGAATTTATCCGGCAACATGCCGACGACATCGGCCATCGTCCCACCTTCGACATCGACGAACTGGTCCAGGGGAATTGAGATGGGGCTTCTGGGAATAGCTGCCGGCCTCGCGCTGCTGATTGCACTCGCCTACCGCGGCTGGAGCATCCTGCTTCTGGCCCCGCTTGCAGCGCTGCTTGCCGCCGCGCTTTCCCGCGAGCCGCTGCTGGCCAGCTGGACGCAGATCTTCATGCCCAACGCGGCAGGTTTCTTTGCCCAGTATTTCCCGCTCTTCCTGCTTGGCGCGCTGTTCGGCAAGCTGATGGAGGATACGGGATCGATCAGGGTGATCTCGCGCGTTCTGATGGACAAGCTCGGCATACGCCGGGCGATCGTGTCCGTCGTGCTGGCCGGTGCGCTTGTCACCTATGGCGGTGTGAGCCTGTTCGTTGCCTTCTTCGTGATCGCGCCGATGGCCGAGGACCTGTTCCGGCGGGCGGGCGTTCCGCGGCGGCTGATGCCGGCCGCAATCGTACTCGGCACATCCACCTTCACGATGTCGGCCATGCCCGGTACGCCGTCGATCCAGAACGCCATCCCGATGCCGATCTTCGGCACCACGCCGTTTGCCGCCCCGGGACTGGGGTTGATCGCGTCCGCAATCATGGTGGCCTTCGGTCTTTGGTGGCTGGGGCGGGTGGAGCGTGCCGCACGAAATGCGGGCGAAGGCTTCGGGGACGACCGTCCGCCGCGCAACGTTACCGAAGATCCGAAGCTGCGCGAGCATGCCAACGCCGCACGCGAATTCGACCCCGCGGAGCTTGCCCGCGGCAAGGCTGCGGCCGTCGAGCCCTCCTTTATCGCTTCGATCGCCCCGCTCGTCACCGTCATCGCCGGCAACATGCTGCTCTCGCTCGTCCTCCTCCCCTCCATGGACGCCGCGTTCCTCTCCGAACCGCGCTGGGGTGCCACCACCTTGTCGGCCGTCATCGGCGTATGGGCGGTGGTCGCTGCATTGGCTGCCGGCATCATACTTGCACTGGCCCTCAATTTTCGCCGCCTGCCGCTGTTGCGCGACACGATCGATGCCGGCGTGAACGCCTCGGTCATGCCGTCGATCAGCGTATCCAGCCTCGTCGGCTTCGGCGCCGTCATCGCCAGCCTGCCCGCTTTCGATGCCGTCCGCGACTGGGTGCTCGGAATAGGCGGCGGACCGGCCGTCTCGCTGGCCGTCGCCACCAACATCCTCTCGGCCCTGACCGGATCGGCCTCGGGCGGCCTGACGATCGCCCTCGAAGCGCTCGGCCCGACCTTCATTGCCCGCGCGTCTGAAGCGGGCATCGACCTATCGCTGCTGCACCGCGTCGCCGTCATCTCGTCCGGTACACTCGACACCCTGCCGCACAACGGCGCTGTCATCACGCTGCTCGCCGTCTGCGGAACCGGGCACAGGGAGAGCTACCGCGATATTGCGATCGTCAGCATCGGCGGCGCGATCCTCGCGCTCATCGCCATCCTCCTGATCGGCGGAATGTTCGGCAGCTTCTGAAATCCGTTTCGGCTTTGCAATTCAGCGGCTCATCTGACAAAGAGTGTCGCAGTCTCCTGAGCCGGTAGTAAATTCCGTGGCCGATCTCGCCCTGCATGCCCTTCTTCTTCTTTTCATTGCTGCCTTCATTGCCGGTTTCATCGATTCCATCGCCGGCGGCGGCGGGATGATCACCATTCCCGCCATGCTGCTGGCGGGGATTCCACCGCTGGAAACGCTGGGCACAAACAAGCTGCAGTCGCTGTTCGGCTCCGGGTCGGCCACAGCCGCCTATGCGAGCGCCGGCCATGTGGACGTTCGCCGGCAACTGCCGATGGCCGCACTTGCGGCGGCAGGCGCCGTCTTCGGTGCGGCCCTCGCCACCGTGATCCCGGCGGATGCGCTGCGCGCCGCCCTGCCGTGCCTTCTGGTCGGCATCGCCCTTTACTTTGCGCTCAAGCCGAGCATCGGCGACGTCGACAAGCACCGGCGGCTCTCGGAAGCAGCCTTCGGCTTTACGGTCGTCCCGCTGATCGGCTTCTACGACGGCCTGTTCGGGCCGGGTACCGGCTCGTTCTTCATGCTGGCCTTCGTTTCGCTGGCGGGCTTCGGGGTGCTCAAAGCGACAGCCAACACCAAGATGCTCAACTTCGGCTCCAATGTCGGCGCCTTCGCCTTCTTCCTCGCCTATGGCGTCGTGCTGTGGAAGGTCGGCATCACGATGGGGATCGGCCAATTCCTCGGCGCCCAGGTCGGCTCCCGCTTCGCGATGAAGAAGGGTGCACGGATCATCAAGCCGCTGCTGATCGTCACGAGCCTTGGGCTTGCCGTTCGCCTGATGGCCGATCCGAGCCAGCCGATCCGCGTCTGGCTCGGCTGGTAGGGGACGGATTGCGCCGCCCTTTCCTCAGAATTCCACGCCGATCTGCGCCTTGATCCCCGAACGGAACGGGTGCTTCAGAAGCTCCATCTCGGTTGCAAGATCGGCGATCTCGATCAGCTCCTCCTTGGCGTTGCGCCCGGTCAGGACGACATGCGTCATGTAGGGCTTTTCCGTCCGCAGGAAGTCGATCACCTCGGCGACGTCGATGTAGTCGTAGCGAAGCGCGATGTTGATCTCGTCGAGCAGCACCATGGAATTGCGCTCGTCGCGGATCAGTTCCTTCGCTTTTTCCCAGGCCTTCTGCGCCATCGCCACGTCGCGGGCGCGATCCTGCGTTTCCCAGGTGAAGCCCTCGCCGAGTGTATGGAACTGGCAGAGATCGGAGAAATGCTTCTCGATCAGTTCGCGCTCGCCCGTCAGCATCGCACCCTTGATGAACTGCACCACCGCGCAGGGTTTGCCGTGGGCAATATGGCGGAAGATCATGCCGAAACCGGCTGTCGACTTGCCCTTGCCCTTGCCGGTATGGACGATGACCAGGCCCTTCTCGTCGGTCTTGGTCGCCATGATCTTTTCGCGGGCCTGCTTCTTCTTCGCCATCTTCTCCGAGTGGCGCGCAAGCTCGGCCTCGCTCATGCCGGCGGTTTCGGTCTCGCTGTCGCTCATCGCTTGCTCCTCAATTCTCGTGTTTCGGCAGGTCGTCATCGCAGGAAAACCATGCGACCCGCTCCTTCCAGTACCAGTGCTGTGTCACCGAGACGCTCGTCGCATCGTCCAGCGATGCGACGTAGAGGTCGATCTCGGCGGGGCGCTCCGCCGTCTCGTAGCTCATCGGCGAGCCGCAGTTTCCGCAGAAGCCGCGTCTCACACCCGGCGACGATGCGTAATGGCGAAGCGCCTCTCCCTCGAAGCTCGCGTCGGCCCTTGCCACGCAGAAGAAGCTCGTCACCGGCGACGACGTCGCCCGGCGGCAGCTCTCGCAATGGCAATGGCCGGTGCGGATGATCGGGCCCGTGACGGAAAACCGCACCGACCTGCACAGGCAGCCTCCGGAAAGTCCGGTCATGACGCCCTCCTCCTCGCACCGATATCCTCCAGTTCGAACCGCGCCGAATTGGAGCGGGGCGACCACAGCCGGCGGTCGATCGCCTCCACCAGGCGGTCGGACATTTCCTTCAACGCCGCGGGATTCTTCTCGGCCATGAAGTCGCGCACGCGCTCATCCAGAATATACGCCTGATAGACGGCCTCGAAATGGTGGTCCTTTACCGCTCCCGTCGTCGCAGCGAAGGCGAACATCAAGTCGACTGTCGCGGCCAGCTCGAAGGCGCCCTTGTAACCATGCCGCATCACCCCATCGATCCACTTGGGGTTGACGACGCGGGCGCGCACGACGCGCCCGATCTCGTCCTCCAGCGTGCGCACCACCGGCTTTTCCGGCCGCGAATGGTCGTTGTGGTAGACAGTCGGCTGTGCCCCGCTCAAGTGGGCCGCCGCAGCCGCCATGCCGCCCTCGAACTGGTAGTATTCGTCGCTGTCCAGAAGATCGTGCTCGCGATTGTCCTGGTTCTGGACGATCGCCTGCAGGCTTTTCATCCGCACCTCCAGCCGGTCGCGGCTGGAGACGTCCTCGCCCTCGCCGGCATAGGCATGCGCGCCCCAGGTGAGCCAGGCCTCGGCAAGGTCGCCGCGGTCCTTCCACAGGCCCTCGTCCATCATCGTCTGCAGGCCGGCGCCGTAGGCACCGGGCTTTGCGCCGAACACGCGGTAACCCGCCATGGCCTGCGCGTCGGCCACCTGCATGCCGTCACCGGCGAGGGCGGACGCCTCGGCGCGCATGCGGGCGGCGATCGGGTTATCCTCCTCGTCCTCGTCGAGCCCCCCGATCGCCCGCACCGCCCGGTCGAAGAGCGCGATCTGCTCGGGAAAGGCGTCGCGGAAGAAGCCGGAGATGCGCAGCGTCACGTCCACCCGCGGCCGGCGAAGCATCGCTGGGGGGATGATCTCGTAGCCGGTCACCCTTCGCGACACCGTGTCCCACACGGGCTTCGCACCGATCAGCGCCAGCGCCTGGGCGATGTCGTCACCGCCGGTGCGCATGTTCGAGGTCCCCCAGGCCGTAATGCCGAACGAAGTCGGCCACTCGCCGTGGTCCTGTGCGTAGCGAGCCACCAGCAGTTCCGCCGACTTCTTCCCGAGCTCCCACGCCGCCGGCGTTGGCACCGCACGGCTGTCGACGGAATAGAAGTTGCGGCCCGTCGGCAGCACGTCAGGTCGCCCCCGCGTCGGTGCGCCGGAAGGTCCGGGCTCGACGAAGCGCCCCGAAAGCCCACGCAGCAGCGCAGCCATCTCCGCTGCCCCACAGGCATCGATCGATGGACGAATGACCGCATCGACCTGTGCCAGCACGGTGTGGGTCGCGTCCCAACCTTCCGGGCACGGCACCTCGCCCGACACGAGTTTTCCCGCCAGCAGCTCGATGCGCTCGACCGTATCGCCGGCGGAGCGCCAGGGCGCGTCGGTCTGGATGGCAAGAATGTCGGGACGCGGGCCGGTCCAGGGATCGGACGGGGTGCAGTCGAGCGGGTCGAAGGCATGACTTCCAGCGGGAAGGTCGTCCACCGTCACGATGCCACCAGCCGCGCCCCCAAACGCATCCGCCGCGATCGCCCGCTGAAGACTGGCGTCGCCGCCCTCGCCGAGGCCGCGCGGCACCCGCGCGAGCGCCAGCGTCAGGTCGGTGAGCAACCGCCCCGAGGGCGAGACACCGAAGACGTGCAAGCCGTCGCGGATCTGCATCTCCTTCAGGTCGCAGAGATAGGCATCGAGCTTCTCGAGCGCCGCCGCCTCGCCGTCGGACTTGGCGATTCCCGCGTCCTGATCGAGCCCGATGTCGCGGACGAGATCGAGGATCTGCCGGCTCAAGAGCCGCAACCGCCGCGGATCACCGCCGGAGGCGTCGTAATACTCGTCGACCAGCGCCTCCAGATCCTTCAGCGGCCCGTAGATCTCCGCCCGCGTCAGCGGCGGCGTCAGGTGGTCGATGATGACGGCGGAGGACCGGCGCTTGGCCTGCGTGCCCTCGCCCGGATCGTTGACGATGAAGGGATAGAGATGCGGCATCGGACCGAGCACGGCCTCCGGATAGCACGCCTCCGAGAGCGCCAGCGCCTTGCCCGGCAGCCATTCGAGATTGCCATGCTTGCCGACATGGACGACGGCGTGAACGTCGCAGACCTCGCGCAGATAGGCATAGAAGGCGAAGTAGCCGTGCGGCGGAACGAGGTCCGGCGAGTGGTAGGTGTCCTTCGGATCGATGTTATAGCCGCGCGCTGGCTGGATGCCGACCAGCGTTTCGCCGAAACGGCAAAGTGGCAGCGCGAAGACGTCGCCTGTGACGAACGGATCGGCCTCGGGCTGACCCCAGCGCTCGGTAACAGCCTCCTGAACCAGCCTGGGAAGACCTTCGAAGAAGCGCCTGTATTGATTCAGCGAAAGCGTTTCGCGGATCTCCCGCCCGTCGCTGGCCGCATTGGTCGGACCCGCCATCAGGTGTGCAATCAGCGTGTCGCCGTCGACCGGCAGCTCGCCGGTTACATAGCCCTCGCCCTGCATCGCCCGCAGGATCTCCAGAGTGCCCGCCGGCGTGTCCAGCCCGACGCCGTTGCCGAGCCGGCCATCGCGGTTCGGGTAGTTGGCCATCACCAGCGCCACGCGCCGGTCGCTCGCCTGCGTGCGGCGCAACCGCGCCCAGTTGGCGGCAAGCCTTGCGGAGAAGCGTATGCGATCCTCCACCGGCTCGAGGCTGACGATGTCGGTCTCTACCGCCGGATCCCAGCGCGCCGCCGCCTTGAACGACACCGCCCGCGCCAGCACACGTCCGTCCACCTCCGGCAGCGAAACGTTCATGCCGAGGTCGCGCGCCGTCAGGCCCTGCCCGGATTTCTCCCAGGCCTCCCGCGACGAGCCGGAAAAGATCACCTGCAACACCTGAGCACCAGCCTCGTCGAGCACCGTCGGCTTGCGGTTCGCGCCCGGCGCGGAGACGGCGAAGCTGGTGGCGTTCAGCACCACATCGGGATGGACAGCCGCAAAGGCGGCGCGGACGGTCTCGACAGATGCGGGGTCCTTCAGGCTGGAGACGAAGACCGGCAGGGCGCGGACGCCCTCCGCCGCAAGCGCTTCGATCAGAAGCTCCACCGGCCGCGTCTCGCCGCTCTGCACATAGGCGCGGTAGAAGCAGATGGCGACGGTGCGGGGAGTGGATGCCTCGGTCGCGATCGCGACCGCGTCATCGCCCCCCTGGTCATGCGGCAGGACAGAGGTGAGCGTTAGAGCCGGAGCACCTGCGGGCAAAAGCCCCTCATCCGCCCTTCGGGCACCTTCTCCCCGCAAGCGGGGCGAAGGGGAGCCTGCGCCGGCCGCGGCCTCGCTCTCTCGGCGGAACCGCGGCGAAGTAGAGGCCCCCTCTTCTTCTAACTCTACCTCTGCCGCCGCCTCTACCTCTGTCTCAGCCTTCGCTGCCCCCTCTCCCCGTTCACGGTGAGAGGGCTGGCAAATCTCGCTCCACATCGCGACGTCGTTCACACCCCGCCCCGGCCACCAGATGCCGGCCTTTTCCAGTACCGCCGCCGGCTGCGGCTTCTCGCCGCCAAAGACCAGCGCGTCCGCATAGGCGAGGAAGCGGCCCGCATTCTCTGCGCCCCCTTCATTGAGATAGGCCCAGAGCCGCAGCCGGTCGTCCTCGGCGATGCGGTTGAACGACGCAATCCCCTCGTCAGGCCGGTCGTCGCCCGGCAGCGCCACCATGGCGATGTCGTTTGCAACCGCCGTGGCATGCAGCGCCTCGAGCACGTAGCGGAAATAGCTGGCGCCGCCGAGCGCGCGCACGACGATCAGCTTCGCGTGCCGCGCCGTCCGCTCCACATAGGTATCGACCGACATAGGATGCGCCAGCGAGGCGAGGCTTGCAAGCCGCAGCCGGGTATCCGTCCTGCGGCCGCGATGCGCGGTGGCAAGCGATGCCAGTTCGGTGTCAGCCGCAGAGAGAAAAATCACGTCCCCCGGCGTCTGGCCGAGGTCGATCGCCTCCTTGCCGTCGGCGATCGTTCCCTTCTGGGCTAGGAGCAGGTGCATACCGCGCCCTTCCTCTGTCCGGCTAGGTGTTCAGATCCTCGGGACAAGCCCGGGGATGACGGCATTGGGCGACGAGGGCGATGCGTACGAAGTCGAGCCCGCACCGGCCACCTTCCGTGATCCTCGGGCTTGTCCCGACGATCCGCGCACGCAGCCCGCCCGATTCGGTCCGGCCGGATAGCTGACCGACGTCCCGACACAAGGAGCAGCCGCGCGCCCATGCCCGGATTAAACCGCAGCGGCGATCGCCGCGCGGACGGCCTGCTCGTCCATGTCGTGCAGGCCAATGACGACGAGGCGGGTACCGCGGGTCTCGCCTGGGCCCCAGGCGCGTTCGAAATACTGGTCGATGCGGCTGCCGACAGCCTGAATCAACAGCCGCATCGGCTTGCCCGGAACGTCGGCGAACCCCTTCACCCGCAGCACGTCATGCTCGCCGATCACGCCCTTCAGGCGCTCGATGAAGCCGGCAGGATCGGCAACCGGACCGAACTCGACGACGAAGCTGTGGAATTCGTCGTGGTCGTGCTCCTCGCCGTTCTCGTGTTCCAGCTCGTGATGCGACTTGCGGTTGGCAATGTCGTCCTCGGTGCCGATGCCGAGCCCCAGCAGCACCGCGGCTGCGACGTCGCCGTTCCTCGCCTCGATCATCGCCGGCTTGCGCGCAATGCGGGAAGCGACCTCGTCGCGGACGATTTTCAGGCCGGCGGCATCGATCAGGTCGGTCTTGTTGAGCACGATCAGGTCGGCCGCAGTCAACTGGTCCTCGAAGAGCTCCTCCAGCGGGCTCTCGTGATCGAGGTTGTCGTCCTCCACGCGCAGAGCATCGACGCGATCATGGTCGTCGGCGAAGCGGCCAGCGGCGACGGCGGCGCTGTCGACCACGGTGATGACGCCGTCGACCGTCACCTGCGTCTTGATCTCCGGCCAGTTGAAGGCGGCCACCAGCGGCTGCGGCAGCGCCAGGCCGGAGGTCTCGATGACGATATGGTCGGGCCGGTTCTCACGCTCCAGAAGCTTCGACATGGTCGGGATGAAGTCGTCGGCGACGGTGCAGCAGATGCAGCCGTTGGTCAGTTCGATGATGTCGTCCTCGCTGCAGGTTTCCGCACCGCAGCCCTTCAGCACGTCGCCGTCGACGCCGAGGTCGCCGAATTCGTTGATGATAAGTGCGATGCGCTTGCCGTTCGCGTTCTGCAGGAGGTTGCGGATCATCGTCGTCTTGCCCGCGCCGAGAAAGCCGGTGATGACGGTGGCGGGGATCTTTTGCTGGAGCATGGGCTCAACCCTTCATTTTCAGCGGCAGGCCTGCCGCGACAAAATAGACTTCGGAGGCGAGCTGCGCCACCTGCTGGTGCAGCCTGCCGGCGTGGTCGCGGAATTCTCGCGCCATCTGGTTTTCGGGGACTATACCGAGGCCGACCTCGTTGGAGACGAAGACCAGTCGCCCGGGCGCGGTCACGATGGCCGCTGCGAGATCGTCGAAGGAGGCCGCCATGTCGTGGCTTTCCATCATCAGGTTCGTGACCCAGAGCGTCAGGCAGTCAACGAGCAAAACCCGATCGTCGCGCGCGGTGTCGTTGATGCGTTCGGCGAGCGCCAGCGGATCCTCATGCGTGGTCCAGCCATGACCGCCGCGCTGCGCCCTGTGCTGCTCGATCCGGGCACGCATTTCGTCGTCCCATGACCGGCCGGTGGCGATATAGTGCTTGGAAAGGCCGGTCTCCGCCGCCAGCCTTTCGGCAAACGCGGATTTTCCGGAACGCGCACCGCCCAGAACCAGGACGGCTCCGGGCGATGTCGTTTTCATCTAGCTGCCTTTGCGATCTTTTCGTTGGCGAATCCCAGCGAAAGGCCGAGCACGATCCAGAAGAACAGCGTGGTGGCAAGTGCCGCCACGGCAAACTCGGCACCGAGGACGGCCGGAACATTGCTGGAAAGATCGGACGGCTGCGGGGCGCCATAGACCTGCGGGGCCGCAATCAGACCGATGCCGGCGACCTTCGCCGCGATGCCGCTCTTCAGGATCAGCAGGTAGAGCCCTGCCCCCGAGAGAACCACTGTGACGATCCACCAGGCCTGTCGGGCGCCAAGGTCGGCGGCCGGGAAGCCCGGCAGTTCCGGCGGCAGCCCGATTGCCGGCAAAAGGTGCACGGCCAGCCAGCCGGCGGCACCCCACAACGCCCCGTTGGCCACGGTGATCGCGTTGCCCGTCAGCAGGCTCACACCCGCCAGGAGCAATGCGAAGCCTGTGCCGGTCACGAGGTTGGCGAGCAGCGTGCCGGAGAACCGGCTCATGCCGAACATGATGCCACCGTCCTCATGCTCGCCCTCATGGGCATGGGCGACCGAGATCGGCGAGAAATAGGCCGTAATGTCGGCCAGCGAAGGAGCGCTGCGGAGCGAGGAGTGCTCGTGCGTCGTTTGCGGGGCTTCGGTTCCGGTGGCGGCAGGGTCACCCTCCTCGCCCTCGAACTCTTCGGCGTGGAGGATCAGCGGAATCACACGCGCCTCCTGGGCGGCCGTCATCACCACACCGGAGAACAGCCCGGCCACCAGAGCGGCCAGGAGATATTTGACGATCATGGCATCAGCTCCTTAGTGGCAGGGAAAGCCGTAGGAGTGACGGGTGTCGTGCGCGGTGTCGTGCAGGACGGACGAGTTGGCGAGGCCTGCGCCAAACACCAAAAATCCGCCGAGCAGAAGCGCCACGAGCCCGGCGACGAGACGATCGCTCAGAGAAAGGGAAACAGAAGAAACGTTAGAAACAGCCATGACAACCTCCGTGCTGGCACGGGGAACATCCCCAGAATCGGGCAGAATGCCCTTATTGGCCGGCAGGTCTCCTGGCTCGCAGCGTCGGGCGCTCTTGCGCCGGCAGCCCTCCTCGCCTTCCCGGGCGGTTCGCAGCATGAAAGGCGGACGATTCGTAGAAATAGAGGCGTCCAGACCCCGGTTCATCATGCCGCCACCCAGTGGCTTTACCGGTTCGCACGAACCGGTCGGATAGGCCTCGCTACTCTACAGTCGCGGGGTCGGCCGTGATTGGAGCGCCCTGATTGGGTCCACCCCGTCACGTTCCCATTTAAGCGCCCGTCCATCGCTGGACCGGCGCACCATCCAATACTGGCGATGATTATGCCCGGCCGGCCCGGAAGTCAATCGACCGGAAGCGCCGTCCGCCGCCCTGAAAGCGGCGTTCGAAGCGCAGATCGGGAAACGGGATGGCTCAATAGCCAGGGCCGCTGATCGTGAGATCCCCGCTCGGCCCGCCATAGTAACCGTCGACAGGTCCCTCGTAGTAGCCGCCGACCGGCCCTTCGAGATAGCCGCCACCCACAGGGCCTTCATAGACGCCGTAGCCGTCATTGTAATAGCGGTCGCGCTGGGCGCGCTGCCTTGCGA
Organism: Mycoplana rhizolycopersici; assembly: GCF_013378445.1. GTDB lineage: Bacteria > Pseudomonadota > Alphaproteobacteria > Rhizobiales > Rhizobiaceae > Mycoplana > Mycoplana rhizolycopersici. Next base: position 101,561 of record NZ_JABXYK010000011.1, read on the forward strand.
CATATTGGCGATCCCGGCGCTGGGCATAGCGAGCCGCCTCGCCCAGCTGGCGAAACTGCTTGCGCGTCAGGTAGCCGTCCGCGGCGTACCCGGCCGAGCGCTGCCATGCGGCAATCGCGCCACGCGTGCGCGAACCGAAGACGCCATCGACGCCGCCGGTGTTGTAGCCGAGCATGCTCAACCATTGCTGTGACTGCGCCCGCGTCGCGGGCTCCAGGTAGGCCTCGCGGGCAACTCCGGGCGTCCTGTAGATCGTCGGTTGGCGCGGATCGGCCAGCACCTCGCGCGATCCCGGCGCGATCGGCCTCGCAGAAACGACGCTGCCCTGGTCCGCACCGCCTGCACCGGCACTCCCCGCGCCCGAACCGCCAAGGCCCGCATTGTCCTCGGACGGCTGCCCGGCGTCCTGCTGCGCGGTGCCACCCTGCTTCTCGATCGCCGACAGCCGTTCGCGCGCCTGATCGGCGAAGCGTCCGTCCGGATAGACCCTCAGATATCCCTCGAATGCCTGTGCGCGGCCGTTGAGCACCGCACGGCTCCAGGCATTGTCTTCCCGACGCGCCTGGCGCTCGGTCTCCGCATTGCCCGCGCCATTTCCCGCGCCGGCATCGTCCGTTGTGGCGGCCTGCGACCCGGCGTCCGGTTCAGTGCCCGGCCCAGGGCCTGTCGGAAGCGCTTCCGTATCGAGCGCATCGGCCGTAGCCCCCGCCGGACGGCTTTCCTCTGCCGGCCGGGCAGAGTCTGCGCCCTTTTCGCCTTCATCCGCTACGGCTTCCGCCGCACGTAGACGCTCGGCCTCGGCTTGCGCCTTTTCCGCTTCGGCCTTGGCCTTGTCCGCAGCCGCCTCGTCCGCCCGCGCCCGCGCCTCTGCCGCAGCCTTGGCTTCCTCTGCAGCCTTCAGGCGATCGGCTTCTGCGGCAGCTTGCGCGCGCTCGCGCTCCGCCTCGGCGGCAGCCTGTTCGGCTTCTGCCTTGGCCTGGGCTTCGGCTGCAGCCTTTGCCTCTTGCTCGGCCTTCAGGCGCGCCTGCTCGGCCTTCGCCTCCTGCTCCGCCCGCAGCCTTTCGGCTTCCTGCGCGCGTTTGCGCTCAGCTTCGGCTGCCTGACGCTCCGCCTCGGCCCTGGCCTCGGCGGCGCGCTTGGCTTCGGCTTGCGCGCGCGCCTGCTCTTCTTCGCGCAGCCGCTCTTCTTCGGCGATCCGCTTGCGCTCCGCTTCCGCTGCCAGCCGGTCCTGTTCGGCCTGCGCCCTTTCGGCTGCGACCTTCGCCTCCTGCTCGGCCTTCAGCCGCTCGGCCTCGGCGGCCTTGCGCGCTTCCTCGTTTCTTTCCTTCTCGCCGACTGCCGTGCCCGCGGACGCCGCACCGCTCGACGGCTTGGACGCGCCGGCAGCGTTCAACTCGGCAAGCCGCAGCCGCGCCATCGATGCAAAGGTGCCGTTCGGAAACTGCTTGAGGTAATCCTCATAGCCCGCCGGGTCGCTGCTGGAAGAAACCTTCTGCCACATCGAGAACTCGCTCTCCCAGCGCTTGCTTGCGCTGACGGGCGGCTTCGTCTCGTCCGCCTGCACCGCCGGAACTCCGGCGAGCGCAAACCCGACAAGTCCGGCCAATCCAAGTTTCGCCAAACGCGCAGTGGTCATTCGAGAACTTCCCTTTTCGATCGCATGCCGGACCTGGGCAGATAGATAGCGGCAATTCCAGAGCCCTCAAGGCTTTGCATGGGATTCTGACGCAAGTTTGATGGTAACCTTACCGCGGCAAGATGACGAAAAAATCGTGCCGGAACACGCCGATGGCAGCGCCCGGACATCTGCACCGCATGGGCCGGCCTGTTCAGTCCCGTTCCATCAGCCCCTCGAGCCAGGCCGGATCGAGCACCGCCTCGAGTTCGGCCGCAACACCGTCCAGCGCCTCGTCGACCGCCTTGCGGTAATCGAAGCCGCCGCCAGCGATGCCGAACTCGGCAAGCAGCCTGCCCCGGAACGGATCGCTGGACATCAGCCCGTGCAGATAGGTGCCGAACACCCGGCCGTCCGGCGAAGTCGCACCGTCCGGCCTGCCGTCGATGATGACGCTCGGCCGGGCGCAGTCCGGCCCTGCCGTCACGCCGAGATGGATCTCGTAGCCCTCCAGCGGCACGTCGTAGGCGAGCGAATGCGCCCGACTGTTGCGCACCGTCTTCTCCGGCGCCATCTCGGTCTCGACCTCGAGCAGGCCCAGCCCTTCGATCTCGCGGTCGCTACCCTCGATGCCGAGCGGATCGCGCACCGTCCGTCCCAGCATCTGGTAGCCGCCGCAAATGCCGATGACGCGCCCGCCACGGCGATGATGGGCGGCAAGGTCGCGGTCCCATCCCTGCGCCCGGAAATCCTTCAGGTCGGCGATGGTCGATTTCGAGCCCGGCAGGATGACGAGGCCGGCATCGGCGGGAATCCGCTCACCGGGCCGCACAAAGACCAGGTCAATGTCGCCCTCCTGGCGCAACGGGTCGAGATCGTCAAAATTGGCAATCCGCGGCAGTACCGGCACCGCCACGCGCAGGGCGCCGGCCTTTCCGGCCGCCAGGCGCTCCAGCACGACAGAGTCCTCCGCCGGCAGCCGCCGCGCGTCCTTAAGCCACGGCACGACCCCGAAGCAGGGCCAGCCGGTATGCTGGCCGATAGCGCGAATGCCGTCGTCGAAAAGCGTGACGTCACCGCGGAACTTGTTGATGATGTAGCCGCTGACCATTGCCAGGTCCTCGCCCGGAAGGATTGCCTTCGTACCGACGAGAGAAGCGATGACGCCGCCGCGATCGATGTCGCCCACGAGCACGACCGGCACGCCGGCACGCGTCGCAAATCCCATGTTGGCAATGTCGCCGGCGCGCAGGTTGATCTCGGCCGGCGATCCGGCCCCCTCCACCACCACGAGGTCCGCGTCGGAACAGACCATTTCGAAGCTCTCCATCACCGCGCCGAGCAGCTTCGGCTTGAGCGCCTGATAATCGCGGCCCCGCGCCTGGCCGTAGACCTCCCCCTGCACCACGATCTGGCTGCCGGTGTCGGATTGCGGCTTCAGCAGCACGGGGTTCATGTGGACGGAAGACGGTACGCGCGCAGCCATGGCCTGCAACCACTGCGCCCGCCCGATCTCGCCGCCATCGTCGGATACGGCGGCATTGTTGGACATGTTCTGCGGCTTGAAAGGGCGGACCTTCAGGCCACGGTTCGCGGCAATGCGGCACAGTCCGGCCACCAGTACCGTTTTTCCGACATCCGAGCCGGTTCCCTGCAGCATGATTTTCCGAGTCATGCGCCTCAATTAGCATCGCGCCCGTACACCGCAAAGCCCTGAAAGCGCCGTGATGCCGCCGCAATGCGCAGCCGTTCAGGAGGGGATCGACAAGAGCACCAGTACACATATTCCATTTGCGACACGCCATGGCGTTGGCGAATGCGATTTCACCGCGGGCCGGGCCTATATCGCCGGCATGTGAGCCACGGGCCGAACCGTCGCCGCCCAACCAGGGAAAAACACCATGCTGTTCATCTTCAGCAAGCCCAACTTCGTCCAGATCGCATGGAACGGTCTGGCTCCCCGCCATCACTCGCGCGTCCGCAATGTCGTCGACGATGCGCCGCTAGGCCCGATCAGCCTGATCCGCACGCGCAACGTCGGCTGAGCGAACGGAAATGCCGTCTTCGAGCGCCCTCGCATTGCGGGGGCGTTGCTGTTTCTGCCGGCGAAAAAGATGTTGGCAGCGGAAACAAAAAAGCCGCGGGCACCCGCACGGGCGTTCCACGGCCTCTCGGATGCAAAATCGCGCATCGTCGAAAATCGGCCCCGGTACGCACTACCTTTTCCGGGGATGGGCAGGGATCACCTGCCACGACGAAAGTGATAGCTGCACATCGTTACCGGATCGTTATTAAGACCTTAAACAAAGATGAATTGTGATTTTTTTCGCGCGATCTTCGAAAAATCCGCCATCGGCACAACCGCCGCTTTCAGGACAGCAAATGTCCCGATCCGAAAACCCGCCGGCGACACCGCGCCTTCAACCTGCTCCGCAACGCCCATCTGTGAGCAAAAGCTCATTTTTTGATCGAGCTGGTGCCTGAATTACCGGCGCCTGCCCTCCTGCTGGCGGCACCCAAATTCGTTGCTGCAGCGCTGCACGGTTGATTTCTTTGCGGGAATCCTTACGCTGCCCCCAGCGATGAAACAGGCGAGGCGGTGACAGGGTTCCGCTGCCGGCCGACAATAACTCACGTCGCTGCAAGCAGGGTTTCGACTTGCCCGACCCGGTTCTTCGACCCCAGCCTGCCGAACGTATCGATCGGGCAGCAAGGAAGGCGTACGGCTTCTTCACCGTCCGGAACAGATAACCGCATCAAGACTGGGAGATCGCACAACCATGAAGACGCTGCTCGCTTCTACCGTCCTCGCCGTCGGCCTCTATGCCGGGGCAGGTTCCGCACAGGCTGCCGATTGCGGCAGTGTATCCATCGCCGAGATGAACTGGGCTTCGGCCGGCGTCGCGGCCTATGTCGACAAGATCATTCTCGAAAACGGCTACGGCTGCACGGTGACGCTCGTCACCGGCGACACCATGCCCACCTTCACCTCGATGTCGGAAAAAGCCGAGCCGGACGTAGCGCCGGAACTGTGGGTGAACTCGTTCCGCACAGCGCTTGACGCGGCGGTCAAGGACGGAAGCCTCATCCAGGCGGCCCCCCTGCTGTCGGAAGGCGGCGTCGAAGGCTGGTGGATTCCGAAGTTCCTCGCCGACGCCCACCCGGAAATCAAGACCGTTCAGGATGCACTGAAACATCCCGAGCTTTTCCCCGCACCGGAAGACGCTTCTCGTGCCGCCGTCCACAACTGCCCGTCGGGTTGGAACTGCCAGGTTTCCACCGCCAATCTCTACAATGCGCTGAACGCCGAAGCGGCCGGCTTCGACCTGGTCGACACCGGCTCCGCCGCCGGCCTTGACGGCTCGATCGCCAACGCCTTCGAAAAGAAGACCGGTTGGCTCGGCTACTACTGGGCGCCGACCGCCATTCTCGGCAAGTACGAGATGACCAAGCTCTCCTTCGGCGTCGAGCACGACAAGAAGGAATGGGACGCCTGCACGGCGATCCCGGATTGCCCGAGCCCGAAGGTGAACGCTTATCCGGTCTCCGACGTCTACACGGTCGTCACAAAAGCCTTCGCCGACAAGGCGGGCGTGGCGATGGACTACATGAATACGCGCCAGTGGGACAACCAGACGGTCGGCAAGGTTCTGGCCTGGATGATCGATAACCAGGGCACCAACGAGGACGGCGCCAAGTACTTCCTCGAAAACAATCCCGACTTGTGGACGAAATGGGTTTCGCCCGAAGTCGCCGAGAAGGTCAAGGCGTCTCTCTGACAGGTCTGATCGAGGGCCGGCGATAACCCGCCGGCCCTTTTTCATTGTGACGCGACGAAGGCAGGAACGGGTTTCCGCTTCGATTTGCTAATAGAGAAAGCAAGGTCGCAAACAGCACATGAATGCCGCCGGCTTCATGTGAAGAATATAAAAAAGGCCGGAACGAAAACAAGAACAACGGCCCGGAGGTGAAAGCGCGCACAAGGCGGCGGAAGCGATCCGGAGTCGACAATCGGCAGACAAAGGGGATTGATATGGCATTGTGCGACAGCTTGCCGGCACTGCTCTGCAAGTTTCCCGCGCTGAGCGACGCTACCATTCGCGCAGGCCGCAAGACGATCGACGACGGTTTCCGCGGCTTCGTCCGCTCCTACGGCACGATCATCGACGCTGTGGTCCAGCCGCTCCAGGTGTTCCTGAACTTCATCGAGCGCCTATTCGTCACCTCGCCCTGGCCGATCATCCTGGTTGCGATGCTGGTCATCGTCTATCTCGGCAGCCGCAGCGTGAAGGTCACGATCGGCACCGCCGTCGCCATGTATTTCATCGGCCTGTTCGGATTGTGGAACGACGCAATGGTGACGCTCGCGATCACCACCGTCTGTACGATCGTCGCCGTGGTGCTCGGCATCCCGATCGGGATCCTGATGGCGCGCTTCGACCGGGTTCAGGCCGTGGTCAATCCGACCCTCGACGTGATGCAGACCATGCCGAGCTTCGTCTACCTGATCCCCGTCGTGATGATCTTCGGCATCGGCAAGGTGCCGGGCATGATCGCCGTCGTCATCTACGCCGTTCCACCGATGATCCGCCTGACCAATCTCGGCATTCGCCTCGTTGACAAGGAAGTTCTGGAGGCCGCCGACGCCTTCGGCTCGTCCGGCTGGCAGAAATTGAAGAACGTCCAGATCCCGCTGGCGCTCCCCACCATCATGGCCGGCATCAACCAGACGATCATGATGTCGCTGGCAATGGTGGTCGTCGCCTCGATGGTCGGCGTCGGGGGGCTCGGCAAGAACGTGCTCGGCGCGATCAACAACCAGTTCTTCACCGTCGGGTTTCTCAACGGCTTTGCGCTCGTCGCCATCGCCATCATTTTCGACCGTACCAGCCAGGCCTTTGGCAAGCGCCTGCAGAAGCATTCGGAGGTAGTCCATGGCTAGTCACGCCATCGAAATCAAAAGCCTGTACAAGATCTTCGGCCCGCGCGGCGCCGACTATATCGACCAGGTGAAATCCGGACTTTCCAAGACCGAACTGAATGCGAAGTACGGCCATGTCCTCGGCCTGCAGGACATCAACATCTCCATGCCGGCCGGCGGCGTCATGGTGGTCATGGGGCTTTCCGGCTCGGGCAAGTCTACGCTGATCCGCCACATCAACCGGCTGATCGAACCAACCTCCGGCGAGGTGCTCTACGACGGCGTCGACGTCTGTCGCATGAACGACCGCGATCTGCGCGAATTCCGCAGGCACAAGACGGCGATGGTGTTCCAGAAATTCGCGCTGCTGCCGCACCGGACTGTGGTCGAAAACACCGTCTACGGGCTGGAGATCCAGGGCGTTCCGGCAGCCGAAAGCGAGAAGCGCGCCCGCTACTGGATCGAGCGCGTCGGGCTTACCGGCTTCGAGAACCATTATCCGAACCAGCTTTCCGGCGGCATGCAGCAGCGTGTCGGCCTGGCCCGGGCGCTGACCAACGATGCCGAAATCCTTCTGATGGACGAGGCCTATTCGGCGCTCGACCCGCTGATCCGCGTCGACATGCAGACGGTCCTGCTCGACCTGCAGAAGGAATTGAAGAAGACCGTGGTCTTCATCACGCACGACCTCGACGAGGCGCTGCGACTGGGCGACAAGATCGCCATCCTGCGCGACGGCGGCGTCGTCCAGCAGGGCACGGGTCAGGAGATCGTGCTCCACCCCGCCGACGACTACATTACCGCCTTCGTCAAGGAGGTGAACCGCGGCCGTGTCATCAATGTCGAGACGATCATGAAGCCGCTGGCCGGCAATCCGGAAGGCATGCCCGTCGCCAAGGGCACGGTTCTCGAAGCCGCGGCCCGCGCGATGACGGCAGCAGGCCAGTCGACCGCCCATGTGCTCGACGAGGCGAGCCGGCCGGTCGGCACGGTCTCGCTCGATACGATCATCGCCGCCATGGTGACCCCGACCGGTCACGGTGCCGAGACGCAGCAGGCAGCGTAAGGTTTCGTTAGGCCGGGGTCGGCCCGGCCGGCCCCGCTGCCGTCATCGCGGACCTGATCCGCGATCCAGCCGCGCCGCGTCTGCGGCGCCAACGGAATCACTGTTGCACGGAAATGGATCGCTGGCTTCCGCTGCATGGAAACAGGCTCGCCTCCTGCGCCACCGCCCTCTGCATTCCGCCGGATCACCACTGGCCTTGCATGGACATAAAGAAATCTTTATATCCTCGTTCCCAATGAGGACCTCTGCCTTCGACCGCCTGCCGGTTGGACCGCGTGACAGGAAAGTTGACCCGATGACGACAAACACCAATGCGCTTGCCGCCCTTCTTGCCGAGAAGCCGTTCCTGCTCGCCGACGGCGCCACCGGCACGTCGCTGTTCGCCATGGGGCTGGAAGCCGGCGAGGCGCCGGAGCTTTGGAACGAGGCGAAGCCGGAGAACATCACCAAGCTGCACCAGGACTTCGTCGATGCCGGTGCCGACATCATCCTGACCAACACCTTCGGCGGCACCCGCCACCGGCTGAAACTGCACCATGCGCAGGACCGCGTCTTCGCGCTGAACAAGCGCGCAGCCGAGATCGCCCGCGCCGTCGCCGACAAGGCACAGCGCAAGGTAATCGTCGCCGGTTCCGTCGGCCCGACCGGCGAACTGCTGGTTCCGCTCGGCGCACTGACCTATGAGGATGCCGTCGCCGCCTTCGCCGAGCAGATCGAGGGCCTGAAGGCCGGCGGCGCCGACGTAGCGTGGATCGAGACCATGTCCTCGGCCGAAGAAATCCGCGCTGCCGCCGAGGCCGCCGTGAAGGTCGGCCTGCCCTTCGTCTACACCGGCTCCTTCGATACCGCCGGCAAGACGATGATGGGCCTGCACCCGAAGGACATCCACGGCGTCGCCGGCGACATCGGTGCCGGTCCGCTCGCCGTCGGCGCCAATTGCGGCGTCGGCGCCTCCGACATCCTTTCCTCGCTGCTCGACATGACCGGCGCCGACCCGGCCGCGACGATCGTCGTCAAGGGCAATTGCGGCATCCCTGAGTACCGCGGTGCCGAGATCCACTATTCCGGCACGCCGCCGCTGATGGCCGAATATGCAAGACTTGCCCGCGACGCCGGCGCCCGCATCATCGGTGGCTGCTGCGGCACCTCCTGCGAACACCTCGCTGCCATGCGCGAAGCGCTCGACGCCCACGAACCGCGCCAGCGCCCGACGCTGGAGACGATCGTCGAGGTGATCGGTCCGTTGCGCAACAAGACCGCAAACGAGGGCGCCCCCGCCCCCGCCCGCGAACGTGGCCGCCGCGGCAGGGGCTGAGCCTTCCACATTCCCGGCGGGAGACAACCGGGCCGCCGCGCCGGCCCGGCGCGCCATCTCCTCATCGAGTTGGACGTTAGCGCGCTTGTGGCAGGCGTGTACGCCCTGCAGCGGTTGTCCGTCCGCTCCGCAATCGGTCCATCGTCACCAAGTCTGCGTGATGTTCACGCGCAGCAACTCGATTGCTCCCCAGGCTTGAGGATGCGCGATCCACAATGCCATGTTGACTCTCCGCCGAGCCTTGTCGGTTGACAAATGGGGATCGGCCCATAATCTGCGTGCACGCCTTTGAGACCTACACCCTATGCGGAGACAAGGATCATGCAGGTGCCCCGCAGACACATATGGCCAAGCGCATGAGGCGGCTTCTGCTGGCAAACCTTGCCCTTTGTCTTTCTGCTTTCGCGGCCGCCGCCGCAACGCTCGATACGATTGCCTCGCGTGGAACGGTGCGCATCGGCTACATCTCGGGCCAGGCGCCATTCTCATCGAGCCAGCCGGGGGCCGAACCGGTGGGATATGCCATCGACCTGTGCGGCGAAATCGTCGACGAGATCGAACATCAGTTTCCGGAACTGAAGCGCGTATATGTCGAGACCACGCTCGCCAATGGCTTCGATGCTGTGAAGAATGAAGAGCTCGACCTGCTTTGCGGTTCCATCACCGTGAATTTGACGAGGCGGGAAGCTGTCGACTTCTCACAACCGATCTTCCTGACCGGGGCGAGCGCCCTGCTGCGCAAGGATTCGCCCGGCTACCTCCAGACGCTCTTTTTCGACGGCCCCGCCGTCCACGCCGTCAGCGAGCGCGTTGCCACAAACGTCATCGGTATGCGCGCAAACACAACGACGGCGGCGACGCTTCGCGAGGCACTGGCGATCCAGGAATCGGAGACGAAGCTAACCGATTTCAGCACGCACGAGGACGGCCTCAAGGCGCTGGAGGGCCGCAAGATCGATGCCTACATCGCAGACCAGGCGCTGCTCATCAGCCTGGCGAAGCGGGCGCGCGATCCGTCCTCGCTTACGGTCGGCGATCGCATGTTCACGCATGAACCCTATGCCATCGCGTTGCGTCGCAACGACGCCGACTTCCGCTTGCTGGCGGACCGCGCGCTGACGGATTTCTACATGTCGGACGATTTCCTGCCACTGCTGGAGAGCTATTTCGGAGCCGAGGCCCCGATGCTGCATACGCAGATCATCATGCAGCACGTGCCATAGGTTCACCGCGGAGAAAGAGAGAGGGCAGCGGGCGACATCGTCCCCCATCCCTTGCTTTCTGCGCTTGCACACCCCCTCGCCCTCCACTATCCGGGACTCCCACACAGATTCGCTGGAGCCGCGCGCATGAACGCAGCCGCCTTTCCCGATCGGGAGAAGATCGCCGAGAAGCTTGCAACCCATGGGGAAGCCGAGCAGCCATTTCTGCTCTTGCTGATGGAGAACCCATCGCAGGATGAGAGCCTGCTGGCCGGGCTCGACCTCCATCTGGCACGTGCGGCGGAAGGCAAGTTCCTGAATTCACTGAAGCTGGAACGGCTTGGCGAGTGGCTTGGCAACACGGCGCCGGCGCGCCTGCAGATGCGGCTGATGGAGGCCGCGCGCTCCAGCCAGCATGCCGCCCATCAGGCCTTTCGCGCCGGGCTCACCCGTTCCGGCGGCCTGGAGCGGGCATTTCCCAAGGTCTGAGACTTTGCGGGCCTAAAGCCCTCGCCAGCGGTTCCCGCGACCCGGGCCCAAAAGGGGAAACGCCTCAGTAGGGCAGTCCGCCCGCGACCGCAATCACCGTACCCATGTGGGCGAAGCGGTCGTTTCGCCGCACCTCCGGCGCATAGAGGCTGGAGATGCTGCCGTCGAGGAACAGCGCGTTGCGGCAGCCGAGCGCATCGCGAAACAGGGTGGCGAAGTCGTGGAACCGCACCACCCCGCGGGAGATCGCAAACGCCACACGCCCGTCCGGCAGGATGCCGACGCCATTGCGGACATAGAGGCTGTCGCTATTGGCCAGGAACCGCGGATGGATGCGGCCGTCGACCACCAGCATCGGCCCCGACTGGCTGGCGAACTGCACCTCCGGCCGCGCCTTTGCGAAGGCCTCCGTTTCCATCACGCCTGCCGTGCCCTTTCCGACGTAGAAAACGCCGTTCGGCTTGAGGAAGAAGTTCCCCTCGCCCGCGTCCCGGTTCAAGGGATGGCGCTCGCGCCCGTATTCGACCAGCAGCCCGACCGGACCATAGCCCGGATGATACATGCCGCCGTTCATCCCGAAGACGAGGAACTCGCGGTCCTGCCGCAGAAGGTCGCGCACCGCGCCATAGGTCAGTGCCTCGCTCGAACCGTCCGGTACGCCGTAGACGCGGATCGTCTCGCGCGCCGGATCATAGGTGCAGACGATGTAGCGGTCGGCGAGATGGAGGATTTCCTCGCAGGCGGCGGACGCCGGGCCTGCAACGAGCGACGAGGCGGCGAGCGCGAGGCCGAGCAGACGGCGCTTCATGGGGTGCCTAACTCCAAGATCGGCGCGACGAAGGCCTGGTCGTCGCCCGCATAGCTGCTGTCCCGCAGCGCTTCCGACTGGCGACGCGCCTCAATCGCGAACAATGGCGAGGGGGCGTCTGCGCCTGCGGGATCCTTTAAGATCGCTGCGTCAGGCGGCCGGCGGTGCCGTTCCGCCTTCTCCCGTGGGTCTGGCCCTATGCTCTTCATGACATCTCTCCCGATGAGAAGTTCCAGATGGCCCGCCAGCCTCGCATCTTCAAACCTCCGCCGCAATCAGAGGCGGAGTGCCGCCATGTGGAAGCGCAACTGATCGTCGCAGTAGCGGTGTACGGCACCGACCGGACAGGCATTTCGAGCGAGGCAACCCGCTATCATGCAGGCTTCGCGACCGGCCTCCGTGCCCAGGTACCCCCGGCAACCCGCGACGTCGAAGCCTGCGGCCGTCACGGCACCGGCCGGACACCGGTTGAGGCAGGGCCGATCGCGACAGCCGTCACAGGGATGCGGGCCGGCCACCTCCCCCTCGGTCTCGATCGCATCGGCGAAAGCGAGCGCGCCGCGATAGCCGTGCCAGAGGCCGTAGACGGGATGGATTAAAATGCCGAGCGGCGAGGCGCGCAGGCCCTCTGTCCGCATCGCCCACTGCTGGAACGGCTGCCATGGCGGGTCGGAGGGAAAGTAGGCGGTAGCACCGAGCGCAACCGAAATCGGTCCGATCACCGACTTGGACCAGGCGTCCAGCGGATCGGCGCCGCCGCGGTCCGGCGCCCCGTCCTGCCAGGCACGGAAGTGCGGCCAGATCGAGCTTCCGACATTGCCTATGAGCGCCACGCATGCGGCCGGCCGGCCGTCGCCGAGCGCTGGTGCGGCCTCGTCCGCGGTAAAATTCACGACGCCGCGCAAAAAAAGACCGTGCGGCCGCAAGGCCGCACGGATCGTTTCGCTTGAGGGGCGTTCCGCCGTCATTTCGGCTTCGGTCCCTGCAGTTCGTAGTGCGGACGCCAGACTTCCTTCTGGATCATGTCCGCCACTGCCGATGCTCCGCCTTGCTCCCTGGCGCGTTCGGGAGCCTTTCAGGTGAAGGCGTCGGGCATGGAATCCTTGCGCTTGGCCATGTATTCCAAAAGCGCCTCGTCGATCGCCGGGTCGAGATAGGGCGCCTCGTACTGGTCAAGCCAGGTGCGGCAGAGCGCATTGGCACGCTCCTCGATGCGCTTGCTGCCCTCGATTTCCCACTGCTCGAACGAGTTGTTGTCGGCAAGCGGCGAGCGGTAGAACGCGGTCTGGAAGTTCGCCTGCGTATGCGCGCAGCCGAGATAGTGGCTGCCGGGGCCGACTTCGCGGATCGCGTCGAGCGCCTGCGCGTCCGCAGACAGGTCGATGCCCTCGGCCATCTTCTGCATCATGCCGAGCTGGTCCTGGTCGATCATGAACTTCTCGTAGGAGCTGACCAGGCCGCCCTCCAGCCAGCCGGCCGCATGCAGCACGAAGTTTGTGCCGGCGAGCAGCGTCATGTTCAGCGTGTTGGCCGATTCATGGGCAGCCTGCGCATCAGGAACCTTGGAGCCGCAGAGCGAGCCGCCGGTACGGAACGGCAGGCCGAGACGGCGGGCGAGCTGGGCCGCACCATAGGAGACGAGCGATGGCTCCGGCGTGCCGAAGGTCGGCGCACCGGACTGCATCGAGATCGAGGCTGCGAACGTGCCGAACAGCACCGGCGAGCCGGCGCGGATCAGCTGGGTGAAGGCGGCACCCGCCAGCACTTCGGCGAGGATCTGCGTCAGGGTGCCGGCGACCGTCACCGGGCTCATCGCACCCGACAGGATGAACGGCGAGACGACGGAAGCCTGGTTGTGGCGGGCGTAAACCTTCAGCGCGCCCACCATGGTCTCGTCGAACACCATCGGCGAGTTGGCGTTGATCAGGTTCAGCGTCACCGTGTTCTTCTCGACGAAGTCCTCGCCGAAGACGAGCTTTGCCATCGCAATCGTGTCTTCCGCGCGCTCAGGCGCCGTGACCGACCCCATGAACGGCTTGTCGGAATACTTGATGTGGCTGTAGACCATGTCCAGGTGACGCTTGTTCACCGGGATATCGACCGGCTCGCAGACCGTGCCGCCGGACGAGTGCATCGACGGCGCCATGTAGGCGAGCTTCACGAAATTGCGGAAATCCTCGATCGTCGCATAGCGGCGGTTTCCTTCGAGGTCACGCACGAACGGAGGGCCGTAAACGGGCGCGAACACGGTCGCCTTGCCGCCGATCTCGGCACTGCGCACCGGATTGCGGGCATGCCACGTAAAAGTCTTCGGCGCGGTCTTCAGAAGTTCGCGGCAGAGCCCTTTCGGGAAATGCACCCGCTCGCCCTTGATCTCGCAGCCAGCATCCTTCCACAGCGCAAGCGCCTCGGCGTCATCGCGGAACTCGATGCCGATCTCTTCCAGGACTGTGTCGGCGTTGCGTTCGATCAGCTGCAGGCCTTCTTCGTCCAGCACTTCGTATTCACGGATCTTGCGGGTGATGTAGGGCAAGGACGGGCCGGGCCCGCCGCCGGACCGCGATGCGCGGCGCGCTGCAGCCCCGCGTCCCTCGCCGCGTGCGCGGCGACCGCCACCCTCGCCTTCCGGCTGCTCTGTCGTCAAACTCATGTCCGTGTTTCCTCAGCTTATGTATGGCGCTCCGTCGCCTGTCGCCCATATGCTATCAAGCAACCGACCCGGGACGGGTCTCAATGCGCCAACAGGTGGCGCAGTGGAGACACCGCAGGCACCTCCAGTCGCCGCTTTGTTTTGCCCTGTCAATCCCGCGCCCGACCCGCTACGATAAACGTGTTTGCGCCGTCGCTTTTTGCTCTGCGCGACGTCGCTTTCGAAATCAGATTTTAAGGCCAACGCAGCTAACACTTGAATGCCCGGCCATTTGCCTGCCGTGCCAATGGAGACGAGGAGACACCTATGGCAGACGACGAAATCATTCTCGCCGACCTCTCCGACGAAGAGCTCGTGCAGCAGATGCACGACGATCTCTACGACGGCCTGAAGGAGGAGATCGAGGAAGCGACGAACATCCTGCTCGCACGCGGCTGGACGCCCTACGACATTCTCACCCAGGCGCTGGTCGAAGGCATGCGCATCGTCGGCATCGATTTCCGCGACGGCATCCTCTTCGTCCCCGAGGTGCTTCTCTCCGCCAACGCGATGAAGGCAGGCATGTTCATCCTGCGTCCGCTTTTGGCCGAGACCGGCGCGCCGAAGCTCGGCAAGATGGTGATCGGCACGGTCAAGGGCGACATCCACGACATCGGCAAGAACCTCGTCGGCATGATGATGGAAGGTGCGGGCTTCGACGTCGTCGACCTCGGCATCAACAACCCGGTCGAAAACTACCTGGAAGCCATCGAGCGCGAGCAGCCGGATATTCTCGGCATGTCGGCGCTTCTGACCACGACCATGCCCTACATGAAGGTCGTGATCGATACGCTGAAGGAAAAGGGCCTGCGCGACGACTACGTCGTTCTCGTCGGCGGCGCGCCGCTGAACGAGGAGTTCGGCAAGGCCGTCGGCGCCGACGCCTACTGCCGCGATGCCGCAGTCGCCGTCGAAACGGCCAAGGACTTCATGAAGCGCAAGCACAACATGCTGGCCGGCGCCTAAGGGCAAAGCCGAGACGAAAAGGCGGCGTCCGCTTGTACAGACGCCGCCCGCATCTCATATCAGACTGGTCAATTGGCCGCGCGGGCTACCCTCTTGCCGGCATCTTCGGTGGCATTGACGGTATTGGCCGCGTCCTGCCCCATACCGCGAATGGTGTTGCCGCAGGCGGTGAGTGTGGCGAGAGCTGCGAGTACGAGGCTGATCTTGGACAGGGTCTTGATTGTCATGGCCGGAGTTCCTCTCGATGGATGCCAACATAAATGAAGTATGGAACGAAAATTCCCTGCTTCAACGCGCGAAAGAGGAAAAAGTTCGCGTAATCGCATGCGGCGCCATCGCGCGCGAGGTTATCGCCGTCTGCAAGGCCAATCGCCTCGAACACATCGACCTGCAGTGTCTTCCCGCCATCTGGCATGCCTATCCCGAAAAGATCGCTCCCGGCATCGAAAAAGCGATCGCGGAAGCTCGCGCCGAAGGCATCGCCCGCATCTTCGTCGGCTATGCCGATTGCGGCACCGGCGGCGAACTGGACAAGGTCTGCGCGCGCGAAGGCGTCGCCCGCATCAAAGGTCCGCACTGTTACTCCTTCTTTTCCGGCAATGTGAAGTTTTCCGAGAACGACGACGACGTCACGTCGTTCTTCCTGACCGACTTCCTCGCCCGGCAGTTCGAAGCATTCGTCGTCGAGCCGCTCGGCCTCGACAGGCACCCGCAGTTGCTTCCCATGTATTTCGGCAACTACCGAAAGCTGGTCTACCTGTCGCAACTGGAAGACGAAGAACTGCAGGCCAAGGCAAAAAAAGCCGCGCGATATCTGGGACTTGAATACGAGTATCGATTTACCGGCTACGGCGACCTTACTTCTGCCCTCACTGGCATCTAGGCAGCGATAACGCCAGGGCGCACAATTCGCCTTGCAACGAAAGCGACATTCTCCTTAAGTTTGGATCTAACCCGCGCTCTCCACGCGGGCGAAGCAACAGGGCCTGCCAGTGACGGACATGACCATCAATGAAAAGCGGGCGGAACCGCTGACCAATGCTGAACGCGACGAACTGATCTCTTCGCCCCCTCTGGTATTTTCCGAGGTAGCCGGGCCGCGCGTCGTCGTGCTGACGCAGGGCGGGCCGAACCCGGAAATTCTCATCAACACGCTCAAGCGCCACTTCTCCAATCTCGTCGTCATCGAAGAGCAGCCCGAACCGAAGAAGCAGATGCTGCGCCAGAAGGCGCGCCGCTTCGGCTGGGGAACAGCGCTGGGACAGGTCGCCACCATGGCGGTGTCGAAGTTCGGCAAGCCGCTGGCCCGCCGCCGCGCAAACGAGATCGTCCGCCAGTTCCATGTCGACACCCAGGCTGATCCGACCCTCAGGCGCATTTCGATCGACAGCGCCAACGGCACGGAGTTCCGGCGCCTGATCGGCGAACTGAAGCCGGCCGTCCTCTTTCTGGTGAGCTGCCGCATGCTCAAGCCGGCAACGCTCGAAGCGGTCAATTGCCCAGTGCTGAACTTCCACGCCGGCATTAACCCGCAGTATCGCGGCCAGCAGGGCGGCTACTGGGCGCGGGTCATGCGCGACGAGCGCAACTTCGGCGCGACCGTGCATCTCGTCGATGCCGGCGTCGACACCGGTGGGGTGATCTACCAGGTGCGTGTCACCCCGTCGCGCAAGGACTCGATGCACACCTACCCGCTGCTGCTGACGGCCGCTGGCACCAATATCGCCGTCCGCGCGGTCGGTGCGGCACTTTCCGGCAAGCTTTCCCCGCAGAAGATGACGAAGAAGCCGTCCCGCCAGTGGTATCACCCGACGGTATGGAAATGGCTGTGGATCGGCGTGTCGCGCGGCATCTGGTAAGCTCCCGCACCCTCCGGTGGACAGTCTGTTCGTCGCCCTTGCGGGCGCCGCAGCTGCGCGGTCAAATCCGACGTCGCTTTTGAGCGATGCCCGGTCGTGGCGAGCGCAGCCACGGCGCGGCGCAGCAAGCATTGTCGGGGCCGAGGAGAACTATCACCATGGCAGACCGCATCATCGTCTATTGGCGTGACATCCCCGCCCAGGTCATCATCAAGCAGGGCCGCAAGACGGCCAAGCGCGAACTGTCGCTACGCTTCACCGAGGCGATCGACATGTGCGCCATGCGCACCGGTGCTGCCGAGACCGACGACTACCTCGCCGAGTGGCGCAAGGCCGACCCCCTGCCCGTTTCCGACGACCTGGAGGCAGAAGCCGACAAGGCGGCGGCGGAGCTCGAGGCGGCCTACGACCGCGACCGGCTGGTGGCGCTCGTCAAGGCCGGGGGCCGCGACGATGGCTGACCCAAAGCCCGGCAACGCTGCGCCCGCGAAAAAGGCTGCGACCGGCGCCTACACGCCCGCCGGCGTCTCGCCGAACCGCCGCGCCCGCCACAAATACACCGTCCGCCTGTGGGCAGTCCGTCATTCGCGCTTCTTCGAGTGGTTCTACAATCGCTTCGCCGCGGCCTTTCTGCTGCTGCACCCGGTCTGGAAGCTGTTCGGCTACGAGCGGGTGGAGCGCCCGATCACCTTCGTCGAGCGCCACGTGAAAGGCTTCCTGTTCGACTGTCGCATGTGCGGCCAGTGCGCGCTGTCGTCGACGGGCATGTCGTGCCCGATGAACTGTCCCAAGCAACTGCGCAACGGCCCCTGCGGCGGCGTGCGCGCCAATGGCAATTGCGAGGTGGAACCGGACATGCCCTGCGTCTGGGTTCAGGCCTGGAAGGGTTCGCAGAATATGGTGAACGGAAATGCGATCATGAACGTGCAGAAGCCGGTCAACCAGTCGCTACGCGAGACATCCTCCTGGCTGCGCGTGACCGCCGAGGCTGCGGCCGCGCGCGAGACGGCAGGAAGGGACGCCTGAACCATGGCCCATTTCGACGAAAACCCGCTCGGGCCCCACCTGCCGCTCGATCCCCTGCCCGGCCATTCCTCGCTCGGCCGGCTGGAGCGCGTCCTGCGCCGCGGCGAGTTCGCCGTCACCGCCGAACTGAACCCGCCAGACAGCGCCAACCCCGAAGACGTCTACGAGCGCGCGGCGATCTTCGACGGATGGGTGGACGGCATCAATGCGGTCGATGCCTCGGGCGCCAACTGCCACATGTCCTCGGTCGGCATCTGCGCGCTTCTGACCCGCATGGGCTATGCGCCCATCATGCAGATCGCCTGCCGCGACAAGAACCGCATCGCGATCCAGGGCGACGTGCTGGGCGCGGCCGCCATGGGCGTCTGCAACATCATGTGCCTGACCGGCGACGGCGTGCAGGCTGGCGACCAGCCAGGTGCAAAACCCGTCTTCGACCTCGACTGCATGTCGCTGCTGGAGACGGTCCGCATCATGCGCGACAATGCGAAATTTCTCTCCGGCCGCAAGCTGACGACGCCGCCGAAAGTGTTCCTGGGTGCTGCGATCAACCCCTTCGCGCCGCCCTACGACTTCCGCCCCTACCGGCTTGCCAAGAAGATCGAGGCAGGCGCCCAGTTCGTCCAGAGCCAGTATTGCTTCGACGTGCCGATGTTCAGGGAATACATGAAGAAGGTCCGCGACCTCGGCCTGCACGAGAAATGCTACATTCTCGTCGGCGTCGGCCCGATGGCGTCGGCCAAGACGGCAAAATGGATCCGCTCCAACGTGCCGGGCATCCACATTCCCGACCAGATCATCGCCCGCCTCGAGGGCGCGCAGGACCAGAAGAAGGAAGGCAAGCAGCTCTGCATCGACATCATCAACGAGGTGAAGGAGATCGAGGGCGTGTCCGGCATCCACGTGATGGCCTATCGCCAGGAAGAGTATGTCGCCGAGATCGTCCATGAATCCGGCGTGCTGAAGGGCCGCAAGCCCTGGACGCGCGAGCCAAACCCGGTGGACAGCCTCGTTGCCGAGCGCCTGGAGGAAGCGCGCGCCGGCAAGGAGCAGAACCAACAGGAAATGGCAGAGATCGCCGCCCATCACCCGCACTGATCCAGACGGACGCCGCCCCGGCAGCCGCCTTGTAACCCGATATCCCGCGCGCTAGTGTCGCGCCCGACCAGAGGAAACTTCATGACCCGCACCATCGTCGCCTCCGCCACCCGCGAGATCGTCATCGGCTTCGACCAGCCCTTCTGCGTCATCGGCGAGCGGATCAACCCGACGGGCCGCAAGAAGCTGGCCGCAGAGATGATCGAGGGCAATTTCGACACCGTCATCAAGGACGCGCTGGAGCAGGTCGCCGCCGGCGCCACCATGCTCGACGTCAATGCGGGCGTGACCTCGGTCAACCCGAACGAGACCGAGCCGGGGCTGCTCGTCAAGACGCTGGAGATCGTGCAGGGCCTGGTCGATGTGCCGCTGTCGATCGACAGCTCCGTCACCGCCGCGATCGAGGCCGGCCTCAAGGTCGCCAAGGGCCGC
The DNA here is from genome assembly GCF_013378445.1 of Mycoplana rhizolycopersici. Classification (GTDB taxonomy): domain Bacteria; phylum Pseudomonadota; class Alphaproteobacteria; order Rhizobiales; family Rhizobiaceae; genus Mycoplana; species Mycoplana rhizolycopersici. The sequence goes on from NZ_JABXYK010000011.1 coordinate 121,047, forward strand.
CCGCTGGTCAACTCGGTTACCGGCGAGGAGGAGAAACTGGAGGCCATCCTGCCGCTGGTGAAGAAGTACAACGTGCCCGTCGTCGCAATTTCCAACGACGAGAGCGGGATTTCGATGGACCCGGACGTCCGCTTCGCCGTTGCCAAGAAGATCGTCGAGCGCGCCATGGACCATGGCATCAAGCCAGAGGATGTGGTGGTCGACCCGCTCGTCATGCCGATCGGTGCGCTGGGCGATGCCGGCCGGCAGGTCTTCGCGCTGCTGCGCCGCCTGCGCGAGGAACTGAAGGTCAACACCACCTGCGGCCTCTCCAACATCTCCTTCGGCCTGCCCCACCGCCACGGCATCAATGCCGGCTTCATCCCCATGGTGATCGGCGCCGGCATGACGAGCGCGATCATGAACCCCTGCCGCCCGCAGGAAATGGAAGCCGTGCGTGCCGCAAACGTCCTCAACGGCACCGATGCCAACTGCACCAACTGGATCATGACCTATCGCGACCACAAACCGGCCGAAGCCGGTGCAGCAACCGCAGCAGCCCCTGCTCCCACCGCTGGTGGCGGGCGCCGTGGCGGCCGTGCGGCCCGCGCCGGCGCTGGCGCTTCGAGGGAGTAAGCCCATGACCCCGCGCCGCCTTCGCAAGGATGCTTCCACACTCTGGTTCCAGGCGCCGTTCGTCATGGCGATGCGGATCCACGAGATGCAGATGGCGGCGCTGACCGGCAAGTCGCAGGATACGGCGGAAATGAACCGCATGGTGACGGAAAAGGTGATGGCCACCGCTGAGAGTGCCGTGGCCGTCAACATGGCGATCTCGCGCGCGGCCTTCGGTGCGGCGATGCAGATGATGGCCGGCGGGCGCCCGTCCGCCCAGAAGGCCGGCGAAGCGATCGCCGCAGCCGCCGTCAAGCCCTACGGAAAACGCGTGCGTAGCAACGTCCGGCGCCTGTCGCGCAAGAAGACCTGACATCACCGATCCCGAGACCTGCAGCTTCCCTGGAGCAGGTTCTCCGGAAGAATGATGCTGGCAGATCTTTCCATGTCGGGATTTGACAATTATCACGCGATTTTAAGGTGCAGTCTGGCACCAAGGCGGGACACGTCGGCCGTTTGAGCCGCGCGCCCGGGAGGAAGACGAGAGCGATGCGCATCGAAGGCACGTCCGACAACGAGAGCAATATGAGCGAAGCTGCGCAAACCGATCCCCTTGTGCTGTTCATGCCGTCGGGCAAGCGCGGCCGCTTCCCGGTCGGCACGCCCGTTCTCGACGCCGCCCGTAAACTGGGCGTCTATGTCGAGAGCGTCTGCGGTGGCCGCGCCACCTGCGGGCGCTGTCAGATCGAGGTTCAGGAAGGCAGCTTCGCCAAGCACAAGATCGTCTCCTCGCTGGCGCATATCTCGGAAAAGGGCCCGAAGGAGGAGCGCTACGAGAAGGTGCGCGGCCTGCCCGAAGGGCGCCGCCTCTCCTGTTCGGCCCTCATCCTCGGCGACCTCGTCGTCGACGTGCCGCAGGACACCGTCGTCAACGCGCAGGTCGTGCGCAAGGCCGCCAGCGACCGCGTCATCGAGCGCAATGCCGCCGTCCAGCTCTGCTATGTCGAAGTGGACGAGCCGGACATGCACAAGCCGCTAGGCGATCTCGACCGGCTCAAGGTCATGCTGGAGAAGGACTGGGGCTGGAAGGACCTTTTGATCGCCCCCTACCTGATCCCGCAGGTGCAGCAGATCTTGCGCAAGGGCAACTGGGGCGTGACCGCCGCGATCCACCGCGACATGGATTCCTCGCGCCCCTTCATCATCGGCCTGTGGCCGGGATTGAAAAACGAGGCCTACGGGATCGCCTGCGACATCGGTTCGACGACGATCGCGATGCACCTCGTCTCGCTTCTGTCCGGCCGCATCGTCGCCTCGTCCGGCACGTCCAACCCACAGATCCGCTTCGGCGAGGACCTGATGAGCCGAGTCTCCTACGTCATGATGAACCCCGACGGCCGGGAAGCCATGACCAAGGCGGTGCGCGAGGCGGTGAACGGCCTGATCGGCAAGGTCTGCGAAGAAGGCGGCGTCGATCGCCACGACGTCCTCGACATGGTGTTCGTCGCCAACCCGATCATGCACCACCTGTTCCTCGGCATCGACCCGACCGAACTCGGCCAGGCGCCGTTCGCACTCGCCGTCTCCGGCGCCCTGCAGTACTGGGCGAACGACATAGACATCGACGTCAACCGCGGCGGCCGCGTCTATCTGCTCCCCTGCATCGCCGGCCATGTCGGCGCGGACGCGGCCGGCGCAACGCTTTCCGAAGGGCCCTACCGGCAGGACCAGATGATGCTGCTCGTCGACGTCGGCACCAATGCCGAGATCGTGCTCGGCAACAAGGCACGCGTCGTCGCCGCCTCCTCGCCCACCGGCCCCGCCTTCGAGGGCGCGGAGATCTCGTCGGGCCAGCGCGCCGCCCCCGGCGCGATCGAACGCGTGCGTATCGACCCCGAGACGCTGGAGCCGCGCTTCCGCGTCATCGGCGTCGAGCAATGGTCGAACGAGGAAGGCTTTGCCGAAGAGGCCGCAAAGGTCGGCGTCACCGGCATCTGCGGCTCGGCGATCATCGAGGTGGTGGCCGAGATGTATCTCTCCGGTATCATCTCGGAGGACGGCGTCGTCGATGGCGCGATGGCGGCGAAGAGCCCGCGCATTATCCCGAATGGCCGCACCTTCTCCTACCTGCTGCACGATGGCGAACAGCGCATTACCGTGACGCAGAACGACATCCGCGCCATCCAGCTCGCCAAGGCCGCCCTTTACGCCGGCATCAAGCTGCTGATGGAGAAGCAGGGCGTCGACCATGTCGACACCATCCGCTTCGCCGGCGCCTTCGGCTCCTTCATCGATCCGAAATACGCCATGGTGCTGGGCCTGATCCCCGACTGCGACCTCTCCGAGGTCAAGGCGGTCGGCAACGCTGCGGGGACGGGCGCGCTGATGGCGCTTTTGAACCGCGGCCACCGCCGCGAGATCGAACAGGTGGTCGGCCGGATCGAAAAGATCGAGACGGCGCTGGAGGGCAATTTCCAACAGCTCTTCGTCGACGCCATGGCGATGCCGAACAAGGTCGACGCCTTTCCGAACCTCGCAACCGTCGTCACCCTACCCGAACGCAAGGTCGTCTCCGATGATGGCGGCGAAGGTGGCGGGCGCCGCAGGCGACGCAGCCGCGAATAGCAGCTTTCGCGCGGCGCAAATCCCTCGTTTCACCAAACCGTGATCGCAGGAGCGCGATCACGCAAGTGTTTGCGCCACGTCCTTGACGTGCGTCAACCGTCTTCCGCTACACTCGTGTTACGCGCCGAACCGTCGCTGCACTGCCGAAAGGACGCAGCCGATGGAAGCCTGCTGCACGGAGAAGAACCGGGATGAATCTTCGCACGGCCGCCGACGGCGGAATTCCAGCCACAGAAGAGAAGCAAACCGCATCGTGGCATGCGCTCTCGACCGCCGCTGTATTCGCCGAACTCAAAACGAGCGACGAAGGCCTCGATGCGCAGGAGGCCGGGCGGCGTCTTGAGCGCTACGGTCCGAACGAGCTGCCTGCCCCGCCACCGCGCCATCCGCTGCTGCGCTTCCTCGCCCAGTTCAACAACACGCTGATCTATTTCCTGCTTTCGGCCGCCGTGCTGGCGGCAGTCCTCGGCCATGTGATCGATGCCTGCGTCATCGTCGCCGTCGTTGTCGTCAACGCCCTGGTCGGTTTCATCCAGGAGGGGCGCGCCGAAGAGGCGCTTAACGCCATCCGCGACATGATCGCGCCGCATGCCCGCGTATTGCGCGCAGACCGCCAGCACGACATCGATGCGCGCGGTATCGTTCCCGGAGACGTCGTCATGCTGGAGGCCGGCGACATGGTGCCTGCCGATCTGCGCATCGTGCGTGCCCGCAATCTTCTGGCGAACGAAGCGATCCTGACGGGAGAATCGCTCCCCGCGGAAAAACACGAGCAGCCGGTCGCGCCCGAGGCGGCGCTGGGCGATCGCCACTGCATGCTCTTTTCCGGCACGCTGCTCGCCACCGGGCAGGCGACCGGCATTGCAGTTGCAACCGGCGCCGGAACGGAGATCGGCCGCATCTCCGCCCTGATCGGCGAAGTCCAGACGCTGGAAACCCCGCTCCTGCGGCAGATCAACCGGTTCGGACGGCTCTTCACCTATTTCGCGCTCGCAACCGCCGTGGCGCTGATGGGTTTCGCGATGCTGGTGCACGACTATCCGTGGGTCGATGCGCTGATGATCGTTGTCGCGCTCGCGGTCGGCGTCGTGCCCGAGGGCCTGCCGGCCGTGATCACCATCACCCTTGCGATCGGCGTCCAGCGCATGGCGCGGCGCAACGCCGTCGTGCGACGCCTGCCTGCCGTCGAAACGCTTGGTGCCGTCTCGGTCATCTGCTCCGACAAGACCGGGACCTTGACCAAGAACGAGATGACCGCCCGCACGATCGCAACCGCCGACCGTGAAACGCTGGTGACGGGCGCCGGCTACTCCCCGGACGGCCGCATCGAGACTTTCGAAGACGGCGCTGCTCCGGCAGAAACGCTTCTGGTTCGCACGGCCCTTCTCTGCAACGACGCCGAACTGGTCGAGGCGGCGGGACGCTGGAATGTCCTGGGCGACCCGATGGAAGGTGCGCTCGTCACGCTCGCCATGAAGGCCGGGCTTCACCCCGAAGCGGAGCGGGAACGCTTCGCCCGCATCGACGAAATCCCCTTCGACGCCCAGCATCGCTTCATGGCGACGCTCAACCGCGATCCAGAAGGCGGCGGCCGCATCTTCGTCAAGGGCGCGCCGGAACGCGTGCTTGCCATGTGCGCCGGCCAGATGTCCGGCCAGATATCCGGCCAGCATGTCGGCACCGATGCGGCCGTCGACGCTGAATACTGGCGCAAACGCATCGCGGCAGCAGCCGCCAACGGCGAGCGCGTGCTTGGCTTCGCCACGGCAAAGGCGCCCGCAACGCTGGAGCGGCTCGGCTTCGGCGACGTGGAGAGCCGGCTGACATTCCTCGGGATCGTCGGTTTCATCGATCCGCCGCGCGATACGGCCATCGCCGCCGTCGCCGACTGCCGTTCCGCCGGCATCGCGGTCAAGATGATCACCGGCGATCATATCGATACCGCCGTCGCGATCGCCCGTCAGTTGTCTATTGCGGATGATCCCAAGGCGATGACGGGCGCCGAGATCGACCGGATATCCGACCGCGAGCTCGGTGCCGTCGTGGAAGCAACGAACGTCTTCGCGCGCACAAGCCCCGAGCACAAGCTCAGGATCGTCCGTGCGTTGCAGCTAAACGGCCGTGTCGTGGCGATGACCGGCGACGGCGTCAACGACGCCCCCTCGCTGAAGCAGGCGGACGTCGGCATCGCCATGGGGCGCAAGGGCACGGAAGCCGCCAAGGAAGCCTCGCAGATGGTTCTGGTGGACGACAACTTCGCCTCCATCGTCGCCGCGGTGAACGAGGGCCGCACCGTCTTCGACAATATCCGCAAGGTGATCGCCTGGACGCTGCCGACCAACGGCGGCGAATCCTTCTGCGTCGTGCTCGCGATCGTCTTCGGGCTGGCGCTGCCGATGACGCCGGTGCAGATCCTGTGGATCAACATGATCCTGACTGTGACGCTGGGACTGGTGCTGGCCTTCGAGCCGGCGGAGCCCAACGTGATGCAGCGGCCCCCGCGCGAGCGCGATGCGCCGCTGGTCGGCACGTTCCTCGCCTGGCGGATTCTGTTCGTCTCCATCCTGTTCACGATCGGCGTCTTCGGCATCTATGATTATGCGATGCGCAGCGGCCTCGGCGAACAGGTGGCACGCACCATGGTCGTCAATACGCTCGTGGTGATGGAGATCTTCTATCTCTTCAATGTGCGCTACCTGCACATGACGTCGTTCAACCTCAGGGGCGTACTCGGCACGCCGGCCGTCCTGCTCGCCATCGCCGTCGTCGTGGCGGCCCAGTTCGCCTTCACCTATGCGCCCTTCATGCACGCGCTGTTCGACAGCGCGCCGGTGGCCTTCGCCGATGGCCTGATCATCGTCGCGATCGGCATCGTCCTGATGGGCATTCTGGAGGCGGAGAAGGCGTTGATGCGGCGCATCGGGTCGCTTCGCCCGGCGAATGGCTGACCGGGCCTGCACGGCGGAGCCTCCTTGCAGATCGGCTGGCGGGGCGGGTCAAAGCGTTGTAAGCCGGATCTATCGGTGAATTCACAGTCCCTGCCCCATCCCCGGCTTTCAGGAAGCAACCTCATGTTCCGCACCCGCCTCGCCGCCCTCGCCCTCCTGCTCCTGCCAGCCCTTCCGGCAGCTGCCGAAAACTACACCCCCGACAGCAACACCGCGCAGGCGATCACCGGGCGCATCGATCTGGACGATGCCGGCATTACCTTCGAGAACGGCAAGCACATGAAGTTCGGGGAGCGCGTCGCAGACACGTTGCTCTATTTCGACAAACCGGTCGCCGCCTCGGTCTACCGCATCGCCGAGCCGAGCGATCCGGTGCTCCTCAATGGCAACAGCTTCTGCGGACAACCGGTGACCTATGTCGCGACCTGGGCCGACGGCAAGGACAGGATCGTCATCGCCTTCACCGGCGCAGACGTTCCCAAGAGCGATGAAGGCATGTGCGCGCTGTACGTCTACCAGTAAATGCCGGCATGCCACGGCCCGAGGCGGCACGCCTTCGGGCCACAAGCCTCTTCAGCAGGCAACCTGCAGCATCTCCATCGGCCGGCGCTCCATGCGGGCGAAGGCGGCGCGGATATAGTCCGCGACGGCCAGCGCCGGCGCTTCAGCCTCGTCGGACACGACAAGACCGATGCGATAGTGGCCCAGATCCGGCAGGCCGTCCTTCTCTCCAAGCGCTACCATGTCGTCGCCGATGAGGAAGCGCGCAAGCGGCGCAACCGCAAGATCGGCGCGGATGGCAGCACGCTGCCCCATGTGATGGGCGCAGAAATAGGCGACGCGGAATTCCCGCCCTGATTTGGCAAGCTCTTCGAGCGCACGCGCCCGCCAGATGCACCCTTCCTCCCACACGGAAACGGGCAGCGGGCTCTTCAGGTGTGCACTGCCGCAGTTCTTTCCGGCCCAGACGAGCTGCTCCTTCATAAGCACCTCGCCGGGCACCGGGATGGAACCGTCCGGAGAGTTGAAGATCGCCAGATCCAGCCGCCGCTCGGCGACGGCGCGCCGCAAGCTCGAGCTCGTCTCGATCGACACGTTGACGGCAATCGACGGAAAGGTCTCCGCGAACCGGCGCAGAACTTCCGGCAGGATCAGTTCGCCCACGTCGTCGGGTGCACCGAGCCGCACCACGCCGTTCATTTCCGGCATCATGAAACGCGATACCGCCTCGTTGCTGAGGGACAAAAGCCGGCGCGCATATGACAGGAGCACCTCTCCGTGATGTGTCAGCGTCACCGAGCGGGCGTCGCGACGAAAGAGGCTGCAGCCCAGCATCTCCTCCAGCTTCTTGATCTGCATGGATACAGCGGAAGGCGTCCGATGGACGGTCTCCGCAGCCGTTGTGAAGTTGCCGGTTTCGGCGATGGCCACAAAGGTTCTGAGAATGTCCAGCTCCAGCAACGGCAGCGTCTGGCGCAGCATCAGGTTCATGGCTCTCTCCCTTTCAATTTATCTGATCGTAGAGATCATTTCATTTCGTTTGATTGAACACTCATTCGGCGCGATAGTCAATGCAACGAAACCCGACAAGGAAGAGGAAAGGTGTCATGAAAACCGATAAGTCGCATGCGAACGCCGTTCCGTTTGCAATTCGCGTCATTGGAAAGGGCTTCGCGCTCTCCATCCGGCAATTTCTCGATGCGCAGACTGCCCGCCGTCAGCGACGCCGCGCGCAGCGGGAACTCGAAGCACTCCCCCCGGAGCTGCAGCGTGACGTCGGCTGGGAAGGTCGCTTTTTACATGACAAACGTTGATACCAGACATCAAATATATTCGATTGATTGATGAATGGGGCCGCGGCATGATCACAATCAAGGTCGCGACCTTTCGAAACTCCCAAGCTCGAAAGGAACCTGAACTATGAACATCTTGACATCACATTCGCTCCACGGGCCGATAGGCTCGGGCAGCTACCGCTATTCGGCTTCCGTCCGCAGCTTTGCCGGCCGGCTGGTCCAGGCATGGCGCCATCACCGGGCGGAACTTGAACTCGAGAGCCTGCCGTTCGACGTCCGCAAGGACATCGGCTTTCCGTCAACCGAACTGGGCTCGGACCTGAATGCGTTGCCCAGGAAGACACGATGATCACGGATTATCCGCAGCCTACTCCCAAGACGACCGTCTCGATTCGCCAGGCCTGAAATCGCTCGATGCGATCACCAGCCTGGCGATTTCCTTTGCAGTCATCTGAACACTATCAAAGGCCCTGAAAGCGCCGCCATGAGGTAGAAAGACTATCCCCGCAGGATCGGTATCTGCGGTGCCGCATGTTCCGGCAGCACGCCCGTCAGCCGCGGATCGTCGAAGACTTCGACCATGCGCTCAAAGGGCACGAAACCGGAGCGGATATAGAAGTCCAGTGCCTGCGGGCTGTCGAGGCTGCAGGTATGCACCCAGAAGCGCGAAATCGGCTTCGACCAGGCGTGTTCGATCGCCCGGTTCATCAGCCATCGGCCCACGCCCTGCCCGATCACGCTCTTGGTCAGGCCAAAGAATGCCAGCTCGCATTGGTCCTGTTCGCGGAAATCCAGTTCCAGGATGCCCTCCGCCCGCCCGCCCGACACGACGGCGTAGACCTCGACGCGGGTATCCTCGAGAATGGCCGCAAGAGCGTCGTCGCCAAGCGCCAGCCGCGAACCCCACAGCCAGTCGCCTCCCACGCGCAGGTAGAGATCGCGATACCAGTCGAGCCCGGGCGTTTCCTGACGTTCGAGCGTGACGGTCTCCGGCACCGGATCGCGTGCTGCCTTGACCGGCGCCCGCATTTCCAGGCAGGTCACCGCGGCCACCAGTTTCCCGGCCGGAACTTTCGTGTAGCCGTCGACAAGCATATGTCTCTCCCAGAACATTCAGATCGGTCCTACATAATCTGTCGGACGAGCCAATGGAACAGACCAAATCGATGGCACGCGATTTTCAAAAGACAGCGGTGCGGAAGCCGCTCAAGCGCTTAAATTCCGGGCGGTTGCATACAATTTGATGCATCGCGGCTTTGTGTTCGCGCAGCAATGGTCAAGCTCGCATCTTCACAGTCGCACCATTCCATGCAAATGTCGCAAACAGACAATCCAGATGGCGCGTCTTCATAAGACGCTTGGGAATAAAACCAGAGCGGAACTCCCATGACCAAGACAGCTGCAAAAAAGCGTTCGCTTGTGTTCTTCCTCGTGCCCAACTTCTCGATGCTGCCGTTCTCTGCAGCCATCGAGGCGCTGCGCATCGCCAACCGCATGCTCGGCTACGAAGCCTATAGCTGGCGTCTTGCGTCGACCGACGGCCAGCAGGTCGTCTCGTCGAGCGGCATCGGCCTGGAGGTCAATTCCTCGCTCGCCGACGAACGCAAGTATCTCGGCGGGGAAAGCCGCCCCTCGATGGTTCTCGTCTGTTCCGGCGTTTACGTCGAGGATTTCAGCAACAAATCCGTGAATGCCTGGCTGCGCGAAGCCTACAACCGCGGCGTCGCAATCGGTTCGCTCTGTACCGGCGCGCATGTGCTTGCGCAGGCAGGCCTGCTCAACGGCAAGCGCTGCGCCATCCACTGGGAGAACCTGCCCGGCTTCGCCGAAGCCTATCCGCAGGCCGAGGTCTACGCCGATCTCTATGAGATCGACAGCAACATCTACACCTGTGCCGGCGGCACCGCCTCGCTGGACATGATGCTGAACCTGATCGACCAGGATTTTGGCGAAACGCTCGTCAACAGCGTCTGCGAACAAGCCCTGACCGATCGCGTGCGCGGGCCGCATGACCGCCAGCGCTTGCCCCTGCGCGCCCGCCTCGGCGTGCAGAACTCAAAGGTTCTTTCCATCATCGAGCTGATGGAAAACAACCTTTCCGAACCGCTCTCGCTGCTGGAGATCGCCGATAGTGCGGACCTGTCGCGCCGCCAGATCGAACGCCTGTTCCGCCAGGAAATGGGACGCTCGCCGGCCCGGTACTATCTCGAGATCCGGCTCGATCGCGCGCGACATCTGCTGGTGCAGTCGTCGATGCCTGTCGTGGAAGTGGCCGTCGCCTGCGGCTTCGTCTCGGCCTCGCACTTTTCCAAGTGTTACCGCGAACTCTACAACCGTTCGCCCCAGCAGGAACGCGCCGATCGCAAGCTGATGGTGCCGGCTGCAGCCGCTGCTCGTTGAGGCCTGCGTCCGGCCGAAATCTGCCCGGCTTCTTGCAACATCGAAACGGCCCGCAGCATTCGCGCTGCGGGCAATTTTTCGAAGACGACTTGGCTGTTGCGGCGGGCGCCGTTCAGGAGGCGGCCGCCCGCCTGGCCGCAAGCGTCGCTTCGAGCGCCAGCACCGAGAAGACCCGGTTGCGGCCGCCATGCTTGGCCATGTAGAGGAACTGGTCGGCGGCGTTCAGGTGGTTGTCGAAGGCCTCCTCGCCCTCGATCGCCGCAACGCCGATCGATACGGTGATCGTCACCGGCTCCCCGTCCGCCTCGATCGGCGTGGCCGCCAGTTCCTTGCGCAGACCGTCGCAACAGGCCACAGCCGCGGCAAGATCGAGATCGACAAACAGCATGCCGAATTCCTCCCCGCCGAGCCGCGCCAGCAAATGGCGTCCGCCGAGCCGCGCCTTCAACTGGCGCGAGACGTCCTTCAGCACCATGTCGCCGACTTCGTGACCGTAGGTGTCGTTCAGGCGCTTGAAGTGATCGATGTCGAGGATCGCGATGGAAGCCTTTTCGCCGCGGCGTATGGCCTTGTCCACCAGGCGCTTGCCTGTCTCGAAGAAGTAGCGCCGGTTGTATACGTCGGTCAGATAGTCGCGCGACGCTGCCATACTCAGCGCCTGGATGCGCTTCTGGATCGCAGCCAGATGCAGCAGGCGCGACGTGAACTCGTCCGCGCAGAACGGCTTGCGGATGAATTCGTCCCCGCCGGCCTTCAGGAATCGCGGCGCCGTCATGTCGTCAGCCCTGCCTGACACGCCGATCACCCGAATGCCCATGTCCGTATACCGCCGGTGGATCTCGGCCAGCAACAGCAGTCCTTCGAAATCCGGGCAATCAAGATCCAGAAGGACCAGATCGATGTCGCGCTCGGCATCGAGGACGTCAAGCGCTTCGGTGCCGTCGACGGCCACGATTACTTCGAAGCGCTGCCGGCGCAGAAGGCCCTCCTCCTGCTCCAGGCAGCCCTGTGACGGCTTCACGATCAACGCCCTCGTCCGTTCGCTGGCAAGGATCCGGTCCACGCTGACGACGACCTGCTGGATGGCAGAGGGACTGTCCTTGACCACGTAGTCGAGCACGCCCTTGGCGAGTATCTTTTCCCGTGTCACGTCCCCGAAGGAACCGGTGAAGACGAGCGGGCGGATGTTATGGGTGAGAAGGAAATCGAGCGCCTCGCAGTCCGGCGCTCCAGGCAGGTTCAGGTCGACGATGGCAAGGCTGAACTCCACGTCCTGCTTTGCAACCACGGCGCAAAGGCTCTGCATGTCGGCGCAGTGGACGACACGCACACCGAGTTCGGATTCCAGCCGGAAGCGGATTGCGGTCGAGAACATCCGCGAATCTTCGACAAGAAGGACGGAGCGACCGCCATGGCGCAGGAACGCAACCTCGCGGTGCCGTTTCCGTTTCAATGCCACGCCCTCTCTCGTTCACATCGCTTTGTGCACATTACAACCACAGGGGTTTACCATGCCGTTAATTCCGCAAAACTATCTCACGTAACGTGAGAGCAGGCCTCGGGTTCGACGCACTGCGTGCTGGCAAGCCCTATGCTGCCCGGCGGGCATGAGCGATCCTGATCTGCGTCAGCGTGTCGAGGTTCTGGTTGACGCGGCAATAGAACTCCTCGTCGATGAAGGGGCGCAGGATGAAGTCGTTTCCGCCGGCCTTGAGGAAGCGGGCCGACAGCAGCCGATCAGTGGATGACGACACGCCGATGATGCGCAGTTGGTGCGATCCCATGAAGGAGCGAATGCGCCGGGTCAGCTCGAAGCCGTCGATGTCGGGCATGTTGTAGTCGGTAACCATCAGGCCGATATCCGGATTGGCCTGCAGGATGGTGAGCGCGGCTGCTCCGCTATCGGCAGTGCTGACCCGGAAGTTGTAACGCTTGAGGCGCGTGGTAAGCAGCGCTCTCGCCGTCGGGCTGTCATCGACGATCAGCACGTGATGATCGTGATTGGTGAGGAAGCGGCAGACGGATTCGGCCAGCATGTCGACCGCAAAAACGTTGTCCTTGATGATGTAGTCGACGATTTCCTTCGACAACAACTGGTCGCGGGTCTGTTGCTGGAAGGTGCCGGTGAACACGATCGTCGGTACGCTCAGGTCCACAAGGTAGTTCAGCGCCTCGCCCTTCTCCGCCCCCGGCAGGTTGATGTTGGATATGGCCAGCGTGATCGGCGTCGACGAACGCTCGTAGCTTTCCTCCAGCTCCAGAAAGTTGCGGCAGATCTCGACCTCGATGTCAAAAAGCTCCTTCAGCCGCATGCCGATCATGGAAGTGAAGACGTTCGAGTCCTCGACGAGCAGGATGCGATGATGGGAGAGCGACTCGCCGGAATACTGCATGCCGGAGATACCAATGAATGACATCGTGTGCCTTGTGATGTAACGGGTTTTCGCGCTGCCGCCGGTTCTGGCGTGGGTGGAAAGGCAGCACCGGACCTGTGCATGGTCCCGTCCGAAGGGATCTTCCACTCTTCGGGTAACAGGCGAACAACTAAGCGCAACGTTTTTGAGAAAGCGTTAAAGCGCGATCCCGACAACTACGCAAGTAATGGCACGCAAAGCACTTTCTCGCGCTACCGCGACCGGATCGGCGGCGCACGAAAAAGCGGCGCCGGGCAGAGCCTGCGCCGCCTTGCAAATCGGCTTCGTATTTTACTTGATGACCGCGGCGCCGCCGCTGATTTCCACCGTCTCATCACCGTGCAGCGCGACCCGGTCGCCATTCGGCAGGGTGACGAAGCAGCCGGACGGACACACCGTTTCGGTCTGCCCTGCGCCGACGGCGAGCTCGGAACGGCTGCCGTTCTCCACGATCGTCAGCACGACCGCTTCGGCATCGTTGTTGGTGATCGATGCTGCAAGAGCCGGTGCAGCGACCGCCGTCGACATAAGCAGCATTGCAAGCATACGCGTCATTTATACCCGGCGTCGAGCGCCGCCCCTGTTGCAAAACCCCAAGCCGACCGTAGCCGCACTTGGAAGGATTTGCATGTGTTTTATGCCCGCGATGCTGAATATGGCGTGAATGAGGCATTCAGCGTTCAGCCGGTTTCGTCCGCCCCCTCCTCCACCGGCCTCGGCGCCGGCTTGCGCGGTGCCTCCGTGGGAATGACGAGTCCGGCCTTGGCATTTTCGATCATCGCACTCAGCAGCCGGGCGCTTTCCGGGTCCATGGTAACCGGTACGGTCGGAGCGGCAGGCCCGGCGAGCGCGATTTCTTCCTCGCGCAGCCGTTCGAGGATTGCGGCCCGCATTTCCGTCTTCACCGTCCCCGCCGTCAGCACGTCAGCCACGAACGCCCTGACCTCGAAGTCGAGCGTTGCTGCCGAGAAATTCAGGAAGGTGACGGTGGGCTCCGGATTGCGCAGGACGGCCTGCTGCCCCGCCACGTCCAGCAGGATCTCGGTGACCCGGCGCGGATCGTTGCCGGAAAACACGCTGACCGGGATTTCGATCCGCCCGAGCTTGTTGCGGTGGGTCCAGTTCCCGACCTGGCCGTTGATCAGGACGGAGTTCGGCACGATGATCGTCTGCCGCTGGAAGGTCTCGATCTCGGTCGCACGCACGGAAATCCGCTTGACGAAGCCCTCGGTGGTCCCTGCCACGACCCAGTCGCCAACCTTGAACGGTCGCTCGGCCAGCAGGATCAGGCCGGAGACGAAATTGGAGACGATGTTCTGCAGGCCGAAACCGATACCCAATGAAAGAGCACCGGCGACGAGCGCGAGACTGGAAAGATTGATCCCCGCCGCCGATATGCCTATGAGCCCCGCCAGCCCGACGCCGGCATAGCCGACTGCGGTGCGCACCGAGTTGCGGACGCCGGGATCGACATGGCTGCGGACCATGATCGTGCCGTCCAGCCAGCGCTGGAACCAGCGCGTCACCACCAGCCCGACGACGAACAGCAGCAGGCCGGCTACAATTCCGACGATCGAGATGGAGATGCTGCCGATCCGGATCTCCGTGAAGATCCTGTATGCCCAGCTTTCGATATCGCCGATCTGGAAGCCCCATTGCAGCAGGATCGACGGCAGGCCGAGCAGGGCCACGATCATGTAGATGCCGAGGCTGGCGGCGAGGCCGGCCTGGTCGAGGACGACCTCGTTGAGCTGGTAGCGCTCGGCCAGCCGCTGGCCCAGATAGGTCTGCGCGAATGCCCCTTGCGCGCCGATCGCCCGGCCGGACAGGATGCCGATATACATCGTGACGAGGATGGCACCGGTGACGACGATCTGTGTGGCGATGAAGCGGGCAAGCCCCACATAGCCGATCACTGTCAGCGCGATCAGGCCGAAGCCGGTGAGCATCAGCACCATTGTCAGCGCGCGCGGCCACGGACGCCCCTCGCTCGCCGGATCGTCGCCGGCACGCAACATCGGCCGGATGAAGGAGATCCAGATAAGGATCAGGCCGATCACGATCGAGGCGATCATGCTCTTTGCAACCGTCAGCACCACGGCCGAGCCGAGCGCCACGCTCACCGCACCCAGGAAATAATCGAGCGCATTGGCGAGCGCCATCGCGAAGATCGACCGCTCGAGCCGCTGCGCACCTCGATTCGACACGCTCACAAGCCGCCAGGCGGGCCGCTTGGGCGCGAGCACGGCCCGCGACAGCGCCGAGACGAAATAGAGGCCGACGCACACGCCGAGCAGCGAAGACACCATCGGGGTGATGTCCGGGCGCAGCACGTTGAAGCTGAAAAGCAGCGAATAGCAGGCGAAGGCGAAGGCCCCCACGGCCAGCGTCGGTATGGTGATGGACCAGAACGCCACCATCAGCCGGGTGATGTAGTGCGGCTTCTCGATCAGCTTGTTGCGCTGGATGAAGGGCCCGGCCACACGATGGCCGATGGAATAGAGCAGCAGGCCGACCACCAGCGACAGCGCGACGGCCGCCAGCAGCGATTCGCGCTTGAAATTCCATACGAAACGGAACCAGCCACCAACCGTGCGATGCAGATCCGTCCCCTCGTTCGCACCGGCGGAAACCGCATCCTGAAACACCTCCGGGGTCACCTTCGTGCGTTCGAACAACGTCTCGGTAAAGAGCGTACGGCGCATTTCGGTGATCTGGTTGGCGAGCTGTGTCGCCTCGATGGACAGGGCCTCGGCATTGCCGATGATCGAATTGATCGCCGCGCGCTCGTCGGAGAGGCGCGCGCGCTCCTCCTTGATCATCTCCGATTCCGCCGGCTGGCCTTCTGCCGGCACGGGGCCGAGTTCGTCCTGGCGCGCCTTGATCTCGTTGAAGCGCTGGCGGGTCGAGACGGAGGCATCGAGCGCCCCGCGCCCGACCTGCTCGACCTGCTGCTTCAGTTCGGCAAGTTTCGGCTCGCTGCTACGAGCCTCCTCGATCTGCCGGCGCAAGGCTGCGAGCTGGTCGCGCGCCTTGTTCACCCGCTGGTTCGCATCGTTGATCGGATTGGACGCAACGGCGGACTGTACGCCGGCGGCGGGATCCTGCGCAAAAACCATCACCGGCAACAACAGCGGCATAAGGGCCAAAAGGGCAATGAAGGCGCTTTTGAATCTCGTCACGGAAAGTCCCTGTCAATTTGGCGCACAACGGATGATCGATAGAATCGCGTGCAATATCAATGAATGGCCGCCGGCCCGGCGGCAACAGCCGCGCAAGCGCGGGAATCGGCGCGGAAGCTATTGCGGGACCCGGGCGAAGTGAAGGCATGTCCGATCAGAATCCCGACCCCGGCAATGCCAGGTAATCGAGTTCGGCAGAAGTTGACTGGCGACCGAGCAGGCGATTGCGGTGCGGAAAACGGCCGAAGTCGCGAATTACCGCATGATGGCGCATCGCATAGTCCAGATATTCCCGGTTGCCCAGCCCCTTGAACAGCGCGACGGACGTATCCTGATCGGCGAGATCCTCCGAATGCTCGAAGGGCATGTAGAAGAAATGCCGGCGTCCGTGCGCGACCTTGACGTCAGCGCGCGCATCGATTGCCAACCGCGCCTCACGCAGGGCGATCCAATCGGTGGCGAAAGCCAGAGGCGTTCCGCGATACATGTTGCGCGGGAACTGGTCGAGAACGATGACGGCCGCCAGGCGCGCATCCGGCGTCTCCCGCCACGTCTCGGGGACATGCCGCGCCAGCGCCAGATGCGTTGCCGCATAGCGCTCGCGGATATGCGCGTCCAACTGCGGCGGCGGCGTGAACCAATGTTCCGGCGACAGCATCTCGCACCAGAAATCGACCACTTCCATCGGTTCAGCAACATCGCCGTCGGCACGCATACTCTCTCCTCCCGAGACTTTCATTCCTTGCGCCCCCCTTCGACGGTTTCCGACCCGCGAAGAATAGCGCGGAATCGGTGGCCGGCGAAATTTACAAACGCTTCGGGACAACGTCTAATGCACGCGCCATATACTCCAGGATGGGGACTATCGACATGATACTTGGCATGGCACCTTTCACCCTCTTTCACGTTCTTCTCAGCCTCGTCGGCATCGTCAGCGGGCTCGTTGCACTGCGCGGCTGGCTGGCCTCCGACCTCAGCCCGGGCTGGACGGCGACCTTTCTCGCCACCACCCTTGGCACGACGATCACAGGCTTTCTCTTTCCCATAACGGCGTTTACGCCGGCGATCGGCGTCGGCATCATCACGACGGCATTCCTGCTGGGCGCGATCGCAGCGCTCTACCTCTTCCGGCTTTCGGGCCGCTGGCGGGCGACCTTTCTCGTCTGTTCGATCGTTTCGCTCTACTTCAACGTGTTTGTCCTCGTGGTTCAGGCCTTCCTCAAGGTCGACGCCCTCAATGCGCTGGCGCCGAACGGCAACGAGCCCCCCTTCGCGATTGCGCAAGGCATCGTTCTCGTGGCATTCGTCACCGCAGGATACCTCTGTCTTCGCCGCTTCCGAACGGCATCGGCCTGACGACTGGCGGATAAATGCCAGACCGCATGGGCCTTGGCGCCGGGGGAGCGCGAACGGGGGCGCGGAAATCTGGGCGCGGAGCACGGCGGGATGGCTGAAGCAAGAATGAGGGAACGCACGACCGGCGCCACGGCGACGATCGGGCGCACCGGTTTTCCGGCAATCCGCTCCAGAACCGGCGGGACGCTTGACATCGTGACCGGTGCCAATCAGGCAGGCTTCAACCCGCTCGACCTGCTCTACGCCTCGCTGTCCGCCTGCCTTGCGATGAGCGCACGGTATGTGGCCAACCGGATCGGCGTTCTCGACAGGCTGACGACGATCGAGGTCACCGTGACCGGCGAGAAGGCCGAGGCCGGCCTTGCACGCGTTCAGACGTTCGATATCGCCTTCGTCATCGGTGGCAGCATCGACGCGGAGACGAGACGGGCCATCGTCCGTGCCGCCGAAGACGAGATCTGCACCGTCAGCAACACCATCCGCGGCAACCCGCAGTTTCGGACCACGATTTCCGATTGACCGCAGCCGATCGGACGACGGTGCCGCCTGGGCGGCAGGGCTGTTGCGCCGGGCGGGTGCCCGAAAGCGCAACCGGACGTTTATCAAAGCGCAAATCCGATTGCCGCGCCTTCGAAATCGTGTAACCATCAGCAGGTTAGCGCACCGAACTCGACCGGCTGCGACATGCAGGGCACGGTCTCCGCTAACCGCATCGCTACAGACTTTGACGTTACAGGACTGCCACGAGAGACAGGTAATGGATGATCCAGGGGACTTGGATCATCCAGCGCGGGGGTGTCGGAATGGTTGCACTACTGACGGCGTTGGAGCGCACCTATGCGGCGATCATCCTTGTCTTCGTCATCTGCGTCGGAGTGGCCATGGCCGTGGCCGGTCGCGGCGATCTGATGGCCGCCCACGGCTGGATCGTCGCCCTCTTCGGCATGGTGGTGATGGCCGTCCTCCTGCGTGGCATCGACGCGCCGGAGCCCTGGGAAGAACGGTTCCGCGAATATTATGACGATCCGACCAAGGTCGGCATCATTCTCGCCCTGATATGGGGCGTCATCGGCATGTTCGTCGGCGTATGGGTCGCAGCCCTCCTGGCCTGGCCCGACCTGACCTTCGACGCGGCCTGGGCGAGCTTCGGCCGCCTGCGGCCCGTCCACACCAGCGGCGTGATCTTCGGCTTCGGTGGCAACGCACTGATCGCCACGTCCTTCCACGTGCTGCAGCGCACCACCCGTGCACGCCTGCCCGACCAGCTGAGCCCGTGGTTCGTGCTGATCGGCTACAATCTCTTCTGCGTGCTGGCCGCCACCGGCTATCTGATGGGCCTCACGCAATCCAAGGAATATGCCGAACCGGAATGGTATGCCGACCTCTGGCTGGTCATCGTCTGGGTCGTCTATTTCCTGATCTACATCCGTACCCTGGCCCGCCGCCGCGAGCCACACATCTACGTCGCCAACTGGTACTACATGGCCTTCATCCTGGTGGTCGCCATCCTGCATATCGTCAACAACCTGGCAGTGCCCGTCTCGATCGGCCACGCCAAGAGCTACTCGCTCTTCTCTGGCGTACAGGACGCGATGACGCAGTGGTGGTACGGCCACAACGCCGTCGCCTTCTTCCTGACCGCCGGCTTCCTTGGCATGCTCTACTACTACCTGCCCAAGCGGGCCGGCCGGCCGATCTATTCCTACCGCATGTCGATAATCAGCTTCTGGGGCATCACCTTCATGTACATGTGGGCGGGATCCCATCACCTGCACTACACCGCCCTGCCCCATTGGGTGCAGACGCTCGGCATGGTGTTCTCGCTGGTGCTGCTGGTCCCCTCCTGGGCCTCGGCCGGCAATGCGCTTCTGACGCTGAACGGTGCCTGGCACAAGGTGCGCGACGATGCGGTGCTGCGCTTCATGATGCTGGCGGCGATCTTCTACGGCATAGCCACCTTCGAGGGCTCGTTCATGGCGATCCGCGCCGTCAACTCGCTCTCGCATTATACAGACTGGACGGTCGGTCACGTCCATGCCGGAGCGCTCGGCTGGGTCGCGATGATCACCTTCGGTTCACTCTATGCTCTCGTTCCCTGGATGTGGAAGCGGCCGGCCCTCTATTCGGCAAGGCTCGTCGAGCTGCACTTCTGGCTCGCGCTTGCCGGCACCGTCGTCTACGTCTTCGCGATGTGGAACTCGGGCATCACCCAGGGCCTGATGTGGCGCACCTATGATCAAAACGGCACGCTCGCCTATTCCTTCATCGACACCCTGGTCGCCATGCATCCCTACTACATCGCCCGCACCGTGGGCGGACTGCTGTTCCTCGCCGGTGCCGTGGTGGCCTTCTACAACATCTGGATGACGATCAGCAGGCCTGCGCCGGTGGACGAGGGAGCGGCCGCCGACCTGCCGGTCGAACCGCCCGCACCGCGGGCCTGGGCGCAGGCCGGGGAATAGGCGATGTTCAACTTCCATTACAGGCTCGAACGCAACGCCATGGGCCTCGTACTCGCCATCGTCGTCGTCGCCAGCATCGGCGGCCTGATCGAGATCGCCCCGCTCTTCACGATCGACGAAACGGTGGAGGATGCCCCGGACATGCGCGTCTACACCCCGCTGGAGCTGGCAGGGCGCAACATCTACATCCGCGAGGGCTGTTATGCCTGCCACTCGCAGATGATCCGCACGCTGCGCGACGAAGTCGAGCGCTACGGTCCCTATTCGCTGGCCGTCGAATCGAAATACGACCACCCGATGCTGTGGGGGTCGAAGCGCACCGGACCGGACATCGCCCGGCTCGGCGGCAAGTATTCGAACGAATGGCACGTCGCCCATCTCTACAATCCGCGCGATCTGGTGCCGGAATCGAAGATGCCGGCCTATCGCTGGCTGATGCGCAACTCGCTCAAGATCGGCGATCTCGGCGAGCATCTGGCTGCTATGCGCGCGGTGGGCGTCCCCTACACGGACGAAATGATCGCCAATGCCACCGCCGACGCCTACGGCCAGGCCAATCCCGACAGTACGCAGGCCGCTGGAGTAACTGCCCGATACGGGGAGGCGACGAATGTCAGCCTGTTCGACGGCAAGCCGGAGACGCTGACGGAGATGGACGCGATCGTCGCCTATCTGCAGATCCTGGGGCGGCTGACCGACGTCGCGCACAAGACCGAACAGGCCAGTGTGGAGTAGCGCCATGAGCTTCGACCACGACACCGTCACCGGTTTCGCCAAGTCCTTCGGACTTTTCTACCTGATCGCCATGTCGATCGGCGTCATCGTCTACGCCTACTGGCCGGCCAACCGGAAGCAGTTCGACCACGCCGCCCATTCCATCATTTCCGACGACGAGGACCGGCCATGTCCGTAGGCGAACGCGATCCCGTCACCGGCCACATGACGACCGGCCACGAATGGAACGGCATCAAGGAACTGCACACGCCGGTGCCGAAGCCCGTCTGGTTCTTCCTGATCGCCTTCACGCTGTTCGGGGTGATCTGGGTATTGCTGATGCCGAGTTTTCCGTACGGCACCGGCTATTTCAAGGGCTGGCTCGGCGTCGACCAGAAACAGACGTTGGCAGAGCGCCTGCAGGAAGGCAGCGCCGATCGCGCCGCCTGGGTCGCGCGGATCGAAAGCGAGGATTTCGCGACGATCCTGAAGGACGCCGACCTCATGCCGATCGTCCGCGAGACCGGCCACACCCTTTTCGGCGATAACTGTGCGGCCTGCCACGGCATCGGCGGCACCGGCAACAGTGGCTATCCCAACCTCGGGGCCGCGCCCATGCTGTGGGGCGACGATCCGCAGACGATAGCCGAGACGATCACTGTCGGGATCAACGGCGACGATCCGCAAACGCGTGTCTCGCAGATGCTGGCATTCGGCCGCGACCAGATGCTGGAGCGCCCGGCGATCCTGCAACTCGTCACCTATGTCCGCTCGCTGTCCGGGCTTGAGGAGAGAACGGCGGAAAACGCCGCCGCCATCGACGCCGGACGCGAGCTCTTCGCCCAGAACTGCGTCTCCTGCCACGGCGAGGACGCCAAGGGCCAGAAGGATGTCGGCGCACCGGACCTGACCGACCATTTCTGGACCTACGGGTCTGGACGCGAGGCGGTCTACCAGTCGATCTACGGTGGCAGGCAGGGCCACATGCCGAGTTGGGGGCTGCGGCTTTCCCCGCTCGATATCAAGATTCTCACCCTTTACATCACCGACCTCAGGGAGCAGCGACGTGCAACCGGCGGCAGCGGAACATGAGCGCGCTTCCCATGCGGGCGCGCACCACAGCGATTGCCGCCGTCTGCGCCGTCGCGGCCCTGCTGGCGCTCGCCAATGCCCATTTCGTCTATGTCGCCGTCGTCTCGCAGCCCGACTGCGTGGCACACCTGAAGGCGGGATCGCAGAAGCCCGGGAGCTACCGCGCCGCCCGCCCGGCCTGCTGAAACATGAACGATGCCAGTGCGGTTGTCGGAGGAATGTCAGATGAGGATGCCTGAAACCGTCCCCCCTCTGCCGAAGGCCGTCGACCGGAACCGCCATCTGCCGGCCCGCCGCGCGCTTTCCTGGCTGGCCGAAGGCTGGCGCGACCTCTGGAACACGCCCCTGCCGAGCCTGATCTACGGCGCCGGCGTCGCAGCCGTCTCGATCATCATCGCCGGCGGCCTTTTTGCCTTCGGCTACGACTATGCGCTGCTGCCCGCCCTTGCCGGCTTTTTCGTCGTCGGCCCCGTCGCAGCCGCCGGCCTCTACGAAAAAAGCCGCCGGATCGAGGAAAACCTGCCGGTCTCGCTTATGGCGATGCTGCGGCCGAAACCCGGCACCGGCCAGCACGTGCTGTTCGTCGGCGCCGTCCTGTGCGGGCTGATGCTGCTCTGGATGCGCGCCGCCGTCATCCTCTATGCGCTCTTCGTCGGCTGGCAACCGTTCCAGGGTCTCGGCCACATCCTGCCTGCCCTGTTCGGCACGCCCGTCGGCTGGGCGCTTCTCGGCCTCGGCACGCTGGTGGGCGCCCTGTTTGCCGCCTTCGCCTTCGCCATCAGCGTTTTTGGCGTGCCGATGGTCGTCGACCGCGACGTGGACGCCTTCACGGCCATGGGCACCAGCATCTCGCTCGCCTGGAACAATCTTCCGGTCATGCTGGCATGGGGCGTCATCGTGATGCTGCTGACGGCCCTGAGCGTGCTGACGGGCATGCTAGGTTTCGTCATCACCTTTCCGCTTCTCGGCCACGCGACCTGGCATGCCTACCAGGCGATCAAGGATCCCGATTGAGGGTACGGCGGATCGTCCCGCCCGGCGACAGGTGCGAGGCTGTTGCCGCGCCGGAAAACGGAGCCCACCGAATACAGGGCATGACAAGAGGCGAAAATGACAGCGTCCTTCTTTTATCTGATCCCCATCTCCCTGCTGCTCGGCACCGGCGGGCTGCTGCTGTTTCTCTGGACGATGCGCAACGGCCAGTACGAGGATCTGGACGGCGCAGCCGAGCGCATCCTCTATGGCGAGGACATCCCCGCCGCTTCCAAAGCAAAACAGGTGGCGGCGGAGCAGGTCGGCATGGCGGACAAAGGGCCGAGCCGGGGCGGCTGACCCTTCTGTTGCCGCCACAGCGTGAGAGAAGGCTTGCCGCTACGCGCCAAGCCGGCTCCGGACGAAGACATCAGGATCAGAAGCCCCATCGAAGCGTTAATTTAGTGCTTGTGGTCCAGTTTCAGGACGAGCCGGTCGCCGGCCCACTGGATGGCGCAGACCAGAACGATCAGCACGGCGACGACCGCGACCATCACAGTCGTTTCGAAGCGCTGGTAGCCGTAGCGGATGGCGAGATCGCCGAGCCCGCCCGCCCCGATCGCACCCGCCATGGCGGAGGCGCCGATGAGCGTGATCAGCGTCACGGTGAAGCCTGCAACGAGGCTCGGCAGGGCTTCGGGCACCAGCACCTCGCGCACGATCGTCCACCGGTTCCCGCCCATCGCACGCACCGCCTCGATCAAGCCGCGATCCACTTCGCGAAGCGAGACCTCCGCCATGCGGGCATAATAGGGCGTCGCCGCGATCGAGAGCGGAACGATCGCCGCCCACATGCCAATCGACGTGCCGACGATGAAGCGGGTGACCGGGATCAGCGCCACCAGCAGGATGATGAAGGGAACCGAGCGGAAACCGTTGACGATCGCGCCGAGAAAGCGGTTGATCCAGAGGTTTTCCGCAATGCCGCCCTTTGCCGTGGCGACGAGCGCCAGGCCGAGCGGCAGGCCCGCCACCAGCGAGATGGCCCCCGATGCGACCGTCATCACGACGGTTTCGAAGAACGAGCGGATGAAGAGCTCAATCATGACCGGGGACATGGCCCAGTACCTCCACTTTGGCGCCCTGGCGCTCGAGATAGGCGACGGCCCGTGCCGGACCGTCCGATGCTGGCGGAATGCCGAGAAAGAAGCGGGCGACGGACTGCTGCTGGATATGCTCGACCCCGCCATGGATCAGGCGGAAGCCGCCGGCGAGCGCGCCAGAAAGTCCGGCCAGCAGGACACCGGCATCGGGGCCGGAGAGATCGACGCCCAGGACCACTTCTCCCACCGGCTCGCTTACAAGCCGCGCTGCCACATGCTGCGGCAGATGCGGGCGGATGCCAGACAGCAGGCTCTGGGTGATCGCCGTGCGCGGATTGGCGAAGACGGACCACACCGGCCCCTCCTCCACGATGCGCCCCGCATCGATCACGGCGACGCGGTCGGCGATGCTGCGGATCACCTCCATCTCGTGGGTAATCAACAGGATCGTCAGGCCCAGCTTGGCGTTGATGTCCTTCAAGAGTTCCAGGATCGCCGCTGTCGTCTCCGGATCAAGCGCCGAGGTCGCCTCGTCCGAGAGCAGCAGCGCCGGCCCGGCGGCAAGTGCCCGCGCAATGCCGACACGCTGCTTCTGACCGCCGGAAAGCGCTGCAGGGTAGCTTTTGGCCTTGCCGGAAAGACCGACGAGATCCAGCAGTTCGGCAGCCCGCGCAAGCCGCTTCTCCATGGCCCAGCCTTCGATCTTGAGAGGCAGGGCTACGTTTTCCTCGACCGTCTTTGCCGACAGCAGATTGAAATGCTGGAAGATCATGCCGATACGCCGGCGCAGCGGCTGAAGCTGCTCCTCGCTCAGGCCGGTGATTTCGCGCCCTTCGATCTTGATCGAACCGCGGTCGGGTCGCTCAAGGCCGTTCAGGCAGCGTATGAGGGTCGACTTACCGGCGCCGCTGCGACCGATCAGACCGAGAATTTCCCCCTTGTGCACGGTCAGCGAAACACCGTCGATGGCCGGCGTGTCGCCGAAATGGCGATGGACGCCGGACAGGCGTACGACGGCTTCGCGCCGGCTCTCGCCCTGCTCTGCTTGGCCGGCCGGCGGGAATTGGGACGTCATGGCAGTTCCTTTCCGCCATATTCAATGGCGCGGCGGCCTGCAGCGCCGAAAGCGCCGCAGGCCGCCTGATGTTCAGGTCCTTGAGGGGAAAAGGTCAATAGGCGACGGTGCCGGTACCCTTGTAGACGCGGTCGAACTCTGCCTTGACCGTATCGTTCTGGTAGGAGGAAACCAGCGTCTTGACCCACGGCTCGGCCAGATCCGCCTCGCGAACGGCGATGAAGTTGCGGTAGGGATTGTCGGCGATCTTCTCCTGGGCGATGCGGTCTTCGATTGCCAGTCCGCTCTTCAGCGCCCAGTCCGTGTTGACGACGGCCGCGTCCAGATCCTCGACGGAGCGGCCGACGATGCCGGCATCGAGCTCCTTGAGCACCACGTTCTTCGGATTCTCGGCAACATCGACGATGGTAGCCAGAATGCCTGCGCCGTCCCTGAGCTTGATGACGCCCTCATCCTGCAGGACGAGAAGGGCGCGGCCTTCGTTGGAAGGATCGTTCGGCACGCCGATCACGGCCCCTTCGGGAAGTTCGGCAATGCTCTTGAATTTCTTCGAATAGACGCCAATCGGCCAGACGGCGGTGTATCCTGCCACCTTGATCTTGTAGCCATGCGCCTGAATCTGGTTTTCGAGATACGGGCCGTGCTGGAAGGCGTTGGCGTCGATCTCGCCGCGCTCCAGCGCTTCGTTCGGCTGGGTGTAGTCGTTGAAGGTGACGACCTCGACCGTCAGCCCCTTCTTCTCCGCTTCCGCAGCGACGACGCGCCAGATGTCCTCGTCCTCACCGCTCATGATGCCGACCTTGACGTTCGCCTTGTCTTCGGCAGCGGCAGGATGCGGCATCAACGCGCCGGCAAAGGCTGCGACCGAAGCCGCCAGCACGAGGGAAAGGCCGAAGCGGCGGGTGAACCGGGCGCGCTCGACAAGCTGCGAAACGGATTTGCTCATGGATGTACCTGCTTTCGATGTTCGGGCGGCGCTTGGGAGGATCGCCGCCAATTTCACCCATTTAATTGCAAATGCCCAACAACAAGGCAAAGAACGGTCATTTATTAGGCGGAGCCACGAGCGAAAAATCCATCCCGTACAGGGCGGCTTTGCGCAATTTTCCACCAAATCACTGGATTTCATCATGCGTGCAGCGAATATTCCGGATCGAGCGGGCGCTCACGCCGCATTTTCGCCCATGACAGAGCGTGTCTCGTGGCGACCTTGCCGTTTTTTCCCGTCGGTGCTCCAGTATCCGCATTGCCGGCCCGGGAAATGCGGGAAGGTGATTCCCGCATAGGAAGGAGCCAGCCATGGCCAACGTTTCCGCCCAGAACGGCACCAACGGCCTGCCTGCGGCAGGTGTGAAGAGCGAAGGTCTCTGGTCGCAATTGATGACGATGCGGCGAATCTACACGCGTTCCCCGGTCTTTCGCACGCTCCTCCTCATTTCCGCCGGCAGCTTTCTGGTCGTCGTGGCCACAGCACTCGGCCAGATCGTGCTCAACCGTTGGAACCAGCCCTTCTACGACGCGATCGAACGGCGCAATGTCGATGCCTTTTTCTACCAGTTGAAGATCTTCGCGGCGATCGCCGGCGGCATGCTGGTTTTCAACATCCTGCAGCAATGGCTGAACCAGCGTTTCCGGCTGAAACTGCGCGAAGGCCTGACCCGCGACCTGATCTGCGAATGGATGCGTCCGCGCCGGGCGTTCCGCCTTGCAAACGCCGGTGCGATCGGCGTCAATCCGGATCAGCGCATGCAGGAAGACGCCGGACATCTCGCCGATCTGACGACCGACCTGGCCTTCGGCCTGCTGCAGTCCTCCATCCTGCTCGTCTCCTTCGTCGGCGTGCTGTGGTCGCTCTCCGAAGGCTTCATGTTCGAGATCGGCGGGCGGACGATCGACATCCCCGGCTACATGGTCTGGGCGGCGATCATCTATGCCGGCTCGGCCTCCCTGCTCAGCTGGCGTGTCGGCCGGCCGCTCATCGAGCTGAACGGAGAGCGCTACAATCGAGAAGCAGCGCTGCGCTTCACCATGATGCGCGTCAACGAACATATCGATTCGATCGCGCTGGCCGGCGGCGAGACGGGTGAGCGGCAGAAGCTCGACAACGACCTCGGTTCGGTTCTGACCGCGCTCCGCAACATCTTCCGCGCCCAGATCAACCTTGCCTGGGTCGTCGACGGCTATGGCTGGGTTACGGTGGTGGCACCGATCCTCGTGGCCGCCCCCGTCTATTTTTCCGGGCACATAAGCTTCGGCGGCCTGATGATGGCGGTCGGCGCCTTCAACCAAGTGCACAGCTCGCTGCGCTGGTTCGTCGCCAACATCGGCGCGATCACCGACTGGCGCGCGACGCTTCACCGCATCACTTCCTTCCGCAGCGCGCTTATCGCCACCGATGCGCTCAACGACGCGGAAGGCCACATCGAGTTCGTGCTGAACGACTCCAACCGACTGACGCTCGACCGGCTGGACGTCGCCTCACCCAGCGGCCGCACCCACTTCGACGAGCCGCACATCGAGATCGGCGCCGGTGAGCGCGTCGTCATCACCGGTGAGCCGCGCACTGGCAAGACGCTGCTGTTCCGTGCCCTGGCGGGACTTTGGCCACTCGGCAGCGGTCGCGTCGGCCTTCCCAAGGGCGAGGCGATCACCTTCCTGCCGCGAACGCCCTACATGCCGCCCGGCCGCCTGCGCGACGTGCTGTCCTATCCTCAGACCGATACCTTCACGGACACCCAGCTGATCGAAGCGCTGGCCCGGGTCGGTTTGCAGCGCATGGCGCCCCTGCTCGATACCGAGGCGCGTTGGGACCGCGAACTCAGCGACGACGACGAACGGCTGCTGGCCTTCGCACGAGCGCTCCTGCACAAGCCGCACTGGCTCGTGCTGGACGAGGTGCTGGAGACCATGGACCCGACAACGCTGCGCCGCGTCCTGTCGATCCTTGAGACCGAACTGCAAGGCTCCACCGTCGTCAGCCTGGGACGTGTGCTGCCGGACAAGGCGCTGTTCACCCGGGAAATCCGTCTCGTGCGCGAGGCCAAGCCCCAGTCCCGCCAGCCCGCCAGGCCGGACCGGAGCCTGGAGGGCGCGCAGGCGTAGTTGCGCCGGCTGTCAGGCGCGCAGGCGTCCGCTCCGTCTCCCGTTGTGCGACGTCAGCGCTGTACACCTCTCGCCGCCAGCACGTTGCGGATGGAAAAGCTCGAATGGATACGCAGGACGCCCGGCAGCTTGGCGAGGATTTCCTTGTGGATGCGTTCGAACTCGCCGGCGCTTTGCACCTCGACCCGCAGCAGGTAGTCGGACCCGCCGGTCATCAGGTAGCACTCCTGGATTTCCGGGTGGCGCCGGACGGCGTTTTCGAAGCGATTGAGATGCTCCTCCGTCTGTCGCTCCAGCGTGATGTTGATGATTACGGCGATCGGACTGTCACCTTCCGAGCTGCCGATCAGCGCCGTATAGCCGCGAATGACACCGGTCTGCTCCAGCAGGCTGATGCGCCTGAGGCATGCCGAAGGCGACAGCCCGACCTCCTCGGAGAGCTTGGCATTGGTGATGCGCGCGTTCAGCCGCAGCAGGCGGATGATGTTGCGGTCGATGGCATCCAGGCCCTTCATGCAGAATCTTTCGTTTTGCCGCAGAAAATTTCGTCTTTTTCTCATCATTCGAATATCAAAGCACGAATTCGAAGAAAAGCGCTCGATTCTTTCAATAGCCTGATCCCGTATCGAGGGATGGGCCATGAACACGCATACATACGAGATTTCCAGCCGTGACGGCGCGTCAGGATACCTGACGATCGACCTGCGCGCGCTTGAGCATAACTACCACCTGCTGCTGCAGCGCACAGCCCCCGTCCCCGTGGCAGCCGTGGTCAAGGCCGATGCATACGGGCTCGACGCCAGCCGCGTTGCCCCTGTCCTTTACGATGCCGGTTGCCGCGATTTCTTCGTCGCCCATTTCGGCGAGGCTGTCCGCCTGAAGACGTTCGTCGAGCCGGATGCGCGGATATTCGTGCTGAACGGCCTGCAGCCCGGCGCCGAGCGCCGATGCGCCGATCTCGGCATCATTCCGGTGCTCAATTCGCTCGATCAGGTTGAGAACTGGTCGCGGACGGCGGTCTCGCGCGGCGACGCCCTGCCCGCCATCCTGCAGATTGACAGCGGCATGTCGAGGCTCGGCCTGCCGCCAGAAGAGATGGCGGCCCTTGCTGACGACTCCGCCCTGCTGAAGGGCGTGGATCTTCTCTATCTCATGAGCCATCTCGCAAGCGCCGACGAGAACACCAGCAAGCAGAACGGCGAGCAGCTCGAAGCCCTGCGCGGCGCGTCCGGGCTCTTCCCGAAACTTCCGCTCTGCTTTGCAAACTCCGGCGGCATCTTCCTGGGGAGTGATTTTCACGGCGCCCTTGCCCGCCCCGGCATCGCGCTCTTCGGCGGGGTGCCGTCGGACGTGCCCGGCATTGCGGTGAAGCCGGTCGTAAGGCTCGACGTCCGGGTGGTGCAGACGCGCACCGTGCCGGCGGGCAGTCGCGTCGGTTACGGCGGCGCGCATCAGACGACGAAGGAAACGCGGCTGGCGACGATCGCCGCCGGTTACGCCGATGGCCTGCCGCGTAGCCTGAGCGACCGCGGTGCGGCCTATCACGACGGCGTGCGCCTGCCGATCGTCGGGCGCGTCTCCATGGACAGCATGACCATCGATATCAGCGCCCTGCCGCCGGGCACCCTGAAGCTCGGCAGCCTGGTGGAGATGATCGGCCCGCAGCAGCCGCTGGAGGCGATCGCAGCCGACGCCGGCACCATTTCCTATGAAATCCTGACGTCTCTCGGCAACCGCTACCACCGCGAGTACCGCTGAACGTCAAGACAAGAGCAATCGAGGGGCAGTCATGAAAATCACCATTCTGGGCGCCGGCGTCGTCGGCGTGACGTCCGCCTATTATCTCGCCAAGCAGGGCCACGAGGTCACGGTGCTCGACCGGCAGCCCGGCCCGGCGCTGGAGACCAGCTTCGCCAACGCCGGCGAGATTTCGCCCGGATACGCCTCACCCTGGGCAGCACCCGGCATACCGCAGAAGGCGGTCAAGTGGCTTTTCATGAAGCATGCGCCGCTGATCATCCGGCCGATGGCAGACGCCGCCACCTGGCGCTGGATGATGGCAATGCTCGCCAATTGCACGAGCGCCCGCTACGCCACCAACAAGGGCCGCATGGTGCGCCTGGCCGAATACAGCCGAGACTGCCTGATCGCGCTGCGCGAGGTAACCGGCATTTCCTACGACCATCGCACGCAGGGCACGCTCCAGCTCTTCCGCACGCAGAAGCAGCTCGACGGAATCGGCAAGGATGTGGAGGTGCTGCGCGCCGACGGCGTCCCCTTCGAGGTGCTCGATCCCGCTGGCTGCATTGCCGCCGAACCGGCACTGGCGCGCGTGCGGGAAAAGATTGTCGGCGGCCTGCGCCTGCCCAACGACGAGACCGGTGACTGCTTCAAGTTCACCAACATCCTGCAGAGCCATGCCGAGGCGCTTGGCGTGCGCTTCCGGTTCGGCGTCGACATCCGCGGCCTGAAGCACCTCGGGGACCGTGTCACGGGCGTGATGACCTCCGATGCCTTCATTGAATCGGACATGTTCGTCGCAGCACTGGGCAGCTACACGCCGGTCCTGTTGAAGCCGCTCAGCCTGGTCGCGCCGATCTATCCGGTGAAGGGGTATTCGATTACCGTGCCGATCGTCGACGAAAGCCGCGCGCCCGTCTCCACCATCATGGACGAGACCTACAAGATCGCCATCACACGGCTCGGTGACCGCATCCGCGTCGGCGGAATGGCGGAAATCGCAGGCTTCAACAACGATTTGCCGCCGGCGCGCCGCTCCACGCTCGAGCATTCCGTCGAGGATCTGTTCGGCGGCGCGGGCGACCAGTCGAAGGCGACCTTCTGGTCGGGCCTGCGGCCGATGACCCCGGACGGAACGCCGATCATCGGGGCGACGAAGTTCAAAAACCTCTACATCAATTCCGGCCACGGCACGCTCGGCTGGACCATGGCGTGCGGCTCGGGGCGCGTGCTGGCCGATCTCGTCAGCGGAAGGGCACCCGAGATTGAAACCGCCGACCTCGGCCTCGGCCGCTACTGAGGCAATTCGGGTAGAAGTACGAAGCGGTTCTGCGTCCGGAATTGCGAGAAACAATGGGATAGATCGCTCCCGGTGGTGACTGTCACCCCACGGCCCCAACGGAAATGCTCCAGTCCGTGTCGTCCGGGCAGAGCGACATCGCATCGGCCGATCCGCAGCCTTCGTAGGATCGGTCGTATCCCCCCGCGTGCCATCGCCGCAGTTCTACTGTGCTGCCTTGTCATGGCCCGCAGGCGTGGTCGGTTGGCTGGCTGCTTCCGGCGCAGGGGCAGCCCCGCCGATGCCGGCAAGGCGATGCGCCCGTTCGCGCAGCCACTGGAACGTCACGTACAGCGCCGGGATCAGGAAGATGCCGACGAGCGAGGCGGCCAGCATGCCGCCGGCGACGCCGGTACCCACAGCACGGCGGCTGAGCATGCCCGCCCCCTGCGCCGTGACCAGCGGAACCAGACCGACGATGAAGGCGAAGCTCGTCATCATGACGGCGCGGAAGCGGGTGCGCGCGCCGTCGATTGCCGCATCGACGATGCTCTCCCCCTTCTCGCGCCGGAATTTCGCGAATTCCACGATCAGGATCGCGTTCTTCGAGGCGAGCGCGATCAGCACCACAAGGCCGATCTGCGCGTAGATGTCGAAGGATAGGCCGGCGACCAGGATGGAAACCAGCGCTCCGACCACACCGACGATGACCGAAAGCAGGACGGGGACCGGGATCATCCAGCTCTCGTAAAGGGCTACGAGGAACAGATAGGCGAACAGCACGGCGAGCGCGAGGATCGTCGTGGTCTTGCCGGCCGCCTCCAGTTCCTGCAGCGCCGTGCCCGTCCATTCATAGCTGTAGCCCGGCGGCAGTGTCGCGGCCGACACGGCCTCCATCGCCTGCAGCGCCTGGCCGGAGGAAACGCCCGGCGCGGGCTGCCCGTTCAGCGTTATCGAACGATAGTTGTTGTAGCGCACGATGGATTGCGGCCCGACGATGTAGCGAACGCTTGCAACGGATGCCACCGGCACCATCTGGCCCTGCGCGTTGCGCACGTGCAGCCGCGAAATGTCGGCGACCGAGCGCCGGTCGGCCTCTGCTGCCTGCATCGTCACGCGCCAGCTTCGGCCATAGAGGTTGAAGTCGTTGATATAGAAGGAGCCGAGCGTGCCCTGGAGGGTGGCGAACAGGTCGCTGACCGAGACGCCGAGCGCCTGCAGCCGGTCGCGGTCGAGATCCAGATAGAGCTGCGGCGAGCTTGCCGAATAGGTGGTGAAGGTCGGGCCGAGCAGCGGGTTCTGGTTGGCGGCGATGATAAGGCCGCGCGCCGTCTCGGCAAGCTCCGCCGGCGACCGCCCCTGCAGGTCGAGCAGCTGGTACTCGAAGCCAGAGCCGGTTCCAAGCCCCATGATCGGCGGCAGGTTGAAGGCGAAGACCTGCGCCTCGCGGATCGCCGATCCCTTCGCCATCGCGGTCGCGACGGCCGCGTCGACGGAGGCCGCAGCGGTCGTCCGGTCGGCGAAGGGCTTCATCGTCACCACCGCAAAGCCGCTGCTCGACTTCGCAAGTCCGTCGAGGAAGCTGTAGCCGCTGACGGTAATGACGTTGGCGACACCCTCGATCTCGCCGAGCATGGTCTCGACCCGCTTCACGACCGCATCCGTCCGGTTGAACGACGCGCCTTCGGGCAGGCGGATCTCGGTGAAGAACGCCCCCTGGTCTTCCGCCGGCAGGAAGCCGGTCGGCACGATGCGGAACAGCCAGCCGGCAGCGCCTGCGGCGACCGCCAGCAGCACCAGCCCGATCACGGCCCGCCGCGCGATATGGCCGGCGACGAAGGCATAGCCGTCGCGTCCCCTGTCGATGCCGCGCGAAATATAGCCGAGGATGCCCCGCTTCGGCCCGTGATGCGGCTTCAGCAGGATCGCGCAGAGCGCCGGGCTGAGCGTCAGCGCATTGATGGCCGACAGCACCATGGAGACGGATACGGCGACGGCGAATTGCTGGAACAGCTGCCCGCTCAGTCCCGGGATGAAGGCGACGGGGACAAACACCGACAGCAGCACGAGCGTGATGGCGACGATCGCGCCGGTGATTTCCCCCATCGCCAGCCGCGCGGCCTCGGCCGCCTGCATGCCGGGGTTCTCCTCCATCACCCGCTCGACGTTCTCGACCACCACGATCGCGTCATCCACGACGATGCCGATCGCCAGCACGAGCGCCAGCAGCGAGACGGTGTTGAGCGAAAACCCGAGCGCAAGGATGATTGCGAAGGTGCCGATCAGCGCGACGGGAACAGCGATCAGCGGGATGAGTGCCGCCCGCCAGTTTCCAAGAAACAGGAACACGACGATGATGACGAGCACGAAGGCCTCGATCAGCGTGTGCTCGACATTCTCGACGCTTGCCTCGACGAATTGGGCCGTGTCGTAGGAGACCTGGTATTTCAGCCCGTCGGGAAACCCTTTGGAGAGCCGCTCCATCGCCTCGTTGACGCCGCGCGCAGCGGCCAGCGCATTGGCGCCCGGCGCCTGGTAGGTGCCGATCATGGCGACCGGCCGGCCGTTGAAGCGCGCGGTCGAATCGGAGCTGGCTGCCCCGAGCTCCACCCGGGCCACGTCACGGACGCGCACGAAGGAACCATCCGGCTCGGCGCGGAGCACGATGTCTTCGAACTGCGAGGGGTCGCTCAGGCGCCCCTGCGTCTGCAGATTCAGCTGGAACAGGGGATCGTCCGTCATCGGCTGCGCGCCGATGCGCCCGATCGCAGCCTGTACGTTCTGCGCACGCAGCGCGTTGACCACGTCCGTGGGCGTAAGCTCAAGGCTCGTCAGGCGGTCGACGTTCAGCACGATCCGCATGGAATAGTCCTGCGCGCCGAACAGCGACGCGTCGCCCACGCCAGGCACGCGCTTGATCGTATCGAGCAGATTGATGGTGGCGTAGTTCGACAAAAACAGATTGTCGAAGTCCTTGCCTTCCTCGCCGTAGATGGTGATCACCTGCATCAGCGCGGACGACTTCTTGCGCACGCTGACGCCGGATTGCTTGACCTCCGAGGGCAGTCCCGCCTCGGCGAGCGACACGCGGTTCTGCACGTTCACGGTGGCGATGTCGGGGTCCGTGCCGACGGCGAAGGTGACGGTCAGATTGTAGGAACCGTCCGCGCCGCTGGTGGACTTCATGTAGAGCATGTTGTCGACGCCGACGACCTTGCTTTCGATCGGCTGGGCGACGGTCGCCTCAACGACGTCGGCGCCGGCACCGGAATAGCTGGCGCTGACGCTGACCTGCGGCGGAACGATATCCGGAAACTGCGCAACGGGGAGCTGTGTCATCGCGATCAGCCCTGCCAGCGTCAGGACGATGGAAATGACGGCGGCAAAACGCGGGCGATCGATGAAGATTTCCGAAATCATCGATCAGCCACCTGCTGCAGGGGCGACGGCAGCGTCGACGACGATGCCCGGCCGCACCTTGCCGATGCCATCGGTGATGACCGTTTCCCCGTCCTTCAGCCCGGAGGCGACAACGGAAAAGCCACGCGAGGACCGGGAAATGTCGACCCGGCGAAGCTCCACCTTGGAATCGGCCCCGACGACCATGACGAAGGCGCCCTGCTGATCGCGCTGCACGGCCTCCTGCGGAATGGCGAGTACGTCCTGCTTGTTGGACTGCTCCAGCTCGACGCGCACGAGCGATCCGTCGAGCAGCAGCCCGTCGGGATTGGGGAATTGCGCACGGATCGTAACGGTATCCGTGCCCTGCGTGACATTGCTGGAGACGAAATTGATGGTGCCCTTGGACGGATATTCCACGCCGTTCGGCAGGATGATGCGGACATTGGCGCCCGGCGAGATCTGGCCACTGCGCACTTGCTCCTGATAGGTCAGGTACATGGCGGTTGCGACCGAGAATTCGGCATAGATGGGATCAAGGCGCGTCAGCGTCGTCAGTGCGCCGCTGTCCGGCCCGACGAGCGCGCCAACGTCGACGGCGGTCAAGCCCACGATGCCGTCGAACGGTGCGGTGATCTTCGTGTAGGACAGATTCAGCTCGGCCTGTGCCTTGCTGCCGTTCAACCGGACGAGATCCGCCTCGGACTTCTTCACCTGTGCGTTGGCGATGTCGACCTGGGACTGTGGCACCGTGTTGCTGGCAAGCAGCCGGTTGGATCGGTCGCGCTCGATGATTGCCAGATCGCGCTGCGCTTCCGCAGACTGTATCGAGCCGACGATCTCCTGCAGGGCGGCCTGATAGGCCCCGTCCTCGACGCTGTAGAGCAGCGTGCCGGCCTTCACCTTCTGCCCTTCCTTGAAATCCACCGATTCCAGGAAGCCGGAAACGCGGGCGCGGATATCGACCCGCTGAATGGCCACCAGACGCCCGGTCAGGTCAACGCTTTCGCGCAGGTCCATGATCTTGGCGGGGACGACCACGACGGCAGGCGGCGGCGCCTGCTGCGCCCTTGCTGCCCCTGCGGGCAGAAGCCCGGCTAAAGCGCAGGATGTTATGACTGCGACCAGAAGACCCGTAATCCGCATGCAATGTCCCCGCACAGACAGAAAGGTTCCTTTTAGGCACCGCGGAAAAGAGTAGTCGTGAACATATCGATTGGGAAGACGAATTGCTCGGCCGCCGCGCGCAAAATCTCAACGGTTCTACACCCGGCTGAAAAGCCGCCGGTCATGGTTAACCCACGCTGAACAGATCCCTGCGCCGGCGGTGGCCATATAGGAGCGATGCAACCGAAGATGCGACCGGCCATGAGACGGCTGTCTGCCTCGGCGCCGCCATGCTATCAACGGCCTGCCCCCATGCACCCACCTTGCCGGAAGCCGATGAAACTGCCGCTACGTATACTCTGTCTTTGCCTGGGCTGGCTTATGGTCGCGCTGGGCGTGGTCGGCATCTTCCTGCCGCTGCTGCCCACGACGCCGTTTCTGCTTCTGGCGGCCGCGCTTTTCGCGCGTTCCTCGCCGCGTTTCGAGACATGGCTGGTAAACCATCCGCAACTGGGCCCGCCGCTTCGCCGCTGGCGCGAGAAGGGCGCCATCGCGCCGCGCGCGAAAGCCACAGCGCTTGCGATGATCGCCGCGAGCTATGCAACTTTCCTGCTTTTGAGCGGCGCGAGCACCCAGACTGCCGCCATGGTTGCCCTCGCCATGGCCGGCCCGGCGCTCTTCATCCTGACCCGGCCGGGCGGCTGAACGTCCGGTGGGCCGCGCCTACCTCACGCTTGGTAGGGGCGTACCGCTGCTCATCCGAAGGTCTCCGGCTTCTTTGCCGGCTCCCCCCTCCCGCAAACCCATGTTTCGGCTATCTTGGTTGCGCATGCGCCAGGCTGCGATTCCGTCCTGGGAGAAGAGTTCGAAAATGCTCTACGACTATTGCGTCATCGGCGGAGGGATCGTCGGGCTTGCCACGGCGATGCAGCTTCTGGAGGCCCGGCCCGGCGCGAGCCTCGTCCTCATCGAAAAGGAAGACGCGCTCGGCCTGCACCAGACCGGGCACAACAGCGGCGTCATCCACGCCGGTATCTACTATCCGCCCGGCAGCCTGAAAGCGGAACTCTGCCGCAAGGGTGCGCAGGCCACAAAGGACTTCTGCGCCGAGCACGACATTGCCTTCGAGGTCTGCGGCAAGCTTCTGGTCGCGACCAACCCGCTGGAGGCGAAGCGCATGGAGGCTCTTCTGGAGCGCTCGCAAAGCAACGCCATCGAGGTTCACCGGATCAGCGAGGGCGAACTGCGCGAGCGCGAGCCGAACATCGCCGGCCTCGGCGCCCTGTTCGTGCCGTCCACCGGCATCGTAAGCTACGCCGAAGTCTGCCGGGCGATGGGCCGGATCATCGCGGCCCGGGGCGGCGAGATCCGGCTCGGCACCCGCGTCAGTGCAATAAGGGAAACGGCAGATACCGTGTCGATCTCATCCGACGGAGAAAGCTGGCAGGCACGCAAGCTTGTGGCCTGCGCGGGGCTGCAGTCGGACCGGCTCGCCCGCCTCGCGGGGCTGCCGATCGACCACCGCATCGTTCCCTTCCGCGGCGAATATTACCGCCTGCCCGACGAAAAGAGCGGCATCGTTCGCCACCTGATCTATCCGATCCCAGACCCGGACCTCCCCTTTCTCGGCATCCACCTGACGCGCATGATCGACGGCAGCGTCACCGTCGGCCCGAATGCCGTCCTGGGCTTTGCGCGCGAAGGCTACGGCCACCTTTCCCTCTCCCCCGGCGACGTTGTCGACTACGCCCTCTTCCCGGGATTCTGGAAAACCTTGCTCGGCAACAGGAAATCGGCCCTCGTCGAGATGCGCAACTCGCTGTGGAAGCGCGGCTATCTGGAGGAATGCCGGAAATACTGCCCCGGCCTGGAACTTGCGGACCTGCTGCCACACCGGGCCGGCATCCGCGCCCAGGCCGTCAGGCGCGACGGCACGCTCGTGCACGACTTCCTTTTTGCCGCCACCGACCGCATGCTGCACGTCTGCAACGCGCCGTCGCCGGCGGCCACTTCCGCCATTCCGATCGCAGACATGATTGTGGAACGGGTTTTGCTATAAGCCCTCGTAGCTGAATTTGGCCGGATAGACCTTGATGCAACACGATGCCACGCCGCAGAAATCGACGCTGGCGCGCCTTGCCCGCGAGGAACGCCTCTTGCCGGTCAGCCTGTTCGCTGCCGCAGCCTTCTATGCCTATGGCGACACGTTTTCGGCCTGGCTTTCCCATCCCGTGGGTCTCGCACTCGTTTTCGCCGCCCTCTTCGCAGTCATCCTCGGAGCGGTCCTATCCGTCGTCAGGCATGCGGACGAACTGGCCGATCGCCTGGGAGAACCCTTCGGCACGCTGATCCTGACGCTGACGATAACCACGATCGAGGTGGTGGCGATCTCGTCCGTGATGTTCCACGGCGACAACAACCCGACGCTGGTCCGAGACACGCTGTTCGCCGTCATCATGATCATCCTGAACGGCATGGTCGGGCTGTCGCTCCTGCTTGGCGCCTGGCGGCGGCCCGAACAACGCCACAACCTGCAGGGCGCCAACGCCTATCTCGGGCTCATCGTCCCGCTGGCGACGCTCAGCCTCGTCCTGCCGGAGTTCCAGCCCGCCGCTTACGGCCCTGCGATTTCGTCGCTGCACCAGACAGTGCTCGTGTTCATGTCGCTGGTGCTCTACGGTACGTTCCTGTTGCTGCAGACGGGACGGCACAGGGTCTATTTCACGCAGCGCCACGGTAGCGAGGACCACGGCCCGCAGCACGCCCCCTCCGGACACCCCGTAGCTGTCCACGTAATACTGCTGTTTGCCTACATGGCGCCGGTCGTCTACCTGGTCGAGCATCTGGCAAGCCCCATCGACTATCTTATCGAGACGATACGTGCGCCAGCAGCGCTTGGCGGCGTGATCATGGCCGTCCTGGTCGCAACGCCGGAAGCCATCAGTGCTGTGCGCGCCGCCATCGCCGACCGGCTGCAGCGGGCGGTCAATATTTTTCTCGGTTCGGTGCTGTCCACCATTGGCCTGACGGTTCCCGTGATGCTGGCGATCAGCCACCTCACCGGCCACACGATCACCCTGGGCCTCGGCCGCTCGGAAATGGTCATGCTGATCCTGACGCTCGCCGTCAGCATGATCACGTTTGCCAGCGGGCGCACGAACCTGATGCAGGGTTCCGTGCATCTCACCCTGTTCATCACCTATCTCCTGCTGATCCTGGAAGGATAGCGCCGCTGTCACCCCGGACACTCAACGCGCGGAAAGGCTCCTGCATTTGTCACTGGAACTGCTGATCGAAAAATATGGAACGCTTGCCGTCTTCCTTGGCGCAGGCGTGGAAGGCGAGACTGCGGTAGTCATCGGCGGCGTGCTGGCTCACCGCGGCTACCTGTCGTTCTGGCAGGTGGCGGTCGCGGCGGCGATCGGGTCGTTCATCGCCGACCAGCTGTTCTTTCTGACCGGCCGCTATGCCCGCACCAGCGCCATGGTCCGGCGCATCCTCGCAAAGCCTGCGATCGCGTCGGTACAGCGGCTGTTGGAACGCCATCCGAACGGATTCGTCTTCTCGTTCCGCTTCATCTACGGCCTTCGCACGATCAGCCCGATCGCGATCGGCACCACGAAAATCCCGACCGCCCGGTTCGTGGCGCTGAACGCACTTGCCGCATGCCTCTGGGGACCGCTGTTCGCCGGGGTCGGCTACGTGTTCGGCCAGGGGGCCGAACATCTTCTCGGACGGTTGCCGCTGCCCCACCATCTTGTTGTGGCGGTCGCGGTTCCATGCGGCCTTCTGCTCGCACTGGCATTCGTCTTCCGCAAGCGGCTTGTGCAGATTTTCCGGTCGGCACCGCGCGAGAGCAGCAAATAGGACGGCACCGACACCGGAAGGCTCAGACCGCCTGGCTGCGATCCACTATTGCCGACAGCCTCGGCATGCCGGCACCATAGCCGGCGTCCCTCGCAAGCTTGATAAATGCTTCGATCCGCCGCTCGACCTTCTGGCGATGGTTCTGGGCGATGTCCGAAAGCTTGTGGTCGAGGAAGGGATTGGCGAAGCGCTCCATCGTCGTCGCCAGATAGGCCTTCGCTTCGTCCTTGCGGCCAAGTGCGGCAAAGGCCGGCAGGACTTCGTGTTCGAAGATCGCGGCAAGCTCCGTTTCCACGTCGGGAACCGCGATGAACGCGCGCACGACGGCATCGGCCGGGGCGCCCTGCCGCTGCCACATGTCGACGAGCGCTGTGTGGCCGAGGTTGAGGATGTGCAGCTTCAGCGTCTCGATTTCCTTCAGATCATCGACAAGCTGGATCGAAGGATGCTGCGTCGGCGCAACGAGCCCGGGCGTGCGTTCGATCGCCCAGAGCGCATAGGGCTCCGCCACAGCCCCCGCCGGCTCGATCGGTGCCGAAACGATCCGGTCGACAAGGCTGGACGCCCAGACGGTCTCCTCCCCGATGTAGCGGATGAGGTCGGCAGGCGCACCGTTGTTCCGTGCGAGCGCGCCGACGAGACCGCGCAGCACCTTGCCGTTGTCGGCGATCAACTCCATCGGCAGGATGGTCAGCGGCGCAGCACCGGCGGCATGCCGCGCGGCAAGGAGATGGTAGAGTTTTGCCGGAAAGCTCATTGCCGGCGAGAAGTCGGGCTCACGATCTTCCGGCCTGCCCTCGTAGCCGGAATCGCCGGTATTGGAGAGGACGTATTCGGCCTCCTCCACGAAGACCCGGTGAACCTCGTCATATTGGCCAGCCATCGACAGGCAGCGCTTGACGGAGGTGACCTGCCGCGTCTCGTCGATCACCTTGCCGTCCTGCCGGCCGCGCACCCGCACCGGATAGCCTTCCGGCGCTGCAAGTGCCGCAAGCCGCCCTGCCCTCGCCGGATCGCCCGAGGTCTGCACGACCGTGACCGCCATGGCCGGCGTCCCCTCGGAAAGAAACAGGTCGGCATGGGCCTGCAGGAAGCGGCTGGTGCCGAACTGGATGACGGGAGTTTTCATGAGCTGCCTGTCTCTCTCAAGAGCTTTTCCAGCCGAAGCGGCATCGCTTCGGCGTCCGATAATGCGGTCATAACAAGCTCCTGGAGCAATCCCGGTGAACCGGGTTTCACCGGGATTCTCTAGGAAGGTGACGGCCGGCCAATTAAGCCCGCCGCCACGATCCGGTTCATGCGTCTACGTGATCAGTACACGAGCGCCA
Source organism: Mycoplana rhizolycopersici (assembly GCF_013378445.1). Lineage (GTDB taxonomy): Bacteria > Pseudomonadota > Alphaproteobacteria > Rhizobiales > Rhizobiaceae > Mycoplana > Mycoplana rhizolycopersici. The sequence continues at coordinate 161,602 of NZ_JABXYK010000011.1, forward strand.
TCGGTATGCTAGAGCGCAAGCTCGCGCCGCAACGTTTCGAGGCGTTCCATGGCGATGACGCCGTCATGGATCGTCGGTGCGGGGGTCTCGGCGCCACCAAGTGCCGGAACGACGTCTGCCAGCAGCGAGAAATAGCCCTTGGGGTCCTCGTTGGCCGCAGCGGTGAAGTTCGGCTTCCAGGTCAGGCTGTCGACGCTGTCGGACAGCGTCGCCGACGGGTCGTCCACCTTGAACGGCGGATTGCGGTTCCAGCGCACGTCGATGACGTTGTCGACCTCGATGCGCTGGTGATCGCCCATGATCTCGATGCGCTCGACCGGCGCGCCGCGCGACTGGATCGTGCCCATCGCGATCGTGCCGATCGCGCCGCATTCGAAATCGAAATTGACGTGGAACAGCACCTTGCCGGGCTCTTTCTCCACCTTGCGTGCCGTCAGTTTCTTCACCGGCGACACGAAGAACGAGACGAGGTCCATGTAGTGGACGCAGTGGTGCAGGAAGAAGCCGGTATAGTCGACATTGCCGACGAAATAGCCGGGCGCCGTCATGTAGTAGCCGGTCAGCCCCAGCACATCGCCGAAGCGGCCCGACCGCAGGATGTTTCCGGCGATCTTGTTGCCGGCCGAATAGCGCTTCATGAAACCGACGAGCAGCGGCTTGCCCGATTTTTCCGACGCCGCCCGCAACTCACGCGCCCCCGCCGCACTGCCCGACGGCGGCTTTTCCATGAACACCGGCAGGCCGCGCTCCAGCGCCATCTTGCCGAAGGCCAGGTGCTGGTCGGGACCGACCGCCATGCCCACGGCATCGATGCCGGGGGTGCGGATCAGTTCCTCCGCATCGCTCGTCAGCTTGGACACGCCGAACTGGCGGCCGGCGGACGCCAGACGCTTGGCGTCGATATCGCAAAGGGCGACCAGTTCGACGTCATGGCGAACGAGCTGGGGCAACAGCATCTGGGTCGCGTGGATGCCGCACCCGATCCAACCGATTTTCAGTGTCATCGACGATATTCCGTAAGCAGGATGTGGGACTTGATGAATTCAGCAGAAGCCGAAAGCCGAGCGCTTTCGTCCTCGTGCGGCGGGCGCCACTGCGCGAAAGGAACGCCGAAGCGGTCGTCGTTGCGGCGGAAAGGCTCGAGCGAAACCGGGCCCTCGTAGCCGATCTCGTGCAGGGCGCGGAAAACCTCCACCCAGTCGGTGGCCCCGGTGCCGGGAAAGCCGCGGTGGTTCTCGTTCGCCTGGAAATGGACGACGCGCTTGCCGCCAAGCCGGATCGCTTCGGCGATGGAAGCCTCTTCCATGTGCATATGGAAGGTGTCGAGCATCAGCTGGACGGCTGGATGATCGACGGCGTCGAGCAGTTCGATCGCCTGCTGCGTGGTGCACAGGACGTCGCTTTCGAAGCGGTTCAGCGGCTCGACCGCCAGGATGACGCCAAGCTTCTGCGCATGGTCGCCGGCTTCCTTCAGGCCTGCGACGCAGCGGGCCTTGCGCGCCAGCCGTTCCTCTTCGGAGACGGGCTGCGGCGGGCGGCCGGCGAAGACCAGAGGGTTGCCGGTCAGCGGGCCGCCGACGATCTTGCAGCCGAGCGCCGCTGCGCAGTCTGCGGCATATTTCAGGTAGTCGACGCCGGCGCGGTGGGCGGCCGGATCGTCGGAGGAAAGGTTGCGCTGCAGGTTGACGCGCGCGGCGAGCACGACCGACAGGCCGGCATCTTCGAGCGCCTTCTTCGTGTCGGCCAGATCAAGCTCACCCGGCTCGGGCACGAGGAGCTCGACGAAATCGTAGCCGAGCCTTCGCATTTCGGAAAACAGCGGGAAATGCTCGGCGGTGAACGGCCGCGCATACTGCATGGATATCAACCCGACGGGGTTCATGGTCAGTCCTCTTTCTAAAGCATTGCCAGCAGAAGTGCCTGGCGGTCTTGCGTCCGGAACCGCGGACGCAACAAGTTGGATCAACATCAGCCCTTGACCGCGCCCTGCGTGAGCCCGCCGATCAGGCGGCGCTGGACGAGGAGGAAAAGTATCGTGGCCGGCATGGCGCCTACGACGGCGCCGGCTGCGAGCAGACCCCATTCGATCTGGTATTCGCCGATGAGCGTCTGGATCGCGACCGTGACCGGGCGCACGTTCCGCCCGCCGAGCGTGAGCGCGTAGAGATATTCGTTCCAGGCGGTAATGAAGATGTAGATGCCGGTGGAGATGATGCCGGGCATCGTCAGCGGCAGCACCACCCGGCGCAGCGCCGTCAGCCGCGAGCAGCCGTCGATCATCGCCGCCTCGTCGAGGCTCTTCGGGATCGCTCCGACATAGCTCGTCAGCATCCAGACCGCGAACGGGATGGCCACCGTCGCATTTGCGAGGATGAGGCCGAAATGCGTGTCGAGGATGCCGACGTTCTTCATCAGTACGAACAACGGCAGGATCAGCAGCACGACCGGGAACATGTTGATCAGCAGGAACTGCAGCATCAGTAGTTTGCGGCCGGCAAAGCGAAAGCGCGAGAAGGCGTAGGCCGCGGTCACGGCGACAGCCAGCCCCAGGATGACCGTGCCGCCGGCGATGATCAGGCTGTCCATCATGTTGCCGAGGAACGAGGTCTGCTCCAGCAGGCGGACATAGTTGTCGAGGCTCCAGCCGGCCGGCGAGACCGATACGCCGGTCGCGTTCAGCGCCGCCGTCGGTGTCAGCGAGGTCAGCACCATCCAGGCGAACGGCGCCATCGCGAAGAGGACGATGATCAGGACCGGCAGGTCTGTCGTCAGGATACGGCGTGCGGTGCTTGGCTTGTTCATCGCTCAACCTCGCGCATGGTGCGGGCCAGATAGACGGCGACGATCGCGCCGAGAAGGATGGTGAAGGTGACGGCGATCGCGGTGCCGTAACCGAAGTCGAGGTTCTGCCGGGCGCGCACGAAGGCATAGAGCGGCAGCGTGTGGGTCGCATAACCCGGACCGCCGCCTGTCATGACGAAGATCACGTCCATGGAATTGGCGACCCAGATGACGCGCAGGAGCCCCGCCGTGGCAAGCACGGGCGCAATCCCCGGCAGCGTGATGTGGACGAACTGCCGCCAGGAGGATGCGCCGTCGATCGAGGCGGCCTCGTACTGGCTCTTCGGGATTCCCTGCAGACCGGCGAGGATCATCACCGCAAAGAACGGGAAACCCTGCCACGTCAGGGTGGCGATCACGGCATAGAGCGCGAGATTGGGATCGGCGAGCCACGGAACCGCGCTCTGCACGATCGACAGGTAGATCAGGATGTCGTTCAGGACGCCGGTGTTGGGATCGTAGATCCAGCGCCACATCAGCGCGATCACGACGCTCGGCAGCGCCCAGGGAATGATGATCAGTGCGCGCGCAAGGCCGCGCCAGGGGAATTCGCGGTTCAAAAGCAGTGCGGTGAGGAGCCCTAGCCCCATCTGCAGCGGCACCGTCAGGCCGATCCAGATGGCGGTATTCCACAGGGCCGTCCAGAAGACCGGATCGGCGAACAGTTTCACGTAGTTGCCGAAGCCGACGAAGCGGCTGGCATTCGGCTTCCACAGGATCAGATCGTAGAAGCTGGTCACGACCGCCTGCACCATCGGCATGAAGACGATGAACACCGTGACGAGCACCGCCGGCGCCAAGAGCATGTACGGCATCAGCCGCGAGCTCCAGGGTGCTGGAATTGCAACATCGGTGGCGGGGGACGAGGTTATAACGGACATCGAAATTCACTTCCTTGCCATCTCGGCGGGAATGGTCCTCCCACCCGCCCTGACGCCGGCGGGTGGGAGAGGCGCAACAAACGCGCTTACTGGGCGAAGAGCGCTTCCAGTTGCTCCATCATCTGCTGCGAGGTGATCTGGCCGGTCAGCGCCTGCTGCATCGCCGTCTGCCAGGCGGTGTTGACGAATTCGGACGTCGCGGGCGTCTGCGGCAGCACATGGGCGAAGGGCAGCGACTGCACGGTGGCGTCGACGAAGCGGCGCTCATGCAGGTTCCAGTTTTCCGAACCGCTCTTGGTCACGGTCATCTGGCCGGTCGCCTTGTTGAAAGCGACGTTGTTTTCACCCTCGGCGAGGAAGGAAATCCACTTCCAGGCCGCGTCCTTCGCTTCGGAAGCGGAGAAGACCGCCAGCGACTCGTCACCATAGGACGTCCAGCGGTTGCCGCCGCACTCCGGTACCTGCACCGCCGAGACCTTGTCGCCGAGCGCCTTGACCATGTCGTTGGACGAACCGATGTGGTGGATGGTCATCGCGGTCGTACCGGCCTTGAAGGCGCCGGTGATTTCCTGGAAGCCGTCGTTCGGCGCAGAAGGCGGAATGACCTTGTCCTTCTGGAACAGGTCGATCAGCCACTGGTTGGCCGCAACCGCCTTCTCGTTGGTCAGGCCACCCGGCTTCAGCTCGCCGCCCTGCGAAAGCACGAAGGCGCCCCACTGGTCCCAGCCGCCCTTGCCGCCACGCAGGCCGAAGCCGTAGGTGGTGGGGGCCTTGGTCAGCTTGATCGCCGCATCGCGGAATTCTTCGCAGGTCGTCGGCGGCTTCAGGCCGGCCTGTTCGAAGAGGTCGGTGCGGTAATAGAGATAGAGCGTCACATACTGGATAGGCAGATAGTACAGCTGGCCGTCCGGACCCTTGTTCAGCTCAAGCAGGTTGTCGAGCAGGTCGGCCTTGCCGGGCCACGCGTCGATCTTGTCGCCGATCGGCTCGAGCGCCCCCATTTCCACAAGCCGCGGCTGGGCAAACAGCTTCACCATCGCCGCATCCGGAGCGTTGCCGCCGACCAGCGAAGTGTAGAGCGTGTCGTAGTAGCTGTTCCACGGCACGTTTTCGGCTTCGATCTTGATGCCCGGATTGGCCGCCTCGAACTTGGCGACGAGTTCCGCCATCGGGTTTTCGGGGTTGTCGAAGTGATACCAGAAGCGCACGGTTTCGGCCGAAGCGCTGCCGGCAAGAAGCGTCGTCGCCAGCGCGACGCCGATGCTGAATTTCCTCATGTTGGTCATGTTCTCCTCCGTTGTAAAAGTAAACGCGGCCTAGACGCCTCGCCCGGTCATCCGCCTTGCGGCGATCCCGGCCGCGGCAAGAGCCTCCCGCGCCGCGGCCAGATCGATGGTGTTCTGCAAGAATCCATGGGTAACACCCGGAACGACCGTAACGGTCTCGGCCCGGCCGAGTGCCTGAAGGCGCCGGTGCAGGATCAGGGTATCGCTGAGAAGGGGATCAACGCCACCAGCCATGAGATGCAAGGGCGGCAGGGCGGCGAGCGCCGCATCGCTTGCCTTCAGCGGACAGGCGAGCGGGTCGTTGGAAATATCGGCACCGGGGGCACCATACCAGGCCCAGTAGCGCTGCATCTTGGCCCGTGTCAGCCCCGGGCCGTTCGCAAAGACCTCGTAGGACGAGGTCTCGAAATCCATCGCGTAGTTACCGTAGAAAAGCAGCGCGCCGGCCGCGGCATCGGCCCGGCCGGCATCCTGCTCGTGCAGCAGGGCGGCAAGCGCCAGGTTGGCACCGGCAGAATCACCCGCGACGAGCAACGCCCCCTCGACGACACCGGCTTCCGAGGTTGCGGGAAAGGCCGCACGAAGACAGCCGACCACATCCAGCAAGCCGGACGGATAGGGATTTTCCGGAGCAAGCCTGTAGTCGGGAAGCAGAACCGGAAGGCCCGATTCTATGGCAAGTACCCGCGCGCATCGCTCATGCGTCTGCGGGCTGCAGAAGGCGAAGCCGCCACCGTGCACATAGAGGATCGCACCCGGCGCCGCATCCTTCGGGATCAGGACGCGCATCCGGCAGCGCTCGCTTCCAAGTACCGCGTCCCCATCGACCCAGACGTCGGTCGCCACAGCCATGCCCGGCAGATCGCGGTTCCAGCGCTTGTTGGATTGCTCGGAAAGAGCCCGCCCCTCGGCAGCTGGAAGCAGCGTCGGATCCGGCTGCGGCCCCTCTGCCGCCACTCGCGCCATCAGGGCGGCCATTTCCGGCGAGAGGGTGGGATCGAGGGTATCTGGCGCGCTCATTGGACGACATCCGGAAACACGCTGGGACCGAGATCGACGATCGTTGCGATGTGGTGCAGCAGTGCCGCGTTGGCGCGGGCGACGTCGCCGCTTTCGATCGCCTCGATGATCGCCGCGTGACGTTGCGCCGTGGCAACCAGGTCGCGCGGCGCCGTGCTGCGGGAAATCTTGAAACGGTGATTGTGGACGAGGCAGCGATGAAGGATCGGATCGAGCGCCGGCAGGCGCGCGTCCTGGAAAATTCGCCGGTGGAAATCGCGGTCCGCCGATGCAAGCTCGAGCTCGTCGTCGCGATGGGCCGCATCCATCATCTCGTCGAACAGCGCATTGAGGTCGGAGAACAGAGTTCGGCTCGGCGCCTGCACCACGCGGAGAATGCCGTTGCACTCGATCTGCCGGCGCACGCGGAACATCTCCACCGCCTCATCTTCCGTGCATTCGGAGACCTGGGTACCGCGATGCCCCTGACGCAGGACGAGCCCCTCTTCCTGTAATTGCAGCAGCGCCTCGCGCACCGTTCCCTGGCTGCAGCCGAAATGCGCCGCAAGCTCAAGCTCGGTCAGAGAAGCGCCCGCCGGCAGCACACCCAGCATGATGTCGCGCTTCAACGCATTGAAGGCTGCCGCGGATTTCGCAGGCTTCGAGGGCATCAAGCGGGCATTCGGCCTTGTCGAAAAGTAGGACATTGCGCCTTCCATGGAGTTGCCAACCGGCGTTCGTATCATTATTGATATTGATATCGATAAAGATGGTCAAGGGCCGATTTCGGCCTTCGGAGGAGAAAGCAGTGACCGCAATCGCCCTTAGAAAGATCCGCAAGACCTACGGTTCACTGGACGTCATCCACGAGGTCGACATCGACATCCGGAGCGGTGAGTTTCTCGTCCTTGTCGGCCCTTCCGGCTGCGGAAAATCCACACTGCTGCGCATGATCGCCGGATTGGAGGAGATCTCCGGCGGCGTCCTCGACATTGGCGGCAAGGTGGTCAACGCGCTGCCGCCGTCCGACCGCGACATCGCCATGGTGTTCCAGGACTACGCGCTCTATCCGCATATGAGCGTGCGCGAGAACATGGCCTTCGGACTGAAGATGCGGGGCACGAGCGAGGACGCGATCAACAAGCGCGTATCCGGCGCGGCCGATATCCTCAAGATTGCCAATTTTCTCGATCGCCGGCCGGCCCAGCTTTCCGGCGGCCAGCGCCAGCGCGTCGCCATGGGGCGCGCCATCGTGCGCGAACCTTCGGCCTTCCTGTTCGACGAGCCGCTGTCCAATCTCGATGCCGCGCTGCGCGTCGAGATGCGCCTTGAGATCGCCAAGCTGCACAACCGGATGAAGGCGACGACCGTCTACGTGACCCACGACCAGGTGGAGGCGATGACGCTCGCCGACCGCATCGTCGTTTTGAATGCCGGCCGGATCGAGCAGATCGGTCCGCCGCTGGAACTCTACCACCGTCCCGAAAGCCTGTTCGTCGCCCGCTTCATCGGCAGCCCGACGATGAACACGCTGCCGGCAAGGCTCGCCTCGTCGAACGATGGCGAGGCCCGGCTCACCGTCGCCGGCAAGGACGTCACCGTGCAGTTGGACGCACCCCTTGCGGCAAAACCGGCCAGCATCACCCTCGGCGTGCGGCCAGAAGATCTCATCCGCTGTTCGCCGGAGGAGGCCTGGCTCTCGGGCGAGCTTTCGGTGGTCGAACGGCTTGGCGCGCAGACTTACGGCTACGTCGAGATCGGCGAGAGCCGCATGCTGACCGTCGAGTTCCCCCGCAACGCGGACATCAGCGTCGGCGAAAAGGTCCATGTCCGCGGCAACCCGACCGGCACCCATCTCTTCGACGACGCCACGGGCCGCCGGATCAACTGAGAGACGCCGGTCGCCTCTGCAAAGACGCGAGCGCGCCAGCCTCTGCTGGCGCGCTCAATTTCCGGACGAAGCGCAACCTTGCCATTTGCGATCGCCGTAAAGGCCGAAAGGCCGCGCCCATTTTCTCGCCCGCCGGCCGCGCACAGTCCGACAGATGCACATTTTTCAGGCTATCTGATTAATTTAGGTCAGAATTGCGCGCCGGAAGCCGGCAGCCGTGCTAACGGAATGCCCGCACACTGCGCACGATCCGGCGAGACGACATGACCAAGCCTTTGCAATTTCTCAAGCGGTTGCTGCCCGCCATCGCCCCCGTCAGCGGAGCGGAGCGATTTCGCGCCGCTTTCGGCGCCCTTCTCGGCATTCTCCTCACCGGTTTCGTCAGCACCTACGCGCTCGGGGCGAGCGCCAGCCTGCCGCTCTTGATCGCACCTATGGGCGCCTCGGCGGTTCTGCTGTTCGCCGCACCGTCAAGCCCCCTCGCCCAGCCATGGTCCATTATTGGCGGCAACGCGATCGCCGCCGTGATCGGCGTTACCTGTGCCCTGTTGATCGGGGATCCGGTCGTTGCCGCTGCGATCGCCGTCTCGCTGGCGATCGGCGTGATGATGATGCTCGGCTGCCTTCATCCGCCGAGCGGTGCCGTCGCGCTGACCGCCGTCCTCGGCGGACCTTCGGTGCACGAGGCCGGCTACTGGTTCGTGCTGACACCGGTCGGTATCAATTCTTTCCTGATCCTCGCCGTCGCCATCGCCTTCAACAATCTCACCGGACGGCGCTATCCGCATTTCGCCCCCCTCACTGCGGCCAATCCGCACAAAACGGCCGATCCGGCTCCGACGCGACGGCTGGGCACCATTCCGGAGGATCTCGAGGCGGTCCTTGCCCAGTATGACGAAATCGTCGACGTCAGCCCCGACGTTCTGGACGAGCTGCTGCATCAGGCGCAGATCCGCGCCTATACGCGCCGCTCGGGCGAAATAAGCTGTGCGGAGGTCATGTCGCGCGATGTCGCCACCGTAGCGCCGGAAACTTCGCTGCGCGACGCATGGAAGCTTCTGCTGCAGCACCGCATCAAGGCCCTGCCCGTCGTCACTGCAAACGACGGCCTCGTCGGCATCGTCACCCAGACCGACTTCATGCACAATGCCGTCCTGAACAATAACGGCCAGCTTCGCTTCGGCTTCGCTGGCAAGGTCCGTTTGGCGCTGGGCGGCCGCAACGGCAAACCGCACCACGTTGCCGAGATCATGACGCGCCGCGTCCAGTCCGCGGCTCCCGAAACGATGATCGCCAAGCTGGTCCCGCCAATGGCGGACATGGGCTTGCATCACATGCCCGTCGTCGACCGCAACAACCGCGTCATCGGCATCGTCACGCAATCCGACCTCATCGCAGCACTGTTTCAGCGTGCGGCGACCAATGATGCTGCGATGGAGGAAGACCGGAAGACGGATGCGGCCTGAGCGTCAAGGTTCGAAGGCTCGCAGAACCGCCGTCCGGAAAAACGAAAAGGCCGGGCGAGGAAACGCACCGACCTTCTCTGCGTCGATCTCTTGCCCTGCCAGTACATCCGTGGTCAGCGACATCAAGCTCGACTGATCCCGCGGGCGTCCACGACTTTGGGTAGGACGCTCAACCGGCAGGACCGTTGATCGCTATATGGGGACGGACTGCGTGCCAGACAAGCCCCCTGAACAACAACCGGGGAACCTCAGTAGGGCGCAATGCACTGGCGGCGCGGCCCGTAGTATGGCTGGAACGTATTGTCATAGGCCCTGTAGGACCGATAGCGCGCATAGCACCAACTGACATGCCTATTGCCGCCGTAGTAGCGCGGCGCAACGTATCGAGGCTGGGCGATGACGCTGCCGATGATCGCTCCTGCAGCAAGACCTCCGACGACCGCCCCGAAATTGTCGTAGCCGCCGTAGTAAGGACCATAGTAGCGCCCGTAGTAGCCGCCATACCTGTAGGGACCACCCCAGGCGGGGCCATAACGATAACCGTTGCGATAATATCCATGACGATAGCGGTTGCCAGCCCAGTAACCTCCGCCCCGAGGACGCCCCGCCCAATGACCGCCCCCGTGCCTACCGCGATACCATCCGCGGTCCCGCACCTGCACGACGTCCGAATTGCTGACATTAGACACCTGGAACGCTGGCAGCGCCTGTGCCGGCAGGACGCCCGAGGCGGCAGCGGCCAGCGACAGGCCGATTGCTGCAAAATACCTCATCTCGCTCACCTTTTGCCTTTCGTAAGGCAAACGCATCGGCGGCACTTTTGTGCCGTCTAGCTGAAACTATAACACAAACGTGGCGCTTCCATCCGGGCAATTGGCCTGGTTCGTCAGGTCTGCTCCCCGCCCGCCACCGCGGCTCCGGCCGCATCCACAGGGCGCCGAAGGAAAAATGCACGGACCGTAGGATTTTTTTCGCCAGTGGGTAGACAAGGTCTGCGAACGCCATTATACGCCCCATCAGACCGCAGCGAGGCGGTTCTGGATGGGTGATTAGCTCAGTTGGTAGAGCAGCTGACTCTTAATCAGCGGGTCCACGGTTCGAGCCCGTGATCACCCACCAAAACTTTTTCAAGCACTTAGCGATAGTTTTTCGCACAAAGCTTCAGGGGCTGGATGGCCGCTGAATTCCACAGCGACAACCGGCGCCGATAGCTTGGTGTGCGCCACCCTAGGGCTGCTCGCGGGTGCCGGGCGCTGCCTCGCGCTGGTCCGCATCCTCCAGATCGGTCTTCACGATGTATACATCCGCATGCTCGCGCACCGCTTCGCGTATCGCCGCGAGGTTGGGGACGTCGTCGCCTTTGATCTCGCCGTCGGCCAGATCGATCTCATGCGTGGCCTGGTCCCAATGCTCGAGTTGCTGGCCCAGCGGCCGGCCGGCACACTCCCATATTTCATAGGCTCGCTCGCGGATTCTGGTCTCGCGATCTTTTTCCATCTGATGTCCTCCAGAAGTGCACGGTAAAGAGGGTGGTGGTGTAGATGTTCCCGCAGAAGTCCCTGCGGAAGTACTGCACGGCATCAACCTAGGCAAAATGCACGGCGCGTCCTGTCGTCTTCCGCTGCCGGGAGCACCTAGATCTGAATATGCGCCCTTCACTCTGCGCCTTCAACAGGCCGTTCCAGGCGCGGCCATCATCGGGGAACCCTTCAAGGCCACCCGCGTTTGCCTTCAACACTAAAGAGGAGTGACCCCCGATGAAAAGTGTTGTCATTGCCTGTGTTTCCGCCCTCGCCGTCATCGGTCTTGCCGCCCCGGCCGCAGCCGATTCCACGACGATCGTGAAAAAGAGGACGACCTACGAGACCCGCGAGGCCGAACCGACGATCGTGATCACGCCGGACGGGTAGGCTCGATTGCCGAGACCGAGCGCTGCACGACCAAGACGGTGAAGAAGGAAACAGACGACCGCCAGGTCACCAAGACGACGAAGCGCTGCCGCTAGGCCGGAAGCGAGGCGGCCGCCGGCCGCTTCGTCCGCGCGCTTGGTCGTGACGCAGGACGAAGACACGCGAATCGGCGATGATCTCCAGGTGCACGCGGGGACCGGGTCGACAAATCATTTGATGCGAACACAGCGGGAATGATCGCACCGCAGCGCCTGACCGGTTGCAATACCGGCCTTCTGGGACACTGCCGATCACGCCAACTTGACTTGCGATTGATACCTGTCAACCTGCAGCCGGATCGAAGGAGGATCGATCCCGCGGTGCCGGCCGAGATTGGCGGCGCCCGTCTTGATGTCATGGGAGGTATGACCGGGAATGTCATGGAAATTAGCGACTGTCGGCGTGTTTCTGTTCTTGGCGCTTGCCATCTTTTACGGCGGCTCTCAATTCTGGCCGGCTAGCGCCACAAGTGGAGCGACCGCGGTGACGACAGCCGGATAAGGTTCCGCGCGCCCCCCGTCAGTGGGTTCGCAATTGCGGGCCCGTTTTTTTGGACCCCCTCCGGCATCGACGCCACGGCTTTCGCGCCGCCTCCATGCCTCCGCCATACCGTGGTGCCTAGTTTAGATTTCCAGCCATCCGCCGGCAATGCGAACGGCCTGCCCTCCGATGCGTGCACCCGCGATCTGCCCTGCTGCCACGTCGAGATGAAGATGGATCATCGACGGCCGCCCCATTTCCACTCCCTGCTCGATCAGGATCGGGTGGTGGCCGTCGACCAACTGGTCGAACAGCTGGATGGCGCCGGAGAGTGCTGCCACCGCCGACCCGGTCGCCGGATCCTCCCGCCCCAGGTCCGAGGAAAACATCCGCGCATGGAAGCGCGCCAGATGATTGACTGCGCCGCGACAATATAGATAGGCGGAAGCGAGCCTTCCCTCGGCAAATGGCACGCAACGCTGCCATATCGCCGGGTCGAACTCGGCGTCGGAGGCGACTGCCAGGTCGTGCACCGGCACCAGAACATAGGCGACGCCCGCGCTCCACAACGACGGCACATGGTTTTCGAAGCCGATCTGGGTGATCTTGAGGCCGAAGGTGTCGGCGATCGCCTGCCGGTCCAGCGCCGCATCCAGGCGCACCGACTTGCGCGGCAGGTCGAACTCGGCAAAGGGCGCCCCTTCCTTCGGCAGCTTCACCGCGCAGCGGACAGGACCGATGTTCTCCTCCAGCACGCTGACGAGATCGAGCGGACGCGCCAGTTCGCCATTGCCGGCTTCGGCGATCGCCACGGCCGCGCCAACTGTCGGGTGTCCTGCAAAGGGCAGCTCGTGCGCGGGCGTAAAGATGCGGACGCGCGCGACATGGGCTGCAACCTCGGCCTTGTGGACGAAAACGGTCTCGGAAAGGTTGAATTCGGTGGCGATCGCCTGCATTGCCGCGTCGTCCAGCCCGTCGGCATCGAACACGACGGCCAGCGGATTGCCCGCGAGCTTGCGGTCGGTGAAAACGTCATAGACGGCGTATCGACGCGACACTTCTCACTCCTTCGACAAATATCTGGGCCAAACTGCACGAGCCCCCCGTGGCCGGCAAGCGCAAATCACGCCTGTCCCCGCTGGAAGAACCAGCGCAGGACCGGCGGCATGAAGGCGGCATAGGCATGGCGCGCCGGATCGCTGTCGCGGATGGCCACGGCGCCGTCGATCTCCGGCTCGGTCTCCGTCTTCATGTGATCCGCGATCGCGTCCAGCATTTCATCGGCCGTCTGCGCGAAGCGATAGACACGCAGGACGGTGACCACGCTGTCGACATGCAGCGCATGCAGCATCGGCTCGGCCAGGGCACTCGAGAGGTCGAGCCCCGTCTCCTCGCCCACCTCCCGCGCCATGTTCGCCTCGATGTCGCAGAAGCCGTCCTTGATATCGTGCGCGTCCAGCGACCCGGCCGCGCAGTAGACCTTGCCGGGATTGGCGGTGTGCCGGCCCATGCGGATTGCGACGACCGCCCCATCGGACGAGACGAGCAGCGGCAGCCCGAAGAGATGCAGGCCGAGTGCCCTCGGACGCCGCTTCCGCCACAGGAGGAACGTCGAGAAGGAAACGAGATGAGCGGTTGCGAACACGCCGGCGTCGGAGATGTCGACCGCGCTCTGCAGGAGCATCTCGCCATCGTAGAGCGCCGGATTGGCGGCACTTTCCTCCCGCCAGTTCCGCGCGATCGCGTCCCGCTCGGCCAGGAAGAAGGGATGGGTCGCATCCGACACACGGATTTCGACATCACGGATCGGGAATACCACTCGCTCGGGCGGCCAGGCGCGGGCCACCTTTTCAGCCAGCCTGTCCATCACACATCCAGCGTCATGACGACAGGGCAATGGTCGGAGGCCTTCGGACGGTCCCAGCCAATGCGCGGATAGCGTTCGACGTCCTGCCCCGGCGGAAAGACGGTGCGGTAGGGCTGTCCGCCTCGGATGATCTCCGGGACGCGGGCGTGGTTGCGGCCGGCAAGGGTCGGCGACAGCAGAATATAGTCGAGCTGGCAAAGATGCCGCTCCTCGGGTCCCATACTGTGATAGAGCGTCCAGCGATCGTCCTCCGGTCGCCGCAGCACCGGGTTCTCGACGAAACCGTCCTTCGTCAGCACATCGAGGCAACTCTGATCCTCCACCACCCGGCGGAACGTGTATCCATTGCGCCGGTCGCCTTCGACCACAAGTTTCTCCTGATAGTCGTTCAGGTCGCCGCAAATCGCGAAGGACTTTTTTGCCCCCCCTCCGATACCGAACCGGTTCTCGATGATGCGGCGAACGGCGCGCGCCTCCGCCATGCGCAGCGGCATGGTCGAGGAACGCCCGTCCAAGCCGTCGCGCCCCGGCCCCATCGACTTGAAATGCACGACGAAAAGCGTCAGTGGCCGGCCACCAATCCGCAGGTCGAGTTCGAGGCAATCGCGCTTGAACACGCGGTCGCTCGGCTTCAGCGGCGCGAGCTCCGGCGCGTAGATGCCGAGATCGTCATAGGTCACGGAGGCATGGCTGCGCACGTCGACGCATTCGATCTTCTGACCGTCACGCGTCGTTTCCCGCATCAGCACGGCGACATCGATGCCGCGCGTGTCGTTGCCCTCGATCAGATAGCGCTGGCGATAGCCGCTGCCGACCATCTTGAACAGGTAGCCGTATTCGAAGGCCTGCAGCGATTCCATGTTGTCGACTTCCTGCAGGCAGAGGATGTCGGCATCGGCATCGGCGATCGCCAACGCTGATTGCTGGCGCGCGTCGTCGGCAAGCCCGATCGTGCGCGCCTCCTCCAGACGCTGGAATTCGGCCTCGCTGCGGATACTGAACAGCCGCAGCACCCGATCCTGCCGGGCCTGGTTGCGAAATCCGGTGAAATCGAAGCGGGAAAGCAGGTTTTCGACATTGAAGGTGGCAAGACGCAGGGACATGGGAAAATACCGTTGAAACGGCGCGGAGTTTACCCGCAGACGCCACGAAGGGAAGCGCATTTCTCCCCAGCATGCGCGATTGCGGCGCACGGCCGCCTCGCTGCCGGGAAATGACGGCTTGTCTGTCGGCAACGCAGGCTCCATGATCGCGGCGAAAGAGCAGAATCGGTCGGGAGGACCGAATGAGGGCTTGGACCATGACGGCGAGCGCTCTTGCGGCCGGGCTCTGCATTGCCCTGTTCGCCGCTGCAGCCAATGCCGCCGAAAGCTCCTATATCGCCGACGCAGGGGAAGCCTCGCGGGCGGTGGACGAAATCATCGCGCAGACCGGGCGAAGCCCCCGCCTGCAAGCGATAGAGCTGACCGACCGGCGTATCACTGTCGATCTGCAGGGCAAGCGCAGCGCCGACATCGACGAATGGCAGATCGGTCGCGTCACGCGCCTTTTCATGGAATTCGAGACGACGGTCGGCCCCCGCGCTTCCACCTCACCCGGGCTGGTAAACGATGTCGAAAGCGGCTTCTTCGATCGCAAGGCGATCGATCTCGACATCGTTCCGGACATCGCCGCCCGTGCGGTCGCCTATGCCGATCTGGACGACGAGGCCCATGTCCAGTCGATCGAGATTTCGCGCGACGTGACGATCCTGCCCCAGCCCGCCTACGGCGATGTCCGCTGGTCGATCTATGTCACCTCCGGTCGAGAAAGCGCCACGATCCGCGCCGACGCCGCCGGCAAAATCACCGGCGGCGATCTCGCCAACACCAACCGCGCCCGCAACATGGACCTGCTTGCCGATGCGAACTGGCCGCAGAAGCAGGCGATGGATGCGCTCATGGCGGCGATCGGCGGCGACAGGCGGCTGCGCGACCTGACCGTTCGCCCGCGCGCGCTATCGGTCGCCGCCGACCATCCGACCGTTGCCGGCCGGAAGGAGGACTACAGCTGGACGATTTCCGGCGTCACCCGCTCGCCGCTGCTGTCCCCCCTCGTTCACGGAGCCAGCGCCGAAGAACTGTTTTCGCTGAGCGACGTCGACCTGTCCTCGCTGGCAAAGATCCGCAACATCGCGCGGCGGGAGTGGGGCAACGACCAGGCTCGCCTCGAATACATGACGCTGAAGCGGGTTGCCGAACTGCCAGGTGGTCCGGAGATGCGCTGGATCGTCTATTTCAACGATCTCGACGCCGAAGGCGGCATCGCCGCTTCCGCCGGCAGCATAGAGATCACTCCTGACGGCGAGGTCCGCAAGGTCAACCGGCCGCCTTCGCACGCGTCCGAGGCCGACTGGCTGGATCCCGGGATGGTCGCAGCCACGTTCGAGCGCCTTTCCCAGGAATTCGGAACGGGTGCGCGCTTCGCGGAGATCGCCTTCGACAGGGAGAAGGCGCGCATCCTTGCGGAGGATCCCGACAGGGAAGAAGCGATGGCCGAATTCGTCGCCGGCCCCGCGCAGATGAGCCGCTCCGACAGGCTGATGCCCTGGGACGCGGAGTTCCGTGCCGAACGCCTGTTCCCGCTCGACGCTCTTGGTGCCTTCACCCGATCGGAGAAACTGGCCGGATTCAAGAAGCGCGCCTATGCGCTGCTCGGCATCGACGAGAAGTCCATGCCGCTGTCGCGCTATACCTTCGCCATCGGCCAGACGATGGGGCCTGACGGCAGTTTCAGGGTGTCCTCGCCGGACGGCAGGCCGACGCTGGAAGTGCGTGTCGAAAGCGCAGATGGCCAGAAGATCGGCCGCGTCACCTTTGCTTCCGACGGCAGGGAGATTGACGTCGCAGCACCCTGATCCGCGCGCAGATCGTTGCGCGCGGAAGTGACCTGCATGCGGATCAGGCCGCCATTTCCTCACGGATCAGCGCGCCGAGACGGGAGATGCCCTCGTCGATCATCTTTTCGTCCGCGCAGGAGAACGAGATGCGGAAAGTATTGGCGCCGCTGCCGTCGGCATGGAACGCCTTGCCCGGCACGAACGCCACCTTCTTCCTCTCGATCGCCTTGGCCAGCAGATCGGCGCCGTCGAAGCCTTCCGGCAGCGTTACCCAGATGAACATGCCGCCTTCCGGCCGCGTCCAGCGAACGCCTTCGGGCATGTATTTGCCGAGCGCCTCGAGCATGGCGTCGCGACGCTTGCTATAGGCGGCCTTGATCTTCTTTACCTGCGCCTCGAAGCCACGTTCGGCGACCAGCGCGATGGCCATCTGGTTGATCGTCGAGGAATGCAGGTCGGCCGCCTGCTTCATCAGGACGAGTTTGCGGATGATGTCGGCGTTGGCGACGATGAAACCGACGCGAAGACCCGGCGCCAACGTCTTGGAAAAACTGCCGCAATAGATCGTGCGGGTAGCGTTGATGTTCCCGCCCTTGCGCGCCAGTTCCAGCGCCAGGATCGGCGGAACGGCCTCTCCATCGTAGCGCAGCGACTGATAGGCGGCGTCTTCGATGACGGCGACGTCAAGCTCTTCGGCCAGATCGAGCAGTTTCTCGCGGCCGGCGCGGTCGACGGTTTCCCCGGTCGGATTGGAGAAATCGGCAGACAGATAGGCGAACTTTACCCTGCCGCCCGCTTCCTGCGCCACCGTGCGATAAGAGTCCGGCGTCCGGTTGCCGTTCAGCGTCAGCTGGTCGTAGGCCGGCTCGTAGGCGTTGAAGGCCTGCAGCGCGCCGAGATAGGTGGGCCAGGTCACGAGCGCGGTGTCGCCTGGCGACAAGAACAGCTTGCCGAGATAATCGAGCCCCTGCTGGGAGCCGGAAACGATGAACACGTTGTCCGCCGTGCAGCCGATGCCGAGCTTGCCCATTTCGCCGGCAAGCCATTCGCGCAACGGCTTGTAGCCTTCGCTGACGGAATATTGCAGGGCCGCGTTCACAGCGCTGCCGGAGAAGATATCGGCATAGGCCGTCTTGAATTCCTGGTCCGGAAACAGGGCCGGATCCGGAATGCCGCCGGCGAACGAGATGATGTCGGGTCTGTCGAGCAGCTTCAGCAGTTCACGGATTTCCGACGCCTTCATCCGGGATGAACGCGTGGCAAAGATATCTTCCCAATTCAGCATGGGGGTTTCCTCGGAATTTTTTAATGCGGGAGAGGACCATAGCGGCCACATTAAGTCAATAATACTGACCTATCTTCCGGCACTCCCCGGGCAGGCCGTATCACCGCTGCCGGGTTGCAGCAAGGCTTGTCTTTCCTGTGGCCGTTGGCGGCGTTCAGGCCCGGCTGGCGACCGGACCGGCAGGGCTGCCATCGGCGCCCATATCGACCGCGCCGTTCCTCCAGCTTTCGGAACGCACGAAGTCGATGATCTCGGCCGCCGGCATCGGCCGGGCGAGCGCAAAGCCCTGCAGCGCGTCGCAGCCCATGTCACGCAGGACCTCGACATGTGCAGCCGTCTCCACGCCCTCCGCCGTTACCGTTATGTCGAGCGACCGGCCGATCTCGATGATGGTGCTGACCAGCCGACGCTGCGCCGCCGAACGGACGATCGGACGGATGAGCTGGCGATCGATCTTCAGCCGCCGCGGCAGCAGCTTCGTCAGGCTGACGATGGAGGCATGCCCCGTGCCGAAGTCGTCAACCTCGATCTCGATGCCGAGCCTGCGGATCTCCGCAAGGTTGTCGAGGATCTTGGGATCGCAGTCATCGAGGAAGATTGATTCTAGGAGCTCGAACGACAAGCGCCCCTTTTGCAGCGGCATGGCGCGTAGCGACGCGCAAAGGTCCGGATCCTGCAGGCGCCTGGACGAAACGTTCACCGACAGCTTCGGAATGACCACGCCCTGCAGTTCCCAGGCGGCCAGATCGAAGATCGCCCGCTCCAGGATCTGCCGGTCGATCGCAGCCACCGCATTGATGTCCTCGGCGATCGCCAGGAACTCGTTCGGCGCGAGAATGCCGCGCTCGGGGTGATCCCAGCGCGCCAGCGTTTCCACGCCGACGATATCGAGCGTCCGGGCGCAGAATTGCGGCTGGTAATAGGGCAGGAACCGCCGGCGCTCGAGGCCTGCCATGATTTCGTCGCCCGTCTTCCTGCTGACGATGATCTGCGCCTGGAAATCGCTGGTAAAGAACTCGTGGCGCCCGCGGCCGCGGTTCTTGGCGCGATAGAGCGCCAGGTCGGCATTGATCAGCAATTGCCGTCCGTCGATCGAACTGCCCACCGCGCTCGCAATGCCGATGCTTGCGCCGAAGCGGCAGACATGCCCCTCGAACAGCACCGGCGCGCGCATGGCCGTGACGATCCGCTCGGCGAGCTCGTCCAGCTTGCGCTTTTCGGTGCCGCAGGCAAGGAAGACGAATTCATCGCCGCCGATCCGGGCGACGAAGTCTTCCGGCCCCATATGCGCCCGCAGCACCGCCGCAGCGCGGTTCAGCATCGCATCCCCGGCCGTATGGCCCAGGGTGTCGTTGATCTCCTTGAATCGATCGAGATCGATGTGGAGGATCGAAAGACGCGTGCCGTCCCGTCCGGCCCGTTGCGCCCGTTCCTCCAGCGTTGCGTCGAGATAGCGGCGGTTCGGCAGTTGGGTGAGGTGGTCGTGCAGAGCGTTGTGCTCCAGCCGTCCGCGCGCCTCCTCCAGGGCCGCGCTGCGCGCCTCCGCCAGTTCTTTAGCATGCTTCAGCTCCAGCTGGAGCTGGATGTCCTCGGTTACGTCCCAATTGGCGCCGACGAGCCATTTCACCCCGTCGCTGTCGATGAACAGGGCGCCACGTGAACGCAGATAGCGGATCTCGCCCGCCCCGCGAACGATCCGGAAGGCATTGCTGTATTCGCTTCCCTCCAGTATCGCCCGCTTGACCGCTGCCGCCGCCTGCGCCCGGTCTTCCGGGTGGATGGCGTTTTCCCAGTCCAGCGGCCGAACCCGGCCCGCGCCCTTGCCATAAATGTGCCGCAGCCGATCATCCCAGGTCAGCGTGCGGGCCTTGAGATTCGCCTCGAAGACGCCGATGCGGGAAATATCGAGCGCAAGCTCCAGACGGCGGGAAAGCTGCTCCAGCAATTCCTCGGCCTTGCGGCGCTCTGTAACATCCGTATCTGTTCCCGCGATGCGCGACGGCTTGCCGTCCGGACCGTAGGCGACGACAGCTCCGCGGCTTTCTATCCAGATCCAGTGCCCGTCGCGATGGCGTTCGCGGTAGCAGAAGACGTTGAAAGCGGCTTCTGCCGATTCCTGCCGCGCGATTTCGCGAAGCACGTGCTCCCGATCGTCAGGATGAACCGCCTCGATCCAGTTCTCCAGACGGCCATCCACCTCCGCATCCGGCGCCAGTCCGCGGATGGCCTTCCATTGCCGGGAATAGAACAGGTCGCCCTTTGCGAAATCGTGGTCCCACACCCCCTGCCCGGCGCTCTCAAGCGCGCTGTTCCAGCGGCTCTCGCGATCGGCCAGCTCCAATTCGCGCCGCTTCTGTGCGTCGATATCGACGACCTGAAGCACGATCTGCCGACCGTCGCGGCGCTCGCTTGCAAAGATCGAAACCAGACACCAGATCCTGTCGCCGCCGGGCCTTCGCAACAAAAGCTCCAGCGCGTCCGTCGCCGTATCGCCGACAAGGGCGGCAGACAGGTGGCTGACGAAAGCGCCGTCATCCGCGATCCTGTCAAGCGCCGGCAGGTCAGCGAGCTCATTGACGCCGAAAATGCGCAAGAGCGCGGGATTTGCAGACACGAAGCTGAGCGTATCGTCGGCTATTCCCATGCCGAACGGCGATCGCCGACAAACCGGATCCACCAGTTCGCCCGCTGGCGAATTCGTCTCCGGATCTTGGAATGCACTCATACGCGCGCGCCCGTTCGCAACCATAGGATTGCGAGCATCTGCGCATACCGTGAAATTCCGATTAATGACGCAGCTTATGCGCGCGGAAACGCTTGACGTTTGTCAGGGAGAAATGGAAACCGGCTTCCCGAAAAGACAAACGACGAAATGAAACCTCGGAGTCCGTCTGCTTTATCAGGAATAAGGGAGACTCTGGGAAACTTCCGGAATTGTAGCAAATGCCACCAACCGCTTCCGGCCCGAAGCGGACCAAATCGGCGGCGCTTCTCTAATCGGCGGGCGCTTACGGTCCGCTGTTTTCTTTTATTTCTTCTTCTCTTGATCGTGATGCCACTTGATGGCGAAGAACATGCCCGTGCCTAATACGAGAATTTTGAACGGAAAGAAGACTATAGGGAACCAATCCCACATTTTGGATACTTCCAGGCTGCGACTTGACACTATCTATCGTGAGGAGAACTACCTCAAGATTGCTGCATACAACATCAGCCATATTGACGCAGATGAGATCATAACGTTCCCATTACACGGCACAGGTGGGCTTGTCCCCCATGTTTCCGGACAGGTTGTTTAATCTAACAAGCTGGTAACCGCTTCTGGCGCATTCCGGACGAATGCTGATGGCCGTAGTTGGCGTAAAGCGGCCAACGCCGCATCGTTGTCGGTTGGCGGCATTTGCTACCTAGTTTGACATTCAGGCCTTAAGGCGGCTGAGGAACTGCGCGAACACCATCCCGCCTTCGGGCCAGGGGCCGTGGCCGGACTCCGCGTTCAGATGGCCGGAATCGCCGGCGTCGACGAGGAAAGAGCCCCAGGCGTTGGCAACATCGTCTGCATGATCATAGCTGCCGAACGGGTCGTTGCGGCTTGCCACCAACAGGGAGGGGAACGGTAGCGGATCGCGCGGATAAGGACCGAACGTCATCAGGTGCTTCGGCCGGATGGACGGATTTGCCACGTCCGGCGGCGCGACGAGAAACGCACCGGCCACCTTGCTGCCGAGATGCGGGACCGCGTGGATCGCCGCCGCAACGCCCAGAGAATGGGCCACCAGCACCACGGGCTTCGTCGCCGCCTCGACCTCTTCGACCACCCGCGCAACCCAGTCCTCGCGCACGGGCTTTGCCCATTCCGCCTGCTCGACGCGGCGCGCGGTCGACAACTTGGCCTGCCAGCGGCTTTGCCAATGCTCCGGGCCGGAATTCGTGTAGCCCGGAATGATCAGGATCTCTGCGTCAGATACTTTCATGGCTGGCGATGTGCGATCGCTGCGCCCCCATGTCAAGGGCGAACCTCAAGAAGCAGGACAATCCGGAACAGGAATGCTATTGTCGGAGGACCATTGAGGGACCACCGTGCGGTGGCTCGAGGCCGTGCCCACGGTGACCCTGCGGTTCGAACCGGCAAGGAGGACTGAGCATGGCCACATTTCACGTGATGTCGGACGCGCAGCACAAGGTCGCCCATCCACAGGTGCGCAAAATTACCGTGGGCGAAGTCTGGGACGCCTTTCTCCTGGGCATCGACGACTTCCGGGAGCAGCCCTCGCATTACGCCTTTCTCTGCCTGCTCTTTCCGCTGTCCGGCGTCATCTTGATGATCTGGAGCTCCGGCGCCAATCTGATGCCGATCATGTTCCCGCTGACCGCAGGCTTCGCGCTGCTCGGCCCGCTGCTTGCACTCGGCCTCTATGAAATCAGCCGGCGCCGCGAAGCCGGACTGGACACCTCCTGGTATCATGCCTTCGAGATCCGCCGTTCGCCCGCCCTGCCCGCAATCCTTGCCGTCGGCGCGATGCTGGTGGTGCTGTTCGTCACCTGGATACTCGCTGCCGATCGGCTCTATACAAGCCTGTTCGGTACCGAGCAGCCCCAGTCCCTTTCCATTTTCCTGTCACAGGTGTTCGGGACAGCCGCGGGCTGGCGGATGATCATTCTCGGCCACCTGATCGGCTTCTGCTTCGCCGCCGTGGTGCTGGCAACGACCGTTATCGCGTTTCCGCTTCTGCTCGACCGGGATGTCGGCGCAGTGGCCGCCGTCGAGACGTCGCTGCGCGCCACGATGATGAACCCGATTCCGGTCGCCTTCTGGGGCTTCATCGTCGCCGCCTGCCTGATGATCGGCTCGATACCCATCTTCGCCGGCCTTGCAGTGATGATGCCGATCCTCGGCCACGCCACGTGGCATCTCTACCGCAAGCTGATCGTCGCCGAGAAATGATCGATCGGGCTCCGCGCACCGCAAGGTCACGCGGAGCCTCCGGTCCGCCCTTTGGCGATAACCGCTTTGGGTAGCGTCAAGTGGGGATATGGGCCGCAGTTCGCAATCCGATCGTTCAATATGAGACACGGACGCGCAGCGTAGCTGGAGGCTACTCCGTGACACGGCGGCGCAACAACGCGACGTGAGCGCTGGGTCAGACGCGGCAACGCAGTGCCGCCCATTTCAGCCAATACGCTTCCTGCAGCGTCAGCGACGCCGCGGAAAAGCATCGCAACATTCCGCCTTCAGGCTTTCCTCTCGCCCCAAAGGCTTGCCAGGATCAATGCGGCGATCGCTCCCAGGATCAAAACGTCGAACCAGGCGAAATGATATATGAACGTTGCCATCACACTATCCTCCCGATCGTGAAACGACTACGCCGAAATCATGTTCCCTTTCCGCGGAGATTGCAATCGGGTTCAGACGGGTATCAGCGCTTGCGTCATCTGGCGTACGCGCAGCGCATGCCGATCGGCCCTTTCATGGTCGATCGACAGGGAATTTTCCGGGCCGGCCTGAAGCGGTGCGTCTGTTTGGAGCCATTCTGTTGGCTCAAACGAAACCGGATGGCCGACCGGCCGGCGCGTGTCGTAGCCATGCCCTACGGCCAAGCCGGCCGGTCGATCAGGCAACCCGTTTCAGCCAACCCGAAGGGCCAAGCATCTTCCAGCCCGGATCAGAGGCGATCGGCTCGGTCGTACCTCAGGGGTATGCCCTTCGCCAATCGCCTCTGCCCAGACGAAAATCTGCTCCGGCAGAAGGGCTCAAAATAGACGCGAGACGCTTTAACCCGCCTCGACCGGTGCAGCCGGGGCGGCGCCGGCTGTCGCAGGCCCGATCGATTTCACCGAGCCGCTGCTGTCGATGACGCAGGTGAACCTGTTGCCGGCCGCATCGAGATCAACACGGTAGTTGGTCGCGTCGAGTTGGCTCGAACTGGTGGGCAGGATCCTGCTGCTGTCGACGCCGGACGGACCCGCCGCAGCGGTGGCGCACATCAGTTGCAGATCCGCGGGCGCCGTGCCGAGACTGGTCCGCGCCATGTCCTGCGGCGCCGGCGCCGACTGGCAGCCGGTAACCATTCCTGCTGCGGCCAGCGTGAGCCAGCCGAAAGCGATCCCCCTTGCATCCATTCCAGACACATCCTCTCTTTCGGCCGTCGCGGCCGGTTGCGTCCTGCCGTCGTCATTCCTTCTTTGTGCGATCGACTCACACGCCCTTGTAGAGGGCTGCCCCCTGCATCAGCACGATCACTTTCGCGCCGACGTCGACGCGATCGTAGAGGTCGATGACATCCTCGTTGTTCAGGCGAATGCAGCCGGACGAAACGTCGAGCCCGATCGTCCAGGGCTCGATCGTGCCGTGGATGCGGTAGATCGTGTCGCTGTCGCCGACGAACAGATACATAGCCCGCGGTCCGAGGGGATTGTCCGGACGGCCACCTGGCATGCCGGCCGCCCATTTCGCCGCATTGGGATCGCGCGCCACCATCTCCGGCGGCGGCGTCCAGGTCGGGTTTTCCGCCTTGCGGCCGACACGAACCATGCCGGCCCAGCCAAAGCCCTCGCGCCCGACGCCGATACCGTAGCGGATCGCCTTCCCGCCCGGCTGCACCAGGTAGAGAAAATGCTGGTTGCCGTCGATGATGATGGTGCCCGGCGCTTCGGCGGTCCTGAACGGCACGACCTGCCGCTGGAACGCTTCGGGCAGTTGCTTGTTGCGGGCATAGAGCTGCCGGGCCTTCTTCTTGTCGTAGTCGACCCATTTGCCCGTCTTGGCATCGTAAATCTGCGTCTGCGCCAGCGCCACAAGCGGCCCCAGTGCGATGCCAGCCGCCGCCAGAAGCAATCCCAGGCGACCAAGGCGGCTCGTCCTTTTCTTTTCCCGAACCGCACTCATGGCTTGGCCCACCCCTCGACCCGCGCTTCGTTCTGCTCGACCCACTTCCGGGCGAATTCAAGCGGTTCCTGGCGCTCCACGCCGAGGGCGTAGCTCATCTGCGTCACCTCGTCGGCGGTAAAGTCCGCATGCTCCAGAAAGTTCGCGACCTCGGGCCGCTTCGCGGTAAGCGCGGACGAATAGCCGATCTGGAAATGTGCCGCATCCCAGGCGGTCGTGGCACTCGACTTCTCGATCCAGAGCGGATCGCTGGCCGGGGCGAGCTTCCACTTGGCCGCATCGTGTGCCGGTTCTTCCAGCCTTGTCAGTTCGTGAAGCTGAAAGACGTGGTGCGGCGCGTAGCAGTAGAAGACCATCGGCTGGTCGGTGGCGACCGCCGCATCGACCGCCGCCATGGCGACGTCCTCTTCCGTCTCGACCAGCGTCATGTTTTCGCCGTAGCCGTAGCTTTTGGCCCGCACCTGCTCGATCCCCGTCGAAAGCCAGGTCGGAGCGCCGATCCACATCTCGCCCTTGCCGTCGCCGTCGGTATCCAGGACTTTCGTCTTCTCGGGATCGCCGAGGTCGCCTATGGACTTGATCGTCTTGGCTGCCGAAGGCGTGGCGCAGAGCCCCTGCCACGCAGCGACGCTCTTGCCCGCCAGTGTAACGGCACCCTTCTCGTCGACATACTTCCTGACGAGATCGTCGAAATTCGGCCGCCAGATTTCCGGCTGCACGTCGACCGTTCCCTTTTCCAGGCCGACGAACGCGTTCATCGTACCCATCGGCTTGACGTCGACGGCAAGCCCCAGCGTCTTTTCGATACCGATCTTGAGAATGTTGGCGGTTGCCTGCCCGGAGGGCCAGTTCGGCGCGGAAATGACGAGATCAGCCGCGTGCGCGCCCACAGCCGCAAAGACACTGGCAAAAGCCGTCGACAATAAGACAATCGATGCACGTCGCTTCACAGCACACTCCCAGGAATTCCAGAAAGAACTGCATGTATGCAAAGGCAATCATGTTGATGGATTTGTCGCCGGCTCGCTTCTCTCCTGAAGCATCCCCGTCCGGCGACATCCCTCACTACGCTGGCGAAGATGCACGGACTTGCCGGGGGCGTCAACGCACCCTCGGGCTGGGATCACATAAAAGCGGTGTAAAACGAAGGAACAGTGCAAGTGGACACAAAAAAAATCCTGCAACACTCGGGAAAGCCACGCGGTATGGCAAACAAATCTTGCAGATTACTAATCCCAGTCGCATTCCCTCACAGTAACAGGACTATGAGGATACCCACTCTTCGTTGGCAGGGGGATCAAAACGCCCTGACAGCCCCCACGACATCGACAACGACATCGAGGCCGTCAAATGTTTTCGGAAGCTTCTGCACAGTCGCCGGCTTGGAGACTTGAACGTTTATGGCGAGATCGTCGTGCTTGTCATTCAGACTGATTCCGATACCGACCACACCACTTTCATTGGCATATGCTTCCTCGAAGTCCTTCTGGATCGCGGTCGCCTGGTCGATCGAATGCCGCAACGCACCCATCGCAAAATCCTCAGATCAGTATTACGCCCAACTGAGCCTTGACCGAAGATATAGGATTTCCGCCAGTGATGCCAAGGTTTCCTGCACCGCCGGATTGTGACCCCGCAAACAGAAGCGCCACCGGAACGCCCTGGCCATCGACGATGAGTGAACCGCTGTCGCCGGGTGCAGAGAACGCGCGAGCGGGATTGTTGTCCATTTCGAAGGTGATCTGGCCGTCGAAGCGCGCAAGCCCAACCCCCATATTGACGACGTAGTTATTCACATTGACCGCCCGCACCTTGCCGGCCGTATGCCTCGTTGTCCGCCCGGTCTTGAAGACCGGCATCCCCGGAAACGCCTGCACGACACCCGTCGGCTGCAGGGTCAACACCTGAACTGGAGGCGTACGGCTATCGTAGATGCCGCGCGTATCTACGCCTCGCCCATGGTCTCCCAACTCTGCGAACGCAGCATCCACGGCATTCGGCAAGCCGCCGAACTGAATTGGGACGAAGCGGGTAAGACTGCCAACCACATCTCTCGTCCGGTGCCCGGCGTCGCCTACCGCCTGCTGGATGACGGGTGTGCCGATCGGCACCCGATTCACGTCGGCCAACACATGGTTGTTTGAGAGAATGCCCATCCTGTCGCCTTGGGAATCCCGGCAGAAGCAGCCAAGGGTACCACTGTAGTTCACCGTTGCCGGCGATGTGCTGCATCCGATGCGCAGCGGCTGGTTCCGGGTCTGGGTCCACAATGGGACTTGCCGACCTATATAGATGATCTCCGCCTCGCGCCTTGAAAGAGTGCGGATCTCGTCGATCACCGAACTGTTCATCAGCAGGTGGTTTTGAACGAGAACAGCAAGTTGCGCTTCCTCGTCCCCGGGTCCCTCCGCGATGCCGAGCGCAATATCCTCTGCGATACGCCGGCGGGCGCTGGTCAGCGAGCGGCGGCGGGCTTGTTCTTCGTCCATGAGAATCGGATCGACAAAGGTGGAAGCCGCCGGCGCCTCGCCGACAGCGGCCATCGGCAACTCTTCAAAATTGAAGACCTTGCGGAAGACCTCTCCCTGTAATTCCAATGCGGACTGCAGTTTCACGGCACGCCCTCCATCGATCAACTACAACCAAAGGTAAAATAGCAGAAAAAATGCCCGCAGCGCAATGCTCTATAGAAAGGCGGCGCCTGCACGTTCGCCACGCAGGATAAGCGGCCCGAGAGAAAGTGGCATGGGTTAACCCCAAACAATCAAGAACGCCGAGAACACGAAAAAACCGGACGGTTGCCCGCCCGGTTTCAGCAATGAGATGCAAGCTCGCCTCAGCGAGACATCGAAATGATCAGTTGACCGACTTGTCGACCAGCTTGTTCTTGCCGATCCAGGGCATCATGGCGCGCAGCTTGGTGCCGACTTCTTCGATCTGGTGGGCGTCGTTGTTGCGGCGGATGCCCTTGAAGCGTGCGCCGCCAGCCTTCCATTCCTGCATCCACTCGGAGGTGAACTTGCCGGTCTGGATGTCCTTCAGGACGCGCTTCATCTCAGCCTTCGTTTCGTCGGTGATGATGCGCGGACCCGTGACGTATTCGCCCCACTCGGCCGTGTTCGAGATCGAGTAGTTCATGTTGGCGATGCCGCCTTCATAGATCAGGTCGACGATGAGCTTCACTTCGTGCAGGCACTCGAAATAAGCCATTTCCGGGGCGTAACCGCCTTCGACCAGCGTTTCGAAACCGGCGCGGATCAGCTCGACGAGACCGCCGCAGAGAACGACCTGCTCGCCGAAGAGGTCGGTTTCGCACTCTTCCTTGAAGTTGGTTTCGATGATGCCCGAACGGCCGCCGCCGACGCCGCAGGCGTAGGAGAGCGCGAGGTCAAGGGCGTTGCCCGAGGCGTTCTGATGAACGGCAACGAGGCAGGGAACGCCGCCGCCCTTCTGGTATTCGCCACGAACCGTGTGGCCCGGACCCTTCGGCGCGATCATGACGACGTCAACCGAGGACTTAGGCTCGATCAGGCCGAAGTGGACGTTGAGGCCGTGTGCGAACGCGATGGCAGCGCCGTCACGGATGTTACCGGCGATCTCGGCCTTGTAGATGTCGGCCTGGAGCTCGTCCGGGGTCGCCATCATCAGGAGGTCGGCCCACTTGGCAGCTTCGGCAACCGTCATGACCTTGAAGCCGTCGGCTTCGACCTTCTTGATGGTCGGCGAGCCCGCCTTGAGCGCGATCACGACGTTCTTGGCGCCGGAATCCTTGAGGTTGAGGGCGTGTGCACGGCCCTGCGAACCGTAGCCGACGACGGCAACGTTCTTCGCCTTGATGAGGTTGAGATCGGCATCACGATCGTAATAGACGCGCATTTTCGTTTCCTTCCCTTGCTTGTCAGACAGTTTCGGCCAGCCGCCCTATGCGTCGGCCATTGCACCTACGCCGTAGAGGGTGAGGAACGACGTCACCGCCCGTTCCGCCCGCCCGGCGAATTCCTTTTTCATGGCCCGCGGATCCTCGCCGAGCAGCATACGCAGATGCGCATCCGTCACGATCAGTCCGTAGAGCGTGCCGTAGGCCTCATCCGCGTCTTCGAACGCCAGCAGGCCCGCCTTGCGTCCGGCCTCCAGCAACGTCGTCGCGCGGCGGCCGATCTGACGGCGCCCGCGCTCTTCCAGCAACCGACCTAGCGTCGCCTCGCCGCTGGCCGCACCGCCACGGCGCTCGCCCCTGACCGTCTGGCCAATCGCCAGCCTGTTCAAGGCCAGCGACACGTCGCCGGAAAGAACGTCCAGCAGGTCGAGCGCGAACGCGGACAGATGCCGGCGCAGCCCCTCCACCGTCAGCGTCTCGGCCCGAACCTCGACGGTCCGGACCTTGCCCGCCTGATAGCCGATCATCGCCGACAGCAGGCCGTCACGGTCGCCGAACCACTTGTAGAGGCTTTCCTTGGAGCAGTTCGCGGCGCGCGCGACGCCAGCGGTCGTCACCGCCTTTTCGCCACCTTCCACGAGGAGGTTGAGCGCGCTTTCCAGCACGGCGCTCTGGCGCTCGGTCAGACCGGCCCCATTCACCTTCGCTGCGCTCTCCTCGACGACCTGCACGATCCACCCTTACAATATTCAAGATTGCGTACCGTACGGTACGGTTCGGCGACGTTCTAGGCCGATTGTCACAAACCGTCAACTGCAAATCCGCCATGCCCCTACGATCCCGCACGAACGCGTCAAAATCGGACCGGTCGACACGATTCTTCAGTGCAAAGCAGGTCCTGGCCGCAATGTCGCCCTCGTGCCGCCATGAATCTGCACATGAGAACGACTGCTTAAACGATTGAACGGAAACAAAATTCCCAAATGGCGGTAAATTAGCGCCCATTCACGCATCATTTTTCTCTTCCCAAGACATTTCATCTCGATAGAATTGGTGAGGTCGCCTTTCAGGATGTCAGCAACCTGAGAGCGATCGCTGCAGGAGTAAGCAGCTCACCCCGACGCCAAGGAGACAGAAAATGATGAGTTTCCTGCCTGACCTTCACGAAGGACACGCTCCGATCACCCTGCAACTTCTCTTTCGCGACGCAATCGATGCCTTCCACGACTGGAAGCCCGGCGAACCCGAACCGTCGGTGATGCACGAAGGCACGCTCGTGCCGATCAGCACAGTCTTCGATGCCATGCGCGAATGCACCGACATTCTGCCCAAGACCGCCCGGGAACTGGTGACCGAACGGCTGACCAAACCCTGGGACGGCGAAGGCCCGCTGGATGTCATGACGTTCTCCACGGCCGCCCGGGTCATGGCCGTCCTCATCCGCAAGCGCCGTCTGCAGGAAGGCGAAGCCCCGTCGGTCTTCGTTCAGACCGAAGGCTGCGCCGCATCGCCACTTCATTGATGCCTGAATTGGCCGCCGCGCCCCCCGCGGCGCGGTGGATCTCGTCCGGATGGCATGCCGCGTGGTTGCTGCCTGCGGCATGCGCAGCCGCCAGAAAGACAGCTTTCCGGCCATCAAGGCGCGCGGCTCGTACCTTGACCTCGTCAAGCGAACCAATTATTTCTCTTGGATCGACAATTGAACGACGACTTTTGCTTTTGCGCTTCAGCGCAGTTTGACGAACTTCCCCTTCAATTTCGACCAAATCCAGTTCTTCGGTCTTAGGACCGGTGAGCTATCAGCAATGCCACAGAAAGGGTTTCGTCATGGCAACTGGTACCGTAAAATGGTTCAACACCACCAAAGGCTACGGCTTCATCGCTCCCGATAACGGCGAGCCGGACGTTTTCGTACATATCTCGGCTGTACAGCGCGCGGGCCTCGCTGGCCTGAACGAAGGTCAGAAGGTCAGCTACGAGCTCATCCGCGACCGCAAGTCGGGCAAGATGTCCGCCGACCAGCTGGTCGCCGCCTGATTTTTCAAGGCAGCGCCGCCGCCGATTGCGGCAGCGGAGAGTGACCTGGAAAGGCCGGAGCGATCCGGCCTTTTTTCTATTCCGTTTCCCACCCGCCGAACCGAGGCGCGCCTACGGCCCCTCCCGGCTTTCCCGCTGCTGAATCGTTTCCCTCTGCGTGATCAGGCGGGCGCTGTGCTGGCCGCTGAGGAAGATCCACAGCCAGCTCCAGGCGACGGCAAAGCGGCTGCGCGTGCCGATCAGGAAATAGATGTGGGCGATGCCCCACAACCACCAGGCAAACGCGCCCTTCAGCTTGAACTTTCCGAATTCGATGATCGCCGCACGCCGGCCGATCGTGGCAAGGCTCCCCTGATGCCAGTAGCGGAACGCCCCCGGCGCGGGCCTGCCCGATAGCCTGGCGCGGATGAGACGGGCGAGATAGGTGCCCTGCTGCTTGGCCGCAGGCGCGATGCCCGGCACCGGCTTGCCATCTTCCTGGATCACCGATGCCGTGTCGCCGATCACGAACACATCCGCAATGCCAGGCGCCGACAGGTCCGGCCCGACGATTGCCCGCCCTGCCCGGTCACAAGGTATGCCGAGCCAGCGCGCCGCCGGGGAGGCCTGTACGCCGGCCGCCCAGACGAGCGTGCGGCTCGGCACGAACGTGTCGCCGATCGTCACCCCCTCGGCCGTGCAGGCGGTCACCGGTACGCCGGTGCGCACCTCGACGCCCAGTTTCTCCAGCGAACGCCGGGCATAGTCCGACAGCGGTTCGCTGAAGGCGGCCAGGATGCGCGGTCCGGCCTCCACGAGAATGACCTTCGCCTGACGCGTATCGATATGGCGGAACTCTTCGGGCAGGGTGCGTTGCGCCAGCTCGGCGATGATGCCGGCGAGCTCGACGCCGGTCGGGCCGGCGCCGATGATGACGAAGGTCAAAAGCGCCTCGCGCTCCGCCGCATCGCTCGAAAGTTCCGCCCGCTCGAAGGCAAGCAGGATCCGGCGGCGGATGGTCGTGGCGTCCTCCAGCGTCTTAAGGCCCGGAGCGACCGGCTCCCACTCGTCATGGCCGAAATAGGCGTGCGTCGCGCCTGTGGCGAGCACCAGCGTGTCGTAGGCGACCGTGCCACCACCGCCGAGCTGCACGGTCTTGGCCACAGGATCGACGCCCACGACCTCGTCCAGCAGCGTTGTGACCTCCGCCCGGTGGCGGTAGAGATGGCGGATCGGCCAGGCGACCTCCGAGGTCGCCAGGACCGTGGTTGCGACCTGGTAGAGTAGCGGCTGGAAGAGATGATGGTTGCGGCGGTCAATCAGCGTGATCCGAAGGGGCGCACCCTTCAGCGAATTGACGAGCTGAAGGCCGCCAAATCCGCCGCCGACGACTACGAGGTGATGAAGATCCTGCATTCCGAAATTCCGCCTGCTTTGTGCCCGGCATCACCATCGAGACCTGACGAATGTCAGGGCGATGCGCCTAGAGCTACAATCTTCGCGACAGTAGATGGGCACAACGGCTTTCTTTTCATGCGAGCCGTGCACTGAGAACAGCGGTCAGGCTGGGACGGGATCGGCGATAGTCGGCCCCGTGCTGTCGGGACGATTGAATGCGCGAGCCTAGTCCCTGCCCTTTCCGTCGAAGGCACTGCGCGCCCTCCTGATGGCGGGATGATTGTCCTGCGACCACTGCACGAGCACCCGCAGCGGTACCAGCAGGGATTGCCCGAGTTCGGTCAGCGCATATTCGACACTGGGCGGCTGGGTGGGATAGACCGTGCGGATCAGGTAGCCGTCGCGCTGCAGATCGCGCAGGGTCTGGGTCAGCATGCGCTGCGAGATGTCGGGAATGAAACGCCGAAGCTGCGAAAAGCGCATCGGCCCGTTGGCCAGCGCCAAAATCATCAGCGAGTTCCATTTCCCGCCGATGTGATCGAGCACGTCCCGCACCGGGCAATTGTCCCTCGACATGGCAACACCGTCAATGATGATCACCCTTTCGCCTTCGGTCGGCTGCGCAATCCTGTTCATGGCAAGGTTCCTTCCAGGTAACCACGGGAGCCAAAACTGCCTCCTTTACAAGCGCCGTTCCTAGCATAGAACAGGCCAAGGTCTCAATATGAGACCATGAAACGGAAGAGAACCACCTCTCCCGATGGACCTGAAAAGGGAATTGCAATGTCCGAGACCATCCTCATCACCGGCGCCGCCGGCCAGCTTGGCCGCATCGTCCTCGACCAGCTGCTCGCATCGGGCGAGATCGCCCCCGCCTCCATCATCGCCGCCTCCCGCGATACGGCAAAGCTTGCAGACTACGGCGCCCGCGGCGTTACCCTCCGCAAGGTCGATTTCGACGATCCATCCAGCCTGCCCGCGGCCTTCGCCGGCGTCGACAAGGCACTGATCATCTCGACCGACGCACTCGGCGAACCGGGCAAGCGGCTGAACCAGCACAAGGCCGCCGTCGAAGCCGCTGCGAAGGCCGGCGTAGAGCGTATCTTCTACACCTCCCTGCCGCAGCCCGACGACTCCCGCGTCACCTTCGCCGGCGATCATCTTGGAACAGAGAATGCGATCAAGGCGACCGGCATCCCCTATACGATCTTCCGCAACGGCTGGTATCTGGAGAACCTGTTCATGGCGCTGCCGCATGCCCTGAAGACCGGCCAGTGGTACAGCGCATCCGGCCAGGGCCTCATCGCCCACGTCGCACGCGCCGACATCGGCGCTGCGATCGCGGCATCCCTTCTGTCGCAGGACAAGGACAGCAAGATCTATACGTTCACCGGCCCGGCAGCCCATACGGTCGAGGAGATAGCCGCCGCCGCCGGCAAGGCCACCGGCCTGCCGTTGCAGGTCGTCCACGTCAGCGACGAGCAGCTCGCCGAGGGCCTGAAGGGTGCCGGTCTGCCGGATGTCCTGATCCCGACGATCGTCTCGTTCGATACCAATACACGGGACGGCAAGATCGCAATGGTGACCGGCGACATCGAAGCTCTGACGGGACGCAAGCCGCAGAGCCTGGAAGCGTTCCTCGAACAGAATGCGAAAGCGCTTACGGCTTGAAGCCATCCGCCGGCGAGGCCGCCTTGGCGGCCTCGCCACCAGCCCCCCACCCCCAAGTCCGTGCTCCCGACTCAGGGATT
>NZ_JABXYK010000012.1 GCF_013378445.1 Mycoplana rhizolycopersici
GCGCAGGTCCATCATGTCATTGGTCATCGGTGGTCTTTCCATCAGGTTGTGCTTGAACAACCCAACCCTACCGGAAAAAGCCGATGACCACCGCTAGCCTGATACACCACCTCTCGGGACGTCATCCGACCCGTCCGCGAATGAAGGCGACCACGTCGTCGGCTGCCTTGCCGCGGGCGATTGCTTCCGGGTCGTCGGCGATGATCCGGCCTGGCGCCCACACGAGACTATCGCGCAGCTCGGCGCCTTGAGCCGCCAGCGCCTGGACCACCTCCGGTTCCTCGTCGGGTTGAACAGACGGATCTCGACGTTGGGGTGGGCGTTGAGGGCGGCTTTGACCTGATCGCTGGCCTTGCAATAGGGATCGTCAACGCGGCGATTAGTCTTCTTCGAGACGCCTTATGATCTGCGCTTTCATCGTCACGTCGTCGGCTTCGGAGGCGAGAATCTGTTTGATGTAGCCCACTTCGCCCTCGCGAACGACTGCCGACCTGTCGATCCTGTTTGCGCCGTCGTGCGGTCGAGTTGAAACGAGTGAAAACCGGCGCGCCCAATTGAGCGCTAGGGAAAATGCGCCGTGAACAGCGGCGTCACATGGCTGCTCCCACCTATGTTCAGGGAAAACGATAGCATGGTTCACATGCAATGTCGTCGCCCTTCAATTTGGGGCGGTGTGAGTGAGGCGCTCTTGGGATTGCGGAGATCTGCGGCTGGGGACCTCCGGTGCGGCGAAGGGTGACGGGATCATGCGACCGGAAACCGGACGCAACCCCACCGCTACAGTAAGTTACTTTTGCCTCGCGGGTTTCTGAGGCAGGCTGGTGTCCAAGAACCGCAAATTCAGTCTCGCCGCTGGAACAGCGGCGCTGGTCCAGCGCCACCGGAGTGGACAAGCAGCTTTGTTCGACGACCGGGCGACGGCGCGGTTGAAGGACACGGCAAGTTGCGGGGAGGGCGGGCCAAGATGTTGCTTCAAGTTATCACGGCCATTGCTGTGCTGCTGACCACGATCTTCATTCACGGCACGGCAGTGATGCTGCTGTTCCATATAGGACGAGGTCCCTTGACCGGGTCCAGGAAGCTTGCCGGGTACGCCCGACTGGGCATCACTTGCTTTTTTGTCGTCGGTTTTGTGATTGCACACCTTATCGAGATCATGGTGTGGGCGGTTGTGTACCGGCTGACGGGCGAACTGCCGAGCTTCGAGGAAGCCGTCTATTTCTCGGCGATTACCTTCGCCACGATCGGTTATGGCGACATCACGCTATCCCCCGAGTGGCGGCTCGCCAGTGCCATCGAAGGCGTGAACGGGATCCTGTTGTTCGGCTGGACCACGGCATTTCTGTTCAAGGTCTCGGAAATATGGTTCTCGCGACGGGACGCGCATGGGGAGAACGCCAGATCGTGAGACAGCCGATTGCGGTGCGGGACCCACCGCGGGGGAAACGAGGACCAGTGTTACGCAGTCATGTGCGCCTGCTCCCCCGCTGGGACAGGCTTCGACTTCCGATCCAATCCAGGAGGTGTTGTCATGCAAGAAGTGCGTAGCGACGGGGGACAGCGCCAGTATGTCGTGGAGACCGCCCTGGCATTGTTGCTGATGTCCCTGCTGATAGCCGCGTCTTTCCGGGTGTTGTTGCCCTTTGTCGGCATCCTGACCTATGCGGTGATCCTGTCCATCGCCACCGCGGGGCTGTTTGATCGATTGGTCGAACTGCTGGACGGGAGACGAAAGCTCGCAGCCGTGATTTTCGGCGTCGTCACCGCGGCCATCACCATCGTGCCGCTGATCTATCTCTGCTCATCCATTGCCAGCTATCTGAGTGTCGCCGAGGCCTGGCTCAGGGAGGCCGGTACGCGCGGTATCCCCAACCTTCCCGGTTGGCTTACGGGACTTCCGCTGGTCGGCGACGACGTGGCGGCGTTCTGGCAGAACCTGCAGCGCGATGGCCTGGTGTTGCTGGAGCGATACCAGCCGCAACTCGCGGCGATAGGAAAGTGGCTCCTGGCTCTGGGGGCAGGCCTCTTGTTCGCTGTCCTTGAAATTTTCGCGGGTGTGATTGTGGCCGCGATATTTCATGCCTCACGCGACCGCGTATTGGGGTACATCACCGCCATCCTCGAGCACATCGTCGGGCCGAGCGGAAGAGAAGACCTGGCTGCTGCGGGGAAGGCCATACAGGGCGTTGCAGTCGGTGTCGTTGGAACCGCCGTGCTCGAGGGGGTACTGGCCTGGATCGGCTTCGCAGTCGCCGGCGTTCCAGGAGCCGTTGCCTTGGCCGCAGCGACGTTTTTCCTGGCCGTCATCCAAATCGGGCCGTTGCTGGTTTGGGTGCCGGTGGCAATCTGGCTGGGTGCCGAGGGTCAGACCGGCTGGGCAATTTTCATGGTCGTATGGGGGATTGTTGCGCTGATGGGGACCGACACCTTCGTCAAGCCCATGCTGATTGCGCGCAGCGGCGAACTACCGATGCTCGTGCTCTTCATCGGCGTCATCGGCGGACTGGCTGCCTGGGGTTTTACCGGCATGTTCATCGGTGCGACGACGCTCGCCGTGCTCTGGACCGTGTTGCAGCTTTGGCTTGGCGCAAAAGGAAAACGGTCGGCCCCGGCCGCCTGAGTACGTCCTGCACGTTTCCGGGGAGGGCAAACGGAACCTCCGAGACCCGCGCTTGTCAACTGGCTTGGCCTTCCCGCAACTCCGATCTTGGCCAAAGGAGTACAGCCAACAGCAGCGCATAGATCAAGGCTGTGCCGACAAAGACGATGCGGGTCGCGAAAGATTCGGCAGCGCTGCCGGGCACCGGTGACACGCCGAGCCCGAACAGGATCAGGAACGTCGTCAGCGCGCCTGCGAACATCTTGGCGTCTTTCGAAGCGGCCGCGGCGCGCCCGCCAAGGATCAGCGTTACCGCCAGCACGATCAGGAAGATCGTAAACAGGTTGGGGCGCAGCATGAGGATGGAGTAGGCGACGGATGCCAGGATCCCGCCCGACAGATTGACGATCACCAGCCCGATAGCCACGCGGCCGCTCGCAGAGAGATCGAGCTGGCCGAGCAGCGAGGCGACGGTGATGGGGATCACGAGTGCTGCGGACAGTTGATCGTTGATCAGGCAGGCCGCGACCGCCACCAGCAGGATTGCCGTATTCGCCAGTGCCCGCCGGTAAGAAGGCGACCGGACGGTAGCCGAAGTCTCCACGGCGCGCGTCGAAGGCGGCTCCGGGATCACCGCATGGGCCAGCCACATCAGAAGCGTGCCGCCGAGGATGCCGGTCACGAGGATCGAAAGGATCGAATTCGCAAGGTCCTTGTTCAGAATCCCGATCAGCGGAACCATGATTGCGACCACCTGTACAAGAAAGATCGCGGGACCACCTTTGCCCGACAACTGCGCCACGAAGCAGAAGAAGTAGATCAGCCCCAAGAGGATCAGGAAGGTCGCATGACGATCGCCGAACAGGTTGGTCAGCACCATCATGCCGACACCCGTAAAGAAGATCAGCAAGGCTGCCCCCAATGTCTTGCCCAGCGGCATCGGGGCGGTGCTGCCCAACAGGAACTGCGCGGCAAACATGGGCACGAGGAACGGCACGATCGCACCCATTGCCACGGCGGCGGTGAAGCCCACGGAGACTGCAAACGCCACCCGCAGTCCCTTTCGACGCTGCTCGGCAAGAGGATTGTCGCGATCAGCCGACATAGGTCAGCACTGACACGATGCGGATCCAAAGCCAGCCCCAGGTATTGGTTATCGGATGATCCCCGGTGTAGATGACGACGTTCGCCTGTGAGCCATAGCGGATCCCTCGAGGACGCTCCCCGTCCAGAACCAACCTGACGGGAAAGCGCTGCGCCTCCCTGACCCAGCCGGTGTCGTTTCGGATCGTCGGCAGTCCTGTCCCCGGATCGGTCCCCTCCTGCGATACGCCGGCGCCGATGCTTTCGACCCTGGCAGGAAAGAGCCGACCTGGCAGCGCATCGAAAAGAACCTCCGCCCGGTTGCCTATGGCGACATTCTCCAGGCTGTTCTCCTTGAAGGCGGCGTTGATCCAGACTGTTCCGATATCTATGAACGTCATCGCCGGCTGGCCCGCCGTGACGACCTTGCCGATCGAGAGCTGCAGATTGGTGATAGCGCCCGCTGACGGCGCGCGGACGGTCGTGCGCAACAGATCGAGCCGGGCGAGTTCCAGTGCCGCGAGCGCCTCGCGAATCTGCGGATTGTCCTGGCCGGCTGGACCAAGCTCCTCCCTGGCTTTGGCAAGTTCCGCCTCCGCCCCCGAAACCGACGCCTCGGCCTGATCGTAGGCGGTCTTGGTCGCATCGTACCGGGCCTCGGGGTACACGCCCTGCTTCACCAGTCCGCTCGCCCGGGCCACCTCGTCGCGCATATGGTCGCGTTCCGCCTGTGCCTGCACCAGCTTGGCCTGCGCGGAATCGACAGCCGCAGTCGACGCACCGATGCTTTGCCCGACGCTCGCCAGTGCGGCTTCTGCATCCGCAACGGCGAGCTCGAATTGATCAGGATCGATGCGGAAAAGGACCTGGTTGGCTTCCACCCACGAATTGTCGGAAACGTTGACCTCGATTACCTGTCCCGTCACTTCAGCCGCGATGCCCACGACATAGGCCTGGGCCTGCGCCTGGGACGTGGAAGGCGTCCGTCTTTCCATGAAGACGGACAGCACGAAGAGGACGAGTGCCAGGAGGACGATGATGAGTGCTGTCCTGCGCAACGGATTGCGATTGGCGGCGACAGCATCGGCCTGATCTGAAAGCGGCTTCGAATCCACGGCTGCTTCCTTCAAATGACACTGTTCTTAGAGCCCGCGGCGCTTCGGCGCGGCGTTCGCATACTATACCTTGCCAGAAGAGAGGTGATGCGAATAGGGGGGCGGGTACCGCGGCCTGCCTTGTCTTTTCGGGTCGCGCAGACGCCTTCACGCGCCGGCATGTCATCCTTTCTTTTCCGGCGGGATCTCCCTGCTGAAAAACTCGAGTGCGCTCCTCGTTTTCGTCTCGTCGCTCGGCTCGGCCGCGACGCCGCACTTGCCCAGGAAGGCCCGGAATTCCACAGCCACCTGAAAGGCCTCGTCGGGTCTGCACTTCGTCGAGATCTCGAAGATGCGGGATCCGTCCGGGTAGAGCCAAAGTTCGACCGTCACGCGTCGATTGAAGTCCTTCGGCTGGTACTTGATGCGGAGAAGGTAGGTCGGTCCCAGCGCCACAAGGGAGTCGAGTGTGATGCCCACAGGAGCGTGTGCCTGGTAGAAGGCGCGCTGTTCTCGGGAAAACAGCGGCTCGAGCGGCGATCGGCCTTCCGTTACATCGAGCACCTCCTGGCCCGTGCATACGCCCTTGTAGGAGGCCGAACAGACGTATCCACCCGGCATGGCGTCGAGTTCGATCTTGAAGCCCGGCACACGGCGCAGCTCGGGATCGATCGTTTCCGGATCGACGGGGCGCAGCTTGATAACGGTATCCCCACCACCGCCCTGGATTCTCCGGGCGCGCACGACCACGCCAGCCTTGTTCAGCGCGAGGTCGGGGGTATCGAAGAAATAGGCCTGCCGTGGCTCCGCCTCGACCGGGTCGAAGCGGAGTCCCTTGACCGCTGCGCGATGACCCATGTCGGGAACCATCAGCTTGAGCTCGACGCTGGTCGACCCCTTCAGGAGTTCCAGCACCTTGAGCGCATCCTCGCCCGACATGGTCGTCGCTTTAGTGGTTTGAGGCGATTCTACTGTCTTGAGGGTAGCCATCTTGTCCCCCTGGGTATCCGGTTGTGTCCATTACCTGACTTGCCGACGCCTATGTGCCGAACCGTTCCACCATCAGGCCGTGGCGCAGGCCGCGGTCGCTGACCGTGAGCGCGGCCTTTCCAAGCTTCTGCATGATCGTGCGAACGATCAGGGCACCCGCGAGTATGACCTCCGCGCGGTTCGCCTGCAGTCCGGTGATGGTTCGCCTGGCGTTGGCATCGCGAGATCGGTAGAGCTCGATCTGACGGTCGATCTCGGCACTGTCGAGGACGGTGCCCTGCACGATGTCTGGGTCATACGTGGCAAGGCCATGCTTGACCGCCGTGAGGTTGGTTATCGCGCCGCCCATGCCCACGAGCTTGTCCGGAGAGGGGCGCCCGTCGAGGCGGTGGAGATCCGCCGAGATCGCCGACATTGCCTCGCGCAGCACCTCGTCGGATACGGCGCCGTCCAGCCCGAACCGGTCGGTGTAGCGCGCGGCGCCGACGTCGACGCTGAAGCGCTCGTCGATCGTGCCCCCTTGCCCGAAGGTGAACTGGGAACTGCCGCCGCCGGTGTCGAAGACGACGAGCGAGCCCGCCGTCGATCCCAAGGCGGCCGTCGTGGCCAGATAGGCCAGCCGGGCCTCTTCCTCACCCGAAATGACCTCGATCGTAAGGCCGGTGCGCGCGCGAACCGCGGCGACGACGTCGGCGGTGTTGGCAGCGATCCTCAGTCCGGCGGTACCGACTGCTGCGATGGCCCGCACACCCATTCGCCGGGCTTCCTCCGCCATCTTGGCAATCGCGGCCGCCGTCCGCTCGAGCGGCGCATCGCCGATGCGGCCGGTTTCCGCAAGCCCCTCGCCAAGGCGGGTCACCTCGGCGCGATCGGCAAGGGTGCGCCACCTGCCGTCCGGATCGCGCGCGGCCGCATGGAACTTCACCGAGTTGGTCCCGACGTCGACCACGGCATAGCTCTCCGGCGCACCGTCGATCAGAGCTGCGAGGCCGCGGGGATAGCTGACATTCGTGTAGCCGCCGAGCCCCAATCCCTCCACGGCCCGGACGACAGCGCCGCCGTCCTCCGATTCCACCGCGATCGTTCGGGTGGCCTTTCCGTTTCCAATGACATCCGAGAGCTCGGACGTGCAGCCGCCGATCACGTATCGTACCCGCCGCTTGTGGACCTTTACGACCCGGAGCCCGCTGTCCTGGCCTGCGAATGTCTCGAGGAACGCGTCGAGCGTGTAACCCTCGCGCAAGGAACCAGGCACAGGCTGATGAAGCGCGCCAAGAACCGCCGCGGTGTCGCTCGAAGACAGCGGAAATCCCGTCTTGAGCACTGGCTCCCACTGTTCCAGCCCTTCCGGGCTAACCACCCGCAGGACCTTCAGGTCCATCAGGCGGTCGCGCACTTTCACGTTCTCGCCGCCGGGAGCGAGCAGATAGATTTCATCGCTCTCCTGAACGCCTGTCGGTTCCATTTGCGCAAGCTGCGCGTCAGCCAACCCGAAGCGGCTCCCGAAGGACCGCCATTCCCAGCGCGGTGTGATCCTGGACATGGAAAGAGAACTCGGATGCGGGTAGACCGGAAACAACGATATCATACTCCGCTTGGTTCAGCCTGTAGAGCCCTTGCAGCGCCCCGGATCATGATTTCCGGCTGCGCCAGTTCAAGGTCGTTGTCGTTTGGGACTGCTCAGTGCTTCAAGGATGTCGTTCTCGACCCGACAGATGCCATGCGGATCGTGCGAAATAGACCCGCAAATTAAAGTGTCGGTTTTTTTAAATTTTGATATATTTATTTCTCTTAATATTCTCTCTAATTATAGCATTGAAAGTGCATTGTAATTCAATCCTAAAGTAAAATTAGAAGGATTGTTGCGATGTTAAACGCACCCACGAACATGTCTGGGCGGGAAAAAATCATCAGCGTCGGCAGGTTGGCAACTAGACATAAGTCAATTCGTAGACGGTTTGTTGGAAATATTTTTTCGGCAGTTGTCTTTTCTGCAATAGCAAGTAACGCTTCCTGGGCCCAAGGGGTGAGCGACCCGGCCATGCAGTACAGCAAGGAAGCGATGCAGCAGGCATTGCAAACGAGGGAGCAGTACGATGTTCACGGACTGCGCTTCGATACCGGCAAGGCAACATTGCAGCCGGGCGCCGAGCCACTGCTCGACGACATCGCGACCGCCCTCAAGAACTTCCCGGATTGGAGCTTGAGAATTGTCGGCCATACGGATGCGAGCGGCAGCGCGGAGATCAACGAAAGTCTTTCACTCGAGCGCGCCGACACGATCAAGGCAGCGCTGGCCGAGCGAGGGATCGAGCCTGACAGGCTGATGTCAGGGGGTGCCGGGCAGGATCGGCCGATCGCCAGCAACGACACAGAGGAAGGAAGAGCGCTCAATCGTCGCGTCGAACTCGTGCGGGTGACCAACTCGCCCGAAGCCAAGAAACTGCTGAAGGCCATGTCCGATTACCTGGCTGCCCAGACGGCTCTATCGTTCAGTTATGATTCCAATCTCCAGGTCGTCACCAATACTGAACAAAAGCTCGGGCTGGCAAGTTCAGGCACCGTGATCCTCAGCCGGCCCGACAAGGTGCACACGACCCGTTCCGGCGGGTTTGTCGATACCGAGGCCCTGTTTGACGGCAAGACGCTCACGCTTCTGGGAAAGAGCGTCAACAAGTACACGCAGGTCGAGATGGCCGGCACGGTCGATCAACTGATAGACGAACTGAAGGACAAGCATGGACTACCGTTACCGGCCGCAGATTTGCTGATGACTAACGTTTATGACGAGCTGATGCAGGGTGTGTACGATTCGAAGGACCTGGGAAGCGGCGTCATCAACGGTCATGAGTGCGATTCTCTTGCCTTCCGCAAGGACGATGTGGATTTCCAGATCTGGGTCGCCCACGGAGAACAACCATTCCCCTGCCGCTTGGCCATTACCTCCAGAGAGGTCAAGGGTGCTCCGGAGTACACGGTTCAGATCAGGGACTGGAAGTCCGGCGACGCGGTCATGCCGGGTGATTTCGCCTTCAAGAACCCGACGAATGCCGAAAAGATCGATGTGAACGACCTCAAGCAGAACCTCGGCGAACTGCCGGGGAACTTCGTCCTGGGAGATGAAAAATGAGCTTCTACAAACGCACGGGAATCATCTCGCTTGCTTTGGCGGCTGTGCTTTGCATCGGCGACCTTGCGAGCGACGCGCCAAGGATATCGATCCCCAGCTTCGTCTCTCCTGCCGTTGCCGAAGTCGGCCGACCGCTGACGCCGGTCAGCGTGGCCGGTGTCGCCCGACGGACGACACGGCGTTGTGCCGCCGGTGTCTACAATTGCTAGGCAATGCGAGCGGTAACCTCTCCAACGGCCGCATGTCCGAGCCGTGGACCTTCACCGGTGGGCCGATGACCAGTGAATGGGCAGTGGCGCGAACGGATCCAGACCAAGGGGTAGTGTGATTTCCACCCGTCGCTGTCCCACGTTGAATTCGCCGTCGGATACGAGTTGGGGCAGCGGCAACCTCAATTCGGTGCGCCGTCTGCGTTGGTCTCGGGTCCCGTTTTCGAGTGCGATCGACGATCCGCAAGATCGTCGCATCCCCTTTTGCTAAGAGCGTATGGCGCTGATGAGCGCTGCAGCGGCCGTAGTGGCCTCCTGCTGCCACGGCCGTGATGCGTATCCCAATCGACCGTCGCCAGTTTTGGCATGTCGATCCTCAACATGCGTCCGATCGGTCGCGCGACGACGGACGGCCACGCCATCGTCCGCAAACCAAGCCTGGATGAATTGCCGCCACCCTCCGTCATGATCCTTGATTCGCACGGAGGTTCGAAACCGCTGTTCGTCCGCCTCTTCATCGGAGATCTTTATACAATTTTTCCGAGAGGTGGGACCTTCGCGCTTCTCGGTGACCACAAGGGAACCGCGAGAACTCGCTTCTCTGGGGATGATGGGCCTGCACGCCTTGGGGCGCTGGCCGTGAGATCATTTAAGGCGGGAAGCCACAGGCCGGCCGGTGGCCGGCTTGTGCTCCCGTGAGGTGCTTCCTATGGTGGTGGCCTTACGGGCGTTGCCGCTGAGGAGGAGATCAGGTGCCAAGTGAAGCCGCACGCATTGTGCGCGATACGTCTGCCGATCCGGAATTTGGCCCTTGGCTGCTTCAAGCCTCCATTCTCGTCGTCGATGACGAGCCAGGGATGCGAAACTTTCTGCTGCGCACGCTCGGGCCGCGCTGCAAGCACCTGGAATTGGCAGCCGATACCGAAGAAGCCTCGCGCAAGCTCGACCAGCATCATTTCGACGTGGTGATCCTCGACAATATCATGCCGAAGAAGAACGGCGTGGAGTGGCTCGCCGAACAGCGCGCCATCGGTTTCTTTGCTGACGCCATCCTGATGACGGCCTATGCAGACCTCGAAACCGCCATCCAGGCGCTGCGGGCCGGTGCCGTCGACTTCATCCTGAAGCCCTTCCGCTCCAATCAGTTGCTGAATGCCGTGGCACGTTGCCTCGACCGAATCCGCCTGCAGCGCGAAAACTATGTGCTGCGCTACGAGTTGAAGGCGACGTCCGACCACATCCTGCTACGCGACCGGCTGATCGGTGAATCAGCCGCCATTGCCGGGGTGCGGGAGACGATTGCCCGGGTTGCGCCGCTGCCGACGTCGGTCCTGCTCACCGGCCAGTCGGGCACGGGCAAGGAGGTGGCGGCGCGTTCGCTGCATTCCCTGTCC
The DNA here is from genome assembly GCF_013378445.1 of Mycoplana rhizolycopersici. Taxonomy (GTDB): domain Bacteria; phylum Pseudomonadota; class Alphaproteobacteria; order Rhizobiales; family Rhizobiaceae; genus Mycoplana; species Mycoplana rhizolycopersici. The sequence continues at coordinate 10,500 of NZ_JABXYK010000012.1, forward strand.
GAGCGGGCGGCAAAGCCTTTCGTGCCAATCAATTGCGGAGCGATCCCGCCCGATATGATCGAAAGCGAGCTTTTCGGGCATCTGAAGGGCGCCTTCACCGGCGCGGAGCGCGCACGCGAAGGCCTTTTCCTGCATGCGCAGGGCGGCACCCTTTTCCTGGACGAGATAAGCGAAATGCCGCTTGCGACGCAGAGCAAGCTGCTGCGTGTGCTGGAGGACCGAAAAGTGCGTCCCGTCGGTTCGGAACGCGAGGTTCCGGTCGACCTGCGCTTCGTCTTTGCCACCAATGCGGAATTGGAAAAAGAGGTTCAGGCGGGCCGCTTCCGCGCGGACCTCTTCTTCCGCATCAATGTCATGCAGATCCATCTTCCGCCGCTGAAGGCGCGCGATGGCGATGCAATCGAGCTTGCGACGCTGTTCATGAAAAAGCTCTCCGCCCAGCTCGGCATGCCCGCCGTGCCGATCGACGCGTCGGCCAGGCAGGCACTCGCCACCTACGACTGGCCCGGCAACGTGCGGGAACTGCGCAACCTGATCGAGCGTACACTGATCCTCGGCCGGTTCCCCGAAGGGCTGGGATCGGGCACGGCTGCGCCGGCGCCCGGCGAGGGCGGAGCGCTGGCCGATGTGGAACGGCGCCACATTCTCTCCGTGCTCGCCGATTGCAACGGCCAGCGCGAGGAGGCGGCCCGGCGGCTTGGCATTTCGCGCAAGACCATCGACCGCAAGCTGGCCGCCTGGGATGGTTGAAGGCAGATCCAAAGACGCGTTCCGGCCGGCGCGCTCCGTGCGCTACCGGTTGCTCGCTATCGCCCTTCTGCCCATGCTCGTGGTGCTGCCGCTGTTGCTCGGCGTCACGGTCTATCGCTGGAACGAAAAGTTCGATGCGACGCTGATTTCCAAGGTCAACGGCGACCTCACCATCGCCCATCAGTATCTCGCCCACATTCTCGAAAATACGGGCGAGCACGTCACCGCGCTCGGGGCTTCCGCCCGCTTCCGGGATGCGGCCGGCGACGTCGCAGCACTACGGGGTCTCCTGAAAGAGGCACGCGCGCGATTGGAACTCGATTTCCTCTATGTGATGGCGCCCGATGGCCGGCTCGTTGTGTCCGTCACCTCCGAGACCGCCGATGCGCTCCGCACCGACTGGCCCGTCATCCGCGATGTGCTTACGGGCAAGGCCGCAACGGGCATAGACATCTTCGACAACGCCGATCTCGAGAGACTCTCGCCGGACCTTGCCGCCCGCGCGCGGCTGCCGCTCGTTCAGACGCCGAATGCGGTGCCGACCGACCGTACGGAGGAGACGCGCGGCATGGTCGTGCAGAGCGCCAGCCCCGTCACGCTTGGCGAGGGGCGGGCGGGAGTGATCGTCGGCGGTATCCTGCTCAATCAGAACCTCGTCTTCATCGATACGATCAACGACCTCGTCTATCGCGAGGCGAGCCTGCCGGAAGGCAGCCAGGGCACAGCAACGCTCTTCCTCGATGACGTGCGCATCAGCACGAATGTGCGCCTGTTCGAGGGGCGCCGCGCGCTCGGCACCCGTGTCTCCTCGGCCGTACGTTCGGCGGTGCTGGGGGAGGGGCGCACCTGGCTCGACAGCGCCTTCGTCGTCAATGACTGGTATGTTTCCGCCTACGAGCCGATCATCGACAGTTTCGGCAGGCGCGTGGGCATGCTCTATGTGGGCTTTCTCGAGGCGCCGTTTACGGCGGCAAAATACCGGACGGCGTTGACCATTGCCGTGGTTTTCCTCGCGATCACGGCGGCGAGCGTACCGATTTTCCTGCGCTGGGCGCGCGGCATTTTCGAACCGTTGGAGCGCGTTGACGCGACCATTGCCAAGGTCGAGGGCGGCGATCTTTCGGCGCGGACCGGTCCCGTCGACAGCCAGGACGAGATCGGCCGCGTCGCCGTGCATCTCGACGACCTGCTCGGCCAGCTCGAACAGAACGACCAGGAGCTGCGTCGCTGGAACGAGGAGCTGAACGCGCGTGTCGACGAGCGTACCCGTGAATTGAAGCTTGCCAATCGGCAGCTCGAAGCGACCACCAAGCAGCTCATCCTGTCCGAAAAGCTTGCTGCCATTGGCGAGATCACCGCAGGCGTCGCGCACGAGATCAACAATCCGATCGCTGTCATGCAAGGCAACCTGGAGGTCGTGCGGGCGATCGTCGGCGAAAAGGCCGAGCTTGCGAAGGTCGAATTCCGGCTTCTCGACGAGCAGATCCAGCGCATCAGCCAGATCGTGACCAAGCTCCTGCAATTCGCAAAGCCGGAGGAATTTGCCGGTTTCGCCGGTCGCCACGCGCCCGGCATGGCGGTGGCGGACTGCATGCCGCTGGTCCAGCATTTGCTGGCCAAGGCCACGATCGACGTGCAGCTGGAAAATACGGCCGAACGACTGGTGCTGATGAACCGCACCGAACTCCAGCAGGTCGTCGTCAATCTCGTGGTCAACGCCATCCATGCCATGCCCGACGGCGGCAGGCTGACCATTGCGACGCGGGATGGCGAGCGCAGCGGGCGGAGCGGGGTCGAGATCGTCGTCAGCGATACGGGCGTGGGCATGGCTGCGGACGTGGTCGCAAAGGTCTTCGACCCGTTCTTCACGACCAAGCGTCAGGAAGGGACGGGCCTCGGCCTGTCGATCAGCCAGACCCTGGTGACGCGACAGGGCGGCGCAATCTCCGCCACAAGCTCGCCCGGCAGGGGCGCGAGCTTCACTATCTGGCTGCCGGAAGCAGCCTGACCGGACATTTTGTCCCCTGGATGCGGACAAAATGTCCGGACTGACCTGCATCTTTCGCGGAAACCCATGATTCCTCGCAGGTTTTTTCCTGGCACGCACCTTGCAAAGCAGGTCGCGGGGGCGGTGCCTGCTGCTTGCACGGAGGATGCAGGCGATGCGGACACCTAAGGGCGATCCTGCCCGCCTTTCCATAACGAAATCTTCGCATCCGAGGGGGTGCGCGGCGGAGGAGACCCAATGACTGCATCAACCGAGACCTATGCCGGTTCCCAATCCGGCGGCATCCTCGACCGGGAGCGCATCATCGCCAAGCCCGGCTTCAACCGCTGGCTGGTTCCGCCGGCAGCGCTCGCCATCCATCTTTGTATCGGCATGGCCTACGGCTTCAGCGTGTTCTGGCTACCGCTTTCCAACGCGCTCGGAGCCGATCAGGCCGCGACCTGTGCCGACATGTCGCTCGTGTCCGCGCTGTTTACGACGAACTGCAACTGGCGCGTCTCGGACCTCGGCTGGATATACACGCTGTTCTTCGTCCTGCTCGGCTCGTCTGCCGCCATATGGGGCGGCTGGCTGGAGCGGGCCGGCCCCCGCAAGGCCGGCGTCGTCTCGGCCGTCTGTTGGTGCGGCGGCATCGCGGTTGCGGCACTCGGCGTCCTGAGCCACCAGCTCTGGCTGATGTGGCTCGGTGCCGGCGTTATCGGCGGCGTGGGCCTTGGCCTCGGCTATATCTCGCCGGTCTCGACGCTGATCAAATGGTTCCCGGACCGCCGCGGCATGGCGACCGGCATGGCGATCATGGGCTTCGGCGGTGGCGCGATGATCGGCGCCCCGCTCGCCGACATGTTGATGAACAGCTTCAAGGGTCCGGATTCCGTTGGTGTGTGGCAGACCTTCCTTGTCATGGCGGCGATCTATTTCGTCTTCATGATGGGCGGTGCCTTCGGCTACCGCATTCCGCCGGCCGGCTGGCGCCCGGAGGGCTGGACACCGCCGTCGAATACCAAATCGGCGATGATTACCGCCCACCATGTCCACCTGCGCGATGCTCACAAGACCAAGCAGTTCTGGTTGATCTGGGCGGTGCTCTGCCTCAACGTTTCGGCAGGTATCGGGGTTATCGGCATGGCGTCGCCCATGCTGCAGGAAATCTTCGGCGGCCGGCTCATCGGGCAGCCTGAATTGACCTTCACCGAGCTCAACGCGGACCAGAAGGCCGCGATTGCGGCGATCGCGGCGGGCTTTGCCGGCCTGCTTTCGCTCTTCAACATTGGCGGGCGCTTCTTCTGGGCATCGCTCTCCGACAGGCTCGGCCGCAAGAACACCTACTATACCTTCTTCGTTCTCGGCATCGTGCTCTATGCGCTGGCTCCGACGGCGGCACACCTGGGCAGCCAGGTTCTGTTCGTCGGCATTTTCTGCATCATCCTGTCGATGTACGGTGGGGGCTTTGCAACAATCCCGGCCTATCTGGCCGACATCTTCGGCACGCAGTTCGTGGGCGCCATCCACGGCCGGCTGCTGACGGCCTGGGCGACGGCCGGGATCATCGGCCCGGTCGTGGTGAACTATATCCGGGAGTTCCAGATTTCCGCCGGCATTCCGCGCGACCAGGTGTATGACTTCACCATGTACATTCTCGCCGGCATGCTGGCGCTGGGCCTTGTGGCCAACGCGCTGGTACGGCCGCTCTCGGAAAAATGGTACATGAAACCGGAAGAAGTCGCCGCCCTTCAGGCAAAGTCCGCAGCCGCACAGGCAGGCCCCACGGGCTCCTTCGGCATCGGCAAGGGCGGGCTTGACGGTCAGGCTGCACTTGCGTGGGCCGTCGTCGGCATTCCGATCCTCTGGGGCGTATGGATCACGCTGCAGAAGACGGCCGCGTTGTTCTGACGCGATCGAGACGAAGGCATTTCGGGAGCCCCGGCCAATGGCCGGGGCTCTTTGCTTCGCTAAGCGAGGGAGCTGCTTATTTTGCTGCAGCGTTGTACTTGGCATCCACCTCGTTGATCGCCTTGACGTTGCCGGCAGAGCGGCCGTTTTCGTCGAAGGTCTGCGCGAGGTAGGCGTCGGCAATGGCCTTGGCGAGTTCGGGGCCGATGACGCGGGAGCCCATGGTGATGATCTGGGCGTTGTTGGAAAGGGCGGCGCGCTCGGCAGAATAGGTGTCGTGCGTCAGCGCGGCGCGGATGCCGGGCACCTTGTTGGCGGAGATGCAGACGCCGATGCCGGTGCCGCAGACGAGGATGGCGCGGTCGTATTCGCCGGCGATGACGGCGGAGCCGACACGGTCGGAGATATTGGCATAGAATGCGTCCGGGCCGGCATCGGTGCGCGAGACTTCGTGCACGTCATGGCGGTCCTTGAGGTAATCGGCGAGAACTTTTGCGAGGCCTTCGCCCGCGCTGTCACCGGCTATTGCGAGTTTCATGAGAGATCTCCTTTCAGATCGTTGCGGCGCAACGCGCCAGAATGTCGAGATAGCCTTCAACCTTCCAGGCTGAGCGGCCGATGAAGAGCCCGTCTATGTTCGGGCAGGCGATCAGTTCCTCGCAGTTCTGCGGGTTTACCGAACCGCCGTAGAGGCAGGGAATGCGGCGGCCGAGCACATCTTCCGCCACCTTGGCGATCTCGGCATGGCGCGCGTCCGCATAGTCGGCAGTCGCCGGGATGCCCTTTTCGCCGATCGCCCAGACGGGTTCGTAGGCGAGCAGGATCTCTGCCTGCTTCTGGGTGCCCTCAAGCTTGGCGAGCGCACCGCGCACCTGCCTGGCCAGCACCTCGGTTGCGTTGCCGCTTTCGCGGTCGGCAAGCGTTTCGCCGATGCAGATCAGCGGCACGAGGCCGTGGCGCACGGCCGCTTCCGTCTTGAGCCCGACCGTCTCGTCGGTTTCGCCGAAATGCTCGCGGCGTTCGGAATGGCCAAGCTCGACGAGATCGAGATTGCAATCCTTCAGCATGACCGGGGAGACCTCGCCGGTCCAGGCGCCTTCGTCGGCCCAATGCATGTTCTGTGCGCCGACCTTGACAGAGGTGGCCGACAGCATCGCCTTGACTTCGCGCACGGCGGTAAACGGGGGGATGACGAAGCGCTGAATGCGAGTGTCGCGGCCGCCGTCGGCCGCTTTCAGGCCTTCGGCGAAGACCTTCGCCTCCGCCAGCGTCTTGTTCATCTTCCAGCTCGTACCGACCCAGAACGTCCGGCTTTGGTTCATGTTGTTGTCTCCTTTGCGATCCTGACCGCCGTTCCGCCGCTGCCGAGCTCGGCTGAGGTGTCGGGGGGCAGGGGTTTGTCGGATATGATCGTGTCGAATTCGGCGAGATCGGCAAGCACATGCAGCGCCGTGTGGCCGAAACGGCGGCTGTTGATCACAAGGCACTTCTGGCCGCTTGCGGCCATCATCGCCTGCTTGGAGCGGACCACCGCCTCGTCCATGTGATAGGCGAGCCGGCCGGATGCGGCCGGCGCGGAGATAAAGGCGATGTCGGCGCGCAGCCGCGACAGGGCCTCTTCCGTGACGATGCCGAAATAGGCGTTGAACTTGGCGGAATAGACCCCGCCTGTGCCCATCAGCGTCACCCCGGCGATGGCCTTGGCACGCTCCATGATCGCGGCATTGTTGGTGATGATGGTGATCGGCTTCTTCTGGCAGAGCACGTCGCCGAGCACAGACGCCATCGAGCCGTCGTTGATCATCACGGTCATGCCGGGTTCGACCAGGCTTGCTGCCGTCTCCGCCAGTGCGCGCTTGACGTCGGATTCCTGCAACTCGCGAAACCGGAAATCGCTTTCGAATTGTGTGCCGGCATCGATCGTGGCGCCCCCGCGCACCTTGCGCAGTACACCCGCACGTTCGAGATCGTCGAGGTCGCGATGGATGGTCATCCTGGAAACGCCGAAGCGCGCCGCGATGTCGTCGAGTTCGACGGCCCGGCTTTCGACCAGAAGATTGATGATCTCCTGCCTGCGCTCTTCCCGTTTCACCGCGTTCTCCATCCTACGCCGCGGCCGGCTATAACATTGTTCCTGACAAATTATAACATGAAATTTGTGATTTTGTGACTTTCCTCACGTCGAGCTTTGCAGCAGCTGACGCGCCGTGCGCTCGTCGGTGATCAGCCCGTGGAGCTTGTGGCTGTGCAGCACGGCCCGGATCGCTTCCGTCTTCACCGGGCCTCCGGCGATGGCGACGATGCGGTCCTCACCGGTCTCGGAGAAGGAGGCCGCGAGCGTTCTCGCCGTGACGGAGGTTTCCAGGATCCGGCCCTTGCTGTCGAAGAAGTGGCCAAGCAGTTCGCCGATGCCGCCGAGAGCTGCGATCTCCTCCAGCTCGTCCGGCTGCAGCATGCCCGATTTGACGAGATGCGCCTGGTTGTCGACGGTGCCGATGCCGACGATCTTGAGGTCGGCGCTGCGGGCAAGGTTGAAGACTTCGCTCACGCCGCGCTGGGAGAGCAGCACTTCGCGGTCTTCCTCGGTGTTGGCGAAGAACGGCACGGGCATCACATAGGCCTGCGTGCCGGTCTTCTCCGCCAGGCGATGCATGACGTCGTAGGGGTTGGCGGCATAGTTGCGGGTGAGGCCGCCGAGCAGGGAGACGAAGCGCGTGCTGCCGGCGGCGATGCGCGGCAGATGATGAACAGCGGCCGAAAGTGTGCGGCCGTGGCCGAAGCCGATGACGGACGCTTCGCCGCGCTCGATTTCGCGCCGCAGGAAGTCCGCCCCCGAATGACCGAGCGTCGTCAGCGCCAGCGGATCGTCGTCGGTATCCGGCGCCACCTCGCAATAGTCCAGCCCGTAGCGGGTCGAAAGGTCGACCTCCAGGTTGGCACATTCGGCGATCTCGCCGTCGATGCTGACCTTCACGACGCCCTCGGCAACGGCGCGTGCGATCAGCCGATGTGCCTTGACCGAGGGAATGCCGAGCCTTTTCGCGACGGCGGACTGGGTGAACCCGCCGATGTAGTGCAGCCAGGCGGCGCGGACGGCGAGGGATTCTTCGTTGTCGGTCATCGCGATGTCCTGTCCTGTTCTGTAGCCCGAGGCGGTCTTCAGGCCAAGTCCTGGGACATTTCCGCTTGTTCCCGAAAGTGTCCTATCTCTTTGTTTCGACGCGAATCGGCACGCAAATCTCGCCGCGCGTCCTGGCTCGAATCGCATTTGCAGACGGTCGCTTGACGGTCAACCGAGCTTGAGATCGGACGCGCCGGTATCGATATGCGGCGCCCAGAAGGCAATGCTTTCGGCGATCTGCGCAATGACCTGCCGGTCGTTCGGTTCGCGCTCCTTGAAGGAAAGTTCGAGGCAGATCTCGTTGTCGACCGCGCCGCCCTCGGCAAAAGCCTTGAGCAACGGTTCGGGCTGGATGCGGCCCTTGGCGTTGAACTCCGCCGTAAACGGCCGGTGGCCGCCCTTGTCCATCAGGCTCTGCTTGATGTGGATGATCGGGGAGACCTTCGGCACGGCGCGCGCCCAGGCATAGGGCTCGTAATCGTCGGGATTTTCAGAGGTGACATCGCCGTGGTCGATGTCGGCCATCATCCACATCGGGATCGCCATGTTCGCAGCCGTCAGCCGGTCCTGGAGCGAGAGGCAGGCCTCAATCGTCTCACCGAATTCGCGGCCGATGCTCATCGGCTCCCAGAAGACATAGGAGAGGCCGGCAGACTTGGCATGCTCGGCGACCTCCGCCCAACAGTCGATGGCGATCTGAATCAGCGCTTCGCGGCGGGCCGGGTCGTCGTAATCCTTGTAGGTGAAGATCGCGAACTGCGTGCCGACGGAAGTGCCGCCGAGATCGCCGGTAATGTCTGCGAATGTCTTGAACCAGTCGACATAATAGCGGCGCACGTCGGCATCGGGATGGCCGAAATGGTTGAGGCGTCCATAGGGGCCGGTCATGCCCGAAGTGACGCAGACGCCGGTGCGTTCGAGCGCCTTGTCCATCTGCCGTGTCAGCCGGCGGATCGTCGCGGCGTTCCAGCTCGGATTGATGAACTCATGCGTCAGTTGCAGATCGCGCAAGCGCAGGTCGCGGGCGACGGTCTCGATCAGGTCGTCGGGATCGGCGAAACGGTTGACCAGCGGATTGGTGTTGAGCGAGAGCGTCAGCGGCATGGTCGTCCTCAGGCAGCGGCAAGGCGGGCGGAATTGAACCAGTCGGCGAAGGCCGCGCGCTCGGCTTCCGTCAGGTGGAGGTAATGCTTAGTGCGGCGGAAAAGAATGTCGTCCGCCGTCTGCGCCCATTCGTGGGCTGCGAGATAACGGGCTTCCGCCTCGTAGAACTGGCCGCCGAAATGCCGACCAAGACCTTCAAGGCTGGTGGCGCCAGCAACGATGGCCTTGGTGCGCGTGCCGTAGAGACGGCCATAGTGGTGCACCAGCTTGCGCGGCATCCAGGGATAGGTATCACGCAGGCTGTTGGCGAAGGTCTCGTAGTCGGCGTTCGGCATGTCGCCGCCGGGAAGCGGGGCCTTTTCGGTCCAGTCGCCGCCCATGTTCGGGAAGACGTGCTTGAGGCGCTGCATGCCGCGCTCGGCAAGTTCGCGGAAGGTGGTGATCTTGCCGCCGAAGACGTTGAGCAGGGGGGCACCGCCGGTTTCGTCTAGGTCAAAGACGTAGTCGCGGGTGACGGCGGACGGATTGCCCTTGCCGTCGTCAAAGAGCGGGCGCACGCCGGAGAAGGAGTGCAGCACATCCTGCCGGCGCAGCTTCTCCTTGAAGTAGCGGTTGACCGCCTTCAGCAGGTAGTCGATTTCGCCCTCATCTGCGGAGACATCCTCGGCACGACCTTCATAGGCGATGTCGGTGGTGCCGATCAGCGCCTTGTCGCCCTCATAGGGGTTGATGAAGATGACGCGCTTGTCGTGGTTCTGTACGAGATAGGCATTCGAGCCCGCCCAGAACTTCGGCACGATGATGTGGCTGCCCTTGACGAGGCGGACATTGCGCGTGGAGTTGGAGCCGGCAACGCGGTTGATGACGTCGGACACCCACGGGCCGGCACAGTTGACGAGGCATTTGGCGCGGAAGGTGCGGGTTTCGCCGGTCACGCTGCTTTTCGTCGTAACGGTCCAGGCGCCGTTTTCGCGGCGGGCGGAGACGGCGGGCGAGCGCGTCAGCACCACGGCGCCCTTTTCGGCGGCGCCGATTGCGTTCAGCGTCACGAGGCGGGCGTCGTCCACCCAGCAGTCGGAATATTCGAAGCCGCGGGTGTACTGGTCGAGGATCGGCGTGCCTTCCGGGTCGCGCGCGAGGTCGAGCGTGCGCGTGCCCGGCAGCTTCTTGCGTCCGCCGAGATGGTCGTAGAGGAAGAGCCCGAGCCGGACGAGCCAGGCGGGGCGATCCTCAGGGCTATGCGGCAGCACGAAACGCATCGGCCAGATGATGTGCGGGGCGGCGTTGAGCAGCACTTCGCGCTCGATCAGCGCCTCGCGCACGAGGCGGAATTCGTAATATTCGAGATAGCGCAGACCGCCGTGCACCAGCTTGCCGGAGCGCGACGAGGTGCCCTCGGCAAGGTCGTCCTTTTCGCAGAGCACGACTTTCAGTCCGCGTCCCGCCGCGTCGCGGGCAATGCCGGCGCCGTTGATGCCGCCGCCGATCACGAAGAGGTCGATAGGTTCGGGCTCGTTCATTTCAATCTCCTTCGACGCCACCCGCGGGACGGCGCAAACGTGTTCTTCAGCGTGCGGCCAGGATGTCCCAGGCGGGCGCGATCCCCTGGCGCACCTCCGAATAGGCCGAAAACAGGCGCGTCATGCGTTCGGTGTCTGCGGGCTTCGGCTGCTCGGCTGCGCCAAGCTCAGGCGTGACCCAATCGGCGATGCAGTCATCCATCGTGCGGTAGGCGCCGATGGCGACCGCGGCCATCATCGAGGCGCCGGCAGCACCCGCCTCCTCCCGCGTGCTGACGCGGACCGGCGCGCCGAGTGCGGCGCCAAGCGCACCACGCAGCGAGGCGGAGCGGGCAGCACCGCCGCTGACGCGCAGCTCCGACGGCAGGGCGCCCATCGCGGCGTAGCAATCGCGCGTTGCCATGCCGAGGCCCTCGACGACGGCGCGCACGAGGTCCGGATAGCGGTGGCGGCTGGCAAGGCCGGTGAAGTTGGCACGGGCGCGGGCGTTGACGAAGGGGCCGCGCTCGCCAGCCTCGGAAATATAGGGGTGGTAGAGGATGTTGCCCGGCTTGCTCATGGCAAACCACTGGTCGACGCGGCCGATCATGTCGTTGAGCCCGACGGTGACGCCGAACTCGCCGAGCAGGTCGGCGCCAAGCTGGAGCAGCCAGTCGAGGTTGATCGTTGCGCCCATGTTCGTCTGCACCTGGGTGACGATGCCTGGGATCGGCAGCGCAATGACATAGCCGGTGCGCTCGGCGTTCAGCACGACGTCGGAGACGGGCTTTGCCAGGAGATGCACGCCCGTCGAACCGATGGCGGAGCAGGCGGCATTGCGGCCTTCGCTGCGCACGCCTGCGCCGAGCGCCGTCATGCACATGTCGACATAGCCGAGGCAGACGGGCGTGCCGGGTTTGAGGCCCGAGGCGGCAGCCGCCTCCGTCGTCAGCGGGTGGACGGTCTGCGTGCCCTCGATGACCTCCGGCAGCAGGTTGCGGCGATGGCTGAGGCCGAGCGCTGCCAGCACGTCGCTGTCATAGTCGCGGGTGCGGAAATTGCCGAAGGTGAAGCTCACTTCGGACGGATCGGTGGCGCGGACGCCGGTCAGGTTCAGGTAGAGCCAGTCCTTGCAGTGCATCGCCGTTTCAGCGCCGGCGAGCAGATCCGGGAAATACCGATCCATATGGGCCAGCTGGGTGCCCTGCTGGCAGGTGTTGAGGCCCGTGCCGGTCGCAGCGAACCGGGCGCGATCGCCATCGGACGCGGCAAGGCGTTCGACGGTCGGCGCCGCCCGGGCATCGAGCCAGAGCCAGGCATCGCCGGCCGGTCGATTGCCGGCGCCGACGAGCCAGGTGCCGTCGCCCTGGCCGGTGACGGCAATGGCGGCGGTGCGATCGGCGAGGCGCTCGACCTTTTCGGCGAGCCCGCGCAGAGCGCGCGTGCAGTCGAGCCAGGTCTGGTCGAGCGATTGGGTGACGGAGCCGTCTTCACCGGATTGGTAGGTGTTGCGCACGGAGGCGCTGGCGATCTGGCGGCCGGAAAGCGTGAAGGCGACCGCCTTCATGACGGACGTGCCGGCATCGATGCCGATGATCAGGTCTGCGGCCTCAGCCATGGCGCGAACCTGCAGCTCCCGCGGCGGCTTTCGTCGCTTCGCCTTTCTCGAAACAGGGCATTGGATCCTCCCGATGGTCTCTTCGGCAATACGGGTGATTTTCGGGCCTGGCATCCCGGCCAGCCTGAAGAAGCCACGATAAACCTCCCGTACGTCACGCAAGAACATAACACAAAGTTATCGCGTGTCTCGAAAAAATTTTCGCACCAAGAATTTTTTTTCAGGTAAGATGGATTATAGAGCGGGCGATGCGGGGAGGGAATTGTGCGGCGTTCGCGGGGTCTTGCTGCTGCCGCTTCCAGGCCATCTTGAGGGCGAGGTGGTGCGTCGATGGGTATCTCTTCTTGCATTTTTCCCATGTTAATTAGTGGCTTGAAGAAATCTCGATGCTGCTTCTCTGTTGACGTCTGCTGAGAAAAGCGTGGCCCATCCGGTTGCTCCCTTTTCTCTCCGGCATTACGAAATTGTGATTGAAGGAGGGCGTCGCGCAATCGAGATGGCAAAAAAGGTCCATTGACAGGCTGTGTTAAGATAACATATATACTGGGACATATAACACGCAGATATCGCAAACGCGAAGATGTGTGCAATGCAGCGCAAGGCAGGTGAGGAGATCTGGCCGGCGTCGTTCATGGGGAGGACATCATGACATGTTCTGTTTGGAAGCCATCGATGCCCGGCGAATGCGCCGCAGGCAGTTCTTTCGGCAAATTCCGGTCGCCGCCTCTTCGCGCGCGTTCCCGCTGAGGCTTCCATCATCCAACCGCAAGGCCAACCGAAATGACTGACGCCACGCTCTCGAAATCGCCCCAGTCCGCGCGCAGCTATCGCTGGATCGGCATCGCCGCCGCCGTCATCCTCGTCGGTGCCATGGCCTTCGACACGAAAATCGTGCGTATCGGCTCCGAAGATGACGTCCAGGTGCAGAAGTTCTCACCGGAAACCTTCGGCTCCGAGCAGTTCCCGGTCATCAAGCAGGATGTGGAAAACCGTGCTGCCGATGCGGTCGAGCTGGCGCAGGCGATCGCCGCCGACAAGAAGGCGGCGGGCGAGAAGTACGGTGTCGCCACTTCCACCGGTCCCGTCTTCCCGGTCAAGTTCACCGGCGTCGTCGGCGAGCGCAAGGCGAACTACAACGTCGTCGCCGTCGAAGGCCTTCCGGCCGAACTGACCGTGCGCGTGCAGACCGGCCCGGCCCTCAACGGCACCGATCTGCGCGATGCGACCGGGCAGATCGAGTTCGGCCAGTTCAAGAACCAGATCGAGTACCAGGACGCCGGATCCGCCATCAACAACGAGGTCAAGAAGGCCGTTCTCGGCAGCATCGATCCGGCGGCGCTGACAGGCAAGACTGTTTCCGTCGTCGGTGTCTTCAAGCTGGTCAATCCGAAGAGCTGGATCGTCACGCCGGTGAGGATCGACGTCCAATGAGCGCGCTCGCCGAAACCGCTCAGAAGGGCGAAGTCGTACTCGCCGCGCGCAACGTGGCGAAGTCCTACGGCAACGTCCATGCCCTCAAGGGCGTCAATTTCGACATTCATCGCGGCCAGGTGACGACGTTGTTCGGCGAGAACGGCGCCGGCAAGTCGACGCTGATGAAAATCCTCTCCGGCGTGGTGCAGCCCACGTCGGGCGAGATCGTTCTCGATGGAGAAGCGATCGCTTTCGCGTCATCCTCCCAAGCACGCGACCGCGGGATCTCCATCATCCATCAGGAACTCAGTCTCGCGCCGAACATGAACGTTCGCGACAACATCTTCATGGGGCGAGAGATCATGACGGCCACGGGCGTGGACTTCGCCGAGGAAGAGCGCCAGACGCGCCTGCTGATGGAGGAGCTGGAAGAGGACATCGATCCTCTTACACCCGTCGAGGACCTGCGCCTCGGCCAGCAGCAGATCGTGGAGATCGCCCGGGCCCTCTCGGTCAATTCGCGCATCCTGATCATGGACGAGCCGACCTCGGCGCTGTCAGCCTCGGAAGTCGACGTGCTGTTCAAGGTCATCCGTGACCTCACCAACCGCGGCGTGTCGATCGTCTACATCTCCCACCACCTCGAAGAGGCCTTGCAGATCACCAATCATGCCGTCGTCCTGCGCGACGGCACCATGACGGCCTATGCCGAGCGCAAGGACATCGACCTCGAATGGATCGTCCGCCACATGGTCGGCGAAAACTTCGACCTCGGCTCGCCGCCGTCCGGCTACGACAAGGGCGATGTCGCGCTTTCGATCGAGGGCCTGACTGTGCCGGATCCCGGTGGAGCCGACTACTCGGTCGTCGACGGGCTTTCGCTTTCGGTGCGCGCTGGCGAAATCGTCTGCATCTACGGCCTCATGGGGGCGGGCCGCACGGAACTGCTCGAGACTGTCGCAGGCCGCCTGAAGCCATCGTCCGGCAGCGTCAAGCTGAAGGGCAGGGACGTCACCGGCCAGTCGATCGCCGGCTGCATTCGCGACGGTCTCGTGCTCGTGCCGGAAGACCGCCAGCGTGACGGCCTCGTCCAGACCATGACGGTCGGTCGCAACCTCTCGCTCGCCAGCCTCGGCGCCTTCACGCGCGGGCTGTTCACGTCTGCCGCACGCGAACTCGATCTGGTGGGCGATGCGATCCGCAAGGTTCACATCAAGACCGACGGCGGCGATGCCGCGATCGGTTCGCTCTCCGGCGGCAACCAGCAGAAGGTGGTCATCGGCAAGATGCTGGCGACCAATCCCGAGGTCATCCTGCTCGACGAGCCGAGCCGCGGCATCGACATCGGCGCCAAGGCGGAAGTCTTCAAGCTGCTTGCCGAACGGGCGAAGCAGGGGCTGGCCGTCGTCTACACCACATCCGAGGTCGGCGAGTGCATCAGCATCGCCCACCGCATCATCGTCATGCGGCGCGGCCGCATCTCCGCAGAATTCGGTCCCGACGTGACCAAGGAACAGATCATGGCCGCCTCCGGCGAAGCCGTGCATGCCCATTAGGAGCGCCGAGCAATGTCAGTCACACCCGCAATCGACACCAAGGCAGCGGCGAACGGCAGCAAGCGCAAGAAGAGCCTTGTCGAGCTTCTGTTCGAAGGGCGCGCCTTCTTCGCGCTGATCGCCATCGTCGTCGTCTTCTCCTTGATGTCGCCGAACTATTTCACGGTCAGCAACTTCCTGATCATGGCCTCGCATGTCGCGATCTTCGGCCTGCTCGCCATCGGCATGCTGCTCGTCATCCTCAACGGCGGCATCGACCTTTCCGTCGGATCGACGCTCGGCCTTGCCGGCGTGGTCGCGGGCTTCCTCATGCAGGGCGTGGTGCTGCCGCAACTGGGCGTGATCCTCTATCCGTCCGTCTGGGTCGTGGTGATCCTGACCTGCCTGCTCGGTGCCGTTGTCGGCGCGGTCAACGGCGTGCTGATCGCCTATCTGCGCGTGCCCGCCTTCGTTGCCACGCTCGGCGTGCTCTATGTCGCCCGCGGCATCGCGCTCCTGATGACCAACGGCCTGACCTACAACAATCTCGGCGGCCGTCCGGAGCTCGGCAACACCGGCTTCGACTGGCTCGGCTTCAACCGCCTCGGCGGCGTTCCGATCGGCGTCATCGTGCTTCTCGCCTTCGCGGTCGTCTGCCACATCCTTCTGACGCGCACGGCTTTCGGCCGCTGGCTCTACGCATCGGGCGGCAACGAGCGTGCGGCGGAACTCTCGGGCGTGCCGGTCCGGCGCGTGAAGATTGCCGTATACGTGCTTTCCGGCATCTGCGCGGCCGTCGCCGGCCTGGTGCTGTCCTCGCAGCTGACGTCCGCGGGACCGACGGCCGGCACGACCTACGAACTGACGGCGATTGCCGCCGTGGTCATCGGTGGCGCCGCTTTGACGGGCGGCCGCGGCACGGTGATCGGAACCATGCTTGGCGCCTTCGTGATCGGCTTCCTTTCGGACGGCCTCGTGATCATCGGCGTCTCCGCCTACTGGCAGACGGTTTTCACCGGCGCCGTGATCGTCACCGCCGTTCTCCTGAACAGCATCAAATACGCTCGCCGCTAACCAAGCGGCGACCGACTGGAACTGACCGCGACCGGGAGAGGCGGACCACCGATTGGCCCGGCAGCGGAAAGTATCGCCGAAAGCCGGCGCAACCGAACTCAACAATGGGAGTGAGACCATGATCAAAAAAGGAATGCGTGTACTCTTCGCTGCAACCGCCGTCGTGCCGCTGCTGTTCAGCACCGCCTGGGCGGAAGGTCTGATGACGATCATCGTCAACGATCCGTCCAACCCCTACTGGTACACGGAAGGCGAAGTGGCCAAGGCAACCGCCGAAAAGCTCGGCTACACCGCCAATGTTGCCGCCCACAAGGGTGACACCAACACCGAGAGCAACCTGATCGACACCGCGATCACCAACAAGTCGGTCGCGATCATCCTCGACCCGGCAAACGCCGATGGTTCGGTCGGCGCCGTCAAGAAGGCCGTCGCTGCAGGCATTCCGGTGCTTCTCGTCAACGCCGAGATCAACCAGGAAGGCCTCGCCAAGGCGCAGCTGGTCTCGAACAACGCCCAGGGTGCCGCAATCGGCGCACAGCAGTGGGTCGAGGCAGTCGGCGACAAGGGCAAGTATGTCGAGCTTTTTGGTGCGCCGGCCGACAACAACGCGGCAACCCGCTCGAACGGCTATGAGACCGTCCTGACCCAGTATCCGGACCTCGAGAAGGTTGGCCGCGAAGTGGCCGACTGGGATCGCACCAAGGGCCACGCCAAGATGCAGTCCCTGCTGCAGGCCAACCCCGACATCATCGGCGTCATCAGCGGCAACGACGAAATGGCGCTGGGTGCCATTGCCGCGCTCAAGGAAGCCGGCAAGCTCGAACAGGTGAAGGTCGGCGGTTTCGATGGTTCTCCGGACGCTGTCGCCGCCATCAAGGCCGGTGAACTGCAATACACCGTTCTGCAGCCGGTCGCCGTCTTCTCGGAAGCGGCCGTGAAGCAGGCCGACAACGTGATCAAGACGGGCAGCACCGGTGTCGAAACCGAAAAGCAGCTCTTCGATTGCCTGCTGATCACCAAGGACAATGTCGACAAGTATACCGCTCCGTTCGTCCTGAGCGAGTAATCAAGTCCGGGAGCGCCCTCCGGGCGCTCCCGATTCGCGGGCCTTGGGCTAACCCCCGGGCCAGCTTGGCATTTTCCTTGCCGCCCGATACGAGATACGAAAACTCTCACCTCGAAGCATGGCAGGGTCTCCCGTGAACAGGAAAGTCGACGTCAAGGATTTGCTTTCGGAAGGGCTGCCGAGCGACAGCCGGCACGCGCGCCAGCTTGCGCGTCGCCAGATGATCGCCGAAACGGTTATCGCCGAGGGCTCGATCCGTATCGAGGACCTGACCGAGCGTTTCGGCATCAGCCTGATGACGGCGCACCGGGATGTCGACGAGCTCGTCAGTCGCGGTCTCTTCCGCAAGACGCGGGGCATCGTTTCCGCAGCACCCACGAGCCTCATCGAATCCTCCGACGTCTATCGGGCGACGAAGCAGGCCAAGGAGAAAAAGGCGATCGCCGAAGCGGCGATGCAGTTCGTGGAGCCGGGGCAGGCGATCTTCATGGACGATGCCACGACCGTCCACGAGATGACCCGGTTTCTGCCGGTAAAGGTGCCCTTGACGGTCATCACCAATTCGCTCGTCCTCATCAACGAGCTGAAGGAGGTGAGCGATCTCAACCTGATCGGCCTCGGCGGGCAGTTCCACCACTGGTGCAATGCCTTCATGGGGCACATCACCACCAACGAGATCCGCCGCCTGCGCGCCGACACGGTCTTCATGTCCCTCTCGGCGATCGTGGACGACGTCGTCTATCACCAGTCGCCGGACACCGTCGAAACCAAGCGGGCGATGTTCGAAAGCGCCGCAAGGCGCGTGCTTCTGGCGGACCACACCAAATTCGAGCGGCGCGCGCTGCACCACTTCGCGACGCTCCAGGAATTCGACGCTGTAATCGTCGACGAGGATATCCCGATCTCCCACCTGTCGCGCATGCGCTCGAAGGGGATCAACGTCATTGTGGCGGACGGAGAACGGTCCGGCTGAGGAGCCCGCTGCTGCGGATATCCTGATGTCGGGTGCCATTTCTCCTTCGCTTGAGAATGGAGACAACGATGCCCTGCATCATGGGTATAGACAGCGGCCTGACGGTGACAAAGGCCGTCATCTTCGACGCGGACGGCACGGTCCTTTCCATTGCGCGGCGGCGCGTCCCCCAGTTGATACCAGCACCGCAGCACGTCGAGCGCGACATGGACGACCTGTGGGCCGCCACGGCGGACGCCATCCGGGAGGCGGTTGCCGCCTGCGGCCGTCCGGCCTCCGATATCGTTGCGATCGCCGCCACGGCCCATGGCGACGGCATCTATCTCCTTGACGAAGACAAGAGGCCGCTCGGCCCCGCCATCGTCTCGCTCGACACGCGCGCCGGCGCCATTGCCGATGCCTGGAACGAGGGCGAGGTCGGCGCCCGCTCGCTGGAGTTGACCGGCCAGCGGCCGCACGCCTCGGCACCGTCCGCCATTCTCCGCTGGATCCGCGATAACCAGCCGGAGCGCTATGAACGCATCGCCCATTTCATCGCGTCAAAGGACTGGCTGCGCTTCTGCCTCTGCGGCACGGTGGGCACGGACCGGACGGAAGCCAGCACCTCCTTCACCGATGTCCGCACGCAGGACTATGCCGAAGAAGCGTTCCGTCTCTTCGGACTGGACCGGCTCGCCGGACGGCAGCCGCCGATGTCCGCCTCGACCGACGTCGTCGGCGGGGTGACGGCGGAGACCGCGCGCCTGACCGGGCTCGTCGAGGGCACGCCGGTCATGGCCGGCCTTCATGACGTCACGGCGTCTGCGCTCGGAATGGGCGGCTACGGCGAGGGCGTCGTCGCCGTCATAGCGGGTACCTACTCGATCAACGAGACGGTTTCGCCGGCGCCGAAGGTCGATGGCCGCTGGTTCTGCCGCAACGGCATCCTGCCCGGCGAGTGGAACAACATGTCCATCTCGCCAGCCTCGACCGCCAACTACGACTGGTTCATCGAACAGTTCTGTGCGGGCGCTGCGCAGCAGGCGGAGACGTCCGGCGAGAGCATCCATGCGATCGTCGGCAGGGAGTTCGAGGCCGCACGTCAGCGCCCGTCGAGCGTCTTCTTCCATCCCTATCTCTTCGGTTCTCCGTTTGCCGGCGCATCGAGCGCCGGTTTCTACGGGCTCAATGCCTGGCACGACCGGGGCGATATGGTTCGCGCGGTGCTGGAAGGGATCGCCTTCAACCACCGCGTCCATGTCGATGCCCTGCGCGACGGCTTTGCGCCGACATCTGCACGCCTGACCGGCGGCGTGTCGCGCAACCCCGCCATGGCCGGCCTCTTCGCCGATATCCTCGGCCTGCCGGTCACCGCGACACGGACGGAGGAAGCGGCCGCCTGGGGGGCTGCGCTATGCGCCGGGGCGGGCGCCGGTCTCTTTGCCTCCCCCACCGACGATCCCCGCGATCTTGCGTCGATCGAGACCACTCATCAGCCGGATCCCGACCGGCAGCGCGCCTATGACGAGAAATACCGGGTCTTCCTCGACCTCGCCGAGGCCATGAAACCGCTCTGGCCGAGGCTGCGACGTCTCGGCGATGCCGAGATGTAACAGGAATACCCACATGACGGACATGACAGCCGATGCGGTCGAGACCTTCGACGTCATCATCCTTGGCGCGGGGATCAACGGGGCGGGCCTTTTTCGGGACCTCTGCCTGCAAGGCCTGAAATGCCTGATCGTCGACAAGGCCGATTTCGGTTCCGGCACCAGTGCCGCGCCGTCGCGCCTCATCCACGGCGGCATCAAGTACCTGGAAACCGGCGAACTGGGCCTCGTCGCGCAATCGACGCTGGAACGCAACCTGCTGCTGCGCAACGCGCCGCATTGCGTCGAACCGCTGCCGACCTTCATTCCCTCCTTTTCGCTGGCGAAGGGCGCATGGGCGGCGTTGCGCACGCTGCTCGGCTCGACGACGGCGCCACGCAGCCGCGGGGCGGTGCTGATCAAGATCGGGCTCGCCCTCTACGATCTCTATGGGGCGCGTCACCGCGTGATGCCGAAGCATCAGTTCTTCTTCCGCCGCAAGGCGCTCGAAGAAATGCCGGAAATCACGCCGCGCATCGTCGCGGGCGGCATCTACTACGACGCCAAGATCAGCCGGCCGGAACGGCTCGTCTGGGAACTGGTGCGCGACGGTCTCGACGCCAGCCCGGCCTCCGGCGCCACGAACGGCACGACTTTGCTCGGGCAGGAAGACGGCGTGCTCCGTTTGCGTGACCCGCGCGGCGGCGAGCGACAGGTGCGTGCCGGCATCGTGGTCAACGGGGCCGGCCCATGGATCGACCATGTCAACGCGACGCTCGGCGTCCCCGGCAAGCTGATCGGCGGCACGAAGGGCTCGCACATCCTGCTGAAGCACCCGGAACTGGTCAAAAGCCTCAAGGGCCGCATGATCTATTTCGAGGCCGACGACGGGCGCATCTGCCTCGTCTACGACTTTCTCGGCCTCGCGCTCGTCGGTTCGACCGACATCAAGGCGGACAATCCGGACACGGTGCGCTGCGAGGAGGACGAGATCGATTATTTCATCGCAAGCCTGCGCTCGCTTCTGCCGAAGCTGGATTTCGATCGCAACCAGATCGTCTATGCCTATAGCGGCATCCGTCCGCTCCCTGCCTCGGATGCCAGCCAGCCGGGCCTGATCAGCCGCGACCACTCGGCGCCGGTGGCGGAGCCGGTCGAGGGACGGCCGTTTTCCGTCATCTCGCTCGTCGGCGGCAAGTGGACGACGTTCCGCGGCTTTGCCGAGGAAGTGGCCGACACGATCCTGTCCCGCATGGGAAGAAACCGCAGAAAAAGCACGCAGATGCTGCCGATCGGCGGCGGACGCGGCTTTCCGGTGGATGAAGCGGCCCGGCGTGCATGGGTCTCGCAACGGTCGGCGAAAAGCGGCTTGTCCACAGCCCGCGTCGATGCGCTTCTCGGCCGCTACGGGACAACGGCTGATGCCGTCCTCGCCCATATCGCGGCAACGGGAGACGTGGCGCTCGCGCATGTCGAAGGCTATGGCCGCGCCGAGATCGACTGGATCGCGCGCAACGAGATGGTCGAGCATCTGGCAGACATCGTCATGCGCCGGACCACGCTTGCGATCGAAGGCAGGCTGACGGCTGCGGGCCTCGACGAAATCGCATCCGTTGCCGCAGCGGCGCTCGGCTGGGACGAGGGCCGGAAGGGAGAAGAAGTTGCGGCGGTCACGATGCAGCTGACTGCGATCAACCGCGTCGGCCTTTGAGGTTTCGCCACGTATTTGCCGCGCGATCATGCCGTTACTAGCATCGCGCGGCGCTTCGGACCGGATGCCGCTTCGTCGTGCCGTTCCGGTCGAGAACCGGTGTGAGGCCTTGTCGCGCCGGGTCTCGACAAATGTCTCGACGCAGGTTAGGCAGCCCGAACATGGCGGCTGGACGGCGCCGCTGATTTTGCATTGATGGCCGGAACCAGCACTGAACGGCGGGACAGGCGATGTCGAAACTGTTCAGGAAAGTCGCATGAAAAAGCAGGAAGTGACGCGCTCGTCCAATATCTGGATGGATTGTCCTGCCCGCTATGGTCTTGTCAGCCGCGTGTTGCATTGGGGAATGGCCTACCTGCTGATCTGGCAGTTTGCCATGATCCTGTCCTGGCGTGTCTTCGACGGCTCCGATCTGTTGAAGACGATCTCGTCCTATGGACCGGGACACGGCACGGCCGGTGCACTGACGATCGTTTTCGTTAGCATCCGCGCCCTCTGGGCATTCGCCAACCGCCACCGGCGGCCGGTGCACGCGGCGGGATGGGCTGGCCGGGCGGCGCTTGCGGGGCACGCCGGGCTCTATCTGCTGATGTTTGCCGTCCCGGCACTGGCGCTGCTCAGGAACTATGGCAACGGCAAGGGCTGGAGCCTCTGGGGCGTGCAGATCGTTCCCTCCACCGGCGTGAGGGTCGACTGGCTGACGGCACCGGCCAACGCCCTGCACGGAACGCTGGCCTGGCTACTTCTCTGCCTGATCGCCGGCCACGTCGCTGTGGCGCTCGTTCATCATTTCATCGGGCGAGACGATACCCTTGCCAGGATGGCGGGGCGATTGATGCAGCGCCCGCAATCGTCGGGAAATTCGGCTGCCGCGCCCGGCAAGGCATGAGAATGGCGCCGAGCGCTCGGCCATATCGCGGGTGCGGGAGAACCTGGCCTCAGGTCCCCTTTGCGACCATCGTGTAGATCTTTCGCGTCTGCTCGTGGATCGTCCACTCGCCGCGCCAGCCGAGCGGCAGCAAGAACATCTCGCCGGCGCGGATTTCCCGGCTCGTGCCATCGGCATTGTGCAGCGTGACGCGGCCCGTCAGCAAGTGGCAGATCTCCGCGTTCTCGCTGCGGTCGGCGGTGAACCGGCCGGGCGTGCATTCCCAGACGCCGGTTTCCAACTTGCCCTCGGCGCTCGTCCAAAGCGCCTTTGCAGCTTCCTTCTGCTCCCCTTCGATCGAGGTCGGCTTGGGCGCGAAGGGGCCGAGGTCAAGGCTTACAAGTTCGCCGAAGTTTTCTAAGCTGATCATTGCAATTTGTCCCGTCTTGCAAGGCTGTGGTGCGGCGCGGCCGCACGTGCCAGTGTGAGCATCAGTGTCGTGAACATCAGTGTCCCGTGATCCTGTCGGCCAGGACGGCAAGCTTCGACGTCGTCGGCAGGCCGGCCTCCTCGCGTTCGTCGGCGATCCGGTAGAGCTGGTACATGGAGTGCACGCCGAGCCAGCGCAGCGGCTCAGGTTCCCATTTGCGCACCGTGCGGTTGACCCAGGGCAGGCGGACCAGTTCCGTGTCGCGCTTCAGCACGAGATCGGCAAGGGTGCGACCGGCCAGGTTCGAGCTCGAAACGCCGAGGCCGACATAGCCGCCGGCCCAGCCGATGCCGGTCGCGGGATCGAAGCCGGCCGTCGTGCACCAGTCGCGCGGCACGCCGAGGACGCCGCACCAGGCATGTTCGATCCGCAGCTTTTTCGTCTGCGGCAGGAGGCGGGTCAGGATCCGGTGGAGCTGGTCGATCGTCGCCTGCTGCGTCTGGCCGTTGACGTCCGTTGCCGAGCCGTAGCGATAGGGCACGCCGCGACCGCCCATGGTGATGCGGCCTTCGCGGGTGCGCTGCGCGTAGCAGTAGGCATGGGCGGCGTTGCCGAGCAGCTCGTGCCCCTCCCAGCCGATGTCCTTCCATAGTTCTTCCGGCACCGGCTCGGTGACGATCTGGGCGCTGTTGAGCGGCAGCCACGTCCGCTCATGTCCGGGCAGGCTGGCGGTGAAACCCTCGGTGGCACGGATGACGACGGGAGCACGAACCGTGCCGGATGCCGTCGTGACGCGTCCCTTTTCGAAGGCGGTCACCTCGGTGCCCTCGTAGATCGTCACGCCCAGGCGCTCAACCGCATCGGCAAGGCCACGCACCAGCTTGGCCGGCTGGACGCGGGCCATGTCGCGAATGACGAAGGCGCCCTTGACGTCGGCGATCCGGATCCGCCGCGAAGCTTCCGCCGCCGACAGCATGTCGATCCTTTCGCGCGGCATCTGCCAATCGAGATAGAACTGGTATTCCTCGCGGGCGCGCTCCAGCTGTGCCGCATTGGTCGCGACCGTGAGGTTGTCGGTGCGCAGGATGTCGGCGTCGATGCCCTCTGCCGTTGCGACGCGGATCACCTCGTCCACCGTTCCCGCCATGGCGCTCTGCATGTCGACCACGGCGCCGCGGCTGGACGTCTTGAGGTACTTCTCGCGAGACCAGCTGAAGCCGCCGGACAACCAGCCGCCGTTGCGCCCGGAGCCGCCGAAGCCGGCGAATTCCCGCTCGACCACGACGATGTTCAGCCGCGGGTCGGCCTGCTTCAGGTAGTAGGCGGTCCACAGGCCGGTGTAGCCGGCCCCGATGATGCAGACGTCCGCTTCGCGGTCTCCGGGCAGGGAGGGGCGCCTGGCCGGCAGGCCGCCGATGTCGGCATACCAGAACGAGATGTTGCCGTTGGTCTTGGCTTGCATGGAAAGGATCCGTGTATCAGGTCAGAGTGATGTCGGCGCTGGCGTCGTCGGCAAGGAGCGTGACGTCGCCGGGCCGGAATACGATCTCGGCGGTATCGCCGATGGCAAATTCGGGCGCGCCGAGGGGGCTACGCACGACGGCGGTCGTGCCGTCCTTCAGGCGAATGTCGTACTTCGAGCCCGAACCGACATAGATCGCCTCCTCGACAATCCCGCTCAGGCGGTTCTCGCCGTCGACGACCCCGGTGCCGGGTCGATGCAGCACGGCACGCTCCGGCCGCAGCAGGATCACCGGTGCCGCCTGCCCGGAAATCTTCCCGCTTGCGACGATTTTGGTCCCGGCGATCGACACCACCGTGTCGCCGCCGACGATATCGGCCTTGCCGCGCAATACGGTCGATTCCCCGATGAACCGTCCGACGAAAAGGGTGGCCGGGTTGTCGTACAGCTCGCGTCCGGTTCCAATCTGCTCCACCTGGCCGCCGTTGAACACGGCGATGCGGTCGGACAGCACGAGCGCCTCTTCCTGATCGTGCGTGACGTAGACGAAGGTGGTGCCGAGCTCGCGATGGATGCGCTTGATCTCCAGCTGCAGCCATTCGCGCAGCTTCTTGTCGAGCGCGCCGAGCGGTTCGTCCATCAATAGCAGCGGCGGGTCGAATACCAGCGCGCGGGCAAGCGCGACGCGTTGCTGCTGGCCGCCGGAGAGTTCGTTCGGATAGCGGTGGGCGAAGTCGGCCATCTTCACCATGTCCAGCGCGTGACGAACCTTGCCCTCGCGCTCGGCCCCGCTGATGCCGCGCAGCGTCAGCGGGTAGGCGACGTTCCGGCCGACGCTCATATGCGGGAACAGGGCATAGTGCTGGAAGACAACGCCGATGTTGCGCTTGTGCGAAGGCAGGCCGAGCACGCTCTTGCCGCCGATCTCCAGGCTGCCGGAGCTGACCTCGGTGAAGCCGGCAATCAGGTTCAAGGTCGTGGTCTTGCCCGATCCGCTGGGGCCCAGCAGCGTCATGAACTCGCCGGGCCGGATGCTGAGATCGAGGTCGCGCAAGGCGACGAACTTGCCGTACCGCTTGGAGGCCTTTCGGATGTCGATGGAGGCCCCGGCGGATTTGTTGGTGGCATTCATGTCAGGTCCTTCCACGGCGCATGCCGATCAGCAGGCCGGCAACGATGATGAACGAGGTCGCAAGGAAAAGCAGAGTTCCGACGGCGGCCACGGTCGGGTCCGCGTCGCGGGTGATGCTGCTGTAGATCTGAACCGGCAACGTCTTGAGGTAGGGGCTCGTGATGAAGAGCGCGACGATGATTTCGTCGAAGGAGGTGATGAAGGCGAACAGGGCGCCGGAGAGCACGCCGGGCAGGATGAGCGGCAGGGTGACGGTGCGGAAGACCGTCAGCTTTCCAGCGCCGAGGCTGGCGGCAGCCGTCTCCAGCCTGCGGTCGAACACCTCGAGGCTGGCGGAAACGGCGATCAGGACGAAGGGGATCGCCAGCATGGTGTGGGCGAAAACGAAACCGGCCATGGTGCCCACCAGCCCGGTATCGAGGTAGACGGCGTAGATGCCGATCGCCAGCACCACGCCCGGCACCACCATCGGGGTGATCAGGATCGCCCTCAGGAGGCCGCCGGTGCGGGCGGCCGCACGGGTGACGCCGAAGGCTGCAAGCGTGCCGAGCGTTGTTGCGAGGATCGCGACGACGGTCGCGATCATGAAAGAGTTGCGCAGGCTCAGCAGCCATTCCGGATTGGTGAAGAAATTGTCGTACCACTGCCAGGAAAAGCCGGCGGGAGGAAACGCCAGCGACTTGTTCGAATTGAACGACATCGGAATGACGACCAGCGTCGGCGCGAGCAACAGGATTGCCACGAGCAGGCAGAAGAGGCCGAGGAAGATGCGGGAGGAGAGCTGCATGGTCATTTCTCCCGCCGCGTCTGCGTGTGCTTCTGGCGCATCAGCGGGGCCGCGATCGCCAGAAGGATGAAGGTGGCGACGAGCAGCACGACGCCCATTGCGCCGCCGCGTCCCCAGTTCAGCAGGCTGAGTACCTGGTTCTGGACGAGCGAGGACAGCATGGTGCTCCGCGGGCCGCCGAGGAGGGCTGGCGTGATGTAGAAGCCGAGCGACAGGATGAAGACGATGATCGCGCCGGCATAGATGCCGGGGAGGGACAGCGGGACATAGATCTGCAGGAAGGCCCGCCAGGGCTTCGCGCCGAGACTGCGGGCAGCCTGCAGAAGCCTCGTATCGATGCCCTTCATCACCGAATAGATGGGCAGGATCATGAAGGGCAGCAGCACCTGCGTCATGCCGATGACGACGCCGAGCTGCGTGCGGATGAGCTTGACGGGTGACAGCCCGAGCCCGCGCAGAAAGGAGTTTATGACGCCGGAGTCCTGCAGGAGGATGACCCAAGCAAGCGTCCTGACCACGCCGCTCAGCCAGAACGGGACGAGCACGCACAGGATCAGGATCAGGCGCAGGTTCTTGCCGACGACGGTCATGGCGTAGGCATAGGGATAGGCGCAAATCAGGGAGGCTAGCGTGACCCAGCCTGACAGGACGAAGGTGCGCTGGAGCACCGCCATGTTGACGGAGGAGCCGAAGAACCAGATGTAGTTCTGCAATCCCGGTTCGGGTTCGGTGAAGCTGCGCAGAACGATGATCGCCAGCGGATAGACGAGCACGGCGGCCAGCAGCAGCACTGCCGGCGCTGCCAGCCAGCCTGCGTCGCGCAGGTTCAGCCGCCGCGCCGCCGCGCGTTCGCCTGCGGTCTGGTTGTCGGTCTGGGGCAAGGCGCTCAAAGCCGTTCTCCTGTCGACGCGGTGTTACCTGACGCTCGCGGATCCGGGCGACTAAGGCGCTCGCCCGGATCTTGCTTTCAGTTGCGGCGACCGATCAGTTCCCGGAGAGGAGAGCCGACCATTTCTCGCTGGCGAGATCGAAGTTCTTCACCCAGAACGGGATGTTCTGCTGGAAGCCCTGCTTGATCCGCTCGGGCGTGTTGGTGAGGAAGGCGGCCGTCGCGTCGTCCACCTTCGGCTTGGAGTCGAGGTTGATCGGCGTATAGGAGGTCTTCTCCGTCAGGATCTCCTGCGCGGCCTTGCCGAGGTAGGCATTGATCAGGGCATAGGAGGCGTCCGGATCCTTGACGCCGACCGGAATCGTCATCTGATCCATCACCACCAGCCAGTCCTGCCATACCGGCGTGTACTGGGCGCCGTTCTTCACCGCCGTCATGGCGCGGCCGGTCCACATCATGACCATGTCGGCTTCGCCGGATTCTGCCAGCTGCTGCGATTCCGCGCCGGTCTTCCAGTAGATGGTGTCGGGACCGAGGGCGCGGATCTTCTCGATGCCCTTCTCGATATCGTCGGCCGTCATCGCCTTGACGTCGCCGCCGGCTGCGATGAAGCCCTGTTCGATAAGGCCGCCGACGGGATCGCCGCTGCCGTCGATGGCGCGTACGCCCGGAAACTTCTCGGTGTCGAAGAAATCCTTCCAGCTGGTCGGCGGGTTATCCTTGTAGGTCTCGTTCTTGTACATCAGCACGACACCGTAGTTCATGGCCGGCACCGAGCATTCGCCCACCTGGCCTTCGGGGATCTTCGAGATGTCGAGCTTGGAGAAGTCGAGCTTCTGGAACAGCGTGCCGCAATGGACGTAGGGTGGCAGGTCGGCGGTATCGACGACATCCCAGCTGACGTTGCCGGATTCGACCTGGGCCTGCAGCTTGGCCGTCTCAGTCGGGCCGTCGTTGAGAAGCGTAACACCCGATTTCTGGACGAAATCCTGAAGGGCGGCGACCTGGCCGTCCTGGTAGATGCCGCCATAGGAGACGAAGGTCAGCGTCTTGCCCTTCAGCGAACCTTCGGCAACTTCACCGGCGACAGGCTTGTCCTGTGCCAGCGCGGGAACGGAAACGGCGCATGCCATCATGATGGCGAGGCCGAAATTGATCGTTTTCATGCTCAAGTCTCCCAGTTATGCCCGCCATTTTACTACCCCGGTAGCGAGCTTTTCCGGGGCTGGTACTGATCAAGCTCTGCCGCCACGCTGGTGGGCGGAGCGATGATCCAGACGACTTCCGCCACCTCGTTCCCAACATTCACCGTCTTGTGCGGTATTGACGTCGGATACTCGATGCAGTCGCCTGCAAACAGTTCATGCCGCTCGTCGCCGAGCGTCAGTTCCACATGTCCCCTGATGACAAAAAACATTTCATGCGTATCGCCATGGCTGTAGGGCCGTTCGCCCGTCGAGCCGCCGATGTCGAACTCGCCGATATAGACTTCCACGTCGCGGATCGGCCGCCGCGACAGAAGCATCTTGCGATATCCCTCAGCTTCCGGCAGCGCGGGCCGGTCGGCCTTGCGGAGCACCTGGCGCACCGGTGCCTCGCTCTCGTCGAACAGGTCCGAAATGCCGATGCCGAGCGCGCTGGCCATGCGCATCATCGTGCTGGTATTCGCCCCGCTCAGGCCGCGTTCGAACTGGCTGATGAAGCTGGCCGTCGTCCCGGTCGCCTCGCCGAGCGCGCGAAGCGACATGCGCCGCGCCGTGCGAAAGGCCTTGACTTTCCCGCCGACGGAGATCTCCTTTTTGCAGCTGACGTCGTCGATGTCGCCTACTCCCGATGCCTCACTTAACACGGTATTAAGTGACTTGAAGTTTGGCAAGAGGCGTTTTCAATTCGCCGGAAAATTATGACGCACGGCGTCTTGCCGCGTTGAGGAGCGTCGTTGTCAACGACTGAGGGCGCCCTTGTAGATGTAGCCGTTGCCGCGCGCGGTCTCGATCAGGTCCGCGTCCGCTCCATTGTCTTCCAGCTTGCGCCGAAGCCTGGCGATCCGGGTGTCGATGCTGCGGTCAGTGGGGTCGGAACCGTGCGCCGGCGCGAGCTTCAGGATCTCGTCGCGGCTCAGAAGCTTGCCGGGATTGGTGGCGAAGGCGGCGACGAGGTCGATCTCGGTCGGGAATAGGCCGACGTCACTGCCGCCGGCCGTCAGGAGGCGCCAGCTGCGAAGGTCGAGCGTGAAGGAGCCGAACGGCACGGTCTTGTCGCCTCGCGCCCGCCGTCGGCGCAGGACGGCCTCGATCCTGGCCTTCAGCTCGGCGATCGAGAAGGGCTTGACGACGTAGTCGTCGGCGCCGATCTCAAGGCCGACGATCCGATCGATGACGTCGTCAGCCGCGGTCAGCATGATGATGCCGATGCCGATGCCGCCTTGCGCCTGCAGTCGCCTGGCGATGCTGAGGCCGTCCTCTCCCGGCAGGCTGACGTCGAGGAGCACGAGTTCGGGCGTGCGGCCGGCGAGGTGCGTTGCCAACTCGCGGGCATCGCCGGCAAGACGAATGTCGTGGCCCGCCATGGAAAGACTGTCGGCCAGCATGTCCCGCAATGCCTGGTCGTCATCGACGATGATCAGGTCCGCCATTATTCTTCACCAGAGTTACCGGCAGCTCGACTTTGCATGCCAGCGTCTTTGGCGGAGAATGTAAAGCATTGCTGAAGATGTTCCTTGCAGAAAGCACACTTTCGGCCGCTGTTTTTTGAAATTTCGGATCGTAGTTGGCTGTTTTTCTCGCCATGCCTCTGATTTCACTTTGCCAGCCGCGACATTTCGATGAAACAATGCGCGTTGATCGTTATCCAGAGGGGCGGCTTTCCGACACGAATCGCCCGGAAGGGAGCTGCTGACGAACATGGCTCAACGGGTGTCCGGTTTCGGTCCTTCCTCCTGGCTGCTGCTGGCCTGTTCCCTGCCGCTTTTCGCCCTGATCGTCGGCCTCGCTGGCGACCATTTCGATCGCCAGCGCTCCGCCCTGCTCTCGGAGCTTGAAACACTTGTCGGCGAGCAGCAGCACGCGCTGGAGACGATGCTGGCCGAGGCGAGCCGCGAGCTGTCGCGCATGCGGCTGACAATGGAGGACCGGCTGGGCGATCCCGGTGCAAGTCCGGTCGGCGCGCTTTCCGGGCAGATCCGCAAGAGTTCGGCAACGGTGGATGGCAGGGTGGTCGAAGGGCTGGAATGGGCCTCGCCGGCGGCGGGGACGGAGGGAGGCAATCTCGTCGCGGTGCCGGACCTGCTGGACAATCCGGATACTGCGACCGACACGGTGCAGGCGGGGCTCGAGCTTCTTTCGACGCTTTCGCTGGAGCGGCGGCTCGGTTCGAGTTCGCATTGGAGCTACTTTATCTCGGCTGCCGGCGACTTCGCCGTCTTTCTTCCGGGAGCGTCCCTGCAAGCGTTGCTGGATGCGACGCCGGGGCTGCGCGCGGATACCGCCGGATTCCTGCGGAACTGGCTTGCATACGATGTCTTCCAGCGGGGGGTGCCCGGACGCAATCCGCACCGTAGCGCTTATTGGACGAGCATCTATGCGGAGGCGGGCGGGGCGGGCCGCATGATCAGCCATGCTGCCCCCATCTATGAGGGTGATAGCTTTCGCGGCATTGTCGGCACGGATATACTGCTGTCTGTGTTCGACGGTATTCTCCGGCACATGGAGCAGCCGATCGGGATGCTTGCCATTCTCGACCAGAACGGCGAGATCATCGGCCTCAATGGCGTTGCGTTCGGTGGGGATCCGCAGTTGATGCGCGAGCATGTCGCAGCACTCGCCATCCCCGAGGGGCAGAGGCCGAATTTCTCGCTCGTCGGCGACAACTGGCTGCTCACGCGGTCACTGGAAGGATCTCCGTTTCGGCTCGCCTATGTCGTTCCCGCCGCCGACATGCGTGCACACCTGGCGCCGCAAATGGTGTCCTACGGCCTGATCCTTCTCGGTCTTGCCGGCGCGCTGGCGATGACGCTCTTCTTTCTCCACCGTGCCTTCATCGGGCCCAGCATCAAGCTTGCCCGTTACGTTGCCGATCATATGGCGGGCGGCACGTGCGAACGGCCGAGGGTCCCCGAGACATGGCGCGAGCATTTCGACGCGATCGCGATCGCTTTCACCAACAGCCGCAAGTATCGCGCGCGGCTGGAGGAGAGCGAGGCGCGACTGCTGGCGGCGACCTCCAGCCTCGTGGACGGCTTTGCCATCTTCGACGGCGACGGCCGCCCTGTCGTCGTCAACAGGGCCTTCACCGAGCTTCTGCAGGAAACCGACGCGGCGGGCATATCTGCATGCCTGTCGGCGCTGATCGGACGACACGGCGACAAGGAGGCGGAGCCGGTGCTCTTCAAAGGGCAGTGGATCACCGGTCGCCGGCACGGGATGCCCATGGGCGGCGAAGTGGTGCTGCTGCGCGACGTCACCGCCGCCAAGCAGGCGGAAATCCGGCTGCGCGAGAGCGAGGAGCGCTATCGCACCGTGGTCGATACGCAGACGGAATTCGTCGCCCGCTATACGCCCGACGGAACCACGACCTTCGTCAACGACGCCTATTGCCGATACATGGGCACGTCGAAGGAGCGGCTTCTCAAGCGGGAAAGCAGCGACTTCGATCTCATCATCCCCGAGGATCGCGGCAGGCACCGGGAACATGTCCTGTCGCTCACGCCGGAGCATCCTTCGAGCACCATCGTCTTCCGAAGCCTGGCGCCGACCGGTGGTTCCATTAGGTGGGAGGAATGGACCGATACGGGCATTTTCGACGAGGCGGGCAATCTGGTGGAAATGCAGTCCATCGGCCGCGACATCACCGAGCGAAAGCTGGCCGAAGAGGGGCTGCGGGCAAGCGAGGCCCGCATGGCCGCCTTCATGAAACATGCGCCCGTCGCCATTCTGTCGAAGGACCGAAACGGCCGGTTCACCATGGCCAATCCGGAGACGGTCAAGCGGCTGAAGCACAGCGAAGCGGAGCTGATCGGGCGCACGACCGCGGAAATCATTCCAGTCGCCGAGGCGGAAATGATGGATCGCTCCGTCAGGGAGGTCCTTGTGACTGGCGAGGTCCAGGTGGAGGAGCAATACCATCCCTCGCTTGCTCCCTTTCTGCACAGCCTGTTCATCCGCTTCCCGCTGAGGGCGCAGGACGGCGGCGTGGAGGGGGTCGGGGTCTTCGTCGTCGACCAGACGCCACAGAAGCTGGCGGAGGAAGAACTGGACCGGCAGAAGGAGGCCCTGCATCAGAACGAAAAGCTGGCAGCACTCGGCTCGCTCCTCGCAGGCGTCGCCCATGAACTGAACAACCCGCTCTCGATCGTGGTCGGCTATGCCGGCATGCTTCACGAGCTGGCAGCCGACGAGCCGACGAAGCGACGGACGAAGGAGGTCCAGCTTGCCGCGGAGCGTTGCGCGCGCATCGTGCGCACCTTCCTCGCCATGGCCCGCTCCAAGCCGGTGGAGAAGCGGTGCGTCGATATCGAGAAGGTCCTCGACGACGTGACGGAGCTTGCCGCCTACGGGCTGCGCAGCAACGGTATCGTCATCGAGCGCGAGCGCTTCCGGCCGGCGCTGCCGCCGGTGCTGGCCGATGCCGACCAGTTGCATCAGGTGTTCATGAACGTTCTCCTGAATGCGCAGCAGGCGATGATGGATCAGGACGGCCCACGCCGGCTGTTGCTGAAAACGGATGTGGCCGGCAACGAAATCGTTATCGACCTGCGCGACAGCGGTCCCGGCATCGACGAGACCGTCCGCCAGCGGGCTTTCGAACCCTTCTTCACGACCAAACCGCAGGGCGTCGGCACCGGTATCGGCCTCTCGGTGTGCCTCGGCATCGTCAAGGCCCATGGCGGGGCGATGTCGCTCGAACCCGCGGACGGGGGCGGCACGCTGTGCCGGGTGTCGCTGCCCAGGACCGAGATGACGCCGCACACGGCCAACGCGACCGAAGCCGGGGCGTTCCGCCTGTCCGGGCGCATATTGGTGGTCGACGACGAGCCGGCGATTGCCCACTACATTTCCGAGGCGCTTTCCGCCGAAGGGGTCGATGTAACCGTGGCGCCCGACGGTCCGGCGGCGCGACGGGCGATCCTGACCGGGGCATTCGATGCGATACTGACGGACCTTCGCATGCCCGACATGAGCGG
This sequence comes from Mycoplana rhizolycopersici, assembly GCF_013378445.1. Classification (GTDB taxonomy): domain Bacteria; phylum Pseudomonadota; class Alphaproteobacteria; order Rhizobiales; family Rhizobiaceae; genus Mycoplana; species Mycoplana rhizolycopersici. The sequence continues at coordinate 43,579 of NZ_JABXYK010000012.1, forward strand.
CGAGCGCCTTTTGGCCTTCGTCGGTGAACACCGCTCGTCGCTTGCCGGGCGCGTGCTCATCATGACCGGGGATGCCTTGTCTGCGGACGTCAATCTTGGTGCTGCCGGCATCACCATCGTGGAAAAGCCGATCGATCTGCCGACGTTGCGCGAGGCCCTGCGCCCGCTGATGTCGGCCACTGACAATATTCCTCCAGCCACGCGGGTCTCGTGATGTCGTTAGCGGTTGCCTCCCCACTGCCGGAAATCTTCGTGGTCGACGACGAGCCCGGGCTGCGCGGCATGATCGAGGACTACCTGTCCCTGCAGGGGTTTGCGGTGAGCGCTGCGGAAAGCGGGGTGGCGCTGGACCGGCTCCTGGCGGCGCGGCGGCCGGCGGCGATCGTTCTCGACGTCAACATGCCCGGCGAGGACGGCCTGTCGATCGTGCGGCGCCTGCGCGGGCGAGCGGAACGCATGGGGATCGTGATGCTGACGGCCAATGCGGACGAGACGAGCAAGGTTGCCGGGCTGAGCTACGGGGCGGACGACTATATCGTCAAGCCCTTCGAACTGCGGGAACTGCTGGCACGGCTGCGCAGCGTCCTGCGGCGATTGCCGGCGCCTGCGCCGCCGTCGATCCGTCAGCCGGTCGGGCTTGCCTTCGGCGCGTTTCGACTGGATCCGGACGGGCGGCGGCTGTTCGATGGCGCCGGGGTGGAAATCGTCATCAGTTCCATGGAATTCGACCTGCTCGAGACCTTTGCGCGGCATCCGCGGCAGGTGCTGTCGCGCGACCGCCTGTGCGAACTGGCGCATGGCCGGCCGCTCGGGGAGGCCGACCGAAGCGTCGACATCCGCATCGCCCGCCTGCGCCGTAAGCTCGCAGAAGCGGCCGGGCACGCCCCGCTTCTGCGCACGGTACGCGGCGAGGGCTATGTCTTCGATCCCTGACGCGCCGTTGCAACAAAACGCCTGCCGAACGACAACCGCTTGAAACGCCTTTCATCGATAAGTCCCCGCAATCGACAACGGTTTGGGGAGACACGACATGTTTAACTTTTTCGCTTTCATCGAGGATGCGGTCACTACCCTGCGCCACGAGCGTCATCGGGAGCGCGAGTTGAGGGCACTTTCGCGTCTCGACGACTGGCGGCTGCGCGACATCGGCATCGGCCGCGACGAGGTGAGCAGGATGCTGCGTCAGACGAATGCGACCGGCGCGATGCTCTTGGTGCTGCTGTCGACGCTCGTTCCGGCCAAGTCGCGCCGCGTGCAGACCGCAGTCTCCCTGGCGCTGCTGTCGGGCGTATTCGTGTTCGTTTCCGGCTGCGCGGCCCATGCGTAGCGCTATGTGAAGGCGTTGCGTGATCCGTAATTTGTCGGCCGGCTGGACTGGCGATGCGCTGCCAGACCTACGCTTTGCGGTAAGTACGATACGCCTCATGCAAGGCCGGATCGCACGACCTTCACGGGGACGCCCTTGTAGGCCGGCGTGCCCGATGCCGGATCATAGTCGCTGAGCGCAACCACGGTGTTCATCTCCGGATAGTAGCCGGCAATCGATCCTCTCGGAATGTCGTAGGCCACGGCCGTGTAGCCGCTGACGGTGCGGGGGGCGCCATCCGATGCGACGAGGGAGCTGACGTCGATCAGGTCGCCTTCCGACAGGCCTCGCGCCGCAAGGTCGTGCCGGTTCATGAAAACGACGTCCCTGCGCCCGAAGACGCCGCGGTAACGGTCGTTGAGGCCGTAGACCGTCGTGTTGTACTGGTCGTGGCTGCGCAACGTCGTGAGCACGAGGGCGTCCGGGTCGCCCTGTCGCGGATCTTCGTCCAGCCCCGGGGCAAGCAGGAAGACCGCCTTGCCGGACGGCGTCTTCCAGCGCCGGTCCGAAGCGGCGACGTCAAGGCGAAAGCCACCGGGCACGCGGATGCGTTTGTTGAAGTCGTTGAAGTCGGGGAAGACGACTTCGATCTTTTCCCGGATGCGGTCATAGTCGGCAATCAGGACGTCCCAGTCGATGCCGTGACGGTCGCCGAGCGTCGCCTTGGCGATGCCGGCGATGATCGCCGGCTCCGATCTCAGCATCTCGCTTGGGGGGTTGAGAAAGCCCCTGGAGGCATGCACCATCGACATCGAATCCTCGACCGTCACCGACTGCGGGCCCGAGGCCTGCGTATCGAGGTCGGTGCGGCCGAAGCACGGCAGCACGATCGAGACCTTCGCGGTCAGAAGGTGCGACCGGTTGAGCTTGGTGGCGATGTGGACGGCCAAGTCGAGCTTGCGCATGCCCGCGAAGATCGCGCCCGGATCTGGCATCGCAACGGCGAGGTTGCCGCCGAGACAGACGAGCGCCCTGGACCTTCCGTCGATGATGGCTTCGGCCGTCTCGACGGCATTGTGGCCCTTGGTGATCGAGGGGCGGAAACCGAAGGCGCGCTCGATGCCGTCCGCAAGCGACGGCCCGGGAATCTCGGTGATGCCGACGGTGCGGTTGCCCTGGACGTTTGAATGGCCGCGCAGGGGGCAGATGCCGGCGCCGGTCCGGCCGATATTGCCTCGGAGCATCAGGAAGTTGGCGATCTGCTGCACGTTGGCGGTGCCGTGGCGATGCTGGGTGATGCCCATGCCATAGCAGAGGATCACGTTCTCCGCGTTGATGTAGACATCGGCGGCACTCTCCAGTGCTTCATAGGTCAGGCCGGAGACGGCGAGAATCCGGTCCCATGGCGCTTGCTCCATGTCCTTGCGGAACGCCTCGAACCCTTGCGTGTGCTCTTCGATGAAGGCCCGGTCGATGATGCCGTGCCGGCCGGCAGCAAGCGCTGCCGCATCCTTTTCGAGGACGATCTTCATGATGCCTTTCAATGCCGCGAGATCGCCGCCGGCCCGGACCTGATGGTAGGCCGAGGCGATGGGCGTCGATGACAGCGTGGCCATTTCGACCGGGTTCTGCGGGGCTGCAAACTTTTCCAGCGCGCGTTCCTTCAGCGGATTGAAGACGATGATGGGAACGCCGCGTCGGGACGCATTGTGCAGCGTCGTCATCATGCGGGGGTGGTTGGTGCCGGGATTGTGGCCGAAGCTGAAGATCGCATCGGCGGAATCGAAATCCTCCAGCGTCACGGTGCCTTTGCCGACGCCGATGGACTGCGGCAGCCCGACGCTGGTTGCCTCGTGACACATGTTGGAACAGTCGGGGAAGTTGTTGGTGCCGAAGGCGCGCACGAACAGCTGGTAGAGGAACGCGGCCTCGTTTGACGCGCGGCCGGAAGTATAGAACTCGGCCTCGTTCGGGCTTTCCAGCTTGCCCAGCTCTGCCCCGATGATCGCAAACGCATCCTCCCAGGAAATCGGCAGGTAACGATCGCTGTCATGGTCGAAGATCATCGGATGTGTCAGGCGTCCCTGGTCTTCCAGTTGATGGTCGGTCCAGTGCCAGAGCGAGCTGACGGTGTTCTCCGCAAAGAATTCGGGCAGCACACGCTTGGCCGTCGATTCCCATGTGATCGCCTTCGCGCCGTTCTCGCAGAATTCGAAGGAGGAGGTGTGCTTCGGGTCGGGCCAGGCGCAGCCGGGGCAGTCGAACCCCTCCGGCTGGTTGGCCTTGAGAAGCGTGGCTGTTCCCTGGGCCACGATCTGCTGATGTGCCAGGGTGCTGGCGACCGCCTTCAACGCCCCCCAGCCACCGGCCGGCGCGTCATACTGTTCGATGCCTTCGGGACGCTTGTTTGTCATCTCTCTCACTCCATCGCCATTTCGGGCAGGATCGCAAGCAGAGGGCAGGCATTCAATCATACCCGGGTTTGCCGGGGCAAACCCGGGTATAGTTCAGACCGAGGGCGCTGCCGCGTGAACGGGACCTTCCGCCGCGGGATAATAGATGCCGCCGGGAATACGGATCTCCACCACCGCACCCTTCCTGTCGCCCCGGTTGGAGAGCGAAATCGTGCCGCCATGGGCGGTGACGATCGAGCGGCACATGGCAAGGCCCAGTCCCATGCCGTTGGGTTTCGTCGTGTTGAAGGCCTTGAACAGCGCTTCCCCGGTCTCGGCATCGATTCCGCTGCCGGTGTCGGCAAAGCCGATCAGCAGGCCCTCGTCGTCGACCTGCGTGCGGATCGTCAGCTTGCGTTCCGGCGACCCCGCCATTTCCATCGCCTGCATGGCATTGGTGATGACGTTCAGGAACGTCTGCTGCAGCAGCACCCGGTCTGCCTGGATCAGCGCGGGTCCGGCGCGCAGATCCACCTCGAGGTCGACGTCGTGGGCTGCAAGTTCCTTGCGCTTGAGGCTGATTGCCTCGAAAACCGCGGCATCGACCGCCACTTCGCCCGTGTCCGGCTTGGCCTTGCCCAGCAGCATCCGCACACGCTTGACGACCTCGGAGGCGTGCTCCGTCGAGACGATCGCCTCGTTGAGCGCCAGGCGGGCTTCCTCCAGATCGGGCTGGTCGCGCTTGAGCCAGCGTTGCGCCGCCTGGACGAAGGCCATGATGGCGGCCAGCGGCTGGTTGACCTCGTGGGCGATCGAGGCCGAGATCTCGCCGATCATCGCCGCCCGTGACGCACTCTCGAGTTCCCGCCGCGAAGTTTCCAGTGCTTCCTGGAAGTCGAGCCGCTCGGTGATGTCGATGACGCTGGCCTGAATCCGGTCCAGCGGCGTGCCGTCCGGCGGGAAGCTGAGCATGACGATGACGGGGATGATGCGGCCCGAGCGGTTGACGACGGTGGTTTCGGCCTGAAACGTCGGATGCCCCTCGTCGATCGCAACGAGGCATTGCGCAAAGGTCGTGTCGCTGTCCGGCAGGAACTCATCGAGACGGGAAAAGAAATCCTGCTTGCGCTCGATATCCATCAGTTTCAGGGCGGTCTCGTTGACGTCGGTGACGCGGACAAGCCTTCGCATCCGCCTCACGAATTCCGGGTGCTCGGCGAGGTATTTGCGGACGTCGGTAACGCCGCGTGCGCGCAGGGCCGACAGTTCAGCCTTGACGTCCCGCAGGTCGTGCTCCCAGACCGCCACCGCCAGCGTTTCGAAGATCGTGCGGTACCTGTGCTCACTGGCCTTCAAGGCCGCTTCGGACGCCTTCCTCTCGGAGATGTCTATCGCCGTTTCCAGCACGGTCTCGATGCCGCGGCTGGTGTTGCGCTCGAGTTGCCAGCGCGTGAAGATGTCGACGGTGCGGCCGCTCTTTGTGCGAACGACGAGTTCGCCCTGCCAGCTGCCATTGGCAAGGAGCGAAAATTCCGCCTCGTTGCGCGAGATGGGGAAGGTTGCGGGAAGCAATTGGTCGGCATCCCTGCCGATCGCTTCCTTCTCCGACCAGCCATAGAGCGCTTCCGCGCCGCGGTTCCAGTAAATGACCTTTCCGGCAGCATCCCTGAGAAAGATCGCATCGCTGGTCAATTCGAGCAGGCGCGCCTGGCCCTTCAGGGCGATGAGATCGTTGCGGCGGCGAAGAAGCAGTGCTGTCGTCACGAGGTTGGCCGACAAGCTGAACAGAAGACGCAGCAGCGCCTGGGTGTCGGAATGAAAGCCGTGAACGGCGATGAAGCTGATGACCGTCAGCAGGATGCAAACGGCGGAGCAAAACCTGATCGCGCGCCTGTCGCCGACGTCGCCGGCAATGACGATGACCAGCACGTAGAGCACTGCCACAGCGCTGCCGAGCGAGGTGAAACTGTCGATGGCGAAAATGACTGTGGCCAGCGCAATGGCCGCAGCCGTGCGGTACCGGTGGGCGCCCCAGCCCGAGCCGACGAAGCCGATCCTGTCCCGTGTGCGATCAACGACCTGCTGATCCATCCGATCACCTCTTCATGCATCCCGGGTCTCGATCTCGGGCATTGGGTCTGGATACTGGTCCAACCGGCTCCGCCCATCTTGTACGATGGGAGCCTGTTTTGCACGATATGGACACGAACTTGCGCGGATGGCCGCAGTTCGGGTCCTTGCGACCCCCTGATGCGTTGCCAGCCCGAAATCGTCGAACTATGTTCGCGTCAACAAAGTCGGATCGGTGATCTGCAAGCAAGGCGCCGGCCGGGAGAAGCGGAAGCGTTGACCTCATTCCTGCACGATACCGCACGTCACGGGCCGTATTTCGGCTTTGCCGAAGCGCCGCGTTGCGTGACCGCCCCGATCGGGAAGGCCCGCTTCTCGGTCAGCCGCCTGCATTGCGAGGTCGCGCCGGGCGAGGCGAGGGTACTGACCATCCCCCCCCAGGACGCCTATTTCGTGATGTTGTACCTCGAAGACGTGGCGCATTGCGACGTCCTGCATGACGGCTCGTCCACCGGAACGAGGCGCTATCCTCAAGGCTCGATCTGTCTCGTGCATCTCGCGGATGGGGCCGTCATCCGTCTCTCCAGCACTCTGGATTCGCTGGGTTTCATTGTTCCAAAGGCGCTGTTCGAGGAGCTCGACCAGATCGCGCCCGGTACGAGCGACGGCAGGCTCGAATGCCGGCGCGGCGAGAGCGACGCGGTGATCGCAAATCTGGGAACCGCCTTTCTCGCCATGTTCGACAGGGGGCAAGCGCCACTGCCGGTGACGTTCAAGCACATGGCCATCGCGCTTTGCGGGCATCTCCTGCACCGCTATGGCGCAGGCCGGACGTCACGCGATGGAACATTCGCCGCTTCTCTGTCGGCGGGGCAGGAAGTCGCTGCGAAGACGTATATCGCCAGAAACCTGAGCCGTTCGGCCATCCCGGTGTCGGCCATTGCAGCGGCGGCCGGGCTGCCGGCCAGTTGCTTTGCGCAGAGCTTCCAGAAGGCGGTCGGGTGCACGCTCGCGCAATGGGTGAACGGATCGCGGGTGGCGCGCGCGAAAGAGCTTCTTGCGCAGCGCACGCTGTCGCTGAAGACGATTGCCGGCGAATGCGGTTTTTCCGACCAGGCGCAGTTCAACAGGGTTTTTGCCAAAGCGACGGGCATGCCGCCGGCCGTCTGGCGGATGACGCGGCTGCAATAGCAGCCGTATCCCGCTATGATCCGATCGCAGCGTGACGCCCGGACGGGCCCTGGCGGCACAGGTTTCGAAATTCGACAAGGGCATGAAATGCCGGACTCACTATCCAGATCGAGCATCACGGTTTCCGGAATCGAGATCACGCGTCTGCGCTACGGCGGCGACGATCTCGCGCCGATGCCTGCGTCTGCCCGGCAGGAGGCCTTCAGCGCCATCATCCAGCTCGCCGACTTCAGGCGGCACCGGCTGTGGCGGGAGGGGGTGCTTGTCCATGACGGCGGGCACGAGCGCGGCGCGCTTGCCGTCACGGACCTGCGGGAAAGCTGGCAATGCCATCACCTCTCTCCGTTCGACAACATCCGCTTCCACCTGCCATTTGCGCAATTGCGTGAATTTGCCGCCGAGGCCGGACGGCTGGAATACTCCGGGCTGGAAAGCGTCGCCGGGAAGAAGGACGGTGTGGTTCTCGGCATAGCGCAGGCATTGCTGCCGGCGCTGGAAAGCCCGCAGGACGCCGGACAGCTGTTTCTGGAGCACATCGGCATGGCTCTGCTGACCCATCTCACGCAGAGATATGGCGGCGTGCATTTCCCGCCGCGCAAGAGGGGAACGCTGGCTTCTTGGCAGGAGAAACGGGCGACGGAGCTGCTTGCCGGCCGGGCGAACAGCCAGATCTCGATCGCCGAACTTGCGCAGGCGTGCGAGCTGTCGCGCAGCTATTTCATCAAGGCCTTCCGCGAGACGTTCGGAAAGACGCCCTACCGGTGGCTGACGGAATATCGCGTCGCGCGCGCCCGCGACCTTTTGAAGTCCGACATGCCGATCGCCGAAGTGGCGGCCGCATGCGGCTTTGCCGACCAGAGCCATCTCACGCGGGTCTTTTCCGAGATGACCGGGGAGACGCCGGGCAACTGGCGGCGCAGGGGGCGTGCCGGCTGACGGTGCGTGGGCTATCCGGCTGGCGGCAGACACCTGGCAGTCCGATCGACTTGCGAAACCGGCAGGATCGAAGCATATGTTTACCATCGCCCGCTAATCTCCGGCGCTCGTTGGAGTGTTTTCCCTTTTCTTCGGCAGACTGGTCTATGGAAGCTGCCATAGACGCCTGCACATGATGAGCAGATGACGAAAAAGATTGTGATCACCGCCAATCGCACGACCGCCGTGTCGGTGCCCGGCAGCGGCACGGAATTGGTGGTCAACGCGAAGGTGACCGTTGATGCGGCCGCGACGGCGCTGATTGCCACCGGCAAGGCGACCGATCGCGCCTTCTACATCAACGGCACACTTGTCTCCGCCTCCGGCTATGCGGTGGAGTTCGGGGCAAAGGGCGTGGACGACAGTGAAAGTCTGTTCGTCATCGGAAAGACGGGCAAGGTCTCCGGCAAGGCCAATGGCATGGACATCCGCAGCGGCGGACTGGAGCTTGTCAATCACGGCACGATCGAGGCGGCGCAGACGACCCTTTCGATTTCGGGCGCTGCGACCAAGCTCGTCAACAACGGCCTTGTCTCATCGTTTGCAGGAAGCGTCTTGAAGGCTCTCGGCAAGAGTGAGATGGTCATCAACAATGGCTCGATGAAGGCGGTTGGCGATGCGCTGATGCTGTCGGGTTCTTCCGCCAGCCTCACCAACAATGGCGAGGTCGTCTCGACCAAAGCGCATGCGGTCGTGTCGTCGGCGTCCTCCGCCGTCCTCACCAATCACGGCACGCTCAAGGGGCACACCGATGCGATCGTCTCGACCGGCAAGGCGGTGACGATCACAAGCGACGGGCTCGTGGCCTCGACGAAGGGGTCGGCGATTATCGCCTCCGGCGCCAAGGCCATCGTGACGAACAACGACGGCACGCTGAAAGCCGCAAAGAATGCCGTCGTGGTGAGCGGCGACGGCTCGAAGGTGACGAACAACGGCTCCATCTCCTCGTCCGCCTATGCCATCTCGGTCGATGCGGACAAGGCGACTGTGACCAACAACAAGACGATCAAGGCTGCGGGCGGCATCGAGATCGATGGCGGTGCCGCGACGGTCAGCAACTACGGCACGATCCATGCGACGAAGGCAAAGACGGCCGCGGTCGATTTCACCGACGCAGCGGCCTCGACCTTCCACAATTACGGCCTCGTCCAGAGCACCGGCACCGCTTTCCTCGGCGGCAGCGGTGTGCAGTCGGTGTTCAACAGCGGAACGATCAAGGGATCAGTGATCCTCGGCGTCGGCAACGACTATTTCGACGGCACCGGCGGCAAGGTGACGGGCAGCGTGCAGGGCGGCAAGGGCAACGACGTCTATGTCATCAGCGACGCCGCAACGAAGCTCGTCGAACGCGCCGGCGAGGGCACCGATCTCGTCAAGTCGAGCGTCAGCCTTGCGCTTGGCGCCAACTTCGAAAACCTGACGCTGACCGGCTCGGCCAACATCAAGGCCACCGGCAACTCGCTGGCCAACCAGTTGCACGGCAATTCCGGCAACAACGTCATCAAGGGCGGCGGCGGCAACGACACGATCTGGGGCCACGGCGGCAACGACATCCTGACCGGGGGAGGGGGCTCCGACCATTTCGTTTTTGCGAGCGGCGACGGCAAGGACACCATCACCGACTTTACGGCAACCGGCTCCAGGCATGACGTGCTGGACCTCTCAAGCCTCGCCAGCATCACGAGCTATGCGGACCTGACGAAGAACCACATGAAGCAGGTGGGCGCGGATGTCCTGATCGATGGGCATAACGGCGACACGATCCTTTTGACGGACGTCAAGATCGCAACGCTGGACAAGGGCGACTTCGTCTTGTGATCAGTAATCCTGTGACCCCCAGCGGTCGCAGGCGATAACCGTCGTCTACGACAGGATCAATCGCCGCCATTCCCCCGGCGTCGCTCCCACCGATCTTGAAAAGCTGCGCGTGAAGTGGCTCTGGCCGGCGAAGCCGCAGGCGGTGGCGATTTCGGCCAGCGATAGCGTCGTCGTCCGCATCAGCACCTTGGAGCGCTCTATGCGCCTTTGCAGCATCCAGCGGTTGGGTGTCATGCCGGCGGTGATCCGAAAGGCCTTGACGAAATAGAGCGGGGTCAGGCCGCACGCGGCTGCGATCGCCGCAAGCGGCAGGTCGCCGTCAAGATTTGCCTCGATCATCGCCGTCGCGCGCTGCAGTTGCCAGGGCGCAAGTCCACCGGCGTGCACGGTTGCGGGCTCCTTCGCCTCGCCGTAGGTGACGGCCACGTGTGCCGCGAGGGCAAGCGCCATGTGGTCGAGAAACAGGCGGCTGGCGGCCTTCGGCTCATCGAGCGCCGGCAGCAGTGCCGCGACCAGCCCCCGCACCGTCGGATCGTCGACATCCGCACCCGGTCTGACGTTCAGCGTCTCGATGCGGCGCGGTCCAATATCCTCCTCCAGCGACGTCAGCGCGGCGCGCGGCAGGTGGAAATTCACGCAGTCGAATTCAGACTTCATGTCCGCCTGCCAGAGGCGGTTGTAGTCGTAGAGCGTGAAATTGCCCTTCCGCGCGAACGGAAAATCCACCTTGCGCCCGTCCACCCAGAGGTCGCCGCGATAGTCGCGCAGCTGCACCGACAACAGGAAGGCGTCCTCGGCGACATGCTGGTCCACAAAGCCGTGGTTGGGCGAATTTCGCGTCAGTCGCGTGGTGGTGACCACGCTCCTGTCGAGCACGGAAGCCTGTAGCGTCGTTGCCTGCCTGACGCGGAGATACTCCATGTACTGGTTGTTGCCGGCAGATCGCCTTTGCATGGGTTCCTTTCCAATAAGACTACCGGCCAGCAGACCCGAATGACGCCGATATCACGGGTGCGATCTGCCTGCCACGTTGCGAGTTCGCAGGGCGAACACCTTCTCGAACCCGAATTCACGCTTAGGTTGGCATGCGTTGTACGGGTTTGAACGCTATGCACGCATTGAAAGGTGATTTGGCCAAGACGGCAGTCGATTTGTCCAAATTGCGAGCGATTTGCGCAAGAGCCGCCTGCGCCGCGTTGCCATTGTTTCATGCGCAATTCGCGTTCCAACTCAAAACAATCGAGGACAAGACATGGCCGTTCAAGCGACGCCGACCCCTGGCTCCAGGCTTCTGACGCCGCGGGACCACACGCTCATCATGATCGACTTCCAGTCGCAGATGTCCTTCGCCACCAAGAATATCGATGCCGTCAACCTGCGCAACAATGCGGCGCTCGTGGCGCATGCCGCGAAGGGTTTCGGCGTCTCGACCATCCTGACCACGGTTGCCGAAAAAAGCTTCTCCGGTCCGATGTTCAGCGAGATCACCGATGCCTTCCCGGGGCAGAAGCTTCTCGACCGCACCTCGATGAACACCTGGGAGGATGCCGGGGTGATCGACGAGATCAACCGGATCGGCAAGGGGCGCATCGTTCTGAGCGGCCTGTGGACCAGCGTGTGCATCGTTGGGCCGGCGCTGTCAGCGATCGATCAGGGGTTTGAGGTCTACGTGCTCGCGGACGCCTGCGGCGATGTGAGCGAGGAGGCCCACAACCGCGCCATGGACCGCATGGTTCAGGCCGGCGCGCAGCCGATGACCTCGCTGCAATACATGCTGGAGCTTCAGCGCGATTGGGCGCGGACAGAGACCTACGACATGACGACAGGGATCGCCAAGCAGTATGGCGGCGCCTACGGGCTTGGCATCATCTACGCGAAGACTATGTTCAACGCTGCCGAAGGGCACTGATCCCGCACCTGACTTTGCCTTCCGACGGTCCCGGGGCTGGCGGAAGGCATCTCTTGAACAGGATGGAGGCTGTCTTGAAGGTCTATCTATTTTCGCTCGGTGCCGGCGTGCTGGTGGGCATCGTCTACAGCCTCTTGAACGTCCGGTCGCCGGCGCCGCCCGTGGTCGCGCTGATCGGGTTGCTCGGCATCCTCGTCGGCGAGCAGATCCTGCCGCTGGCAAGGAGCCTGTGGAGCCGTGAACCGGCGGCGGTTTCCTGGCTCCACCAGGTCAAGCCGCATGTGTTCGGCCACATGCCGAAGGGCGGAAAGCCGCAACAGGTCGAGGGCTCGCCCGACCGACGCCAGGGCAGTACGGTATAATGCCGACGCGCCGGACATTTCTGAGCGCGGCCTCCAGCCTCGCGCTGCCATCCCTTCTTTCGCCGGCGCGCGCCGGCGATCCCGCATCGACCGGAGACGCTTCCATGAAAGCCGACCTCATTTTTCACCATGGTCTGTTCACCACCCTCGACCGGTCCAACCCGACGGCAAGTGCTGTGGCCATCAGGGACGGAAAATTCCTTGCCGTCGGCCACGACCAGGAGATCATGGCGCTGGCTGGCCCGGATACGAAGGTCGTCGACCTGAAGGGGCGGCGGGCGCTGCCCGGGCTGATCGACAACCACACCCACGTCGTGCGCGGCGGACTCAACTTCAACATGGAACTTCGCTGGGACGGCGTGCGTTCGCTCGCGGATGCGCTCGCGATGCTGAAGGACCAGGTTGCACGCACGCCGGCTCCGCAATGGGTCCGGGTCGTCGGCGGTTTCACCGAGCACCAGTTCGCCGAGAAGCGGTTGCCGACGCTGGATGAGATCAATGCGATCGCCCCGGACACGCCGGTCTTCCTGCTGCATCTCTACGATCGCGCGCTCCTGAACGGGGCCGCGCTCAGGGCTGTCGGCTACACGAAGGACACGCCGAATCCGCCCGGCGGCGAGATCCTGCGCGATGAGAACGGCAATCCCAGCGGCCTCCTGCTTGCCAAGCCGAATGCAGGCATCCTCTATTCGACGCTGGCGAAGGGGCCGAAACTGCCCTTCGACTACCAGGTCAATTCCACGCGTCATTTCATGCGCGAACTCAATCGCCTCGGGGTCACCGGCGTCATCGATGCCGGGGGCGGCTTCCAGAACTATCCCGACGACTATGCCGTCATCCAGAAGCTTGCCGACGAGAACCTGATGACCGTCCGGCTGGCCTACAACCTCTTCACCCAGAAGCCCAAGGAAGAGAAGGAAGACTTCCTCAACTGGACTGCTTCGGTGAAATACAAGCAGGGCGACGACTACTTCCGCCATAATGGTGCGGGCGAGATGCTGGTGTTTTCCGCCGCGGACTTCGAGGACTTCCGCCAGCCGCGCCCGGACATGCCGCCGGAAATGGAAGGCGAGCTTGAGGGCGTCGTGCGGATCCTGGCCGAGAACCGCTGGCCGTGGCGCCTGCATGCGACCTATGACGAGACGATCAGCCGTGCGCTCGACGTCTTCGAACGGGTCAACCAGGATATTCCGCTCGAAGGGCTGAACTGGTTCTTCGACCACGCCGAGACGATCTCCGACCAGTCGATCGACCGGATCGCGGCCCTAGGCGGCGGTATCGCCGTGCAGCACCGGATGGCCTATCAGGGGGAATATTTCGTCGAGCGCTATGGTCATGGCGCTGCGGAAGCGACACCGCCGATCGCCAAGATGCTGGACAAGGGCGTCAAGGTTTCTGCCGGCACGGATGCCACGCGCGTCGCCTCCTACAATCCCTGGGTCTCGCTTGCCTGGATGATCACCGGCAAGACGGTCGGCGGCATGCAGATCTATCCGCGCCACAACTGCCTCGACCGCGAGACGGCGCTGCGCATGTGGACCGAAAACGTCACCTGGTTCTCCAACGAGGAGGGCAAGAAGGGCCGCATCGAGAAGGGGCAGTTCGCCGATCTGATCGTTCCGGACAAGGATTTCTTCGCCTGCGCGGAAGATGAGATCTCCTTCCTGACATCGGAGCTGACCGTGGTCGGCGGCAAGGTCGTCTATGGGGCCGGTGATTTCGCCTCGCTGGACGAGAACGCCGTGCCGCCCGCGATGCCCGACTGGTCGCCGGTGCGCGTCTTCGGCGGCTATGCCGCCTGGGGCGACCCGCAGGGAGCGGGCAAGAACTCGCTGCGTCGCGCTGCGATCACCACATGCGGCTGCACCAGCAATTGCGGCATGCACGGACATGACCATGCCAGCGCCTGGACGTCGAAGCTGCCGATCTCGGACCTGAAGGGCTTTTTCGGCGCGCTCGGCTGCTCGTGCTGGGCCGTGTGAGGAGGCGGACGATGACCTCTCTGAACAGCAACCTCGACGCCGGTGCTGCTGGGGAAGGTGGCCGCTTGTGGCGGGGCGCGCATTTTCTGGCACTGCTTGCGCTTTGCGCCGCCTACATCCAGGGGGCGCTGACGAAGATCCTCGATTTTCAAGGCGCGCTGGCCGAAATGACGCATTTCGGCCTTCTGCCGGCGCCGTTGTTTGCCGTGGCGGTCGTCGTCTTCGAGCTTGCAATGTCCGCGCTGATCCTGGTCGGGCGATTTCGCGCCCCGGCCGCGATCGCGCTTTCGTTGTTCACGCTGGCGGCGACCTTTATCGCGCTGCGCTTCTGGGAGCTTCCGCCCGGCATGGAGCGAAACATGGCAACGAATGCCTTCTTCGAGCATGTCGGGCTGGCGGGCGCGTTCGTGCTCGTTGCGCTGCACGAACTGCGCCGCCGCGCCTTTTATTGAAGAGAGCTGCCGGTTGCCCGGCAGGTCTCGCGCAGATTGTTCAAGGACGGGCGAAAACGACAATAACCGGCGTCCGCCTCTGTCTAGGGTGATCGCGATCCGGCAAGCCGGAATGCAATCGAGATGGAGCAATTCGTGACGACCGAGTTTTCGTTTCCGCTTTCCCGGCGGCAAACCCTGATCGCCGGAGCAACGGCTTCGTTCGCAATGGCCGTGCCGGCCTTCGCGGCGGAAAAGAAGCAACTAAACGCACCCAAAGGAGCAGCCCCCATGGCTCAAGAATTCGTCAAGACGAAAGACGGCGTCGAAATCTTCTACAAGGACTGGGGGCCGAAGGATGCCCAGCCGATTGTGTTCCATCATGGCTGGCCGCTATCCGCGGACGATTGGGACGCCCAGATGTTGTTCTTCGTCAACCAGGGCTATCGCGTCGTCGCCCATGACCGGCGCGGCCATGGTCGTTCCGCCCAGGTCAGCGACGGCCACGACATGGATCACTATGCAGCCGATGCTGCGGCGGTCTTCGAGCATCTCGACCTGCGCAACGCCGTTCATATCGGCCACTCGACCGGCGGCGGTGAAGTTGCCCGTTACGTCGCCAAGTTCGGCCAGCCGCAGGGCCGGGTCGCCAAGGCCGTGCTCGTCGCCGCCGTCCCGCCGCTGATGCTGAAGACGGCTTCCAATCCCGAGGGCACGCCGATCGAAGTGTTCGACGGTTTCCGCGAGGCGCTTGCCGCCAATCGCACCCAGTTCTTCCTCGACGTCGCCGCAGGCCCGTTCTACGGCTTCAACCGGCCCGACGCGAAGGTCTCGCAGGGCATCATCCAGAACTGGTGGCGGCAGGGCATGGAAGGCAGCGCCAAGGCGCACTATGACGGCATCAAGGCCTTCTCCGAGACCGACCAGACCGAAGATCTCAAGGCGATCACCGTGCCGACGCTGATCCTGCAGGGCGACGACGACCAGATCGTGCCCTACAAGGACGCCAGCGTCCTGCAGCACAAGCTCATCAAGGGCAGCACGCTCAAGATCTATCCGGGCTTCCCGCACGGCATGCTGACCACCCATGCCGACGTGATCAACCCCGACCTGCTCGCCTTCATCAAGGGCTGATTGCACGGGGCGTACCATTGCGAAAACCGATGCGGCGCGCCGGAAGGCACGCCGCATTCCGTCGTCGGCGAAGCCGGAACGACACGTCAGATACCGGCCCGCCGGTGATGTCAGCAACCGACCTGCCTGTGACCGGAGGGACCGATGAACGAGAACGAGGCTAAATCCCCAACGCAGGGCGGAGGGTTCGCGCCGCTGCGGCAAACCGTCTTCGCCGTCCTCTGGGGCGCGACCGTCCTCGGCAACACGGGCAGTTTCATGCGCGACGTGGCAAGCTCCTGGCTGGTCACCGATCTTTCGTCGGCGCCTGCCGCGGTCGCGATGATCCAGGCGGCGGGGACCCTGCCGATATTTCTCCTCGCGATCCCCGCCGGCGTCCTCTCCGACATCGTCGACCGGCGCAAGCTTCTGATCGGCGTGCAGGTGCTGCTGGCCTGCGTCAGCATCACGCTGATGGGGCTTTCCTATTTCCGCATGCTGACGGTCGAGGCACTTGTCGGGCTGACGTTCCTCGGCGGCGTCGGTGCCGCACTTGTCGCGCCCGCCTGGCAGGCGATCGTTCCGGAACTGGTGCCGCGGCGCGACCTAAAGAGCGCGATCGCGTTGAATTCGCTGGGCATCAACATCGCCCGATCGATCGGGCCGGCGGCAGGCGGGCTGATCCTCGCCTCGTTCGGAGCCGCCATGACCTATGGCGCGGACGTTGCGAGCTACCTCTTCGTCATCGCCGCGCTTTTGTGGTGGAAGCGTCCGAAGGAGGATCCGGGTGAACTCTCGGAGCATTTCGCGGGCGCCTTCCGGGCCGGGCTACGCTATGCGCGCGCCAGCCGCGAACTGCATGTCGTGCTGCTGCGTGCAGCGATCTTCTTTGCCTTCGCCAGCTCGGTCTGGGCGCTGCTTCCGCTCGTCGCCCGCAATCTTCTGGGCGGAACGGCCGGCTTCTACGGCGTCCTTCTGGGCGCCGTCGGGGCAGGCGCGATCGGGGGCGCAATCCTGCTGCCGAAACTGCGCACGCGGCTGAGTTCCGATGCGCTGCTGCTGGTGTCGGTCGGCGGTACCGCCGGCGTCATGCTGCTGCTCTCGCTGGCGCCACCGCAATGGCTGGCCGTCATCATCCTGCTGGTGCTGGGGGCTGCCTGGATCACAGCGCTGACGACGCTCAATGGCGTGGCCCAGTCGATCCTGCCAAACTGGGTGCGCGGCCGGGCGCTTGCGATCTATCTTACCGTGTTCAACGGCGCGATGGCAGCGGGAAGCCTCGGATGGGGCTTCGTCGCAGAAGCGATCGGCGTGCCGCAGACGCTCGTCGTCTCCGCGATCGCGCTGGTCGTCGCCGGCCTCGTCATGCATCGCGTCAAGCTGCCGCTCGGCGAGGCGGATCTGGTGCCCTCCAACCACTGGCCCGAGCCGCTGATCGCAACGCCTGTCGCTCATGACAGGGGGCCGGTGATGATCCTGATCGAGTATCGCGTGGACAAGGTCAACCGCTCCGCCTTCCTGCACCTCCTCGACAACCTGTCGCGGGAGCGGCAGCGCGATGGCGCCTATAGCTGGGGGGTGACGGAAGACGCCGCCAATCCCGAACTGATCGTCGAATGGTTCTTCGCCGAATCCTGGGCCGAGCACATGCGCCAGCATGCCCGGGTTTCCAACACCGATGCCGACATCCAGTTGCAGTTGCTGCAGTATCACCGCGGGCCGGAGCGGCCAGTCGTCCGGCATTTCCTGGGCCTCGATCCAAAGCGAGGCAAGGCCGCCATCCAGCCGGCGCTCTGAAAACGGGCAAGCGCGCGCAAACACCAGCCCGTTTGGGCGCGCTCTTGCATGGAAGGGATCATCGGCCCCTGGTGCTGCCATGCCCTTGATGACGCATGGGCAGCAATGCCGGCGTCGATTCCGGTTTCTCCTTCGAACGAGCCGGCATTCGTCCAAACGGAAGCGCGAACGTGCAAGAAGCCGTGGCCGATCCATCGCATCATCAGGGCGTCCGACAAGATACCGTTCAGGAGGCGGGGATGATGCAAACGGGAGACGAAGACGTTCCCCTGCGTGATGGCCTGGAAACGCTTCCCGAACCGGTCGAGTTGCCGAACGCCGAACCCCAAAAGGGAGCGCATGAGGATGAGCGCGGGCGCCGGCACGGCGCTTGTGAGGGCCCTGCCACACGATGACCGCGCGAACGGCCGCTTCTTCCCGGGGGCCGTTCTCATCCAGTCATGCAAACGCAACGACCAATGGAGACTGACATGGATCAGCAAGTGAAATCGCGCCGCACAGCGGCGCTCAGGACGCCGAGCGGCCTTTCGGCGGACGCCGTCACAGATATCTCGGCTGCGGCCACCGGCGTGCTCGCCGATGTCTTTTCGCTCTACCTCAAGACCAAGAACTTCCACTGGCATATGTCGGGCGCGAATTTCCGGGACTATCACCTCCTGCTCGACGAGCATGGCGACCAGCTCTTTGCGATGACCGATCCGCTGGCCGAACGCGTGCGCAAGCTTGGCGGCGGTACGCTGAAGTCGATCGGCGACATCGCCCGGCGCCAGCGCATCCAGGACAACGACGCCGATTTCGTCCATCCGCACGAAATGCTGGCGGAACTTCGCGAGGACAACGGCGCGCTGATCGCGAGCCTGCGGGCGCTGCATACGCTTTGCGACGATTTTGGCGACGTCGCCACCGCGAGCCTGATCGAGAACTGGATCGACGAGAGCGAGCGCCGCGTGTGGTTCCTCTTCGAGACAACGCGCGGCACCAACGGCTGAGCCCCGCGAGGCTGTTGCAGCGTTAGGCCAAACCCCATTAGCCCGAGGCTTCCGACGATGACGCAGATGGCTGAACCTGCCCGAGCGGACGTTGCAGGCCGGACGCCATCGGGGCCGCAGGCGCTGCGCAAGCGCCTGCATTTCTATGAGGACGAGGCTTTCGACTTCCCGCCCGCGGTCCGCAGTGTCATTCCCGGGGCGCCGCCGACACCGGCGCACCCTCCTGCAAGGCGGATCGTCTATGCCGCCACCTCGCTTCTCGCCGGGCTGACAGGCGGGCTTGGGAATGCGGTGGTCCTTGCCAACCTCCCCTATCTCGAGGGATCGCTGGGGCTCGACTTGAGCGAGATCGCCTGGCTTCCCGTCGTCTATCTGGTCACCAATGCGGTGACGGGCTGCGTGCTGGTCAAGTATCGCCAGCAGTTCGGCATCCGCTCGTTCTGCATGATCTTCCTCTCCCTTCAGGTCCTGCTCATCGCAGCGCATCTTGCAGTTCGGGGCCTCGACAGCGCCATCGCCGTGCGCGCGGCGAGCGGCATCTCCGGTTCGGCGCTGACGTCGCTGGGCGTGCTCTACATGATCCAGGCACTACCCGCATCGCACCGCCAGAAGGCAGTCACTCTCGGCATCGGGCTGCAGCCGCTGGCGCTGCTGCTGGCGCGCCTGCTGCCGACCGATGCACTGGCATTCGGAAACTGGGTCGGCCTCTATCTGTTCGAGCTCGGGCTTTCGCTGCTGACGCTCGCCGCTGTCATGCTCGTCCGGCTGCCGCCGAACCAGCGCGTCAAGGCCTTCAGCCGCTGGGACGCGCTCAGCTTCGTCTTCTATGCGTCCGGCATAGGGCTTCTCGGCTCGGCAATCGGCCTTGGCGGCTATCTGTGGTGGACGAACGAAAGCTGGATCGGCTGGGCGCTTGCTGCGTCGATCGCCTGTCTTGGGGTCGCCTTTCTCATTGAATACTTCCGCGCCGATCCGCTCATCGACGTGCGATGGCTCAGCGCCGGCACGATCGTCCGCTGGACGATCGTAACGATTGCGGCTCGCATCGTTCTGTCCGAGCAGTCGATCGCCGTCGTCGGCATGCTGCGCGATGCCGGCCTGGTCAACGAGGACTTCAGTTCCCTGTCGTGGGTGATCTTTCTGGCTGCGGTCGCCGGGCTCGTGGTCGGCGCGCTCTCCGTCGGTCCCAACCGCCTTGCAGGTCTTGTCATGCTGGCAATTTCGCTGGTCGCCGTCGCCGCCTTCCTCGATTCCTTCTCCAGCCTGTCGACGCGCGCGCCGCAGCTCTATCTCACCCAGGCGATGATCGCATTTTCGACCACGATGTTCATCGGGCCGTCCTTCGTGTTCGGGCTCAACGAGGTGATTGCGGGTGGGGGCAAGCGGATGACCAGCTTCATCGCGCTCTTCGGCATGACGCAATCTATCGGCTCGCTGATCGGCACCGCCTTGATTCAGACCTATCTCTACTTTGCGCAGCAATGGCATCTGGCCGATCTAGCCGCACAGGCGGAGAAAATCGCGCCGATGGTGCCGGATACGACCCGCGCGCTCGCGGCACGGTACCAGCCCACGCTGCAGGATCCGCTGCTGCGCTCGGCGGAAGGCGTTGCGCAATTCTCCCAGCAGATCCTGATGGATGCTCGCATCGCTGCCTACGACGACGTGTTCCTCGCCGTCGCTCTCCTGGCGCTCGCCACCACGGCTGCGATGCTGCTTTTCTTCGCCTGGTCCTGGTTGCGCCCATTCACTGCCGAGGCGAAAGCGTCATGAACAGTATCGATCAAACCGCGCGGGCCGATACCGCAACACCGGTCAAGCCTGTCGAAACACCGCCCAAACCCACCGAGTGGCGTCCGCCCGGAGCCACGCTCGCCACGATTTTCCTTGCTGCGGCACTTGCCGGCGGCGGCATGCTGGCGGTGTTGTCGGCGTGGCGGCTGCCACCCTTCGCAACGGCGGTGGTCGGTACCGACAACGCCTATGTTCGCGGCCGGACGACGATCGTCAGCCCGCAGGTCAGCGGCTACGTCGCTGAAATTCCGGTTCATGACTACCAGGCGGTTGCCGGTGGCGAGACTCTCGTCCGCATCGACGACCGCACCTATCGCCAGCAGGTCGCCGCCGCGCAGGCAAGCCTCGACCTCGCGCGCGCCAACCTGGAAAACAACAAGCAGACGATCGCGCAGCGCCGGCTCGACATTGCCGCCGCAGAGGCCAAGATCGCCAGCGCCGACGCGCAACTGGTCAAGGCCACGGCCGACAAGCAGCGTGCCGACGAGCTTGTACGGCAAGGCTCGATGTCCCAAAGTCAGGTGGACACCGCGACCGCCGCGCTCGATACGATGAAGGCGGCGGTTCGTGAGGCTCTTGCAAACCGCGACAGCGCCGATCAGGCGCTGAAA
Source organism: Mycoplana rhizolycopersici (assembly GCF_013378445.1). GTDB lineage: Bacteria > Pseudomonadota > Alphaproteobacteria > Rhizobiales > Rhizobiaceae > Mycoplana > Mycoplana rhizolycopersici. The sequence continues at coordinate 64,320 of NZ_JABXYK010000012.1, forward strand.
TCCGCAGAGGTCAACGATGCCGCGCTTCGTTCGCAGGTCGAGAACGCCGCGGCCCAGCTGGAGCTTGCCAGGATCGACCTCGGCTATACCGAGGTGAAGGCGCCGGAAGGCGGCACGCTCAGCGACGTCGGCGCCAGAACCGGACAGTACGTCAGCAACGGCACCGAGCTGATGTTCCTTGTTCCGGATGCGCACTGGGTCATCGCCAATCTGAAGGAAGCGGATGCGGCAGACGTGCGGCCGGGCCAGCGGGCCTGGTTCACCGTGGACGCACTGGCCGGCGCGCGCTTCGAGGGGCGTGTCGACAGGATATCGCCTGCCGCCGGCTCGGAGTTCTCCGTATTGCGGACCGACAACGCCATCGGAAACTTCACCAAGATCCCCCAGCGCATTCCGGTGAAGATCGTCATCGATCCCGGCCAGCCTTCGATCGACCGGTTGCGGCCGGGCATGTCGGTGGAAGCCTATGTCGATACGGACAGCTGAAGGAATCGCCATGATCTCGACGGCCGACCCGACCGATCCCTGGCTGCGCAAGGCGCAGACCTTTCCGCGCCTCAACGAGGACATGATCGCGCGCCTCGCCGCCTACGGCACCGAGGAGACGGCCCCGGAGCGGCAGCTTCTCTTCCGGCGTGGAGACCGCGCCGTCGACTTCTTCGTGGTGATCGAGGGGGAGGTGAGGGTCTATGCCGACCATCCGCTCGTCGGGCGCCGGCATCTCTTCAACTACGGCGCGGGCCAGTTCAGCGGCGAACAGATCCTGTTCACCGATCGACCGGCGCTTCTGTCGGGGGAGTGCAGTGCGGGTACGCGCTTCATCCGCGTCCCCCACCGCCGTTTCCGGGCGATGCTGACAGGCGAAAGCGATATCGGCGAGACGATCATGCGTGCTTTCGTGCTGCGCCGGGCCGGTCTGCTCAGGCATCAGAGCGGCGGCGTGTTGCTGATCGGCCATCGCGACAGCGCGGAGTTGCTGGGCCTGGAACGGTTCCTCATCCGCAATCTCTATCCGGCGGAAGTCCTCGATGCCACGGATCGGGAGCGCGCTACCGCGGTTCTTGGGCCACTGGACATTACTGAAGAGGATCTGCCGGTCGCAGTCACGCAGGATCGTGAGGCGATCAAGGGCGCCACCAATGCGGTTCTCGCCGATCGGCTGGGCCTGTTCGAGCCGCCGCAGGCGGATACGGTTCACGATGTCGCCATCGTCGGCGGTGGACCGGCCGGGCTGGCGGCAGCGGTCTATGCCGCCTCGGAAGGATTGAAGACGGTCGTCATCGAGACCATGGCGCCGGGCGGTCAGGCGGGGACCTCCTCCCGGATCGAGAACTACCTGGGATTTCCCACTGGCATTTCGGGCCAGGCGCTCGCCGGGCGGGCGCACATGCAGGCGCAGAAGTTCGGCGCCAGGATCTGCGTGTCGCGGAGCGTCGAGGCGCTCGACTGCGATATAGCACCTTACGGACTTGCGCTCAGCGACGGGCGAACGATCAGGGCGTGGTCGGTGGTGATTTCCAGCGGCGCCCGTTATCGCAAGCTCGACCTGCCGGAGTACGATCGCTTCGAAGGGCACGGGATCCACTACGCGGCAACGGCGCTCGAGGCCGATCTTTGCGTTCAACAGCCGGTCTTCGTGGTCGGCGGCGGCAATTCCGCAGGCCAGGCCGCAGTGTTCCTCGCGCAGAGCGCGCAGCACGTCCACATGCTGGTGCGCGGCGATATCGCCGCCACCATGTCGGACTATCTCGTCCAGCGGATCAGGAACTCGCATCACATCACGCTGCACGAACATAGCGAGGTGACCGCGCTTCAAGGCGAAAACAGACTTGAACGCGTCAGCTGGATCGACCGAAAGGCGGGCGTGGAAAATCTGACGCCTGCGTCCCACCTCTTCGTCATGATCGGCGCGTCGCCGAACACGGGGTGGCTGAAAGGCTGCGTCGCGCTGGACCGCAGCGGCTTCGTGCAGACCGGACCCGGCTTTGCCCCGGCGGAGGAGACGAGCCCGCATGCGACGAGCCGCGCCGGCATCTTTGCGGTCGGCGATGTCCGGTCGGAGTCGGTCAAGCGCGTCGCTTCGGCGGTGGGGGAGGGCGCCGTCGTCGTCGCTGCGATCCACCGGTATCTCGCGGGGCATCGCCCGTTGAGATGACGCATCCCCTCAGCTGCGCATCGTCCTGCGCCAGGTGGCGGGCGGCGTCCCGATGGAGGCGGAGAAGGCCCGGGTGAAATGGGCCTGGTCGGCAAAACCGCACGCCGCCGAGATTTCCGATATCGACAGAGCCGAGTTCAAAAGCAGCGTTCGCGCCTGATCGAGGCGCTGCTGCATCAGCCACTGGTGCGGGGTCACGCCCGCCGTTTCGCGAAAGGCGCGCAGGAACGCGCTCGGAGACATGTTGCACTGTGCTGCGATGTCGGCCATCGAGATATCCGCCCGCGGGCGGCTGCGCAGAAGTTCCTTGGCGCGGATTTCGGCCCTGCGCGACAGGGTTCGTCTTCTGTCCGATCCTGTTTCCCGGCCATCGCCGTATTGGCGGATCAGGTGGACGCCGATCGCGACAGACATCTGATCCACGAAGAGGGCGCTCGGCTGGCGGTCCGGGGCTAGCGAAGAAAACAGCGCTTTCGATAGCCCGGCGAGCACGGGATCGTGCTGACCGGCCGTCTCGCAAAGCCGGGTCACGGCCGCGGTGCCGGAGCCGTCTGCCAGCTGGCTGAGCGTCGTCTTCGAAATCTCCAGGAGGATGAAGTCGAAGCTGCCTTCCAGATAGGCGGCATAGGGATCGGACAGGTCGCGGACATAGACGGTGTTCTCCGCGAAATCGTGTACCGAGGAACCGGGGCCCTTGAAAATGCGCCGCCTGTGCCCGCCCGCTGCCGACAGGCCGACGAGAAAACCGCGACCGCTTTCCGGCATCGTGACGTGGCCGGGCGAACCGGCGCGCGAATGCTTGCGGAAGAAGTCGATGCTGGCGCCCTGGATGCGCTGGTCGCAGTCGAGCTTGTGAAGGGAGCAGCCGAAGCTGTCGGTCTTCTGAGCTGGGCGCGGATCAAAAGCATTGGACATCGTGCGGGAAGTCCCGTTCTGAGCGGCAAGACGATCTTGGGAATCGGCCGCATTAAGCCTTCTCGCAGCCGGTTTGTCAAAACGCCACGGTGTGCCGTCACCTGTAGCCTTCCCCGAGTTCGACCTTCCCCTTGAACAGAAGATAGACGATCACGGTGTAGGCGACGTTGAGCGGCAGCACGAACAGGCCCGCCCACAGCATGAAGGACAGGCTGGACATCGGGGCCGCGGCTTCGGCGATCGTGACCGAGAAGGGAACCATGTACGGCAGGAAGGATGCGGCGAGCGTTCCGAACGCGGAGAGGAAGAGAATGACGGCGCCGGCGAAGGGGAGGCGGTCGTCGCGGCGCCTACAGCCTGCCCAGACCAGCAAACATCCGGAGACGCCGACAAGCGGGAAGAGCACCAGGAAGGGACGCTCGAGCCAGCGCGCCATGACGGGGAGGTTCATTGCCAGGGAGGCGACGAAGGCTGCGGCGAGAAAGGCGAGCACGCCTGCCAGCAGGCGGGGCAGCTGGCGATAGGCGCGGTCGCGCACCTCGCCTTCGGTCTTGCGCACCAGCCAGCCTGCGCCGAGCAGGCTGTAGCCGAGACACAGCCCCACGCCGCAGAGGACGGAGAACGGCGTCAGCCAGCCGAATGGCGTGCCGGTGAAACGGCCCGCCTCGTTCGGCACGCCGCCGACCATCGCGCCAACCGCTGCGCCCTGGACGAACGTCGCCACAAGCGAGCCGAGCGTGAAGCCCGCATCCCAGAACCACTTCCGGGAGATGCTTTTTTCCCGGAACTCGAAGGCGACGCCGCGAAAGATCAGCGCCGAAAGCATCACCACGATCGGAATGTAGAACGCGCTGAGCAGCAGCGAATAGACGAGCGGAAAGGCGCCAAAGAGGATCGTCCCCGTCAGCACGAGCCAGGTTTCGTTGCCGTCCCATACAGGGGAGATGGACCGTAGCATCTGCCTCCTGTCCGCCTCGTTGCGGTTCAGGCCGAAAAGGATGCCGACGCCCAGGTCGAAGCCGTCGAGAACGACGTAGAGGGCGAGCGTCAGGGAAAGAGCGGCAGTCCAGAACGCGATCATGATCGTTACTCCGCTGGGTTGCTTGATGCGGCCGGACCGCCTGCGGCCAAGCCGAGAGGGCGTTTCGGATTGAGTTGCGGATCCATCGTCTGCGGGTCCGGTTCGGGACCGCGGCGGAGAAGGCGGTGGACGTAGGCGATCCCGGCGACCGCGATCGTCCCGTAGATCAGTGCGAAGATCACGAGGCTGACGCCGACTTCACGCGCTGTCAGCGAAGGCGTTGCCGCCTCCGCCGTTCTGAGCACGCCATAGACGGCCCAGGGCTGCCGGCCGACCTCGGCGGTGAACCAGCCGGTGAGGGTGGCGATTAAGCCGAGCGGGAAGCTGAGGAAGATGCACCAGATCAACCAGCGCCGCTGCGGCAGGAGGCGCCGGTGCGTTGTCCATGTGCCGAACCAGGCGAGCGCCAGCATCACGAGGCCGCAGCCGACCATGATGCGGAAGGCGAAGAACGGGATGGCGACCGGCGGGCGCTGGTCCGGCGGAAAGCTCTTGAGGCCCACTTCCTCCGAGGTCAGGCTCATCGAGCCGATGACGCTGCCCAGATAGGGGATGGAAATGGCGTAGCGGTTCGCCTCCGTCGCCTCGTCGGGGATGGCAAAGAGCACCTCGGCGGCCGGCTTCTCGTTTTCCCAGCGGCCCTCGATCGCTGCGAATTTCGCCGGCTGCCTGTCGTGCACGTAGTCGCCGGTCAGGTGGCCGAACAGGATCTGCAGCGGGACGAGAACGGCGGCCAGCCCAAGACCCATCCGGATCATCTCGACGCCTTCGGCATGAAGGCGCTTTTCGATCAGGTACCAGGCACCGGTCGCTGCCACGCAGAAAGCCGTGGTCACATAGGCGGCGAGCACCATGTGCGGGAAGCGTACCCAGACGACGGGACTGAAGATGATGGCGAACCAGTCGGTCGGTACGAAGATGCCGTTCGCATCCATTTCGTAGCCTACGGGCCACTGCATCCAGGAGTTGTTCACCATGATCCAGAAGGACGAGAGGCTGGTGCCGAGCGTCACCATCGCGCAGGCGAACAGGTAGAACCAAGTGGGCACGCGCCTGCGCCCGAACATCATCACGCCGAAGAAGCTCGCTTCCAGCGCGAAGGCGGTGAAGCTCTCGTATCCGAGCAGCGGCCCCTGGACCGGGCCGGTGCGCAGCGAAAGCTCGCTCCAGTTGGTGCCGAACTGGAAGGCCATCACGATGCCGGTGACGACGCCGAGCCCGAAGGCGATGGCGAAGATGTGCAGCCAGAAATCGAACAGACGGCGATAGAGCGGCCTGCCGGTCGCAAGCCGCAGCGCTTCCAGAAACGTCAGCCACGCGGCCAGTCCAACCGTGAAGGCCGGAAAGATGATGTGAAAGGATACCGTGAAGGCGAACTGGATTCGCGACAGGAGCAGGGCGCTGACGTCCATGGCCGGCTCCTAGTGCCAGAGGTTGACGCGGGCGAGGTCCAGCAGTTCGTCGCCGCGCCCCGAGAACACCGCCTTCAGCGAATAGAGCGTGAAGCCCTTCGCCATCTCGGCGGTTATCGCCGGCGGGATCGGCAGTTCCGTGCGGGCGACGACGGCATCGACCAGAACCGGGCCGTCGTGGGCAAGCGCTTCGCGAATGCCGGCCTCGACGTCTCCAGGTTTTTCCAGGCGGATGCCCTTGATGCCCAGCGCCTGCGCCATGGCGGCGAAGTTGGGGTTTGCGAGGTCGGTGCCCATGGGCAGGAAGCCGGTCGACTTCTGCTCCACCTCGACGAAGCCGAGCGTGCCGTTGTTGAAGACGATGATCTTCGCCGGCAGCTTCAGCTGGGCAAGGCTTAGGAAGTCGCCCATCAGCATCGCGAAACCGCCGTCGCCGGAAAGCGAAATCACCTGCCGGCCCGGATAGGTCGCCTGCGCGCCGATCGACTGGGCCATCGCGTTGGCCATCGAGCCGTGCCAGAACGAGCCCACGAGCCGGCGCACGCCGTTCATGGCGAGATAGCGGGCCGCCCAGACCGTCGGCAACCCGACGTCGCAGGTGAAGATGGCGTCGTCATCAGCAAGATCGCTGAGGGCCTTTGCCACCTGCTGGGGATGAATCACCGTGTCATGGTGCGCTTCCGCCAGGCCGTCCAGTTCCTTCCGCGTGCGCCGATAGTGTTCCAGCGCCTGGGTCAGGTGCGCATCGTCATCGCGCGTGTCGAGCAGCGGCAGGAGCGCTCCGACCGTCGTGCGCACATCGCCGACGAGGCCGAGATCGACCTTGGCCCGCTTGCCGATCTGCCCCGGGCGAAGGTCGACCTGCGCGATCCGCACGCCGCGGCCCTGCGGATAGAACTGGCGATAGGGGAAGTCGGTGCCGAGCATCAGGAGCGTGTCGCAATCGAGCATGGCGTAGTAGCCGGAGGAAAAGCCGATCAGGCCGGTCATGCCGACGTCGAAGGGGTTGTCATATTCGACGTGCTCCTTGCCCTTGAGCGCGTGGACGACGGGGGCCTTCAGCTTTTCGGCGAGGGACACGATCTCTTCGTGGGCACCGGCGCAGCCCGACCCGCACAGGATCGTCACCTTGCCGCCGTCATTGAGCATGTCCGCCAGCGATTTCAGGTCGTCGGCCGGCGGGGTGACGCTGGGCGCGCGCGGAAGGAGGGCGGCCGGCTTCGGATCGGTCGGCACCGCGGCCTGCTGCAAAGCGATGTCACCGGGGATGACGACGACGGAAACGCCGCGCTGGCCGACCGCTTCGCGGATCGCGATCTCGAGTGTGCGCGGCATCTGGTTGGCGCCGGAGACCAACTCGCAATAGGCCGAGCATTCGCGAAACAGCTCCTGCGGCCGGGTCTCCTGAAAATAGCCGCTGCCGATTTCCTGGGAGGGGATGTGGGCGGCAATTGCCAGCACCGGCACGCGCGAGCGATGCGCATCGAAGAGACCGTTGATCAGGTGGAGGTTGCCGGGGCCGCAACTGCCTGCACAAACGGCGAGCGAGCCGGTGAGATGCGCCTCGGCGCTTGCGGCGAAGGCTCCCGCTTCCTCGTGGCGGACATGGATCCACTCGATCTTGCCCTGGCGGCGGATGGCATCGGTTATGCCGTTGAGGCTGTCGCCGACGACCCCGTAGATTCTCTTCACGCCGGCGGCGGCGAGGGTGGCGGCGAATTGATCGGCAACGGTTTCGGCCATGATGCTTCTCCTTGTCGGGCGGGGGAACCTGTACGGGACAGATGGTGCCTTGGGAAAAGCGTTCCGGATAGACAGATCCGGCGGGCGTTTGGACGGAACAACCGCAGGTTTTCGGCTGGTAGCCGGCGCTTTCAGTAGTACCGGGGAATCGGACCGTTCTGCGGCGTCTGGTCAGGCAGGTCGACGAACGCCTCGTCGACGTAGCACCAGCCCCAGCCTTCCGGCGGATCGTAGCCCTCGATGATCTGATGGCCGGTTTCGCGGAAATGCGCGGTCGCGTGCCGGCCGATCGACTGGTCGCAGCATCCGACATGCCCGCAGATGCGGCAGAGCCTCAAATGAAACCACTCGAGTCCTTCTCCCAGGCATTCCTCACATCCGAGCGTCTTCGGCCCGACGCGCCGGACCAGCCTGATATGAGAGCAATTGGCCATGGCCTGATCCGTCATTTGCTTGCGATTGCGTCTTCGACGCAGGTGGCGAGCGCCTCGGCCTGGAAGGGCTTCTGCAGGACGCAGACCTCCGGTCCGACCTGCGCGCGCACCGCCTTTCCCGATGACGCGGTGATGAAGACGAACGGCGTCGTGCATTGCCGCTCGCGCAGCATGGTGAACAGGTCGATGCCGCTCATGCCGTCCATCTGAACATCGGAGACGATGCAGGAACAGGTAGACACGCATTCGGAGTCCAGGAACTCCTCCGCCGAAACGAAGGCCCTTACCGAAAAGCCAAGCGATCTGAGAAGGCTGCTGGTCGCCCGACGAACGGCTTCTTCGTCGTCGATCACCGAAACGATGTGGGGAGTTTCCACCGGGAATTATACCAATCTCCGGCCGGAGCCGGTTTCTGTCATTGGTGGCAGTATGGCCCCGAACCATCGCCATTTGAATTATACAGGGGTTTATTCGGTAGACATCTCGAGAGAATTGGCCGGTTTTGGTTCCGCCAAAGTTAAAAAATACAAGTCTTGATACGAATACTGCGAAAATCGATGCGGGGCGTAGCGCTATTAAAATCTGGCAGGCCGGGGCCTCACGCGGTCGATCTGGACAGGCCCAGCACTTCCGCCATCCGCACCAGGTCGGCAAATGTTTTGGCCATCATCTTGCGGCTGATTTTGCCACGGTGAATCTTGACGGTGATCTCGCTCAGGCCGAGCTCCCCGGCGATCTGCTTGTTCATCAGGCCGGCTGTCGCCATGGCCATGATCTGCTGCTCGCGCGGGGAAAGCGTCTGGTAGCGGGTGCGCAGCTCAATCTCCGTCCGGTCCGAGCCGCGGACGAGCCTGTCCTTCTCCACTGCGGCTGCGACGGCGTCCAGGATGTCCTGATCGCGGAAGGGCTTGGCCAGAAAGTCGGCAGCGCCCGCCTTCATCGCCCTGACCGTCATCGGAATGTCGCCATGGCCGGTCACGAATATCACGGGCGTGTTCACGCCCCGCTCGGCGAGCTTCTGGTGAAAGTCCAGCCCGCTGGTGAAGGGCAGCCGCACGTCCAGGATCAGGCAGTTCGCATCCGGCAGGCGAGCATCGTCATAGAGTTCCTGCGCCGTTGCGAACGTCTTGACGCTGTATCCGACGGACCGGAGCAGGGTGTCCAAGGAATGGCGAATGAGCGGCTCGTCATCAACGACCAGGACAAGGGGGCTTTCCGACATGGCAGGCGCTTCTTCCAGATTGCAGTTCCTCGTTCCTGCGCATTCGCAAGGCGGACGCCAAGAACACCTAAACACGCGCCCGCGCGAGGGCAATTATACCCGGGTATGCTCCGCTAACACTCATGTGTAGCGGAAGTCGATCACAGTACGATTTCGCATCATGCGGACCGATTTCATTATGGAGGCACAAAATCGCACTGCCATCTTTTCAAGGAGATCGAAGATGTCTGTCAATGCCGATGCAGTCCTTGAGCGCTCTGAACGCCGAAACGATATTCGCGACCTGAGCAACAGGACCTCGAGCGAGGTCTCGGATCTGCTCCTGCGGGCGATCAGCCTCGTCGAGCGGGACGAGGTCGTTGCCATCGACCTGATGAAGAAGGCGTCCAGCCTCCTGAGGCCGAGCGGTGCCAAGACGTCACCGGCTGCTGACCAGGGCATCGTCGTCGGGGGGCTCGCACCCTGGCAGGCAAAGCGTACCACGGCCTATATTGCCGAGCGCATCTCCCATTCGATCTCGCTTCCCGAGCTTGCCAGCGTCGCAAAGCTGAGCACGAGCTATTTCTCCGCCGCCTTCAAGGCGACCTTCGGCATGCCGCCGCACGCCTATATTGTGCACCAGCGGGTCGCCTTCGCCAAGCACCTGATGACCAGCAGCGAGGCGCCGCTCTGCGAAATCGCGCTCGATTGCGGCCTGTCAGACCAGGCGCACCTCTCCCGCGTCTTTCGCAAGGTAACCGGCATGACACCCAGCGCCTGGCGCCGCTTCAGCGCCCGCCCCCTTGTCGCGGCCGCTTCCCTTGGCGATCGGTAATCGCCGGTTCATGCGAGCTTGAGGCCGTCCGCATCTGCGATGCCGGAAGATGCCGGCCTGCCTATCGAAACTCATCCGAAACGGAACTGCTGTATAGTCCGCCCGCGGCGGTTATCCTGCCAGCCATCCGCTATCGAGCGCGATCTGACATCGCAGGCCTGATCAGGGCAAGGAGGGAAGGAATGACCGGAACGAAGCTTTTTTCGCCCATCCAGATGGGAAACCTGCGGCTCGACAACCGCATCGTCATCGCCCCCATGTGCCAGTATTCGGCGGAAGATGGCAGGATGACCGACTGGCACCTGATGCACCTCGGCATGCTGGCAAATTCCGGTGCGGGCGTGCTCACGATCGAGGCGACGGCGGTCTCCCCTGAGGGCCGCATCTCCTATGGCGACGTCGGGCTCTACTCCGACGCATGCGAAGCGGCGATGGAGCGCGTCCTTGCCGGCGTCCGCCGGTGGTCGAACATGCCGATCGCGATCCAGCTTGGCCATGCCGGGCGCAAGGCCTCGAGCGAGGTGCCATGGCTTGGCGGCGGGCAGATCGCGCCGTCATCGACCAACGGATGGAAAACGGTCGCGCCCGCCGGGGTTCCGTTCCGCACGATCTACGACCCGCCCGTCGCGCTCGACGACAGCGGTATGAACCGCATACGCAAGGCGTTCGCCGACGCCGCCCGACGCGCGGCGAAACTGGGGATCGACGCGGTGCAGATTCACGGCGCACACGGATACCTGCTGCACCAGTTTCTTTCGCCGCTGTCGAACACGCGGGCCGACGCCTATGGCGGCTCGCTCGAAAACCGCATGCGTTTTCCGCTGGAGGTTTTCGAGGCCGTGCGCGAAGCCTTTCCGGCGGAGCGTCCCGTCACGATGCGGCTTTCGGCCACCGACTGGGTTGCCGGAGGCTGGGACGTCGATCAGTCCATCGCGTTTGCCCAGGAGCTCGAACGCCGGGGTTGCAGCGCTATCCACGTGTCGAGCGGAGGGCTCTCCGAGCACCAGAAGATCGCGCTCGGGCCGAACTATCAGGTGCCGTTCGCCCGCGCGATCAAGGCGGCGACCAGCCTTCCGGTTATCGCCGTCGGCCTTATCACCGAATTCGAGCAGGCCGAGGCGATCCTCGTCACAGGCGATGCGGACATGATCGCCATCGCACGCGCGATCCTCTACGATCCCCGCTGGCCCTGGCATGCGGCCGCGCATTTCGGCGAGACGGTGCGGGCTGCCGACCAGTATCTTCGCTGCCAGCCCCGCCAGTTCAAGCACCTGTTCGAACACGTTTCGGCCGTCTGACCGCCCCGGCCGCGTTTGCGGGGCGCATCCCTTTCGATCCATGAGTCGAAAGGGCGCGCCGTGCTGTGCAGGGCAGTGCCGACAGGATGGCAGGCAATACCGTTGCCCTCGTCGGGGACGCAGCGTTCGTCGTGCGGCCCCACACGGCGATGGGCGCCTCGAAGGCTGCGGGTGACGCAATGGCGCTTGGTGACAGCCTCTCCCGTTCGCAATCGGTCGACGAAGCCTTGCGGCGTTATGCTGCGTTGCGCATGCCCGTCGGGGAAGACATTTCAAGCTACGGTCGCCGACTGGGCGCATCCGCGCTCTGACGCCTGCTTCGGGAGGGAAGACACGTGCTCTCCTCCCGTTCGCGTTCGATGGCATGGAAACTGCCACTTGAGACCGGATGCCGACGCGAAAGACCGCCCGGCGGCGGAGCCGGGCGGTCTGGCGGAGTTTGGGTCCGCGAGCTTTGGACGAGGGGGGGATCCGAAGCTCGGTAGCGGGGAGGGGAGTGCGCTACCGCCTCTTTTGAGGCTGAAACGAGATTACTATGGCGCGCGCGGCTTTGAAATTATACCGGGGTTTGCCCGGCATCATACATGCGGATGGGGTGATGGGGCGGATCATGCAAGCCGGGCTATCACGCCAACCGCGAGGATCGCAGCCCCGGCGAAATCCGTCACCATGGCGAAGCTTTCCTTTGCGCTCCGGTCGCGATTCATGGCGTGCTTGACCCCTGCCAGCGCCAGATAGAGACCGCCGGCCAGCCCCGCCGGAGCCACCCAGCCGGGCATCAGCAGGCTCAGCGTGCCGATCAGCCCCATCGCCAGGTTGCCGCAGCCGATCTCGGTGACCAGCTTTTCGGCGTCCGGGTCGTCGATCCCGAAAATGCTCTTGGCGGTGAAGGACGGCTGAAGCACCTGCTTGAAGCCGGCAAGCAGCAGCCTGATGCCCGCGGCCCAGAACACGAACCACTTGCCCACCAGAAACAGCAGGCCGGCGTCCGATCCCGCGATCCATTCCGCAAGGATGGACAGGACCGGAAGAACGAACATCAATGCGGCGACAGCGACGAAATACATCGGAAAACTCCGCGTCAGGGACAGCGGTTTCCATCCTAGATTGCCGCGTCGGCGAAGCCAATGGGCGGCGGCGCGCGCCGGGGTTCGTCCATTCGGTGGATCGCTGGTGTAGCATTGCCGCCATGCCGGCAAAAAAAGAACCCGCGGCGACTGCCGCGGGTTTGATCGTTCGTTTCGGAGCCGTTGCCTATTCGAACAGCGGGCGCTCCTGGCCATTCTCGCGGATCCAGGTCGACAGGCCGATCTTGGCGAGCACGGAGAGGAAGGGCTTGGGCGCCAGTTCCTCGACGTTCGCCATATGCTTGACGTCCCACTCGCCGGTCGCGACCAGCATGGCGGCGGCGACCGGGGGAACGCCGGCAGTGTAGGAGATGCCCTGGGAGCCGACCTCTTCGTAGGCTTCCTTGTGGTCCGCCACGTTGTAGATGAAGACCTCGCGTTCCTTGCCGTCCTTGGTGCCCTTGACGAAGTCGCCGATGCAGGTCTTGCCGGTATATTCCGGTGCGAGCGAGGCCGGGTCGGGCAGGCAGGCCTTGACGACCTTGAGCGGCACGACTTCGGAACCGTCGGCGAGCTTGACCGGCTGCTCGGAGAGAAGGCCGATCGACTTCAGGACGGTGAAGACGTTGATGTAGTGGTCGCCGAAGCCCATCCAGAAGCGCACGTCGGCGCCGTCCATGTTCTTGGCCAGCGAATGCACTTCGTCATGGCCGCAGAGATAGGCGCGGCGGGTGCCGACGACCGGCAGGTCGTAGTCCTTGCCGATCTCGAACATCTTGTTGACGTTCCATTCGCCGTTCTGCCACGAATAGACCACGCCGGTGAATTCGCGGAAGTTGATTTCCGGGTCGAAGTTGGTGGCGAAGTACTTGCCATGGCTGCCGGCGTTGATGTCGACGATGTCGACGTCCGTCACCTTGTCGAGGTACTCGTCCTTGGCGAGCCTGGCGTAGGCGTTGACGACGCCCGGGTCGAAGCCGGCGCCGAGGATGGCGGTGATGCCCTTCTCCCGGCATTCGTCAGCGCGCTTCCATTCGTAGTTTCCGTACCACGGCGGGGTCTCGCAGATCTTGTTCGGCTCTTCGTGGATAGCCGTGTCGATATAGGCGACGCCGGTATCCATGCAGGCGCGCAGCACCGACATGTTGAGGAAGGCGGTGCCGACATTGATGACGATCTCGCAGCCCGTCTTCTTGATGAGCGCCTTCGTGGCTTCGATATCGAGGGCATCCAGGGCATGGGCTTCGAGGGCGCCCGGCTGCTTCATCGCCTTCTTTTCATGGACGGAGGCGATGATCGCATCGCACTTGGACTTCGTGCGCGAAGCGATGTGAATGTCGCCGAGGACGTCATTGTTCTGAGCGCACTTGTGCGCCACCACCTGGGCAACGCCACCCGCGCCGATGATGAGAACGTTCTTTTTCATTTCGGGGTAAATCTCCTTGTACCCTTAGCTGTCGTAGCTGTGAATTTTTGGCCTCAGGAGAGGCTCTGTTCGTAGTCCGCATAGGTGAAGTCGCGGACCGTCCTGATCGAGCCATCCAGTTCGCGGATGGCGATGGCCGGCATCTTGACGCCGTTGAACCAGTTCTTCTTGACCATTGTATAACCGGCGGCGTCCTGGATCGAGATGCGGTCGCCGACGCTGATCTCGTTTTCGAAGTCGAACTCGCCGAAGATGTCGCCGGCCAGGCACGACTTGCCGCAGATCATCCAGCGGTGCGGGCCCTTGTTCGGGGCGAGCTTGGCGCTCTCGCGGTAGATCAGAAGATCAAGCATGTGGGCTTCGATCGATGAATCGACGATCGCGAGGTTCTTGCCGTTGTAGAGCGTGTCGAGCACCGTCACCTCCAGCGTCGTGGACTTGGTGATCGAGGCCTCGCCGGGCTCCAGATAGACCTGCACGTCGTATTCGCCGGAAAAGCGCTTGAGACGCTCGGCGAATTTCTCCAGCGGGTAGCTCTCGCCGGTGAAATGGATGCCGCCGCCGAGGCTGACCCATTCCGCCCTGCGCAAGAGTGGTGCGAACTTCTCCTCGATCGCGCCGAGCATGCGGTCGAAAAGGTCGAAGTCGCCGTTCTCGCAGTTGTTGTGGATCATGAAGCCGGAGATCATGTCCATGACCGGCTCGACCTTCTTCACGTCCCACTCGCCGAGCCTGGAGAAGGGGCGGGCGGGATCGGCGAGATCGAAGCTTGAGGAGGAGACGCCGGGGTTGAGGCGGAGGCCGCGGACGATGCCCGAGGACTGCCTGTCGAAGCGCTGCAACTGGCCGATCGAGTTGAAGATGATCTTGTCGGCGTGGCTGACGACCTCGTCGATCTCGTAGTCGGCATAGGCGACCGAATAGGCATGCGTCTCCTTGCCGAAGCGCTCGTGGCCGAGACGCACTTCGTTCAGCGACGAGGACGTCGTGCCGTCCATGTAGTCGCGCATGAAGTCGAACACGCCCCAGGTCGCGAAGCATTTCAGCGCCAACAGGGCCTTCGCGCCGGAAAGCTCGCGGAGCCTGGCGATCTTTTCCATGTTCAGAAGCAGCTTCGACTTGTCGATCAGGTAGTAGGGCGTCTGGATCATCAATTCTGGTCTTTCGTGGAGCCGATATTGCAGCTTTATGTGAGCGCTCGGAGCCGGTAGTCCCATGTCTACTTGATGCGCGCAGGCATCGCGGTCTTCAGCTCAGGGAACTGTCATCTTCAATCCGCAAGGGCCTGCCATTTCGCGCAAGGCACCGGCAGCGGCGGTTCTGTCTCTCTTGGCGTTCGCGTGCCGGCATGCGGGTCACCCCGACCGTTTACAGCGCGAATGTGACGGTCGGGCTACAATCGCGCGCCGAAGCGCGACAACTCCTGACCTGTTTGAGAGAGCAAAGACAGCATGGCGCCTATCTAGCCGTACGGCCGGGGAAGTCAAGGCAAGCCGCATCTTGCCGCTATCCGGCCCCTTGGTCCGGCTCTTGCGAAAACAGGGCAGGATGGTATCTGACGGAGACGCGCCTGCGGGTCTTTGCGGCATTGCAAGTTCGACATGGCCGGCGCACCCATCGCCATCGGAGCGTTCCCTTGCCCAGAAAGCCCATGCAGAACCAAGCCAACAGGGTCACGCTGCCGCGGGCCTTTTCCAAGCTCGGCATCTGTTCGCGCAAGCAGGCCGAAGCGCTGATCGTCGAGGGGCGGGTGCGGGTCAACAAGCGGGTCGTAAACGACGTCGAGGCCTGGGTGGACATGGCGTCCGACCGGATCGAGCTCGACGGCCAGCCGCTGAAGGCGCATGCCAAGGTCTATCTGGCGCTGAACAAGCCGCGCGGTCTCGTGACGACGCGGGACGATCCCGAGGGGCGCAACACCGTTTTCGATTGCCTCGAGGGGCTGAACCTCCCCTTCGTCGCGCCGGTCGGCCGCCTCGACAAGGCAAGCGAGGGGCTTTTGCTCTTCACCAACGACACGCAACTGGCGCAGCGGCTGCTCGACCCGGACAAGGACGTTCGCAAGATCTATCACGTGCAGGTCTCCGGCCAGCCGGGCGAGGCGGAGATCGCGCGCATGACGACAGGCATGGAGGTGGACGGCCAGACGCTGACGGCTGCGGCGGTGCGGCTGCTGCGCGCGGGGGAAAAGAACGCCTGGCTGGAAGTGGAGCTCACCGAGGGCAAGAACCGCCAGATCCGTCGTATGCTGGAGGCCATGGGGCTCGAGTGCCTCCGGCTCGTCCGCGTCGCCATCGGCGACATCACGCTTGGCGACCTCGCCAAGGGCGTGACCCGTTTCCTCACCGATGCCGAAGTTCGCTCCCTGCAGCGGGGTGCGGGACTGGATGCGGCGGCGGGAGCGAAATCCGCCGGCACCGTGGCGCGGCGAAAGCGGCGCTGAGGCGGATGCCTGACGCAGTCACGCTTGCGCAGTTCAGCCGCCGGCAGCCTCTTCGCCAGCGGCCTTGAGGATCGCCGAAAAGCGCGGATCGAAGGCGCGGCCGATCGGTTCGGCCGCCGCACCCAGCGCCACCGACCATGGGTCTGTCATGCCCAGCTGAAGCCGCGGCAGGGTGCGTCCCGGGCGGTCGGCAATGGAGGGCATCAAGGGCTCCATCGCCGCCATCAAGCGGCGTGCCAGCGGTTCGGGCGCACCGCCGCAGAGGATGACGGTCTGCGGATCGAAGATCGTCTCGACAAGGTGGACGCCCCAGCGCAGGTCGGCGGCGGCCGAGCCGATCCAGTCGAGGATGCGGGGATCTTCGGCTTCGGCCCGGCGTCCGATATCGTCATAGACCCCGTGCGCGGCGGGATCGATTTCCAGGTGCTGGTAGAGGGATGCAAGGGAGGCGCGGTGCTCCAGCGAGGTCCGCTTCGGATCCTGCGGGGAGAGCAGGGCCATGCCGATCTCGCCGCCATTGCCGTTGGCGCCGCTGTAGAGTTCGGAATTGAGGATCAACCCGGCGCCGATGCCGTAACCGAGATAGAGGCAGACGGCGTGTTCGAGGCCATGTGCCGCTCCGACCAGGCGCTCGGCTGTCGCGCAGGCGGCTGCGTCGTTCTGCAGGCCGACTTCCAGTCCCGTTCCCGCTGCCAGCGTTTCCACCAGCGGAAACTTCTGCCATGCCTCCATCATCCACTGGTCGTTGTCGTCACCATCGATGCCGAAGGGGCCGGGCATAGCGACGCCCAGCCCGACTAGCCGCGCCTCGGCGTCTGACGCCATGGCTATAAGCCTCTCGCGCACGCCCGATACCAGATCGAGCACGACCCTGACGCCGGTGGCGGGACCGTCGGCCGGCAGATCGGCTTCCGCCCGCAACAGGACGGTGCCGACGAGATCGACGGCAACCGCTCGCGTCACGTGGCGGTCGATCTGCAGCCCGATCGCAAAGGCTCCGCCGGGGACGAGCGCATAGGGCGTGGACGGCTGGCCGCGCCCCTTCTTCACGGTCTCCTGCGGCACGACCAGACCGTCGCGTTCGAGTTCGTCGATGATGTTGGAAACCGTCTGCTTGGTCAGCCGCGTTGCACGCGCCAGATCGGCCCGCGACAGCGCGCCGTTCAGCCGCAGCGCCTCGATGATGACGCGCCGATTGTGGGCGCTCGTGCCTTCGTGATTGGTCCCGCTTTTCGCGCGGATCGGCTGTGGACGGTTCATCCTGCAATCCCCCTTGACAGCAATAGAAGTCTGGGAAAGACTTAAGTCAAGTCAATTGACTTAATAAGGGTCTGAAAGAACCCAGGGAACATGGGCCGGTCGAACCGGCTGGTGAAAGTGCGGATGCCGGCATTCCTTCCCGGGAGTGCCACGGGCGTCGCGGCCGAACATGCGGCCGGCGGCGTTTCATGCCGATCGCGACCGAAAAACAGGAGGCAAAGATGTCGAATTCCATTACGAGAGCCCTGATCGGGGCAGCGCTTCTCAGCGCATCCTTCGCCCACCAGGCGCTTGCCGAAACCACGCTGAACGCGCTCTTCATGGCGCAGGCCGCCTATAGCGAGGCGGACGTGCGGGCCATGGCCGAAGCCTTCTCAAAGGCCAATCCGGAAATCAAGGTCAATCTCGAATTCGTCCCCTACGAGGGCCTGCACGACAAGACGGTGCTGGCGCAGGGCTCGGGCGGCGGCTACGACGTGGTGCTGTTCGACGTGATCTGGCCGGCCGAATATGCGAGCAACAACGTGCTTGTCGACGTCTCCTCGCGCATCACCGACGAGATGAAGAAGGGCGTGCTGCCCGGTGCCTGGACCACGGTGCAGTATGACGGCAAGTCCTATGGCATGCCGTGGATCCTCGACACCAAGTACCTGTTCTACAACAAGGAGATCCTGGAGAAGGCCGGTATCACCGCGCCGCCGAAGACCTGGGACGAATTGGCCGAACAGGCGAAGACCATCAAGGACAAGGGGCTTTTGGCAACGCCGATCGCCTGGAGCTGGGCGCAGGCGGAAGCGGCAATCTGCGACTACACCACGCTCGTCAGCGCCTATGGCGGCGATTTCCTGAAGGATGGCAAGCCAGACTTCCAGAGCGGCGGCGGGCTGGATGCGCTGAACTACATGGTGACGAGCTACACCTCCGGCCTGACCAACCCCAACTCCAAGGAGTTCCTGGAAGAGGATGTGCGCAAGGTGTTCGAAAACGGCGAGGCCGCCTTCGCGCTGAACTGGACCTACATGTACAATCTCGCCAACGCCGGTGCCGACAGCAAGGTCGCCGGCAAGGTCGGCGTCGTGCCTGCTCCCGGTGTTGCCGGCAAGAGCGAGGTGTCCGCCGTGAACGGCTCGATGGGGCTCGGCATCACCAGCGTCAGCCAGCACCCGGACGAGGCCTGGAAGTACATCGCGTTTATGACGTCGCAGCAGACGCAGAACCAGTATGCCAAGCTAAGCCTGCCGATCTGGGCGTCTTCCTACGAGGACCCGGCTGTGACCACCGGGCAGGAAGAGCTGATCGGCGCTGCCAAGCTCGGACTGGCCGCCATGTATCCGCGTCCCACGACCCCGAAGTATCAGGAAATGTCGACCGCGCTGCAGCAGGCGATCCAGGAGGCGCTGCTCGGGCAGTCCTCCGCCGAGGATGCACTGAAGTCGGCGGCCGAAAACAGCGGTCTCTGAGCCGAATATGCGCTTCGCCGGGCGGCGCCTTCAGCCGCCCGGACGATCCGAACCGAGCCTTCCCCTTCAATGGAGCGGCAGGCGATTTTGACAGACAGGTGCGGCGCGTGTTCCTCTTTCGGGGCCGATGGTTCCGACGGACTGCGATGGGCTGTATCGAAGAGATGGAAGGGCTGCCCGATGTCCGGCACCTGGATGACGACCAGAGCCTGGCTTTTGATGACCCCGCTGCTTGCGGTGATGATCGCCGTGATCGGCTGGCCGCTCGTCCATACCGTCGGCCTGTCGTTTACGGATGCCAAGCTGGTCGGTACCGCCGGCACCTTCGTCGGCATCGACAACTATGTGCGGATGCTGTCGAGCGCGAACTTCCAGCGCACGCTCGTGACGACGGCGTGGTTCGCGATCGTCTCGGTGGCCGCCGAAATGGTGCTCGGCGTGCTCGCGGCGTTGCTGCTCAACCAGCAATTCCGCGGGCGTACCGCATTGCGGGCGCTGATGATCCTGCCCTGGGCGTTGCCCACCGTTGTCAACGCCACGCTCTGGCGGCTGATCTACAATCCCGAATACGGCGCCCTGAACGCGGCGCTGACGCAGATCGGCCTGATTGATGGCTATCGATCGTGGCTTGGCGAGCCGGGCTCGGCGCTGACCGCGCTGATCGTCGCCGACTGCTGGAAGAATTTTCCGCTGGTGGCGCTGATCGCGCTCGCGGCCCTGCAGGCGGTGCCGCGCGACATCACTGCCGCCTCGCTGGTGGACGGCGCCGGTCCGCTCAATCGCTTCCGCTTCGTCATCCTGCCTTATCTCGCAGGTCCCCTCATGGTGGCGCTGGTGCTGCGCACGATCGAGGCCTTCAAGGTGTTCGACATCATCTGGGTGATGACCCGCGGCGGGCCGGCCAACAGCACCCGTACGCTGTCGATCCTCGTCTATCAGGAAGCGTTCTCGTTCCAGCGTGCCGGTTCCGGCGCCTCACTGGCGCTGATCGTGACGCTGCTGGTGACGCTGCTGGCGCTCGCCTATGCGGCGCTGGTGCGCAAGACAGCCGGGAGGACGGCCTGATGGAACGCAGGAGCCCCGCCTTCTCGATCTTCATCCATCTGTGCGCGCTGCTGCTCGCCGTCGTCATTCTGGCGCCGCTCGTCTGGTTGTTCGTCATGAGCATCTCGCCGGCGGCAGATCTCTCCGCAAAACCGTTGCGCTGGTGGCCGCAGACGGTGGATTTCTCGCGGTATGGTCTCCTGCTCTCGACCGTGGCAAACAGCGCCGGGGCAGCCTTCACCGCCTCCCTCAGAAACAGCCTCGTGGTTTCCGGCATGGCGACCGTGGCGGCGATCGCCCTTGCCATCCCCGCCGGATGGGCCGTGTCGCGCACGCCTTCGACGGGCTGGTCGCTGTCGCTCGTCATCGCCACCTACATGCTGCCGCCGGTGGCGCTCGCCGTGCCGCTCTACATGGGGCTTGCAGCACTCGGCCTGCTGAACACCGTGTTCGGGCTGGCGCTCGTCTATCTGACCATCCTTGCGCCCTTCACCACCTGGCTGATGAAATCCGGCTTCGACACGATCCCGCGCGAGATCGAGTCGGCTGCCATGATGGACGGGGCCGGGCTGTGGCAGACGCTGCGCATCATCACCCTGCCGCTCGCAGCCCCGGTGATGGGCACGGCTGCCCTGTTCGCCTTCCTGCTCGCCTGGGACGAATTTTTCTATGCGCTGCTGTTCACCTCCGACCAGCGCGCCAAGACCCTGACGGTCGCCATCGCCGATCTCGCCGGCGGCCGTGTTTCCGACTACGGACTGATTGCGACCGCCGGCGTGCTCGCCGCCCTGCCGCCGGTGCTGATCGGTTTCATCATGCAACGGGCCCTGATCTCCGGGCTGACCAGCGGCGGCGTCAAGGGATGACGGGCAAGAGACGAGAGGAATGACCATGAGCGAACAGAGAACACGCCCGCCCGGGCTCGTCGCGATCGACCGCGAGATGGCCCGCCAGCGCGCCGATGCGATCGCCTCCTTCCATGGGGCCGGTGGCGTCGCCGCAGAGGTCGCGGCCTCGCTGCGCAGGACCGGACAGTTGCTTCTGCTCGGCATGGGCGGCTCGCATGCTGTCGGCCGGGCGGTCGAGCCGCTCTACCGGGCGCTTGGCATCGATGCGATCGCGGTTCCGCTCTCCGAGCAGCTCGGGCAGCCGCTGAAAATCGAGGGCAGGACCATTCTCGTCACGTCGCAGTCCGGCGAGAGCGCCGAGGTGCTGCGCTGGTTCGCCGAGACCGGCGGCACGCCGGACACCTTCGGGCTCACACTTGAGGACGGCTCCTTCCTCGCCCGCAATGCGCCGTGCCTCGTCGGCGCGGGCGGAACCGAACTGGCCTTCGCCGCCACCCGCAGCCTGACGATCAGCCTCGCCCTGCACCTGGCGGTGCTGGCGGAGCTGGGCGACGACCCCGCTTCGGCGCTCGCCGCGCTCGAGGATAGGCAGGAACCGGACATAGGTTCAGCCGTCACGGCCCTTTCCGGCGTCTCAGCCGTGGTGACGTCGGGGCGCAGGCTGCAGGGGGTCGCCGAGGCACTGGCGCTCGGCCTCACCGAACTGTCGCGCCGGCCCTGTTTTTCGCTGGAAGGCGGGCAGCTTAGACATGGGCCGATGGAAATGCTGCAGCCGGACATGGGCGTCGTACTCTTCCGCGGGGATGACCCGACGGGGCAGCTGGTCACGGCGATGGCGGTGTCGACGGTGGAGACCGGCGCGCCGGTCGTCGTCTTCGACTCCTCCGGTGAGCCGCCGGTCAAGGGAGCCGTCACGCTCGCCTTCCCGCCCTCGACCGGCGTTGCGGCGATCTTCCGGATGCTGTCTGTGGCGCAGCGGCTGATGATCGCGTTTGCCTGGGAGCGGGTGGACGACGTCGGCACGCCGGTGCGCACCACCAAGATCACCCGGAGCGAATGATGCGGCCGCTTGCAGTCGTCGGCAACGTCAATGTCGATCTGATCCTCGGGCCTGCCGCGCCCTGGCCGAAGGCCGGGACGGAGGTGATCGTCGACCATGACGAGCTTCGTGTCGGCGGGGCGGCCGGCAATGCCGCGCTCGCCTGGATCGGCATCGGCGTGGATTTCTCGATCGCCGCCAATGTCGGCTCCGACCGGTTCGGGGGCTGGCTGCGCGAGGAATTCGGCGCACGCGCGGATCGCTGGCAGGTTTGCCCGGAAGGAACGACGCTTTCGGTCGGCATCACCCATCCCGACGGCGAGCGCACATTCTTCACCACCCGCGGCCATCTCGCCCGCCTCGGTCTTGCCGATGTGCTTTCAGCGCTGGACGGTCCCTCGCTTGCTGGCGGATACCTGCTTCTGTGCGGTTCGTTTCTCACCGACGACCTGTCCGCCGATTATCCGGAGTTCTTCGACTGGGCGGACCGGCACGGCATCGCCGTGGCCCTCGACACGGGCTGGCCGCTCGCGGGCTGGACGGAGGCGAACTGCACTGCCGCGCGCGGCTGGCTGTCGCGCTCGCGCATCGCCTTGCTGAACGAGGTCGAGACGACGACGCTTGCCGGCATCACGGACCCCGCGGCCGCGGCCGCGACGGTGCGTGCGTCGATGCGGGAGGATGCGATCGTCGTCGTCAAGCGTGGCCCGGAGGGTGCGATCGCGATCGGTGCCGACGGTGTCCTCGTCTTGCGGGCGGCGCCCGCGGTGACGGTCATCGACACGATCGGCGCCGGCGACGTGTTCAACGCCGGGTTCCTCGCAGCACTTGCCGGCGGCGAGACGCTTTCCAGCTGCCTGCGGGCCGGAACACATCTCGCCTCAAAGGCCATTTCAACCCTTCCCCGCAGTTATGGCGGGCCGGTCCATTTCGGGGAGAGCATGGCGTGAGCGCGCTTGAGATCATCGGGGTCCGCAAGACCTATGGCGAGGTCGAGACGCTGAAGGGCATCGACATCGCGCTTCTGAGCGGGGAATTCCTCGTGCTGCTCGGCTCTTCGGGCTGCGGCAAGTCCACGCTGCTCAACATCATCGCCGGACTGGCCGAGGCAAGCGGCGGCGACGTGCGCATTGGGAAACGATCGGTGCTCGGCGTCCACCCCAAGGACCGCGACATCGCCATGGTGTTCCAGTCCTACGCGCTCTATCCGAACCTGTCTGTTCGTCGCAACATCGGCTTCGGGCTGGAGATGCGCAAGGTGCCGGCGGCTGAACGCGACCGCGCCGTGCGCGAGGTGGCGAAGCTCCTGCAGATCGAAAACCTGCTCGATCGCAAGCCTTCACAGCTCTCGGGCGGCCAGCGCCAGCGCGTGGCGATCGGCCGTGCGCTGGTGCGCAAGCCGCAGGTTTTCCTGTTCGACGAGCCGCTCTCCAACCTGGATGCCAAGCTGCGCATGGAGATGCGCACCGAGCTGAAGCGCCTGCATCAGATGCTGAAAACGACGATGGTCTACGTCACCCACGACCAGATCGAGGCGATGACGCTCGCGACGCGGATCGCTGTCATGCGCGATGGGCGGATCGAGCAGCTCGGCACGCCGGAAGAGATCTATGACCGGCCGGCGACGCTCTACGTTGCCACATTCGTCGGTGCGCCGCCGATGAACCTGGTGGACGTCGCCGTGGATGGAGGCGCCCTCGCTTTCGGGGAGCTGGTGGCGCCGGTGCCTCGGCTGTGGGAAGACGCGGTGCGCGAAGGCCAGCGCCTCGTGCTCGGCATCCGGCCGGAGGCGTTGCATTTCGGCGGGAGGGGCGACCATTTAATCGCAGCCAAGGTCGATGTCGTCGAGCTCACCGGCCCGGAACTGGTCGTCTCCGCAAGCGTCGGCACCCAGCGGCTGACCGCCTGCCTGCCGCCGCGGACCCGAGTGGAGGTGGGGCAGGTGGTCGAACTTTCCTTTGATGCGGACGCCATGCACCTTTTCGACGCGGACAGCGGCCGGCGGATCGGCTGAACAGGCTGCCCGCACGCCGCTTGCGCCGAAATCGGCCTCTATCCGATCAGGATCGCGCGGAAGTCGTTGACATTGGTGCCGGTCGGGCCCGTCTCGAAGATATCGCCGGCAGCCTGGAAGGCGGTATAGGCGTCGTGGCCGAGAAGGCGGGCCTGCGGATCCTGTCCGGCGGCGCGCATGCGGGCGATGGATGCGCCGTCGGCGAAGGCGCCGGCATTGTGCTCCGAACCATCGCGGCCATCGGTATCGGCGGCAAGCGCATGGATGCCGGCGAGGCCGTCAATGGCAATCGCGAAGGAGAGCAGAAGTTCGCTGTTGCGGCCGCCCTTGCCGAAGCTTTCGCCCCGGATCGAGACGGTCGTTTCACCGCCCGAGAGGATCAGGGAGGGGGCAGGGAAGGGGCGGTTGCGCGTGCGCACCTCCCGCGCGATAGCCGCATGCATCAGACCGATATCGCGCGCTTCTCCCTCTATCGCGTCGGAGAGGATGAAGGTGTCGATGCCGGCCGCGCGCGCCTTGGATGCGGCCGCCTCCAGCGAGACGCGCGCCGAAGCGATCACGTGATGTTGCTGGTTGGCGAAGGCCGGATGGTCCGGGCCTGGTGCGGCAGCTGCGTCGGAGGCCAGATGCGACATTACGCGCTGTGGCAGCTGCATGCGGTACTGGCGGACGATCTCGATTGCGTCCGACGGCGTCGAGGCGTCCGGGACGGTAGGCCCCGAGGCGACATGCGCGGGATTGTCGCCGGGAATGTCGGAAACGATCAGGCTCACCACCTTCGCCGGATAAGCGGCATAGGCAAGCCGCCCGCCCTTGATGGACGAGACGTGCTTGCGCACCACGTTCATGGCGGAGATGGGCGCGCCGGAGGCAAGCAGGGCGCGATTGACGGCGATCTCGTCTTCGAGCGTGAGATCGCCCGCTGGCGCCGGCAGCAGCGACGAGCCTCCGCCCGATACCAGCGCGATGACGAGATCGTCTGCGGTGAGGCCGTTCACCAGTCCGAGCAATCTCTTGGCGGCGGCAAGCCCGGCCGCGTCGGGGACGGGATGGGCAGCCTGAAGCACCTTGATCTGCCGGCAGGTGGCGACCGGCCCGTGCTGGGCGACGACTGCGCCTTCGAGCGGTGCTTCCCAGAGGCTTTCGAGCGCTGCAGCCATCTGGCTCGCCGCCTTGCCCGCGCCGACGACGATCGTGCGTCCTTTCGGTCGCTTTGGCAGGTGGGCAAGGATCGCGGCCAGCGGATCGGCCGCCTTGACGGCTTCATGGAACAGCGAGGCGAGAAAGGCGCGTGGATTTTCAATCATGCCTTATCAATCGATCGTTTCGAGGTCGTACACAAGTACCCCGGCGACACCGTCGAGGGCGGCGGCGACGATTTTCGCCCCGGTCTTTCTGTGTTCCTCGTCGGCAAGATAGCTGTCGCGTGCGAAGCTGTCGTCGAAATCGACGATGAAGCCGTCGGAGAAGCCCTTGTCCATGCCCGCTTCCGGGCTGACATTGATGCCGACATGGACGGCCAGCAAGCCGGGAATGCGGTCTTTCAGGGCTGTGATCTCCTCGAAGATCTCGCTTTTGGCGGCCGCCGAGATCGTCGGCTTGAAGCGGATGAAGACGCAGTGGCGGATCATGCGGTGCTCCTATCGAATGTCGGTGCGGGCGCGTGCCCGGGTATCGTTGCGCTCGTGGGCGAAGATCTGCGGCGGCAGCGGCTGCAGGTCACGGATGATGTCTGCGCCCTTCTCGCCCACCATGATCGTCGGCGCATTGGTGTTGCACGAGGGCACGCGCGGCATCACGGACGAATCGCAGACGCGCAATCCTTCCAGTCCGTGCACCCTGAGATCTAGCCCGACGACGGCATCCGCGCCCGTGCCCATCTTGCAGGTGCCGACGGGATGGTGGTCGGTCTTGGCATTGGCGCAGCCGTAGTCGAACAGATCCTCGTCGGTGAGATATTTGGGGCCGGGCAGCCGCTCGGCAAGAACGAACGGCTTCAGCGCCGGCTGCTGCATGATCTCGCGGGCGATCTTCAGCCCTTCGATCGACATCTTGCGATCGTGCGGATCCGCCCAGTAGTTCGGATCAATCAGCGGCGCGGCTGCCGGATCGGCCGAGGCGAGCCGTACCGTGCCGCGCGAACGGGGATGCAGATAGGCGGAGTTCAGCGTCACGCCGGCGTTCTTCAGCCGCTCCACGCCCGCCTCGATGCCCGAGCCGAGTCCGAGGTGGAACTGGATGTCGGGCGAGCGGGCGTCCGGATCGGCATACCAGAAGCCGCCAGTCTCGAAGAGCGAGGAGGCGACCGGGCCGGAACGGAACAGCACGTATTGCAAGCCTGCCCAGAGCGTTCGGTGGAGCTTGGCCACATTGTCGTAAGTGTGGTCGCCGGTGCATTCGCAGATGACGAACAGGTCGAGATGGTCCTGCAGGTTGGAGCCGACGCCGGGCAGGTCGTGCTTCACCGGCACCCCGGCCGATTTGAGATGGTCGGCCGGGCCGATTCCCGACTGCAGCAGGAGCTTCGGCGAGCCGATGGCACCGGAGGAGACGAGAACCTCGCGCTCCGCCCGCAACGTCTCCGGCCCGCGCGAGGTTGCGATCTCGACGCCGACGGCGCGCGCGCCCTCAAGGACGATCCGGGTGACGCGGGCGCCGGTGCGGATGGTCAGGTTCTTCCGATCCTTGATCGGCGAGAGATAGGCCAGCGAGGCCGAGGAACGGCGGCGGTTGCGCTGCGTCAGCTGGTAGAAGCCGACGCCGGCCTGCTGGCGGCCGTTGAAGTCGTGGTTATACGGAATGCCGAGCTCCTGGCCGGCGCGGATGTAGGCGTCGCAGATCGGCAGGCCGGAAACCGGCATCGACACGCCGAGCGGGCCGCCATAGGCATGGTAGTCGTCGGCGAAGCGCTGGTTGTCCTCTGCACGCTTGAAATAGGGCAGAACCGAGCGGTAGTCCCAGCCCTCGCAACCGTCTTCGGTGGCCCAGAGGTCGTAGTCGGCGGCGTTGCCGCGGGTATAGAGCTGGGCGTTGATCGACGAGCCTCCGCCGATCACCTTGGCCTGCGTATAGCGCAGCACGCGGCCCTTCATGTGCTTCTGCGGTACCGTCTCCCAGCCCCAGCTGGCGACGCCCTTGGTCATCTTGGCAAAGCCTGCCGGCATATGGAACAGCGGGTTCCAGTCGCCGCCGCCGGCCTCCAGCAGCAGGACACGCACCGTGGGGTCTTCCGAGAGGCGGTTGGCGAGAACGCAACCCGCAGGCCCGGCGCCGGTGATGATGTAGTCGTAAGCCATGCACGTTTCCTCGAGGATTCAAGCTGTTCGCGTGTTCAATATTTTATGTGCCGGCCGATGCTGTCTGGCACTCATCCGCCGAGCACCCCGGCTGCCGCCATCTTCTCCCCGCAGGCGGGGGAGAGGGGACTGGGTGAGCGGCGAACTCACCACTTGGGCGGGACGGGCCTGCGGGCACCGCGGAGCTGCGGCCGCCGCCAATCCTTACAGCCGCCCGATCGAGAGCCCTCCGTCCAGATCGATCACCGAGCCCGTGGCGAAGGCGAAGCGGCCGGTGGCAAGGGCAGCGACGGCCGAGCCGATATCCTCCGGTTCGCCCCATCGCTTCATCGGCACCAGTCCGCCCGCGATCAGCGCGTCGTACTTGGCCGATACGCCTGCGGTCATTTCCGAGCGGATGATGCCGGGGCGGATCTCGAAGACGGCGATACCGGTTTCGGCCAGCCGCAGTGCCAGCCCCTGGCTGAAGGCTGCAAGCCCGGCCTTCGTCATGCAATAGTCGAGCCGCTCGGGCGAAGACAGCGAGGCCGAGACGGATGTGACGTTGACGATCGACCGCGGACCGGTGGCGGGCGCCGCGAGCATCGCGCGCAGGACGGCCTGCGTGAAGAACACCGTGCCGCGCAGGTTGGTGGCGACGATCGTGTCGAAATTCTCAGGCTGGAGGTCGAGAAAGTCGCCACGCACCACCGAGGCGATGCCAGCGTTGTTGACCAGGCAATCGATGTGGCCGAAAGCGTCGACAATGGCCTCGACCGTCTCCTGATGGCTCTCGACTGCGGCGAGATCGGCCTGGAAATAGGCCGCCTTGGCTCCGGCTTCACCGAGCTTTGCGAGCACAGTGTCGGTGCCCTCGTCCGAGGCGCCGATGCCGGTGATGGCGATGTCGAAGCCGTCCACCGCAAGAGCCCGGGCAATGCCGAGCCCGATGCCGCGACGGCCGCCGGTGACGATGGCGAGCGGGCGGGCTTTCCGATGGCGGAGCGAGCGAAACGATGTCATCACGCGACAGCCTCCCTGGCTCGGATGTGTTCGGCCACGCGCAGCGCCTGCGCGGCAATCGTCAGTGCCGGGTTGACCGCCGCCGAGGTCGGCAGGAAGGACGCATCGACGACGAAGAGGTTCGGATGGTCGAACGAGCGGCAGTAGACGTCGAGCGGTGCGCTTGCCGGGTCGCTGCCGAGGCGGACCGTGCCGCACTGATGGGAGGGGGTACGCTTGTCGAAGGCGCGCGACAGGACGATCGGGAAGCCCGCCTTCTTCAATACCGCCTTCAGCTTCGCCACCAGCTCGAGATGGGCGTCCCAGTTGGTGCGGGTCCATTTCAGCACGATCCGGTCGCCGTCGACGGTGATCCGGCTTTCGGGGTGGGGCAGGTCTTCGCTCATGGCATAGAAGTCGACCGCATGCCGTGAGATCCGCTCCAGCAGCCATTCCGGTACCTGCGGCATGTTGGCCTTGAGGATCTTGCCCGAGACACGGCCGAGAAGCTGGACATTGCCGAGCGGTGGCCCGCCTTCTCCGTCGGAGAGATAGAAATCGTTGAAGCCGAAGGTCTTCTGGTAGATCGAGGTGTTGCGGAAGGACGGCGAGAGCGCGATCACCGCACTCGAATTGTGGTTCATGAAGTTGCGCCCGACCTGATCGGACGAATTGGCGAGCCCGCGCGGGTTGGCGTCGTTGGCGGAACGCAGCAAAAGCGCCGCCGACTGCACGGCACCGGCGGAGAGGATGACGAGTTTCGGCGAAAGGCTCTCTTCCCTCCCGCCCCTGACGTAGCGGATCTCGGCGATCGAACGTCCGTCCGGGCCGGTCACAAGCCGCGTCACCCGGCTGCCTGTTTGCAGCGTCACATGAGGGTGCCGCAGGGCTTGCGCGAGTGCTGCGGTTTCCGCATCCATCTTGCCGTCGTCGGCGTTCGGATGGGCGTCCCACGGCGTTTTCGCCTTCTTCAGCCAACGTTCGATGTCGATGCCCAGCGGCAGCGAATAGGGGTGCATGCCGGCCGCCTTGAGCCGCTTGCGCACCAGCGCGATCGCCGGTTCGTCCGGGACCGGCGGAAAGGGATAGGCCGCCGAATGCGGAGGCTCGGTCGGATCCTCGTCCAGCGCTCCGCGGACCTGGTAGAGCTTTTCCGCAGCCGAATACCACGGCTCCAGTTCCTCATAAGGGAACGGCCATGCGGGCGAGACGCCCTCGCGGTGGCGCATTTCCAGAAAGTCCTCCCGGCGATAGCGCACGAGGACCGCGCCGAAGAACTTCGAGTTGCCGCCGACATTGTAGTAGTTGCCGGGGTTGAAGCCCGCGCCGCCGGCCTCGTACCAGGTCTCCTTCGGGCGGAAGTGGCCGCGCTGGAAGATCGCCCGCTGGTCGCGGTTCTCCGGCCGGTCCGCGATCCGTTCTCCGGCCTCGAGGATCAGGATGCGGGCACCGCTCGACGCAAGGCCGGCGGCGACGGTTGCTCCGCCGATGCCGGAGCCGATGATGACGATGTCTGGCTGCTCGCTCATCGTCTCGTCTCAGGCGATGCGCCGCTGGCTGTCGGGGTCGAAGAACACGGCCTTGTCGAGATTGAAGGCAAGCCGCGCTTTCTGTCCGGCGGAGATGCGCGCGTCGGCGCGCAGCCGGGCCACGATCTCCTTGCCGCCGAGATGGGTCACGGCGAAGGTGTCGGCACCGGCGGGCTCCACCACCTCGATCAGGCAATCGCCCTCCGCGATCGCACGGGCATTGTGGTCGGCGCCCTCCGGATCGGTCAGCGCCTCGGGGCGGATGCCGAAGATCACCTCCTTGCCGCGATAGGCGCCGAGGCCCTGCGGCGCGTTGTCGACGACGAGCTTCAGCGGCTCGGTTTCGGGGCGGGCGAGCGACACCGAAAGCGCGCCGCCGTCGCCTTCGACTTTCGCTTTCAAAAGGTTCATCGCCGGCGAGCCCATGAAGTCGGCGACGAAGATGTTGGCGGGATTGTTGTAGATCTCGGCAGGGGTTCCGAACTGCTGCAGCACGCCGTCCTTCAGCACGGCGATTTTCGTTGCCAGTGTCATTGCCTCGATCTGGTCGTGGGTGACGTAGACGATGGTCGTCTTCATGCGCTGGTGCAGGCGCTTGATCTCGGTGCGCATGTCGACGCGCAGCTTGGCGTCGAGGTTGGAGAGCGGCTCGTCGAACAGGAACAGCTTGGGATCGCGCACGAGCGCCCGACCCATGGCGACGCGCTGGCGCTGGCCGCCGGAGAGCTGGCCGGGCTTGCGGTCGAGCAGATGGCCGATCTGCAGCATGTCGGCGACCTGCTTGATCGCCTTGTCGCGCTCAACCTTCGGCACGCCACGGATTTCCATGCCGAAGGCGATGTTTCCGGCCACCGTCATGTTCGGATAGAGCGCATAGGACTGGAACACCATGGCGATGTCGCGTTTGGAGGGATGCAGGCCTGCGACGGAGCGGCCGTCGATGGCGATGTCGCCGGAGGTGATCGGCTCCAGACCGGCGATGGTGTTGAGCAGCGTGGACTTGCCGCAGCCGGAGGGACCGACGAGGACGAGGAAGCCGCCCTGTTCGATTTCCAGGTTGATGTCTTTCAGGATTTCCAGCGCGCCGTAGGACTTGCGTAGATTGCTGATCTTGAGAAACGACATGGCGGTCATCCTTTCACGGCGCCGGACATCAGGCCGCGCACGAAGTAGCGGCCGGAGACGATGTAGACGATGAGGGTGGGAAGGGCTGCGAGGATCGCGCCCGCGAAGTGGACGTTGTATTCCTTTACGCCCGTCGACGAGGAGACGAGGTTGTTCAGTGCCACCGTCATCGGCGTCGAATAGGGGCCGGAGAAGGACGCGCCGAACAGGAAGTCGTTCCAGATGTTGGTGAACTGCCAGATGACGGAGACGACGATGATCGGACCCGACGACGGCAGGAGGATGCGGCGGAAGATCTGGAAGAAGCTCGCCCCGTCGATCTGGGCGGCACGGACCAGTTCGGTCGGGAAGTTTTCGTAGTAGTTGCGGAAATAGAGCGTGGTGAAGCCGATGCCGTAGATCACGTGCACCATGATCAGGCCCCAGATCGAACCGGCGATGCCGAAGATGCCGAGCATGCGCGCCATCGGGATCAGAACGATCTGGAAGGGGATGAAGCAGGACAGAAGCAGCAGCCCGAAGAAGACGTTCGAACCGCGGAACGGCCATTTCGTCAGGACATAGCCGTTGAGCGCGCCGATGATGGTGGAGATCGCCACGGCCGGCACCACCATCAGGATCGAATTGATGAAGAACGGACGAAGGCCGGTCGGCTGCACGCCGATCTGCGCGGTCGACCAGGCCGACAGCCAGGGCTCGATCGTCCAGGTTTGCGGCAGGTTCAGCATGCCGCCCTGGCGGATCTCGTCCAGGGGCTTCAGCGAATTGACCACCATCACGTAGAGCGGCAGCAGGTAGTAGAAGGCAAAGATGATCAGCGCCGTGTAGATCAGCGCGCGCGTCAGGCGGCCGTGGCTGATGACGTTGTCGGAAGTTGCAGCGCTCATCGGCCCTTGCCTCCACGGATTTCGGAATAGAGATAGGGAACGATGATCGAGAAGATCATGATCAGCATGATGATCGCCGAGGACGCGCCGATGCCCATCTGGTTTCGGGTAAACGTGTAGGAGTACATGAAGGTCGCCGGCAGCTCGGTCGCCTGTCCCGGGCCGCCGCCGGTGAGCGCGATGACCAGGTCGTAGGCCTTGATCGCAAGGTGCGCGAGCACGACGAAGGCGGAGAGGAAGATCGGGCGCATCAGCGGGATGATGATGCGGCGATAGACGGTCATCGTGGAGGCACCGTCGATCTGGGCGGCCTTGATGATCTCGTTGTCGACGCCGCGCAGGCCGGCCAGGAACATCGCCATGACGAAGCCGGACGACTGCCAGACGGCGGCGATCACGACGCAGTAGATCGCGTAGTTGCGGTCCTTGATCCAGTTGAAGGAGAAGCTCTCCCAGCCCCAGAGATGCATGGTGTTCTCAAGGCCGATGCCGGGGTCGAGGAACCATTTCCACGCCGTGCCGGTGACGATGAAGGACAGCGCCATCGGGTAGAGGTAGATCGGCCGCAGCAGGCCCTCGATGCGGATGCGCTGGTCAAGCAGGATCGCAAGCCCGAGGCCCAGCACGCTGCAGATGACGATGTAGAGGGATGCGAAGATCGCAAGGTTCGAGATCGCCCGCCACCAGTGCGGCAGTGACCACAGCCGCACATAGTTCTGCAGGCCGACGAAGTTGTAGGACGGCAGCATCTTGCTGTCCGTCAGCGACAGGATCCCCGTATAGGCAATGAAGCCGTAGACGAATACCAGGACTATGAGGAAGCTGGGGGCGAGCACGAGCTTGGGAAGAAGCTCCTGCAGCCGCGAGCGGCTATCCATGATCGTTACCACCGTTGTTGTGCGGTCTTCTGGTCAAGGGGCGAGTGCCTCGTCTTCGAGGAAGAATGCCCCCTCATCCGCCTGCCGGCACCTTCTCCCCGCAGCCGGGGAAAAGGCCGACGGCGCGGCGTCTCCGTTGCCTCTCCCCGCCTGCGGGGAGAGGGTCAGGGTGAGGGGCCAGCAGCCCCTCTTCATCCGCCTACTTCGCGCCCTCGACCGCGGCGACCAGTTCCTTGGTGGCTTCCTCGGAGGAAAGCTCGCCGTTGAACTGGCGGGTCACCACGTCATAGATCGCGTTCTTGACTGCGGCCGGGTTGGCATGGCCGTGCGCCATGGAGCCGTAGAGCGAGCCGCTGGCATTGGCTTCCGCCAAGTCCTTGATGCCCTTCTTGCCGCAATCGTCGAAGTCTGTGTCCGGAACGTCGGTACGGGCCGGAACCGAGCCCTTGACCACGTTGAAGGCCGACTGGAAGGTCGGGCTTTCGATGGCAGACGCCATGGCGAGCTGGGCGGGAACCTTGTCGGCGGCGACCTTGAACATTGCGAATTGGTCGGAGTTGAAGGTGACGGACCCCTGAGTGCCGGGGAAGCGCATGCAGACGAAGTCCGTGCCCGGCTTCTTGCCGGCCTTCAGGAATTCACCCTTGGCCCAGTCGCCCATGAACTGCAGGCCGGCCTTGTCCTCGATGACCATAGCGGAAGCGAGGTTCCAGTCGCGGCCGGAGAAGTTGTCGTCCACATAGGAGCGCAGCTTCGTCATGCGGTCGAAGGCTTCCTTCATCTGGTCGCTGCCCAGCGTTTCCGGATCGAGATCGATGAAGGCCTTCTTGTAGAAATCGTTTCCGAGCGAGAGCACGACGGCGTCGAAGATCGTCGCATCCTGCCACGGCTGACCGCCATGGGCGACGGGCGTGATGCCCTGCGCCTTGAAGTTGTCGAGCAGCGCGATCAGTTCGTCCCAGTTCTGCGGCTCCTTGCCGCCGGCCTTGTCGAGCGCCGCCTTGTTGATCCACATCCAGTTGGTGGAGTGGACATTCACAGGGGCTGCGATCCAGTGGCCGTCATACTTCGAGAACTGCTGCAGGGCGCCGGGGACGACCTTGTCCCAGCCTTCCTTGGCGGCGACTTCGTCAAGATTGCCGAGCGCGCCTTCCTTGGCCCAGTCGAGAATGTCGAAGCCGAGCATCTGCACGGCGGTCGGTGCGTTGCCGGCGGTGACGCGGGCGCGAAGCACGGTCATCGCCTCGGTGCCGCCGCCGCCTGCCACCGGCATGTCGGTCCAGGTGATGCCCTTGGATTCGAGATCCTTCTTCAGGACGTCGAGCGCAGCAGCCTCGCCGCCGGACGTCCACCAGTGCAGCACTTCCACGTTCTCCGCAGCGCGCGCGGAGACGCCGCCGCCAAGGCTCATCATCACCGCGGCGATCGCG
This sequence comes from Mycoplana rhizolycopersici, assembly GCF_013378445.1. Lineage (GTDB taxonomy): Bacteria > Pseudomonadota > Alphaproteobacteria > Rhizobiales > Rhizobiaceae > Mycoplana > Mycoplana rhizolycopersici. Next base: position 98,121 of record NZ_JABXYK010000012.1, read on the forward strand.
GTCGTCGTTACAAACTTGCGCATCGATTTCCTCCCGTTTGCAAGTTTCAAAGGCGGGATCCTCCTCCCGCCTGTTCCAGTCGCCGCCGGCCCTCCGACGATGACTTTGGAGCTACGGCATCAAGCCGCCGGCACAATTTAAAACGTTATAAGTTCCGTCAAGTCAAGCGCGCCACGCAACTGCTACCGATCCTTCAAAACACTGTGAATTGCCAAGGTTAATCGCCATCTGTCGATGTTGTCGCGAAGTTGTGCAGTGCGTGCAAACCCGTTTAAAACGTTTGCAGCGCAGGATTGCCTCCGGCCCGGCCTGTTTGTAAGGTGCCGCCGAAATTGTGCCCCCAAGCTGAAGAAAATCGACGTGCCACGCCGCCAAACGCCTTCCGAAACCGAGATGACGAAGACCGGCACGCGCGCCGGCAAGCCGACCCTGAGGACCATTGCCGACATGACCGGGCTTGCGGTTACCACCGTGTCCCGTGCGCTCGGCAACGCACCGCAGATTTCGAAAGCCACGCGCAAACGGGTGCACGAGGTGGCAAGTGAGATCGGCTATCTGCCCGATCGCGCCGCTCAGCGCCTGAAAACCGGCCGCACCAATGTCATATCCGTGCTGCTCGACCCGCACGAGGAAATCCTCGGCTACGGCACGTCGCTGATGCACGGCCTGGCGCGGGCGCTGCAATCGACGTCCTATCACCTGATCGTCTCGCCGAATTTCATCAGCGGCAGCAACGTCGACGCCGTCAACTACATCATCCGCAACGGCATGGCCGACGGCCTGATCTTCTCGCGGACCGAGCCCTTCGATCCGCGCGTGCGCCTGCTGCTGGAGAACGGCTTTCCCTTCGTCACGCATGGTCGGACGGAGTTCACCACCCCGCACGCCTATGTCGACTTCGACAACTACACCTTCGCCTATGAGGCGGTGCGACGCCTGATTACCAAGGGCCGCCACCAGTTGCTGCTCATCCCCCCGCCGAAGCGGCTGACCTTCTGCCAGCACATGCTGCACGGCTTCATGACCGCGGTGCGCGAGGCGGGCATCTCGTTCGAGGTGCCGGAGACCGTTGACCTCGATTGCCCGCCCGACCAGATCCGCGATCACATGCGCCGGCGGATGGCGCAGGCGGATGCGCCGGACGGGATCGTCTGTCCCGGCGAAGTCTCGGCGCTGGCCTCGATCACCGGCATGAGTGACTGCGGCCTCACCCTGGGCATCGAATATGACATCGTCGCCAAGCAGACGTCCCAGCTTCTGACGCAGATCCAGCCCAAGGTGGAGACGATCTACGAGGACCTGACCGCGACGGGCGAGGCAATGGGCGACATTCTCCTGAGGCGCATCGCCGGCGAGGATGCGGCGGACCTGCACGTGCTGCTGGCGCCGCATTTGAACTTCCCGACGCCCTGAGGGGGCGCAGGCGCCTCCTGCGATAGGGGAGGGAGCGGCTGCGTTCATCGCGGCATCCACCAGTTCGTACGTGCGCCGATGTGCATGTTGAGGGTCTTCGTCTCGGTGTAGTCCTCGACCGCATGGCGGCCGAGTTCGCGCCCGAGCCCCGACTGGCGATAGCCGCCGAAGGGCAATTCGGCGGCGCCGTCCATGAAGGTGTTCATCCAGACCGTGCCGGCGCGGACACGACGGCCGATCGTCAGGCAGGTGTCGAAATCGCGGCTCCAGACGCCGGCCGACAGGCCGTAGTCGATGGCGTTGGCGATGCGGATCGCCTCCTCGGTCGACTCGAACGTCAATACGGAGAGAACCGGGCCGAACACCTCTTCGCGGGCGACCGCCATGTCCGGCTTCACCCCGGAGAGGATGGTCGGCGCCATGAACTGGCCGAGCCCGAGGTCGAGCGGGCTGCCGCCCAGCGCGATGCCGGCGCCCGCGTCCTGCGCGCCTGCGACGTAGCCCGCGATCTTTTCGAGGTGCTGCGGCGTGATGATCGCGCCGACCTGGGTCGAGGGATCGAGCGGATCACCGACGCGCACCTTCTGCGAAAGCTCCGCGATACGCGCCGTCACCTCGTCGGCGACGTCGCGATGCAGGATCAGCCGCGAGCCGGCATTGCAGCATTCACCGGCATTGAAATAGGCGCCGAAGACGGCGGCATCGACGAACGCGTCGAGGTCAGCGTCCGGGAAGACTATCTGCGGGTTCTTGCCGCCGAGTTCGAGGGACACCTTCTTCAGCGTCTGGGCCGCATTCGCCATCGTCAGCCGGCCGACGCCGGTCGAACCGGTGAAGGAGACCATGTCGACGTCCGGATGCGTCGTCATCGGGGCGCCGACTGCAGGCCCGGTGCCGGTGACGATGTTGACCACACCGGCAGGCACGCCGGCCTCGATCAGGATCTCGCCCAGCACCAGCGTCGAGCCCGAGGTGAGCTCCGACGGCTTGACGACGGCGGTGCAGCCGGCGGCCAGTGCAAAGGGCAGCTTCTGGCTGACGATCAGGAAGGGGAAGTTCCACGGCGTGATGATCGAGACGACACCGATCGCCTCGCGGAGCACGACGCCGAGCGTGCCGTCGCCAAGCGTGTTGTAGCTCTCGCCGTGCAGGTCGCGGGCAAGCGCTGCGGCATAGCGCCAGATGTCGACGGCGCCGCCGAGCTCGCCCTTCGCCTGGCTGATAGGCTTACCGCTCTCGATCGCGTCGAGAAACGCAAGCTCGTCGGCGCGCGCCGCGATCAGGTCGGCCGCCTTGAGCAGGATGTTGGAGCGTTCCGCGGCCGTCATCCTCGGCCAGTGGCCTTCGTCGAAGGCGCGGCGGGCGGCGGCGATCGCCCGCTCGGCATCCTTCGCCGTGCCGGCCTGATAGCGGCTGACGGTAACGCCATGGCCGGGGGCGACACGCTCGAGAGACGCGCCGCTATCGGAGGCGACCCATGCGCCGTCGATCAGCATGCGGAAATCGCGTGCCTTGTGATTTTGAAGTGCCTTCGGCTGCACTGTGACCGTCATCACCATTCTCCCTTGAAGATTGCGGGGCGCTTTTCGCTGAAGGCGGCGACGCCTTCCTTCAGGTCGCCCGTCTTGGCGACGAGGATGGAGCCGAGGGCTTCCACCGCGCTGCCGTTGTCCTCGCCGTTGGCGACGGCGATCATCAGTTTCGAAATCTCGGTCGCGGCCGGCCCGCGCGCGGCGATGCGCGCAGCATAGTCCTGTGCGGCCTGCACCGAAACGCCGCTATCCACCACATGGTCGACGATGCCCAGCGTTTCGGCCGCTTCTGCCGTCAGCACCTCGCCGCCGAGCAGCATGCGCCGCACTGCCTGCGCGCCGAAGCGTTTCACCAGCCGCTGCGTGCCCGACCAGCCGGGCACCATGCCGAGGCCCGCTTCCGGCAGGCCGATCTTGACCTGGCGCTCGGCGATGCGGATGTCGGCTGCGGCGGCCAGTTCCAGCCCGCCTCCCAGCGCGTGGCCGTTGACGGCAGCGACCAGCGGCATGCGCAGCGTCGCCAGCCGCTCGAACACCCGGTGGCCGAAGCGCACCCAGGCGTGGCCGAACTCGTTGGGCTCCATGCCGCCCCAGGCCTTGATGTCGCCGCCGGCCGAAAAGGCCTTGCCTTCGCCGGTCAGGATCGCGACCCGGACGGTCGCATCTGCCTCGATCACCTCGCAGGCGGCGGCAAGTTCCTTGAGCATGTCGATGTCGAAGGCGTTCAGCTTTTCCGGCCGCGCGATCGTAAGGGTGGCGATGGGACCGTCGACGGTCACCCGGATGCGCGGCTCAGACATGGCTCGCCCCCTCGAGGGTTCGTTGCGGCTTGCGCGGCAGCACCAGTCCAAGCGGCGCGTCGGCGAAGAGGGCTGGATCCATCACCTTCAGGTCGTCGGCAACGATCAGCGGAAATTCCGACTGGTCGAGAATATGCGCCTCAAGGTCGACGCCCGGCGCGATCTCGGTCAGCATTACCCCCCTCGGCGTCAGCTTCATCACGCAGCGTTCGGTGACGTAGGTGATGTCCTGGCCCTGCTCGATGGCGCGGCTGCCGGAGAAGGTGACGTGCTCGACCGCGTTGACCAGCTTCTTCAGCTTGCCTTCCTTCTCGATCACAAGCCTGCCGTCCTCGATCCCGAGCTTCGCGCCCGCGTTGAACATGCCGGAGAAGACGATCTTCCTGGCACGCGCCGTGATGTCGACGAAGCCGCCGGCGCCGGCCGTCACATGCGGCCGGAAGGAGAGCTTGGAGACGTTCACCGAGCCGTCGCGGCCGATCTCGAGGAACGACAGCAGCGACGCATCGAAGCCGCCACCCTGGAAATAGGTGAACTGGTAGGGCGAGGGCATGTAGGCGTCGGCATTGGAGGCGCAGCCGAAGGCGAAGTCGAGCAGCGGCACCCCGCCGACGGCTCCCTGCTCGATCACCCAGGTGACGTCGCCGTGAAGACCTTCCTCCAGCAGGATGCGCGGCACGTTGGCGGAGATGCCGAAGCCGAGATTAACGCAACTGCCGGCCTGAAGCTCCAGCGCAACCCGGCGGGCGATCACCTTCTGGATGTTGAATCCCGGCACGCGGAACGTGTCGAGCGGGCGCATGATCTCGCCGGAGATTGCCGGATCGTAGAGCGTCTGCGTTGTCTGCTTCTGGTCGGGATCGACGATCACGTAGTCAACCAGCATGCCCGGCACGCGCACGTCGTGCGGCCGCAGCGACCCGTCCTTGGTGATCCGCTTGACCTGGGCGATGACGATGCCGCCGTTGTTGCGGGCTGCCAGCGCCTGGTCGAGACCGCCGAGATAGGCGCCCTCGTGCTCGTAGGTAAGATTGCCGCGCTCGTCGGCGGTGGTGGCGCGGATGATCGCCACCTGCGGCACGATCGCCGGGAAGTAGAGCCAGTCTTCACCCTCGAACGCCACCTTCTTCACGACCGGCTCGGCCGCAGCCTTGTCGTTCATCGCGCAGCCCTGGCGGGACGGGTCGACGAAGGTGTCGAGACCGACCTTGGTCAGCACGCCCGGGCGCTTTGCGGCCGCTTCGCGGTGCATGTCGAAGAGGATGCCGGAGGGGATGTTGTAGGCGGGGATCTCGTTGCCGGTCACCATCTGCCAGATCAGCGGCGGCTCGGAAGAGGACGGGCCGGAAGGGTAGGAGCCGCCGATGATCCTGGCCAGCAATCCTTTCCGGGCGATGTGGTCGACGCCCTTGATGCCGCTCATGTCGCCGGCCGCGATCGGATGCAGGGTGGTGATGTTTTGCGGATGCCCGGTCGCCTCGAAGCGCTCCCCGATCGCCTTTAGCATCAGGTCGGGGCAGCCGAGGCCGGAGGAAGACGACACCGAGACGACGGCGCCGTCCGGGATCAGGCTGGCTGCTTCAGCAAGAGAAATGTGCTTGGTCATGATGCGGCCCGAAGTTGGAATTGATCCGGCGAGGTCGATGCTTGCTGTGCCTTCTCGTCGGCGGGGAGAGGCTGCGCCAGGGGCGGCCGATGGGCGCTTTCCTGGTTCGATTGCGGGGCAAGTCCCGCCGTTGCCTCGCATGCGCGCGGCGCTTCTCCGCGATTTGGAGACGAGGCCGCTTCCGCTATGGCCACAGTCCGAGAGAGAGTTCGCATCAGATCACCAGCCTCTCACAGTTGCGGTTCGATCTTGACGGCCGCACCGCTGCGGGCGGCCTCGACGACGGCAAGCCCCGTCGCCAGCGACCAGATGCCGTCCAGCCCGCTCGCGGACGGCTGGCCCTTTCCGGCGATGGCTGCGTGAAAGGCGGCAAGTGCCGTCTCATAGAGGTTGGCGTGATCGAGCGGCAGTTCGTGCTCGCCATCGGCATTGCGCAGCGTCACCGTGCCGACCGCGCGCTGGCTCATGACGTTGCGGCCGATCAGCGAGCCCTCGCTGCCATGCACCTCCAGGCCCGTCTCGGCGTATTTCGTGGTGAAGCCGTCGTGGAACTGGGCGATCACGCCGGAGCGGAAACGCAGCACGCCCATCACGGCGTCCTCCAGTCCTGCCTTGGCCATCCCGCCCTGATGGCTGATGGCGATGGCTTCGACCGGATCGTCGTCGAGGACGAAGCGCAGCGTGTCGGCGTCGTGGACGGTGATGTCGAGGATGACGCCGCCGCCTGCTTCCGGCCGTTCCAGCCGCCAGCCCTGCAGATGCGGCGGAAGGTAGACGGCATGGAAGACGCGCGCCGCAAGCGGCGTACCGATCCGGCCCGAAGCGATCGCTTCGCGCATGGCGCGATGGGTGGCGGCATTGCGCAGGTGATGGTTCGTCGCCATCACGACGCCCGCCTCCTTCGCAGCCCTCACCATGGCGAGCGCATCTTCGAGCGAGGTCGCCAGCGGCTTCTCGCACAGGATATGCTTGCCGGCGCGGGCGGCTGCGATCGCCTGGTCGCGGTGCAGTTCGTTGGTCGTGGAAATGTAGACGGCGTCGATCTCAGGATCGCCGACGAGATCCTCCAGGCGCGTGACGGCCTTCGCGATGCCGTGATCGGCGGCATAGGCGCGGCCGCGCTCGGCGTTCGTGCTCATCACGGAGACAATCTCGCCGCCGGTGGCGCGGATCGCGCCGATGACCCACTCATGCGCGATCGTGCTGGCGCCGATCAGTCCCCATCGTGTCTTTTGCGACTGTGTCATGCGAGGCTCCTCCACCCCATTGTCCCGCGCCAGTGCCGCAGCTCTGGCGCACCACCAGCCGAACCGAGGCAACCTGCGCCTCGGCCTCCACCCGGCCGGAATTGATCTGTTTCAGAAGCATTTGCGCGGCGCGCCGGCCCATGCCCTGCGGATCGACGGAAACCGTCGTCAGGGCGGGCACGGCCGTCTGCGCCTCGATCACGTCGTCGAAGCCGACGACGCCGAAATCGCGGCCCGGCTCCAGGCTGCGGGTGCGCAGGCCGTCGCAGACGCCGAAGGCGACCGCGTCGTTGAAGCACAGCGCCGCCGTCGGCCGGTCTGCAATCAGCATGGCGCGTTCGATCGCAGCCACGCCGCCGGCGCGCGAGGGCGCGGAGTTGACGACAAGCGCTGCGTCGGCGCTCAGCCCGGCTGCCACGAGGGCATCGCGGTAGCCGTCGATGCGGTCGGCGGAAACGGCGGTGTCGGAAAAGCCGCCGAGAAAGGCAATGCGGCGATGGCCGAGCGCGATCAGGTGCTCGGTTGCCGCGCGCGCGCCGGCATAGTTGTCCGAAAGCAGGGACGATACCTTGGCGCCGGCGATATTGCGGACAACGATCACGACGGGCACACCGGCTGCGATCAGCGGTTTGAAATCGCTCGCATCCGTGCCGCGGGCCGGCGAGATGATCAGGCCGGAAATGCCGTGCTCGCGCATCGAGGCGATCACCTCGCGCTGCCGGTCCAGGCTTTCGCCGGTGTTGGCGAGGAACTGGACGAAGCCCGCCGACTGCATGACGATGTCCATGCCGACGGCGAGTTCGGCGAAGAAGGAGTTGGTGAGATCGTTGACGACGATGCCGACGATCTTCGAAGAGGCCGTCTGGCGCAGGTTCGCAGCGCCGCGATTGTAGACATAGCCGAGATCGCGAATGGCGGCATTCACCCGGGCGCGGGTCTGTTCGTTGACCAGCGGGCTTGCCTGCAGCACGAGCGAGACGGTCGACTTCGACACGCCGGCGGCTCGCGCAATATCGACAACGGTCACCCGGCTCTTCGTCACGGCAAATGCTCCCTTACGGACCTCCTCGTCCGCTTTCGGTGGGCAGGATTATTGGATCGTTCCAAATAAGTCAAGGCCATTTGTGTGTGCGCTGGGAAGGGGAAGCCGCGCCGGTTGGCTGCTTTCCTTCACCGCGTGCTTGGTGGTCGAGTGGGTATCGATCCGGCCATGACCGACGGCTCAATCTTCCCTGCCTGTCCGTCCTTTGTCGTCCCTAGATCATGCTCGGGCTTGTCCGGAGCATTCGGTTCTCCGCAGTCCATCTCATACTATCTTTTTGATAAGTAATGTGAATTGGTAAAATACCGAGATCCTCGGAGCAAGCCAAAGGATGACGTGGGGGAGGCGGCCGCTACAATGCCGAGAGGATGCCTTTGTTTTGCTGCCGGGTTCACTGCCTGAAGTCGGGCGTTGCTGCGATTGGATCGGCGCAGCCGGCTTGCCGCGCATCTTGGCAACTCGGTCTCGCCATCTCACCTCTTGCAATTTGGAACGATCTAAATTATGCCGTCTCCCCAAACCGAGGAGGAGGTTTCCCATGCCGACAGTCAACCTGCCGGGCGCGGATGGCAGCATCGCGCCGTACACGCTGACCGGAACGCCGACAGAGAGGCCGAAGGCCCCGCCTGCTTTCAATCGCATCGCGTATGCGGCCGCCCACGTGGTCTCGGACCCGTTGCGCGAGACCCGTCCCTGGGAGGCGCCTGCGATCGACTGGGAGGCGACGCTGGCATTCCGGCATCACCTTTGGTCGCTCGGCTTTCGCATCGCCGAGGCGATGGACACGGCCCAGCGCGGCATGGGGCTCGACTGGGCCGGCGCGCAGGAGCTGATCCGCCGCTCGCTTGCGGAAGCCCGGACGCTGCCCGGCGCCGACCTTGCCTGCGGTGCGGGCACGGACCACCTCTCGCCGGCCGACACGCGCTCTCTGGACGACGTGATCGCCGCCTATGAGGAACAGGTCGGTTTCGTCGAAAAGCATGGCGGCCGCGCCATCATGATGGCGAGCCGGGCGCTGGCGCGCGTCGCGCGCTCGCCCGACGACTACCGCAAGGTCTACGGCCGCATCCTCGGTCAGGCCAAGGAGAAGGTCGTGCTGCACTGGCTGGGTGACATGTTCGATCCGCAGCTGAAAGGCTACTGGGGCGGCGACCACTTCGAAGACGCGCTTTCGACGGTGATTTCCATCATCGAGGAAAACGGCGCCAAGGTCGAGGGCATCAAGATCTCGTTGCTCGACAATGCCAAGGAGGTGGCGCTGCGGGAGCGGCTGCCCGACGGCGTGCTCTGCTTTACCGGCGACGATTTCAATTATGCCGAGCTGATCGAGGGAGACGGCCGGAAGTACAGCCATGCGCTGCTGGGCATCTTCGACGCGGTCGCACCGCAGGCGTCGAAGGCGCTCGCCTCGCTTGCGGCGGGCGATGTCGGCACGTTCCGCGCCGTGATCGAGCCGACCGTGCCGCTGTCACGGAAGATCTTCGAGGCGCCGACGCAGTATTACAAGGCCGGCGTCGTCTTTCTCGCCTGGCTGAACGGGCACCAGTCGCATTTCACCATGCCGGCCGGCATGCAGTCCGCGCGCGGGATGCTGCACTATGCCGACGTCTTCCGGCTTGCCGACCGCGCCGATGTGCTGGACAAGCCGGAGCTGGCGGCTGTGCGGATGAAGAGCCTGATGGCGGTGATGGGCGTAGGCGAATAGGCGCAGCACGACCATCGCAGGTCCTTTGGCCGTTCGCCCGGCCTGCGCACGATCGGGCGGGCGGTCGTCTCGATCGCCGTCCGCCATGTTGCGGTTCGTCGCAATCTGGGCATTTTGCTTTTCCGGCCGGTGCGCTATCCAGAGCCCACGGCAAACGGTAGGAGAGCGAGGATGACGGCTGCGGACGCCCGGATCGGGGAAAGCTGGAGGGGACCGCTCGCGGCGGAGTTCGAAAGCCCGTACATGGCGGCGCTGAGAGGCTTTCTGGTCCGCGAGAAGGAGCAGGGAAAGCGCATCTTTCCCAAGGGGGCGGAGTACTTCCGCGCGCTGGACCTGACGCCACTCGAAGACGTCAAGGTGGTGATCCTCGGGCAGGATCCCTATCACGGCGAGGGGCAGGCGCACGGGCTCTGCTTCAGCGTGCGGCCGGGCGTGCGCGTCCCGCCTTCGCTCGTCAACATCTACAAGGAAATCTCAGCCGACCTCGGCATCCCCCCGGCACGCCACGGCTTTCTCGAGCACTGGGCGCGGCAGGGCGTCCTGTTGCTCAACAGCGTGCTGACGGTGGAAATGGGGCGCGCGGCCTCGCATCAGGGGCGGGGCTGGGAACGCTTCACCGACGCGGTCATACGGGCGGTCAACGAAAACGACCAGCCGGTCGTCTTCATGCTCTGGGGCTCCTACGCCCAGAAGAAGGCGGCCTTCGTGGACCAGACGAAGCATCTCGTGCTGCGCGCGCCGCATCCTTCGCCGTTGTCAGCGCATAGCGGCTTCCTCGGCTGTCGGCATTTCTCCAAGGCGAATGCCTTCCTTGAGACCCGCGGCCGGAACCCGATCGACTGGCAACTGCCGGAACGGGTGGAATAGGCTCGGCACGCTTCAGGGGCGGCAAGGCCCCTCACGATCCGCTGCCGTCCGGCCTCATGCGGCCCGGGCAAGCGTCCTTGCGATCAGGTCCAGAACGGCATCCGCATCGATCCCGGTGCAGGCATGCTGGCTGGGGAAGTCATCCCAATTGCCGGGCGGGAAGGCGCGACCGTCCGGTTTCTGGATCGTCTGCCCCTCGGCAATACCGCCTGAGACGACACGGATCGGGCCCGAGCGCGTGGTGAAGAATTCGGGTGCCACGAGATAGACACAGGCGCAGCTGTCATGGACGACCATGCCGTCCTTCACGTGGCGGCCGTAGAAATCGATGTAGAGCTGCGAGATGTCGGAGAGGAGTTGCGCACGCACGCCGCCCTTCGCGACGATCTCGTTCAAGAGCGTGCGCGTCATCACGGTCTTCATCGTCACGTCGAGGCCGACGACGGTCACCTTCCAGGGCGCGGTCATCACCACGTCTGCGGCTTCCGGATCACCATGGATGTTGGCCTCGGCGGCAGGCGTGATGTTGCCGGGAACATCGAAGGCGCCGCCCATGATGATGACCTGCTTGACGAGCGTGGCAATCTCCGGGTCCTCCTTGAGCGCGAAGGCGAGGTTCGACATGCGCCCGACCGCGATCAGCGTCACTTCTCCCGGATTTTTCCTGACGGTGTCGATGATGAAGCGGTGCGCCGGCATCGGATCGACCGGCAGGTCGATCGTTTCGGGAACGTCGATATTGCCGAGCCCGTCCTGGCCATGGATCATGACGGGCCAGTCGACCGGATTGCGCATGGGATTGAACGCCTTGCCGTCGCCCCTGGCGACCGGGGCTGCGATATCCCATTCGCGCTTGAGAAACAGCGCGTTGCGCGTCGTCGTCTCGACGGAAGCATTGCCGAAGACGGTGGTGATGCCGATTAGGTCGATATCGGGATGATGATGCAGGAACAGAAGCGCCATCGCGTCGTCGATGCCGGGATCGGTGTCGAATATGACCTTGTGCATGGGTAGGGGACTTTCGGTGTTACTGGAAGCGCCGGATGGAGAAGGGTTCGAGTTCGGCCCTTGCCGCGCCTGAAAATAGGTCGGCGACATGCCGCCCGGTGGTGGCTGCAAGCGTCAGGCCGAGATGGCCGTGGCCGAAGGCAAAGGCGATGCGGGCGTCGCCGGGGTGCAGGCCGATCACGGGGATCGAATCCGGCGTGGAAGGGCGGCGGCCCATCCATTCGGTGCCGCCCTCGTCGGGCAGATCGGGCACGTAGCGGCGCATCTTCCGGCGCATGGCGGCGGCGCGTGCGTAGTTGGCAGCCGTTTCCGGACGCGCCAGTTCGACGGCGCCGCCGACGCGCAGCATGTTTTCGAAGGGGGTTGCGACAAAGCCGTGCTCGGAGAAGAACACCGGCATTTCCAGCGTCACGGCGGGATTGACGAAGGTGGTGTTGTAGCCGCGCTCGGTTTCGAGCAGGACGTGGAGACCCATGCGCTCCACCAGCGGCCTGGACCAGATGCCGGCTGCGACCACCGCCTTGTCGAAGAGATGGTTGTTCTGCGCCTCGGTTCGCACCGTGATACCCTGCTCGCCCCAGGTCAGCATGGAGGCGGCCGCGTCGAGGAAGGTGGCCCGCTCGCGCAGGACCGCCTGCAGGCGGCGCAGCAACGTCAGCGGATACTCGAAGGTCTGGTATCCGTCGTTGTAGATCGCGCCGGCGAACGCGCCGGACAATGCCGGCACCCGCCGGCGCGCCTCGGCCGCATCGAGCTTGTCGATGCCGAAGCCACCGAGAAGACGGGCGTTTTCAGTCGCATGCGCGAAGGCTTTGTCGCGGGCCGCTTCCGTGTCGAAAACGGTCAGCGCGCCCGTCTTGCGCAGATGACCGCTGATGCCGGCCATTTGCGCCATGGCGGAATGGTCGGCGGCGGCGGTTTTCATCAGGAAAGCCAGCGCGGCCCGGGAGCGCTCGACCGTTGCCGGGCTGGAGGAGCGCAGAAGCTTCATCAGCCAGGGCAGCATCGCGGGCAGATCTCCCCAACGCAGCGCCAGCGGGCCGAGGGGATCGAGCAGCCAGCGCGGAACGGACATCAGCATGCCGGGGCTTGCGATCGGGTCGATCTCGGGAATGGCGAGGATGCCCGCATTGCCGACCGAAGCCGGCAGGCCGCCCGCATCGCGCTCGATGATCGTCACCTGATGGCCTCGGTCGAGGAGATGGAGCGCTGTGGCGCAGCCGATGATGCCGCCGCCGACGATGCCGATATGTGCCATGCCTGTCCTGCTCGGTAAATGCGTGGTCCGACGCGAAGCGGCCCTTCTGACCGCGGCGGACGATAGACGGAAAAGAAAATGCTGTCGACCGCGTGCGGGGACGCGCCGGGGACAACGCGCGGCGGATGCCGGGCGCTCGGTCGAGGCGCCGGCTGCGACCGGTGTCAGCCGCCCGCGGGCGGGCGGACAGACCTGTTGGCGGCAGAGCGGCTTGCGACCGTCTGGCGGAGGAAGGCTGCGACGAAGAGGACGGTCAATGTCACGACGATCGTCGGAGCCGGGGCGCTGTCGAGGAAGAAGCTGACATAGATGCCGACGAGCGATGCGCCAACGGCAATCGCAACCGCCGTGACCAGCATCGATCCGAACTGCCGCGTCAGCAGGGCGGCAATCGCGCCCGGTGCGACCATCAGCGACACCGACAGGATGATGCCGACCGCCTTGAGCGCGCCGACGACCACCAGCGAGATCACCGCGAGCAGGCCGTAGTGCAGCAGGCGGACGGGCAGGCCAATGGCCGCGGCATGCTGCCGGTCGAACGCCTGGACGAGAAGATCCTTGCGGAAGAACAGGATGAAGGCGGTGCAGGCGAGCGCGATCAGGCCCGTTTCCACGAGATCGGAAAGCGCGATGCCGAGCATGTCGCCAAACAGGATGTGGTCGAGATGGACGTCGGATTCGACGGCGACGTAGAGGACGATGCCGAGGCCGAACATGCCGGAGAAGACGATGCCGAGCACCGTGTCCTCCTTCACGCGGCTGTTGTTGCGCACGTAGCCGGCGGCCAGTGCGCAGAACAGCCCGGCGACGAAGGCGCCGATCGCAAAGGGAAGGCCCACCACATAGGCGATGACGACGCCGGGCAGCACCGCGTGGGAAACCGCATCGCCCATCAGCGACCAGCCCTTGAGCACGAGGTAGCAGGACAGCAGCGCCATCGGCACGGCGATCATCAGCGTGACTGCGAAGGCGTATTGCATGAAGCCCAGCCGGAAGGGCATGAGCGCCAGTTCGAGGAATTCGCTCATGCCGCCCCGCCTTTCTGCTCCAGCGCCAGGCGTCCCTTGCGGCGGATGGCAATCATCCCGTGCTTGGGCGCGAAAACGAAGGCTGCCAGGAAGATCAGTGTTTGCAGGACGACGATGATGCCGCCGGTGGCGCCGTCGAGAAAATAGGAGACATAGGCGCCGACAAAGCTGGTGCCGGCACCGAGCAGGGCTGCGATCAGGATGAGGCGCTGGAAGCGGTCCGTCAGCAGATAGGCGGTGGCGCCGGGTGTGACGACCATGGCGATGACCAGGAACGCGCCGACCGTCTGCAGCGCTGCGACGGTGGAGGCCGCAAGCAGGGTGAAGAACAGGAGCTTCAGTGCCAGCGGCTTCAGCCCGATCGAGCGGGCGTGGTTCTCGTCGAAGAAGGTGACCATCAGGTCCTTCCATTTCAAAAGCAGGACGACCAGCGTCACGCCGCCGATGATGGCGAGCTGCAGCGTGTCGGCCGGCGTGATCGCCAGGATATTGCCGAGCACGATCGTCTGGATGTTCACGGAGGTGGGCGAGAGCGACACCATGAACAGGCCGACGCCGAAGAAGGACGTGAAGATCATGCCGATGATCGCATCTTCCTTCAGCTTGGTTCGGTGATTGAGGAAGAGCATGGCGCCGGCGGCGAGACCCCCGGACAGGAAGGCGCCGGCGGCGAAGGGCAGGCCCAGCATGTAGGCGCCGGCCACGCCCGGAACGATCGCGTGGGAAAGCGCATCGCCGATCAGCGACCAGCCCTTGAGCATGAGATAGGCGGAGAGAAAGCCGCAGACGCAGCCGACGAGAGCACTGACCCACATGGCGTTGACCATGTAGTCGTAGCCGAAGGGTTCGAGGAGCGTGCTCACTGGTCCGTCTTCTCCGGTTCCACAGCGGGGTTGCCCTTGGCGCCATAGATGACGAAGGGGCGCTCGTCGTCGCTGATGACCTTGACCTGGCGGGGATCGGCATCCTCGTGCAGGTCCTGGCCGGAAAGGATGAAATGGCGCAGCACGCCGCCGAAGGCGCGCTCCAGGTTCGCCTCGTTGAACGTCTCGGCGGTCGGGCCGGACGCGATCACGGTGCCCTTGACGAAGACGGTGCGGTCGCAGAAGTCAGGCACGCTGCCGAGATTGTGCGTCGAGACCAGCATCACCCGGCCTTCATCACGCAGCGTCCCGAGGAGCTCGATGATCTGTTCCTCCGTAGTGACGTCGACGCCGGTGAAGGGCTCGTCGAGCAGGATCACCTGGCCTTCCTGCGCCAGCGCCCTTGCGAGGAAGACGCGTTTGCGCTGGCCGCCCGAGAGTTCGCCGATCTGGCGTTTGCGGAAATCGCTCATGTTGACGCGGGCCAGCGCCTCGGCGACCATCTCGTGGTCGTGCCGGGAAGGGACGCGCAGCCAGTTCATGTGGCCGTAGCGTCCCATCATCACCACGTCCTCGACGAGGACGGGGAAGGTCCAGTCCACCTCTTCGGCCTGCGGGACGTAGGCGACGAGGTTTTTCTTCAGGGCCTCGCGCACCGGCATGCCGAGGATGGTGACTTTGCCGCCGGCCAGCGGCACGAAACCCATGATCGCCTTGAAAAGGGTGGACTTGCCGCTGCCGTTGACGCCGACGAGCGCGGTGATTGTGCCGCGTGGTACCGAAAAACTGGCATGCTTCAGCGCGGTCACCCCGGTCCGATAGGTGACGGTGACGTCCTCCGCCGCGATCCCGTCGACAGGCTTGCCGCGGCCCCCCATCATCATTGCGAAAGTCCCTTCACGATGGTCTCCGACGTGACGCGGAGCAGGTCGAGGTAGGTGGGCACCGGGCCGTCGGCCTCGCTGAGGCTGTCGACGTAGAGAACGCCGCCATAGGCGGCTCCCGTCTCGGCGGCGACCTGTCTGGCAGGCTTGTCGGAGACGGTGCTTTCGGAGAAGACGACATGAATATTGTGCTCGCGCACGGCATCGATCACCGCCTTGACCTGCTTGGGCGTGCCCTGCTGGTCGGCATTGATCGGCCAGAGGAACAGCTCCTTCAGCCCGAAATCCCGGGCGAGGTAGGAGAAGGCGCCTTCGCTTGTGACGAGCCAGCGCTTATCTTCCGGCAGTTTGCCGAGCTCGGCCTTGATCTCTTCCGACAGCGCCTTGATCTTCTCGCCATAGGCCTTGGCGTTCGCCTCGTAGACGGCGGCGTTTTGCGGATCGATCTGCGTCAGGGCCTTGCGGATGTTCTCGACATAGATCAGCGCGTTGTCCGGCGACATCCAGGCATGCGGATTGGGCTTGCCGCTGTAGGGACCTTCGCTAATCCCCATCGGCTCGACGCCATCGGAGACGACGGCGCTCGGGACGTCGTTGAGATTGGCAAGGAACTTTTCGAACCAGCGCTCGAGGTTCAGCCCGTTCCAGAGCACCAGCGAAGCGTCCTGCGCCTTGAGGATGTCGCGCGGCGTCGGCTGGTAGTTGTGGATCTCGGCTCCGGGCTTGGCAATCGAGTCCACGACAGCGGCGTCGCCGGCGACATTGCGGGCGATGTCGGCGATGACGGTGAAGGTGGTGATGACCTTCGGCTTTTCCTGGGCCGCTGCAGACGACGCCCCGCCGAGCGTGACAAATGCTGCGAGGAGGGCGGATTTCAAAATTCCTGAGATCATTGATTGAGACCATACGTTTTTGCAAATGAGTTGCAATAAAATATAGGCGGCAAAATTGAAGTGTCAATGCAATTGCAAATCATTCGCAAATTTGTCGCCTCACCTATCCGCGCGGAGGGACTTTATTAACCATCGCCAGAGGGAATCCTGCTCGGCCCGCGCGTTCTGCCGTCTCTTAAGTTTTCGGAAACGGCCGCAGAAATACGGTGACTGCAGTTCCCGCACGTACGTTCGGGGCGGCAACTTTCACGTCCAAGAGTAGTGCGTCCCGGTGAAATTTCTCTCCAAGCTGCAATTGCCGAAGAAGGTGCTGGTCCTTGTCGCGGGCGTCGTCGTCCTGACAGGCGCATCGGGTGCTGTGGCGGTTTTCGTCGGGCGCGAAGCGATCCTGGGGCCGTCGGAAGAGCGTGTTTCCGGCGTGGCCTGCACCACGGTGATGACCCTGCGGCAGAAGCGCGACGGGCAGGCATGGATCCGCCACTATATCCGCTCGACAGCCGAGGACGGAGACGTGCGCATCAAGACCGCGCTTCGTGTGGCAGCCGCGCTCTCCAACAAGGAAGAGGCGGATCTCTATCAGGTGGTGCTCCTCGACGAGGCCGGTCCCTCGCTCAGGGCCGACATGCGCGGTCGGGCGATCGGCGCGGAAGTGCTGTTCAGCCGCGAGCCGGGCAAGATTTCGGGCATGACTGCACCGTTCGAGGCAAGCGTCGTCGATGGAGCGGCCGCCGAAAACGGTGAATTCTACGGCGAGCGAAAGGCCTTGAGCCTCGCGGAGATCAAGACCATCGTCACAGCGATGACGGACAAGGCCGACTGTCTCGATCCGAACGATCCCGACGGAACCGCGGTCGCCGAAAACCATGGCGAAGGCGGTGGCGGCCATGCTACGGCAGCAACGCAGGCGGAAAGCGAAACCGCACCGCAGGAACACGCGGCCGCCACGGGCCACTGACGTCTTTTGCTTTCAGATGAAGCAATTCTGCCGGATCAGGCGCCGCTTGCCGCGTCGTGAACGGTTGCGTGCGGCATTGAACCAGAGCCCCACCAAGCACGAACGAAAAGCCCCGCACGAGGCGGGGCTTCATGAAAGTTTCTCGTCCGTGAGGCTCGGTCAGTCCGCCTTCGCCCGGCGGGCGGGGAAGAGAATGACGTCGCGGATCGAGGGCGCGTTGGTCAAAAGCATGATCAGCCGATCGACGCCGATGCCGAGACCGCCGGCCGGCGGCATGCCCTGATCGATGGCGTCGAGGAACTCGTCGTCCAGCTGCTTTTCCTTCTCGCCGCGCGCATGTGCCTGTTCGAGCTGCTCGACCATGCGGGCGCGCTGCTCGACCGGATCGTTCAGCTCGGAGAACGCGTTGCCGAGTTCCCAGGTGTTGCAGTAGGTCTCGAAGCGTTCCACGAGACGCGGCTCGCCCGGCACTTCCTTGGCGAAGGGCGAGATGTCCTTCGGGAAATGGGTGACGTGGCTCGGCTGGATCAGCGTCGGCTCGACCTTCTCCTCGAAGATGAAGGCGAGGCATTCGCCCCAGGTCCAGTCCTTCTCGACTGCAAAGCCGGCGGCCTTGGCGGCGGCGCGGGCTTCCTCGTCGGTCTTGATCGCGAGGAAGTCGATGCCGGTTACTTCCTTCACGGCGTCGGGCATCGGCACGCGCTTGAACGGACCCTTGAAGGAGATTTCCTTGTCGCCGTAGGCGAATTCCGTCGAGCCGTGGATCTTTACCGCAAGTTCGGCGAAGAGGCGTTCCACGAGGTCCATGATGTCCTCGTAGTCGGCATAGGCCCAGTAGCACTCCATCATCGTGAATTCGGGATTGTGCCGGGTCGACACGCCCTCATTGCGGAAGTTGCGGTTGATCTCGAACACCTTGTCGGAAAGGCCCGAAACCAGCGTGCGCTTCAGGTACAGTTCCGGCGCGATACGCAGGAACATGTCGAGCTTCAGCGTGTTGTGGTGCGTCTTGAACGGTTCGGCCGTGGCACCGCCATAGACGGAGTGCAGCATCGGCGTCTCGACTTCCATGAAGCCGTCGTTCTCCATGAAGCGGCGGATGCCGGAGATGATCTTCGAGCGCTGCTGGAAGCGCAGCTTGGATTCCTCGTTCGTCATGATGTCGAGGTGGCGCTTGCGGTAGCGGATCTCGATGTCGGAGACGCCGTGCCACTTTTCCGGCATCGGCAGCAGCGACTTGGTCAGCATCGTGATTTCGCGGGCATTGATCGACAGCTCACCGCGCTTGGTGCGGCGCACCGTGCCGGTCACGCCGATGATGTCGCCGATGTCGATCATCGACAGCATGTTGCGGGCTTCTTCCGGCGTCACGTCCTTGTGGCTGAAGATCTGGATCTTGCCCGACGCGTCATGGATGTCCATGAACATGCCGGAATTGCGCGAGGAATAGACCCGGCCGGCAACGGTGACGACGTCCTGGGTCTCGGTGTCCGGCTCCAGGTTCTCGTATTTCGCAGCCAGATCCGCATTGGTGATCGTGCGATGGAAATGTGCCGGATAGACGTCGCCGATCTGCTCGCGCAGCAGGTCGAGCTTCTGGCGGCGCACTTCGGCGGCGTCGGAGGAGAGGGCGGTTTCGGTCTTGGTATCGGTCATCGTTTCGCCTTTTGGGGCTGGTTGTTCTGTTTGCCGGTGCGGCTGGCTCGGCCTGTCCCTCCCCACATGGGGGAGGGAGCGCGTCGCGAATATCCTTACTTCCCGCTTCCGACCATGGAAGCCACCACCTTGGCGGCGACCTTCAGGCGCTGGCGGACGACGGAACGGCCGAGGATGGCCATCGAATCGAAGAGCGGCAGCGAGCGCGACGAGCCGGACACGGCGACGAACAGCGGCGCCAGCACCACCTTGAGCTTCTTGCCCATGCGGTCGGCGATCGCGCGCAGTTCCGCCTCGATGGTTTCGACGTTCCATTCGAAGATCTTTTCGAGATCCGGCTGGACCGTCTCGAGGATCTCCAGGATCTCTTCCGGCGTCGACTTCACCTTGGCGAAGGCCGATGGCTCCAGTCCGAGGTCGGATTTCAGCAGGAAGCCGGCAAGGTCGGGCAGTTCGCCGAGCTTGGTAATGCGCGACTGGGAAAGCTTCAGGCCCTCCTTCAGGCGATCGTTCTCCATCGCCCAGGTCAGCACGCGCGCGGCAAATTCCTCTTCCGAGAGCTTCTCGCGGAGCCAGCGGCCGTTCAGCCAGTCGAGCTTCTGGATGTCGAAGATGGCACCCGACTTCGACAGGTTGTCGGGATCGAACTTTTCCGACAGCTCCTGCATCGTCATCAGTTCCTCGCCTTCGGCGATCTGGATGAAGAACAGGCCGAGGAAGTTCATCAGCGCTTCCGGCATGTAGCCGAGTGCGGAGTAGTAGGAGATCGAGGTCGGGTTCTTGCGTTTCGACAGCTTAGACTTGTCGGCGTTGCGCATCAGGGAAAGATGCATGAAGACGGGCTCGTCCCAGCCGAAATAGCGGTAGAGCAGGATGTGCTTCGGCACCGACGCCAGCCATTCCTCGCCGCGCGCCACATGGGTGATCTTCATCAGGTGGTCGTCGATGACGTTTGCCATGTGGTAGGTCGGCATGCCGTCGCCCTTGATCAGGACCTGCATGTCCACCGAATCCCAAGGGATCGAGACGTCGCCATAGACACCGTCTGTGAAGTCGCACGACCCCTCTGTCGGGATCTTCAGGCGGACGACCGAGTTTTCGCCCGCCGCCATCTTGGCGGTCACTTCCTCGGCCGACAGGTGGAGGCAAAGGCCGTCATACTTCGGCTGCTTGCCCTCGGCACGCTGGGCGTTGCGCATCTGCTCAAGCCGCTCGGGCGTGCAGAAGCAGCGGAAGGCATGGCCCTTGTCCAGCAGTTGCTGCGCGTAGGGCTGGTACATGTCCTTGCGGTCGGACTGGCGATACGGGCCATAGGGGCCGCCGATATCCGGACCTTCCGACCATTCCAGCCCGCACCATTTCAGCGCGTCCAGCACCTTGGTCTCAAACTCCGGCGTCGAGCGGGTCGCATCGGTGTCCTCGATGCGCAGGATGAAGGTGCCATTGTGCTTCTTGGCGAAGAGGTAGTTGAACAGCGCGATATAGGCGGTGCCGACATGGGGTTCGCCGGTGGGGGAGGGTGCGATGCGGACGCGTACGGGGGCGTTCGTCGTGGAAGTGCTCATGTTTTCGGCCCGGTCGAAATGCTGTGATGCCGTCCCGCGGAGGGATTTCCGCGTGATCGGCTCATGCTTTTAGGGAGGGAAAGCCCGGTTTTCCGCCGATTTTGCGGCCGGAATGAAGCTTTCCGTTTGGGCTGGGGTGAGACCACATTCGCCCCGGCGCGTCAAGGGGCGCACTCGCTTCGCCTCTGTTCCAGCCGTCAGGTACCGCGAGGCGCTTAGTTCACCGGCCAGACATAGAGCAGCGCCGGGACGCTGACGAGGACGATCATCAGGGACAGGGGCAGGCCCAGGCGCGGATAGTCGCTGAACCGGTAGCCGCCCGGCCCCATAACGAGGGTGTTGCACTGGTGCCCGATCGGGGTGAGGAAGTCGCAGCCGGCGCCGATCGCGACCGCCATCAGAAATGCTTCCGGCCGGTAGTCGAGGGCGGAGGCGAAGCTGACGGCGATCGGCGCCATGACCAGAACCGTCGCGGCATTGTTCAGGAACGGCGTGACGGCCATCGCCGTCAGCAGGATCATCGCCAGCGCCCCGTAGGTCGGCAGGCCCGAGGCGACGCTGCCGAGCCAACCGGCGATCAGTTCGCTTCCTCCCGTCGAGCGCAGCGTATCGGCGACGGGGATGAGCGCTGCCAGCATGACGAGGATCGGCCCGTCGACGGCGCGGTAGGCATCTGCCAGCGGGATGACGCGCAGCAAGAGCATGGCGACTGCGGCGGCGAAGAAGGCGGTGGCGACCGGGATCGCGCCGGTCGCGCTTGCGATCATTGCTGCGGCTAGCACGAGGAGCGGCACGTAGGCGCGCCTTTTGGTGCCGAGCAGGATCTGCCTTTGCGCCAGCGGCAGCAGGCCCAGTTCCTGCAGCGTTGACGGCAGCGTCTTCATGCCGCCCTGTACCATCAGCATGTCGCCGGGCGCGAGCGTCACCTCGCTCAGCCGCTCGGAAATGCGCTTTCCTTGCCGGTTCACGGCCAGCAGGTTGATGCCGTAGCTGTGAAACAGGGCAAGCCTGCGGGCGGAAAGGCCGGCAAGACGGGAATCCGTCGAGACCACCACTTCGACGGCGGCGATGTCCTCGCCTGCGGCGGGCGCCTGCTGCATAGGCTTGCCGGACAGCTTGAGGCCGGCGGCCTCCGTCACCTGGTCGAGCGCCGTCGGCGTTCCCTCGAGAAGAAGCGTGTCGCCCGCCTTGACCGTGATGTCGGGCAGCGGCGCCATGCGACGGCCGTCGCGAATGATCGCGGTCGCGGCGATGTCGCCATGGCCGGGCTTGAGCAACGCGTTCAACGATTTTCCGACTGCGCCGGAACCGTTCGTCACCGTTGCGTCGGACGAGTAGGTGCCGAGTTCGAGCGCCTCGTCCAGCGACGGGTTCTGATTGGTGCGCACCGGCACGAGCTTGTGAAGGGCGAGCAGGAAAAAGATGCCGGCCACCGTCAGGATGCCGCCGACCGGGGTGAAGTCGAACATGGTGAAGCTCTCGCCCGTAATCTCCTGTCGCATGCGGGAGACGACGATGTTCGGCGAGGTGCCGATCTGCGTCATCAGTCCGCCGAGCAGGGCAGCGAAGGCCATGGGCATCAGATAGCGCGAAACCGGCACTCCGGATCGGCGCGAGAACTGGAAGGCCATCGGCATCATGATGGCGAGCGCGCCGATGTTCTTGATGAAGGCGGACATGACAGCGACGGCGACCAGCAAGAGCACCATCTGCGGCATGAAGGCGGACATGTTCGGGAAGAAGCGTTGGACTGCCCGGTTGATGATGCCCGATCGCGCCACGGCGGCGCTGACCACAAGAGCGCTGCCGACGATGATGACGATATCGTCGCTGAAGCCGGAAAACGCCTTGTCGAAGGGGACGATGCCGGCGGCGATGGCTATCAGCAGCGCAAGGCAGGCCACGACGTCGTAGCGCAGTCTGCCCCAGACGAACGCCGCCATCATCGCAAGAATGATCGCGAACGACAAGATTTGCGGTGTCGACATTATGGCCCCCGGGCTTGCCGGCGCGGGGCGTCGGCGGGACAGGAATTCGCTTCGCTAGAATTGGTTCCGGAACCATTTTTAGCGATGGTCATTGTGGTGTCAGGAGGCGTGGCCGTGTCAACCGGACACGACGGGCATGGAGAACACGGGAATTTTTCCGGTTTCTTCCTGTGGCCAACGAAACGGCAGTCGAGCTTCTTACCCGTTCGGCCTGCGCCTTCTGCTTCCCGTAGACTGAAAGGCCGGCGAGCATCGTCTCGCCGGCCATTTTTCCGTGCATTCGCATTTGCTGCGGCACGGCTCGTGGCCGTCAGTGCATACTGCGCTTTTCCGTCTTCGCTTTCAGCCTCGCATTGCGTGAAAGCGTGTTCAGGATTTCCACCAGTGCGGAGAACGCCATCGCCGCATAGATGTAGCCCTTGGGAACGTGGAAGCCCATGCCCTCGGCGATCAGCGTCGTGCCGATCATCAAGAGGAATGCCAGCGCCAGCATGACGATGGTCGGGTTCTTCTCGATGAAGTTCGCCAGCGGAGTGGCCGCGACCAGCATGACGGTGACTGCCACGACCACGGCCACGACCATGATCGGCAGGTGCGGGGTCATGCCGACGGCGGTGATGATGCTGTCGACCGAGAATACGAGGTCCAGCAGCAGGATCTGGCCGATCGCAGCGCCGAAGGAGGCGTTTGCCGTCGAGGCGATGAAATCCTCGTCGTGGTCGGCCGGGTCGACGTTGTGATGGATTTCCTTCGTCGCCTTCCACACCAGGAAGAGGCCGCCGGCGATCAGGATCATGTCCTTCCATGAAAAGCCGTGCCCGAAGACCTCGAACACGGGCGTGGTGAGCCTGACGATCCAGGCGACGGTTCCGAGCAACGCCAGGCGCATGACGAGCGCAAGGCCGATGCCGACGCGGCGTGCGGTTTCGCGCTGGTCGGGGGGAAGCTTGTTGGTGAGGATGGAGATGAAGATCAGGTTGTCGATGCCAAGGACCACTTCCATGACGATCAGCGTCAAAAGGGCGATCCACGCTTCTGGGCTCTGCATCAGGGCCAGGATGCTATCCATCCGGTATCTTCCTCTCGGGGTTCGGGCGTCGAATGACGTTGATATGTATGGAGAACCCGGGGGGTTGCAAGACGTCGGCCGGCGGACGGACGCAAATTCCACATGAACGGTCAGTTCCGCGCGGGCGATCCGTTTGCGGACCTCGGACCGGTCGAGTGCGGCGGCGGCCGTTCGGCCGTCGAAGCCTATGCCCGCGCGCCGTGCCCATCATAGGCGGCAAGGAAGACACGGATGCCGCCATCGACGACACGCTCGATCTCCGATTGCGGCGGCGGCGCGTCCATCGTGCCGAAGAGGCGGTATTTGAAAAAGCCGACGGTCGCGAGCTCGAGAAACTGCCGGGCCGCCAGTTCCGGGTCGTCGATCACGAGCGTCCCCTTGGCGACCTGGCGTTCGAGATAGCCCTTGAGGACCGAAACCGGGTTCATTGGCGTTGCGGACAGGAAGGTGCAGGCAAGGTTCGGCATGCGCTGGTTGACGGAAATGACCATCCGCATCGCCTTGATCGTGTATTCCGACGTCAGATGCGTGGCAAAGAGGATGCCGAAGCTGCGCAGCGCTTCCCGGACGGATACGTCCGCATCGAGCGCATGCCGGGCGGATTCGGTGATCCGGTAGCGCTCGCGCTGGATTAGTTCGGCGAAGAGGTCTTCCTTATTCTCGAAGTAGACATAGATGGTGCCCTTCGAGACGCCGGCGGCACGGGTGATATCGTTCATGCTCGCCGCGTCGAAGCCCTGTTCCATGAAAACGCGCTTGGCGCCGTCGAGAATTTGCTCACGCTTGACCGGGTCCTCCCCGGCGACGCGACGTCCGGCAGGCGGCGTAGCGCAATCCTCGTGACAAACTTTCGTTACGTCCGTTTCCATCGCGTTATCTATGAAGCCTCCTTGCTGCACTTTTCGAACCGCTCGGTTCGATTTGATCTTGATATGAAGCAGAAATAGGACTATGTCAAATCGAACCGAACGGTTCAGTTCAATTCGATATTTGTTTCTTTCCCCAAAGCTGCCGGGTATTCCGATGTCGGTCTCGAAGAGTTCCAGCAAAGCCAAAGTCCGCCCCGTCGACGATGATTTCGTCCCCGAGGCGGTAGACGTTCAGCCGGCCGCAGAAGCGCCGCAGCCGGCCAAGGCCGAGCCTGTGCCGCAGGCGCCCGCCGCACCTGAGGCCGCGCCGCCTGCCAAGTCCGGCGGCAAGCGCTTTGTCCTGCCGGTGCTGTTGCTTGCGCTGCTCGCCGGCGGTGCCGTCTATGGCTATGAATGGTGGACGAACGGCCGCTTCATGGTGTCGACCGACGACGCCTATGTCCAGGGAGACATTGCGACGATCTCGCCGAAGGTGACGGGCTACGTTGCCAAGGTCAATGTGTCGGCCAACCAGCAGGTCAAGGCGGGCGACGTGCTCGTGACGCTGGACGACGGCGACTATCGCAACGCGCTCGACCAGGCCAACGCGCAGATCGCGACCGCCAAGCTGTCGCTTGGCCGCATCGACGCGCAGATCGACGGCGCCAAGGCCTCGCTCACCCAGGCGGAAGCGCAGAGGGCCGCGCTTCAGGCGTCCGTTCGCGGCGCCGAGATCAACCAGGGCCGCGCCAGCACGCTGCAGTCGAAGTCGGTCGGAACGACCGCCGAACTTGACAGCGCCAATGTTGCGCTCGATCAGGCGAAGGCCAATCTGGCGGGCGGCGAGGCGACGATCGTCTCAGCCAGGGCGAACATCGCGCTGCTGGAAGCCCAGTACAAGGAGACCGAGGGTACGATCCGTACGCTCGAACTGCAGCGCGACAAGGCCGCGCGCGACCTCGGCTTCACCGTCCTGAAGGCGCCTTATGACGGCGTCGTCGGCAACCGTTCCGTCCAGGTCGGCGATCTCGTTTCGCCCGGCCAGCGGCTGATGGCGCTGGTGCCGACGCGCGAGCTCTACATCGACGCCAACTTCAAGGAGACGCAGATCGCGCACCTGGTTCCCGGTTCGAAGGTCAACGTCCACGTGGACGCCTATGACGACCATCCGATCCAGGCGACCGTGGAGTCGATCGCGCCGGCCTCCGGCTCGGTGTTCTCGCTGCTGCCGCCGGAAAATGCGACCGGCAACTTCACCAAGATCATCCAGCGCGTGCCGGTGCGCATCGCGCTGCCGCAGGATGCGCTCGACAGCGGCCGCCTTCGGGCCGGCCTGAGCGTCGTCGTCGACGTCGATACCCGCACGGCTCCCGAGGCAGGCACCGTTGCGGCAAAGTGAATGCTGCGCGCCCGCTTGGGCGTGCAGCATTCTACCATCAGCCGCGCCGCCCATCGGTCGCGCAGGTCGAAACTGAAGTGTTGAAAAGGCGCATCCGCCTCTTCGGCGCCCTTGCGGGTGCTGTAGCGATCATGCGCCAGCGGAGCATGGCATGTCTGCCACCACCACACTACCGGGCAAGGGCGTAGCGGCAGCGGCCCCGGCAGCCGACACCATGGACCCGCGGAAGATGATCGCCTTCATCGCCATGGTGCTCGGCATGTTCATGGCGATCCTGGACATCCAGGTGGTGTCGGCGTCGCTTGCCGAAATCCAGGCGGGCCTCAGCGCCGGCTCGGACGAGATCGCCTGGGTCCAGACGGCCTATCTGATCGCGGAAGTGATCATGATCCCGCTGTCGGGCACGCTCGCCCGGATCGTCTCGACGCGCTACCTCTTCGCCTTTTCCGCTGCCGGCTTCACGCTTGCCAGCATCCTGTGCGCCACGGCAACGAACATCGAACAGATGATCGTCTACCGTGCCCTGCAGGGCTTCATCGGCGGCGGCATGATCCCGTCGGTGTTTGCCGCGGCGTTCACGATCTTCCCGCCCTCGAAGCGCAGCGTGGTGAACCCGATCATCGGCCTCATCGCAACGCTCGCCCCCACCATCGGCCCGACCGTCGGCGGCTATCTCAGCCATGCCTTTTCCTGGCACTGGCTGTTTCTGATCAACGTCATTCCCGGCATCATCGTGACCGTGGTCGCATGGAACTTCATCGATTTCGACAAGCCCGAGATGTCGCTCTTGAAGAAGTTCGACTGGATGGGCCTGGCGGCGATGGCCGTGTTCCTGGGTTCGCTGGAATATGTGCTGGAGGAGGGCAACGCCAACGACTGGTTCAACGACGACCACATCGTCATGGGCGCCATCGCCTGCGCGATCGGGGCGGCGGTGTTCTTTTTCCGGGCCTTCCGGGTGGAATTCCCGGTGGTCGATCTCAGGGCGTTCGCCGACCGAAACTTCGCGTTCGGCTCGATGTTCTCCTTCATCATGGGCATAGGCCTCTACGGACTGACCTATCTCTACCCGGTCTATCTCGGCCGCATTCGCGGCTACGATTCGCTGATGATCGGCGAGACGATGTTCGTTTCGGGGCTGGCGATGTTCTTCACCGCGCCCGTCGCCGGCATCCTGTCCAACAAGCTCGATCCGCGCGTGATGATGTCGATCGGCTTCCTCTCCTTCGGCGCCGGCACCTACATCATGACCGGGCTGACCGCGGACTGGGATTTCTACGAACTGCTCATCCCGCAGATCCTGCGCGGTGTCGGCCTGATGCTCTGCATGGTTCCGATCAACAATATCGCGCTCGGTACCCTGCCGCCGGCCCGCGTGCGCAATGCGTCGGGCCTCTACAACCTGACCCGAAACCTCGGCGGCGCCGTTGGCCTTGCGATCATCAACCTGCTTTTGACGACGCGCCAGGACGTGCACTACATGCGCCTGCGCGAGCACGTCAACTGGGGCAATCCGGAAGCCGTTGAGCGGATGAGCGACATGGCGGCCAACTACACTGCGCACGGGCTGGACGGCGCGACCGCAGCGATCAAGCAACTGGTCGGACTGGTGCAGCGCGAGGCGATGATCATGGCCTTCAGCGACGTGTTCATGTTCCTGACGGTGCTGTTTGCCGGCATGCTTTTCTGCGTGGTGCTGATCAAGAAACCACAGGCAAAGGCCGGCGGTGGCGGCGGCGGCCATTGATGCTTGCCGGCGCGCGGGACTGTACCTGCGCGCGGCTTCGGGTAGGATGCCTGCCGCGAGCATGACGATCCGGTGAAGGCATGGCATCTTATCGACGACCTCTTTTCTTGCGCCGCACCCTCCTTTGCACGGCTGCCGGTCTCGGCGTGGCCGGCCTCTTGCGCGGCGTGCCCGGCCGGGCCCAGGCGCAAAGCCAGACGCAGGCCGACACCCAACCCGCCAGGCCGAAAGTCGATGCGACCTTCATCTTCGCGGCCGATGTGCATGCCTGCCTGGTCACAGCGGCTGCGCTGAGCCCCAATTGCGAGGCGGAAGGCAAGACCGACGCCAACCTCGTCCGCCACGTGCGCGCGCTCAACGCGCTGGAGAACAAGGACTGGCCGCACACGATCGACGGCGTGCCGACCGGCCTTGCAAGCGGCGGCGAGCCGATCGGCCGGCCGCTCGGCGTCGTCATGGGCGGCGACATGACGGATGACGGTGGCGGGCAGCTGAAGCTGCCGGGCGAGGGCTGGCAGTTGCAGCAGTTTGCCAACCGCTACCGTCAGGGCTCGGCCCCGGGGCAACTCCGCTTTCCGGTCTATGCCGGCCTTGGAAACCACGATCTCGATCAGGACGGCGTGCCGCCGCATGTCGATTTCTATCGAAGGGAGATGCGCGACTACGTCGAGATGAACCACCGCACCTCGGTCTTCTACAAGCCACCGGTGCCGGTGACGAACTTCCACGTCGCCTCCGACAATTACTCCTGGGACTGGGGCGGTTTGCATCTGGTGCAGTTGCAGCGCTTCGGCGGCGACCAGACGAAAAACGCGATCAGCGGGCTTGCCTGGCTGAAGGACGACCTTGCGACCTATGCCGCGGACGGCCGCCCGATCGTGCTGTTTCAGCACTACGGATGGGATCCGTTCTCGCTCGAAAAATGGGATCCCGAAGCCCACACCTTCGACGATCACGGCGCCGGCGCGGCCCACTGGTGGAGCGAGGACGACCGGAAGGCGCTGCTTGCGACCATCGCGGGATACAATGTCGTCGCCATCTTCCACGGCCACGAACATCCGACGCCGATGATCTACCGCGCCGAAGGGCTCGACCTCGTCAAGCCGGTCGCCTCCTACATGGGCGGCTTCGCCGTCGCCCGGGTGCGGGACCGCCTGTTCGAGGTGGCGCTGGGAAGGGCCTACGGCGACCGCGGCGACGTCGTCTTCACCCATGCCTTCAGCAAGCCGTTGACCGGCTGAAACGGGTGGCAGGACCGTCTCCGCATACCTCCGGGCATTTTTTGATTTACGTACATCAAAAAAGCCGCTAATGGTCGCCGCGGAGGAAATCATGCGACCGACGGTTCACGACATCGCCGCCAGCGCGGGCGTCAGCCTTGCGACGGTGGACCGGGTGCTCAACGCCCGGCCCGGCGTGCGTGCGGTCACGCGCGCCAAGGTCGAGGCCGCGATCGAACGCCTCGGTTACGTCCGCGACGTGGCGGCCGCCAACCTTGCCAAGGGGCGGATCTATCCCTTGGTCTTCATCATTCCCCAGGGCGAAAACCCGTTCATGCGCGGGCTTGAGGCCGAGGTCCGGCAGGTGGACCGCGTCACCTTCGATCGTACCAGCATCTCCGTCGTCAACGTGCCGCCCTTCGACGCGATGGCGCTGGCAGCGGCGATCGATACGGCGGTTGAAGACGGGGCGGCGGGCATTGCCGCCGTCGCCGTCGATGCGCCCGAAGTCGTTGAGGCGATCGACCGCGCGCTTGAGCAAGGCGTCGCCTTCGTGACGCTGGTGTCCGACCTTGCATCTTCAAAGCGCGACCATTTCTGCGGGGTCGACAACGTTGCCGCCGGCCGCACGGCCGGTTCGCTGATGGCCCGTTTCCTGGGCGACAGGGAGGGGCCGGTCGCCGTCCTCGCGGGCTCGATGCTGGTGCGCGACCACAGCGAGCGCCTTTCCGGCTTCCGCGCGGTGATGGCCGATGCGGGTCGCGGCCGACATGTTCTCGACGTGCTGGAGGGGCAGGATGATCCGGTTCGTGCGCGGGCGCTTGTCTCGCGCTACCTCGCCAAATTTCCCGGGCTTGCCGGCATCTACAGCCTCGGCGCCGGCAATGCCGGCCTTGTCGCAGCCCTCGAGGCAGCCGGACGCCCCGGACTTTGCGTCATCGCGCACGAATTGACACCACCGACGCGGGCGGGGCTCGAAAGCGGCATCGTCGACGCCGTGCTGCATCAGGACGCCGGTCACGAGGTGCGCAGCGCCATCCGCGTGCTGCGCGCCAAGGCCGACGGGGTGAAGCCCGTCGCCGCGCAGGAGCGCATCAGAATCGACATCTTCATCAGGGAGAACCTGCCGCCGCCGGATCCGGAGACGGGCACGGCGCGGGCAGGCGAAGGCTAGGAGGAGCCCATGTATCTCGGAATCGATCTCGGCACGTCGGGCGTCAAGGCGATGCTGATGGACGCCGACCAGCGGATCGTCGGCTCGGCGAGCGGCGCGCTGGAGGTTTCGCGCCCGCACCCCGGCTGGTCGGAGCAGGACCCCGCCGACTGGATTGCCGCGGCCACCGAAGCGGTCGACGCGCTGAGGGCGTTGCATCCGGCCGAACTCGCCGCCGTGCGCGGCATCGGCCTTTCGGGGCAGATGCACGGCGCGACCCTGCTCGATGCTTCCGATAGCGTGTTGCGCCCCTGCATCCTGTGGAACGACACCCGCAGCCACGGCGAGGCGGCCGCGCTGGACGCCGATCCGCGCTTCCGCGCGATCACCGGCAACATCGTCTTCCCCGGCTTCACCGCGCCGAAACTCGCCTGGGTGAAGAACAACGAGCCGGAAATCTTTGCGAAAGTCCGCTGGGTTCTGTTGCCGAAGGACTATCTGCGCCTCTGGCTGACCGGCGAACACCTGTCGGAAATGTCGGATTCGGCCGGCACCTCATGGCTCGATACCGGTGCGCGAACCTGGTCAGCCGAACTTCTTTCGGCGACCGACCTTGAGGAGCGGCAGATGCCGCGCCTCGTCGAGGGGACGGAGAGTGCCGGAACGCTGCGCGCGGAACTCGCCGCCCGCTGGGGCCTCGGCGACGGCGTCGTCGTTGCCGGCGGGGCGGGGGACAATGCGGCGTCCGCCTGCGGCATGGGCACGGTCAGCGACGGTGCCGCCTTCGTGTCGCTCGGCACCTCGGGCGTGCTTTTTGCCGCAAACGGGAGCTACCTGCCGAACCCGGAAAGCGCCGTTCACGCCTTCTGCCACGCGCTGCCGGACACCTGGCACCAGATGGGCGTGATCCTGTCGGCAACGGATGCGCTGAACTGGCATTCGCGCGTCACGGGCGTTCGCGCCGCCGAGCTGACGGCGGCACTCGGCGGATCGCTGAAGGCGCCGACGGGCGTCACCTTCCTTCCCTACCTCTCCGGCGAGCGCACGCCGCACAACGACGCGTCCATCCGGGGGGCCTTCGTCGGCCTCGGCCACGAGAGCGACCGCGCGGTGCTGACGCAGGCCGTGCTCGAAGGCGTCTCCTTTGCGATCCGCGACAGTCTGGAGGCCCTCCGGCTCGCCGGCACGACGCTGACGCGCGTCACCGCGATCGGCGGCGGCTCGCGTTCGCGCTACTGGCTGCAGTCGATCGCAACCGCTCTGTCGCTGCCGGTGGATGTCCCGGCCGACGGTGATTTCGGCGCGGCCTTCGGCGCCGCACGGCTCGGCCTGATCGCGGCGACAGGGGCCGACCCCGTTTCCGTCTGCACGGCGCCCGTGACGGCGGAGACGATCGAGCCGGTTTCCGCGCTGACCGCTGCCTATGAGGGGGCCTATGGCCGCTATCGCCGGCTCTATCCGGCGATCCGCGATGCCGTGAACTGACTGCCGGCCCCTCACCCTGACCCTCTGCCGGCAGGCGGATGAGGGGCGGATACCCAACGAGCAAATCATTCATCCAAGGAGGAAATACCCATGAGCACCGGATTTTTCGGCGATATCGGCAAGATCAAGTACGAGGGCCCCGACAGCACCAATCCGCTCGCCTTCCGCCACTACAACAAGGACGAGGTGGTGCTCGGCAAGCGGATGGAAGACCATCTGCGCTTCGCCGTCGCCTACTGGCACACCTTCGTCTGGCCGGGCGGTGACCCCTTCGGCGGGCAGACCTTCCTGCGCCCGTGGTTCGACGATTCAATGAAGGCTGCGAAGCTGAAGGCCGACGTCGCGTTCGAGTTCTTCCAGCTTCTCGACGTGCCGTTCTACTGCTTCCACGACGCCGACGTCCGCCCCGAGGGCAAGACGTTCGCCGAGAACACGAAGAACCTCAACGAGATCGTCGACTACTTCGAAAAGAAGCAGGCCGAGACCGGCGTCAACCTGCTGTGGGGCACGGCCAACCTGTTCTCGAACCGCCGCTACATGGGTGGTGCCGCCACCAACCCGGATCCGGATGTCTTCGCCTTTGGTGCTGCGACGGTGAAGACCTGCATCGACGCGACGCAGCGCCTCGGCGGGCAGAACTACGTGCTGTGGGGCGGGCGCGAGGGTTACGAGACGCTGCTCAACACCGATATCGGTCGCGAACTCGACCAGCTCGGCCGTTTCGTCAACCTCGTGGTCGAGTACAAGCACAAGATCGGCTTCAAGGGCGCAATCCTGATCGAGCCGAAGCCGCAGGAGCCGACCAAGCACCAGTACGATTTCGACGTCGCCACCGTCTACGGCTTCCTGAAGAAGTACGGGCTGGAGAACGAGGTCAAGGTCAACATCGAGCAGGGCCATGCGATCCTCGCCAACCACTCCTTCGAGCATGAACTGGCATTGGCGAACGCGCTCGGCATCTTCGGCTCGATCGACATGAACCGGAACGACTACCAGTCCGGCTGGGATACCGACCAGTTCCCCAACAACGTGCCGGAAATGGCGCTGGCATTCTACCAGGTGCTTGCCGGTGGCGGCTTCACGACCGGCGGCACCAATTTCGACGCCAAGCTGCGCCGCCAGTCGATCGATCCGGAAGACCTGCTGATCGGCCACATCGGCGGCATGGATTGCTGCGCCCGCGGCCTGAAGGCGGCGGCGAAGATGCTGGAGGACAAGGCCCTGTCGAAGCCGCTCGACGAGCGCTATGCCGGCTGGAACGGTGCCGAGGCGAAGAAGATGCTTTCCGGCGGCACTTCGCTGGAAGAGATCGCCGCACGGGTGGAGCGCGAGAACGTCAATCCCGAGCCGAAGTCCGGTCGCCAGGAATATCTGGAGAACGTGGTCAACCGCTACGTCTGAGGCGCCACAAAGGACATGAACTGCCGCGGCGCGACAGCGCCGCGGCTGCATCGCCGTCGTTTTCGTCGCTTGGGGGCCGGGAACCCGGTGTCGCGCCACCGTCTCGCGATATCTGTGCTGCCCAGAGTTGAACGGCAAGCCGACCGCCCTACTCTCATGAAGGCAGTGCAAGCCAGGAGGGCACAATGGAAAACGCAGGCATCGGCTGGATCGCAGCCATCATCATCGGGGGGATCGCCGGCTGGCTCGCCGAGAGATTCATGAAGTCCGACATGGGCGTGCTCATGAACATTGTCTTGGGGATCGTCGGCGCCTTCGTCGCCAATCTCATCCTTAGCCTGGTCGGCGTGTCCCTTGGGGGCTGGCTCGGCTACATGATCGCCGGCTTCATCGGCGCCTGCATCCTCATTGCCGTCGCCAGGGCAATCAGGCGATAGGTGTGCAAGGGGGGCGGGACACGGCGTTCCGCCCCTGCCACCATTGTCTTTCGCCTAAATCAGCGCTTGCCCGGCATGGTGACCGAGCCGCGCACCACGAGATCGGGCATGATCAGCACCTCGCGCTGTTCGGTCAGCGGTTGCGTCAGGTTTTCCAGCAACAGCGCCATCGCCTGCCTGCCGATCGCAGAGCGGGGCTGGCGAACGGTGGTGAGCGCCGGCGTCATGTAGGTGGCTTGCGGCACGTCGTCGAAGCCGATCACGGAGAAATCGCGCGGAAGATCGTAGCCGCGCGCGGCGAGGCCGTTCATCACGCCGATGGCGGTGGCGTCATTGACGCACATGAAGGCGGTCGGCAGCGTGTCGCGCATGAACAGCTGCTCCACCGCGAGCCGCCCGCTTTCGATCGTCCCCTCGCCATCGACCACCAGCCGCTGTGCCGGGGCGATGCGGGCGGCGTCTAGGGCGAGGTCGTAACCCTTGCGGCGGCGCAGATGGCCGAGCCGCGTCTTGCTGTCGCCGATGAAGGCGATCGAGCGATGGCCGGACGCCAGCAGGTATTCGGCGGCCTTGCGGGCGCCGGCCGTGTCGTCGACACCGACATAGGGAACCCTGCTGCCGAAGACGGGCTCGAACACGGCAACCGTCGGCGGCAGGCGCTGCGTCATCTCCTGATGGCCGAAGGGCTCGTGGCCGGTGAACAGCAGCAGTCCGTCGGCCTGGTTTGAATTCAGGAACTTCAGATATTCGAGGCCGCGTTCGGGGTCGTTCTGGGTATGGCCGATGAGCACGCCGTAGCCGTGCGCGCGCGCCTCGTTCTCCAGCCCGATCAGGATTGATGAGAAATTGGGGTCGCCGATATCGGGGGCCAGTACCAGGATCATGTTGGAACGGCCCATGCGCAGGGAGCGCGCCATGGCGTTTGTCGTGTAGCCGGTGATCGCGATCGCCTGATTGACGCGCTGGCGGGTGGATTTGGCGACCTTCTCGGGATTGTGAATTGCGCGGCTCACGGTCGCAATGGACACTTCCGCAAGGCGGGCAACATCTTCGATCGTGGCTGGCGCTTGGGTCGACACGGGTACCGATTGCCATTGGAGGGGAATCGGGCGCACCCTAAAGGCAAAGTTGCGCCTGCGAAAGCGGGCGGCGTCCCCAAAATCCCCAGATGCGATGCAATGTAAACCTTTACATCATCTGTGTAAAGGTTTACACAGTGCGTCAAGTGGTGGGAGCCACGGGGAGGGAATCATGGTGACAGCAGGGGACGGGGCACGCGTGCCGGTGCTCGCGGCCGAGCGTATATCGAAGGCGTTCGGCGAGGTGCAGGTGCTGTTCAGCGTCGAGCTCGACGTCTTGCCCGGCGAGGTTCATGCGCTCGTCGGCGAGAACGGTGCCGGCAAGTCCACCTTCATCAAGATCCTGTCCGGCTTCGAGGTTCCGACCTCGGGACGCATCCTGCTCGACGGCGAACCGGTGTCGCTGCCGGCCAACAGTGCGGCCGAAGCGCTCGGCATCGTCATGATCCACCAGGAATTCAACCTTGCCGAACATCTGACCGTCACCGAAAGCCTGTTTCTCGGCCGCGAGATCTGCCGGTTCGGCGTTCTGGACCGCAGGGCGATGCGGGCGGAGACGCGCCGCGTGCTCGACATGCTGGGATCGCATGTCGACGAGAACGCGCTGATCAGTTCGCTCGCGGTCGCCGACAAGCAGATGGTGGAGATCGCCAAGGCGATCAGCCGCGAGGCGCGCGTGATTTTCATGGACGAGCCGACCGCGGTGCTGTCGCGCGAGGAAACGGACGTGCTTTTCGGCCAGGTGCGCAAGCTGAAGGCGAAGGGGACGAGCTTCGTCTTCGTGTCGCACAAGCTGGACGAGGTGATGGAGATCAGCGACCGGGTCACCGTGCTGCGCGACGGCCAATGGATCAAGACCGCCCCGACCTCGCTGCTCGACGGCGAGGCGATCGCCCAGCTGATGGTCGGCCGCGAACTGTCGAGCCTCTACCCCTCCAAGCACGAGCCGAACGTCGACGAGCAGATCGTGCTTTCGGTGCGCGGCCTCTCCACCGGCTATGTGCGCGACGTCAGCTTCGATCTGCGCAAGGGCGAGGTGCTCGGCTTCTCCGGCCTGATCGGTTCGGGCCGCACGGAACTGATGGAAGCGATTGCGGGGCTGCGTTTGCGCACTGCCGGCGACGTTGAAATCCGGGGCAACGCGCTGCCTGCGCATGATTTCCGCGAGGCGACCGCGCGCGGGCTCGCCTACATGACCAAGGACCGCAAGGGCCGCGGGCTCCTGCTCGACGAGGGCATGACGTCGAACCTCACCCTCCAGTCGATCGGCCAGCATGTCCGGCACGGCTATCTCGATCCGTCGAGCGAGGCCAAGGCGATGGCGCGCGCCAAGCGCCGCTTCGATATCCGCGTGCGCGACGATCGTGTCCGGGTCGGGCGCATGTCCGGCGGCAATCAGCAGAAGCTGCTTCTCGCCAAGATCATGGAGACCGAGCCGCAGATCGTCATCATCGACGAGCCGACGCGCGGCATCGACGTCGGCACGAAGCAGCAGATCTATCACTTCATCGCAGCGCTCGCCCGCGAGGGGCGCTCCATCATCGTCGTCTCCTCCGAACTGCCGGAGGTGATCGGCCTGTGCACGCGGGT
The DNA here is from genome assembly GCF_013378445.1 of Mycoplana rhizolycopersici. Classification (GTDB taxonomy): domain Bacteria; phylum Pseudomonadota; class Alphaproteobacteria; order Rhizobiales; family Rhizobiaceae; genus Mycoplana; species Mycoplana rhizolycopersici. The sequence goes on from NZ_JABXYK010000012.1 coordinate 133,859, forward strand.
TGCGGTGATGCGGGAGGGGCATCTGGTCGGCATGCTCGAGGGCGAGGAGATCTCCGAGCAGATGATCATGCGCTACGCGGCCGGGCTGCGGCGCCAGACGGCGGGCTGAGAACAGGCGCATTCGCGCCCATGGCATCAAGGATGGAAGGGCCGCAAAGGTCCCATCGGGAGGGTTCAAGTGGAAATGAGCACCAACAGCGAAATCGAGGAGCGCGTGCCGCGGCGGCGCACCTGGCGGGATGTCGACCTGAGGGCCGTTGCTCCCTTTGCGGCGCTCGTCCTGCTGCTCATCATCGGCGCGCTCGTCAATCCGAACTTCATCGGCCTGACCAACCTGGCCAATGTCGCCACCCGCAGTGCCTTCATCGCCATCATCGCCGTCGGCGCCACCTTCGTGATCTCGTCCGGCGATCTCGATCTTTCGGTCGGCTCCATGGTCGCCTTCGTGGCGAGCCTGATGATCCTGTTCATGAACTCCGGCGCGATCGCCGACCCGTCGCTGATGCTGGTTGCGGCGATGGTGCTGGCCGTCGTCATCGGCAGCGCCTGCGGCCTCGCAAACGGCCTGATCACCACGGTCGGGCGGATCGAGCCTTTCATTGCCACGCTCGGCACCATGGGCATCTACCGTGGCCTGACCACCTGGCTGTCGCAGGGCGGTGCGATCACGCTGAACTCGCCCGATCTGCAGGCGATGTACCGGCCGGCCTATTTCGGCACCGTCCTCGGCGTGCCGGTGCCGATCCTCGTCATCCTCCTCGTCACCGCGATTGCCGCCTTTGTGCTCTACCGCACGCGCTATGGCCGCCATGTGGTCGCCGTGGGATCCAGCCGCGAGGTGGCCCGCTATTCCGGCGTCGCCGTCGACCGCGTGCGCACGATCGCCTTTGTCATCCAGGGCCTGTGCGTTGCCGTCGCCGTCCTGCTCTACGTGCCGCGTCTCGGCTCGACCTCGGCCACGACCGGCATTCTCTGGGAGCTGCAGGCGATCACGGCCGTCGTCGTCGGCGGCACGGCGCTGAAGGGGGGTGCCGGCCGGGTGTGGGGCACGATCTGCGGCGCCTTCATCCTCGAACTGGTCGGCAACATCATGCTGCTGTCCAATTTCATCAGCGAATACCTGATCGGCGCCATCCAGGGGTCGATCATCATCATTGCGATGCTCGTCCAGCGCTCGCTGACGCGCAAATCGTGAACCGGCCGGGCTCCTGGGGGCAGCCCGTTCCTTGATCGACAGACCCCCGCACCTTGGGAGGAGAAAGCATGCAGAAGAGACTGATGGGGCTCGCCGTCGCCGCGACGATGGTGTTGGGCACTGCCCATGCCCAGGAAACGAAGACGATCGGCGTCTCGATCCCGGCTGCCGACCACGGCTGGACCGCCGGCGTCGTCTACCACGCCAACCGCGTCGCCGAGCTGCTGATGAAGGAGCATCCGGGCCTGAACGTCATCGTCAAGACTTCGCCCGATCCGGCAACGCAGGCCAACGCCGTGCAGGACCTCGAGATCCAGGGTATCGACGCGCTCGTCATCCTGCCGACCGATCCGGATCCGCTTGTCAACGCGATCAAGGAAGTCAAGGGCAAGGGCACGTTCGTGTCGATCGTCGACCGCGCACCGTCCGTCAATGACAACTCGGTCCGCGACCTGTACGTGGCCGGCAACAATCCGGCGCTCGGTGAAGTGGCGGGCAAGTACATCGCCGAAAACACGCCTGACGCCGAAGTCGTCGTCATCCGCGGCCTGCCGATCCCGATCGACCAGCAGCGCCAGGACGGCTTCGACAAGGGCATCGCCGGCTCCAACGTCAAGGTTCTCGACCGCCAGTTCGGCAACTGGAACCGCGACGACGCCTTCAAGGTCATGCAGGACTACCTGACCAAGTACCCGAAGATCGACGTGGTCTGGTGCCAGGACGACGACATGGCCGTCGGCGTGCTGCAGGCGATCGAGCAGGCCGGCCGCACCGACATCAAGTATGTCATCGGCGGCGCAGGCTCCAAGGACATGATCAAGAAGGTCATGGACGGCGACAAGATGATCCCCGTCAACGTGCTCTACCCGCCGTCGATGGTCGGCACCGCGATGGAACTGACGGCGGCTGCGATCTACGACAGCGTTCCCGTCCATGGCACCTACACGCTGGACGCCACGCTGATCACGCCTGAGAACGCGAAGAACTACCACTTCCCGGATTCGCCGTTCTGATCGGAACGTCAGTTCCCGCCGGGCCAGTTCCTGGTCCGGCGGTTTTGGCATGCCGGAATTTTCAGCCTTGCCTGACCGTGCCACGTTGCCCCACGGTACAATTCCCGCTAGCGTCCGGCACGGCTGCAACGTTGCAGGTCCGGTCCCGCTTGCGCAATTTCGCGCGGGGACGGCATATTCGAGGAGCGCGGCCGCAGAGCTGCGCATGCGTTGGGAGGAAGACTCTATGAAGACGATCAAGGGCCCGGCCCTGTTCCTGGCACAGTTCGCCGGCGATGCGGCCCCGTTTAATTCCTGGGATTCGATCACCAAATGGGCGGCTGACATCGGCTACAAGGGCGTGCAGGTGCCAAGCTGGGACGGCCGCCTGATCGACCTGAAGAAGGCGGCCGAATCGAAGGCCTATTGCGATGATTTCGCCGGCAAGGCGCGCGAGAACGGGGTCGAGGTCACCGAGCTCTCCACCCATCTGCAGGGCCAGCTCGTGGCGGTGCATCCCGCCTATGACGAAGCCTTCGACGGCTTTGCGGCTCCTGAGGTGCGCGGCAATCCGAAGGCGCGGCAGGAGTGGGCGGTCGAACAGGTGAAGCTGGCGCTGACGGCCTCGAAGAACCTCGGGCTGAATGCGATGGCGAGTTTCTCCGGTGCGCTCGCCTGGCCGTTCGTCTATCCCTGGCCGCAGCGTCCGGCCGGCCTCGTGGAGACCGCCTTCGACGAACTCGCCCGCCGGTGGAAGCCGCTGCTCGACCATGCCGATGATTGCGGCGTCGATGTCTGCTACGAGATTCATCCCGGCGAGGACCTTCACGACGGCATTACCTACGAGATGTTTTTGGAGCGCACCGGCAACCATGCCCGCGCCTGCATGCTCTACGATCCCTCGCACTACGTGCTGCAGTGCCTCGATTATCTCGACAACATTGACATCTACAAGGACCGGATCCGGATGTTCCACGTCAAGGACGCGGAATTCAACCCGACCGGCCGGCAGGGCGTGTATGGCGGCTACCAGGGCTGGGTGAACCGGGCCGGGCGCTTCCGTTCGCTCGGCGACGGCCAGGTGGATTTCGGCGCGGTGTTCTCCAAGATGGCGGCAAACGACTTTGCCGGCTGGGCCGTCGTCGAATGGGAGTGTGCGCTGAAGCATCCCGAAGACGGCGCGCGCGAGGGTGCGGAGTTCGTCAAGCACCACATCATCCGCGTCACCGAAAAGGCCTTCGACGATTTCGCCGGCGCCGGCACCGACGAGGCGGCCAACCGGCGGATGCTGGGGATTTAGACGCGGCATTTAGTTACCCCTCCCCAACTCCTCCCCACAAGGGGGAGGGGTTCGACCCGGTCGCGCCCCTTTGCGGCATAGTGGAGCGAGGCATTGCCACAGTCTTCTCCCCCTTGTGGGGGGTACCCGGCAGGGCAGAGGGGTTTGAAACGCACATTTCAGGAGGACACACATGGCAATCGAAGGAAGCAGCACCGAGGCACGTCAACCGCGGATCCGGCTCGGCATGGTGGGCGGCGGGGCCGGCGCCTTCATCGGCGCGGTGCACCGCATCGCCGCCCGCCTGGACGACCAATATGAACTCGTGGCCGGCGCCCTGTCGTCGACGCCGGAGAAATCGGTCGCATCGGGGCGCGAACTCGGGCTTGACCCGCAGCGCTGCTATGGCAGTTTCAAGGAGATGGCGATCCGCGAGGCGAAGCTGAAGAACGGCATCGAGGCCGTCGCCATCGTCACGCCGAACCACGTGCATTTCGAGGCGGCCCGGGAATTCCTCAAGCGCGGCATCCACGTCATCTGCGACAAGCCGCTGACCTCGACGCTTTCCGACGCAAGAAAGCTGAAGAAGCTCGCCGAGGAGAGCGAGGCGCTGTTCGTGCTGACGCACAACTATACCGGCTATCCGATGGTCCGCCAGGCGCGCGAAATGGTCGCCAATGGCGAGCTCGGCACGATCCGGCTGGTGCAGATGGAATATCCGCAGGACTGGCTGACGGAGGCCGTCGAGCAGACGGGCTCCAAGCAGGCCGAATGGCGCACCGATCCGGCCCGTTCCGGCGCCGGCGGCTCCACCGGCGACATCGGGACGCACGCCTACAATCTCGGCTGCTTCGTCTCGGGGCTGGAGCTGGAGGAGCTTTCCGCCGATCTCGACAGCTTCGTGCCGGGCCGCAAGCTCGACGACAACGCGCACGTCCTGATGCGCTTCAAGGAGAAGGACGGCGCGCGCGCCAAGGGCATGCTCTGGTGCAGCCAGGTGGCGCCCGGCCACGAGAACGGCCTGAAGGTTCGCGTCTACGGGACGAAGGGCGGCATCGAGTGGGTGCAGGCCGATCCGAACTATCTCTGGTACACGCCGTTCGGCGAGCCGAAGCGTCTCATCACCCGCAACGGTGCCGGGGCAGGCGCCGCCGCCGCCCGCGTCAGCCGCGTCCCTTCCGGCCATCCGGAGGGCTATCTCGAAGGGTTCGCCAACATCTACACCGAAGCCGCCCGTGCGATCTTCGCAAAGCGCAGCGGCCAAAAGGTCGATCCGGCCGTCCTCTACCCGACCGTCGATGACGGGCTGAAGGGCATGGTCTTCGTCGACGCCTGCGTGCAGTCTTCGAAAAAGAACGGGGCCTGGGTTAAGGTCTGATCCGTCTCTCCAGGCCGGTTCCGGCGGACGACAGCACAGGGCCTTTCAGCCGGAGGCGCAGTTTTCGCTGCGCCTCCTTTTCACCTTATCCGGCCTCGGGCCGCATCAGAGGTGAGGCGAAGCAGGCGGCGGCACACGCCGAAATGTATTTCATTGTTCACTAATATTGCTTCCGGTGGTACTTTGCTGCCGGGATATGTCCTGCCGTCTCGATTTTGGAAGCTCTGAAACTTTCGGAAAAGCATCAAGTGCGATTGCCGCATGCCGGATGGCTGCGGGGTCGGCCGCGATGCGTTGCAGGCATTGATAGCAGTCAATCAATCTTGTGCAGCCGATCGAAGGCTGCCTTCGATGGGGGATTGGCAATGCGTTTCAAGACATCTGGATTTGTCGCCTGCGCTCTGGGGATCGCGGCGACACTGGCGTTCCCGGCTGCGGGCAAAACCGCCGACGCCCAGACCACCGGCACGGTCGGCTCGCCGTCCGCGACGACCACGATAGACGGCAGGCAACTGCCTCCCCCCGATCCGGCCTTCGGCGGCGTCATCAAGGATGATGCTCTCAATTCGCAGGCCTGGTGGGCGCCGCGCATCGTGCCCCCGAAGGGGTCGCCCAACATCTTGCTGATCATCACCGACGATGCCGGCTTCGGCGTTCCCAGCACATTTGGCGGGGTCATTCCGACGCCGGCCATGGACCGTATCGCCAACGAAGGGCTGCGCTTCAACAATGTTCACTCGACGGCCCTGTGTTCGCCCTCGCGTGCGGCCCTGATCACCGGGCGAAACCACCACTCCAGCGGCTTCGGCGTGATCTCGGAGCAGTCCACCGGCTTTCCGGGCTACAACAGCATCATCGGCAAGGACAAGGCCACCATCGGCCGCATCCTGCGCGACAACGGCTATTCCACCGCCTGGTTCGGCAAGGATCACAACACGCCCGCCTTTGAGGCCAGCCAGGCCGGCCCCTTCGACCAATGGCCGATTGGCATGGGGTTCGAGTATTTCTACGGATTCGTGGGCGGTGACGCCAACCAGTGGCAGCCCAATCTCTTTCGCAACACCACCCAGATCTATCCCTTCGAGGGGAAGCCCGGATGGAACCTCGTCACCGGCATGGCAGACGATGCCATCGCCTATCTCAATCGCCTGAACCAGACGCTGCCGGACAAGCCGTTCCTCGTCAAATATGCGCCCGGCGCCACCCACGCCCCGCATCACCCGACGAAGGAATGGGTCGACAAGATCGCGGCGATGCATCTCTTCGACGACGGCTGGAACAAGCTTCGCGACCGCATCTTCGAGAACCAGAAGAAGCTCGGCGTCATCCCGCAGGATACCCAGCTTGCGCCGTGGCCGACCAGCGTGCTGAAGAACTGGGATGACCTGACGGCCGACGAGAAGAAGCTGTTCATCCGGCAGGCGGAAATCTTTGCCGCCTATGCCGCCTACAGCGACCACGAGATCGGCCGGGTCGTCCAGGCGATCTCCGATATGGGCAAGCTGGACGATACGCTGATCATCTACATCAACGGCGACAACGGCACGAGTGCCGAGGGCGGCCCGCTCGGTACCCCGAACGAGGTCGCGTTCTTCAACGGCATCAACGACATGCCGGTTGCGGCGCAGATGAAATGGTACGATGTCTGGGGTACGGAGCAAACCTACAACCACATGTCGGCCGGCTGGTCCTGGGCTTTCAATACCCCGTTCAGCTGGTTCAAGCAGAATGCCTCGAAACTCGGCGGCATCGGGCAGAACATGGCCATCTCCTGGCCAGCACGCATCAAGGACAAGGGCGGGCTTAGGGAGCAGTTCACGCATTTCATCGACGTCGTGCCGACCATCCTCGAAGTGACGGGCATTCCCGCGCCCGAGACCGTCGACGGCATACCGCAGTCGCCGATCGAAGGTACGAGCTTCGCCTACACCTTCGACCAGAGCAATGCCAAGGCCCCGTCGCGCCATGAGACGCAGTATTTCGAAATGCTCGGGCAGTGGGCGCTTTACAGCGATGGCTGGCTGCTGAGCACCCAAGTCAACCGTGCGCCGTGGGAAGCGTTCGGTCCTGCCAACCCGGACCCGCTCAACAACCAGACGCTGGAACTCTACAATCTGCAGGAGGATTTCAGCCAGTCGAGCAACATCGCCGACCAGAACCCGGACAAGGTCGCGCAGCTCAAAAAGCTGTTCATCGAGGAGGCGCGGAAGTACCAGGTATTCCCCATGGATGCGTCTGTTGCGGCCCGCATGGTCGCGCCGCGCCCCAACATCACCGCGGGCCGGACGGAGTTCGTCTACACGCAGCCGATGGTCGGGCTGCCGCAGGGCGATTCGCCCTCCCTCCTCAACACGTCCTATTCCATCACCGCCGAGATCGACGTTCCAGACGGCGGTGCGGAGGGGATGATCCTCACTTCGGGCGGGCGCTTTGCCGGATACGGCTTCTATCTGCTCAAGGGCCGGCCGGTCTTCCTGTGGAACCTCGTCGACCTCAAGCGGGTCAAATGGGAAGGCCAGGACGCGCTTGCGCCCGGCAAGCACACCATCGAGTTCGACTTCAAATATGAAGGCCTCGGCATCGGCACGCTGGCCTACAACAACATGAGCGGCCTGGGCCAGCCTGGCGTCGGTACGCTCAAGGTCGACGGCAAGGTCGTCGATACCGAGCGCCTTGCCCATACGTTGCCGATGATCCTGCAGTGGGACGAAAGCTTCGACATCGGCTCCGACACGCTGACCGGCGTGAACGATGACGATTACCAGCCACCGTTCGCATTGACCGCGACGCTCGACAGGCTGACGCTTAAGATCGACCGGCCGATCCTGTCCGAGGCGGATATCCAGCAGTTGCAGAACACGCAGGCGATCGCGGTGGATGGCAGGCCGATCCATCATCTGCAGCCCGCGCCGCATTGATCGCCGCCTCGCAAGTCGCGGTTCAGCACGAACTCACGGTCCCATGCGTGAACGCGTTTCGCGTCCGACGGTGCGACGACGCAAAGGCGGGAACATCGCTTTGGCCCTTTGCACCTGACGTGTCAGTCAAGGTTATGATTTCACGGCGGAAATCTAAAACGTCGCCTGCAGCCGGGATTTCGTTCATCCCCGTGTCCTATATCCTGCCTATAATTCCCGTGTTCCGCTTTTGGATACACCGCGAGGCGTTGCGGCGAGGCGGAACCGGCGCCTGTTGCAGGGAAAGGACGCATGTCCCTTCAACAGGGGTTCGTAGAAAGGCCCTCCTCTGGGGACGGCGGAGCTTTCTGCTCCGAGTTGCGCCCCGGACGCGCCCGGGAGGCGCACAGGCCCGTCGCAGGACGGGAGCAGAAGGGCGAAGTTGCGGACAAAAACCGCCGAACGGGGCGCTGAAAGGTGCCACACTATTTTACTTCAGATGAGGCAGTTTCCAGCGCCCCGTCCGTACGACAGGCAGGTTCCAACCACGGCGGTGCCCCGCGCGTGGTGGCCGCGCATGTCGCCCTCTCCGCATTCGGCCGGTTGACAAACCGCCAAAGCTCTTTACTGCACATGCGTTACTGCAACGTTGCAGTAACGCATGTGCAGTAACGCAGCGCGTACGCTTCGAAACGCCCCAACCGACGGATTGCCGAATGACCGACATCAAGATCCTCTCCGACCGTTTCCCCGGCGATTTCGTCTTTGGCGTGGCGACCGCCGCATTCCAGATCGAGGGCGCGTCGAAGGCGGACGGGCGCAAGCCGTCGATCTGGGATGCCTTCTCCAACATGCCCGGCCGCGTCTTCGGCCGGCACAATGGCGATATTGCCTGCGACCACTACAACCGGCTGGACGAGGATCTCGACCTGATCCAGACGCTCGGCGTCTCGGCCTACCGGTTTTCCATCGCCTGGCCGCGCGTCATCCCCGAGGGCACGGGACCGATCAACGAAAAGGGGCTCGATTTCTACGATCGCCTTGTCGACGGGCTGAAGACGCGGGACATCAAGGCGTTTGCCACGCTCTACCACTGGGACCTGCCGCTGGCGCTGATGGGCGAGGGCGGCTGGACCGCGCGGCAGACGGCGCATGCCTTCCAGCGCTATGCCAAGACGATCGCCGACCGCCTCGGCGACCGGCTCGATGCCGTCGCCACCTTCAACGAGCCGTGGTGCTCGGTCTGGCTCAGCCACCTCTATGGCATCCACGCGCCGGGAGAGCGCAACATGGACGCGGCCCTGCACGCGCTGCACTTCACCAACCTGGCGCACGGCCTCGGGGTCGCTTCGATCCGTTCCGAGCGGCCGGAACTGCCGGTGGGGCTCGTGCTCAACGCGCACCAGACCTATCCCGGCTCCGAACGGCCGGACGACCTTGCCGCCGAGCGGCGCGCCTTCGATTTTCACAACGGCGTCTTCTTCGGCCCGGTCTTCGAGGGCGCCTGTCCCGAAAGCTTCATGAGCGCGCTCGGTCATCGCATGCCGCAGATCGAGCCAGGCGACATGGAGACGATCCACCAGCCGCTCGACTGGTGGGGACTGAACTACTACACCCCGATGCGGGTGGTGGCCGATCCGGCAACGGATGCGGAATTTCCGGCGACGCTGCCGGCCTCGGCCGTTGCGGAGGTCAAGACCGATATCGGCTGGGAGGTCCATGCCCCGGCGCTCGGCGATCTGATCCGCCGGCTGAATGCCGCCTACAGGCTTCCCGAGTGCTACATTACCGAGAACGGCGCCTGCTACAACATGGATGTCGAGGACGGCATCGTCGACGATCAACCGCGACTCGACTACATCGCCGAGCACCTTGACGTCACTGCCGCCCTGATCGGCGAAGGCTATCCGATGCGCGGCTATTTCGCCTGGAGCCTGATGGACAACTTCGAATGGGCGGAGGGCTATCGCATGCGCTTCGGCATCGTCCATGTCGACTACGACACGCAGGTCCGGACGATCAAGAAGAGTGGCCACTGGTACAAGGCACTCGCAGAGCAGTTTCCCAGGGGCAACCACAAAGCGCTGTGAGATGCCGTCGCATTGGAACGACCAATTTCGATGAGAACGCGGCTTTCGGTGAACGCCGCTGCAGGCGTCGGCCGGCGATCCCGGCCTCCCAAGCATGACGTCCGTCATTGACGATACCGGCGGCGAGCGTTCGCCGGTATCCGCTTTCCGGTTGCCCGCGTGTGCGAACAGCGGCGGGTATCAGGTCCCGATCAGCTTCCGAGATGCTTTTCGCCGCGCTTTCTCGCAAGGTCCATCTGCTTCTGGCGCTGGCGGAAGCGCGCCCGATCCTCGTCGCTGCGCGTCTCGAAGCAATGCGGGCAGGAGACGCCCGCCTCGAAGGTGGGGGCAGTGACGTCCTCGGCGGTCAACGGCTGGCGGCAGGCCCGGCAAAGCGTATGCTCGCCTTCCTGCAGGCCATGGGTGACCGAGACGCGCTCGTCGAAGACGAAGCAGGCGCCTTCCCAGAGGCTTTCCTCCGCCGGCACTTCCTCCAGATATTTCAGGATGCCGCCCTTGAGGTGATAGACCTCGTCGAAGCCCTGCTCCTTCATGAAGGCCGTCGCCTTCTCGCAGCGGATGCCGCCGGTGCAGTACATGGCGATCTTCGGCTTGTTGTGCAGCCCGGTGTGGTTGCGCACCCAATCGGGAAACTCGCGGAAGGTCTTGGTCTGCGGGTCTACCGCGCCCTTGAAGACGCCGATCGCGGTCTCGTAGTCGTTGCGGGTGTCGATGAGGATCGTGCCGGGGTCGGAGATCAGCGCGTTCCAGTCCTTCGGCTCGACATAGGTGCCGACAACCCGGTTCGGGTCGATGTTCTCGACCCCCATGGTGACGATTTCCTTCTTCAGCCGCACCTTCATGCGCAGGAACGGCATGTCGGCGGCGTGGCTTTCCTTGTGCTCCAGACCTGCGAACTCCGGTTGCGCACGCAGGTAGGCGAGCACCGTCCGGATGCCGTCCGCCGGGCCGGCGATGGTGCCGTTGATGCCCTCATGGGCCAGCAGCAGCGTGCCGCGCACGCCGTTTTCCTCGCATAGCGCCTGCAACGGCGCGCGCAGTTCGGCAAAGCGCGGCACGGAAACGAAGTGATAGAGGGCCGCAACGAGGAAGGGTTCCCCGGCAGGCCGCGACGATTTGGTCTGGAGTTCGCTCATGCGGGCTGAAATACAGCTTTGCGCGTTGGCGCGCAATTGTGTGCGTGCCGATGCCGGCCGTGGCCCGTCTGCGGCAAATCGTCAAGTCGCTCTGAGGGCGCTCCCGGGGGCCGCTCGTCAGGCCGCGTGCCGCCAGAGGAGTTCGATGCGCCCGGCGTCCGCCCGCGCGTTTTCGGGAAACAGCAGTCCGGCAAGCGGCAGCGCTTCCGAGCGGAGCCTGTCGCCTTCGGCAATCATGACGGCAATCAGGTGCGCGAGGTCCTTGGGCGAGCCGAGCTCGTCATGATGAGTGTCGGCGAAAGCCGTCAGAAGCGCGATATCCTGGTTCTCGCCCAGCAAGGTGACAAGCCGCCGGGCCTGCTGGCGGGTCCCGCCGAGTGCGGCCGGCCAGGCTTCCGCCAGGAACCGGCAGTGCACCCAGCGATCCTGCGTGCGCTTGCGCAGGGTGTGAAAGCTCTCGGGATCGCCGGCCTGCCGCGCTTCAACCAGCGCATGCGCAGCCTTGCGGCCGGTCCTGCGCCAGCCGTTGCCCAGAATCTCGGCCGCGCGTTTATGACTGCAGGAAAGGCTGAAGTCATGTACGGCGGCAAGCGCGTCGTCGCAAAGGGCGACTGCCCTCTCGATCAGCTCATCCGTCGCCTGATCCTTGGCGATCGCGTTGCGTCGCGCCTCCAGCTTTGCATGGATCCGCTCCAGCGCCATGCGCTCCTCCACGGTCGAGGACGCGCCCGTCAGCCTGCGGGCCGTCTCGACAAGCGAGGTCGCATCCCTTGTCGATGCGAGGCTACGGCCGAGCGTGCCGATGCGTTCGTTCTCGCGCTTCTGGAACCGTTTGTCAGCGCTTGCCACGAGCCGGTAAAGGCTCCTGATGCGCTTGAATTTCTTGCGGGCAGCGTGAATGGCCTCGTGCGGCCCGTCCGGCTGCTGCTCAAGGGCGCACCGCGCCTTCTTGAGATAGCTGGAGGCGACGCGGCGGATTTCGTCTTCGAGCGGCCTATCCGCTTTGAGTGTGAGGCTCATGAAACGACGTGATCGCTCCCTTGGACAAGGCCATGGCCTGGTTGGAATAGCGGAAGTCGCCTGTCACTTCGCGTCCGACCCAATCGGGAATCTCGGGCCGGTCGGCAGCACTTTCCAATTCCACTTCTGCGACGACGAGCCCGCTGTAGCGTCCGCCTTAGACGTCGATCTCCCAGACGAAGCCCTTGTACTCGATCCGGTAGCGAACCTTCTCCAGGACCGCGCCCATGGCCTGGTCCAGCATTTCGGCCGCGACCTCGGGGCAAATGTCGAACTCGTATTCGTCGCGCTCGAGCGCCGACTGTCCGATCTTCAGGGTCAGGCATGCGCGCCCGTCGCCGTAGAGCCTTACCCTCAGCGAACGGTCGTCCATCGTTGCCAGATAGCCTTGCTTGATGGATTCACCCGCGTCGGCCAGAAGCCGCCACCGCTTGCCGGATACCAGAAATTTTCTTTCGATCTCCTTGGCCATGCCACCCGCTTTCGCATTGTGGATAGTCGGTTGAGCCAACACTACACCATGGACGGTTGGTGGCAAGGCGCGAAAGGCCGGGGCCTCCTCGCAGCCTCGTCAGCCGCGCCGCAAGGGATAGTGCGACCGGAAAGCAAGGGCTTTCTTCTCGACACGGGCGGCCGGAGGGAGTATTTCAGCGCCACATTCAATCGTTTTAAGGGTGCGCCGATGGCTGACAAAACCGAAAAGCTTCTGTCCGTGCTGAAACTCCAGCCGGTGGTTCCGGTCCTGATCATCGACGATGCCGCCACCGCGGTGCCACTGGCGCGTGCGCTCGTGGCCGGCGGCCTCAAGGCGATCGAGATCACGCTTCGCACCCCGGCTGCGCTGGAAGCGATCCGGCTGGTCGCCAACGAGGTGGAAGGGGCGGTCGCCGGCGCCGGCACGATCCTGAACGCGGCCCAGTTCGATCAGGCGGTCGAGGCAGGCTCGCAGTTCATCGTCAGCCCCGGCACGACGCAGGAACTGCTGGATGCCGCCTCTGCGTCTTCCGTGCCGCTCCTGCCCGGTGCTGCGACGGCCAGCGAGGTGATGGCCTTGCGCGATGAAGGCTACGAGGTGCTGAAATTCTTCCCGGCCGAGCAGGCCGGCGGCGCCAGCTACCTCAAGGCACTGTCGTCTCCGCTCGCCGGCACGCTGTTTTGCCCGACCGGCGGCATCTCGCTTGCAAACGCCAAGGACTATCTCTCGCTGCCGAACGTCATCTGCGTCGGCGGCTCCTGGGTCGCGCCGAAGGAACTGGTCGCCAGGGGCGACTGGGCCGGCATCACGAAGCTTGCAGCGGAAGCCGCCGGCCTGAAGGGCTGAACGCCCGACGTCCGAGGCAGCGATCAACGACCATCGCCGTCCGGTTCCGCCGGGCGGCGATTTCTTTTCCTGCAAGCAGTGTTTGTATTCCCGCGGTCGCATTCCTATGTCTCACTCCGATATCATCACGGCAAGGGAGAGAATGCGATGTTTGATGCGAAGAAGTTGCTGGATCAGTTTCTCGGATCGCAGATTCCCGGTGCCGGGGGCACCGTGCGCGATCGGGCCGGTCAGGTCGGGCAGATGGCCAAGGACAATCCGCTGGCGGCGGGCGCCATTGCCGGCATCCTGCTCGGCACGAGCGGCGGCCGGCAGGTCGCAGGCAGCGCGCTGAAGCTCGGCGGGCTCGCCGCAATCGCGGGCCTGGGGTATCAGGCCTACAAGAACTACAAGAACGGCCAGTCTCCGGCCGATGCCGCCCAGGCGGCGCCAAAGGAACCCGAACTGCTGCCGCCGCCCTCGAATTCGGGGTTTGCGACCGAGACCGTCAGCGACGATTTCGCCCTGACGCTGGTGCGGGCGATGATCGCCGCCTCCCGCGCCGACGGCCACATCGACGACGCCGAACGCGCGCACATCGCCGACAAGCTCAAGGTCTCGGGCATCGGCGGCGACATGGCCTCCTTCCTCGAACAGGAGCTTGCCAACCCGGTCGATCTCGACAGCATCGTCGCAGCTGCAAAGACCGAGGAGCAGCGCGTCGAGCTCTACACCGCCTCACGGCTGACGATCGAGCCAAACAGCCGTGCCGAGCGTGGCTATCTCGACCTGCTCGCCGGCCGGCTGGCCCTGCCGGACGCGCTGGTCGATCATATCGAGGCGACGGTATCCTCTGCAAAGGCCCCCGCCGGCCCCTGGGCCTGATCGGATCCATCACCACTTTGCATTTGTCTGCGGACGCACCCTGTCCTATGGCTTTACTGCACCCGGCAGCGCAATGCCGGGAGCATGTGCGCCTGCCCGCCCTGCGGCGGCGCGACGGCATCGGCTAGGGGAGGTTTGAATGCGTGACCTGAAGGACTGGAAAGGCTGCCCGGCACCGGCGCCCGTCGTGCTGGACGGGCGTTTCGTCAGGATTGAGCCCTATGACCGGACAGCGCACCTTCAAGCCCTGTGGGACGGGTTCGGCGGCATGGCCATCAATCCGCTCCTGACCTATTTCGCGCAGAACGACTTTGCCGGCATCGAGGATTTCGACGCGTGGCTCGCGGGCGTACAGAAGGGTGGCTGGGTCACGGAGATCTTCCGCGATAAGGAAAGCGGCAAGGTCGTCGGCATGGCAAACTACATGCGACCTGATCCGGCCAACGGCGTCGTCGAGATCGGCGGGATCGCCCATGGCCCGGCGATGGCGCGCTCGCCCTTGTCGACCGAGGGCCAGTATCTTCTGGCCAGGCACGTCTTCGAGGATCTGGGCTATCGCCGCTACGAGTGGAAGTGCAACAACCTCAACGAAGCCAGCAAGCGTGCGGCGCAAAGGCTGGGGTTCACCTTCGAAGGCGTCTTTCGCCAGCACATGCTGTCCAAGGGACAGAACCGGGATACCGCATGGTTTTCCATCATCGACAGCGAGTGGCCGGTCGTCGCCCGCGCGTTCGAGGCCTGGCTGTCGCCCGACAATTTCGACGCACAGGGCCGGCAGAAGCGGCGGCTGGAGGACTTGCGCTCGGAATTCAGCGGGGAAGAAGCATCGTGAGCGGGTCGAACGACAAGAGCGGGCGGTCCGCCGCCATCGCTGCGGCCGTCATCCTGCTCGTCACGGGTGTCGTCTTCTTCATCCTGCCGAGCGTGATGATTTCGCTCGCCAGCATTTCACCCTGGCTGTCGGCCGTGCTGGCCGTAATCCTGGTGCTCGCCTTCTTCCTGCTGTTCTGGCTGCGCGCCCGCTATCAGCGCGGACGCGAATAACGTCTGTCGACAAAAGGCGTGATCAGGCCTGCAGCGAGGCGCCGAGCAGGATCAGCCCCAGTGCAAGCACCAGGACGGCGCCCAGAATTTCTATCGCGCTGCCGACGCGCAGGGCTGCGTTCTCGCTGCCGGCAAAGCGCATCGCTGCGCCCTTGGCCGTGACGGCGAGCGTCGCAAGGATCGATACGGTGATCGCCGTGCCAATCGACATGGCAAAGACCGAGAGCACGCCGCCGAGATAAAGCCCGTTCAGCAGGGCGAACGACAGCACGATCAGCGCGCCGGAGCAGGGGCGCAGGCCGACTGCGACGATCGCCGACCAGGCTTCGCGCAGAGCGAAGCGATCGCCTTTCAGGAGTTCCGGATCCGGGGCATGGGCATGGCCGCAGGTTGAGCAGACGTCTCCCGGCCCGTGCGAATGCCCGTGATGCACATGCGCATGGTCATGGTGATGATGCCCGTGATCTGCATGCGCGTGTGCAGAGGCGGGACCGGCGCCTGCCGGCATCACGGCAGGGCCGCGCCGCCAGAGCTTGCGGTAGAGAAGCCAGGCGCCAAACGCGGCGATCAGCGCGTAGCTTATGGTTTCCAGCGTCTGCGTCGCCTGGGTCATCGAGATCGCGGTGCCGCGCAGCAGCAGATAGGCAGCGCCGACCAGCAGGATCGCAACGACGCCCTGCAGCAGGGACGAGAGGAAGGACAGAAGCACGCCGCGCTTCAGCTCGATTTCGTTGGCGAGCATGTAGGAGGAGATCACCGCCTTGCCGTGGCCAGGGCCGGCGGCATGGAAGACGCCGTAGGCGAAGGAGAGGCCGACGAGCGTGGAGGCGGCCCAGGGATTTTCGCGCATGTTCTTCAGCGCGCCGGTCAGCAGCCGGTAGAAAGCCTGCTGCTCGGCGTTGATCCAGGCGAAGAACCCGCCGAACAGGCCGGTCGTCTTGAAGGACGGTTCTGCGCTGCCGATACCGAGCGGCGACTGGGCGTGTGCGACGCCAAGACCCGCGACGACGAGCAGGGCTACGGCGACCACGATGCGCTGGGTGTTCCGGTTCTTCAGCATGTCACCTCCAGCCGTGTTGCGAAGAGCTTGGACATGTCGGTCCCGGTCGGGTCGTTCCAGAAGGCATCCGTCAGGGTGCCCTCGTTCTGCGCCAGCACCTCGTCCGGATCGGGGCGGACCACCTGATGCTTGCAGGCTGCGAACTTGTCGCCGATGACGACCATGCTTTCGTCGGTCGGGAAATCCATCGAGGCATACATTGTAGGATCGTAGACGCCGAAGGTGAGCTTTCCTTTCAGCGGCATGGCCTGCACCGGCTTCAGCGAGAAGAACATCAGGAGCTGGCCGTCCTTGAAGTCGACGTTGATCGCGACTGGCTTGGAGACCTTCACATCCTTCCCGTCCTCGGAGATGGTCGTGTAGTAGCTGTACTCTTCCAGCGACTCCAGCACGGTCTGGCCCACTTCGGCCAGTTCGTCGGCATCGAGCTGCAGGTTGCCGTTCTTGTCGAAGTCCAGAACGACGCTGGACGAGAACATCTCGTCGAACCGCCAGACGTTGCGCAGCTCGGAAATCTTGCCATCTTCGCCGGCGACGACCTCCAGCCTGGCTTCGGCGAAAATATGGGGATGGGCAAAGGCCGCAGCAGGCAGCAGCCATGCGGCGCCAGCTAGCAGGAGGGGGGCGGGTTTCATGGGCAAACGCTTCCTGTCGAGGGCAGCTTTTTCGATTCGCCATCGAATGTAGCGTAAATGGGCCGGAATTTGGACTTCGCGGCCGGCGACCCGTTGCGCGTGCAGTTCAGCTTCGCGCTTCCGCAGCGTCACCATACTTCTTGAACCAGTTGTACAGGAAGTCGACGAAGGTGCGGACCTTTGCCGGAAGATAGCGCCGATGGGGATAGATCGCGTAGATTCCGCGGTCCGCGGGCAGAAAATCGTCGAGAATGGCGATGAGCCTGCCGGAATCGATGCCGTTTCGCGCTACGAACTCGGGCACCTGCGCGATGCCGAGGCCGCTTTCGGCGGCGCGCACGGCCGTAGTCGGGCTGTTCACTTCAATGTGACCGCCGACCGGAACGCTGAAGTTCGTGCCCTTGGCATCGATGAAGCGCCAGTTGCTGTGCGACTTTCCGTTGGTGTCGATGATGCAGGGGAAACGCGAGAGTTCGGACGGGTGCGCGATCGGCCCGGTCTTTTCCAGGAACTGTGGCGAGGCGCAGATCTTCAGGTAGAAGTCGCCGAGCTTGCGGGCGATGAGGGTGGAATCCTCCAGTCGCGTGATGCGGATCGCGACGTCGAAGCCTTCCTCGACCAGATCGACGAAGCGATCGTCGGAGACGATCTCGAGCGACAGCTCGGGGTGCTCGCGGCCGAAGTCGATCAGCGACTGGCCAATCTCGGCATCGACGAATGTGCGCGGGGCGGAGATCTTCAGCTTGCCCTTCAGGTCCGTGTTCTTCTCGCGCACGAGATCTGCGAGGTTGTCGATCTCCTTCAGAATCTCCGAGGCGGTGCGATAGTAGGTATGGCCCGCCTCCGTCATCGAGAACTGCCGCGTGGTGCGGTTCAGAAGCAGCGCGCCAAGCTCGTCTTCCAGCTCGCGCACATACTTTGACAGGAGCGCCTTGGATTTGCCGACCTTGCGGGAGGCGGCGGAAAAGCCTTCTGCATCGACGACGTCGATGTAGGCGCGAATGCGGGTCAACGTGTCCATGCAAATCCTGTTCTAGCTGCTAAGCCTTCGGAATGTCGTGGGATAGCCCAAAATTTTCAATAGCGGCTTCAAAAAACTCTTGATTGCGACAGGGAATCTTCTTATCTCCCCCTTGCCCAAAGTCGCACGTGCCTGTGGGTGTCCGCCGACCCTCGAACTGGGAGCAATCCCTAAGGTGAGGTCATCGGTAAGGTACCTGGAACTAACCGCTCCAGTCGCTATTCCGGCCAACCGGGAAATGCGAGGACATCTTGAAGCAACGACGGTGCGGGCCTTTCTGGTGTCTGCCGGCTTTCCAACAGCCGGGGTTACTGAAGAGGCACACCTTCATTGCCGGAAGTGCGGTTGGGATCATCCCCTCCAATCCATGGCAGACAAAGCCGGACTCGAGCCTAGGCGGGCTCTGGTTCACCGTTCGCGCATACCGCGCATGCTTGGTTCCGGGGTCTCCACCGGCTGGTTCCATCGCGTGTTCGCGTATGCCCTTTGTCCTCCGGATTTTCCGGAGCGCTGGATCATGGGGAATACTGACATGGCGTCTGCACGCATCATCGACTTTCTGAACACCCGACGTCCCGACGGCCCGTGCCTCGTGGTCGACCTCGACGTCGTGCGCGACAACTTCAAGGCGTTCCGCCACGCGATGCCCGACAGCGCCATCTACTACGCCGTCAAGGCCAATCCGGCGCCGGAAATCCTGCGCCTTCTCGCCAGCATGGGCTCCAATTTCGATTGCGCGTCTGTCGCCGAAATCGAAATGGCGCTCGATGCCGGCGCGACGCCCGCCCGCATCTCGTTCGGCAACACGATCAAGAAGGAGCGCGACATTGCCCGCGCCCATGCGCTGGGGGTCTCTCTCTTCGCCGTCGATTGCCATGAGGAAGTCGAGAAGATTTCGCGTGCGGCTCCCGGCGCACGCGTGTTCTGCCGCGTGCTGACGGACGGCGAGGGTGCGGAATGGCCGCTGTCGCGCAAGTTCGGCTGCGTGCCGCAGATGGCCGTCGACGTGCTTGTCTACGCCCACCAGTTGGGCCTGGTCTCCTACGGCGTCTCGTTCCATGTGGGTTCGCAGATGACGAAGCTGGACGCCTGGGATGCGGCACTCTCCGACGCCAAGCGCGTCTTCGTGCAACTGGCCAAGCAGGGCATCGAGCTGAAGATGGTCAACATGGGCGGCGGCTTTCCGACCAAGTACCTGCGCGACGTGCCCTCCGCGGAGGCTTACGGCCAGGCGATCTTCGGCGCGCTGAAGAAGCACTTCGGCAACCACATCCCGGAGACGATTATCGAGCCGGGCCGCGGCATGGTCGGCAATGCCGGCGTGATCAAGGCGGAAGTCGTGCTGGTTTCGAAGAAGTCGGACAACGACGCCCATCGCTGGGTGTTCCTCGACATCGGCAAGTTCGGCGGCCTCGCCGAGACGATGGACGAGGCGATCCGCTACCCGATCCGCACCGCGCGCGACGGCGACGAGATGCAGCCCTGCGTGCTTGCCGGCCCGACCTGCGATTCGGCCGACGTGCTCTACGAGAAGAACATGTACCCGCTGCCGATCACCCTTTCGATCGGCGACGAGGTGCTGATCGAGGGCACCGGTGCCTATACGACGACCTACTCGGCCGTCGCCTTCAACGGTTTCGAGCCGCTGAAGGCTTACGTGATCTGAACCGATCGAGGCGGCTCCCGCGACGGGCGGGAGCGCCACTCACAATTTGAGATCCGGTGACCGCTGGTGGCGGCAATTGAAGTTCGGGAGGCCGGGATGGCCACTGTTCTTGGTTCTGTTCGCGCGTTCTTCGCGCAGTCCGCATTCGCAATCGACCGGGAGAACGCCGGCGACGTGGTGGCGCGCGAGCGCCTGCTCGACCGCGCCATGGGCGAGGGGCGTTTCCGCAAGTCCTCCGAGAAGCTCCGCCGGGGCCGGGTGCCCGCCGAGGGGCTGGCGCTCGTCGCGCGCGACGGCGACGGCCATGTCATCGGCACGGTGCGGCTGTGGAACGTCGAAGCGGGCGTGGATGGTTCCGGCAATCCCGTGCCCGCACTTCTCCTCGGGCCGCTCGCCGTCGATTCCGACCACGAGGGCAAGGGCATCGGCGGGGCGCTGATGCGCGCTGCGATCACCGAGGCTGCGAGCCGCGGCCACGGCGCGGTGCTGCTCGTCGGCGACGCCCCCTATTACGAGCGCTTCGGCTTCTTTGCCGGCAAGACCGCCCATCTCGTCATGCCCGGCCCGTTCGAGCGGCATCGGTTCCTGGCGCTGGAACTGAAGGACGGCTGGCTGGAAGGGGCGGCTGGCATGCTCGTCGCCTCCGGCCGGCGTTTCGGCCACGAACTGCGCAAGGCAGCCTGAGACCGGCCGCTCGCCTCTGACGTGACATAGTTGCAACGGCCGCGAGTGTGCGTGGAAATTCCGCGCGCACTCGCTAAACTATTGATCCATCTCAACTCCTCCGTACTCCGGCTGACGATAGTGGCGGCGCAGCAGCGGCCTTTCCGCTGCCGTTCATCGATCAAGGAGAGTAGATATGCCGAATACCCTGACCCGTTCCCTGAGCCTTTTTGCAGCTGTGGCGCTCGCGACGATCGGGCAGGCGGCGACGGCGGCCGACCTGACGCCGGCGCCGGCCGCAGAAGCGGTGGCGGCAGACGTCGAAGCACTCGGCCCCTGGCAGATCCGCCTGCGCGCGCTCGGCGTGATCACCAACAATTCCGGTCACGTCAACGGCATCAGCGGTTCGGATCTCTCCTACAGCGACACGATCGTCCCGGAACTCGACATCACCTACTACTTCACGAACAACATCGCGGCCGAACTGGTCCTCGGCACGACCTATGCCAATATCGATGCGGCCGGCTCGATCGAGGCGCTCGGCAAGGTCGGCAAGACCTGGCTGCTGCCGCCGACACTGACGTTGCAGTACCACTTCACCGACTTCGGCGCGTTCAAGCCCTATGTGGGCGCGGGCGTGAACTACACCCTGTTCTACAACCAGTCCGGAAAGGGCGCGTTTTCGGATCTCGACGTCAAGAACGAGTTCGGCGCCGCCCTCCAGGTCGGCTTCGACTACATGCTCGACGAGCATTGGGGCGTAAACTTCGACGTCAAGAAGCTGTTCCTGGAGCCGGAATGGAAGGCCAAACTGGATGGGGCGCCGCTGTCGGGCAAGGCGAAGCTCGATCCCTGGCTGATCGGCACCGGTATCACCTACCGCTTCTGAGAAAGGCCATGGAGGGCCGGGCCGTCCGCCGCATCTGGGAAATTGCGGGCGGCCTCCGGTCAAAAAAGCGATCGCGGGTTTGTAAAATACGCGTGATTTGCGGTTGTAGGCCGGGAAATCCGCCGACGGGTGCACTACGTCGGGGGCATGAAAAGAAGATCGCTGGTTGCCGCCCTGTCGCTATCCGTCGTCGCCGCCCCGTTCGCACGGGCGGCGGAGGTGCTGCCACCGCCGGAACAACCGGTTTCTCCCGATAGCGGCGAAGCAGCACTGTCGCGTGCGCGGGGCCCGGCCCGCGCCCGTGCGGCCGTT
>NZ_JABXYK010000013.1 GCF_013378445.1 Mycoplana rhizolycopersici
CCCTGGCTCTCCACCACCGGCTTCCTCGACAAGATCGACGAGAACCTGAAGAAGGCCATGGCCGCCTGAACGGCGACACCGACATAACCACACCATCGGACGGACCCGGCCTCGCGCCGGGTCTTTTCGTTTGCGGGTTGCTCAGCCCAACCGTTGGCCTGTCGGACGGTCGCGCTTTGCGTCGAGCCAATGGCGGATCAGTTGCCGGTATCGCGCGCCGTCGAAGCTTGGGAAATGCCCGCCGTGAACCACGCGGACCGGATAGTCCAATAACCGCTTCATGGAGGCCAGATAGTCGGTGGCGTCGGAGTGGTAGGTGTCTTCAATCAGCGGACCGTCATAGAGAATGTCCCCGGAGAAGAGGATACCCGTCCTTTCCTCCCACAGCGCAATCCCTCCGGGCGAATGGCCGGGCGTGTGGACGACTTCGAAATGCCGGTCGCCCAGGTCGATCACGTCGCCGTCCTGCAGGATCCGCGTGGCCGGCGCGGCCATCACGCCGTAGCATTTCGAGCAGTAGGGCTCGGGCGGCAGCGCGTCGAATATGTCGTCGGTGACATAGGGATCGGCGAGCGTATTGGCACGTGTCGGCTGTGCGAGAAGCTCGGCTTCCGCCGCGTGGACCGCCCGGCATTCGAATTCGTGATGGCAGCCTATGTGGTCGAAATGGGTGTGGCTGGCGACTGCAAGCAGCGGGCGCTCGGTAACAAGCGGTACCCATTCCCGCAGCGAGACGACACCCATGCCGCTGTCGACCAGCATGTCGGAATCGCGCCCGCGCACATGCCAAATGTTGCAGCGATAGAACTCCTTGATGTGTGGCTCGCAGATATAGGTAACGTCATCATCGAGACGGGTCACGGCATACCATTTGTCTGCTGGAATTCTCTGCATTGCCTCTCCTTTACGCCGCAGCCAGTGCTGTCACGGCGGAGGGATCGAGCGCAAGGGGGATGCGCTCGCCTGGCGTCACCGTGGATGCTTGCGGCATATGCGCGACGAGGCTCAACTCATTGGCCGCCATGGGGGCGAGATGACACCTGAAGTGGGTGCCGAAAAACGCGGCGGAGGTGATGTGCGCCTCGCCCAACCGAACCGCCGAGTGACTGGCTGCTTCGCAGAAATGCTCGGGCCGGATGCACAGCGTCACGTGGTCGCCGGGCGCCGGCTTGCCGCTGATGAAATTCGCGGCGGGGAGGACGACGGTTCCGACCGGCGTCTCGACCCGGGCACTGTCATTGGCCGCCTCCCGCACCCTGCCTTGCAGGAAGTTGACCTCGCCCATGAAACCGGCGGAAAAGAGCGATTTCGGCCGCATATAGATTTCCGACGGCGCGCCCAAGTCCTCCACTTTTCCCTGGTTCATCACCACGATGCGGTCGGCGATGGCCATCGCTTCCTCCTGATCGTGGGTGACATGGACGAAGGTCGTGCCGACGCGCTTCTGGATTGCCTTCAGTTCGTCCTGCATCTGCCGGCGAAGTTTCAGGTCCAGCGCGCCAAGCGGTTCGTCCAGCAAAAGCACGTCGGGATCGACGGCAAGGGCGCGGGCGAGGGCTACGCGCTGCCGCTGCCCGCCGGACAGTTCGTGTGGCTTCTTTCGGGCGGCAGACTTCAGGCCGACGAGATCCAGAAAACCCATCGCCTTGTCGTCCCGCTCGCTCTTCGGCAAGCCACGCATTCGCAGGCCGAAGCCGACGTTGTCTATGAGACGCATGTGCGGGAAGAGCGCGTAGTCCTGAAACATGGTCGTGGTCGGCCGGCTGGCGGGCGCGACGCCCGCCATATCCTTTCCGCCGATCAACACCGATCCGGCGGTCGGCGTGGTGAAGCCGCCCAGGATCGACAGCAGGGTCGTCTTTCCGCACCCGGACGGCCCCAGCAGGACGATGAATTCGCCGGCATCGATATCGAGCGAAACGTCGTCGAGCGCCTTGAACGGGCCGTAAGTCTTGGTGGCATTGCGGATGGAGACGGATGCGGTCATGATTTGCGGCTCCTGCCGAAAAGAGCGAGTTCGAGCACCAGCAGCACGGCGACCGAAACCAGGAAGACGAGCGAACCGATGGCGTTCGTCTTCGGGTTCAGGCCGGAGCGAAGCATGCTCCAGATTTCCACCGGAAGCGTCACGTCGAAGCGCGACAGGAGGAAGGCGATGATGAATTCGTCCCAGCTGAAGGTGACCGAAAGGAAGAACGCGGCCATGATCGAAGGCATCAGCATGGGCGCGGTAACCAGCGTCATCACCTTGAAGTCGCTGGCGCCGAGATCGCGCGCTGCCCGCTCTATGTTGATGTGATGATCGCCCATCGAGGCGTAGATGACGGCAAAGCAGAGCGGCAGGTTGATCACGACGTGCCCGATGCCGACCGTCCACAGCGACAGGCGAATGCCGAACGTGTTCAGCACCGCGAGCAGCCCGAGCGCGATGATCAGGTAGCTGACCGTCATCGGCGCGATCAGCAGGCCGCGCTGCAATGCCGACCCCGGCAGCTTGTATCGCGCCAGCGCATAGGCGGCCAGAAAGCCGAGGGTGCAGGCGACGACGGAGGAGGTCGTCGCGACCAGGAAGGAATTGGCAAGTGCCGCCGTCAGCTTGCGGTCGGCGAAGACTGCCTCGTACCATTGCAGCGAGAAGCCGTTGAACGGCGGCACCGGCAGCCGCCCGTCCTGGAACGAGAACAGCACCAACACAGCAACAGGCAGGAATATGAAACCGTAGATGCAGGCCAGATAGAGCCAGCTCAGGCAGGAGCCGAGCACACGCTTCAGCCTGCCCTGATGAAGCAGAACATCTGAGGTGCGCGCCTGTTGGTCGAAAGCCATCGTCATGCCCTTTCGATCTTCAGCCAGCGCGCGCAAAGCACATAGGCTGCCGTGACGGCGAGCATCAGTATGATGGAAAGGGCGGCCGCCATCGGGAAGTCGGCCCGCCGGCCAATCTGCAGCATGATGATCTGCGGGAGGACAAGCTCGTTGTTGCCGCCGAGGATCTGCGGCGTGATGTAGTCGCCGATGCAGAGCACGAAGGTCAGGAAGGCGCCGGTCATCACGCCGGGCAGCGTCAGCGGCAGGATCACATGCCAGAAGGTCTGGAACGCATTGGCGCCGAGGTCGGCGGCGGCGCGGCGGTAGTTCGGCGAAAGCTGTATGAGGTTGGAATAGATCGTCAGCGTCAGGAGCATGACGAAGAAATGCACGAAGCCGATGACCGTCGCGGTGCGGTTGCTGGCGATTTCGAGCGGTTCGGAGATGAGGCCGATCCCGAGCAGCGCCTGATTGATGACGCCGCCCTTCGACAGCAACAGCAGCCAGGAATAGGAGCGGACGACATAGGAGGTCCAGAACGGCAGGATGGCCAGGATAAGCGCCATCCGCTGCCAGCGCTTTGGCACCCGTTCGGCGATGATCCAGGCCAGCGGATAGGCCAGCAGCACCGAAAGCACCGTCACTGTCAGGGTGATCTCGAGCGAGTTCGTCAATCCCCGGAGCAGGGCACTTTCGCTGAAGAAGCGGGCGTAGTTGTCGAGGTTCCAAACACGCAGGATATCACGGCCCTGCCGCGACCACAGGCTCATGGCGGCCATGTAGAGAAAGGGAATGACGAAGAACGCAACCGTCCAGAGGAGGGCGGGGGCGACGAGGGCCCAGGCCTTGCGGCGTTCCGATTGCTCAAGGGTGGCGGTGGTCATCGTCATCGTCCAACTGGTGTCCGCCTGCTATCCCCGGTCGCAATTCTGCTACAGCATCCGCCTCACAGCTTGCGAGAGGTCGGCTATGCTGCTTGTGCAGCCGCACGGACAGGGCCTGCACAGGGTTGCGCATACGCCCGCCCCTTCCACGCGAGAAAGGGCAGGCGGGCAGAGGTTCCCCTCACTGCTGCATCATGTTGGTCCAGGCATCCTGCATCTTCTGGTCCAGTTCCGCCGTCGGGATCGGATAGAGCTGGGTGTTCTTCAGATAGGCGGGCTGGTCGTCCCAGCGCAGCGCCTTCTTCTGCTCGTCGGCCAGATGCTCGCCGGCCTTCTGGTTGGTCGGCATGCCCCAGTAGCACGACGACGTCGCAAGGCGGGCCTGACCCTCCGGGCTGAGGATGTATTGCACGAACTTCAGTGCCAGGTCAGGCTTCTTGCTATCCTTCATGACGCCGATGGACTGCGCCCAGCGCATCGCGCCCTGCTTTGGCACGATCCAGTCCAGGTCCGGCTTGTCCTTTGCGAGCGAGGCGGTGATCCACTCGCCGCCGCCGACGAGAATGTCCACCTCGCCCGTCGCAAGCGCCGTCTGGGAGGAAACCACGTCGCTTACCTGCTTAGACACGGTCTTCATCGCCGACAGCTTTTCTTCGATGGCCGGCATGTCGGCGTCGGAAAGGTCGGCGGTCTTCTTGCCGAGGCCGAGCTGCACCAGGCCGATCATGGGCAGATAGTAGTCATAAAGGGCGATGCGGCCCTTGTACTTGTCCGACCATATGACCGAGAGGTCTTCCATGTCCTTTGGGTCGACCTTGGTCTTGTCGAAGGAAATGGTGTTGTAGCCAAACTTCTCGGTCACGGCATAGGTCTTGCCGTCCTTGGTATTGTTTTCCTCCATGCGGAGTTCGGGAAAAAGGTCGGCGGTAGGCAGCGCGTCTGCGGGCATCTCTCCGAGCAGCCCCATATCGATCACGCGATGCACGTCGACCGCGTCCACCACCATCACGTCCCAGTCGCCGGGCTGCGATTGCTCCAGGATGGAGAGGCCGGCGCCGGTGCCCTCGTATTCCTTCAGGTTGACCTTGACGTCGTTGGCCTTTTCGAAGGGCTCGATCAGCGCGGGATCGGTGTGATCGCACCACACGAGCGCATTGAGCTCGTCGGCAGCGGCCGCCTGTCCCGCCGCAAGCGCTGCGAGGGTGAATGCTGCAACCGAAGAGAATAGCCGGCATGAAGCGGCCCTTGAATGAGATCTGTTCATCGTTCTGCCCTCTGGTTTCGGCGCTCGTTGCGGCGCCTTTACAAAAAGATTGAATGAGTTCATTTTTCAAGTCAATCTGAAAATTGAAGACATTCAAATAAAGGAATGGCGGGTGACCGGACTGCGCGCAAGACAGAAGGCCGACAAGAACAGGCGCATGCTGGAGGCGGCAACCAGGCTCTTCCGCGAGGTCGGCTACGATGCCGCGCGCATCGAGGACATCGCCGAGCGCGCCGAAGTCTCGGTCGGAACCTTCTACAATTACTATGAGAACAAGGGCGACATGCTCGTTGCCACCGTTGCCATGGAGGTCGAGGAAGTGCTGGAGGCGGGAGAGCCGATCGTC
Source organism: Mycoplana rhizolycopersici (assembly GCF_013378445.1). GTDB lineage: Bacteria > Pseudomonadota > Alphaproteobacteria > Rhizobiales > Rhizobiaceae > Mycoplana > Mycoplana rhizolycopersici. The sequence continues at coordinate 5,303 of NZ_JABXYK010000013.1, forward strand.
GCCAACCCGCCTGCCGATACGCTGGAGGCGCTGTCGGCGCTGATCAACCAGTACTACGACCACTCGCTCGTCTACCTCAGCAAGGACATGTGGCGGACGGCGATGGCGATCTCGATCCAGCAGCCCGACACGCCCTTCTCCAGACGTTACACCGAACTGGACCGCGCTCTCTGCCGGCAGGTGTCCACCCTGATCCAGCGGCTGCAGCAGCGCGGCGTCGTGATAATGGGCGTCGATACGGCCGCAGTCGGCGCCATGTTCTTCAATAATCTCAATATGATGTTCACGGAATTCGTGCGCGACGAGGCGATGTCGCTGGAACGACTTAAGGACGACGTGGCGCGCCAGAACAGGCCGCTGGCGACCTTGATAAGCGCACCGCAACAGCAGGCATGATCGGGGAGGAACAATGAACTGTGCAATAGACGGCGTAACAGCAGCAGCCGACCGGCTGGTCGGGGCGTTCGGACGCCATGACGTCGAGGCGTATTTTGCAGCATTTGCGGAAGATGCCACCTTCATCTTCCACAATCTCGATCGCGTTTTGACAAGTCGTGACGCGTATCGGGCGGAATGGCGGCTTTGGGAGGAGCGCGATGGATTTCGCGTGCTCGGGTGCCGTTCGAGCGAGCAGCGGATCCAGCTTGCCGGAGGCACCGCAATCTTCACGCATCGCGTGGAAACACAGGTGGAATTCGGCGGCGAACCGATGGAGACCGAAGAGCGGGAAACGATCGTGTTCCAGCAGGATCAGCACGGCGCGTGGCTAGCCGTGCACGAGCACCTGTCGAAGGCCGGTTGAATATTGCCTGAAAACCTGGCGGCATCGCCCCGATCGAAGATCGGCGACAGGCCGCCGCTTTTTGACGGGCACGCTTGATTTCCATGCCGGCATGGCGCATCTGCGAAACGTCGGCACGCTTTGTGCCGGCGCGGTCTCAATGCGGTGGCGGAATGAAACCAAGCGGATTGAACGTACTGGTCATAGACGAGAACCGGATTCGCGCCGCCATCATCGAAGAGGGACTGCGCGACGCCGGCTACGACCAGATCACGGTGATCGACGAGATGCGTGGACTGGCCCGGCGCATTGCCGATCTCAATCCCGACGTCATCGTCATCGATCTCGAAAATCCCAACCGCGATATGCTGGAGAGCTTTTTCCAGATCTCCCGTGCCGTGAAACGCCCGATCGCCATGTTCGTCGATAAATCCGACGAGGCCTCGATCGAAGCCGCCGTCGACGCGGGCGTCTCGGCCTACATCGTCGACGGATTGAAGCAGGAGCGCGTCCGGCCGATCCTGAAAATGGCGATCAGCCGCTTCAACGCCTTTTCGCGGCTCAACCGCGAACTGGAGGAGACCCGGGGCGAGCTGGAAAACCGCAAGCTGATCGACAGGGCCAAGGGTTTGCTGATGCGCTCGCGCGGCCTGTCGGAAGACGCCGCCTACGCGCTGCTTCGTCGAACGGCCATGAACCAGAACCGCAAGATCGTCGAGATCGCACAGAGCCTGCTTACCGCCGCCAGCCTGCTCGATCCGGGAGCCGAGGAATGACGACAACACATCACATCACCGCCGGCTTCCTTCCGCTCCTCGACAGCGCCCTGCTGGTCGCGGCCAGGGAAAAGGGCTTCGCCGAAGCCCAATCGGTGGAACTCACGCTGGTGCGCGAGCGGTCCTGGGCCACGATCCGGGACAGGCTTGCGGTCAGTCATTTCGATGTTGCCCATATCCTTGCGCCGATGCCGATCGCCTGCAATCTCGGCCTCAGCGCCCCGGCACCGAAGATGGTGGTTCCCATGGCGCTCGGGCTTGGCGGCAATGCCGTCACCGTTTCCGCAGCCCTTTGGGACGCGATGGCGGAATGCGGCGCGACTGACGACCTGGATGCCCGCACGAGCGGCGCAGCACTGCGACGGGCCATCGATAGCCGAAAGGGAGAGGCGCTTCGCTTCGGCGTCGTCCATCCCTATTCCGCACACAACTATGAACTGCGCTACTGGCTGGCAGCGAGCGGCATCGATCCCGACAGCGAGATCGAGATCGTTGTCCTGCCGCCGCCCGACATGGGCGATGCGCTGGCGTCCGGCCTCATCGACGGCTATTGCGCCGGCGAACCCTGGAACACGTTCGGCGTGCTGAAGCGCAGCGCTCATCTTGCAACCGTCAAGGCGGCGATCTGGAAGTCCAGCCCGGAGAAGGTCCTCGGCGTCAATGCGCGCTGGGCGGAAAGCCATGGCGAGGCGCTGGATGCCCTTCTGAGAGCGCTTTACAGCGCGTCGCTCTGGTGCGCGGAGCCGGAAAATCACGAGGAGCTGGCCAGTCTGCTGGCCGACACGTCCTATGTCGCCCGGCCAGCCGAACTGCTGTTACCGGCGTTGAAGGGGCTCCTGCCCATCGGCGCCGGGCAAACGCGGGTCGTAAAGGACTTCTTCGTGCCGAACGCCAAGGCGGCCACCTTCCCGTGGAAAAGCCATGCGCTTTGGTTCTACACCCAGATGGTTCGCTGGCACCAGATCGAACATACGGCGGAACATCAGAAGATTGCGGGCGGAACCTACCGCCCCGACATCTATCGGAACGCCATGAGGTCGCTCGGCGTAGCACTGCCTTCTGCCAGCGCCAAGGTGGAAGGGGCCTTGCGCGTCGAGACGCCGGTCGGATCGAGCGGCGCCCTGACACTTGGTCCCGACGGCTTTTTCGACGGCAGCCTGTTCGATCCTGACGACATCACTACCTATATCGCCGCGCAACTGGGATCGTAGGCCGTGCCCAATTTGCGTGCATTGCACAAATTTTGGATCGATTTCTGCATCCGATCGGCTCGGTCCATCGACCACCAAGGGCGCGGCTGCCGCTAAGATCACGTAAAAACAATTACTTGCAGAATCTGGCACGCACCTTGCTTTTAACCTAGCAGGCCCCCGGGCCACGAATTCGGCGTCCAACGACGGGCGCCTCCAGCAAAGCCGCTGATCAGGATAACTCGCGCGCCTCTTTGGGTGCATGCGTGGCCTGGCCAGCGGCTTTTTGTTTTTCAACCCCCAAGTTGGATCGGCACGACCTTGTCGGGCCAGGGAGAAGCCATGCCTGAAAACACCCAAGCCATGTCCGCCGGCGAACCGGCCAAAGCATTGTGGATGTCCACGCTCGCCTTCACCATCTGTTTCGCCGTCTGGACGATCTTTGCGATCATCGGCGTCCGTATCAAGCAGGACCTCAGCCTCACAGAGGCCCAGTTCGGCCTCCTCGTCGGCACCCCGATCCTGACCGGGTCGCTCGTGCGCATCGTGCTCGGCGTCTGGACGACCCGCTACGGCGGCCGCCTCGTCTACACGCTGACCATGCTCGCCGCGGCGGTGGCGACCTTCCTGCTCTCCTACGCCACCACCTATCCGCAGATGCTGCTCGCCGGCCTCGGCGTCGGCCTGGCCGGTGGCTCGTTCGCCGTCGGCGTCGCCTACATCTCGCCGTTCTTCCCGGCACAGAAGCAGGGCACCGCACTCGGCATCTTCGGCGCCGGCAATGTCGGCGCGGCGGTGACGAAGTTCGCAGCCCCCTTCGTGCTACTCGCCTGGGGATGGCAGGCCGTAGCCCAGATCTGGGCCGCAGCCCTCGTCGTCATGGCGATCGTCTTCTGGTTCACCACCACCGACGACCCGGCCTACCGCGCCCGCCGCGAGAAGGGTGCCGCACCGCGCAGCCTCGCCCAGGAATTCGCCCCGCTGAAGAACGCCCAGGTCTGGCGCTTCTGCCTCTACTACTTCTTCGCCTTCGGCGGGTTCGTGGCCCTTTCGCTCTGGCTGCCGCGCTATCTCGTCGGCGTCTACGGTTTCGACCTTGCCGTAGCCGGCATGATCGCCGCTGCTTACTCGATCCCCGGCAGCATTTTCCGCGCCTTCGGTGGCGTGCTGTCCGACAGGAAGGGCGCCCGCAGCGTCATGTACTGGATGTTCGGCGTCTCGGCGGTCTCGACCCTGATCCTGTCGCTGCCGGCAGGCGTCACGCCCACCGTCTTCATCGTTGTCGTCTTCGTGCTCGGCTTCGTCATGAGCCTCGGCAAGGCGGCCGTCTACAAGCACATCCCCGTCTACTACCCCGACAGCGTCGGCGCGGTCGGCGGCGTCGTCGGCATGGTCGGCGGTCTCGGCGGCTTCGTCCTGCCGATCGCCTTCGGGCTTTTGAAGGACGCAACCGGCCTGTGGTCGAGCTGTTTCCTGCTTCTCTTCGCCGTCGTCGCCGTCTCGCTGATCTGGATGCACGTTTCGATCAGGCAGATGGAGCGCCGCAGCCTCTCCGTCTCCGCCGTCGCCGCCACCTGATCCGAGGAGCAGAACTATGACCGAGAAACTTGTCATCATCGGCAACGGCATGGCACCGGGGCGCATGCTCGAGCACCTGTTCGAAAGGGCGCCCGGCCAGTACCAGGTGACGATCTTCAACGCCGAGCCGCGCGTCAACTACGACCGCATCATGCTCTCGCCGGTGCTCTCCGGCGAGAAGGACTACGAAGAGATCATCATTCACGGCGACGGCTGGTACATCAAGCACGGCATCACCCTCTACAAGGGGCACAAGATCATCAACATTGATCGTGCCAGGAAGACCGTCACCTCCGACCACGGCGTCACCGAGAGCTATGACAAGCTGGTGATCGCCACCGGCTCCGTGCCCTTCATCATCCCGGTGCCGGGCAAGGACCTGCGCGGCGTCATCACCTACCGCGACCTGGACGACGTGCAGGCGATGCTGCTCGCCGCCCAGTCGCGCGAGAAGGCCATCGTCATCGGCGGCGGCCTGCTCGGGCTTGAGGCTGCAGCAGGCCTTGCAAGCCGCGGCATGGATGTCACCGTGCTGCACGTCATGCCGACGCTGATGGAGCGTCAGCTCGACCCCGCAGCCGGATATCTGTTGCAGAAAGCAGTCGAAGAGCGCGGCATCAAGGTCATCTGCAAGGCCAACACCAAGGCGATCGTCGGCGATGGCAAGGTGGAAGGCATCGAACTCGACGATGGCCGCATCATCCCGGCAACGCTGGTCGTCATGGCGGTCGGCATCCGGCCGAGCGTCGGGCTGGCCAAGGAGGCCGGCCTCGCCGTCAACCGCGGCATCGTCGTCGACGACGGCATGCAAACCTCCGATGGCAGCATCTGGGCGCTCGGCGAGTGCGCGGAAGTCGGTGGCATGGTCTACGGCCTCGTTGCGCCCCTCTACGAGATGGCGCGCGTCGCCGCCTCGCATCTCGCAGGTGACCATTCGGCCACCTTCGTGCATTCCGATACGCCGACCAAGCTCAAGGTCACCGGCATCGAGCTCTTCTCGCTCGGCGATTTTGCGGACGGCGACGAGCGCGAGGAGATCGTGCTGCGCGATGCGTCCGCCGGCGTCTACAAGCGGCTCGTGCTGAAGGACAACAAGATCATCGGTACCGTGCTCTACGGCGAGACGGCCGACGGCGCCTGGTTCAACGACCTGAAGAAGAAGCAGACGGACATCTCGCAGATGCGCGAGACGCTGATCTTCGGCCAGGCTTATCAGGGAGGGTCGCCGCTGGACCCTATGGCGGCCGTTGCAGCCTTGCCGGATGACGCGGAAATCTGTGGCTGCAACGGCGTCTGCAAGGGCAAGATCACCTCGTCGATCACCTCCAAGGGCTTGACGTCGCTTGATGATGTGCGCGCCCATACCAAGGCATCCGCCTCCTGCGGCTCCTGCACGGGTCTCGTCGAGCAGCTGATGACGCTGACGCTCGGCGAGAGCTACAACCCCGCCGCCGTCCAGCCCATGTGCGGCTGCACCGATCTCGGCCATGACGACGTCCGCCGCCTGATCAAGGCCAAGGGTCTGAAATCCATTCCTGCCGTCATGCAGGAACTGGAATGGAAGACCTCGTGTGGCTGCGCCAAGTGCCGCCCGGCGCTGAACTACTACCTCGTCTGCGACTGGCCGGACGAATATGCCGACGACTACCAGTCGCGCTTCGTCAACGAGCGCGTCCATGCCAACATCCAGAAGGACGGCACCTATTCCGTCGTGCCGCGCATGTGGGGCGGTGTCACGAATGCAAAGGAGCTGCGCGCCATCGCCGACGTGGTCGACAAGTTCGACGTGCCGCTGGTCAAGGTCACCGGAGGGCAGCGCATCGACCTGCTCGGCATCGAGAAGGAAGACCTGCCGGCCGTCTGGGCCGATCTCGGCAAGGCCGGCTTCGTGTCCGGCCAGGCCTACGCAAAGGGCCTGCGCACGGTGAAGACCTGTGTCGGCTCGGACTGGTGCCGGTTCGGCACGCAGGATTCGACCGGGCTCGGCATCCGCATCGAAAAGTTCATGTGGGGTTCCTGGACACCGGCCAAGCTGAAGCTGGCCGTCTCCGGCTGTCCGCGCAACTGCGCCGAGGCGACCTGCAAGGACATCGGCGTGATCTGCGTCGATTCGGGTTTCGAGATCCACTTCGCCGGTGCCGCCGGCCTCGACATCAAGGGCACGGAAGTCCTCGGCCTTGTCAGGACGGAGGACGAGGCGCTGGAGCACATCGTGGCGCTGACGCAGATGTACCGCGAACAGGCCCGTTATCTGGAGCGCATCTACAAGTGGGCCAAGCGCATCGGGCTGGAAGAGATCCGCCACCAGATCATGGGCGATGCGGACAAGCGCAAGGCGTACTACGACCGTTTCGTCTTCTCCCAGAAATTCGCGCAGGTGGATCCCTGGTCGGAGCGCGTCTCCGGCAAGGACAAGCACGAGTTCCAGCCGATGGCATCGGTCGGTTTCAACGAGGCCGCGGAGTGATCTCCTTCTTCCCGCGGGCGGGGAGAAGGCGCCCGAAGGGCGGATGAGGGGCAGCGGTTCGAGAAATTGCCCCTCACCCTGGCCCTCTCCCCGCAAGCGGGGGGAGGGGACGAGCAATCCCATCGACAAGGATCGAGACCCATGAACTGGTATCCCATCGGCAAAATCGAGGACATCCCGCTGCGCGGCGCGCGCTGCGTGAAGACGCCGCAGGGCAAGATCGGCGTGTTCCGCACCGTCGAAAACGAGGTCTTCGCCATCGAGGACCACTGCCCGCACAAGGGCGGCCCTCTCACCCAGGGCATCGTGCACGGCAAAGCCGTGACCTGCCCGCTGCACAACTGGGTGATTTCGCTCGAAACCGGCAAGGCGCTTGGTGCCGACGAGGGCGCCGTCCGGTCGATACCCGTGAAGAACGAGGACGGCGCGCTCTCGATCGCGCTCGAAAGCCTTATGATGGCGGCGGAGTGAGGAAGTATGGCGATGGTCACCGCACCTCATCCGGCTACCGCCACGCTCTCCCCGACTGGACGGGGAGAAGGCCGCTGGAGCATCGACATCGCCACACTCTCCTCCCTGCCTGCGGGGAGAAGGTCCCCGCAGGGGGATGAGGGGCATGCCACGTTCCCGCAAGGAGCAGCCCATGGCCGTTGAGACGAAGACAACCTGCCCTTATTGCGGCGTTGGCTGCGGCGTGATCGCCCGCGTCGACGATGACGGCGCCGTCTCCGTCAAGGGCGATCCGGATCATCCGGCGAACCTGGGGCGCCTTTGCTCGAAAGGTTCGGCGCTGGCCGAGACGATCGACCTCGATGGGCGCCTGCTCCATCCCGAGATCGATGGCAGGCGGGCCGGCTGGGACGAAGCGCTCGACCGTGTGGTGCAGCGCTTCTCGGCTGTCATCACCGAGCATGGGCCTGACGCCGTCGCCTTCTACGTCTCCGGGCAGCTCCTGACCGAAGACTACTACGTCGCCAACAAGCTGATGAAGGGTTTCATCGGCTCGGCCAACATCGACACCAATTCCCGGCTCTGCATGTCGTCCTCCGTCGCCGGCCATCGCCGCGCCTTCGGTTCGGACACCGTTCCCGGCTGCTACGAGGACCTTGAGCTGGCCGATCTGGTGGTGCTCACCGGTTCCAACCTCGCCTGGTGCCACCCGGTGCTCTACCAGCGCCTCGCCGCGGCCAAGGCCGCCCGGCCCGGCATGAAGGTGGTCGTCATCGACCCGCGCCGGACGATGACCGCCGACATTGCCGACCTGCATCTCGCAATCCGCCCCGACGGCGACGTCGCGCTGTTCAACGGCCTCCTCGCCCATCTCGCCAAGACGACGGCGATCGACGAGAACTACCTTGCCGCGCACACCGAAGGCTTTGGCGAGGCTTTCGCAGCGGCAAGCGGCATGAGCTTTCCGGAGTTGATGGACAGGACCGGGCTTGGCGCCAGCGAACTGCGGCAGTTCTTCGGGCTGTTCGAGCGCACCGAAAAGACGGTCACCTGCTATAGCCAGGGCGTCAACCAGTCGTCGTCAGGCACCGACAAGGTCAACGCCATCCTCAACTGCCATCTGGCGACCGGTCGCATCGGTCGGCCCGGCATGGGGCCGTTCTCGCTGACCGGCCAGCCGAATGCCATGGGCGGACGCGAGGTCGGCGGCCTCGCCAACATGCTGGCGGCGCATATGGCGATAGAAAATGCGGAGGATCGGGATCGCGTGCAGCGCTTCTGGGGTTCGCCGACGATTGCCGACCGCCCCGGCCTGAAGGCCGTCGACCTGTTCGAGGCGGTGGCCGAAGGCAGTATCAAGGCGCTCTGGATCATGGCGACCAATCCGGTGGTGTCGATGCCGGATGCGGATGCGGTAGAGGCCGCCATCAAGGCCTGTCCTTTTGTCGTCGTATCCGATGTGTTGAAGACCACGGATACCGCGCGCCATGCGCACGTGCTGCTGCCCTCGCTCGGCTGGGGCGAGAAGGACGGCACGGTGACGAATTCCGAACGCCGCATATCCCGCCAGCGCTCCGTCCTTCCGGCGCCGGGGGAGGCGCGTGCCGACTGGTGGCAGCTTTCCGAAGTCGCCCGCCGGATGGACTTTTCCGGTTTCGACTATCGCTCGCCCGCCGAGGTCTTCGATGAGCATGCTGCGCTCTCAGCCTTCGAAAACGACGGCAGCCGCGATTTCGATATCGGCGACTATGCCGGGCTCGACCGCGAGATCTACGAGACGCTGGCGCCGTTCCAGTGGCCGGCGCCGTTAAATGGCAGCAAAGCCCCCGCCAGCAATCCACCCCTCGGCGGCACGAAGCCGGACAGCGCCAGACGTTTCTTCGCCAATGGCGGCTTCTACCATCCTGGCGGCCGGGCCCGCTTCGTCGCCGTGACCCCTGCCGAGACCGACCGGACGAATGCCGAGTATCCCTTCACGCTGAACACCGGCCGCATCCGCGACCAGTGGCATACGATGACGCGGACGGGGAAGAGCGCACGCCTCTCCTCCCATATTGCCGAGCCCTACGCCGAGCTTCACCCGCGCGACGCGATAGACATCGGCGTCGGCAATGCCGGTCTGATCGAGATTGCAAGCCCGCATGGCAAAGCGATCGTGCGCGCGCTGATCACCCAGCGACAGGCGCGCGGCAATATCTTCGTGCCGATGCACTGGAACGACCAGTTCGCGGCCAAGGCCCGCGTCGATGCGCTCGTGCCGCCACTGACCGACAAGTTTTCCGGTCAGCCGGCCTCCAAGAACGTCGCCGTCAGCGCGCGCCCCTTTTTAGCCTCGTCCTATGGCTTTGCCGTATCGGTCGAAAAGCCTGTGGCGCCGCAGGCCGACTATTGGGCGATCGCCAGGGCCGAGGGCGGATGGCGGGCCGAACTCGCCTTTGCCCGCGAAGTTGTGGACTGGCCGGCATGGTGCAGGCAGACCTTTGCGCTGCCCTCCGACGTGGAGCCGCTCGGCTATGCCGACCGCCAGACCGGCGATCTCCGGCTCGCCTTCTTCGATGGCGACCGGCTGCTGGCTGCCCTGTTCCTCGCTCGCGAGCCTGTTGCTGTCGCGCGCAACTGGGCGGTCTCGCAGCTCTCGGCCGAGCACGGCAACCTGCGCAAACGCTTCACTCTCGTCGCCGGACGCCCGGGCGCCGGCAGGCCCGATCCGGGCGCCACCGTCTGCTCCTGCTTTTCTGTTGGCGTCAATCAGATCGTCGGTGCCGTTCGCAAGGGTTGCCACTCGGTGGAGGCGGTCGGCGAAACGCTGAATGCCGGAACCAATTGCGGCTCCTGCCGCGCGGAGATCAGGGGGATCATTGATGGATGTCTTGCAGCAGCGGCGGAATGACAATACCGCCCGGGTGGAACCACTCGCCACGCTTCCCGTGTTCTGGTCACTGGCAGGCAAACGGGTAATCGTTGCCGGCGGCTCCGACGCGGCTGCATGGAAGGCCGAACTCTTGGCAGCGTGCGGCGCGGAGGTGCACGTCTACGCAGACGACCTTTCGGAAGGTTTTGCCAGGCTGGTCGAGGCCGATATCGCTTTGCCCCGCACCCTGTCCCTTTCCCCGCAAGCCCGGAAAGGGGACGCAGCATCTGCACGCGAACAGGCAGGCGGGAGGAGGGCCGGCGAGAGGGAGGCGTTCGACGGCGGCCAAATCCTCGCCTCTCCCAGCATGCGGCGAGAAGGTGCCGGCAGGCCGATGACGGTGGAAACCTCACAACGTCACGGCCACTACGTTCACCATCCGCGCTCATGGTCGCCCGAGATTTTCGCCGATGCCGCCCTTGCCATCGCCGACTGCGAGGACGAGGAGGAGGCGCTTGCCTTCTTTAAAGCCGCACGTTCCGCCGGCGTTCCGGTCAATGTCATCGACAAGCCGGCTTGCTGCCAGTTCCAGTTCGGCTCGATCGTCAACCGGTCTCCCGTGGTCGTAGCGATCTCCACGGACGGCGCGGCTCCCATCCTGACACAGGCGATCCGCCGCCAGATCGAGACCTTGCTGCCGCGCAGCCTGAAGAGTTGGGCCGCTCTTGCCCGGTCCATGCGCGACCGCGTCAACGAGAGACTGGCACCGGGCCCGCAACGGCGCGCGTTCTGGGAACGCTTCGTCGACCGCGTCTTTGCCACAACGGACACGCCGGAGGAGGGCGTCGGCAGGGCGCTTCTTGCAGATGCCGAAAGGCTCGCGGAAGCGCCCGCCACCGGCCGTGTGACGCTCGTCGGAGCGGGACCGGGCGAGGCCGAGATGATGACACTCAAGGCGGTGAGGGCGCTTCAATCCGCGGATGTGATCCTGTTCGACGATCTCGCGTCCGACGAGGTGCTGGAACTCGCCCGCCGCGAAGCCAGGCGCATGCTGGTGGGCAAGCGCGGCGGCCGCGAAAGCTGCCGGCAGGAGGAGATCAACGACATGATGGTGACGCTGGCGCGAGCCGGCAAGCACGTCGTGCGGTTGAAATCCGGGGACCCGGCGATCTTCGGGCGCGCCGGCGAAGAAATCGAAAGACTGGAGCGGGAGGGCATTCCCGTCGAAATCGTTCCCGGCATCACCGCGGCAAGCGCCATGGCCTCGCGTCTTGGCGTATCGCTGACCCATCGCGACTGCGCGCAGTCCGTCCGCTTCATCACCGGGCACTCCCGTCATGGCGGCCTGCCGGCGGATGTGGACTGGCGCGCGGTGGCAGATCCCCGGACGACGACCATCTTCTACATGGGAGGACGAACGGCATGTCTCATCGCCGAACGGCTTGCAGAGGAGGGCCTGCCTGCGGCAACCCCTGCCGTCATCGTCAGCAACGTCAGCAGGCCGTCCGAGAAACGCTGGCTGGGCACAGTGGAAAGCATTCCCGCAGGCATCGCGAAAATCGGCTTCGAAAACCCGGTCCTGATCGGCGTCGGTACCGTTTTCGAGGCCTGTGCGGCGCGATACCAGACCGCGCCGCAACATGCGCCGGCCGGCGTGCAGGAGACGGCAGCCCTGCATGCGCGACGTTAGCGAGCCTTGGCCGGGCACATGGGTGAATGAACCTTGGGCGCCGTCTATTCCGGAAGATGGAAGGCACCTCTGAAATAGGCGCGAAATGCCGACATCTGCGGGGAAAATTCGGTGCTGCGCCGCCAGGCCAGGCCGACGTCCATCGACGGTATGTCGTCCTGGAGCACCAGCGTCTCGATGCGTCTGCCCTCCAGCGACCACGGCCGGTGCACCATGTCCGACAGGATCGCGACGCCCTGGCCATTGGCAACGAGCGAACGGACGGCCTCCACCGAGGAAGTGCGCAGCGATATGCTGGGCTGGTAGGGCGTCTGGGTCCAGTACTTCAGCGAGGTATGCGAAGCCTCGTCCACCGTCAGCATGATATAGGGTTCCTCGGCGACATCCTTCAGGCCGACCGGCCCCACCGACAGAAGCCTGTGGCGGGCGGGAAGCCACAGGCGGCGCGGAGAACTCAGCAGTTTCTCCGTCTGCAGCTCGGGATTGAGGATGTTCGAGGTCAGCAGCACCGAAATGTCGTAGCGGTTGGTCAGCAGCCCTTCCTCGATCGACTCCCGATTGAGCTCGAAGAGCTGGATGTCGAGCCCCGGGAACTGCCGGCGTAACCGCTCGATGTGATAGGGCAGGAAATAGCCGATGACGGTGTAGGTCGCCGCGACCGTCAGGCGGCCAGTGACTTCGCTGGTCACCAGGTTGAGCTGCTGGGCCTCGGCGACCTTCTTCATGATATCATAGGCATGGCCGAGAAACTGCCGTCCGGCAGACGTCAGGTCCATCCCGTGAGGCGTGCGCTCGAAAAGCTGCGCCCCGACCGTTTCCTCCAGGTCGCGGATCGCCGTCGTCACCGCAGACTGCGAGATCGACAGGTTGACCGCTGCTTGCGAGACCTGCCCGGATTCCGCTGTCGCGATGAAATATCTGACCTGTTTGAGACTGAGCGCCATATCGTAATTCTGGATATCGATCTTTCGTTTTTCAGATACGAGGCCGAAGCATCGGCTCAATTTCTCTCCAGCGCACCCTTATTTCCGCGCTAAACACTTGAATCAACAACGGATTGTGGTGCTCAGAAAATGGGCGCCATATTCTGATTTTCAGATAATAAACATGAGAAATTCGAATTTTTCAAATGCGAAATTTGCGCGTAGCGTCTCCTGACGAAAACGCGTGCACCATCTTGCATTGCAAAAAATACAAGCAGAATGGGAGAGGCTTTTGGCTCTCGAGGTAGTAGATATCAATTGCGACATGGGCGAGGCTTTCGGGCGCTGGCACGTCGGCGACACCGACGATGCGAGCCTCATGGGCTACATCAGTTCCGCCAACATCGCTGCCGGCTTTCACGCCGGCGATCCGAACCTGATGGACCAGACGGTTCGCCTCGCGGTGGAGCATGGCGTCGGTATCGGTGCGCACCCCGGCTACAACGACCTGCAGGGCTTCGGCCGTCGCCGCATCAACGGCACCTCCCGCGAACTGGTCAACGACATCGCCTACCAGGTCGGCGCGCTGCGCGAATTTGCGCGCCGCCACGGCGCCCGCCTTCAGCACGTCAAGCCGCACGGCGCGCTCTACATGGAAATGGCAGTCAATCCGGACTTCGCCCAGCAGTTCATCACCTACATGCGGACGGTGGCGCCCAACGCATTCGTCTTCTGCATGGCGGGTTCGGCGACGGAGCGTGCGGCGCACGAGGCGGGGCAGCCCGCGATCCGCGAGTTCTATGCCGATCGCGACTATGATGAGAGCGGCTCCATCGTCTTTACCCGCGACGCGGGCCGGCCGGACCCGGCCGCGATCGCCCGCAAGGTGGTCCGCGCCTGCGTCGAGGGCAGGGTGACCGCTGTCACCGGCCGCGATATCGAGGTCCCGTTCGAAAGCATCTGCTTCCACTCCGATACGCTCGGCGCATTGGACATTGTACGCCACATGCGCGATGCGCTGCGCGCCGAGGGCATTCGCATCGCCCCGGTATCCGAAATCGTCAAAGTTTAATTTCCGGAGAACATCATGAGCAAGCTCGAGATCAGATCGCCGCTTCCCGGCACTTTCTACCGCAAGCCGTCTCCGGATGCGCCAAACTTCAAATCCGACGGCGATGCCGTCGCCACCACCGACGTGGTCGGCCTCATCGAGGTGATGAAGACCTTTCACGAGATTCCGGCGGGCATAGAAGGAAGCCGGGTCACGTTCCTGGTGGACGATGCCGAACCGATCATGGCAGGCCAGGTGATCGCAGAGGTCGAGGCATGACGATCCGCTCGCTGCTGATCGCCAATCGCGGCGAGATCGCGGTGCGGATCATCCGGGCGGCCAAGGCTCTGGGCATCCGCACCGTGCAGGTGCATTCCGCCGCCGACCACGACATGCTGGCCGTCAAACTCGCCGACGAGGCGATCGACATCGGCCCGCCGTCTGCCGCAAAGTCATATTTGAAGATCGAGGCGGTGATCGCCGCCGCCAGGCAGGCCGGCGTCGATGCCATCCACCCCGGCTACGGCTTCCTGTCCGAAAATGCCGCCTTTGCGCAAGCGGTCGAAGACGCCGGCATGATCTTCGTCGGCCCGAAGGCCGGGGCAATCAGCCTTCTCGGCGACAAGGTCGAGGCGCGCAAGGTCGCCAAGCGTGCCGGGGTGCCGACGGTGCCAGGCAGCGACGGCCGCGTGGACAGCGTCGAGGTTGCCCGCGAGATCGTCGGAAGGATCGGGTTCCCGATCATGATCAAGGCCGCCGCTGGCGGCGGTGGCCGCGGCATCCGGATTGCCGAGACGATGGAGGATTTCGAACGTCACTTCCCGCAGGCCTCAGCCGAGGCGCTCGCCGCCTTCGGCGACGGCGGCCTCTACATCGAGAAGGTGATCACGCGGGCCCGCCACGTCGAGGTGCAGATCCTCGGCGACGGGGAGAATGCCGTGCATTGCTTCGAGCGAGAATGCTCGCTCCAGCGCCGTCGCCAGAAGGTCTGGGAGGAGGCGCCATCGCATCTCCTGCCCGAGAATGTGCGCACCGCCCTTTGCGCCAGCGCAGTGGCGCTTGCCCGGGAGGTGAACTACCGCGGCGCCGGTACCGTCGAATATCTCTACGACGAGGTCAGCGGCGAGTTCTACTTCATCGAGGTCAACACCCGCATCCAGGTCGAGCATCCGGTGACGGAGATGATCACCGGCATCGACCTCGTGGCTGAGATGATCCGCATCGCCGGCGGCGAAAAGCTGTCCGTTCGCCAGGAAGACATCAAGGTCCACGGCCATGCCATCGAATGCCGGATCAACGCGGAGGATCCGTCCAAGGGCTTCCTGCCGGGACCGGGCACGGTGGAGAAGCTGGTGGTGCCGGAAGGCGAGGGCATCCGTTTCGACACCATGCTCTACGAGGGCTACACGGTCCCGCCCTTCTACGACTCGCTTCTCGGCAAGCTGATCGTCTGGGCGGAGACGCGCGAAGCCTGCCTGAAGCGCCTGCAAGACGCCCTGCGCGGCCTCACGATCAAGGGGCTGCCAACGACGGTTCCGCTGCACTTGGCACTGGCCGGCGACCCGGCCGTGGCAAACGCGGATTTCCATACGCGCTTTCTTGAACAATGGCTTGAAACGGATTTTCCGGCGGCGCTCGCCGCCCTCGAGGAGGCTGCCTGATGCCCATGCGCTATTCATTCGGAGGCGACGAGCACCTGTTTGTCGAATGCAGCGAGGACATGTCGCTCGAGGCCTTCTTCAACAGCCTGTCAATGACGACCGGCATCAAGGAGGCGGGTATCAAGGGCGTGACCGAGATCTGCCCGGCCAACGCCTCCTTCCAGATCAAGTTCGATCCGGATGTCATCCATCCCGACGACGTGCTGAGCGAAGTCAAGGCGATCGAGGCTGCGGCTACGAAGGCGGAGCCCGTTATCACCACCCGCATCGTCGAGATCCCGGTCTTCTACAACGATCCCTGGACACACGAGACGCTGATGCGTTTCCGCGAGCGCCATCAGGACCCGACGGGCACCGACCTCGACTATGCCGCACGCATCAACAATTACGCCTCGGTCGACGAGTTCATCAGGGCGCATTCCGGTTCGCCGTGGTTCGTATCGATGGTCGGCTTCGTCTCCGGCCTGCCGTTCATGTACCAGATGGTCGAGCGCAAGCGGCAGATTCAGGTGCCGAAATACCTGCGCCCGCGCACGGACACGCCGCGCCTCACGGTCGGCCATGGCGGCTGCTTCGGCTGCATCTACTCGGTGCGCGGCGCCGGCGGCTACCAGATGTTCGGCATCACGCCGATGCCCATCTACGACCCCACCCAGCAGACCAGCTATCTGAAGGATTTCATGGTGTTCTTCCGTCCGGGCGACATCGTGAAGTTCAAGCCGGTCGACCGCGACGGCTACGACCAGGCGGTGGAAGACGTGGACAAGGGTCGGTTTGCGCCCCCGATCCGCGAGGTCAGGTTCGACCTGCGCGAGTTCCAGAACGACATCGACGGCTACAACGCAAAGCTGGAGGGCGTGCTCAATGGCCATTAAGGTTATCCATCCCGGCCTTGCCACGACCGTCCAGGACCTCGGCCGCCCGGGCTATTTCCATCTCGGCATTCCCGAAGGCGGAGCGATGGACCGCTTGTCGCTCAAGGCGGCAAATCTTCTCGTCGGCAATGACGAGGGCGCCGCCGGCCTCGAGGCCGTGTTCATCGGGCCCAAACTCGAATTCACCCGGGATGCAATGGTTGCAGTCACCGGCGCGGAGATGCCCATCAAGGTCGATGGCGTCGAACAGCCCGGCTGGACTGCCCTTGCCGTGAAGGCCGGACAGGTACTGACGTTCGATTTCCTCAAGGGCGGGGCACGCATCTACATCGCCGTATCCGGCGGCATCGACGTTCCCACGGCCCTCGGCAGCCGTTCGACCTATCCGATCGGCGCGCTTGGCGGCTTCAATGGCCGCGCGATCGCCGCGGGTGACGAATTGCCGGTGGGCGAGGCGCGCAAGGCGACCGAAGGAAAATCGATCCCCGAGGCGCTGCGCCGCAGACCGGGCATGCCGGCGGAACTTCGCGTCGTGCCTGGCCTCTACTGGCATCGCATCAGCGAACAGGCTGGCAGGAACTTCTTCGAGGACGAATGGAAAGTGGCGCCCGAGGCCGATCGCATGGGTTATCGCTTCCGCGGCGGCAGGCCGCTCGATTTCGTGCCGCGCGAGCAGCCGTTCGGTGCCGGATCGGATCCGTCCAACATCGTCGACAGCTGCTACCCCTATGGTTCGATCCAGGTGCCCGGCGGCACCGAGCCGATCATTCTGCACCGCGATGCCGTCTCCGGCGGCGGTTATTTCATGATCGGCACGGTGATCTCGGCCGACATGGACCTGATCGGCCAGATGCAGCCGCATACGCCGACCCGCTTCGTCAAGGTCGATATCGGGACGGCGCTGCAAGCCCGCAAGGACCGCGCCGCCCTTCTCGGGCAGATCAAGGCGCTGTTCTAGGAGGATAGGGCGATGGCCGGGACGACTGCGAGAAAAAGCGTTGCGGCCATCGTCACCCGGCATGCTCCGGAAAGCGCGGGCCGGCAGGCGAGCGCCTTACTCCATCACGCGGGTGAGGTAGTCGGCGGTAACGCTCGGCCCCGGAATGATCGCCACGATCTTCATCTGGGCGATCGTCCGGTTGACCGAGGCGTCGAGATGGCTTTCGAGCATGGCGGCGGCGGCGGCAACCGCCCCGCGCATCAACAGTTCCACCACGAGCCGCAGCTCGGTGATGAGGATAGGCTCGCCGGGCAGGCCGAGACGGCGCAGCAGGCGCTCGGTCGCGGCCACCGGCAGCAGGTTGTTTGCGATGAGATCGCGCAGCTTCTCGTTCGGCGTCGACAGGACACAGGTTTCGATGAAGCGCGTCTGGATATCCTCAGGGTCGCGCTGGACGTCGAGCGCATGCAGCTTCTCAAGTTCGGCGAGGCGATCGAAGAGCCGCTTCAGCGCATCGCGATCGAGGTGCGGCGCACCGGTGATCAGCGCCTGGGGCTCGAGCATCTTGCGCAGGACGAAATGTTCCTTGACCGTCTGCGCCGTCAGCGGTCCTGCCACCCAGTGGGAACTCTGGTTCTTACGAACCAGGCCCCGTTCGCTCAGGCGGCCCAGAACGTCGCGCACGACCGTTCGGCTGACGTTGAAGTGGCTGGCAAGCTCGGTTTCGATGATCCTGTACTGCCCGAAGACAACACAGCCGGCGACGTCCTTCTCGACCGTGTTGTAGATCCGCTCCCAGGAGGAACGGCTCTGCAGCGCTTCGTCAACGTGCTGGGGAACGACGAGGCCGATCGACTTGATGTCGACGCGGTTCGGCTCAACGCGCTCCCCGCCGGGACCGACAAGGAAGCCGCGCCCCTTGAAGCGCGACACCAGTCCCTCGGACTCCAGCGTTTGCAGCGCGCGCTGCACCGGGGCGCGCGAAATCTGCAGGATCTCGGCAATCGGGCCCTCCAGCAGCACCAGACCGGCCGGAAGCGTGCCCTCGACAATATTCTTCCGCAGCACGTGCTCGGCAAGTTCGTAGCGACGCTGCGTACTCTGTCCGGTCCGGTTGTCGGCCATGAAATCAAGATACCTTCGCTCTGGCGCCCGAGTGGTCATCCGTTTGTACGCGATCTGCAATTGAAGTTCGATAGACGACTATAAATGCATTTTGCATACATCATTGACAAGAAGGATTGACGCAATTCGGCGCCGATTGCGCTGAAAACGGGACATCGCGCCGCGCGCAGAATGCGCGCGGTGCGGATGTGTGCGCGAAATGCGCGCCAAAGAGGCGATAACGTGCGCGTTCTCGAGGCGCATCGGCGCGTCCGCCGACAAGCCTGCCAACTTCTGCTCCAACAATGCAAAAAATTCAAAAAAGTCTATTGAGTACAAAAATCATTTATGTATTCTAGATCACAACAAGCGCGCCGCTCAGAAGCGCGGGGAACTGAACACAGATTTTAACTTTGGTGGAATCATTCGATCGTGCGCGGAACGCCTGCGTGCGAGCGCTATCGGCTTGTCGCCGTTCGGTCGTCACTGGCTGAACGAACGGATTGTCGTTGCCGGATGCATGCCGCCTGCAAACTGGCAGGATGAACAGTGTCGGCCGTGCTTCAACTTTCCAATGTCGTGAAGACCTATGGTGACCTGAGGGCGCTCGACGGGATCGACCTGTCCCTGCCTGACGATTCCTATGTCTCGCTGCTGGGGCCGAGCGGCTCCGGCAAGACCACGCTGCTGCGCGTGATCGCGGGTTTCGAACCGCCGGAAGGCGGCACAATCCGGTTTTCCGGCAAGGATGTAACCAACACGCCGCCGCACGAGCGTAATATCGGCTTCGTCTTCCAGAACTTTGCCTTGTTTCCGCATCTGTCGGTCTACGACAACATCGCCTTCGGACTGGTCAATCGTGCAGTGGATCCGGTCACCGACCCGAAGCTGGTGGACAGGAAGGTGCGCGACATGATTTCACTGGTCGGGCTCACGGGTCTCGAAGGCCGCGCCACGACCCAGATCTCGGGCGGCCAGAAACAGCGCGTCGCGCTTGCGCGCACGCTCGTCACCGAGCCGCAGATGGTCCTGCTCGACGAGCCGCTGGGTGCGCTGGACGCCAACCTTCGCGCCCGCATGCGCAGCGAACTGCGCATGATCCGCGAACGTTGCGGCGTGACCTTCCTGCATGTGACCGGCAGCGAGACCGAGGCGCTCGCCATGGGCGACACCGTGCTCGTGCTCGACCGGGCGCGCATCGCCCAGCAGGGCGATTCCGACACCATCTACAACCGCCCCTGTTCGCCGGCCGTGGCCCGCTTCCTGAACTGCTACAACCTGTTCTCGGGCAAGATGGCCGATGGCGGATTTGCAACTGCGCAGGGGCTGCTTGGCTTCCAGGGACAGCCGCAAAGGGCTGCCGATCCTGCCTATGCCATCCGCTACGACCGCGTCGACATCCGCCCGGCAGGGGCGGCTGTGACCGGAGACGAGGTGCAGATCGAGGGCACTTTCATCGCCAGCGAATACACCGGCTCGGCCGTCAACGCCTTCTTTTCGCTGGACGACGGAAAGGTGTTCGAGGTGGAGGCGCATCTCAGCCACCGGGCGCCGGAAAATCACGAACCGCACAGGCGCTACGCGCTGGCCTGGAAGAGGGAGGACGCCCTTGTCTTCGCTTGAACCGAATGCACGCCGCTGCCTCCCAGCCCGTTCGCGGAGAATTGCGAGATGACCATGACCGCCGTCACCGAAGAAATCAAAACCGAGAAGGCTGCGGCCAAAAGCTCGTCTGGCAAGACGCTGTGGCTGCTTGCGCCGGGCGTGCTGTGGATGCTGCTCTTCCTCGTCCTGCCGCTCGCGATGATGCTCTATGTGTCGTTCTGGACGCAGACCACCTTCAAGATCGAGCCGACGCTGACGCTGAAGAGCTGGATCACCTTCTTCACCTCCGACACCTATCTGGGCGCGCTGTGGACCACCGTGCGGATCTGGCTGATCGTGCTCGCGGCCACGGTCGTGGTCGGCTATCCGGCAGCCCTTTTCGTCGGGCTGTTCGTCAAGAACAAGACGCTGCAGACCGTCCTGCTGGTGCTGTGCGTCATACCGTTCTGGACCTCGTTCCTCATTCGCGTGCTGGCCTGGCGGCCGATGCTCGGCAAGGAGGGCGCGATCAACATGATCCTGATGAAGATCGGCATCATCAGCCAGCCGATCGAGGTGCTGCTCTTCTCCGAGCTCTCCGTCATCATCGGCATGACGCAGATCTACTGCGTTTTCATGGTCGGCCCGATCGCCTTCATGCTCGGCCGCATCGATCCCTCGATCATCGAAGCCGCCAAGGATCTCGGCGCAGGCTTCTGGCGGATTTTCCGCACCATCATCCTGCCGCTTTCCATGCCGGGCGTCGTGGTCGGCGCCATCTTCGTCTCGGTCATGGTTCTCGGTGAATTCGCTACGTCGGCCGCACTTTCGGGCCGCAAGGTGAACCTGCTCGGCAACATCATCGTCACCCAGGTCGGATCGCTGAAATGGGCCTTCGCGGCGGTCGCCGGCGTCGTCCTCACCATCCTCATGGGCGCAGTCGTCGCGGCTCTCCTGCGGGTCGTCGATCTCAGGAAGGAGCTCTGATCATGAACGCAAGCGGCATCAAGTTCGGCCTCGGCGTCTACACCACGCTCTTCCTCGTCTTCCTGTACGGCCCGCTGGTCGTGCTTGCCATCCTGTCGTTCCAGACGGGTCCGGAGGGCGGGCCGCAGTTTCCGATCATCGAATGGTCGACCTACTGGTACAAGCATCTCTTCGGCCTCACGCCCCCCTCGCGCATCGCACCGCTGCCGATCGACCAGGGGCTCGGCCGCTCGATGCTTCTGGCGATGATGACCATGGTGGTTTCCACCATCCTCGGCGTCACCGCAGCACAGGCCTTTCGGCGCAGGTTCACCGGTTCCGGCGTGGTCTTCTATCTGATCGTGCTCGGCATGATGGTCCCTGGCGTGCTCGTCGGTCTCGGTATGGCACTGGTCGCCAACACGCTCGGCATCGAGCGCCACTGGTGGGGCACGGCGTTCGTCCTGCACGTCGTCTATACGTTCCCCTTCGCCTTCCTGGTGATGCTGGCAATCTTCAACCGCTTCGATTCCAGCGTCGAGGAAGCCTCCTGGTCGCTCGGCGTCAGCCCGGCCCGCACCTTCAGGAAGATCACCTTCCCGCTGATCTTCCCGGGCGTCCTGTCGGCAATGCTGTTCGCCTTCACGCTCTCCTATGACGAGTTTTCCCGCACGCTCTTTGCGTCCGGCCGCGACCTGACGCTGCCGCTCGCCATCTACGGCACCTTCTCGGTGGAGGTGCACCCCAACGTCTTCGCCTTCGGGGTCCTGACCACGCTGTTCTCGTTCGCGCTGCTTAGCGTCTACGCGGTACTGATGGGCCTCTCCGTCCGCCGCGCCAAGCGTATCGCCGTCCAGGAGGAAGCATGATGTCCGGCATATCCACCATCGTTACCGGCGCGGGGTCGGGCATCGGCCGGGCGATAGCCGAACGGCTTGGCGCCGACGGCTACAGGGTCCTCGTGAACGACCTCTCGCCTGAGCGCGCCGAGACGGTCGCTGCCGGCATCCGGGCCAGGGGCGGCGCCGCCGTCGCCTTCGCCGGCGATGTCTCTTCGGAGGCGGACACAGCTTCGATCCACACGGCGGCCGTGAAAGCGCATGGCACGGTAGGCCTTCTGGTCAACAATGCCGGCATCGCCCACCAGGCGCTGTTCGAAAATCTCGAAGTCCGCGACTTCGACCGCATGTTCGCCGTGCATGTCCGTGGCACCTTCCTGATGACCAAGGCCGTTCTCGGCCCGATGCTCGCAGCCGGAAAGGGGTCGATCATCAATATCGCCTCGCAGCTCGGCCAGATCGGCGGCATCGAGCTTGCCCACTATTCCGGTGCCAAGGCGGCGATCATCGGCATGACCAAGTCGCTGGCCCGCGAGGTGTCGAACCGCGGCGTCCGCGTCAATGCCGTGGCACCCGGGCCGATCAACACGCCACTGGTGATGGAACTCTCGCCGGAATGGCGCGAGCGCAAGAAATCCGAACTGCCGCTCGGCCGCTTCGGCGAACCGGAGGAAGTGGCCGCAACCGTCGCGTTCCTCGCGTCCGACGAAGCAAGTCTGTTCGTCGGCCAGACGCTCGGCCCGAACTCCGGCGACGTCATGCTGTGAAGGAATGGAAAACATGTCAGCAAGAGAAAAGCGCATCGTTATCGTCACCGGGGCCGGGATCGGCATCGGTCAGGCCGCAGCAAAGGCGTTCGCCGCGATCGGCGACCATGTCGTCGTTACCGACATTCTGGAAAAAGAAGGCAGGGAAACGGTCGATGCGATCACGGCGTCGGGCGGCTCCGCCGAGTTCCAGCACTATGACGTCCGCTCAACCGAGCGAACCGATGCGTTGGTCGCCGATATCGAGAAGCGGTACGGCAGGATCGACGTCATAGTCGCCAATGCCGGCATCGCCCATAGAACCCCGCTTGCCCAACTGACGGACGAGAAGTGGGACCTGACCTTCGACATCGACCTGAAGGGCATTTTCCGACTGGTCCGCGCCGCCGCACCCAGCATGCGGGCCCGCAAGTCGGGCAGCATCGTCGCCCTCTCTTCGATCATGGGCATTGCGTACGGCTGGGACGAGCATGTCCACTATTCGGCAGCCAAATCCGGCGTGATCGGCCTGGTGCGCGGACTGGCAGTCGAGCTCGCCCGCGACGGCGTGCGCGTCAATGGCATCGCGCCCGGCTACATCCGCACAGCCCAGCTGCTTTCGGAGGAAAACTCGCTCGGTCCGGCCGGCGCCGAGAAGGCGGCCGAATTCATCCCGATGGGGCGGCTCGGCACGCCCGAGGACATCGCGGATGTCATCGCATTCCTGGCCTCTGAGGCCGCGAGATACATGACCGGCCAGGTGCTGGTCGTGGATGGTGGCCTCCTCGTGGGGCGGTACTGAACCGCACTGAAGGCCGGAACGGAATGTCCGGCCGGTGACGGCAATCAAGAGGGCGCTCCGGGGAGCGTTCCTGGGAACAACCAAAACTGGAGAAGAGAATGTCCAAGATGGAAATCAATCGCCGCTCGCTCCTGAAGCGGTCTGCAGGTGCCATGGCGCTCGCCATGGGCGCGGGTACGCCCTTCCTGTCTTCACGCCTGGCCTACGCTCAGGCAGCCGACCTGGCCAGCCAGCAACTGCGTACGATCGGCCTTTCCACGACCGTTCAGGAACGCATTCTCGAAACCTTCAAGGAGAAGTATGGCGTCGGCTCCGTATCCGGAACGGCCTCCACCTTCCCCGATGCGCAGACCAAGATCCTTTCCGGCTCGAGCGACTACGATTGCTGGGAAATCATTGCCGAACGTCTTCCCTCGATCGTCATGACCGAAAATGTCGCGCCCATTCCGGCGGCGGAACTGAAGAACTGGAACAGCATCCGCGATACGTTTACCACCGCAAGCGACAAGTGGGACCGCAGCGCCCAGATCGTCGGCCAGATCTGGACGGACGAGACGCAGACCATGCTGAACATGGTGCCGACCGTCTACAACTACGACTCCATCGGCTACAACCCCGACGTCCTCTCCGAAGAGGAGGCCAACACCTGGACCGCGATCTTCGATTCCAAGTGGCGCGGCAAGTCCGGCCTGAACACCGATCCGCTGATCGCCATCGGCCAGGCCATTCTCGCCATGAACTCGCTGGGCATGCTGGAAGCCAAGAACCCCGGCAACCCGACGGCTGAAGAAATCGATGAAGCGGCAGCCTTCCTCATCTCCAAGAAGAAGGATGGCCAGTTCCGCGCTCTCTGGGGCGATTTCGGCGAACTCGTCAACTTCATGGCTTCGGGCGAAATGGTCGTCTGCGATGCCTGGCAGCCTGCCGTCATGGCGGTCAAGGCGCAGGGCAAGCCGGCCCGCTATGCGGTTCCGAAGGAAGGCACCCGCGGCTGGGCGATCGGCCCGTCGATGATCGCCTCCACCAAGAGCCGCGAGGCCGTCATCGCCTATGCCGACTACTGGCTCTCCGGCGAGCCGGGCATCACCGTCTCCGAGCAGGGCTACTATTCGCCGTCCACCAACATCAAGAACGCGATGTCTCCGGAGAAATATGCGTTCTGGTACGAGGGCAAGCCCTGGGTTGGCGCGGCCGAACGCGGCATCAAGGAAGGCGACCTGCGCGACGGCGGTTCGCTCGAAGAGCGCTCGCAGAAGGTCGCCTACTGGCACCAGTGGCCGGATGAATACGACCACCTCGTGCAGAAGTGGGACGAGTTCCTGAACGCATAACCAGACTGTGACGGCGGCTCCTTCCCCGGTTAACCGGGGGAGGGGCGTCCAGACGACTTCGCGGCCTGATCCGAGCCGATCAGCATGCGCCAATCCGGAGAGCTAGGATGATTTTCGACCTCGAACTGATGAAGGTGGGCAAGGTCTACGACAATGGCACCACCGCTGTCAGCGAATTCGACCTGTCGGTCAGCAAGGGGGAGTTCATCGCGTTCCTCGGCCCATCCGGCTGCGGCAAGACGACGACGCTGCGCATGATCGCAGGGTTCGAGGGCATCTCGTCCGGCGACATGATGATCAAGGGCGTCCGGATGAACGACGTGCCGCCGGAACGCCGCCCCACGTCCATGATCTTCCAGAGCTATGCGCTGTTCCCGCACATGACCGTGCGCCGCAACGTCGGCTACGGCCTCGAGGTCAAGGGCCTTGCGAAGGCAGAGCGCGACGCCAAGGTCGATCGTATCCTTTCCACGCTCGGGCTTGAGGATATCGCCGAGCGCAAGACCGACAAGCTGTCGGGCGGCCAGCGCCAGCGCATCGCGCTTGCCCGCGGTCTTGTCGTCGAGCCGGATATCCTGCTGCTGGACGAGCCGCTGGGCGCGCTCGACGCCAACCTGCGCAAGGCGATCCAGAACGAGCTGAAGCTCCTGCAGAAGACGCTCGGCGTGACCTTCATCTTCGTCACGCATGCCCAGTCGGAAGCTCTGGCGCTATCCGATCGCATCGTGGTGATGAACCAGGGCCGCGTCGAACAGATCAGCCCGCCGCACCAGCTCTACACCCGCCCGAACACTCCCTTTGTCGCCCAGTTCATCGGGCGCAACACCATCTTTTCGGGCGAGGTGCAGAAGGCCGACGGAGAGAACGCCGTCGTGAACACGCCGGCAGGCGCGCTCACCGGCCGGATCAATGGTGCCGTCGCCAGCAAGGCGAAGGTGAACCTTGTCGTGCCGGCCGAGGCCATCGAAATCCATGGCACCTCGGATACCGATCGCGGCCGCGCCAGCACCGAGTTCGGCGGCAACGTCATCGATGCGAAGATCACCCGCTCCGACGTCGTCGGCCATCTGGCGCAACTCACGGCGGCACTGCCGGACGGACGGGCCATTTCGCTCGAGGCGCATATCGACAAGTATCGTCCTGGCGCCTTTGCGACGGGATCCGACGTCCTGCTCTCGTGGAAACCCTCCGAGGCAACCGTCATCCCGGCCCACTGAACATCTCAAACAGAAAAGCACCACAGAAGGAGACTTACCCATGGCGAAGGAAATTTTCTGCAGCTTCGGCATCGACGTCGATGCCGTCGCGGGCTGGCTTGGTTCCTATGGCGGCGAGGATTCGCCCGACGACATCTCGCGCGGCCTCTTTGCCGGCGAGGTCGGAAGCCCCCGGCTGCTGAAACTCTTCGAACGTTTCGGCATCAAGACGACCTGGTTCATCCCCGGACACTCGATCGAAACCTTCCCCGAGCAGATGCAGGCCGTGGCCGAAGCCGGCCACGAGATCGGCATTCACGGCTACACGCACGAAAATCCGATCGCGATGACGCGCGAGCAGGAAACCGAAGTGCTCGACAAGTGCATCGAACTCGTGACCAAGCTCTCGGGCAAGCGGCCGACCGGCTATGTGGCGCCGTGGTGGGAATTCTCCAACGTCACCAACGAACTCCTGCTGGAGCGCGGCATCAAGTACGACCACTCGCTGATGCACAACGACTTCACGCCCTACTACGTGCGTGTCGGCGACAGCTGGACCAAGATCGACTACTCCAAGAAGCCCTCGGACTGGATGGTCCCGCTGAAGCGCGGCCAGGAAACCGATCTCATCGAAATTCCGGCATCCTGGTACCTCGACGACCTGCCGCCGATGATGTTCATCAAGAAGTCGCCGAACAGCCACGGTTTCGTCAACCCGCACGATATCGAGCAGATGTGGCGCGACCAGTTCGACTGGGTCTACCGCGAGATGGACTATGCCGTCTTCCCGATCACGATCCATCCCGACGTCGCCGGACGCCCGCAGGTTCTGATGATGCTGGAACGGCTCTATGCCTACATGATCAAGCATCCTGGCGTGAAGTTCGTCACCATGAACGAGATCGCCGACGACTTCGCCAAGCGCTTCCCGCGCAAGAAGTAAAGATGCACAATGCCGGCTGGCGGTAAATGGCCGCCCGCCGGCCCTTCAATAGAATACAGAGGCAGCACATGTGTTCGCTTTGCGGCATTCTCGGAGGCAACGAGCACTGGGCGGACGCGGTGGCCCGGCCGGGCGTCTACACGCGCAACACCGAGCGCCTTGACCGCAGGCGCGAACGTGCGAACCGCGTCCACGCCGCCAACAGGGTGCTGTCCTGCTTTGCGCTCAGCCTTTCCGACTGGCAGGGTTCCTCCTACGTGATCGCGAATCGGACAGGCAAAAGCGAGATGATCGAGGATCTCGGCCATTTATGGCCGGCAGCCGAAAAGATGACGGGACGGCCGCTCGACCCGCTCGATCCTGACCTGATCGCCCGCATGGAAGCCCTGCATGGAAGCGATGTGCGATGACTGACCTTCCGCTTTTTACGAGCGTCAATCTGCTGACCGGCTTTCTCGGATCCGGCAAGACCACGCTGCTCAAGCGTCTGCTCGCCGATCCTTCGCTTGCGGATGCTGCGGTGCTGATCAACGAGTTCGGTGAGACCGGGCTCGATCATCACCTCGTCGAACGCATCGACGAGAACATGGTCCTGCTGCAATCGGGCTGCTTGTGCTGCACGGTGCGCGGGGAACTCGCCGACGCCATCCGCGATCTTTTGTCCAAGCGTGATCGCGGCATCGTGCCGCCGTTCCGGCGCCTCGTCATCGAAAGCACCGGCCTTGCCGATCCGTTTCCCGTGCTCTCCACCCTCAAGGCCGACCCGGTCCTGCGTCACCATTTCAAGGCGGGCAGCGTGATTGCAACCGTGGATGCGGTGAACGGCATGAGGTCGCTGGATACCTATCTGGAATCCAATCGGCAGGCGGCGGTCGCCGACCGCATCGTCGTGACGAAGACGGACCTTGTGCCGGATACGGAACGGCTCATCGAGCGGCTACGACGCATCAATCCCGATTGCGCGATCATCGACGCCCGCGATCCCGGTCTGTCGGTCGATGCGCTTCTGAGTGATGTCGGCCGTTCCCCGGGCAGCCGGTCGCAGTCCGCCTCCGGCTTCTATTGCGAGGAAAGCCTCGACCTGACCGACGCCGAGGGAAATCCGCACAGTGCCCGCTTCCGATCATTCTCGATTTCCGTCGATCGTCCCGTCGACTGGACGGCGTTCGGCATCTGGCTGACGATGCTGATCAACCGCTACGGCGAACAGGTGCTCCGCGTCAAGGGCATCCTCAACCTCGCCGGCGAGGAACGCCCCGTCGCCATTCACGGCGTTCAGCATCTCGTCCATCCGCCGGTCCATATGGAAGCATGGCCGAGCGCGGATCGGCGCTCGCATATCGTTTTTATTGTTGACGGACTCGACCCGGGCTTGATCAAACGCTCATTTGAGGCCTTCACATTGGTCAAACGTGCAGCAAACGGCGGGCCTCAGCGTGAAGTACCAGACGAGGGTCCCATGACGGTCGGGGTCGGAGGATGAACAAGCACCAACCCGCGCCGGACGTCTCCGGCGCACCGGCGCTTCATCTGGGCGGCAAGCCACGGCTGCGCGTGCTGGGTACGGCCATTTCCCTGCTCGAGGAATTGCGGGTCCAGGCGGAACGGGACCTGGATATTGAGGTCGTCTTCGATAACAACGACTTCCTGACGGCCCAGACCAAGGCCGCGCAGGAGCCGGAAAGCTACGACATCTACGATCAGTGTTTCCACAACCTCGATATCGTCTGGTACTGGCGCGCCATCCAGCCGATCGATATCGGCCGTATAGCATTGTGGGACGAAATCACCGACCTGACGAAAACCGGGCAGATCGCGCCGACGGCGCGGCTGGGCCAGGGCGACGCGCCGGTGAAAAAGCTGTTCGTACAGTCCAATCTCGCCCTTGGGGAAAAGCCCAGCAGCTTGATCTCCATGCTTCCGACCACGCACAATTTCGACAGCTTCGCCTATCGCACCGACGTGGCCAGCGCTGCGGAAGTCAACAGCTGGGCGGCCCTGTTCGACGATCGCTGGAATGGGCGCTGCGCGCTGGTGGATGAGCCGGCGATCGGCATTTTCGATGCGGCGCTCGCGGCCCAATCGGCGGGTCTGCTCAGCTTCGGCAATATCGGCAACATGACGATCGCCGAAATCGACAGCCTCTTCGATCTGCTCGAAACAAGGAAGAAGGCCGGTTTTTTCCGCGGTTTCTGGCGCACTGCCGAAGAGGCCGCCGAACTGATGGTCAAGGAACAGACCGACATCCAGAGCATGTGGTCGACCGGCATCGGCATCCTCAACAGTGCCGGCCTTCCCGTCGAGCAGAGCGTTCCGGCGGAAGGGTACCGTGCCTGGCACGGCGGCCTTTGCCTCTCGCGCGGGCTGGAAGGACGAATGCTGGACGTGGCCTACGAGTATCTGAACTGGTGGATCTCCGGCTGGCCAGGCGCTGTCGTCGCCCGGCAGGGCTACTACATCTCCACCCCCCACCACACGCGCCGGCACATGTCCGAGGCCGAGTGGGACTACTGGTATCGCGGGCTTGCGGCTGCCGAAGACCTGCCGGGGCCGGACGGCTCCATGCGCATCAAGGCCGGTTCCGTGCGCAGCGGCGGCTCCTACTGGCAGCGCGCCAACTCGATCGCGCTTTGGAATACGACAATGGACGAGCACAACTATCTGGTCCGACGCTGGATGCAGCTCGTCGGACGAAACTGATTGCCGAGGAATGACAAGATGAAATCGATCGCCCAGCTTTCAACGCTCATCCAGGCCGTTCAGTTGGACCCCGTCGCGCTTGCCGAGGAGACCATCGCCGGCATCGAGGCCTATTCCGACAAGGCCGTTTTCACAAGGCTGACCAGGGACCGCGCACTGGCCGAAGCCCGCGCCGCATCCGCCCGCATCCGCGACGGGCGGTCGCTTGGCGCGCTCGACGGCATTCCGATCGCCTGGAAGGACCTGTTTGCAATGGAAGGCCTGCCGACAACGGCTGGATCGAAGGTTCTGGCGAACGACCCTCCCGCCGAGGCCGATGCGGCCGTGGTCGCCTTGCTCAAGGCAGCGGGCATGGTCAGCGTCGGCCGCGTCAACATGAGCGAGTTCGCCTTTTCCGGCCTCGGTATCAATCCGCACTACGGCACGCCGGCCAATCCCGTATCCAGCGACGGCCACCGGCTGCCGGGCGGCTCTTCGTCGGGCTCCGGCGTCGCAGTGGCGGCAGGGCTGGTGCCGGTCTCGATCGGGACCGACACCGGCGGCTCCGTTCGCATCCCTGCCGCCTTCAACGGCATTGTCGGTTACAAGGCGACGCGCGGCCGCTATTCGATGCAAGGCGTGTACCCGCTGTCGAAGAGCCTCGATTCGCTTGGTCCTCTCTGCCGCACGGTCAAGGATGCTGTCCTGATCGATGCCGCAATGCGCGGTCTGACAGCGTCTTCGGTTACGGCGCGCAGCGTTAAGGATCTCGCCCTGCTGGTCCCGGAAACCGTCATGTTCGACGGTGCCGAGCCCGAAGTCGTCGCCAGTTTCGAAGCCGCCCTGGGGCGCCTCCGGGCGGCAGGCGCAAAGATCCGACGGTCTCCGGTGCCGGTTTTTGCCGAGATCTTCGAACTCATGGCGAGGCACGGAGCGCTGGTGACCGCGGAAGCCTATGCGCTGCATCAGGCCCGTCTTGCAGGCGCGGAAGCGGACGGAATGGATCCGCGCGTCGTGGCGCGCGCGCGGCTGGGCGCCAATATCTCGATGCCCGACTATATTGCCACGCTTGACGCCCGCGAGCGCCTGATCGCCCGGATGGCCGATATCCTGCGGCCCGGCGAACTGATCGCCTCGCCGACGCTGCCGCACGTTGCGCCGAAAGTGGCGCCGCTCATTGCCGACGACGATGCCTTCTTCGCGATGAACGGCAAGACCTTGCGCAATACCCTGATCGGCAATTTCCTCGACTGGTGCGGGGTATCGCTGCCGTGCGGCCACGGTGCGCATGGCATGCCCGTCGGTTTCCTGCTGTCAGGGCTTGCGAACACCGATGAATTGCTGCTCGGCCATGCGCTTGCCGCGGAAGAAATCATCCGCGGCTAGCCTGCAAATCGGGGACGCGCCCCCTGCACGTCGTGCACGATCACCATGTAGCGAGCCTGCCGTCGGGCTTGCGCTGACGGACCTGAAGTGGCTACCGCGGCGGGTCCTGCTTTCAGCGACGACCAGATCGCCGATGCACTTTCCGGATTCCGGAAAATTATCCTAATTCAGATCGCCATTCTCATTACATCAGAATTTTTGTACCAATTTTCTCCCGCAGCGCGTTGAGCCGCGGCGAGAATAATAGTATAGTTATTTTATAGATTAAATGCTTCCGGGAAAGGGATGCGGCATGGCGAAAAGCGCGGATTTGACCATTTCGACCGTCATGAACGATGCCCTGGTCGCAAGGCGTTGTCGCCGCTCTAGTTAGGCCATCCGCGGCCGTTAACACGGCTGGATTTGAAACTGAGCAGACATCGGCGGTCAAAGACCATGAACAAGCAAGTCATCGAGCATGCAGGGGTACCTGTGGGCATAGCGATCCCCGACGAGGGGCAACTGCGGTTCATTGCCGTGAAATTCAGCGTATTCGACCTGGACCAGCGCCGTTTCGAGACGCTCGGCCAGCTACAGAAAACCGTGAGGCACCACTTGCTCACGGAGACGGCCCACGCCGCATAGAGGGATTGGCTGGTTCAGAAAATCGAGCAGTGCGCAGCAGAAGGAGGCGCTCATGCCGTCAACCGATTTCGCCGTCGACACGCTCATTCTGCCCGGCCTCTACGGTTCGCCTGCCGCCCACTGGCAGCGCCACTGGGCCCGCGACAATCCCGACAGCCGGGTCCTCGAACAGTCCGACTGGCAATGCCCGGATCGACAAAGCTGGCTGACGCGGCTGGAGCAGGAGATCGACACGATCGGCAATGACGTCTGGCTGGTTGGCCACAGTCTCGGCTGCATTCTTGCCGCCAATCTCGCCGAAAGCCGGCTTGCATCCCGAATCCGCGGTGCGCTCCTTGTTGCGCCCTGCGACCTCGATGCGACGGAGACGCTGCATCCCTCTATCATCAAGTTCGGCGCCATGCCGACCGCGCGGCTGCCTTTCCTCTCGCTCATCATCGGCAGCCTCAATGATCCCTATATGCCGGTCGACAGGCTTCGCCGCACGGCCCGCAATTGGGGCGGCCACCTTCTGGACATCGGCAATGCCGGCCACATCAACATCGCAAGCGGCTTCGGTCGCTGGACGGACGGTTACGATTTCCTCGATCGCCTGAAGTCGAGTGCCGGACGAGAGGCCTTTTCGACGGGGAACGGCACCCGGTTTTTCTCGGCAGCCGTCGCCAATACCTGCCTGACGATCTAGCAACCTTGCCTCGTCATGGTGGCTCGGCCCGCGGTCCTAAGCCAACTTTCGAACCTGTCCCTTTTGCCGCTGCAGCGCTGCCAGCACCGCGCGTTCCGATTTCAGCAGATAGGTCTCCAGCTGGGCCACGGCATCCGCAATCCGCCCCGCTTCCAGGGCGATGACCAGGGATTTGTTCAGCGCCACATAGGGTTCGTGCAAATGGGCGGTGTCGTCCAGTTGGCCGAAGACAAGCCGCAGTTCGGCCAGCACGAGATCGAAACAGGTGCTTAAGCGCGGGCTGTCGCAAAGCTCCACCATTGCGCGGTGGAACTCCATGTTCAGCGTGCCCACCTTTTGCCAGTCGCTCAGGCCAAGCGCTGCCTCCGCCTGCGCAACCAGTTCCCGCATGCGCGCCAGCGCCGGATGGCCAGGACCAGCCGCCATGACGGCACCCCGCTGGATTACCTGCCGCACCCGGTAGATGTCCAGGACGGCCGCTTCGCCCGGAGCGGCGACGAAGGCACCGCGATTGGGGATGTGCTCGACCAGCCCCTGGCTGCTCAATAGTCGGAAGGCCTCCCGCAGGGTATTGCGCGAAACCCCGAACTGCGAAGCGATCTGCTGCTCCGACAGCTTCTCTCGTGGTGAAAAGCCGCCGTCGATCAGCATGTCCCTGATCCGGTCCGCGACCTGAATGGCGAGCGACTGGTCCTCGGCTGGCAGAACGGGCGTGACGGGCATGAACCTTCCTTACGAACTGTGCTTTGCGGCTGCCTCGGGCCAAATTTCGCACCTTCGGCGGATTTTGTATTGTTGAACAATCTATAATAGGTTATTCAACAATAATCGACATAAAGCGTGCGTTCAATGGGGTGCGACATGGCAATCATCGATCTCAACAGTGATCTGGGCGAGAGCTTCGGCCCATGGCCGATGGGCGACGATACCGCGATGCTTCAGATCGTCACCAGCGCCAACATCGCCTGCGGTTTCCACGCCGGCGACCCGGCGGGCATTCTCACCGTTCTTCGCGAGGCGGCAAAGCGCGGGGTGGCGGTCGGCGCCCATGTCGGCTATCGCGACCTCGTCGGCTTCGGGCGCCGCAACATGGATCCGTCCAGCGCCGAGCTCGTCGGCGACACGATCTACCAGATCGGCGCTCTGCAGGGGCTGGCGCGCGCCGCGGGCACGTCCGTGCGCTACGTCAAGCCGCACGGCGCGCTGTACAACACCATCGCCGACGACGCGCGGCAGGCTGCGGACGTGATTGCCGCAATCAAGGCGATCGACCCCTCGCTCGTGCTGATGGCGCTGGCCGGGGCGCCGATCGTCGCGCAGGCGCGGCAAGCCGGGCTTGCCGTGGTCTGCGAGGCCTTTGCAGACCGCGCCTACAATACCGACGGGAGCCTGGTCAGCCGCCGCCTGCCGGGATCGGTGATCCACGATCCGGCTGCAGTGGCCGCGCGTATGCTGCGCATGGTCACGGAAGGTCGCGTGACGGCCATCGACGGCACCGATATCACGCTGGAGGCGCAGTCGATCTGCATTCATGGCGACACGCCGGCAGCCGTTGCCATTGCCCGCACCTTGCGCGAAACGCTCGAGGCGCATGGCGTCAAGCTGACATCCTTCGCAGACGCGCCCCATGTCTGAGCGTCTGCGCTTCCTGCCGGCCGGCAGCGACAGCTTCCTCGTCGAACTCGCCGACCTCGAAACGACGCTGACCCTGCTCGATGCGCTCCTTGCCGACATGCCGGAGGGCGTGATCGAGGCAATCCCCGCCGCCAGGACCGTCATGGTCCGGTTCGACCCACAGGTCACGGACCGGACGCGTCTGACGGCGCGCATATCCCGGTTCGACCTGACGAAACGCAGTTCACGACAGGGCGAGCTGTTCGAGATCCCGGTCGCCTATGACGGGGAGGACCTTGGCGACGTCGCCGAGCACCTCGGCTGGACGGTCGACGAGGTCGTACGCCGCCACACGGAAGCGACCTATACCGTCGCTTTCACCGGCTTTGCCCCGGGCTTTGCCTATATGACCTGTGACGATCCCGGTTTCGACGTACCGCGACGCAAGAGCCCACGCGTGCGCATTCCCGCCGGCTCGGTCGCCATCGCTGGAAAATTCGGCGGCATCTATCCGTCCGACAGCCCCGGCGGCTGGCAGCTGCTGGGGACGACGCCGCTGAAGATGTGGGACACGACCCGCACCCGCGCCGCATTGCTCTCACCTGGCGACCGCGTGCGCTTCCGCGACATAGCGAAGGGGGCGGCTGTTCCCGTGGCCGTGCCACAGAAGCCGGAGCCCGAGCTTGCCGTGTTGGCGAAAGGCCTGCTCGTGACCCGTGCAGACCGGCCGGCACTCTATCAGGATCTCGGGCGCCCGGGTCGCGCCAGCCAGGGCGTCGCGCAGTCGGGCGCCCTCGACCGAGGTGCGCTGCGAGCAGCAAACCTCTGCCTCGGCAATCCCCGCGATGCGGCTGCGGTGGAGATCACCTTCGGCGGGTTTGCCGTGAAGGCCGATCGCCCCGTCACCATGGCCGTGGCCGGCGCGTCTTGCCCGCTCACCATCCGCACGGCTGCGGGGCGGGAGGTTGTCGCGCCGTTCGCACGCCCCTTTGCGCTCGATGCCGGCGACGAACTGGTTCTCGGGTCCCCGACAGAAGGCATGCGAAGCTATCTGGCGCTTCGCGGCGGTTTTCTGGTTCAGCCTGTGCTCGGGTCAGCCGCAACGGATACGCTGGCAAAGATCGGTCCCGAGGCCATCCAGGCTGGAAGCGTTCTCGTTCCGGACGATCAAACGTCGGGCGCCGTCGACCCGGCCCCACCGGTTCCGCCCCGGCTGCCGCGCTCCGGCGAAGTCGTGACGCTTGACATCGTTCTCGGCCCGAGGACCGACTGGTTCACGCAAGACGGCGTCGAGACGCTGCGCACGCAGGAGTGGGAGGTCACCCCGGAATCGAGCCGCGTCGGCATGCGGTTGTCGGGCGCTGTTGCGATCGAACGCCGCGATCAGGCCGAACTGCCATCCGAGGGAACCGCACTCGGTGCGATCCAGGTGCCGCACACCGGCCAACCCGTGCTCTTCCTCGCAGACCATCCGCTGACCGGCGGCTACCCCGTCATCGGCGTCGTGGCGCAGCACCATCTCGATCTGGCCGGACAGATTCCGATCGGCGCGCGCATCCGCTTCAATCCGACAAAAGCCTTCGACCCGCAGGAGACTGTTTCCGGCACGGATACCCCGGCACCCGCCGCCCAACAGAAAGACTGAACCGATGAAGAAGCTGCTCATCGCCAATCGTGGCGAGATCGCCGTCCGCATCATCCGCGCCGCACGCGACTATGGCGTTGCCTCGGTCGCGATCTATTCAGATGCCGATGCCCGCTCGTTGCATGCCGAACTCGCCGACGAGGCTTATGGCCTCGGCCCCGGCCGTCCGGCGGAGACCTATCTCAACATTGAAAAGGTCCTGGAGATCGCGCGCCGCGCCGGCGCGGATGCCGTCCATCCGGGCTATGGTTTTCTGTCCGAACGGGCGGAATTTGCCACGGCCGTCATCGATGCCGGCCTGATCTGGGTTGGGCCGGCGCCGCAGGTCATCACCGCACTTGGCGACAAGGTGGAAGCGCGCCGCATCGCCGAAAAGGTGGGCGCTCCGCTGGTCAAGGGCTCCGACGGCCCGCTGGCGTCGGCCGCGGAGGCCGTCGCATTCGCGCGCGAGGCGGGTCTGCCGCTTGCCATCAAGGCGGCCTTCGGCGGCGGCGGCCGCGGCATGAAGGTGGCGCATCGACTCGACGAGGTCGGAGAACTGTTCGATTCCGCCGTACGCGAGGCGACGGAAGCCTTCGGGCGCGGCGAATGCTATGCCGAGCAGTTCCTCGACAAGCCGCGGCATATCGAGGCCCAGGTGATCGCGGACAGCCATGGCAACACCGTGGTGCTCGGCACGCGCGACTGCTCGCTGCAGCGGCGCAACCAGAAGCTCGTCGAAGAGGCGCCTGCGCCTTTCATCACACAGGACCAGCGCAGCCGCATCCACGAGGCGGCCCGCGCGATCTGCGCCGCGGCCGGCTATACCGGCGCCGGAACGGTCGAGTTCCTGTTGTCGCAGAACGGCGTGATCTCCTTTCTCGAGGTCAACACCCGC
Organism: Mycoplana rhizolycopersici; assembly: GCF_013378445.1. Lineage (GTDB taxonomy): Bacteria > Pseudomonadota > Alphaproteobacteria > Rhizobiales > Rhizobiaceae > Mycoplana > Mycoplana rhizolycopersici. The sequence goes on from NZ_JABXYK010000013.1 coordinate 41,557, forward strand.
CTGCAGGTCGAGCATCCTGTCACGGAGGAAACGACCGGGATCGACATCGTCATCGAGCAGCTGCGCGTCGCCGACGGCCTTCCCCTTTCCGTCACCGAGACTCCGGAACCGCTCGGCCACGCATTCGAGTTTCGCATCAATGCCGAGGATCCGGGCCGCGGCTTTTTGCCCACGCCTGGCCTAGTCACGCAGTTCCGCGCCCCGGGAGGGCCGGGGGTACGCCTCGATACGGGCGTCGAGACGGGTTCGGAGATCCCCGGCCTCTACGATTCCATGATGGCGAAGCTGATCGTCACCGGAGCGACGCGCGAGGAGGCCCTGATCCGCGCGCGCCGGGCGCTCGCCGAATTCCGCATCGAGGGTGTCGCCTCGGTCCTCCCCTTTCACCGGGCCGTGCTTCAAGAGCGCGACTTCACGGGCGAGGAAGGGTTCAAGGTCTACACCAACTGGATCGAGACGGCGTTTCGCGGCATCGAGCCCGCGCCGCGCGTCGATCCGGCCGAAGGCGGCCTGCTGCGCAGCTTCATCGAGATCGACGGCAAGCGTCACGAGCTCGGACTGCCCGCCGCATTGTTCTCGGGGCTCGGCGCTGCGCAGCCCGCAGCGGCAACACCTCCGAAGGCCGGCGCGGGCGCAGTCACGGCACCCATTCCCGGCACGTTACGGCAGTGGCTGGTCGAGGACGGCGCCGAAGTCGCCGAAGGCGAGATCGTGGCGGTGATGGAGGCAATGAAGATGGAGACGCGCATCCCGGCACCGAAGGCCGGCCGGATCAGCCTTGTGGCGGAAATCGGCGCGACGGTAGGGATCGGCGCGGAACTGGCGACAATAGCCTGAAGGCAAAAGGGGCAGGCGAGCCCCCGCCACTCAACCATCGCACAAAAAAGAAGAGCGGCAATCGGATGATCGCCGGTTTCTCTTTCCATCGCGCCGGTGATGTTGCGGCGCTCAGCCTTGCAGCATGAAGCGGCGGATGCGGCTGTCGGCGGGTGAGGCTTCGAGCTCAGTGGCGGTCATGTCGGCGACGACGTGACCGTCTTCCATCATCACCACCCGATCGCTGACGCGGCTGACGAAGCGCATCTCGTGCGTCACGATGATCATGGTCATGCCATCGCGCGCCAGGCTTTCTATGACCTGCAGCACTTCGCCGACCAGTTCGGGATCCAGCGCCGAGGTCGGCTCGTCGAACAGCATGATTTCCGGATCCATCGCCAGCGCCCGGGCGATCGCCACGCGCTGCTTCTGGCCGCCCGAGAGCTGATGGGGATATTTGTTCGCATGGCTTGCCATGCCGACGCGGGCGAGGTGCCCCATTGCGGCCGCGCGCAGGGCGTCCGTGTTGCCGCTTCCGTGATAGCGCGGCCCGAAAGTGACGTTCTTCAGAACCGTCATGTGCGGAAACAGATTGAAGGATTGGAAGACCATGCCCAGCCGGGTGACCCGGTCATGGAAGTCCGCCGCCAGCCGATAATTCCCCTCGGCACTGATCCAGTCCCCGCCATCGAGGACAATGCGACCGGCGTCGATGTCCTGCAGCGCGTTGATCGTGCGGATCAGCGTCGTCTTGCCGGAGCCCGACGGGCCGATGATGCTGACGACTTCGCCCTTGTTGACCTTCAGCGAGACGTCCGCCAGCGCGCGTTTGTCACCAAAATCCTTTCGAACGTGATCGAGCGCGACCACGACTTCGTCGCTGACACGGCGCGCGGTCGCCGGCGCCTCGGTGACGACATTCGCAGGCGCCGTAATCTCCGCGCCCGTCATGCGCGCGATGTCGAGACGCTTTTCGAGCCGCGACAGGAACAGGCCAAAGACCGAAACGACCAGGACATAGTAGAACGACACCGCGACGAGCGTTTCAATCACCATGAAGTTACGGGTGTAGAGCCGCTGGCCGACCAGCAGGATTTCGGCAAGCGAGATCACCGAGACCAGCGAGGTCAGCTTGACGATGGTGATGAACTCGTTGCCGAGAGAGGGCAGGGCGACGCGGATCGCCTGCGGCAGGATGATGTGCCGATACTTTCCGACCGGCCGCACGCCGAGCGCATGGGCCGCCTCGTGCTGGCCCTGATCAACGGAGATCAGGCCGGCGCGATGGATTTCCGCCAGATAGGCGGTCTCCGAAATGACCAGCGCGATGAGCCCCGCCCAGAACGGTACCGACAGCACCGGCGAGAGAGATGGCGCGAACTGCGGCAGGTTGTAGACGAAGATCAGCAGCACCAGCAGGGGCAGGCTGCGGAACAGCCAGATGTAGGTCTTGGCAAACCAGCGCACCGGACGCAACGCGGATTGGCGCGCCAGCGCCAGCAGGAAGCCGAGCACGGTCCCGATGACCCAGGTCAATACGCCGAGCCAGGCGACCAGGGCAGTGGCTCGCCAGAAATCGGGATAAAGCGCCAGGCTGAAAAGATAGTTCCAGTCGAAGTTCATGGGACCTGCTTCTTCGTTAGGCGGCGCCGGAGCGCCGCGCAATGCTGCATCGGACAACGGGCCGGACAGGGCGCGAGCCCCGCCGGCAGATACCCCTTATTGTGCGATGGCGGCCTTGAATTCGGCCTCTGTGGACTTCGCCACGCCATATTTGCTGAAGAGCGCTTCGTAGTCCGCGTCTCCTTCGAGGCCGGCCAGCGTTTCGCGCAGGAAGGTTGCGAGTTGCTCGTTACCCTTCTTCACGCCGAGACCGACGATCACCGGATAGAGCTGTTCGGTCGAGGTCACCTTCAGGCGTCCGTTCAGCTTGACGGCGGCATCCGCCAGGACAGCGGAGTTTTCGAGCTGCGCGTCGACGCCACCCGACATAACCGCCTGAGTGGCCTCGGGCGAAGTCGGGAACTCGCGGGAGTCGATCGGATTGCCGGCGCAAGTCGTCGCGTTCAGTTTCTCAAGCTCGGGGATCCAGGCCGCCCCCTTGATCGAGCCGACGCGCTTGCCGCACAGTTCCTCCGGCTTGGCGAAGCTCTGGCCGCCGCTTGCGGAGACGGCGATCGACACGCCGGTCTTCATGTAGGGCACATAGTCGATCTGCTGCGCGCGGGCCGGCGTGACATAGAGCGTCGAGGCGATTACGTCGAACTGCCCGCCGGAAACGCCGAGGATCAGGTTTTCGAAGCGTGTGTCGAGGAACGAGACGTTGCCGCCGCTCTTCTTGCCGATCAGTTTCATCAGCTCCACGTCGAAGCCGGCAGGCTGGTTGGATTCGTCGAAGTAGTTGTAGGGCGGATAGGTGAGATCCACTCCGACCCGAAGATCTTCGGCCTGTGCGGTCGTCAGCGATGCCACAAGGAGAATGGCGCCGGCCGTAAATTTTTGCATGATGCATTCCTCTCGATGAATGGCACCATCTTTGTTGAACAATTTTTAGAATGCAATACCCTTATGATCAGTGCGGCGCGCTTCGTCCCGGCAGACGCGTCCGTGGAGCGGCCGATCCGGATCAGGATTCCGATAAGAATCAGGCGATTCCCATGACTTTTTTCGTTATTTCTCGCCAAGCTCGCCTGCTTTTCTGCCGCAATCCCTCAATTCCCGCCGCGAATTGAGAAAAGTCGAATTGTCTGCGGAATCTCGCCGACCTCACCTCCAAAGCGCCCAATGTTCGACAATCTTGACAGCCGGAAGGGCATCAGCCGCGCCCGGACTGACCTCACAATCCATCACCATGAGCTTTCTTCGCGGGACGAATTACCAACAATGCGCCTTGACAGGAAAATTTTGTTCAACAAATTATAGAGCAAGGAGATACTCGTGCCCGAATCCGATCGCCCCCTCGTCCTTTCACAGACCGCTGCCGGACTGCTGCGCGACAAGATTCTGCGCGGGGAGCTGGCGCCGGGCACGCCCTTGCGCGAGGTCATCTGGGCGGAAGCGTTGAACGTCTCCCGCAACACCCTGCGCGAGGCGTTGCGCGACCTTGTCGCCGAAGGCCTGATAGAGCATCGCCCACACCATGGCGCGACCGTTCGCGCCCTGACGTCGGCCGAGATCAGCGAGATCTATACGATCCGCCTCACGCTCGAGCTTCGGGGCGTGACCTGCAGCGCCTACGCCTCGAAGGAGGCCATGGCCGAGTTGGTCGAGCGTGTCGAGGCGGTTCAGCGCGCCGCACTCGCGCGCGACTGGAAACAGAGCGGCACGGCGTCCCTCGAGTTCCACCGCCAGATCGTCAGTTTCATCGGCAGCCCTCGGCTGGATGAGCTGTTTGCTTCGGTCGCCGCGCAAGCGCGGCTTGCTTTTTCGCTTGCCAGCGACGCCCGCCGTTTCCAGGAGCCTTGGGTGGCGCGCGATGTCGAGATCTGCAGCATGCTCTGCGATGGCGACCGCGCAGGAGCATCCCGGGCACTTGAGCTCTATCTGCAGGAATCCGAGCGCGTCGTGCTGGAAGCGGCCCGATCCCACGGCCTGCCCCGCCCCTCCAGGACCGCGGCGCCCGCCCCGGACTGACTTAAGACACGGAGAAAACAGGGATGAAACCCCAGCCCATCACCAACGCCCCGCAGGATGCGGCGGCCCGCAAGGCCATCGCGCCCGTCATCTGCTATCCGGTCGAGACGCTGCCGCGCCCCGATCTGGCGACCTATCGCGCCGCGCGCGAAAAAGTCGAGCTTGTCGATCGCGTCACGGTTCCCGCACGCGATGCCGCCTGCTGGTCCGTTCCGGCCGGCCACTTCTGCCGTATCCTCTGCAGCGAGGGATCGCAGGTTGGCGACCTCAACCTGTTCAACGCCCACAATCTCAGTGAACGTCTCTATACCGGCAAGACGCGGGCTCTGAACGGCACCCATGTCGGCCTCGGCGATCAGCTGTTTTCGAACATGCCCTATCTGCGCCCGATCGCCACCATCACCCACGACACGCTCGACTGGTATGGTTTCGACGAATTCGGCGGCTCGGTGCATGACGTGATCGGCACGCGCTGCGATCCCTATACCCACAATCTTCTCAGCCATGGCGGCCAGTATCACCACTGCTGCCACTCGAACCTCACCCGCGCCTTTGCCAAACAGACGGGCAAACCGCTTGCCGAAGCCGCCGACCATATCCACGACGTCCTGAACGTGTTCATGTGCACCGGCTTCACCCGTGACACCGGCCAGTATTTCATGAAGGCGAGCCCGGTGCGCCCGGGCGACTATCTGGAGTTCTTCGCCGAAATCGATCTTCTCGGCTGCATGTCGGCCTGCCCCGGTGGAGACTGCTCGTCGGAGCATTCTTCCGACACGGCCGCCTGCTATCCGCTCGAAGTGGAGATCTACAGGCCGGCAGCATTGCCGGAAGGCTGGAAGCCGCCGCAGCTGAACGGCTATGACGGCTCGCACGGCGTCTGAGGGTTGAGAATTCGTGCCCCCTGCCACGCCTTGAGCGGGCAGGGGGCACCACCGGCAAGCGCGGCGAAGGCCTCAGGAGGCCTGGCCGCCAAGGATCGCTCGGTCGGTTCGTGTCAATTTGACGCCACCATCTTTCCCGACCACCACCGTTTCGCTGAAACCCAGGCCCTGCGCGGTTGCATACAGGTGAAAGACCATTCCTTCTTCGAGCGGCCAGTCCGAGGTGGGGAGGAAGACGCGTGAGAAGTCACTGGTGCGCGGCGTGCGCGTATAGAGGCCGAGCGTATAGGCCGTCACGTTCTCGTAGAGAGGGCGCAGCCCCTGGCTGAGGGCGCCCTGTCGCATGATCGCGTCCACCTCGCTCGCCAGCACCCCCGCCTTCATCGCTTCGATCTGCCGGTCCTGCAAGGCGACGAGGCGTTCTGCGGCGGATACGAGTTCGGTAGCCGCCTGACCGACCACGATCGGCCGCATCATGCGCGCGCCGTAGTTTGCGACGCGCGGGATCAGCTCCACATGCAGTATCTCGCCGGGGCCGATGGCTTCGGTCTTGAAGACGCCGTGCAAGAACTCGTGGCTGCCGCTCGCCTTGACCACAGGACCGACTTCACCGGTATCGGCGCCTTCTCGCAGGAAGACGGATGACGCGATCGCAGCTGCCTCCCGCGTGGTGAGGCCCGCCCCTGCCTCGTCGGCAATGGCGCGCATCGCCTTGTCCGCGATCTGCGACGCCTGCCGCAGGACCGCGACCTCGGCCGGGGATTTGATCCAACGCAGGCTGTCGCTGACACCCGGCATGGGAACAAAGCATGCCTGCGGCAGGAGATCGACAAGCCTGGCGAACGTCGCAGCGCTCATGCTGTAGGAATTGGTGTCGAGACCGATCCGCGCCGCCCCGAAGCCACGCGCGCGGATGCTGTCGGCTATCGCCGTTTGCGGTTCCTCGGTGTCGGCAAAGCCGGCGACGTCGGAAATCCAGCTTTTCTCACGGCAGGGCGCCTCGTCCAGCGCCCGCAAGGCGAACCAGGCCTTGCCGTCACGCGACAGGAATGCCGCGCGGTACATCGTCTCCGAGACGGTATAGCCGGTGAGCCAGGCTAGCAACTCGCCGCTGTCCACCAGAAAGAGATCGACATCGGCGGCCGCCATGGCGGCGACCGTCCTTAACACGCGCCGATCATACTCGCCGCGGGAAAACATGATCAGGCGACCTCGCAGATATCGAGGATCGTCAGCATGTAGATCTTGATCATGTCGATGAAGTCAACAATGTCGACGCGTTCGTCCGGCATGGTGTTGTAGCGTCCGCCGGGGCCGCACACGATCCCTTCCATGCCTGTCTCGTGATAGAGATGACCCGCATCCGTCCCATAGAAGCGCGTCGGCGTGATGGCGCCGGTCGGCTGCGGTTCGCCGCGCACCGCCTCGTAGGCGGCATTGATCGACTTGACGATCCGCGATTCCGGGGAGACCTCGAAGGGCGGCATCAGGGGACGGCCTTCGATCATTTCCGGAACGAGCTTGGCCTTCAGGCCGGGGAAGCGCCTTTCCAGTTCGCGCAGTTCGGCGTCGAGATCGGCCAGAACGCCTTCCTGCGTCTGTCCCGGCGCATAGCGGCACGAGCCTCTGAGGCGCACGAAATCGGCTACCTGCGGCGGGCGCCATTCTTCGAGCTCGCGGCCGAGCGCGCCATGGACGACGCCGACATGGCCGCGATTGATGGAGCGATGAACATCGCTTCGCGCGCCGCTGAACGTCATGGCGTTGATGCGCGGGATCAGGTCGCAGGCCGCCGCGATCGCATCGACGGCTTCCTCACGCTTGGAAAGATGACGGGTATCACCGGTCAGTTCGATCACAAAGCTCAGGGCCGCTGCGTGCATCGTCACGGCGACGAGATCGCTGGGCTCGCTGTTGATGAAATAGTCCGCCTTCATACCGCCCTTGATCGCGGCAAGGGTGCCCACGCCGCCCTGAAGCTCGCCGACCACGAAGGTGAGGATAACGTCGCCCTTCAGCCTGATTCCCGCGTCGAGCAGGGTCTTGAGCGCGCAAAAATAGGCCGCGTCGCCCGCCTTCATATTGGATACGCCGATCCCGTAGATGAACTTGTCGTCCACCAGTCCGCCATAGGGATCGACCGTCCAGCCCTCGGTTACGGGGTTCGTGTCGAGATGACCGTTGAACAGCAGGCTCTTGCCGCCGCCTGTGCCCTTGAGGCGGCCGATGGTGTTGAACCGGCGCCCTTCGTCGAAGGGCTGCAGCTCCGCCTCGACGCCGATCTTCCTCAGCTCCTCGGCCATGTAGCGCGCCAACTCGCGCTCGCCCTCGGTTTCGGAATGGCTCTTGTGGCGGACCATCTTCGACAGAAAGTCGAGGCAGGCCTTCTCGTCGATCCATTCGACGAGCGATTTCGGGTCCATTTTCATGCTCCTAACATTTGCAAGAATTACGCGGCCGACCCGACAGGGGGCGGGACCGCGTCCAGCAGGCGGCGCGTGTAGTCGGCGCGCTGCGGGCTATCGATCTGGTCGGCGGGGGCGATCTCGATCAGGTCGCCGCGATACATCACCGCTATGCGATGGGCGATCTGGCGAATGAGGTTGAGATCGTGGGTGATGAAGAGATAGGCGGTGTTACCCGCCTTCTGCAGCTCCAGCAGCAATTGCACGATCGACGCCTGCACGGAGACGTCGAGCGCGGAGGTGATCTCGTCACAGATCACCAGCTTCGGCCGGGAGGCGAAAGCGCGTGCAATGGCGACGCGTTGCTTTTCCCCGCCCGACAATTGGTGCGGATAGCGGCTTGCATGCGTTCGAGGCAGGCGAACCTGCTCGAGCATGTCGCCGATCTGCTGATCGAGGTTGGCGGCGTCGCCGTAGAGCTTCAGCGGCCGCGACAGGATCTCGCCGATCCGCTGGCGCGGGTTGAGCGAGGCGTCAGGATGCTGGAAGATGATCTGGACGTCCTTGCGGTAGACCGTGTTCATGTCCTTGAGGCCGGTGATCGGCCTGCCGTCGAACCAGATCTTGCCCTCGAAGGGGTTCAGGCCCGTCATGGCCTTGGCGAGCGTCGATTTGCCCGAGCCCGATTCGCCCACGATGCCGAGAATCTCGCCCTGGTTGACGCTCAGGCTCACGGCACGGTTACCCGTCACCCTCTCATGCTTGCGCCCCGTTAGCGCCGCCAGAAACGGCTTTCTGCCATAGTGGACGCTGACGTCCTCGACCCTGACCAGAGGCTGGGCATCGGTCGGAACCTGACCTGCGACCAGGCGGCGGCGGGGATCGGGCACCGCGGCGATCAGTTCGCGCGTATAGTCCTGTCGGGGAGTGGTGAAGATTTCTCCCACGCTCCCCTGCTCGACGAGCTCGCCGCGGCGGATCACGGCCACCCGGCCGGCCGTTCTCGAAACGAGCGCCAGATCGTGCGAGATGTAGAGGGAGGCGACCCCTGTCTCGGCTTGCAGCTCGACGAACAGGTCCAAAATCTGACGCGACGTTATCACGTCGAGCGCGGTTGTCGGCTCGTCGAAGATGATGCATTCCGGGTTACAGGCAAAGGCGGTGGCGATGACCACCCGCTGCTTCTCGCCGCCGGAGGCCTCATGCGGCATACGGTGCATCATCGCCGCCGGTGTCTTCAGCCCGACGCGGGCGAGCATCGCTTCGCCTTCGCTCCAGGCCTGCTTCCTGGTGAGGCCGCGGTGACGCACCAGCACTTCCGAAAGCTGCGAGCCGAGTGACAGTGTCGGGTTCAGCGACGTGCTGGGGTCCTGGAACACCATACTGATGCGCTTGCCGCGCATGTTCTCGATTTCCGAGGACGATTTCTGTGCGAGATCTTCTCCGCTCAAGAGGATCTTGCCGCTCGTCTCGCGCGCATTGCCGGGCAGGTAGCGCATGATCGACCATGCAAGCGACGTCTTGCCGGAGCCGGATTCCCCGACGAGGCCGAGGATTTCTCCGCGCGCGATTTCGAGACTGATGTCCTTCAGCGCATGGAACGTTCCGTTCGCGGTTTTATAGTCGAGCGAGTAGTTCCGCACGTCGAGGACGGCATTTTTGGTGTTGTCTGTCATGATCGTCCTCACGTCCGCGGATTGAGCGCGTCGCGCAGGCCGTCGCCAAGCAGGTTGAAGCCCACGGCGACGATTGCGATGGCGGCGCTCGGCCAGATGAGAATGCCGGCGCTCAGGTGCATGTATCTCCGGGCCTCGGAGACCATCAGCCCCCATTCGGCGGCAGGCGGCTGGGCGCCCAGGCCGAGGAAGCTCAGCGTTGCAAACAGCATCACGGCGAAGGACACACGGATGGTCATCTCGACCACGATCGGCGCGATGACGTTGGGCAGCATTTCCCGCATCACGATGTAGGAGGAGCCTTCGCCGCGGGCGATCGCCGCATTGACGTAGTCCTGCTTGCGGACGGCCAGCGCCACGCTGCGGGTGATGCGCGCCATGCCCGGCGCAAAGGCGATCGCGACGGCTACCAGTGCATTGATTGTGCTGGAGCCGAGCAGGTTGACGATGAGCAGCGCAAACAGCAGGCTAGGGATCGACATGACCGCATCGATCGTGCGCATGATGAATTCGTCGGCGCGCCCGCCCATGAATGCCGACGCGGTGCCGACGATGGCGCCGATGAGCGTTCCGACGATGGTGGCGAACACGGCCATGGTGACGGTCGCGCGGGCGCCGATCAGAAGACGGCTGAAGATGTCGCGGCCGTACTGATCCGTGCCGAGCCAGAAGGCCGTGCTCGGCCCCTTGTAGCGGGCAAGCGGCGACAGCGCCTCGGGATCATGGGGCGCAAGCGTTGGGCCGAGAACCACGGCCACCAGCACCAGCGCCACCAGCGTGACGCCGATGGCGCCCTGCGGCGTGCGCAGCAGGCGTTTCAGGAACTCAATCATACTGGATCCTCTTGTCGAGCCAGGCATAGAGGATGTCGGCGACGAAATTGACGATGGAGTAGGTGGCGGCCATGATCAGAACACCCGCCTGGATTGCCGGGAGATCGCGCGCCTGAATGGCGACGATGAGTTGCCGGCCGATGCCAGGGATGGCGAAGATTTCTTCCACCACGATGACCCCGCCCAGCAGATATCCCACGTCAAGGGCGACGATCGTGATGGTCGGCAGCAGAGCGTTGCGCAGGGCGTGGCGTCGCAGCACCGTGCCGCCGGATAGGCCCTTCATCCGCGCAGCGCGGATGTAATCGGTGTGCAGGACATCGACCAGTTCGGAACGCACCATGCGCGAGACATGCGCGATCAGGATGATCGAGATTACGCAGACCGGAAGGACGAGATAGCGGATGCCGTCGACGAAATTCTCGGTCAGCGGCACGTAGCCCGTCGGCGGCAGCCACTTCATCAGATCGGCGAAGAACAGGACTGCGAGGGTCGCGGTGACAAATTCCGGAAGCGACACGCCGGCGTAGGAAACGAGGCTGACGACCATGTCGGCAACCTTGCCGCGCCGGATCGCAGCGATGATGCCGAGCGGGATCGCCAGCACCAGCATCAGCCCGATCGACAGCACCGCCAGCAGCAGCGAGCGACCGAGCGCTTCGAACATGATCGGGCCGACCGGCTGGCCGGTGCGCAGGGACGTGCCGAAATCGCCCTGCAGCAGTGAGCCCAGCCAATGCCCGTACTGCGCCCAGATCGGCGCGTCGAGGCCCATGGATTGACGCAAGGCGTTCAACGCCTCGTCCGTCGCGTTTTCACCGAGCATCATCACCGCGGCATCGGCCGGCAGGACCTGCGTGATGGCGAAGACGATGAGCGACACGACGAACAGCGTGTAGACGATCATCATCAGTCGCTTGAGGATGTAGTTTGGAGACACGGAACCGTCCTTGCCGGTTGGGAGCCGGACGCGGATTGCCGCGCGCCCGGCCGCTCTTGTGCAATCAGCCGCGCTTGGGAGCGTCTTCCGTCAGGGAGACGTAGTCGAGGCGGAAAACGGATGCGCGCGGATGCGCCTCGAAGCCCTGCACCCAGCTGCGCTTTGCCGCAAGGACATCGAAGAAGGCCGGGACGATCGAAGGAACCTCTTCATTCATCAGTTCCTGGGCCTTGGTATAGAGCTCGGAGCGCTTGGCCTCGTCTGTCGTGGCCCGGGCTTCCGCCACCAGCGCGTCGAAGTCCTTGTTGTTCCAGCGCGTCTCGTTCCACGAGGCATCGGACGTGTAGAGCAGCTTGAAGATCCCGTCGGGCGTCGGCTGCATGTTGTAGAAGCCGACATAGAAGCTGCCCTTCTTCCAGACCTGCTCCAGATAGGTGGCGTGCGGCATCGTCTGCACATTGATGGTGACGCCTGCCTCCTTGGCCATTTCCTTCAGCGCGACGGCAAGCTGGGTGCGCACGGCGGGACGATCCGAGGCGATCAGCGTGGCTTCGAAGCCGTCCGGATAGCCCGCTTCAGCGAGGAGCTTCTTGGCTTCCTCGATGTTCTTCTCGCGCCTGGCGATATCCTTGAAGAAGCGGTAGGAGGGGTTCAGCGGCGTGTCGTTGCCCAGCGTGCCGAAGCCTTCGGTCACGAACTGGAGCATCGCCTCGCGATCGACCGTCAGGGCGATGGCGCGGCGGACGCGGGCGTCGTTGAAGGGGGCCGTGTCGCAGCCGAAGTTGATGTTGCAGAACTGACCCGAGGCGACGCGCAGGACGTCGACGCCGTCATTGCCGTCAAGACGGAGGTATTCCGTCGGCTGCAGCGTGGAGATGACGTCGATGTCGCCGGAAATCATCGCCGAGCCTTCGGCCGAGGTGTCGGGGAACACCTGCACCTCGACGCGGTCGAGATAGGGGCGCGCCGGGTCGTAGTAGTCCGGGTTGCGCTCGACCGCGATCAGGCGGTCCGGCTCATAGCTTGCAAGCTTGAACGGGCCGGTACCGACCGCCTTGGACGAAAGGCTCTTCAGGTCGCCATTGGCGATGGCGGCAGGAATGATGCGGGCCGTCGGGTAGGCAACGGCGACGGGAAGATCCGCATAGGCCGTGGTCAGCTTAAAGAGGACCGTTACAGGATCGACGGCCACGACATCCGCGATCGGGCCGACATTGTTGCGGCCGGGCGAAGCGGTCTCGGGGTTCAGAATCGCCTTGAAGGTCGCAGCCACATCCTCGGCGGTGAAGGGCGAGCCGTCGTGGAACTTGACGCCGTCGCGCAGCTTGAAGGTCCATTCCGTCAGGGCGTCGTTCGGCGTCCAGCTCTCCGCCAGATCGGGCTCCAGCGACATGTCGCCCTTCAGGCGCGTCAGGTTGCTGTAGAGCAGTTCGGTGATCATGTATTCCGGATTGACGCGGGTCAGCAGCGGATGGATGACGCTTGCGGCCTGGTCGATGGAGATGCGCAAGGTGCCGCCCTTGGCCGGCGCTGCGGCCAGGGCGAAGCCTGCGGAAGGCATCGCCAGCAGGGCTGCGGTTCCTGCGAGGAAGAAGCGGCGGTTCATTTCAAGCATGTCGAAGTTCCCCTTGTATGGTGGGCTTAGTGATTCTGGTTTTCCGGAGCGAGATCGGAGGCGAAGTCCCGTGCGAGATAGGCGAGAATGCTTTTTGCGAGCGCGATGATGTCTTGCTTCGTGGTGTGCTCTTCCGGGCTGTGAATGCAGCTTTCCGGACGCCCCAAGCCGCCGAGCAGCACCTCCTGGGCAAACCCGGCCTGCTGGACGTAGCCGAAGTCGGAACAGCTTGCCGCGCCCCACTTCCTGAAGTCCTCCGGCTTATAGCCGAAGCCCAGCGACAGGGCCTTCTGCCAGCGCGGCCAGTGCGGTCCATCCGGATCGCTTGTCGGCACGAGGTGACCCACGAGATCGACGGAGACGCCGAGGCCCGGGGTCTGCTCGACGCCAGTGCGAATGGCGGCTTCGATTTCGCCGCGCGCGTCCTCGTAGCGCTCCTCGGGCGCATAGCGCCTGCTGACGAGCAGCTTCACTTCGGCCGGCACCTGGCCGCCAGCCGTTCCGCCCGCAATCGCCGACAGGTTGAGCTGGGGCCTGAGAGGGCCGCTTGCATGCGGCGGCGGCGCCAGCTTCGATTCCCGGCTTGCAACGACCGGCTTCAATGCGGCCAGGGCATTCAACACCGGCAACGCGCCCTCGATGGCGTTGATGCCCGCGCCGGTGCGGTTGCCTTCACCGGCATGGACGACATGGCCGCGGATGGTCACCTGCAGATTGAAGATGCCGAAACAGCCGGCCCAGACGCGGGGTGCAGCCGAACCGTTGAAGTTCAGGATGTGCCCCTTGAGCATCCTCTGCTCGGCCAGGTAGCGGATGCCGGGGTAAAGGCCACCTTCCTCGTCCGTGCACAGAAGCAGCATCGGATCGTACAGCAGCTCTACCCCGCACTCGCGCGCGGCCGCGAGTGCCAGCAGGGTCGCCGCAATCGTCCCCTTCATGTCGGCGGCGCCGAGACCGAAGAGGTCGTCGCCCTCGACGGTGAGCGCCAGGGGATTGCGCGTCCAGCCGGGAGACACCGGCACCGTATCGACGTGGTAGTAGAGGCCGCATACCGGCTTGCCGGTTTCGCGCTCGGCGACGAGGTTTGTTCTCGGCCCCCAAGCCGGGCCGCCGTCAACACGCCAGAGCTCTTCGGGTACAGTGACACGCCGGCTTTCGAAGCCGAGCGGCGCGAACAGTTCTTCCATCAGGTCGGCGAAAGCCTCATAGCCCTCGCCAGGCGGAAACGAGGTATCGATCTCGATCATGCGGCCGAGCTGCCCCACGGCGGCCTCGACATTGCGCTCAATCGCTGCCATGGCAGTCGAGAGACGAAGTTCAGATGTTTCCTCCAGCAGAGTGGCCATTGCGATGTACCCTTGTCAGCGCGACATATCCCGTCGCCATGACCATTAATATAAACTATATAGTAATGATGAGAACTCCGAAGCCGCGAGTCAACTCCAAATAAGAGGCAAATCATTGTCTAAAATGCCTATTTCTTCAGCAGAACCATTGAGAATGTCGGAACTCTCGTTGCCGCTCTACGAGGTCGTGAAACGGCAGATCAGCGAAGCCATCATGCTGGGGAAATGGGAGGCCGGCGCGGTGCTTCCGAGCGAAATCGCTCTGTCGCAAACCTACGGCGTTGCCGTCGGAACGATCAGGCGCGCGCTCACCGACCTTACCAATGAAGGGCTGCTCAGCCGGAGAAGAAAGACCGGCACCGTCGTCACCGGCCGCACGCCGCAGCACAGTCTGCGATTCTTCTTCCAGTACTTCCGCCTTCACGGGCTCGACGGCTCTCTGCAGAAATCGAACACCATCGTCACGTCGCTCGTGAGCGGGCTCTCAACAGAGAGTGAGCAGGCCAGGCTGCAACTGGAAAATGCCGCTCAGGTCTATCGCTTCCACCGCCTGCGCCTTGTCGACGACAAGCCGATCATGCACGAAACACTGGTGCTCCCGCAGGAAAGCGTGCCGAATTTTCCGGCGAACAAGGACGAGATCCCGCAACTGTTCTACCTGCATCTCCTGGACAAGTATGGCATTCGCATATCGGCGGTGCGCGAACAGATCGGCGCCGATCTCGCCACCGAGGAGGATGGGCGCTGGCTTGGTCTGAAGCTGCCTGCGGCCGTGCTGACCATCGACGAGGTCGCCTATGACCAGTCCGCGGTTCCGGTACTCATCTCGACGCATCGCGCGACCACCGCGAACCATCGCTACGTCCACGAGGTAAAATAGCCGGCTACGCCGCAGGCGGATCGTTCGCGATCCCCGTACCAACTCCCGCTGTATCCGCCGCTCGTCTGGAGCGTTTGCCTCGCCCGCTGATCGAAGCACGCGGCTAGATGCACCATCCCGGTTCCGCGCCCGGTCTCGAATGCACCATTTGCGCTGCACAATCCAACAAATGCGGGTTTTTTGCGCAATCTAAGCGCGATGCAAGCAGACGAAGCAACCAGGCCCCTTCTGACCTGGAAGACGGATGCGGTTAGTGATCCAATAAATAATCAATTTAAAACAACACATTATACCACAAACAGCATTTTCAACAGGCGTTCTGTTGACAAGCGGGACCCGTTCATGTCGGCATGAATTCAGCATAAGTGAATAATTATCACAAATGCTGATTGCCGAGGAGGGCAATCGTTCATTTGCTTCAATCCGGGAGGACCGCATGAAAACCCGTCGTACAATTCTGGCCAGCCTGGCTACCGCAGCTTCTGCCATCGCCATGCTCGCCGTATCCGGTGCAGCGCACGCCGAGGGGCTCAAGATCGGCTTTAGCCAGGTCACCCTCCAGTCGCCGTTCTACGTGCAGCTGAAGACCGGCGCAGAGGCCGCCGCCAAGGCCTCCGGCGACACTCTGGTGTTTCTCGACGCCAACGGCGACGTCAGCAAGCAGAACAACGACATTCAGGATCTGATCACCCAGGGCGTCAGCGCGATCATTATCAATCCGGTCAACCCGGAAGCTGTGGCGCCCTCGCTTGAAGCGGCCGCGGCTGCCGGAATTCCCGTCATCACCGTCGACCGCCCGGTTACCGGCGGCAAGGTTGCCGCACATGTCGGTCGCGACAACAAGGTGATGGGCAAGCTCGTCGGTGAGGCTGTCGTCGCCAAGCTCAAGGCCGACGGCATAACGGGTGCGAAGATCATCGAGATCCAGGGCGATGCCGGCGGCGCCGTCATGATGGATCGCCGTGACGGCTTCCACGCCGCCATCGAGGGCTCCGGCCATGCCATCACCGAAGGGCCGTATGCCGAGTACATTCGCGCAAACGCGGTCACCGCGATGCAGGACCTGCTTCAGGCGAATTCGGACGTGAAGGTGGTCTACGCGCACAACGACGACATGGCGCTGGGTGCAATGCAGGTGCTCAAGGAAAACGGCCGCGACGACGTGCTGATCGCAGGCGTCGACGGCCTGTCCGAGGCACTGGAAACGATGGCTGCCGGCGGACAATACGTCGCGACCGCCCTCAACGACCCGCAGTACCTGGGCGACGTCACGATCCAGGTCGCACGCGAGGCGGCGGCCGGCAAGACCGTCCCCGCCTTCGTCGATGCCGGCACCGCGCTCGTGACGCCTGAAAATGTCGGGCAGTTCCCGCATGCCGCGCTGTTTGCGGAATACCGTCCGCAGATCCTCAACAAGTAACTCCCAAGAAGGTGGGAGGGGCCATGTGCCCCTCCTGCTTGACGAACGCCGGCCGATCACGGCCGGCGACTGCCCAGTCGCATTCAAAGGATCGATTTACATGCGTGCAGCCGTGCTTCACACCCCCGGAGACATTCGCCTGGAAGACGTGGCAAAGCCTGTGGCAGGCCCGGGAGAAGTCCTCCTGCGCGTCGCCGCCGTCGGCGTTTGCGGGTCGGACCTGCCGCGGATGCTGGTCAAGGGCGCCCACAAGATGCCGATCATTTGCGGTCACGAGTTTTCCGGGCACATCGAGGAGATCGGCCCCGGTGTCAGCGGTTTTGCCAAGGGCGAGCTCGTGACGGTGCCGCCCATGCTGCCGTGCGGCACCTGCGACCAGTGCGCGACCGGAAACTTCTCGCGCTGCAGAGATTACGATTACTTCGGTTCGCGCCGTGACGGCGCCTATGCCGAGTGGGTCTGTGCGCCCGTCGAAAACCTCCTGAAGGCCCCGGAAGGCTGTGATCCCCGTGCCGCCGCCATGGTCGACCCGGCATCGATCGCCCTTCACGCCATCTGGAAGGCGGGCGGGGCGCGCATGGGCGATCGCGGTGCCGTCATCGGCTGCGGCCCGATCGGGCTTTTTGCGATCCAGTGGATGCTGCTGATGGGCGCGCGCGAGGTGGTGGCGATCGACGTCTCCGAGGAGAAGCTTGAACTTGCGCGGCAGGCCGGTGCGACCCAAACGCTGCTGTCGGGCGCCGAGCTGCCGAAAACATTGCTGTCGGATGTGATCGTCGAGGCGGCGGGCCATCCGAGCTCGATCAACGCCGCGGTGAAGCTCGCCGCTCCCGGCGGGCACGTGGTCTTCATCGGGATACCGGTCGGCGAGGTTCCCCTCTCGAACGCCGCCTTCCAGCATTTCCTGCGTCAGGAGGTTTCGCTGCATGGTTCATGGAACTCCTTCGGCGCCCCCTATCCGGGCGCGCAGTGGACCGTGACCCTCGACAAGCTTGCGTCGGGCGCCCTGAAATGGGAATTCATGATCACCCACGAGCTGGGACTGGAGGAGTTGCCCGGCATTTTCGAACGGCTTCGCACCGATCGCGGCTTCTTCTTCTCCAAGATCATGTTCCGTCCGTGACGATGCGCCCCGGAAGCAGGAGGCCGGGGCCGTCTGAGACGCACGTTTGAGGAGGACATCAGGACATGGCTCATATTCTGAGCTTCGACTTCGGCACAGGGGGCGTGCGGGCGGGTGTCTATGACACCGACCGCCGACAGATGCTGGGACAGGCGGATGCCCCCTATGCCACACGTTATCCTCGCGCCGGCTGGGCCGAGCAGTCACCCGACGAATGGCGCACAGCGCTGCGCCTTGCCGGTCGCGCCGTCCTTGAAAAGACCGGGCGCAGGACCGTCGATGCGGTGTGCACCGCGACGACCGCCTCGACCGTCGCCGTCTGCCTGCGCGACGGCACGCCGCTCTCCCCGGCCATCCTGTGGATGGATTGCCGCGCCGAAACCGAAGCGCGTGAAACCGCGCGCTTGACGCATCCGGCCATGCGCTTCTGCGGCGGCTCCGATGCCGTCGAGTGGCTGGTGCCGAAATCGATGTGGCTCAAGCGCCATCAACCCGAACTATGGTCGAAGGCGGAAGTCGTCTGCGAGGCATTGGACTACGTCAACTTCGACATGACCGGCGAATGGGTCGGCTCGCGCATGAACGCGGCCTGCAAGTGGAACTACGACAGCGAGGGGCACAGCTTCGTCCCGGAAATCTACGAGAGCCTCGGAATAGCGGACCTCATCGACCGCCTGCCGCAGCGCATCGTGCCGGTGGGCGGCGTCATCGCCCCGATGCGTGCAGCCATGGCGGCCGACCTCGGCCTTGAAAACCGGCCGATCGTCGCTCAGGGCGGCATCGATGCCCATATCGGCATTCTCGGCGCCGATACCGTCGAGCCGGGCGGCATGCTGTTCATCGGCGGCACGTCGATCGTGCAGCTCGTTCAACTGGCGGAGGAGGCGGACGTCTCCGGCTTCTGGGGACCTTATCCCAACGCCCTCACCGACGGGCACTGGCTCGTCGAATGCGGGCAGGTGGCCGCCGGTTCGATGCTGAACTGGCTGGCCGGCGAAATGTTCGGCCTCGATCAGGCCGGTCACGCGGCCCTGATCGAGAAGGTTGCGGCATCGCCCGGCCGCTCCGAAGGCCTTCTCGCGCTCGACTACATGATGGGCAACCGCACGCCTTATCGGGACGCAGCCTTGCGCGGCGCGCTGATGGGGCTGACCCTCGGCCACACGCGGGCGGACATCTACGCCGCCGCGGTCGATTCCCTCGCGCTCGGTTCGGCCAACGTCCTGTCCGTGCTGAAGGCGCGCGGCGTGGCGGTGGACCGCGTGATGATGGCCGGCGGTATCGTGAAGAATGCGGCCTGGCTTCAGGCAACTGTGGACGCGCTGGGCCTGCCGGTCCAGGTGGCGCGCGAGGACAATCTCTCGCTGGTCGGCACGGCGGTGGCCGCGGCCGCGGCGATCGGCGTCTTCTCCGACCTGAAGACGGCGGCACGGGCGTGCGCCGCTCCGGCAAGCGAGCTGACCCCAGATCCCGCGCGGGCCGAATGGTTCTCGCGTACATTGCCCCTCTATCAGGAGGCCACGGAGCAGCTGCGCCCGGTGCTGCACCAACTCGCCCGCCGGCAGATGGGAGGCTGAACGTGGCCGAACGCAATCCCTATTCGGCGCGGCTGCCGATCAACGAGCAACGTGATCACCTGATGGTTCAGGTGGCCAAGCTCTACTACGATCTCGACCGCACCCAGTCCGACATCGCGACGGAACTCGGGCTGACCCGCTGGCAGGTCGGAAGGTTACTGACCGAGGCCAAGGAGGCGGGTATCGTCCGCATCGAGATCACCCCGCGCGCAGGCCGGCGGACCTCGCTTGAAGTCGAATTGCAGCGCCAGTTCGGCGTCCGCGAAGCGATCGTCGTGCCGATCGGCGACATCGAGGATCCGAGCCTCATCATCGACAGCGTCGCGCAGGCGGCGGCGACCCATCTTGCCAGCCTGAGCCCCAAGCCGTCCCTGATGGGGGTGAGTTGGGGGCGTACCATGGCCGCGGTCGCCCGGGCCCTGCCGAAGGACTGGTGCCCCGGGCTGCATGTGGTTCTGGTCAACGGATCCACGGCTCTGACGACGACGACGAGCCGCAATTCGGCCGTCGCGGAGGAAATCGCCCAGTCCGCCGGCGGGCGGGCGACGCTGCTGCCAGTCCCCGCCATCATGGGATCGCGTTCGACCAGGGACGCACTCGAACAGGATCCGATCATCGACAGGGTGCTGAGCCTGGCCGACGAGGCGCCCGTCATCTGCTTCGGACTCGGCGGGCTGACCCACCAGTCCGTCCTGCTCGGTTCGGGCTATCTCGACGAGGACGACATCGCGCGGCTGAGAAAGCTGAATTCGGTGGGCGACATCATGGGGCGCTTCGTCGACCGGGAGGGCAGGATCGCCGACCCGCATCTGGACGACCGAACCATCGGCCTGCGGCTCGATGCCCTTGTGCGCAAAGAGCGGGTGATCGGGGTCGCAGCCGGCGAAGACAAGCACCTGATCGCGGCGGCCTGCCTGCGGGCCGGCTACGTCACCGACCTCGTCACGGACGAGGGGACGGCGCGGCGCATACTGGAGGAGACTGCATGATGGAGGACGTACTGCGCATCGAGCGGCTGTCCAAGCGATTCCCGCCCAACATCGTGGCGCTCGCGGACGCCAATATCTCGGTCCGCAAGGGCGAGGTGCATTGCCTTTTGGGCGCCAACGGCGCCGGCAAGTCGACGTTCCTGAAGCTGATTGCCGGCGCATTGTCACCGTCCGCCGGCGAAATGCGCGTCGATGGTCACAAAGTGAGTTTCCGCGCGCCGGCGGAGGCCGCCGCCGCCGGAATATCGATGATCTACCAGGAACTCGACCTGGTGCCGCAGCTGACGGTGGCCGAAAACCTCTTCCTCGGCCATCCGCCGCAGCGTTTCGGCTTTCTCGACAAGCGGACGCGCCGTGACCGCGCGAAAGAGGCGCTGATCCGCGTCGGCGCGAACTTTTCGCCGGAAGACCGGGTGGGCAGCCTGTCGATCGCCAACCAGCAGCTGACGGCCATCGCAAGGTCTCTGACCCGCGATGCCAAGGTCATTATCATGGACGAGCCGTCGGCAGCGCTTAGCGAGACGGAGCTCAAGGCCGTCTTCCGCGTCATCCGCGAACTCACCGCACAGGGCGTGGCCATTCTCTATGTCAGCCACCGGCTCGGCGAACTGCGGGAGATCGGCGATCGCGTGACGGTCCTGCGGGGCGGTCAGACGATCGAGACCTTCGATGTCGAAGGCACCCCCGACAGCGCGCTCGTCGAGGCGATTCTCGGCCGCAACCGTACGCTCGTCGAGCGTCGCCAACGCCCGCCGGTGACGGGCGATGTCCTCCTCAAGGTCGACCGGCTGACGGCGGCGCAGGGCCTCGACATCCGCGATTTCGAACTTCGCCGCGGGGAGATTTCGGGGCTGACCGGCCTCAACGGCTCCGGGCGGACCTCGTTCCTCAAGGCGCTTTTCGGCGCTGAGCTCTGCGAGGCGAAGATGTCGCTCGATGGCCGGCCCTACCGGCCGAAGGCCCCGCGCGACGCGATCAGGGCCGGGCTCGGCCTCGTACCGGAGAACCGCAAGACCGAAGGCCTCATTCTCGATGCGCCAATCTATCGAAACGCGACGCTGCCCGCGATGCAAGGCAACTTCCTCGCCCGGCACGGCGAACTGAAGGCGAAAACCGTCCCCGTCCTCAAGCAGTTGTCCACCAAATACGGCGCACCGGAACAGAAGGTCATCCAGCTTTCCGGCGGCAACCAGCAGAAGGTCGTGCTGGCGAAGTGGATCATCAAGGGCGCGAGCCTGCTTCTGCTCGACGAACCCTCGCGCGGTCTCGACATCGGCGCCAAGGCAGACCTCTACCGGCTGGTCGAGGAACTGGCTGCGGACGGTGCCGCGGTGATCGTCGCCTCGTCCGAGCTGGAGGAACTCTACGCGGCCTGCGACACCATCTGGGTCTTCCACGAGGGGCGAAACATCGCCCGGTTCGATCCGGCCATCACCAACCAGGACACGATCCTGAAGCATCAGATTCTCGGAGAACATCACCATGACTGACACCGTGACGGGAGCTCCGCCCATGCAGCGTTCCGGACGCCGCCTCATCGATCTGGCGATCGAATACAACTTCATCTTCATCTTCCTGGTTGTCGTGGCGATCGCCGCGATCCTGTCGCCAAACTTCATGACGCCGACCAATATCGCCAACCTGTTTCAGCAGGCAGCCGTCGTCGGCGTGGTCGCGATCGGCATGACCTTCGTGATCCTGACAGGAAACATCGACCTTTCCGTCGGCTCCGTGGTTGCGCTGTGCGGCATGCTCGTCGCGGTGCTGCTCGCGGGCGGCATGCCGATCCTGCCGGCGATCGCCATCACCATCCTGACGGGCGCGGCTGCCGGCGCGACAATCGGACTGATCACGGCGCTGGCGGAAGTACCGAGCTTCATCGTCTCGCTTGCCGGGCTGGTCTCCTTCCGCGGCATCACCTACCTTTTGACCGACGGCGTGCCGGTCTCCGGGCTGCCGCCAAGCTTCGGAGCGATCTCGTCCACGATGATCCCGCTTTTCCCGGGCGCGCAGATCAGCTCGATGGGGCTGATCTTCATCGTTCTCTGCATCGCTGCCGGCGCGCTCCTTCGCTTCACGGTCTTCGGGGAATCCGTCTACGCGACGGGTGGCAATGCCGAGGCGGCCCGCCTTTCCGGCCTGCCGACCAAGCGCATCCTCGTCCTCGTGTTCACCGTTTCGGGCATCATGAGCGCTCTCGGCGGCATTCTGCTCACCTCACGCCTGCGCATCGGCCAGCCGACCGCCGCGCAAGGGCTGGAACTCGATGCCATCGCGGCCGTGGTCCTCGGCGGCACTTCGCTCTTCGGCGGCCGCGGCGGCGTGCTCGGCACCTTCTTCGCCGTGATGCTGCTGCAGGTGCTGCGCAACATCTTCAACCTGCTTGGCCTCGGCTCATTCTACCAGATGACCGTCACTGGCCTGATCATCGTCGCCGCCATCCTGCTCAATCGTTTCATCGACATCCGCCGCGGCCGGGCCTGACCCCGCCGCCCAACGCTGGACATTGCCATGACAAAACATTTCCCCCGTCCGGAGGGTTCTCCCCTCATGCTCGATTGGTTCGACGGCCATGCCGTCAATCTGAGCGCCACTGAGCGGCGTGCGACGAGCCTGCCGACGCGTCGCACCGTCAAGAAGGAGTGGCAGGCCGCCTGGCTCCTGCGGGCGATCACCTGCATCGACCTGACGACGCTTGCCGGCGATGACACCGAGGGCCGCGTCCAGCGCCTGTGCGCCAAGGCCAGGGCGCCGGTGCGCGCGGACTTGCTCGAAGCGCTCGGCATCGAGAAAGTGACCGTCGGCGCGGTCTGCGTCTATCCGACGATGGTGGCGCATGCGGTGAAAGCGCTCGAAGGTTCGGGCATTCCCGTCGCCTCGGTCGCGACAGGCTTCCCCGCCGGCCTCACGCCCCTGCCGCTGCGGCTGGCAGAAATCCGCTACGCCGTGGAGCAGGGGGCGAAGGAAATCGATATCGTCATCACCCGAGAGCACGCGCTGAGGGGCGACTGGGCCGCTCTCTATGACGAGATCAGGGCGATGCGCGAGGCCTGTGGCGCAGCACACATGAAGGCCATCCTCGCCACCGGCGACCTGAAGACGCTGACCAACGTCTACAAGGCCGCGATGGTCGCCATGCAGGCCGGATCGGACTTCATCAAGACGTCGACCGGCAAGGAGGACGTCAGCGCGACGCTGCCGGTGTCGCTGACCATGGTCCGCGCGCTTCGCGACTACTGCGGCCGGACCGGCCAGATGGTCGGCTTCAAGCCGGCCGGCGGCCTCAGGACTGCCAAGGACGCGATGAACTGGCTGATCCTGATGAAGGAGGAGCTCGGCACCCGCTTCATGATGCCGGATCTTTTCCGAATCGGCGCGTCCTCCATGCTCGGCGATATCGAACGCCAGCTCGAACACCATGTCACGGGCCGGTACTCGGCCGCCAACCGCCACGCGCTGGCCTGAGGAAAGACCATGCCTTCCATCAAGGACATCATGCAAACCATGGAATATGGCCCCGCACCCGAGAGTAATTCCGAAGTCAAGGCCTGGCTCCAAGCCCGTTCGGCCGGGCTCGGCCACTATATCAACGGCAAATTCACGACGGCCGAGGGTGACCTTATCGAGGTCTCCAACCCGGCGACCGAAGAAGTGATCGGCCGGGTCGCCAAGGCCAATGCCGGCGATGTGGACGCTGCGGTGCGTGCTGCCCGGGCCGCGCTGCCGAAATGGTCGGCGCTGAGCGGCCACGAGCGCGCGAAATATCTCTACGCCATCGCCCGCCATATCCAGAAGCGCGAGCGGTTCTTCTCCGTGCTGGAGACCATGGACAACGGCAAGACCATCCGCGAAACGCGCGACATCGACATCCCGCTCGTCGCCCGGCACTTTTATCACCATGCCGGCTGGGCCGAGCTCGTTGCCGACGAGTTTCCGAACCATGCGCCGGTCGGCGTCTGCGGCCAGATCATACCCTGGAACTTCCCGCTGCTGATGCTGGCCTGGAAGGTCGCGCCGGCTCTGGCGGCGGGCAACACCGTCGTCATCAAGCCTGCGGATCTCACGCCGATGACCGCCTACGCGTTCGCAGAGCTCCTGAGCGAGATCGGCCTCCCGCCGGGCGTCGTCAACATCGTCCACGGCGACGGCGAGACGGGGGCGGCGATCGCCGGCCACCCGGACGTCGATAAGGTCGCGTTCACCGGCTCGACCGATGTCGGCAGGATCATCCGCCGCCAGATCGCCGGCTCGGGCAAGAAGCTCAGTCTGGAGCTCGGCGGCAAGTCACCCTTCATCGTGCTGGAAGATGCCGATCTCGATGCGGCGGTCGAAGGGGTAGTCGATGCCGTCTGGTTCAACCAGGGCGAGGTCTGCTGCGCCGGGTCGCGCATCCTCGTGCAGGAGGGAATTGCCCCGCGCTTCTTCGAGAAGCTGAAGAGCCGCATGGCCACCCTGCGCGTCGGCGACCCGCTGGACAAGACCATGGACATCGGCGCCGTCGTGTCGCCGAAACAGCTCGCCCGCATCAAGGGCCTGCTTGCGACCGGCGAGGCCGAGGGAGCAACCCTCAATCTCGCCCCCGTCGATCTGCCGAAGCGCGGCGCCTTCTGCGCGCCCGGCTTCTTCACCGGAACGGCACCGGCCCACACCGTGTCACAGGTCGAGATCTTCGGACCGGTCGCCACCAGCCTGACCTTCAGAACCCTCGACGAGGCGATTTCGCTCGCCAACGATACGCGCTACGGGCTTGCCGCTTCGGTCTGGTCCGAGAACGTCAACCGCGCCATCGAGATGGCGGCACGGGTGAAGGCCGGCGTCGTCTGGATCAATGCGACCAACCTGTTCGATGCGGCAGCACCTTTCGGCGGCTATCGGGAAAGCGGCTTCGGCCGCGAGGGCGGGCGCTCCGGCCTGCTCGAGTACCTCACGATACCCGCAGACAGGCAGGGCAAGACGCGGCCTGCGCCAGCGCTTCAGCCGCAGGTCGTGCCGTTTACCGGCAAGGCCGAGCGGCCCGACATCGACGTGACGGCGAAACTCTATATCGGCGGCAAGCAGGTCCGGCCCGACGGCGGGCAAAGCTACACCGTCTTCGGCAAGTCGGGCCAGGCGATCGGGCAGGCGGGCCTCGCCAATCGCAAGGACGTCCGCAATGCCGTGGAAGCTGCGAACAAGGCAACGGGCTGGGGAAGTGTCACCGGACACAATCGCGCCCAGGTACTCTATTTCCTCGCCGAGAACCTGAGCCAGCGTCGCGCCGAGTTCGTGTCGGCGCTCGCGGTAACCGGGGCAAGCCCGAAGCCCGAGGAGGAGGTGGAACTGGCGATCCGGCGCGCCTTCTGGTACGCGGCTCAGGCAGACAAGTTCGATGGCGCCGTTACGGCGACGAAGTCGCGACATGTGACGATGACCGTCAACGAGCCCTATGGCACCGTTGGCGTCGTCGCCGCAGACGAGGCGCCGCTGCTGTCGCTCTTGTCGCTGATCCTGCCCGCGCTCACACTCGGCAACCGGGTCGTCGCGATCGCCGCCCAGAGCCACCCGCTCGTCGCAACGCGTCTCTACCAGGTGCTCGAGACATCAGACATTCCCGCAGGCGTCGTCAATCTCCTCACCGGTGAGCGCGACGTACTGGCCAAGACGCTTGCCGAGCACGACGATGTAGCCGCGGTCTGGTACTGCGGCGACGACGAGGGCTCCAGGATGGTCGAGGCCGCCTCTGCCGGCAATCTGAAGACGACGTGGGTCGATCACGGCAGGCTGCGCGACTGGCGCGATCCGCGCCAGGGGCAGGGCAGTGAATTCCTCCGGCGCGCCTGCCAGCTCAAAACCATCTGGTTGCCCTATGGCGAGTGAACGAGCGGCGGCGGCCGGGGTGCTTCGGCGTCCCCGGCTGGTCATCTTCGATTTCGACGGCGTGATCGCCGATAGCGAGACTATTGCGCTGGAGGAGCTTGCCGCGGAGATGACGGCACGAGGAGCCGAGACGAGCTACGAACAGGCGAGGGCCCTCTTCCTCGGCATGTCAACGGCACGCCACATGGCCTATATCAGCGAGAAATCGGGCCGCCCTTGCGCGCCGGATTTCCCAGACGTCTGGCATGGCCGGCTCTTCTCGCGCTATTCGACCGAGCTTGTTGCCGTGACCGGCGTGCATCGAACGCTCAACCTGCTCGATCGCCTCGGCATCGACTACTGCATCGCGTCCGGCGGAAGCGTCGAACGCATCCGCTTCGCCCTGGATTGCTTAGGCTTGGCATCACGCTTCGAGGGCCGCGCCTTCAGCGCGGAAATGGTGGCACGGGGAAAGCCGGCGCCGGACCTGTTTCTCCACGCCGCCGCCGCCCGCAGCACGTCCCCGCACGAATGCCTCGTGGTCGAGGACGCGCCCTCCGGCGTCATGGCGGCCGTGGCGGCGGAAATGCCCTGTGCGGCCTTTCTCGGCGGGTCGCATCTCGATCCCATCCGCACCCGGCATCGGGAGACTTTGATACAGGCGGGCGCCACGGCCTGCGTGGGGGATCACGCCGAATTGCAGGTGATGATCGAGGCACGCTGACGCCATGGGCAAAGCCGCCGCCTATCAGCCTGCCAGCGGCGAAAAACCGCCATATCGGCCGTTGTGATAGACAAGCGACTGCCCGCCGCCGATCGTGACCTCCAGGACGCGGCCGATGATGATGCCGTGGCTGTGCCTCTCGATGATTTCCTCGACTTCACAGTCGATGGCCGCCAACGCACCGACCAGGACCGGCGCACCGCTGAGCCGTGTCGTCCAGGCGGCACCTTCATAGCGCGCTTCGCCCTTGACCCCGCCAAGTCCGGCGAAGCGGTTGGCGATTTCCTGATGTTCTCCCGCCAGGATGTTGACGCAGAAGTGGCCATGGCGGCTGATGACGGGAAAGCTGGAGGACGCGCGGTTGATGTTGACGATCATCGTCGGCGGTTCGACGGACAGCGCCGTGGCGGACGTGACCGTCGCGCCCGTGCGATCCGGGCCGGCGCCGGCCGTGATCACCGAGACCGCGCCGGAGACCCTGCGCATGGCCGTCTTCAACAGAGCCGGATCAACGATGGCGCGCGCGCCGTGGTCGTCGTTGAAG
The DNA here is from genome assembly GCF_013378445.1 of Mycoplana rhizolycopersici. Taxonomy (GTDB): domain Bacteria; phylum Pseudomonadota; class Alphaproteobacteria; order Rhizobiales; family Rhizobiaceae; genus Mycoplana; species Mycoplana rhizolycopersici. The sequence goes on from NZ_JABXYK010000013.1 coordinate 68,797, forward strand.
CCGATGTTTGTGAGATTGGCCGTGTTCATTTCCGTCTCCGTCGTCGAGCCTTCGCTAAAGGCAGCATTTCGTCGGAGAATGGAAGTCCGGATATGCATCTCATGCATTGCCTGACTGTCAGTCTGGCAACCACGGCCGCATTGGAGACCATCTGCCCGAGCGCTGATGAGCCGCGCCGGGTCTGCGGCACCGCCGGATGAACGCGGCCTCGATCAGCCCAGTTCCAGCGTGGTAACCGCAAAAACTCCTTCGTGAGATACGGACGGTGCGGCTCCCCGGTACATGCGCGCAGTCACGAAACCCTTCTGCATGCCTGACCGTTCCAGAACGGCTGCAAAAGTCGCGCTTGTCTCCGGCACGTCAAGCTGAATGAGGTCCGGTCCGCACGACTGCGCCAGCGACGCGAGCAGTTCCGTAGCTCCACTCGTATCGACCGCAAAAAGCGGGCCGATCTTGTAGCCTTCCCGGCAGCGCCTGGCGACACTGTAGCCGCAAACATTTCCATCCCGAAGCAGGACGCGTGCAATTCGCGGCGGCGCGAGCCATTTCGAGAGAAAAGCCTGACGCTCCGCGGGAAAGAAGCGCCGGTCGAAGGCGGAGAGCGACGCCAGGGGGTCAGGCGCTGCGTTGACGAAGGTCCCGCTCGGAGCAAAGGCCGGCAGCGCAGGGCGGCCCGACCAGCGATAGGTCTCGTAGACGGGCCGGAAACCCATGCTGGCATAGTTCTGTTGCTGCTGCGGAACGCCATCGAGACCGATCGTGCGGCCGGCAAGGTACGCCATGCCGGCATCCCAAACAGCTTTGCCGTAACCCTTGCCCCGTGCATCCGCGCGGCAAATGTAGAGGCCGATGAACCCGAAATCGGCCCCGTAGGCGATGGCGGAGATGCCGGCCACCATCCTGTCTTCGACGAAAGCGCCGATGAAGCCCGCCGGATCGGCGGCATGAAAGGCCGGCGCGTCGTCCAGTCCTGGATTCCAGCCTTCGGCTGCAGCCCAGTCCAGAAGCTCCGCCACCTCGGGAAGGGTCAGTGTCCGTATCACGGGTATCGTTGTGCTCATGCCGACAGGATGACCTGCGGCGCGAATGATTCAAGCGCGCCGCTATAGGATTTTGGCAGCGGCGCCGCATAGGGACCGCGCTTGGACGTGCGCAGCCCCAGTGCCACGAGTGCTTCCGCCTGTTTGACGGCTGCGGCGACGCCGTCGACAACCGGAACGCCAAATTCGGCGCGAAGGGAATTTGCGAGGTCGGCCATGCCGGCGCAACCGAGCACGATCGCCTCCGCGCGATCGTCACGAAGGGCAGCGCCGATCTCGCGGCGCAGACGGTCGCGCGCATTCGAGCGCGGATCCTCCAGCGACAGGACCGGGATGTCTGCGGCGCGCACCTTGCAGCGGCCGCCCATGCCGTAGCGATGGACGAGATCCTCGATGGGAAGGCGCGAGCGCTCCATTGTCGTGACGATGGTGAAGCGCCGCGCGATGAAAGAGGTTGCGGCGACCGCGGCCTCGCAGATGCCGAGCACGGGGATTTCAGCGAGCGCCCGGCACGCATCGAGCCCCGTATCGTCGAAACAGGCGATGATGGCGGCGTCGGCTCCGGCGCGCTCGGCCTTGGCGAGTTCAACAAGAAGACCCGGCACGGCCAGCGCCTCGTCATAGTAACCTTCGATCGACGCCGGGCCGGATGCCGAAGTTATGGGCACGATCGCGGTCAGCGGGTTCGCCACGCGCGAAGCCGCATCGGCGATGGTCGCGGTCATGGACTGCGTGGTGTTGGGGTTGATAACGGCGATGCGCATGACTGCAGAATTCCCTAGGCCCGCGCCCTGCGCCGGTTGAGGTAGAGGATGGTGCCGACCGTGCCGCCAATGACAAGAAAGGAGAACAGGGTGGTGACGGTGCCGAGCGCATAGAGCACCGGCGTGGTGACGTTGGTGGTCATGCCGTAGATCTCCAGCGGCAGCGTGTTGTAGGTGCCCGAAGTCATCAGAGTACGTGCGAATTCGTCGTAGGACAGCGAGAAGCCGAACAGGCCGACGCCGATCAGGCTCGGCGCGATCATCGGCAGCACCACATGGCGGAAGGTCTGCCACGAACTGGCGCCGAGGTCGCGTGCCGCCTCCTCGTATGTGGGAGAGAAGCGGTTGAAGACGGCGAACATGATCAGCACGCCGAAGGGCAGGGTCCAGGTGAGATGAGCCCCGAAGGCCGAGCTGTACCACGCCGGCTGCAGGCCGAATTGCTGGAATAGCACGCCGATGCCAAGCGAAATGATGATCGACGGCACGACGAGGCTTGCAACCGAAAGGTAAAACAGCGGCGTGGCGCCGAAGAACTTGCGGCGGAAGGCGAGCCCGGCAAGCAGCGAAATCACCACGGTCACCGCCATCACCATCAGCCCGAGCATGAGCGAACGGCGGAAGCTGCCGCCGAAATCGCCGACCGCCTGCTTCTCCAGAAGATTGCCGAACCAGTGCAGCGACATGCCGTTCAGCGGGAAGGTCAGGCCGCCGTCCGGCCCCTGGAAGGAGAGGATGACAATCGCCGAAAGCGGTCCGTAGAGAAAGACGACGAAGAGCGCGAAGAAAAGCGCCAGAACATAGAATTCGCGGCTGCGGGGTTCGCGATGCATGGCTCAGAGCTCCTTGCGGATATCGACGATGCGCAGGATCCCCGCCACCATCATGAGAACGAGGACCAGCAGGATCACGGCATTTGCGGCGGCCGCCGGGTATTGCAGCAGTGACATCTGGTTCTTCATCATCAGCGCGACGGAGGCGCTCTGGCCGCCGGACATGACCTGCACCGTCGAGAAGTCGGCCATCACAAGGGTCACCACGAAGATCGTGCCGATCGCCATGCCGGGCTTTGCGAGCGGCAGGATGACGTTGGTCAGCACCTGCCAGCTTGATGCGCCCGCGTCGCGCGCCGCCTCCACCAGCGATCTGTCGATGCGCATCAGGGTGTTGAAGATCGGCGTCACCATGAAGAGCGTGTAGAGATGCACCATGGCAAGCACGACGGCAAAATCAGAGTAAAGCAGCCATTCCACCGGAGCGGCGACGATGCCCGTGTCCACAAGCGCCGAGTTGATCAGCCCGTTGCGACCGAGCACCGGGATCCAGGAGATCATGCGGATGATGTTCGAGGTAAGGAAGGGCACCGTGCAGACGAGAAAGAGGACTGTCTGCATGGCCGACGTACGGACGTGGAATGCCAGGAAATAGGCGGCCCAGAAGCCGACGAAAAGCGTGATCATCCAGACGATGACAGCGAATTTGAGGGTGTTGAGATAGGTCTTCCACGTCACCCAGGAGCCGAGGGTCTCGGTGTAGTTGAAGGTGACGAAATCTGGATACATCGCCGCAAAATCATAGTCCCAGAAGCTGACGACTGCGATCATGAGGAGCGGCAGCAGCAGGAAGGTGCCGAGAATGACGAGGAGCGGCAGCGCCTGCAGATAGGCGGCGAATTCGCCGATCCGGCTGCCGGGCTTGCGTGTACGTACAGCGGGTTGCGCAATCGCAGTATCAGTCATCGTCGCCATGTCTTCTCCTGAAGATGCGGGGAGCGCCCCGTTTCCTGCGCATTGGCTCTCGGTCACACCGGCACCGCCTCGCTCGACCGTCATCCTCGGGCTAGCCCCGAGGATGACGGCGTGGGTTTGCGCCGAGGCTTTCTCCCCGCGCGGAAAGCCGGGGTCAGCGGCAGCAAGCGGTTACGCAGCGATAAACTCGTTCCAGCGCTTCAGCATGTAGCGGTCCTCGTCCATGACCGAATTCCAGCAGGCGACCTTGCCCATGCGCTCCTCGAAGGAGCCGCCGTCGCGGACGGCGCCCGCCTTCTCCATGACCTTGCCTTCAGGTGAGAGGATGTCGCCCTGGGCCGGCTTGCCCTCGATCCAGTAGCCCCACTCGTCCGGCGACATGAATTCCTTCGCCGTGTCCATGCAGGCCGAATAGTAACCCTGCCGGTTGAGGTAGCCGCCGACCCAGCCGGAGGTGTACCAGTTGATGTACTCGTAGGCCGCATCGAGCTGTGCGCCCGTCAGATGCGTGGCAAGGCCGAGACCGCCGCCCCAGGAGCGATAACCTTCCTTCAGCGGCTGATACTTGCAGGCGATGCCCTTGGAACGCACGGCGGCTACTGCCGGCGACCACATGGACTGGATGACGACTTCGCCCGAAGCCATCAGGTTGACGCTTTCGTCAAACGATTTCCAGAAGGCGCGGAACTGGCCGTCCTGCTTGGCCTTGATGAGGAAATCGATCGTCGCGTCGATCTCCTCCTTGGTCATATTGCCCTTGTCGGCATATTTGATCTTGCCCATCGCCTCCATGATCATCGCGGCGTCCATGATGCCGATCGAGGGGATGTTGAGGATCGAGGTCTTGCCCTTGAACGCCGGGTCCATGATGTCGGCCCAGGAGGTGATCTCGCGGCCGACGAGGTCCGGACGAATGCCGAGCGTGTCGGCGTTGTAGATCGTCGGCATCATGGTGAAGAAGCCGGTCTCGCCGGAAGCAAAGGTCTTGGCGTCCTTGCTCTCGACATAGCCGACCGTGTGCGGTGCCGTCCCCTGGGCGATGACACTGTCAGGCGTCAGCTTGCCGGTTTTGAACAGCGGAACGACCTTGTCGTAGTATTTCAGCTTGGAGGTTTCCATCGGCTGGATGACGCCGGTCGGATAGACCTTCTTGAGGATCCAGTATTCGATGTCGGCGATGTCGTAGGAATTGGGCTGGGTGACGGCGCGCTGGGCCGCAGCATCGGAGTCCGTCGCCGTCATCTCGAGCGTGATGCCGAGGTCTTCCTTGCATTTCTCGGCGATGGCATTGATGTTCGAGACGCCGGTACCGAACTGGCGCAGGGTGATCGGGTTCTGCGCCCAGATGGTCGGGAAGCCGGTGATGGCGCCCGAGCCCGCGGCAAGGCCGGCGGCTGCGGCACCCGTCTTCAGAAGCGCCCGGCGGCTGACGCCGCCCTTGTGCGATGCATTCTCTGTCATAGGCTGTTCTCCTTCATTGTGATTGTTGTCGTTGTCTGGTCGGCCTTACGCCGCGACACGCCCGAGCACGATGGCATCCGCCCCGCCCCAGGAGAGCGGCACGGCGTCGCCGACCCTGATCGTCTGCTGGAAGAAGGTCGCGTCATCGAGGATCGCCGTGAAGTCCTCGACGCCCGCACCGTCGAAGGTCAGCTTCACCGTCGAGCCACGGTACTCGATGTTGGAAACGATCCCGTTGAAGCCGAGACCGGCTTGATCCGGGTGGCCGATGCGGACGCGGTCGGTCCGGACCGCGATATCGACAGGCCCGCCGATGTCCGCCGCGTCACCGATCGCCTTGAACTGGCCGCCATTGGCCACTTCCAGCGTGACGACGCCGTTTCCGCTTGCAACCGCACGGCCGGAAATCACGTTGTGATCGCCCATGAAGCGGGCGACGAAGGCAGTGGCCGGCCGTTCGAAAACCGTGCGGGGTGCCGCTGCCTGCTCGATCCGCCCGTCGTTCATCACGACAATCAGGTCGGCCAGCGCCATCGCCTCTTCCTGGCTATGGGTGACGTGGACGAAGGTGATGCCGAGGGAGGTCTGCAGGCGCTTCAACTCGGCGCGCATGCGGATCTTCAGGAACGGATCCAGCGCGGAAAGCGGCTCGTCCAGAAGCAACGCTTCGGGATCGGTGATCAGCGCGCGGGCAAGCGCCACGCGCTGCTGCTGCCCGCCGGAGAGCTGTGCCGGCCGCCGCGTCGCATAGGCCTCAAGCTGCATGAGCCGCAGCATGTCGAGCGCCTTCTGCCGCCGCTCGTCCTTCTCCACGCCCTTCATCTTCAGGCTGAAGGCGACATTGTCGACAAGGTCGAGATGAGGAAAGAGCGCATAGGACTGAAACATCATGGCCGTGCCGCGCCGCGCCGGCGGCAGGTCGGTCACGACGACGTTGCCGAGGCGGATATCGCCGCTGGTGATGCTCTCATGGCCAGCGATCATTCGAAGCGTGGAGGTCTTGCCGCAACCGGACGGCCCGAGCAGGCAGCAGTAGGTTCCGGCCGGAATTTTCAGGCTGATTGCCTGCACGGCCGTCGACTGGCCGTAGACTTTGGAGACGGAAGCGATGTCGATTTCTGCGGCTTTGGTCATGCGGCATCTCCTGGTTCCCGCCATGGGCGATGCAGGTGCCGTGCCAGTTCAAATGAGGAAATGCCAAGGCATTGAAATCGCGGAAGTTTAATTTCGGCTGCCTGTTGTTTGCGCTGCATCGCAGCAATGCATGCACAAAAAACAGCATTTTGCGTTCAATCTGGTGGCGATATTGAATGCAAAACAATTTTGAAATTGCAGACGCTCCATATTCCCTCGCGGGCCGTCGCAGGCTAGAGATAGGTCATGCCAAAGACCCTGAAGATCGCCGAACCGCCGCTCCCCTCCGATCCGAGCCAGGAGGATCGGGCCCAGGCCATCCGCGACTCGTTACGCGACGCGATCGTCGATCGCCGGCTTGCGCCCGGCACAAAGCTGTCGGAAGCAGAGGTTGGAACGCTCTTCGATGTGAGCCGAACGGTGGTGCGCGCCGCCCTGCAGATGCTGGCGTTCGAAGGGTTGGTACGGGTCGAGCGCAACCGCGGTGCCTTCGTGTCCGATCCGACGCCAGAGGAGGCGATCCAGGTGTTCGCGTCCCGACGCCTGATCGAACCCGGCGTGATCTCAGCAGCGATCGAGCGGGCCTCGGCGAAAGACATTGCGGCCTTCCGCCGTCACCTGGAAGAGGAAACGCGCCACAAGCATGAGAGGGGTGCGCAGGCGCGGCGCGCGGAGATCAAGGCGTCCGGCGACTTCCACCTGATGCTTGCCGCCGTTGCCGGCAACGTCATCTTGCAGAAGTTCATGGACGAGCTGGTTGCCCGCTCGTCGCTGGTCATCGCGCTTTACGGCCGCTCGGGCGCGTCAAGCTGCGGGCACAACGACCACGCCGATCTGCTCGACGCAGTCGAGGCACGGGACGTCGCACGCGCGCAGGCGCTCATGCTGCGCCATATCGATCACATCGAGGCCGACCTCGACCTTCGGGCCAGTTCCAGCCTGACCCTTCGCGACGCACTTTCGCTTTAGGGGGCGCCCGCGACCTGGGGCGCCCTGAAAATTTGTATCGCCACTTCCGGCCTGTCAGGCCGCGACATCGCGGATGAAACGGAGCAGATATTCGTCGAATTCCGCCGGCTTGTCCCAGAAGGGGGCATGACCCGAATTGGCGATGGTGTGGGTTTTGCCTTCCCATAGGTTGCCGAACCTGACGTTGGCAACGAAATCCACCTCGACGAATGGCTCGTCGATACCATTCACGACGGCGATCGGCGGCGTCGGCCCGGCGACGATGTCGCGCTGGTTGTCGCCGGTGCCGGCAGCGAATTTCTCGAACATCAGCCGGCGCGCGCGACCATCGGTTCGCCGCACCGTATCCAGCAGGAACGGTTCGAACGGCTCGCCGCAGGTGGAGTGCGCATAGTGGCCGACATCCTCCTCGGTGAAATCCTGCTTTCCGGCAAGCCCCATGTGCGGACTGGGTCGGAAGCCCCGGGAGACCTCGTCGGGCGCGACCGGTGGCGTCCCGGTGATCATCAGGCCGAGCATGCCGGGATACCGCTTGATCATCTCCAGGCCGATATGGCCGCCAAGCGACCAGCCGAATACGACGGCGCGCTCGATGCCGAGAAGGCCAAGTGCCTCGACCATGCAATCGGCATAGCCTTCCATCGAGTAGCTGCGTTCCGGATCGACGGCATCGGATGAAACGCCATGTCCGGGGAGGTCGAACGAGATCATGCGGTAGGTGGCGCCGATCTCCCCTTGAAACTGATTGCGGAATACCGCGCCAGAACTCGAATTCCCATGCACGAAGAGGATCGGCGTACCTGTACCGCCGCTCTCGCGGACCGCAATTTTCGCATGGCTCGTTTCGAGCACTGATGTTCGCACGCTCATGAAAATCTCCGGAAAGCGGACGTTGTCCAATTGGTGGGCATGCTCAGAAATTAAGCGAAATCTTTAACGCGTCAATGAAATTATCTTTTCAATCGAAATTGATTATGCCTATATTGAAAAAAATATATCGCCGCCGAGGGTGGTCATAACAGGGGTCCGCACATGAAGAATCGCTCCATTGCCGCGCATGTCCGCAAGCTCGCCTCCTGCGTTGCCGCAGGTGTCCTGCTGAGTGCCGCCGCGGCGAATATCGCGTCCGCAGCCACCATCAAGATCGGCCTTCTGGCGCCGTTGACCGGGCCAGCCAGCGCTGACGGCCAGGAGTACGAGCGCGGTGCACAGATGGCCATCGACGAACTCAACGCCGCAGGCGGCTTCAACGGCGACACCTTCGAACTGGTTGTTGGCGACGTGAAGGACCAGTCTGCCGGGAATGTCACCAGCGCCGTCGAGCGCCTGCTCGGCGATCCAGACGTTCACTTCATGCTGACGGGCTATGCGAGCCTGACCAACTTTGAAATCGACACCATGGCCGAGGCGGAGATGCCTTATGTGCTCGCCGCCACCTCGGCGCAGACGCGCGACATCATCGCGCCGGATCCGGAAAAGTATAACTGCTGCTGGTCCTGGACGCCGTCCTTCGACGCCTACAACACCGATGTCACGTATTTCGTCGAGAAGCTCGCTGCCGATGGCAAGCTGAAGCTGTCCGACAAGAAAGTAGCGATCATCTCGTCCGACAATGCCTACTCGAAGACGATCTCCGAGGGCATGAAAAAGACCTTCAGCGAGAAGGGCTGGACGCTCACAGTCGACGAAATGGTGCCGTTCGGCGAAGTCACCGACTGGCGTCCCATTCTTGCCAAGGTGCGTGAGAACCCGCCGGACGTGGTGATCAATACCGACTATCTGTCGGGCAATTCCGCCTCGTTCCTGAACCAGTTCCTGGAACAGCCGACAGACAGCCTCGTCTTCCTGCAATATGCGCCGAGCGTGCCCGAGTTTGTCGAACTGACCAAATCCAACTCCAACGGCGTCGTCTACAACCTGCTCGGCGGCCCGCTCTTTTCGCCGAAGAACCCGCGCGCCGACGAGGTCGCAAAGAAGTTCAAGGACAAGTATGGCGTGGAAAGCGGCACCTATGGCCTGGCGCTCTACGAGATCGTCAACGTCTACTATGACGCGCTGAAGAAGGTCGGCGATGCCAGCGACCACGAGGCGATCATGAAGGCGATCGGCGAGACCGACAAGCAGGTGGTTGCCGGCCGGCTGAAGTTCGACCCCGCCACCCACCTTGCCATGCAGGGCGACGACTACATTCCGATCACCTTCTTCCAGATCTGGGATGGCCAGCGCACGTTGATCTCGCCCGCGGCCTATGCGAGCGGTGAATACAAGCAGCAGCCCTGGATGAAGTGAAGCATGCCGCTGCTCGAAGTCGAAAGCGTCAGCAAGGCCTTCGGTTCGCTGAAGGCTTTGGACAAGGTCTCCTTTAAGGTCGAGCCCGGCGAGATCTTCGGGATTGCCGGACCGAACGGATCGGGCAAGAGCACGCTGTTCAACGTGATCACCGGAATTCCGTTCGGCCCGGACAGCGGCCGCATCGTCTTCGACGGTGCCGAAATTCAGCGCAAGGCCGGCCATGAGATCGCGTGGCTCGGCCTGGCGCGGACGTTTCAGCGCGAGACGAGCTTCGACAAGCTGACCGTGTTCGAAAACGTCCTGATCTCCGGCGCCTATGGAAAACCCGGTCGTTCGCCGGAAGAAGCGCGCGCCGGCGCTCTCGAGGCGCTGGACATCGTGGGGTTGCCAAGATCGAGCCATGGGCGACTGGCCGAGGAACTGTCGGTGTTCGACCGCAAGTGCCTGATGCTTGCAACCGCGGCCGCGATGCAGCCGAAGATGCTTCTTCTCGACGAGCCCGCCTCCGGCCTCACCAAGCCGGAAATCGAGACGTCGATCGGCTTGATCCGCAAGATCGCGGACCTCGGGGTGACGATCGTGCTGATCGAACACGTGCTGACTTTCCTGATGAGCCTTTCACAGCACCTTCTCGTGCTCAACCAGGGACAGGTCCTCACCATCGGCAATCCAAAGGACGTGATCGCCGATGAGCGCGTCATAGAGGCCTATCTCGGCACGAGGAAGGCTGCGGTATGAGCGGGCTTCTCGAAATCACCAATCTGACCGCCGGCTACGGCCGCATCGATGTGCTGCACGACCTGACCATGTCGATCGGCGCGCACGGTAATGTCGGTCTTTTCGGGCCGAACGGCCACGGCAAGACGACGTTGCTCAGGGCGATCTCCGGCCTGGTGAAGGCGCGTTCCGGCTCGATCCGTTTCGGCGGCGCGGCGATCGCCAACCAGACGCCGCGCTCGATCGTCGGGCTGGGCCTGGTCCACTCCTCGCAGGGCAACCGGCTTTTCCCTGATCTGACGATCGGCGAATGCCTGGCACTCGGCGCCTATACGCCACGCGCCAGGGCGCAGGAGGAGGCGAACCGGGAGCGCGCGCTGAAGATATTTCCGAAGCTCAGCGAACGCTGGAACCAGAAGGTTCGCACGCTTTCCGGCGGCGAGCGCCAGATGGTGTCGATCGGCACTGCGCTGATGAGCAGCCCGGCAATGCTGATCCTCGACGAGCCAACGCTCGGCCTTGCACCGAAGATCAAGGAAGAGCTATGCCGCGCCGTGCTCGATATCTCCGCCGGCGGCATCCCGCTCGTCGTGGTGGAGCAGGACGTCGAGTTCCTGCTCGAGCTCAGCCAGCACCTCTACCTCATCAATCACGGGCAGGTGGCCGCCGAGATCAAGCCCGGCCAGACCATGGACCATGCCGATATCATGGCGCTCTATTTTGGCCAGTAAGACGATGTTCGATTTTTACCCCTCCGGAGGGCAGGCATAATGGATGCAGCCTTGCAGATCCTGTTCGGTGGCCTGTTTCAGGGTTCACTCTTTGCCATGATGGCAGTAGGGTTGGCGCTGATCTGGACGACGATCGGCGTCTTCAACTTCAGCCACGGCGTGATGATGATGCTGGGCGCATACGTCGCCTGGCAATTGAGCGACTGGTCCTTGCCCCTTTTCATCGTGCTGCCGGCGACGATGCTGATCATGGCGGGGGTCGGCTGGCTGCTTCAGGCCAGCGTTGTGCGCCCGCTAATCGGCCGTCCCAACATCGTTCTCGTGGTCGTGATCACGACGCTCGCCGCAGCCTCGCTCATCGAGAACGGCGTCCTTGAGGTATGGGGGCCACGGTCGAAACAGCTGCCGACGCTGATCGAAGGCAATACGCAGATCCTCGGCGTCGGCGTTTCGATGCATCAGATCGCCATCATCCTCATTACCCCGGTGATCCTCGGCGCGCTCTGGCTGTTCCTGAACCGGACGCGGCTAGGGCTTGCACTTCGCGCGGTCGCGCAGAACGAGGACGCCAGCCTGCTGGTCGGCCTGAACGTGACGGCACTTTACGGCCTCGCCTTCGCGATCGCCGCAGCCCTTGCCGCTCTCGCCGGCATCTTCATGGGCGGCTATCGCTTCATGTCGCCGGTGATGGGGGCCGATCCGCTGCTGAAGGCGCTGATCGTGGTAGTCTTCGGTGGATTGTCGAGCATTTCCGGCCCGATCTTCGCGGCCTATCTGATCGGCTTCTTCGAGGCGATCTGCAGCTACTACTTCGGCCTCTACTGGACGCCGGCGCTGCTCTTCGCAGTTCTCATTCTCATGCTGATGATCAAGCCGGAGGGCCTCTTCGGCGCAAAGACGAGGGGGCTCGCATGAAGGCCGACCTGCGCTCGACACCTGGCCGCGTAAGCTGGAAGAACGAGGCGGCACTTGTCGCTGCGGCATTTGCCGTGCTGGCGCTGCTGCCATTCGTGATCACCGACAGCTACAGCCGCCACATCCTGATCATGGCGTTCATCTATGCGGTGGTAGCGTCGAACTGGGACCTGAGCCTGGGCTATGGCGGCGTTTTCAATTTCGGCCATCTGGCGCTGTTCGGCATCGGCGTCTACGCCTACGGCCTGATGACCAAGCTTGCCGGCATCGATCCGTGGCTCGCCCTGGCATTGAGCGGCGCGGTGTCCACAATTGCCGCGATCGTGGTGACGATCCCGATCCTGCGGCTGAAGGGTATCTACATCATTCTCGTGACCTTCGGCTTTGCCCAGCTCGTCATGCAGTTGATCCTCAGCCAGTCCGATTATACCGGCGGCACGCAGGGCATGGTGCGGATCCAGACGCTCTATCTTGCCAGCCACAACATGATCCGCGACGGGAAGTTCGCCTATTTCTACATCGCGCTGGCGATTCTGTTTGCCAGCACGGTGTTTCTGCGGCTGCTCGTCCGCTCGAAGACCGGAGCCAGCATCGTAGCGCTTCGCGACAATGAGGAATATGCCGTCAGCCGGGGTATCTCACTGGTGCGCCAGCGAGTGATCACGCTTGCCGCAAGCGCTTTCTTCACCGGCGTCGCGGGTGCCTTCTATGCCGCCTACCAGCGCAATGCCTCGGTGGACGTGTTCGGCATGAGCCTTGCCACGATCATCCTGTCAATGGTGCTGCTGGGCGGCACGAGCACGATATATGGAGCGATCGGCGCATCCTTCGTGCTGACGATCTTCGCCGAGATCATGGCCGACTTCGGCGCCTGGCGGCCGATCATCACCGCCCTTCTGATCATTGTCGTGATGCTCGTCTATCCGTCCGGGCTTGCGGGGATATGCACTTCGGCGCGCGCCTCATGGCGCAGACGCCAGGAAATCTGAACAGACAGGGGTTCCCCAACGATAAAAAACCCGGACTGCATCCCTGCAGCCCGGGTTTTTTGGCACTGGAATGCGGGCCTGGGCGCTTACTTGCTGCCGCACCAGTCGATGACGCTGGCCGCGATCACCTTCGTTGTTTCGACCAGGGATTCAACATCGACATATTCGTCGTCACCATGAAAGCCGTCGCCGGAGGGGCCGAAGATGACGCCGTCAACGCCGGCCCCGGCATAGTGGGCAGCATCGCAGACAGCAACGAACCCCTTGATGTCAGGCTTGCGCCCCACCGCCGTCTTGTTGGCCACGAGAGACTGCACGAGCGGATGATCGACCGGCGTATTGAGGGGCGGGAAATGCAGCCCGCCGAGTTCCCATTGAATGGTTGGCGGATTGTTGCGCAGCCAAGCGTCCGTCTGGGCGAAATGATGCACGAAGGCTTCGAAATCGCGCCTATAGTCCGCGGAATTCTCCGACGGCAGGAACTTCATGTCGAGATCGATCACGGCGACGTCGGGGATGATGGCCGGGTTCGTCATCGTGATCGGCAGGCCGTTGTCGCCGAGACCGGCGCCCGCATGCAGGACGCCGACGTTGATCGTGTTCATGCCCACGGGCAGAAGCGGGTGGGATGCCGCACGGGTGCGGCCGGATTCATAGTGGCGCAACGCTTCGATGAAGCGCGTGGCAAGCTCGATCGCATTCACGCCGGGTTCCAGGCGCCCGCTTTCCTGCCGCTGCGGATAGATCTCGTTGTAGCGCCAGGCCGAGTGAGCCGTGCGCCCGCGGATCGTCACGCGCGCCCATTCGAGGCCGCCTTCTGCCGGCAACACGTCGCCCCAGGTCGGCTCAGCGACGAGGACGGCCTTTGCAAGCTTGCCTCGCTTGACCGCATCCATCGCGCCGAAGCCGCCGGCTTCCTCGTCGACCACCGTATGGATCGAAAGCCGGCCGTCCAGCTCGATGCCAGCCGCACGAACCGCCCGCGCGGCCGCAATGCAAGCAGCCACGCCACCCTTCATATCGATGGCGCCACGTCCGTAGAGCCTGCCGTTCTTGATCTCACCGCCGAACGGATCGACGGTCCAGCGGGCTGGATCCCCGATCGGCACCACGTCGATGTGACCGCACAGGATGAGGCTTTTCTCCTCGTTGCCGGCAAGATCGCCGACGACGTTCGGGCGGCCGGGCAACGCATCCCAGCTTTCGGTCGAAAATCCGATCGTCTTCAGTTCCGTCTCGATGAGCTTCTGAACGTCCGCCTCGCGATTGACCGCCGGATCGAGGTTGAATTTCGGGTTGACGGAGGGGATGCGGACCAGACGCTGCGTCAAGTCGACAACCCAGTCCCTGTCCTTTTCGATCAGGGCGGTTACTGTCTCAACCAGTTGGGAACGTGTCGTCATGGAGTTTAACCTTTCCGGATAACATGCTGTTTTCGGGCAATTTCATTTCGTTTGACAAAGACTTTGATTTTCATCGGCGGCGCGCCTCCCCTCTCAGAGGCACGTCGAAGGCTACCATCCTGCAAAGCCGGAAAGGACGTCTTCACCGATCTTGCCGTCGCGGACGTCGGTGAGCGCCCGGTCGAGGATGGCCACCCCCTTCTCCGCCTCCTCAGCGGTGAGGGTGAGCGGCGGTGTGAATTCCAGCACGTTGGATCGTACCCCGACATAGTAGAGCACCAGCCCCAGTTCGAAGGCACGATAGACGGTCAGCGCCGCTTCCCGCGCGGCTGCGGCGCGACTGGCCGCATCGCTCACAAGCTCGACCCCAAGCGCCAGACCATGACCCCGGATATCGCCGATCAACGCATGGCGAGAGGCGAGCCGGTCGAGAGCGGTGCGGAGAACGCTCCCCGTCCGGGCTGCGTTTTCGGCAAGGCGGTCCCCCTCGATCGTCTCAAGCACGGCGAGGGCGGCGGCGGCGCAGACAGGGTTGCCATGGACCGTCTGCAGCGAGAAGGCGGCGGCGTGGTTCATCAAGGACTCAGGGCCGACGACGGCGGAGATCGGCAATCCGCCGCCGAGGCCCTTGCCGAAAACCACGATATCCGGCTCGATCCCGGAATGCTCGTATGCGTGGAACCGGCCGCTGCGGCCGATCCCGACCTTCACCTCGTCGCAGACGAGCAGGATGCCGTGCTTGCGGCAGAGCGCCTCCACCGCCTGAAAGAAGCCGTCCGGCGGAACCAGCATGCCGCCATCGGACTGGACCGGCTCGATGAAGAAGGCCGCAACCTCATCCGGCGGCACTTCGGCCGCAAACAGGCACTCGAGATGGGAAAGGGTGGCGTCCCGCGCGGCCTCGGCGCTGCCGGCGGTATAGCTGTTGGGGTAGGGGACGAGCGTCAGGCCGGCCGCGCGCGCACCTTGCTGCGCCGGATGCCCGGAAACGGCCATCGAACCGACAGTGCCGCCGTGGTAGGCGCCATTGAATGCGAGGATCCGCGGACGCCCTGTTGCGGCCGTGACCATGCGCGCGACCGTCTCGTTGGCGTCCGAACCGGAATGGCCGAACCAGACCCGGCCTCTGGCACGCTCGGGCACGAGCGACAGCAGCTTTTCCGCAAGCAGCACGCAAGGCTCGTTCGCCGACGAAAGATAGCTGGCCCCGGCCTGGTCCGAAAGCGCGCGGTCGACCGCCGCGCGGATCGCAGGATGCGAATGTCCGAGGCTTGCAGACCCCCACGATGCGGAGAAGTCGAGAAGTTGCCGGCCGTCGTCGCCGGTCAGATACGCACCGCGGCCGCCGACGACCGCCTGCGGGAAGAACCGCAGGTGCGCCATCTTGGAGACCGATTGGCCTTCGCGGGCGTAGAGACCGGACATGGCATTTCCTCGCCTATTTGAAGAAGGTCAGGACCTCGTCGAGCTGGACGACATGGCAGTAGATCATGTTGATGATCTCGAGTTCGCGCGCGTGCAGTTCGTCCGTCGCCGCCGCACCGCAATCGTCGACGACCACCACGCCAAAGCTCTCATCGGCCAGGCTGCGCACCGTCGAGGAGACGCACTGGTCGGTGAAGATGCCGCAGCAGATGACGTTCTTGATGCCCATGTTGTGCAGGACGAGGCGCAGGTTCGTGCCGGTCAGCGCGCTGTCGGTGGTCTTTGTGATGACGATTTCGTCCGGACGGGGCTCTAGCTCCGGCACGACCTGGCCCTCCGGCAGTTCCTTCGGCAGCAGCAGGTAGTTGAAACCCGGCTTCTTCTGGCTCAGGGACCGGTCGCGTCCATCCGGTTTCAGGCAGGCGATCCGGGCGAAAATGACCTCCACCTTGCGCTTGCGGCATTCCTCGATCAGCCGCGCCGTATTGGGGATGACGGTCTTGCGCATGCGGTCGTAGAAGGGCTGCCAGCGGTCGGTTTCCTCGGGCGTGTCCTTCGGGTCAAGATAGGTGTTCTGGATGTCGATGACCAGCAGTGCGGTCGTTTCCGGATCGAGGACAATATCCTCCGGTTCTTCGGCATTGGCATAGTAGAAGGATCGGTAAGCGGTCTTCCAGGTCATGCGGAGGTCTCCTTCTTGCGGCGCATGCGGGCGAGGATGTGGCCTATCTCGCGGGTCGGAAAGAGGCCGCCAGGCCTGAGGATCATGAAGGCGATCATGGCGATCGCCAGAACGATCTCGGTCAGTCCGACCACCTGTCCGGCGCCAGCGGCCGTCGCGTTCAGCGTTCCTTCGAGGCTGCGGAGCCCCTCATAGGCGAACGTCACGAGGATGGCGCCGGCGACAGCCCCCGTCACGGTGTTCGCGCCACCGATCACCAGCATGGTGATGACGAGGAAGGTTTCCTTCAGATAGAACGACTTCGGCGCAAACGAGGTGATGAAGTGCCCCCACAACGCCCCGCCGACGCCGGCGATGAAGGCCGCCAGCACGAAGGCCTTCCAGCGAAGTTTCGGAATGTCGGCGCCGAGCGCCGCAGCGGCGACCTCGTCCTCGCGCGACGCCCGCAGCAGCTTTCCCGTTCGCGACTCCTTGAAGACGAGCGCGACGACGACGACAAGGGCCGCCACGATCGCCGCCATCGGCAGGGTCGTGGTCTTCGGTAAGCCGAAAAGGGTGCGCGGACCGTTGGTGAAGGCGCTCCAGTTGTTCATCACCGTGTATAGAACGACGAGCAGCGCGAAGGAGGTGATGACCGCCGCCGCATCGGAAAGGCGCATCAGCGGGTAGGCGACGATCGCGGCCACGATTGCGGCAACGATGCCTGCGACCAGCATGGCGAGCAGCGGTGATACCTCCACCGCCGTCATGAAGCCGTAGAGGTCGGGCAGTGCCATGCCCTTCATCTGCGCCGGAATGGTGAGAACGGCGGATGTATAGGCGCCGAAGCCCATGAAGCCGATATGGGCGAAGGACAGCAGGCCGGAATTGCCCATGAAGGTCTGCAGCCCGATGACGAGCACCAGCGAGATGAGGAGGTTCGTGACGATACGGTCATAAAGCCGGATGCCGAGCAGTTCCGTGCCGACGACGAGGGCCGCGATGAGACCGATCAGCAGAGCGGCAGTGATGTAGGAATGCTTCATTGTTGCGCGCTCCTCAGGTCCGCTGGCCGCTTGCCGGACCCTTGATGAGGCCCGCCGGCCGCCAGAGCAGGATCAGGATGACGAGGGTGAAGGTGAAGGCGTCGCGGAACTTCAGCAGGTCCTGCGGCAGGGTGTAGTTCAAGGTGGTGTCGATGAGCGCGAGCAGGAAGCCGCCGACGACGGCGCCGGGCAGGCTCCTCATTCCTCCAATCACCGTTGCGATGAAGGCGACGAGCAACGGTTCGAGGCCGACGCCCGGCACCACGGTTCCGATGCGACCGATCCAGAGGATACCGACGACACCGGCGAGGAAGCCTGAAAGCGCGAATGCCGAGGAGATGATCAGGTTTGCGGGAACGCCGAGCATGCGGGCCATGGTGAAGTTCGTGGCCGCCGCGCGCATGGCGATGCCGAGCGTGGTCTTGCGCATCAGGTAGGCGACGGCGGCGAGAAGCACGATCGATGCGGCTATCGTGATCAGGTTGCGGACTGGGGTGATCGCCCCCCCGATCTCGACCGTCTGCGAGAAGATCGGCGGCAGCGGCACATTGCGTGGACGCGGCGAGATGAAGAGAAGTGCCGCATTCTGCAAGAGGTTGGAGAAGGCAAACGAGGTGATCAGTACGGCGGTGACCGACTTGGCGCGTACCGGCCGGAAGGCGGCGTAGTCGGTGAAGATGCCGAACACCACGGCCATGGCGACGGCGAGCGAGGCCATGACGATCCACGGCAGACCCGAACCGCTGGAGAGATACATGGTGTAGCCCGCGACCATGATCAGTTCGCCGTAGGCGAAGTTAACCAGCCGCAGAATGCCGTAGATGATCACGAGACCGAGCGCCATCAGCGCATAGGCGCCGCCGAGGCTGAGGACGTCGATGATGAACTGGATGGTAAAGGCCATGGGTCAGCTCCCCAGATAGTGCGCGCTGAGGTCGCTGGTCGAGCGGATCTCGTCCGCCGTGCCGGATGCGACGATCGAGCCGAGCCGCATGACATAGGCGCGATCTGCGACAGCCAGCGCCTGGTTCACGTTCTGCTCGACGAGCAGGATGGTCAGGCCGGACTTCTTCAACGTTTCGATCATTTCGAAGATGCGATCGACGATCGCGGGCGCGAGGCCGAGCGAGGGCTCGTCGAGCAGCAGCACGCTCGGACGCGACATCAGCGCGCGGGCAATGACCAGCATCTGCTGCTCGCCGCCCGACAGTGTGCCCGCCGCCTGGTTGGATCGTTCGGAAAGGCGGGGAAACAGCGCATGCATCCGCTCCAGGTTGTCGCGGTTGCCTGCCTGGTCCCGCCGGTGGATATAGGCGCCGAGCATGAGGTTCTCGGCGACGGTAAGATCGGGGAAGACGTCACGCGTCTCGGGTACCGTCGCTAGTCCGGCGCGGACCACCTGTTCGGGGCTGGCTGCGGTGATATCCCTGCCTTCCAGCGTGATCGCGCCGCCGGACGCCCTTAGCGCACCGGCAATGCATTTGATGGTCGAGGACTTGCCGGCGCCGTTTGCGCCAAGAAGACTGACCAGTTCTCCCCTGCCAAGCGAGAAGCTGATGCCCCGCACGGCACGAATGGCGCCATAGCTGACGGAAAGGTCGCGCACCTCAAGCATGGGCCGTGCCCTTTCCAAGATAGGCCTCGATGACGGCCGGATGCGCGCGAACGTGAGCAGCGGTGCCCTGCGCTATGGTGCGCCCCGAAGCGAGCACATGCAGCCGGTGGCACAGGCGCATGATCAGGCCCATGTCGTGGTCGATGATGAGAAGACCGAGCCCCCGCTTTTCCGGCAGCGCGGCAAGGGTGTGAAGCAGCGTTTCGGTCTCCGCGTCGTTCATGCCCGCGGCAGGCTCGTCCAGAAGCAGAAATTTCGGTTCGGCCGCCAGCGCCCGGGCGATCTCGACGCGGCGCTTGTCGCCATAGCTGAGGCTGTCGCCAAGCTCGTCGGCCTTGGAGGCGAGCCCGAACTCGTCCAGCAGCGCTTCGGCCCGCTCGCGCGCGGCTGCGCGGCCAGCACCCTTGGCCAGAGCCGCGGCCTCGACGTTTTCAAGCACGGTCATGGCATTGAACAGGCGAACGATCTGAAAGGAGCGGCTGACCCCCTGCAAGGCGATCGCGCGCGGAGAGAGGCCGGAGAGCGTGACGCCGGCGGCGGTGATCGTGCCGGTGGCAAGTTTGACCTGGCCGGTGATGGCATTGACGAGCGTGGTCTTGCCGGAGCCGTTCGGCCCGATGAGGCCGACGACTTCGCCGGTGTCGACCGACAGCGATACATGATCGAGTGCGCGAAGTCCGGTAAACTCCACCGACACATCGGCTACCGCGAGACGCGTTTCAGACATGGCTTATCCGAAGGTGATGGGCCGGTCTTTCCGGGCACCGTGCGTCATCGACTGGAAAAGACGACGCCGCGGCGCCTGGCCCGCGCATGCCCGAAAAACCGTTTTCGGCTCCGGAGGCATGCGCAGGACCGGCCCGGTGTGGGCGATCAGGGCTTCGGCAGGGATTCGGGCTTGCGCCATCCCACGAAGCTCGGCTTGCCACCCTTGAGCTGGATGATGGCTGCGGCCTTGTTCGGCACGTGACCTTCTTCTGCAGTGCCGTAGTCGAGATCGCCAGTCAGAAGCTTGAACTGGCCGTCCTCAAGCGCCTTGGCGACGGCCGCACCGTCGGTGGAGCCGGCCGCCTTGATCGCTTCGGCGATCAGCATGACAGTGTCCCAGCCGGTCGAAACGAATGAGGTGTCCGGCGCCTTGCCGTGCATGGCGGTGTAGAGTTCGATGAACTTTGCCATGTCGGGATGCGCTTCCGGTCCCATCCAGGTGTGGGTGACGAAATAGACGTCGTTGCCGAATTTCTCGCCGAGCGCTTCGTGCATTGCCGGGTCGTCATAGGCGTCGCCACCGAGGATCGGCGCATCGTAGCCGACTTCGCGCAGTGCGCGGATGATGACACCGATATCCGTCCCGTAAGAGGAGACGAAGATCACGTCCGGCTTCTTGCCGAGCGCCTGCAGGCGCGCCAGCTGGGCGGAGAAGTTGTTGTCGCCGTTGGTATAAGTGTCTTCGAGGATGACCTCGCCGCCATTCGCCTTGAACTGCTCGACGAAGTACTTCGAGAGCGACTTGGTGTAGGCGATGAACTGGTCGGTAACGACATAGGCCGTCTTCCAGCCCTTCTCCTTGACGGCGAAGTCCGCCGCCGTGGCCCCCATCGTCGTGTTCCACATGGACAGCGTGAACTGCTTGTCGCCGAGCGACCACGATGAGTAGAGCGGATCGGAAGCGCAGGTCGAGATGCCGACGAGACCGGCCGACTGTGCCTCGCGGCCCGCCGGCGATCCGAAGTCAAAGTCGCACGGCGCCACGATGACCTCGGCGCCCTTGTCGATCAGTTCGACGGCGACATTGCCGACCGTCACCGGATCGGACTTGCCGTCGATATTGATGAACTCGACCTGTTTGCCGAGCACGCCGCCATTGTCGTTGAGGTATTTCACGGCGACGAGGGCGCCGTTATAGCCGGGGGTGTCCAGCGGTGCCTGGATACCGGTCATCGAAAGCGCGCCGCCGATGACGATCTTGTCGTCGGCCGCGAGCGCCGACGAGCCCGCAAGCGCAAGACCTGCTGCCAGAAGTAGTTTGGACGTCGATTTCATAGCTTGGTTCCCCTTTCTTTTGCCATCACGGCACTAAAGCTGTTGCGCGGACATGTCTTTTTCTTCTGCTGGGGTCCGCTTGCGGAGGTCTCCTTGTTTCGTCCCATCATGCTTGATGCGCAGTTTCTTATTATTGGCCGATTTCCTTCAGCAGCGCATCGGTCGATATCTGGCGGCAATAGCCCTTGATCGCGCGAAGCGACGTCTCGTGCCGCTCCTCGGAGTAGGTGCCGCAGGCATCCGGCACCAGCGTCACCAGATAGCCGAGGTCGCAGGCGTCGCGGATGGCCGATTCCACGCACTGATCCGTCAGAAGGCCGCAAAGGACGAGCTGCTTCACGCCGAGATTGCGCAGGACATAGTCGATATGCGTGGAGACGAAGACACTGGACGAACTCTTGGGAAACACGATCTCGTCTTCGAGCGGTTCCAGTTCGTCGATGACCTTGCCGTCCCATGACCCCTTCGCCACGTTGAACCCGGTGATCTTGTAGTCCAGGCTGCGGTCGCGGCCGTCCTTTGTCAGGCTCTCGATGGTGGTGTGCAACACCTCGATGCCGGCCTTGCGAAAGCCGTGCAGCAGGCGCTGCATGTTCGGGATGGCAACCTCGCCGATGCGCTGGAAGTAGTAGCCGTACTTGCCGGCGATGTCGGCGTCGGAGACATCCTTGAACTCGCCCCCGTCGCGTCGGACCGAGAAATTCTGGACGTCGATGAAGAGGATCGCGGACGCAGCCGGATCGAGCGCAACTTCGCGGGTGGTCAGGTGTTCAGCGGCCATCGGTCGTTTCCTTCAGCATGTCGGTAGCGCGGCGGAGCGGTTCGGCGAGCCTGTCGGCCCACTCCTGCTGTCCGCGGGCGTCCTTGATGAGATCATTGCGCACTTCGATGAGAACGTGCGGCAGACCGCGTTTCTCGCCATGGACAGGAATCGTATAGTCGGACCGGTCGTCTACGACGTAAGGCTCGTTGAGCCGGACGGAAGCATCCGGATTGGCCTCGGCAAACGCCTCGGCGAGATTCCTCGCAAAGCGCCCGTCGCGATTGTAGAGAAGCCCGAGTTCGAAATCCCGCACGGCGCCGGTCGAGCGCATGACCGGCGTGAAGCTGTGCACCGATACGAGCACCGTCGGGCGGCCGGCGGCCTGGCGCTCATCGAGAGCCGCCGTGATGGCATCGTGCAAGGGCTCGTGAATTTCGGAGTAACGACGAACACGGTCGCTCTCGGCAAGGTCCACATTGGCGGGCACCCTCGTGCCGTCACTGCGCAGCACGACGCAATCGTCAGCCTCGAAGGGCCGGTTACAATCGATCACAAGGCGGCTGTAGCGCTGGAGAACGAGGGCTGAGCCCAGGCGCTCCGAAAGCGCATGCGACAAGCCTTCGGCGCCGACGTCATAGGCGATATGCCGGTCCATCTCGTCGCTGGCCACGCCAAGGTCGCCCAGTACGGAAGGCACCGCGCGCCCGGCATGCTCGCAGGTCAGGAAAATGGCAGAGTCGCCCGCAAGGTTGACCGTTTCGACAGGCTCGGGATCTCCGGCCAGCAGCAATTTCATCGTGTCGCGTTCCGCGATCCTCGGCATGGAAACCCGATCTGTTCATGCTCCGGCGACATGGTTGCCGGTGCGGGATAGTATGGACGTCATCCAAGGAAATTTATCAATCATAGTCAATCATATTTTTCTGTTTGACTATTTTTTTTCATGCCGCAATATCGATCGAAACTGGGGGAAAGCAACCGGTGAACCATGTGAAATCATCGACGATCCGCGCGAGGATAAGGGATTCCGCGGCACAGCTGACGGCAAGCGAGCGCAAGATCGCGAATGCGATCCTCGCCGACTATCCGTTTACGGCGCTTGAGAGCATCCAGGAGCTTGCCACCAAGACGGGGGTGAGCGCGCCTTCCATTACCCGCTTCGTCAGCAAGATCGGTTGTGGCGGCTTTCAGGACCTGCAGCGCCAGCTCATTGCCGAGTTGAGGGAGGGGCAGCGCTCGCCTCTCGATCTCATGTCGAGCCAGAAGCCCGTCGGCCATTCGGAATTTCTGGCAGAGTACGTCGCGCGTCTTTCTGCCGTCATGCAGGAGATGACGGAGACCTTCTCGCAGGCGCAGTTCGACATCCTCGCCGCTCTGCTGGCGGATCCGTCCCGCAACATCTTCCTGCTGGGCGGCCGCGTCAGCGACAGCATTGCGTCCTTTCTGTCGATCCATCTCCGCCAGATCCGCAGCGGCATCTACCACATCTCCGACAATCCCGAATTCTGGCCCGAGCACGTCCTGCGGATGCGCAAGAAGGACGTCGTCCTTCTGTTCGATTTTCGCCGCTACCAGCCGAGCCTCTGCCGCCTCGCCGAAACGATCGCCGCCAATCGCGGCGCGACCATCGTCGTGGTGACCGACAAGTGGATGTCGCCTGCCGCGCGTAGCGCCGACCATATCGTGGCGCTGCCGATCGATGCCGGGACCGCATGGGACACCGTGGCCGCGGCGATAGCCCTCGTCGAGGCACTGATCGTGCGCGTGTCCGAGGCAGACTGGAGCGCCACGCAGAAACGGATCAACGATTGGGACGGCATCCGTTTTTCGATGCCGGGATATGACCAGGACAGCATGAACGGGGAAATGGATGAAACGTGAGGAAATGATGGTCGCATGCTGCGGCGACCTTTCGGGCATGGTCCGCGGCAAGGCCTTTCCGTTGGATCAATTTGAAAAGCGCCTGAAGCGGGGTGTCGGCTGGACGCCGACCAATGTGCAGATCACCTGCTTCGATGCCATCGCCGACAGCCCCTTCGGCTCGCTTGGCGATCTCGTGCTGATCCCGGATGCTGCCACGCGCGTAAGCATCGAGAGCGAAGACGACGCGCCTAACGAAAACTTCGTCCTCGGAAACATCCGCTACACCGACGGACGACCCTGGGAATTCTGCACCCGCTCGATTCTCGAATCCGCCCTCGAAAGGCTTGAGCGCGTTGGCGGCGTCACCCTGCTCGGTGCCTTCGAGCACGAATTCCAGCTGAAGCACCTGACGTCCGAAGTGGGCGGAGCCTTCACGCTGGGCGGCTTCCAGCGGGAGCGCCACTTCTGCGAAGCCATCGTCGCCGCCATGCGCGACGCCGGTGTCACGCCGGACACGATCCTGAAGGAGTTCGGCAGCGGTCAGTTCGAAGTCACCATGGGTCCGCAGAAGGGCGTCACAATCGCGGACCATTCGCTGATAACACGCGAACTGGTCGGCCTTGTCGCCCGGGAACTGGGCTATGACCCGACCTTCACGCCGATCCGCGATCCCGCAGGCGTCGGCAACGGCGTCCATGTGCATCTGAGCATGTTGGACGCCTCCGGCAATCCGGCGACCTACGATCCGCAGGGCAAGCATGACCTGTCGGAGCTGGCGGGAAAATTCGTTGCCGGCGTCCTGAAGTACCTGGATTCGATCATCGCCATCACGGCGCCGAGCGTCGTCTCCTATCTCCGCCTGACGCCGCATCGATGGAGTGCCGCCTTCAACAATCTCGGCTTCCGCGACCGCGAGGCCTCGGTGCGAATTTGCCCGGTCTCGGACATGAGCGACATTGCCAAGGCAGCCCAGTTCAACTTCGAGTTCCGTGCGGCCGATGCCGCCGCCAATCCGCACCTTGCGCTTGCCGCGATCGTCCATGCAGGCGTTCAGGGCATCGAGGAAGGCCTCGAAGTGCCCGAAGCGACCCAGGAGGACCTGTCGCTGCTCGGGCCGGATGCGCTTGCCGCCCGCGGATACGTCCGGCTGCCGCAGTCGCTCGAGAACGCGCTGGCCTGCTTCCGGAACAATGCGACCGTCTGCAGCTGGTTTCCGGAGGGTTTTGCCGACGTCTACGTCAAGCACAAGCAAGGCGAGATCGCCCACTTGGCAGGAAAGACGCAGGCCGAAATGTGTACAGCCTACGAAGCGATCTACTGAGCTTAGGACAACAAGACATCCGCCCGAGTGGGCGGCTGTCTGTCCCTATGCCCCTGGACGACCGTCGCCCGACGCCTACTCCCGATCCTGGAAGCGGTTCCAGGCGTGCATGCGGTTTGCGACCTGTGTTGCGATCGGATGAAAGGGAACCGGTTTCATGCCGGTCACGGGGAGGGGCATCTGCGCGTCCGTCCGCCGTCCCGCAGCCCATCTTCCCAACTCCTGTCCCAGAGACATGGACAGTGCGACGCCTCGCCCGGAATAGATGCCGCCGAAGACCAGACCCGGCGCAAGCCGGTAGAGGCGCGGCTGCCGATCTGGCACAACGGCGAACGTGCCATGCCAGTACTCGCTCATCCGAGGCTCGCCGCCAAAGGCGGAGAAAGCCTTGCCGAGCATTCGCGACACCTTGGCAAGGCCGCGGTCGGCTTCGTTGTGCCAGAACGTATGGGTGCCACCACTCACAAGCCGGTTGTCGCAGTCATAGTGGAAATAGCGCAGATCGTTGCGCATGTCGGAGACGGCCGGATTGCCGACGAGGATCTTTGCCCGCACGTCCTCCGGCAGGGGATCGGTGGCGGCCTGAAACACCTTGAACGGGATCAAGGTGCGCTTCAGGCCGGGCCATATGTCACCGGTGAGCGCATTGGTGGCAAGTATGACTTCCCGTGCCGTCACGCTGCCCTTTGCCGTGCGCACGCGCCATCCCGACGCCGCCTTCTCGATCCTGGTCGCCCTGGAGTTTTCGAAGATCGACACACCTTCGCGTGTCAGCGCGTCGGCCAGCCCGATCGTCATCGCGAAGGGATTGATGTGGCCGGAATTGTGGACGATCCAGCCGCCGAGATAGGGGCTGCCGATGCGCGCCGAAATCTCTTCCCGGTCAAGCCACGAGACATTGGCACCGAAGGCCTTCCACTCGTCATGAAACTTTCGGGCGCGGGCAAGTGTCGTCTCGGTGTGGGCGGGCTGGATCCAGCCCTCCTGCACCTGGTGGGCATCGATGCCGAAGCGCTGCATCAGGCCGAAGGCGACGCCGGCCGAATCCGCCACCATGCGGTTGAACCGTTCGCCGATCGAGCGGCCTAATGCAGTTTCGAACTCGGAAGGGGACGCCTTGGAATGATGGGAGATGACGAGACCGTTGTTGCGTCCCGATGCCGCCGAGCCGATCTCGTTTCCTTCCAGGAGAACGACGTCGACACCGCTGTCGCGCGCGCCGAGTGCTGCCGCAAGTCCCGTGAAGCCGCCGCCGACGACAAGAACATCCGTAAGATGGTCGCCCTGGAGTTCCTGTGACGCAGGACGCACTTTTGCCGTCTTGCGCCACAGGTGCGGCGTCTTCCAGTCCACCTCAAACATGAAGGACTTCCTCGGTAGCGCTACCGAGATAGTGGTCGCTGAGGGCGGAATGCTGGGCGATTTCCTGCGCCGGTCCGTGGACCCTGACCCGTCCTGTGTTCAGCAGGTAGGCGTAGTCGCCGCATTCCAGCGCCAGCTGGACGTTCTGCTCGACGAGCAGGATGGAGATCCCGGTCTGGGAGAGATCCAGAATGATCCGGAAGATCTGGTGGATGATCTTCGGGGCGAGGCCCAGCGACGGCTCGTCGAGCATCAGCAGTTTCGGTTCCGCCATGAGCGCGCGGCCGATCGCCAGCATTTGCTGCTGACCACCGGACATGCGGCTCGCCATCCCGTTGCGCCGTTCCTTGAGCACCGGGAACAGGTCGAACACATCAGAGCGGAGCGCTTCGAAGCTCTTTCCGGCGCGGCCGATGTGGGCCGCGACGAGGTTTTCCTCGACCGTCAAACGCTGGAAGATCCGGCGACCCTCCGGGCAATGCACGAGCCCCATCCGCACGACCTGTTCGGGCTTTGCGCCGGTGATGTCCTTGCCGTCGAATAAGATGCTTCCCGTCGTCGCCCGAGCGACGCCGGAGATCGAGTTCAGGAGTGTCGTCTTTCCCGCGCCGTTCGGACCGAGGATGACGACGATTTCCTGGTTGTCGACCTCGAGGTCGATACCTTCAAGAACGCTGACGCGCCCGTATCCCGAGCTTAGCCCTGCGATCTTGAGCAGCGGCGCGGATTTCGTCGATGTCATTGGCTGTCCCCAGATAGGCAAGTTGCACGTCGGGATTCGCCTGCACCTCGGCGGGCGTGCCCTGGAAGAGAAGTTTGCCGTGATGCATGACCACGATGCGATCGCAGAGCGTCATCACGAGATCCATGTCGTGCTCGACGATAATCATGATGCGAGCGGGCGAGCGCAGCTCGGCGAGCTTGGCCGTCAGTTCCGCGGTCTCGTGGTGATTGAGGCCGGCCGCCGGCTCGTCCAGCAACAGCACTCGCGGATTCATGACCAGCGCACGCGCAATCTCGAGCATGCGCTGGCGGCCGTAGGGCAGGCTGCCGGCTTCGGCCGTGGCGTAACCTTGCAGATTGAAAAACCGCAGTATCTCCATGCAGGCTTCGCGTCTGCGCTCGCGCTGGCTCCGGCTGAAGGGCGGCCACAGCACTTCCCGCCACGTCGCCCCGACTTCCGTCGGATAATAACACACCTCGAGGTTCTCCAGCGCCGTCATCTGGTCGAACAGGCGGATGTTCTGGTAGGTGCGGGCGATTCCCGAATTGGCAATTTCGTACTTCTTCAGGCTCTGCATCTGCCTGCCATCGAGAACGATCGCGCCTGACGATACGGTATACGATCCGGCCGTCATGTTGATCAGGGTCGACTTTCCCGCACCGTTCGGCCCGATGATGCCGTGGATCAGTCCGGGCACGAACTCTGTGGAGACGTCGTCGATCGCGACGTTGCTGCCATACTGCTTGCGGATATTCTGGAAGATGAGCGTCATTTTCCGAACAGCCCCCGAATGAGTTTATCCGGTCCGAAGCTGCGCGGCACGATGCCGGCCGGACGAATGATGATGAGAACGATCATGAGCAGGCCGAGGAAGAGAATGCGCCATTCGGCGAACTCGCGCAGGACTTCCGGCAGGAGGATCAGGATCGCGGCACCCGCAACGATGCCAAGGATATTGCCGATACCGCCGATGACGATCATCAGAACGATCAGCACCGACTCCTGCAGCGTGAAGCTTTCCGGGCTGACGAAGCGTTGCGAGGCGGCGAAGATGACGCCCGCGATGGAGCCGATGCTGGCAGAGGTCGCAAATGCAGCCAGTTTGGCATTGGTCGTGTTGATGCCAATGCCGCGCGCGGCATCCTGGTCTTCCCGGATGGCGGCCCATGCCTTGCCGAGGATCGATTGCTCCATGCGCCAGACCAGAACGGCGACGGTGAAGACGATCACCAGCAGCAGGAAATAGATCTCGACCGGACGGGCGAACTCGATTCCGAACACCGATGCCTTGTCGAGGCGGGCGATGCCCTGCGGGCCGCCGGTGAGCCAGTCGACGTTGTTCATCATGATGCGGATGATCTCGCCAAAGCCGAGGGTGACGATCGCCAGATAGTCTCCCCTGAGCTTCAAGACGGGAATGCCGAGCAATATGCCGGTCAGCATGCCGAGAAAGGCCGCGATCAGGAGGATCAGCAGGAAGGGAAGGTGGAGATCGAACTGCGGGCTTGCGAGCAGCGCGTAGGTATAGGCGCCGACTGCGTAGAAGGCCACGAAGCCGAGATCGAGAAGACCTGCATAGCCGATGACGATATTGAGGCCGATGCCGAGCAGGATGTAGATCAGCAGGCCGTTGATGACCCGGATATGATAGTTCGGCAGGAACGGCGTGGCGACGAGGAGGGCAATCGCAAGCGCAAACACGAGGAACGGGATGATCCTGCGCGTCCGCGGCGCGGCTGCTGCGGGAGTGTCGGCGGCGGACATCAGAATTCCCTCTTGTAGACCATGCTCTCCTCCGAAACCGGTTCCCCGAGGATGCCGGCCGGACGCATGAGCAGAACGAGGATGAGAATGGCGAACGAAAGCACGTCACGGTATTCGGTGCCGAGGACACCGCCGGAGACGACGGGCAGAAGCGCCGTCCCGCCAACCTCGACGAAAGCGAGGATATAGGCACCGAGCATGGCGCCGGGGATCGAGCCGATGCCGCCGAGGATCGCTGCGGTAAACGCCTTCAGGCCAATCACCGCGCCCATGGTCGGCGACATGATCCCGTAATAGCTCGCATACAGGATGCCGCCGGCCGCACCCAGCAGGGGGCCGGAAAAGAATACCATCGAGATCGCCATATTGACGTTGATGCCGAGCAGCTGCGCGGTTGGCCGGCTCTCGGAGACGGCGCGCACGATGATGCCCATGCGGCTGCGATTGACGAGCATGTAGAGGCCGAACATCAGGATGAATGCGGCGATCAGAATTCCGATCTGCACCAGCGTGACCGTGCCGCCGAAGACGTCGAAGCGGGTCGTCGGGAAGAAGCTCGGAAAGCCCACCGGCTGCGGTCCGGCCAAGATCTGCACGCCGGTGACGAGCGAAAGCGAAACGCCGAGCGACGAAAGCATCGGCGCGAGCCGTGTCGAGTTGCGTAGCGGCTTGTATGCGAGCCTCTCGATGCCGACGCCGACAAAGCCGACGGCAACGATGGCGCCGAAAAATACCAGCGTCAGGCCGATGGCGCCGACGGCGCCGATATCTCCGACCACGAGGGTCAGCGCGAGAAAGGCGGCATAGGCGCCGAGCATGAACATTTCGCCGTGGGCGAAGTTGATCATGCGCAGCACACCATAGACCATGGTGTAGCCGAGGGCGATCAAGGCGTAGATCGAGCCGATCGTGAGAGCGTTGACCGTCTGTTGGATTATGGTTCCCAGCATGGGTGTCCTGTCCGAGGTATCCGGCTGCCGACGCATTTCGCGGCGCGGGACGAGGATAGGAATGTGCGACCAGCACGCCATCTATTTGGCGGCAGCGCCAGTCGCACGACGACAGTATCGGCCGGATAGCTCCGGCCTATGCACTCCTGACGCGGCTTACTTCGAGCCGATCATCATGAAGTCCTTGCCCTCTACCTTGTAAAGGTAGGACGGGGCGACCTTCAACTCGCCGACTTCGTCGAACTCCAGTTCGCCGACTGCCGTCTTGACCTTGACGGCGTGGAGGGCGTCGTTCATTTCTTCGCGGCTGAAGCCCTTGGTGGTTTTCAGCACTTCCTCAAGGATCTGCGCCTGGACGTAGCCGTAGATTGAGTAGGGACCGGCTTCCTCGCCGTACTTCTCCTTGTAGAGCTTGCCGAACGCGGCAATGTCCGGGGATGCGTTCATCGGCGGCACCTGGATCGCCACGATCGTGCCTTGCACGTTGGCTTCGCCGGCCTGGCTGATGAAGTCCGGCGTGTATCCGCCATCCGGCACAAGCAGCGTGGCCGTGACGCCCTGTTCATGCATCTGCTTGGCGAATAGCGACAACTGCGGCATGACGGCGCCGACGTAGATGACATCCGGGTTCTTGCTCTTGATCTGAGCCAGGACGGCGGTGAAGTCGACGTCGGTCGGAGCAATGGCAAGTGTGTCCAGCAGCTCGCCGCCGCCGGAGGTGAAGTTCTTGGCGAAGATCTCCGAAATGCCCTGGCCGAAGACCTGCTTGTCGTTGACGACGATCGCCTTCTTGGCGCCGAGCTCCCCAAGCGCGTATTCGGCCGGCAGCAATGCACCTGCGAGGTCGTTGGCAACCGGGCGAACCATGAACTTGTAGCCCTGTTGCGTCAGAGCCGGATTGGAGCCGAAGGTCATGGTCGGCAGAGAGCAATCCTCGTAGATCGGCAGCGTGGACTGGGCGACGCCCGAGTTGAAGTTGACGAGGCCGAGCACGACGTCATCGTTGTCGCAGTACTTCTGTGCGACCAGCGTTCCTTCGCGCGGATCCGCCTTGTCGTCCTGCTGGTCGATGGCGATGGTCGTGCCGTTGACGCCGCCTGCGGCATTCAGCTGGTCGACGTAGAGCTTGAAGCCATTGTGCCAGGTCGTGCCGAAATAGGCCTGCGGCCCGGACAGCGGGCCAGCCAGCCCGATCGTGACTTCATCTGCGAGCGCCTGCGTGGCGAGTAGCGATACGCCGAGGCAGAGCGAGGCGGCAAATTTCATGGCGGTTCCCCTTTTTTGCAATCTGTTCAAGCCAGGAAGCTCGATGCGGTTTCCTTGCCGATCGTCATGGAAGCAGACTATTGGATCGCCGTCAAGAAAGTGTCGACACTATTGCGTTCAATTTTTGCGCAGGCTAGTTCTTCTTCCTCAGGCCCTTCGGCGGCGCGTCTTGGAGGATGCGTCGCCGGGGGCGAAAACCTTGAGCAGAGCGTCCTTCAACGCCTGCTGCGTCGCGGAGACCGTCATCTCGATATGATTGCGCAGCAGTTCGACACCGCGTTCGATATCCCGGTTCATCGCGGCCTCGACGATGGCCGAGTGAGAGCTGACCTGCGCCTTGTCGTGCGTGCGGTGTTCGATCTGGATGCGCCGAATGAAGCGGATGCGCGCATTGATGGAAGACAGCTGATGAACAAGCTCGGGATTTCCCGAAAGCTCGGCGATCAGCAGATGGAAACCCTCGTCCTCCGCAAGGATGACATCCGGCGGGTGGTCCTGATAACCCTCGACGATGGCGGTCCAGTAGGCGCGCAGCCGCTCGATCTGATCGTCCTCTGCGCGCTGGCACATCAGCCTGAAGGCGGCGCATTCGATGATGGTGCGCAACTCGTAGAGGTCGAGCAACCCTTCGGTGCTGAGGCTGCGGACGAAAAAGCCCCTGTTCGGCGTCAGAGAAACGAACCCCTCCGAGGCGAGGCGGTTCAGGGCCTCGCGAATCGGCGTGCGGGATACGCCGAGGCTGCGGGAAAGCTGCACCTCGTTGATGCGCTCCTCGGGTTTCAGTTTGAATTCCACCAGAAGCTTGCGGATCGTATTGTACGCCCGCTCGCTGCTGTCTGCCGATCTGCGCGTCTCGCCCTCGGTCTGCGGATCGCTCAGGGCAATGATTTCGGATCGTTCGTTCATAGGGCCTCCGGCGCGTTTCAGTCTGCGCTTTGTCGACAGATTGTAATGCACCTTTCCCCCAGTTTCATGCGGTTGGCAAGCCGCGGCACGTCCTTGAGGAGTTGACGATGATACTTGGTATCCTTGGCGTAGGGCATCTCGCCGCGACCATGCTCACGGGCTTGCTGAAGTCGGGTTTTGACCCGGCGAGCGTTCTTCTGTCTCCACGCGGGAAGGGGCGGGAGCTTTCGGCCCGACACGCAATTCCGCTGGCCGCCGACAACCGGGCGCTCGTCGAGAAGGCCGACGTCGTCCTGCTTGCGGTCCGTCCGGCAGACGCTTCGGCCGCCGTCGCCGACCTGCCGTGGCGAATGGGGCATGTCGTCATATCAGCATGTGCCGGCGTTGCGCTCGAGTGCCTGCCGGTCGCGCCGGCGCGGGCTGTCAGAGCGATGCCGCTGACTGCCGCGGAGATCAATGCAAGCCCGACGGTTTGCTTTCCCGAGATAGCCGAGGCCAACATGGTTCTGGAGCGCCTGGGGCCCGTGATACCGCTCGCAAGCGAGGCTGACTTCGAGGTCGCCACCGTCAACGCCGCCGTCTATGGCTGGGCCCAGGACCTGATCCGGCGAACTGCGGAATGGTCCGCGCAAAAGGGCGCCGACGCGCAGGCGATGCGCCGCCTTGTTGCTCTGACGTTCGTGGCCGCAGGCCGCTTGATCGATGAAAAGCCCGATCCGATGGGCGCGCTCCTCGCCGATCTCGTGACACCCGGCGGCATTACCGAACTGGGGCTCGACGTCCTCGCCTCAGGTGGTCAGGCTGCGCTCTGGCAGGAGGCCTGCGAGGCAGTGCATGCGCGCCTCATCCGGGAAAGCGGGCCGGCTTGACAGGCTTCAGGACTGACGTTTTGGCGCATCGGGATAGGTGTGCCCGCCAGCAGCCTGTTCGCTCGGGGTGACCACCAGTTCCGCAACGTCGACATGATCAGGCAGGCGGAGCGCCGAGACAAGAACCGCCGCGACGTCCTCGGGTCCGAGCGGACGCTGCCGCGTATACATCCGGTTTCGCAGCAGTTCCCGATCGCCGTCGAAAGCCTTCATGTAGAAGTCGGTTTCCACACGGCCCGGAGCAATCTCCGTCAGCCGGACGCCCGTTCCGGCGAGGTCGTAACGCAGGATACGCCCGGCCTGGGACAGGCCCGCCTTCGCAGCGCCGTAGGTCGTCGTTCCGGGAAAGACCGCACCGGCCGCCGTGCTCGTGAGGTTGAAGATGTGCCCGCGCCCTCGCTCAATCATGCCCGGCAGGACCAGGCGGATCATCTGCAGCGGGGCTGTCAGGTTCAGCGACACCACCTCCGCCGTCTCCTCCGCGCTCTGCTCGTGCAGCGGTCGTACGGTCGCAAGCCCGCCGGCATTGTTGACGAGCACATCGACGGGAACGCCGTCCAGTTTCCGTGCGATGGCCTCATGGTCGCGTACATCCGCCGCCAGAGGCTTCAGGCGCGGGCCGAGCCGCGCGGCCAGACTTTCCAGCGCCGAAAGGTCACGCGCCAATGCGTGCACCGTCAGGCCTTCGTTCACCAGTGCCGCGGCGATCGCAGCGCCGATCCCCTTGGAGGCGCCAGTCACGAGGGCTGTACGGTATTCCATGATCTTCACCTCAATTTTGCTATTTTCAGAGAGCGCCGCGTTCGGCGATCGTTTTCAGGATCCCGACGAGACCGGCCTCGCGGTCGTCCTTCAGTTCCGCCTGGGTGCGGCCGCGAACGGCCTGCGCGGTCGAACCGGTGACGGTGCGGATCGTCTCGTCGTCCAGCTTGGCATCGAGAAGCGTATCCCAGATCGCCTGGTAGGTCGGGCCGTACTTCCGGAGGAAATCCTCCATGCCGTCAGCATTCAGCTGGTTGGAAATGAAGGAGCCCTGCAACGTCCATTTCGGACCCGGGCCGTACATGAAGGCGCGATCGACATCCTCGACGGACGCCACGCCGTCGCGCACGAGCGCGATCGCTTCGCGCCACATCGCCCCCATGAGGCGCAAGGCGAGGTGGCCGGTGATTTCGCGGTTGAGAACGACCGGCTTCTTGCCGATGGCTTCGTAGATGGTGCGCGCCCGAAGGAGCGACGTCTCGGTCGTGTCGCGCCCGCCGACGATTTCGACCAGAGGCATGAGATGCACCGGATTGAAGGGATGGCCGAGGACGATGCGGCCGGGCACACGGCAATCCGCCTGCATGTCGGATACGATCAGCGCGGAAGATGATGAGGCTATCACCACCTCGTCGTCGATATGCGCCTCAATCTCGGCCAGCAGCCGCCGCTTCAGCGAGAGGTCTTCCGGGCCGTTTTCCTGAACGAAACCTACGCCGGCAAGTGCATCCGCCAGCGTCGCGAAAATGTCGATGGGGCCGGGCTCGGCGATCCGTCCGCTAACCGCGTCCAGATCGGCCATCAGCCCCGGTTGCGCGGCCCGGAACGCCTGCGTGCGGCCGTCCCCCGGATCATACACGCGCACGGGATGGCCGGCATGGGAAAAAGCCGCCGCCCAACGTTGTCCGATCACCCCAAAACCAACGATGCCGACAGGCTGCTTTTCCATTTCCCTATCCTCAGTCCAACGCTTTGCGGAAGGCCTCGTTAAGGTCGTTCCACGGTATCAGGAGGTCGATCCAGGCGCCGATGCGGCCGGCAGCGAGTATCGCTTCATCGATGAGGGAATCGAAAGGCAGGTCTTCCGCCATGGCCGCTTCCAGACGGAACAGAAGCGCCGGCGTTTCTTCCATGTGGCAGAAGTCGCGAAGCCGCGTTGCGGTCTTGTTCAACGCCAGCGCCGCCGTCTGCCGCAGGACGTCTTCGTCCCGTTTTCCGCGCTCGGCGCGCACCCACCAGAGGAGTTCGTGAAGAACCCGCGCTTCGGCCTCTGCTGCAAAGACCGGCCCGGCCGGATGCATGATCGCACGCGAGGCGGTGATACCGCCGATGTCCGCCGGGCAGGCGGCCCAGAGTTTCGCGCGCGCCGACAGGATGTCGGGCGGCAGAAGCTGGGTTGCTTCGGGTACGGACGATTGCCGGTCGGCGCGCTCGAGCGTGCCGCTCAGGATGCGGCGGCCCTGCTCGTGCTTCAGCGTCCTGGCCAGTGCCGCGATGCCTTCGATCGGGGCATCGAGATGACCAAGTACGGTGATCTCAGCGTTCTCTGCCTGCAAGGGAGCAAAGGTGATTTCCAGGAACTGACGGACAGGCCAGTACAGAAACGCTCCCGGCGCTGCCGAAAGCACATGGGTCGCCCCTTCGACATCTTCCACAAACGGCGCGTGCCAGTAGATATGGCTGCCGGCGATCTTGGGTGTGTGGAGTTGCAACGGCAGCGGCAGTGCGTTCAGAAGAGCGCGCTGTGTGCGTTCGGCGTTGCCGTTCAGCCGCAGTGGCCAGCTCTGGCCTTCGGCCGAAAATATGAGGTGCATTCTTACTTCCCGGGATTGAAAAAGGGGACGGGTTTGAGGATCTGGTTTCGCATGTCGAGCAGGTAGTCGGTCTCGATCACCTTGCGGCGGTAGGCCTGCCATTCCGGATCGGCCTCCATGCGGTCGCGACGTTCCTCGCGGTCGGCGAGGCTGTCGTACTTCCAAAGGTGGACCGTGCGGGAGAGATCGCCGATATGCGTCTGGAAGAAGCCGAACGGCTCGCCGAGATAGTGGCGCTGCATCGGCAGGCCGACATCCTCGTAGAGCTTCAGAAAGTGCGGCAACATGTTCGGGCGGGCCGTGTAGGTGCGATGATCAAAGATCATTTTCGTACTCCTTCGGGATCGATGGCACTGTGCCATCCCGCACATGCGGAACGGCGATGACGTATTGGCCGACGCCGGTCAGCCGGCGCTCCGAAGTGTTTCGGCAATGAGGCGCGCGGTGAGCTCGGGCGCTTCCATCTGCGGCACGTGGCCGACACCGTCGAGCAGGTGGACCGCCGCCGAGCCGGGCGCGCGCAAACTGTGCGCATGCGGGATCACCCGGTCCGAGCGGCCCCACACGATGCGCGTCGGCACCGACACCCGCCGCAGGGCAGACAGCAGATCGAAGGCCTGCGTGCCGCCCGCAAAGAGTCGTTCGGCAAGGGCTGCCAGCACCGCTTTTTGTCCGTTCCGCTCCATGCTTCTCAGAACGGCACGCGCGTAGCCCTGCGGCAGCACGTTGGGGTCGGCGACCATCACGGAAAGCCAGCGCTCCAGTGCTTCGGCGGTCGTGGAGCGGGTCAGGCCACCGATGAAGCCGGCGTTGATTTCCGGGCCCAGACCTCCGGGAGCAAGCAATGTCAGCGACCGGACTGCGACACGGCCAAGGGCGGTCAACGCCAGCGCCGTGGCACCGCCGAGCGAGTGGCCCACGAGGTGGCTCCGCTCGATGCCCAGAGCTTCGATCCGGTCGGAAACGTCGAGCGCCAGGTCTTCGATCCCCTGTGCGGAGCGGCCGGTTTCTGCGCCGTGGCCGGGCAGATCGAGCGTGATCGTCTCGAATTCGGCCGGCAGAAGCGGCAGCACCTGCCGCCATGCCGAGCGGTCGGCGCCGAAACCGTGCAGCAGGATCACCGGATCGGCTTTGCGAGTGACGCTGGAAACCACCGGTGCCTGCGGTGCGCCCCCGGCCGTGGACGCTACTTGCGGCGCGGCGGAAGCAACCGGCGAAGCGATTGCCGGCTGCTCGCCCCTTGCGGACAAGGCCGCGGCCACGTCGCGCTGCTTGATGCGTCCGCGCGGACCGGAACCGGAAATGCCGCAAAGGTCGAGGCCGGCTTCCCTTGCAAGACGCCGCGCAAGCGGGCTTGCAATGACCCGACCTCCGGCCACCGCGGCAGGTGCGCCTGCCTCAGACGAGGCACCTTCGGCCGTGGCCGCGGCCATGACCGGCGCCGGGGCGGCCAGAGGTCGGGACTTCGGCCCGCCAGCCGAAGCATCTGCAGGTTTCGTATCCGAGATGGTGCCCAGGACCGCGCCGACCGGCGCTTCCTGGCCTTCAGAGAAGAATGTTTCTGCGAGCCAGCCGTCGCGTTCGGCTGCGACCTCGGTTGCGGCCTTGGCCGTTTCTACGGTGACAATCAGCTGGCCGGCCTTCACCGGCTCGCCGGGCTTCACCGCCCAGTCGAGGACGAGCACGGACTCCATGTACTCGCCGCCGGCGCTTTCGATGCTGATCGGATGGTTCGCCATTCCGCGTCTCCGTTACTTCAGCGTTGCGAGCGCGGCTGCGCGGATCTTTTCCGCATTGGGCAGCATCGCCACTTCAAGCGGTTCGGAATAGGGGATCGGCATGTCGGGCAGCGTCACGCGCGCAACCGGCGCGTCGAGTTCGTCGAATGCGTGATCCATGATCGTCGCCGATAATTCGGCCGCGTAGCCGCAGAAGCGCCAGCCCTCGTTGACGACGACCGCATGGTGCGTCTTGGCGATCGAGGTGACAATGGCATTGACGTCGAGCGGGCGCAGCGAGCGCAGGTCGATGACTTCTGCGGAGACACCGTCCGCGGCCAAAAGTTCGGCTGCCTTCCTGGCTTCCACGACCATCTTCGAGGTGGCAAAAATCGACACGTCATTACCGTCGCGCACGGTCGCCGCCTTTCCGAGCGGCACGGTCACGTCGCCGTCCGGCACTTCGCCACGAATGTTGTAGAGAAGCTTGTGCTCCAGGAACACGACCGGCTGGTCATCGCGGATCGCCGCCTTCAGCATGCCCTTCGCATCGGCCGGCGTCGACGGTGCGACCACCTTGATGCCGGGGATATGGGCGAGCATCGAATCCAGCGCCTTTGAATGCTGCGCCCCGGCGCCCGCGCCGCCGCCGCCCTGCGTGCGCAGCACGAACGGCATCTTCACCTGGTCGTTCCAGATGTAGTTGTAGATCGAAGCCTGGTTGACCAGGGCGTCGAGCGTCAGCGGAACGAAGTCCGCATACATGATCTCCAGCACCGGCCGAGTGCCGGTCATCGCGGCCGTGACCGCCATGGCCGTCAGCGCCTGCTCCGAGATCGGCGTGTCGCGAACGCGGCTTTCGCCGAACTCCTCCATCAGGCCTTTCGACACCTTGAAGACACCGCCATAGCGGCCTATGTCCTCGCCGAAGAGAAAGACGGACGGATCAGCCAGCATTTCCTCGCGAAGCGCGGCGTTGAGCGCTTCGGCATATCGCATAAGGGCCATGTTCAGAGCGCCTCGCTGTAGGGATTGCAATTTTCGTCGATGCTGAACTCCGGCATCGGATCGGAAAGCGCAGTTGCGAAGGCCGCATCGACTTCCGCCTTTGCCGCAGCTTCGATTGCGGCGAGCCTGTTCTCACCGACTTCGCCCAGAAGCGCCTTGCGCGAAACGAGCAGCGGGTCGCGCTCCTTCCAGGAGGCGATATCCTCCGGTTTCTGGTAGCCGCCCATGTCGGAGGTGGAGAAGCCTTCCAGGCGGTAGGTCTTGCACTCGACCATGCCGGGACCTTCGCCGCGGCGGGCGCGATCGACCATCGAAGAAACGGCGCGATAGACCGCGACCGCGTCGTTGCCGTCGACGATCTCGGCCGGCATCGCATATCCTGCCGCGCGGACCGAAAGGTCTTCGACAGGCGACTGGACGTCGGAGGGAACCGTGAGGCCGAACTGGTTGTGTTCCAGCACGAAGACGACGGGGAGCTTCCACAGCCCGGCCATGTTCATCGCTTCGTGACAGATGCCGGTCTGGGCCGCACCATCGCCGAATACGCACATGGCGACGTTCTTCTGGCCGAGCACCTGCATGGAAAGCGCCATGCCAGCGGCTGCCGGAATACCGGCGCCGACGATGGCGTTGCCGCCGATGACGCCCTTGTCCGCATCAGCGACCAGCATGTGACCGGCGCGGCCGGCGCAGGCGCCGGTGGCACGGCCAAAGATTTCAGCGATAACCGGATAGGGATTCATGCCCTTGCCGATGTAGACGGCATGACCGCGGTGGGTGGTCGCCACCTTGTCGCCGGCTTCAAGCACGGCGGTAGCGGCAACGCCGACAGCCTCCTGCCCATCGCAGCGATGGATCGGGCCGCGCGTGCGCCCTTCCTTGTGAAGGGCGCCGAGGCCCTCTTCGAGATGCCGGACCAGCAGCATCTTCCGGTAGATTTCCAGATGCTCTTCTACTGAAGGTGTGTTCTTCACGGATGCCTCCAAATGCATGCAGCAATTTAATACAAAAGTGTCGACACTTTGCAAGGGCTTCTGCAAGATTGGATGTGGTCAATTGAAAAAGGGGACCGAAATGCGATTGAAGGACAGGGCCGCCATCGTCACCGGAGCAGGTGCGGGCATAGGAGCGGCCACCGCGGAACTCTTCGCCCGGGAAGGAGCGCGCGTGCTCGTGGTGGACCGCGACGGCGAACGGGCAAGGCAGACAGCCGATCGAATCGGCGCGCAAAGTCTGGCGGTCGATGTCTCCGACGAAACGCAGGTGGCGAACATGGCGCGCTTCGCAAACGAGCGCTTCGGCGGCATCGACATCCTCGTCAACAATGCCGGCTACGGCTTTCGGGGCACGGTCGTCACCATCGAGGCGAGCGACTGGGATGCCTTGATGGCCGTGAACCTGAAAGGCGTGTTCCTGTGCTCGAAACACGTCATTCCCGTCATGGCTTCATCCGGCGGCGGCGCCATCGTCAACACCGCCTCGAACGTTGCCCAGATCGGCCTGGCCGATCGGGCAGCCTATGTCGCGTCGAAGGGCGGCGTCGCCGCGCTGACGCGGGCGATGGCCCTCGATCACGCCGGGCAGAACATTCGGGTGAACGCGGTGGCGCCCGGAACGACCTGGTCGAGCTACTTCGACGATATCCTCGAGAACCATCCCGACCCCGAGGGTTTCCTCGCAGGCTTGAATGCGCGTGCGCCCATGAATCGCGTTGCCCAGCCGATCGAAATCGCGCAAGCGATCCTATGGCTTGCCAGCGGCGAGTCGTCCTTTGCGACCGGCTCGATCCTCACCGTCGATGGCGGCATGACCGCCTGGTAGAGGTTTTTGGCCCTCAGGCAGGCTGAAAGGTCTTTCTGAGGGCTCCGAGCATCTGGTCGAGATCGGTGCAGGGGCTGCATCCGAGTTCGGAGATTTCGCGGGTCACATCGACCGGCAGACCCGAATTCGAATCCTTCGGCACCTCGTTCAGCCGCCCTCCGATCAGCACGGGAAGCCGAATAGATTGCTTCTCCATCGCCGTTTTGACGGCCTTGGCATAGGAATAGGCAACGCCATTATACGTGCTGATGGCAATGGCATCGGCACCGGCCTCCATTGCGCGTGCGACCAGCACTTCCGGATCGACCGCCACCCCGGCGTCGACGATGCCGATCCCCAGCCCTTCGAGAGCCTGTTCGACCAGATACTTGCCGTGTTCGTGCACGTCCGTCGTACCGATGCAGACCGAGATCGGCCCGGTAGTGGCGATCGGCTTCTGGCCTGCCACCCAGACCTCCGCCTTGTCGTTGAGTTCGCGCGCCCATTCCGCATGAATCAGTGGCTTGCGACCGCGTGCGGTCTCCGCGCCAGGGCCGAACAGCATCTCCATGCGTTTCGGCCCCATGCGGCGGATCGCCAACATCAGTGCGGCCGGATCCTTCGTGTCGACGCCCCGATCCGCAAGGCCGGCAAGGACGGCGGCTGCGAAACGCCCGCCGCCTTCCACCAGGACGTCGGCCATGGCCTCGACCTTCGACCAGTCGTACACCGGATCGTAGAACGGGGCATGCAGGGTCAGCCGGTGGGCGAAGGTCTGCGCATCGATGATCTCGTCGACATCCGGGATGCGCTGGTTCTCGGTCACCGGCACGGGATTGATCGCATGACCCGCGGGCCACCGGCCAAGTGCCAGAATGTCGGCCAGCAGATAGCTCGCAAGGCTCGCATAGTTCCCGGCAGGGCTCGACTGATAGGCAACCGTATTGCCGAAGATCATCGTGCCGGGCGTATCGTTGACGCGGACGAGCGCGGCATGGAACGCGGTTCGCGATAGCGGGTCGCTGAAATGGTGCCCGTAGCAATGCGCCAGCTTTGCGCCGATCAGGTCTTCGACGATGTGCTTTTCGATCAGCACCATGCCCAGCGCGCAAGCCATGTCGATGAAGAGGCCGGCAAAGCCATCGTCGAGATTGGAATGGACAAGGATTTCGGCGTCCTGCGCGGCAATGAGACCGAGGGCGGTCACGGTCGCCTCGGTGGTGGCCACGTCGTCGTCCCAATAGGGCAGCCGGAAGGTGAAGTACTGGCCGAGATTGCCGACGGCGGTCGCGCCGGCCGCAATCGCGGCCCGGGTGTTTTCGACTGCGCCCGGCAGCCCGAGCATGAAATCGCCGAAATGGGCCGCGGCAGGGGCCGCATTCGTTATGCGCGCGAAATCCTCCGGCCCGGACAGGACGATGCCCGTGCCGCGCGACGCCTTGGCGCGCATGGCTTCCGGATAGCCCATCGACCAGTCCAGGGTGATGCCAAAGCGATCGACGGTCGTCCCGTTTCGGGCGCACGTGCCGTGAACTTCGCGGATAGCCTCGATCGTCCGGTTGACATCGCGAAAACCGATATGGGCGTGCTGCATGATGCGCTTGTCGGCCATGGCCTTGCGCTTCCAGGCGGCCTCGGAAGGGACGCCTTTCTCCGACAGGAACAGGCAGCTTCCAACGCGCCAGTCGCGCGCCATGGCCCGCCCTGCGGAGAGAAGGTCGGCGCCGGGCGTAAGGCGCGGGTCAACAAGGGTAAGCAAGGTCTCAGCTGTCATGGCGGCTGTCCGGTTACAATTTGGCGATGAAGCGGCGAAATTCGGCAGCGAAGCTGTCCGGGTCGGTAAACGGGTGAAAATGCGCGCCACGGACGGTTACGAACTCCGCACCGGCAATTGCTGTCGCCACCGCCCTGGATAGTTCGGGCGGCGTCAGGATGTCGTCGACGGCGGCGATCACCTGGACCGGACTCCTGATGCTTGAGAGGTCTGCCAGACGATCATGATCGAGCAGCATGCGCACGCGTGCCGCCGCGACGTCGAGCGGGGCGAGATTTCGAGGAGCATCCGCCACTGCGGCGTCCAGCTTTGCGGCGTGGGCCGTCAACCAGGCCGACGTATGCCCGAAGACATGCGTCAGCCGCTGGTAGGTTTCCGCCTGTCCCGCTTCCAGCATCTCGGCGCGGGCAATGAACAGCGTGCGGAACCGCGCGTCCGATCGCGCCCAGGAACTGCTGATCGTATAGCTCAGGCCTTTGATATCGTGATCCAGCGCAAGGACCTGTGCGATCGCTCCACCGGTGGAATGGCCGACGACATGGACCGGTTCACCCCATTGATGGACGATGCCTGCGACATCTGCGGCACTCCGGGGGATCGAATAGCCTCCGGGCGGCCGGTCGCTTCGCCCCGCCCCGCGGTGGTCCGCAACCACCAGGCGGAACTCCGTCTGAAGCCGCTGGACGACGCCGCCCCAGAAACGTCCGTCGCCGCCAAGGCCCGGGATCAGCAGAACCCGCGGCCCCGTTTCGCCAAAAGTCTCGTAGTGTATCCGGCAGCCATCCGGCGCTGTATAAGTCGCCATCAGCCGTTTTTCCCCGCGTCCAGCACGGTTTCCAGCGCCGACAGCAGGCTCAGCGCCGTGATCGCGGACGTCTTCGGGTTGTCGGGGGAGGGGGTGTTCACGAAGCGCATGAAAGCCGTGCCTGCGGAGCTTGCAGCTTCGATCTCGTGCGTATTTCCTTCCACCTTCGGGTCGGCGACGACGCGAACGGTGAGCGACCGGGGACGAACGGCCAGGGATATTGCCAGCGCTGCATTCAAATTCTTCGGAAAGCGGCGCGCGGCCTCTTCGGGCGCACCCTCGAAAAGCACGACCTCTGTCGACGGTGCTGTCACTCCCAGCCTTTCAAGCTCTGACGCCCAAGCGGCCACGGGCTTGCGCGACGTGTAGCGAATCTCCGCATCCTCCAGCCTCGCGACGGCGCCGAGGTAGTCGAGCCCTCCCACCGAACCGGCGGGAAGCACAAGCGGCGCGCCCGATGCGTTCCGCGCTGCGTCCAGCCTGAGACAGAGCTCCGGATCGGCGAGTACGCCGACCGATGCCAGAACGACGGGAATTCCGGCTTCCAGCAGTTGCGGCACGCAGTCGGCCGCAGCATCCTGCGTCGCAACCTCGACTACCGCGCGTGGCCGGGCCGCGACCAGTTCTTCGATACGCGTCACAAGGCGGACGTTTTCTGCGGATTGCGCGAGACGGCGATCGTTCCGCACCAGAACGACCCACTCCGCCTCGCCGGGTCCGAAACCGGCAATGAGGCGGTGTGCCAGCGCGCCGAACCCGATGAGGCCGAGTGTGACGGGAGCGGAGCGCTTTTGGTCCGGCGCGGCAAGCGAAGGCATGAATCAGTCGCCCTTCACCGGGTCGAACTTGTCGGCAAGGTCGGTGCCGAACACCGTCTGGCGTTCGATTTCCAGCACGTTCTCCGGCCGGGGAAAGTTCGAGGGAACGCGGTCGCCCGGCTTGCGGGGCCTGCCGATCAGCCGGAAGAAATCCTCAAGCCCGTTGGGAACGATCAGCCAGACCCAGCGCAGGCGCGTCTCGCCATCGTTGATGAACATGTGTCGCATGTTCTTCGGCAGGAAGATCGCGCTGTCCGGGCCGATCGGATACTCCTTGCCGTCGATCACGGCGCGGCCGTGCCCTTCGATGACATAGACGGCTTCCTCATTGTGTTCGTGGGTATGTTCGCGCACATAGCCGCCGGGCGCCACCGATTGGGTGCCCATGCCGAAAGGCGATTCCATGCCGACGATATGCGGCGCCAGCGCGACATCGACATGGCCGTTGGCCGGCACCGGCTGCCAGTAGCTTTCGCGTGCTTCGGGACCGGAAACATGGACACCGGCGAGAACGGGCGGAATGCGGGTCTCGTCCATTTTTTACACCTGTCGGATAAGGACCCCGAAGGGTCTCATGGTACATCGTGACCTGTGAAAGCTATATCGCAAAAAGTGTCGACACAATAGTAGACAGATTAAATGCGGTGCTTTTATAGTGCCGCGACGCGGTGAATGGGGAATAGATATGGAAGCTTGGGACGTATTGGTCATCGGTTCCGGTTCGGCGGCTTGCGCATCGGCGCTGCGAGCAGCCAAGGGCGGATTGAAGGTGCTCGTCATCGAGAAGAGCGAATGGCTCGGCGGCACCTCGGCCATGTCGGGCTCAGGCATCTGGATTCCGGCCAATCACGTGGCCGCGGCCGCCGGCATCGCCGACAGTCGAGATGAAGCGATCGCGTACCTGCGCG
This sequence comes from Mycoplana rhizolycopersici, assembly GCF_013378445.1. Taxonomy (GTDB): domain Bacteria; phylum Pseudomonadota; class Alphaproteobacteria; order Rhizobiales; family Rhizobiaceae; genus Mycoplana; species Mycoplana rhizolycopersici. Next base: position 112,945 of record NZ_JABXYK010000013.1, read on the forward strand.
CGGTCACGCCCGAGGGGTGGGCAGAGAAAGAAGACGCGCGCTGGGTTTCCTTCGTCCAGTCCGCGCCGGATATGCTCCGTTTTCTGTCCGATAACACCCCGCTCGACCTGCGCGTCGTAGCCGAGCCCGATCCTTATGCCGAGGCACCGGGAGGCAAGATGGTCGGACGCATGGTGTCGCCGATGCCGCTCAGCCGCCGCATCCTGGGCCGCTTCGCACCCCGGCTGCGGCGTTCGACGCTGCCCCATACCTTTACCTATCAGGAGGTCGTCGATCTCGACCTCTACCACCACCCCATCCGCGCCGGGCTGCGCATGTGGCCGAAGCTGCTTTGGCGTTGGCTGACCAATTCCGGCGGCCAGGGCACCGCCCTGATGACGGGCCTGGTCAAGGGCTGCCTCGACGCCGGTGTGACCTTCTGGCTCGAAACCCGCGCCATTCGCCTCATTCAGGATTCCGACGATCGCATCGTGGGTGCGGAAGTGGAGCGCCAGGGACAGCGGCAGACGATTGCCGCCGAGCGCGGCGTCGTGATCGCGACCGGCGGGTTCGAGTGGGACCCACAGATGCGCGAACGCCATTTTCCCGGCCCGCTCGACCGTATCGGCAGCCCGCGCAGCAACGAAGGCGATGGGCAGAAGCTCGCAGCCTCGGTCGGCGCAGAGCTTGACCGCATGGACCAGGCCAATATCTATCCCTGCCTGCCGACACGCTACCAGGGCAAGCAGCACGGCCTTCCGATGACCTTCCAGGCCGAACCCCATTCAATCGTGGTGAACCGGCATGCGAAGCGCTTCGTCAGCGAGAACGACTTCAACATCGGCGAGGTGCTGGACGAGCGGGATGCCAATGGCGCGCCGGTGCACCTGCCATGCTTCCTGGTCGGCGATCACCGGTTCCTGAAAACTTCGATCCCCTTCCGCTGGTATTCCTCCTACGACCGCGACTGGGTGAAGACGGCGGATACGGTTCCCGAACTCGCAGCCAAGCTCGGCCTGCCGGCCGACGCGCTCGTCGAGACCATCAACCGCTGGAACGAGTTCTGCAAGACCGGCCATGATACCGACTTCAAGCGCGGCGAGAACGGCTGGGAAGCCTACAAGGCGCACGGCGACGAGAACCGCCTGAAGCCGATCGACAAGGCTCCCTATGTCGGCATGACGATCAACCGTTCCATTCTCGGCACGAAGGGCGGCGCGCGCACCAACGACAAGGGCCAGGTCCTGCGCGCCGACGGCTCGCTGATCCCGGGCCTCTATGCGGCGGGCCTCGCCATGGCCAACCCGTTCGGTACCCGCGCTGTCGGCGCAGGCACGACCATCGGCCCGAACATGACCTGGGGCTACATCGCCGCCGAGGCCATCCTTCGGCAGAACCGCTGAGGTCGCCAATGTGCCGCTTCTTCACTTGCGTGCGAAGGAGCGGTCATGGACAGGACGGCGGTTAGGCTGTGACGGTTGAGATCCCGCGCATCGGCTCGGATGTCCATGATACGCTGTCGCGCCGGAGCACCTCGAATCCGGTGTCCATGATCTTGCCGGCGCTCTCGTCGCCTTTGACCCGCTCGACGATCATCCTCATCGCCGCCTGTCCCATCTGATAGGTATTCGGCTGCAGGGTGGTCAGCGCCGGGGTGATCTCGGACGCAATCTCGTAGTCGCCCCAGCCGACGACGGCGATCTGTTCGGGAACCCTCCATCCCCGCCGCCCGCATTCGAATACGACGCCGGCGGCGACGATGTCGGTCGGGCAGAGCAGTGCGTCGAGATCGGGATCGAGACGGAAAAGGCCCTCCAGCGCTTTCGGGCCAGCGCCGAAGCCGTCCGTCTCGTCGACGAGATGGACGAGGTCCGATCGCAGGCCGTATGCGGCCAGCCGTTCCCGGAACGCCGGCATCCTCTGTTTGAAGCGCCGGGACGCAGCGCCCGCGTATCCGATGAAACCAATATGCCGGCGGCCGGATTCCAGCAGGAGATCGACCAGCGCCCGTGTGGCCTCATAGGTGGAAAAGCCCACCGCCATGTCGAAGGGCGCGTCCTGGACCCAGGCCTCCACGACCGGCACGCCGGTCTTGCGCATCAGCCGGAGCGCCTGCTCCTCGTGCTCGTCGCCGACGAGGGCAATGCCGGCCACGCGCAATCCTACGAAGGTCTCAATTGCAGCGGTTTCGTTACGTTGCGTGTCAGCCAGTTTCAGGATCAGCTCGTAGCCTTCGCTGGCAACGGCGTCCTGCATGCCGCGAACGTAGTTGTAGAAGCTGGAGTTCTTGATCGACGGGATCACCGCTCCGATGACACGGCTCTGCCCGGACGCAAGGTTACCTGCGGCGTAGTTGGGCACATAGCCCAGTTCCGCGGCAATCCTTAGTACCTTCTGCCGCGTTTCTTCCTGTACGCGCTCGGGATAGCGGAACGTGTTCGACACGGTCATCGGCGAAACGCCCGCCGCAGCCGCGACCGACTGCATCGTGACGGAAGTCTTCTCACCGCTCAACTTTGACATGCGTTCCTCTTCGGCCGTCCTGCACCCTGCACAAGGAAATTGCAATGCTCCAAAGATGAGCAAAATCGCAAAATCAATCCTTGACGCCACGCGGCTTTAAATCAATTGTAGCGCTACAAATGCAGAATGGGAACTGGAGAGGCGATGTCAATCAGCAGAACGGCATCTCCGACCGTCATGCGGACAAAAACATGAACAAGGCCACTGGAACGACGGCTGAAGCCTTGCGGCTCGCCAGCGTTCGAAAATCCTATGGTTCCACCGCCGCGGTCCGCGAACTGGATCTTTCGGTCGAGGCGGGGGAGCTCGTTGCGCTGCTGGGGCCGTCGGGCTGCGGCAAGACGACGACGTTGCGCATGGTGGCAGGTTTCGAGCGGCCGGATGCGGGATCGATCCGGATCGGCGGAGCCGAGGTATCGCAGCTGCCGCCACACAAGCGCAACCTCGGAATGGTCTTCCAGAACTACAGCCTCTTTCCCCACCGCACCGTCGCCGAGAACATCGGCTTCGGCCTGAGGATGGCAGGCGTCGGGCGTGCCGAACGGGACACGCGGGTCCAGGAAATGCTTGACCTCATCCAGCTGCAAGGCCGGGCCGAAATGTACCCGTCGAAGCTTTCTGGTGGCCAGCAGCAGCGCGTCGCCCTGGCACGATCGCTGGTCGTCAACCCCAAGGTCCTGCTTCTCGACGAGCCGCTTGGGGCGCTGGACAAGTCCCTGCGCGAGAGCATGCAGTTCGAGATACGCGGCATGCAGCAGCGCCTCGGCATAACGACACTGCTTGTCACCCACGACCAGGAAGAGGCGCTTTCGATGTCGGACAAGGTGGCGGTCATGAGCGCCGGCCGCATCCTGCAGATCGGGACGCCCAATGACATCTACGACCGGCCGCAAAGCCGCTTCGTCGCCGAATTCCTGGGAACGTCGAACATCTTCGAGGGAAAGGTCGCACCGGAGGGGACATCGGTGTTGCTGCCCGGTCGCGACGGCGAGATCGCGGTTCCTCTCGAAATGGCAGCCCAGCCGGGCTCGCCGCTTGTCCTGTCCGTCCGGCCCGAGCGGGTAAGGCTCGGCGAGCATGCCGGAGAGGGAGCGAATTTCGAGGCGCGCGTCACCGGGGCAGTCTTTCGCGGCAACTACGCCGCCTATCAGCTCGACGTGCCGTCGCTCGGGCGCGAGCTTTTCGTCTACCGGCAGGCCGACGGCCCGCTAGGGGCGGTTTCCCACCGCCTCGGCGAAACCCTGACGCTCAGCTGGGCACCGCGGGATGCGGTGCCGGTCAGCGCGGATTGAAGTGGAAATGGCAATCATGCAGAAAAACGGCGCACGCATTGGCATCGATGTCGGCGGAACATTCACGGATTTCGTGCTCGCCAATCCGGGCGAAGAGCGCCTGGTCTACTACAAGGAACCATCGACGCCGGACGATCCTTCGCGGGCCCTGATCGAGGGGCTGAAGTCGCTGCTCGAAAAGGCAGGAATCGGCGCAGGCCAGGTGGCGACGATCATGCACGGCACGACGATCGGCCTCAACGCCATCATCCAGCGGCGCGGAGCGACGATCGCCCTCGTGGTGACAAAGGGATATCGCGACATTCTCGAGATCGCCCGCAGCCGCATGCCGTCGTCCTTCGATTTCCACGCCAGCAAGGAAGAACCGCTGGTGCCGCGCTACCGGATCGTCGAGATCGACGCCCGGCTGTCGGCCTCGGGAGACGTCACGAACCTGCCCGACGAGGCGGAACTCGACCGCGTCGCAGCCGAACTTGCGGCGCTCGGCGTCGAGGCTGCCGCCCTGGTTCTGATCAACGGCTACACCAAGCCGGCGCTGGAGATCGATCTTGCTTCGCGGCTCTCGCAGAAGGCAAACGGGCTCGAGATCACCTCCGCAGCAGCGATCTGGCCGGAGATCCGCGAATACGAGCGAACGCTCGTCGCCTGCCTGAATGCCTACATCCAGCCGCTGATGCATCGCTATTTCACCGGCCTGAAATCGGGGCTGGAGCGAGACGGCGTCGTGGCACCGATCCTGGTGACCGCCTCCAATGGCGGCTCGCTCAGCCTGGCATCGGCGCAGGACCGGCCCGTGGAGACGATCCTGTCGGGACCAGCCTCCGGCGTGATGGCGGCTGCCCGTCTGGCAAGTGCCGCCGGAGTAACCTCCATCATCACTTTCGACATGGGCGGCACGTCCTCCGATATTGCGGTTGCCAGCGGCGGCTCTGCAGCACTTGCCACCCGCACCGACATCGGCGGCCTGCCACTTGTCCTGCCGGTGGTGGACGTATCCGCCATCGGCGCCGGCGGCGGATCGATCGTCTGGGTCGACGACCATGGCGTCCTGAAGGTTGGACCGAGGAGTGCCGGCGCGATGCCGGGACCCGTCTCCTACGGTCGCGGCGGGACGGAACCGGCCGTCACCGACTGCTATCTTGCGCTCGGCTACATCGACCCGAACGGCTTTCTTGGCGGCCGCATGAAGCTCGACAAACAGGCCGCGGAGACCGCCCTCGGGGCGATCGGGGAGCGCATCGGCCTGGAAGGCAGAAATGCGGCAGCGCGCGCGGCCGAAGGAGCGCTTGCCGTAACCACCGCCGGAATGGCGACGGAACTCTACAAGACGCTGGCCGCACGCGGGCTCGACCCGGCAACCTTTGCGCTTCTGCCCTTCGGCGGGGCGGGGCCGACCCATGCCAATCTGCTGGCCGAGGAGGTCGGCATTGGGCGGGTGGTGATCCCGCCGGCCGCCGGGACGTTCTGCGCGCTCGGTGCCGCCGCCGCCGACCTCCGCCGCGACTTCGTGCGCAGCCTCCGGCGGCCGCTGACCGACGAAAGTGCGCAGCTTCTCCAGGACGTATTTGCGGAACTCGCCGCCGAAGGCGCCGTCTGGCTCGACCGTGAGGGTGAGCAGGCAGAAGGCCGCCGCGTCGAGCGGGCCGTCGATATGCGCTATGCCGGGCAGGCCTATGAACTGCGCGTTTCGCTCGATGAAACCTGCCGCGCTGCGGCTGACGTCGCCGCCGCGTTCCATGCGGAGCACGAACGCATCTACGGCTTCCGCGACACCGAGACCGAAATCGAACTCGGAACCGCGCGGCTTGCGATGGTGGGCGAGACGGCCAAGCTGGCCGATCAGACGATTGCGGCCGGTAGCGGCCGGCCGACGGCAAAGGGCGAGCGTCCGCTCTTTCGTCGCGGCGCCTGGCTGACCGCCGCCGTCTACGACCGGCAGGCGTTCGGCGCCGGCGACCAGATCTCCGGACCGGCCATCATCGAGCAGGACGACACGACCACCATCCTGCTGCCGAACTGGCGCGCGCGCGCCGACGATGCGGGAAATCTCCACCTGGAAAGACACGCAGATGAAGCTTGATTCCGTCACGCTCGCCATTCTCGGCAACAAGCTCGCCGCAGTCAGCGAGGAGATGTGCCTGACATTGCAGCGAACCGGGCGAACGCTCTATGTCAAGGAAACGGCCGATTTCGCCTGCGCGCTCGCGGGCCTCGACGGGCGATTTTTCGCCTATCCGCGGTCGATCGGGGTTTCCGGCTTCGTCGGGCTGGAATGCCTGCCGGCGATAGAAGCAGTCGGGCCGCTTCAGCCCGGCGACGTCATCCTGACCAACGATCCCTATCGCTCCGAGGGGCTGGCGACGCACCTGCCGGACCTGCACATGATCGAGCCCTATTTCCACGAGGGCAGGATCGTCGCCTACGGCTGGTGCTTCGTGCATTGCTCGGATGTCGGCGGACGCGTGCCCTCGAGCATTTCGCCGGTCAATACCGAAATCTTTCAGGAAGGTCTGCGCATCCCGCCGGTCAAGCTGATGAAGCGCGGTCAGATGACGCCGGAAGTGCGCCTGTTCCTCGATGCCAACAGCCGCACGCCCGATGCCAACATGGGCGACATCCGCGCGATGCTTGCGGCACTCGCGGCAGGGCGCCGCCGACTGGAGCAGACGATCGCGCAGCATGGCGCCGAGGCGGTGTCGAACGCGGCCACCGATCTTATCACCTATGCGGCACAGAAAGCGCGCACCGTCTTGCGTCGGGTTCCCGACGGCACCTATGCCTTCGCCGACTACCTGGACGATGACGCGGCCACGCGCTTGCCTGTCCGCGTCGCGCTCGCCGCGACATTCAACGACGGCACGGTTCACCTCGACTTCAGCGGCACCGATCCGCAGGTGGCAACTGCGATGAACATCCCCTCGCGCGGACGCCCGCATGCCTGGCTCACGCTGCGCGTGCTGGCACTCGTCAACACGCTCGATTCGACGACGCCGCTCAACGCCGGGCTGCTCGACCCCGTCCGCATCACGGCACCGGAAGGCAGCCTGGTCAATCCCCAGGAGCCTGCGGCAACCGGCGTTCGCCATGCCGCAGCGATCCGCGTCAACGACGTGCTGAACGGCGCCTTCGGCAAGGCGTTGCCCGATGTCATGCCGGCCGCCTCTTCCGGAACCGTCATTCCGGTCGTGATGGCAGAGCCTGATGGACGGGGCGGACGCCGGGTGCAGGTCATCGAACCGATGATCGGCGGCACCGGTGCGCGTTCCGGCCGCGACGGCGTCGACGGTCGCGACAGCGGCATTTCCAACCTGGCGAACAATCCGGTGGAGACGGTCGAGGCCGAACTCGGCGTCGAAATCCTTGCCTATGCGCTGCGGCCGGATTCCGGCGGGGCCGGGAAATGGCGCGGCGGATGCGGCATGGAACTGACGTTCCGCGTCCTCACCGACGATAGCAATGTTCTCGGTCGCGGCATGGAGCGGCTTGTCTTCAGGCCGTGGGGCTCCTACGGCGGCCGGCCGGGCGCGCCGGGCGAACTGATCATCAACCGCGGGCAGGCCGACGAGCAGCGGCTCGGCAAGATCGATGTGCTCACCGTCAACGCCGGCGACACCGTGACCTTCCTGACGCCGGGCGCAGGCGGCTGGGGAAATCCGGCCGAACGTGATCCGCAGGCGGTGCTACGTGATGTGCAGAACGGCTTCGTCACCATCGAGGGCGCCGCCGGCCAATACGGCGTCGTCATTGTCGCCGGCACCATAGATGCCGATGCCACGGCAGCCCGCCGCGCGCACTTCGCCGCCGGCGGCGCGTCAGGCGCACGGGGGCCGGAGCGCGAGCAATGGGACGCCGTCTTCGCGCCCGATCTGATGGACAGGATGAATCGGTCGCTGGTGGCACTGCCCGGCGCCGTACGCCAGCGCAAGCGCCGCGAGATCTTCAACCGCGTCCTCGCCGGACTGCCGCAGGACTTTCCGCGCCAGCCGGCGGACGTTGCTGCGGTCGCGGCCGCGCGCCAGGTGCTGGAGAGTGTCGCGCGCGAACTTTGAAATACGGTTTCGAAATTGCAATGCCAGAAACGCCACCACTCTCGATCCATGGAGACCTTCGATGACGACGATTATGAGACGCACATTCCTCGGTGGCAGCGCCATGCTGGGCGCAGGCCTCCTGACCGGTATCGGCCCACGGCTGGCAAACGCGCAGACCGGCGAAATCACGGTCACCGCGTTTGGCGGCGTCTGGGAGGAGGCGGTACGCAAATGCTTCGTCGCGCCGTTTGAAGCCAAGACCAAGGCGAAGGCAAACGTCTCGCTCGGCGGCCCGCCGCAGTGGCTGGCGCAGGTCGAAGCCGAGCCTGCCAAGCCGCCCGTCGACGTTCTCATCATGACGCCAGATCTGGCGCTGACGGCTGCGAAGGCTGATCTCGTCGACGATTTCACCGTCGAGAAGCTGCCCAACCTCGCCAAGATCCCGCAGCAGCTGACGGATTCCGTCAAGGGCAAGGGCACGCTGTTCGACTACGGCGTCAGCGGCATCACCTACAACAAGGACCGGGTCAAGAACCCGCCGAAATCGTTTGCGGAATTTGTCGATCGCGTCGCCTCCGGCGAATTCGTCGCTTCCGTTCCCTCGATCAGCTATGCGGTGACGCCGATCATGCTCATCTGGTCCATGGCGCAGGCGCTGGGCGGCGGCGCGAACAACGTGGATCCCTTCTTCAAGGCCATGGAAAAGATGAAGGACAACCTGGTGTTCTGGGCCGGGCCGAACGACTTCTTCAACCACCTGTCGTCGGGCGAGGCCGATATCGGCATCTATTTCGACGGTCGGACCTGGAACCACTTCGACAGCGGCGCGACCTGGATCGACTTCATCAATCCGGCGGAAGGCGGCGCGTTGAACGGGGTCGCCGTGCAGAAGCCGAAGAACGCCAATCCGCTCGCCTGGCAGTACATCAACGAAGTACTCGATGCGAAGAACCAGGAACAGTTTGCAGAAATCATGAACTACGGCGTGACGAACGTCGACGTCGTCTACAGCGACAAGCTCAAGCCGCGCATCACGCCGTGGCAGCAGACGCAGTTCCCGCCTTACGAGGAGATCGCCCCCGTTCGTAACGAATGGGTCGATCGCTGGAACCGTGAAATCGGCCGCTAATCAGCAATGGCATCGCGGCCGCCCGCCAGGGTGGCCGCATAAGCCCCACGGACAGATCGATCATGCAAGCGCCTGACCAGCCCGCCGCAAAACCCGCCGCTTCGGTGATCAAGCCCTGGCTTCTCACCGTTCCGGCCATCCTGTTCCTGGCTGCCTTCTTCGTCCTGCCGCTGATCGACAACGGCATGCGCAGCATCGTCGGCGAGACGGGCGGACTGACGGCTGGCCGCTATCTGACTTTACTGACGGACAGTTTCTATCTGCGCGTCACGGTCGCGACGGTCCTGCTGTCTGCGGGCGTTACACTCATCTGCGTCGTGATCGGCTATCCGGTTGCCTACTTTCTCGTCCGCAAGGCCGGTCGCTGGGCCGGGCTGGTGATCTTCCTGCTGATTGCGCCGCTGCTGACGTCGATCATCATGCGCACCTTCGGGTGGCAGGTGCTGTTTGCGCGCAGGGGGCTCGTCAACAATTTCCTTGTCGACCAGTTCGGCGTCCTATCCGCCCCGCTGCGGCTCGCCAACTCGCCGGAGATCGCGATTGCGGCACTGGTCCACGTCCTCGTGCCGTTCATGGTCCTGGCGATCGCCACGGTCTTGCAGTCGGTCGATACGCGCCTTGAGGAATCGGCGAAGATCCTCGGCGCAGGGCGATGGCGGACCTTCTGGGAGGTCACGCTGCCGCTGTCGCTGGACGGCATCGGAACCGGCGCCATTCTCGTTTTCATGATCGCGAACGGCAGCTTCGTCACGCTGGTGATGCTCGGCGGCGGGCTGCAGACGCTGCCGCTCATGATCTACCAGCAGTTCAACACCACGCGTGATTTCGGAATGGCCAGCGCCATGAGCACGATCCTCCTGGTGATCGCCGTCTTCTGCCTGTTCCTGCAACTGCGGCTCGTCCGCCGCCGGGGGGCGTGATGAGACGAGACTGGATCAATATCGCGCTGGCGGCCTTCGTCGTCCTGTTCTTCATCTTCATGCTCGCCCCCATCCTTGTCGTCGTCGTGGTTTCCTTCACTGCGGCCGGCTATGTGGCCTTCCCGATTCCGGGATGGTCGTTGAAATGGTTCGGCAACATATTCGCCTACCAGCCGTTCATCGATGCGCTGCTGGTCAGTTTCCAGGTGGCGATCGGAGCAACGCTTCTCTCGTGCGCGATCGGCATACCGGCGTGTCTTTTTCTCGCCCGCGCGCGCGGCGCCTGGGCGGGAGCGATTATGACGTTCCTGCTCTCGCCGCTCTCCATGCCGATGATCGTGATCGGCTTCGCATCCCTGTTCTTCCTGTCGTGGCTGGGTATCGGCATCTCCTTCACAGCCCTTCTGATCACCCACACCGTCGTCTGTCTGCCCTATGTGATCCGCACCGTTGCCGGGGTCTATGCCGGCGTACCGCGGTCCTACGAGGAAGCCGCGGCGATCCTCGGCGCCAACCCGGCCAAGGTTTTCTGGCACGTGACGTTGCCGCTCATTCGCCCGGGCATCATGGCGGGATCGCTGTTTTCCTTCCTGACGTCGTTCGACAACCTGCCGATCAGCTATTTCTTCGGCAGTTCGAGCACCAACACCCTGCCGGTGGTGATGCTGAGCTATCTGGAGCACCAGTTCGATCCGACGATCGCGGCACTCAGCACGCTGCAACTGGCAATGGCGGTGGTGGCTCTTATCGTCGTCGACCGCATCTACGGCATCGACAAGATGACGGTGGCCGGGTGATGCTGCGACTGCCGATCGATCACGTGGTGCTGCCGGTCGCCGATCTCGCCGCAGCCGGTGCTGCCTTCGAGGCTGCAGGCTTCCTCGTGACCCCGGTGACGAGGCACAGCGCAGCCATGGGCACGGCCAACCGCTGCATCATGCTGGACGGGAGCTACATCGAGCTGATCGGCATCGTCGTCGAGACGCCGGCAAACCTGCCGTGGCGCAGGCGAATTGCAGCCGGACACGGCATCGGCGGTCTCGCCTTTTCCACCGGCGACATTGCGGAGGCGTCACGCCATCTGCAGGAAAAGGGCGTTCGCACCGAGGCTCCGCGCCATTTTTCGCGAATGACGGACGATGGCGAACTGAGCTTTACGGTCATCCGCATCGATCCGGGCGAGACGCCCGGCCGGCAATGCCTCGTCTGCCAGCACCACACGCGCGAACGCCTCTGGCGGGACGAACTGCTGCTTCATCCGAACGGAGCCCGGTCGCTCGACGCCGTGGCCCTGCCGGGCGCCGCCGTGCTGGCGCGTTTTGCCGACGAGAGCGGCGTGGCCGTGCAGGCGGGCGACGACGCCCTGGTGCTTCGCGGCACCAGACCTGCACGTCACGACCTGCGGGCCATATGCGGGGCGCAGATAGAGGTGATCTGCGCATGACCTCGTGGCCATCTGACAAGCCGTCGCCCCTTTGGATGGCGCTGTCCCGCGAGCGCTTCTCCGCACCGCGCCTGGAAGGCGCGGTCGAGACTGATGTCGCAGTGATTGGCGGCGGCATATCCGGGCTGGCGACCGCAATAGAACTGCGCAGGCGCGGACACAGGGTCGTCGTGCTCGAGGCGACCGGCATCGGACATGGGGCGTCGGGGCGCGCCAACGGCCAGGTGATTTCCGCCCTCACGCGGCACGGCCCGGATGCCATCCGCAAGCTTTGGCCGGGGGAGCGCGGCGAGCGGTTCATCGCTCTGGTCAGAGGGGCGGCAGACAGCCTCTATGATCTCGTCGATCGCTACAGGATCGACTGCGATGCGCGGCGGAACGGATGGCTGCAGCCCGCCCAAAGTCCGGGACGGGCAAAGCGCGTCGCCGGGCTCGCCGCGCAATGGGCGGAAGCCGGGGCGCCGGCCGCAGCCTTGAACGCTACGGAAATGGCCGGCCGCCTTGGCACGGATGTCTATCACGGCGGCTGGGAGCATGGCGGCGGCGGCCATATCAACCCCTACGCCTTCACCGTCGGTCTTGCGCGCGGCGCAACCGGGGAGGGTGTGACGATCTATGAAAACAGCCCCGCGACGGCACTGTCGCGCCGGGCCGAAGGCTGGATCGTCGAGACGCCGGCTGGCAAGGTCCTGGCGGCAAAGGTTGCAATCACGACAGCGGCCCATACCGGCAATCTCTGGCCGGCGCTTCGCACATCCATCGTGCCGGTGACGTCCTATCAGGCGGCGACTGATCCCCTCGGCACACTGGCCGACCGGATCCTTCCCAACGACGAGGCGGCATCCGACACGCGCATGGACCTGCGCTACTTCAGGAAGGATCGCGACGGTCGGCTGGTGTCGGGCGGAGCGCTCGCTGTCCAGTTCGGCGCATCGCACCGCCTGCAGGCGATGGTCGGCAGGCGGCTGCGGGAGATGTTTCCGGCGCTGCCGGAAAATCCGATGACATCATTCTGGGGCGGCCGGATCGGGATGACGATCGACCGCCTGCCGCACCTGCATCGCAGGGAAGACGGGCTGTGCGCGTGGATCGGCTGCAACGGCCGCGGCCTCGCGCTCGCATGTGCCATGGCTCCGGTGCTGGCAGACGCATTGGAGGGAGTTGCCGACGAAAGGCTCGCAGTGCGCCCGACGAGCCCGCCGCGGGTGCCGCTTCACTTCCTGGTATCGCGCTTTGCCCGCCTGATCCTGCCCTGGTACCGGCTTAAGGACAGGCAGGAGGTGTGACGAGGTCCGACCGGCCGCCCGGGAAACATCGGCCGAGCGACGGCTTTTTCATCGCCCCTTCACTATAGGGCCGCTTGGCGGCCTTGCCCCTCGACCCAAGGACGAACTGATGACGAATACGATCGAAGAGCTCGGCGGCATTGAGCCGCAAAGCCCCATTTCGGCGCTGCTTACGCGCCGCGCGGAACTCATAGCTCTGACCGAGAAGAGCCGGCAGGCCGTCCTTTCTCCGGCCGAGTCGGGCGGCCTTACGCATGCGCTACGGGCGCTGATTGCCGTGCGCGCTTCCGAGCGGCTGGGCGACGAGGTCATGAAGGACTACTATTATGGCCTGTTCTCGGCCTGCGACGACTTCTACGACTTTGCCGGCCTCGTCGATCCGGATACGACCCCGCAGGACGCATGGCTCGCTGCCGTGCTCGGCCATGCGGACCTTTTGACCCGCAATCCGCGCAGCGCCACCCAAAAGCACATAGAGGAGCTTCGCCGCGCTGGTGTCGAGGAAGCCGATATCGTGCGGCTGGCGGAGCTTGCCGCTTTTCTCGGCTATCAGGCGCGTCTCGTGGCCGGCCTCCGGCTGATGGAGGCTTCGCGATGAAGCCGGCCGTTCACGACTACACCAAAGCCGTGCTGGACTGGCGCCCGTTCATCACGCCGGTGCGGCTGGACGAGGCCACGCCGGAGCAGTTGCAGGCGATGAAGATCACGCCGGCCAACAAGAAGGTCTCGGACTACGTCCTGGTCCTTGCCCATGATCCTGAATCGCTGCTGCATCGTTCGCCGCTTTTCAACGGCATCATGTACGGCAAGGACGGGCTCGACCGGCCGGGGCGTGAACTCGGCGCCATCGGCGCTTCAATCGTCAACCGCTGCATTTACTGTCTTGCAGTCCATGCCCGCCATTATGAGCAGACAGGCGGAACGGCCGGCGTGGTCGATACGATCTTCCAACAGGAGACCTCCGCCCGCCTGCCCGAAAAAGAGCAGGCCATCTACGATTTTTCCGTCGCTCTTTCGGCATTTCCGCCAGCGGCCACCGACGAGGATATCGCCCGGCTGCGCGCGGTCGGGCTGAATGAGCTCGAAATCCTGGATCTCATCCTGTCCGTGTCGATCTTCGGATGGGCGAACCGACTGATGCACACGTTGGGCGAGCCGATTCCGGCGGCATGACGGAGCAGGCGGTCGATCGCATTGAATTCCACTCAGGTCGAGCCGGACGAAACAGTCTTGGAAAGCGCGAGCTTGCTCTCTAGACTTCGACGCCTTGCGGCATGGCCGTGGCGAGGGAGGAGGAGCCCGCGTGTTGGTGAAGGGACGAAACCGTCTGCTGGCGGCGCTTTTCGTGCTGCTTCTCGTCGCCGGCGCCGCGGTCGGCCCCGGCGGCGAATTCGTGATGCGCCGCTACATGGAGGAGGCGTCGCTGCAGGCAGGCTCGGCATTGCGGCTGGCGGTTTCCGCACTGCGTGGTCATCTGAGCCGCTTCGAGCCCCTTCCGGAACTCATCGCCGATCACGACGAGATCGAGCTTCTCGTCAGCGATCCGGACAACGCCGCCTTGCGCAGCGCCGCCAATCTTCACCTTAAGGAAATCAACGGGCTGCTGGAATCGTCAGATGTCTACGTGATAAAGATGAACGGCGACACGATCGCCGCCAGCAACTACGACAGCCCCACAAGCTTTATCGGTCAGAACTTCAGCTATCGTCCTTACTTCCAGGATGCGGCGAGGGGCGCGCAGTCGCGTTTCTATGCGCTTGGCACGACTTCACTCAAGCGCGGCTATTACTTCGCTTCGCCGATCCGTGTCGATGGTGCCATTCGCGGGGTAATCGTCTTCAAGGTGGATATCGATTCGATCGAGACCTCGTGGCAAGGCGGCGAGTACAAGATCTTCGTCACCGATCCCGAAGGGATCATCTTCATGACGGGCAGCCCGGAATGGCTCTATGCGAGCGTACTGCCGCTGACGCCCGAGCGGCTGGCCCGGACGCAGGCCTCCCGCCGCTATGCCGAGGCCGATCTGAAGCCGCTGTCCATCCGAGAGGACGAAAGCACCACGGGCTACCGCCTGACGTCGATCACCGACCGCGGCGTCACTCGCGAGTATCTGACGCTGTCAAACTACATGCCGGAGGCGGACTGGACCGTAAACGTGTTGATGGACACGGGTTCGGTGCGTACGCAGGCGCATACCATGCAGATCGCGATCCTGCTTTTCTTCGGCCTCGCCGGCCTGGCCGTCGCGATCGTGTTCCAGCGTCGCGCGCGGGTCGAGGAGCGCATGCGCCTGCAGGACGAGGCGCGCAACGAGCTGGAACATCGCGTGGAGGCGCGCACCGCCGATCTCGCCCGGGTCAACCGGCGCATCGAACGGGAAATCGCCGAGCGGCGGATTACGGAGCAGAAGCTGCGCCAGACCCAGGCCGACCTGATCCAGGCAGGCAAGCTCGCCGGTCTCGGCCAGATGTCCGCCGCCCTCTCGCACGAGCTGGCCCAGCCGCTTGCCGCCGCCAAGACCTATGCCGACAGTGCAGGCATGCTGATCGACCGTGACCGGCTGGACGATGCCCGCGACAATGTGCGGCGCATTTCAGCCCTGATCGACCGCATGGCCTCCATCAGCCGCCACCTTCGCAACTTCGCCCGCAAACCGAACGAAAAGCTCGGTCCCGTTTCGCTTGCAGCCGTCATGAGCGACACGATCGAGATCGTCGCCGCGCGGCTCAAATCGGCGGATGCGGCTCTGCTCGTCGAGCTCGGCGAGACGCCGGCGGTGGTTCAGGCCGGTTCGGTCCGGCTGCAGCAGGTTCTCGTCAACATCATCACCAATGCGGCAGATGCCGTGGAAGGACTTGAAGACAGGCGGGTCCATGTCCGCACGTCGCACGAAGGCGACAAGGTGGTGCTCAGGATACGCGACTACGGCCCGGGTGTGCCAACGGCGATCGCCGAGCGCATCTTCGACCCCTTCTTTACCACCAAGGGCGTCGGTCGCGGCCTCGGGCTCGGCTTGTCTATTTCCTACAACATCGTCAAGGATTTCGGGGGCGACCTCACAGTGTCGGCGCCCGAGGATGGCGGCGCCGAATTCAGGATCGTCCTCGAGGCCGCACCGGCCATCAGCGAGGCTGCGGAATGAGCACAAGCCGTGTTCTCCTGATCGACGACGAAGAGGAGATGCGCCGTTCCTCCGCACAGGCGCTTGAGTTGTACGGGCTCAACGTCGTCACATTTCCCACCGCCGACAGCGTGCTGGAACTCGTCGGCTACGGTTTCGATGGCGTGGTGGTCAGCGATATCCGCATGCCGGGCATGGACGGCATGACGCTTCTGCAGCGGATCCGCGAGATGGATGCGGAACTCCCCGTCATCCTCGTCACCGGCCACGCCGACGTGCAACTCGCCGTCAACGCCATGCGCGCAGGCGTCTACGACTTCGTCGAAAAGCCATTTGCCGCGCAGCATTTGGCGGCGATCATCCGTCGGGCGCAGGACCGGCGCAGCCTCGTGTTGGAAAACCGCCGGCTGCGCGCGGTCGCGGGCAAGCGCGACGACATCGAGGCGCGCCTTCCGGGACGAACGCAGGTGATGGTCGATCTGCGCTATCGCCTGCGCGCCATCGGCGCGAGCGATGCCGATACGTTGGTCATCGGCGACACCGGGGCGGGCAAGGAGGTGGTCGCCCGGGCAATGCACGACATCAGCGCGCGCGCAGGAAAGCCCTTCATTGCCATCAATTGTGCGGCCCTGCCGGAAAACCTGATCGAAAGCGAGCTGTTCGGGCATGAGGCCGGCGCCTTTCCGGGAGCGTTGCGGCCGCGCTACGGCAAATTCGAACACGGGCGCGGCGGCACGATCCTGCTCGACGAGATCGGCTCGATGCCGTTCGACCTGCAGGCGAAGTTTCTGCGGGTGCTGCAGGAGCGGGTCATTACCCGGCTCGGCTCCAACGAGCCCGTGCCGCTCGACGTGCGCTTCATAGCAACCAGCAAGGTCGACCTGGAACGGGAGGTCGCGGCCGGCAGGTTCCGGGCCGATCTGCTGTACCGGCTGAACGTTGCGACCCTGCATGTCCCGTCGCTGGCCCAGCGGCAGGCGGACATTCCGCTACTCTTTCTTCAACTCGTCCGGGAAGCCGCAGCGCGGTACGGGCGCAGCGATATGGAGGTGGCGCCGCGGGTGGTCACCGAGATCGCCGGCAGAAACTGGCCCGGCAACGTTCGCGAGCTGCGCAATGCGGCCGACCGGCTCGTGCTTGGACTGGACCCGCATCCGGGGGAGACGACGGAGGCAAGCCAGCGGCTTGCCGACAAGGTGGCTGCCTACGAGCGCGGCCTCATCGCCGGCGCCCTTGCGGCGCACGGCGGAAGCCTGCGGCCCGTGTATGAAATGCTCGGCATCTCGCGCAAGACGCTCTATGAAAAGATGCAGAAGCACGGGCTGGACAAGAGCGTGCACATCGACACCGAAGACCGCGACATCTGAACCGCCGCGTGGCGCGCGATGGGTGGAAATCCACCCATCAAGGGAGCCCGATGTCTCCGATCCTACCCATGCTGCGCCGCACGCGCGCCGGATTCCTCGCCGTCACCCAGATCATACCGTTGTGCAGCAGGTCCGGGGCCTCAAAGTGGGTCCATCCGTGACCGGGGCGGGGGGAGCCGCGCCGGCACGCATCCTTGGGAGGACCACGATGAAAACCCTTAGCGCCGTGCTCGGCATGACCGCCGCTGCGGCCATGTCCCTTTCCTCGCTGCCTGCGAGCGCCCAGACCTATCCCGATCGGACGATCACGATGGTCGTCCCCTTTTCCGCCGGCGGCCCGACGGATACGGTGGCGCGGCTCGTTGCCGAATCCATGTCCAAGGACCTGGGCCAGCAGATCGTCGTCGAGAACGTCGGCGGCGCAGGCGGCACGCTCGGCGCCGGGCGCGTGGCGCAGGCCGATCCGGACGGCTACACGATCCTGCTGCATCATATCGGCATGGCGACTAGCGCCACGCTCTACCGCAAGCTTGCCTACGACACGCTGAATGCCTTCGAATATGTCGGTCTCGTCACCGACGTGCCGATGACGATCGTCGCCCGCAAGGATTTCGAGCCGACCGACCTCAAGGGGCTGGTCGATTACGTCAAGGCGAACAAGGACACGGTTACCGTCGCCAATGCCGGCATCGGCGCGGCCTCGCATCTGTGCGGCATGTTGTTCATGAGCGCGATCGAGACGCCGCTGACGACAGTGCCCTACAAGGGCACCGGCCCGGCCATGACCGATCTGCTCGGCGGTCAGGTCGATATCATGTGCGACCAGACCACCAACACCACCAAGCAGATCCAGGGCGGTACGATCAAGGCATACGCCGTGACCTCGCCGGAACGGCTGGCGGTCCTGCCGGACGTACCGACCGCGGTCGAGGGCGGGCTGGACGGATTCCAGGTGGGGATCTGGCATGGCGTCTACGCGCCGAAGGGAACGCCCTCCGAGGCTACAGAGCGTCTGTCGAAGTCGTTGCAGGTGGCGTTGCAGGACCCCAACGTCGTCGCCCGCTTCGCAGAACTCGGCACAGTTCCCTCGCCGGCGGCCGATGCCACGCCCGCAGCGCTGAAGGCCAAGCTCGAAGGCGAGATCGCCCGCTGGAAGCCGGTCATAGAGGCGGCAGGCCAGTACGCAGACTGACCGCCCGGCACCCGGCCGCCCCGGCCCCGCCGCGGGCGGCCATGTACTTGTCACAGTGGACCGGATGTCCGGGCGCTGGTGTTGCGCGTTCGTCTTCGGTCGCCCGCGCCCACAATGAACTGCTTCGCATGCGCGGCCTGCCGCCGCACCAGGGGGAGAAATGAAAACACTGGCATTCGACAGCACGAATGCGATCTGCGGCGCTGTCTTCCTCATCCTCGGCGGGTTCTTCACCTATCAAAGCCTGACGCTTGATCTGGGAACTGCCCTTCGCATGGGCCCCGGCTATTTTCCGCTTCTGCTGGCGCTGATCCTCATGTTGCTCGGCATCGTCGTTCTCGTGCAGTCGGTGCGGGTTTCGGGTGAACCACTCGGGCCGATCGCGCTGCGCGGCATGGCCTTTATCCTGCCGGCGCCCGTCTTCTTCGGCCTGACGGTGCGCGGCCTCGGATTCGTGCCCGCTCTTTTCTTCACGGCGCTGATAGCGGCATTCGCCTCGTCACGGATGAAGCCCACGATGGCGCTGATGCTGGCTGCGGCGATCACGCTCTTCTCGGTGGCAGTCTTCAGCTACGCGCTCGGATTGCCCTTCCAGCGCTTCGGCCCGTGGGTCCGGTTCTAGGAGGCGGCAATGGAACTCTTCAGCAATCTGGCCCTCGGCTTCGCCACGGCGGCCTCGCCGGAAAACCTCCTGTTCTGCCTGATCGGCGTGCTGCTCGGCACGCTGATCGGCGTCCTGCCCGGCATTGGCGCTACCGCAACGATCGCCATGCTTCTGCCGATCACCTTCCAGCTCGAGCCCGTCTCCTCGCTGATCATGCTGGCCGGCATCTACTACGGCGCACAGTATGGCGGCTCGACGACGGCCATCCTGATCAACATGCCGGGTGAATCCTCCTCCGCGGTGACCGCCATCGACGGCTACCAGATGGCGCGCAAGGGCAGGGCAGGTGCCGCACTCTCCATCGCAGCGCTCGGCTCCTTTTTCGCCGGCACCGTCTCGACCTTTCTGGTCGCCCTGTTTGCGATCCCACTGACCGGAATAGCCCTGAAGTTCGGCGCCGCCGAATACTTCTCCCTGATGATCGTCGGTCTCGTCTCGTCGGTGGCGCTGGCGCACGGCTCCGTGGTCAAGGCATTGGCCATGGTGTCGCTCGGCCTGCTGCTCGGCCTCGTCGGTACCGACATCTACACCGGCACGCCGCGGTTCACGCTCGGCATACGCGAATATGCGGACGGTCTGAATTTCGTCGCCGTCGCCGTCGGCGTCTTCGGCATCGCGGAAATCCTGCGCAATCTGGAAGGCGAAAAGACGCGAAGCGTGCTGGTGCAAAAGGTGAGCGGGCTGTGGCCGACGCGCGATGATTTCCGGCGCATGGCCGCACCGGTGCTGCGCGGCACGGCAATCGGTTCGGCGCTCGGCATCCTTCCCGGCGGCGGCGCCATCCTTGCCGCCTTCGCCTCCTATACGGTGGAAAAGCGCGTCTCAGACAAGCCGGAGGAATTCGGCCACGGCGCGATCGCCGGCGTCGCGGGACCGGAATCGGCCAACAATGCCGGGGCGCAGACCTCGTTCATCCCTCTTCTGACGCTCGGCATACCCGCCAATCCGGTCATGGCGCTGATGGTCGGCGCCATGATCATCCAGGGGATCGTGCCGGGTCCGAACGTCGCTTCCGAGCAGCCAGCGCTGTTCTGGGGCATCATCGCCTCGATGTGGATCGGCAACCTGATGCTCGTCGTGCTGAACCTGCCGCTGATCGGCCTGTGGGTGAAGCTCTTGACGATTCCCTACTATGTCCTGTTCCCGATCATCATGGCCTTCTGCTCGATCGGCGTCTACAGCGTGAATTCCAACGTGTACGACCTCTACGCCGTCGCTTTCTTCGGGCTCGCCGGCTACCTGCTCGTCAAGCTGCGCTGCGAACCGGCACCGTTGCTGCTCGGCTTCGTGCTTGGCCCGCTGCTGGAGGAAAACCTGCGGCGCGCCATGATCCTGTCGCGCGGCGATCCGACCACGTTCATCACCCGGCCGATCAGCGCCACGCTGCTTTTGATCGCGCTCGCCGTGCTGGTGATCGTCTTCCTGCCGTCGGTCAAGGCGAAGCGCGAGGAGGTGTTCCAGGAAGAAGACTGAGCCCGGCAGGGGCGCGCCCTGCGGAACCGCTACCAGATAGATCAGCAAAGGGAGGAAACGATATGAGAAGACTGCACCTGACCCGCCGCCGTGCGCTTGCTGCCGGCCTTTCGCTGGCAGCGACGCTGGCACTGGGATCGCCCGTGCTTGCCGAAGGCTTTCCGGATCGGCAGATCACCATGGTGGTGCCGTTCGCCGCTGGCGGATCCACGGATGTGGTCGCGCGCATCGTCGCCCAGAAGATGTCTGACGACCTCGGCCAGCAGGTGATTGTCCAGAACGTCGCCGGCGCCGGCGGCAACCTCGGCGCCGACAATGTCGCCCGCGCCGAGCCGGACGGCTACACGATCCTCATGGGCACGGTCGCCACCCATGCGTTGAACCCGCTGATCCTCAAGTCGACCCCCTACGACGCGGAAAAGGACTTCGCGCCGATCTCGCTTCTGGTCGTCGTGCCGAACGTGCTGATCGTCAATCCCGAACTGCCGGTGAAGACGGTGGCGGAGCTTGTCGCGCTGCTGAAAGCCGAGCCAGGGAAATACAGCTATGCCTCTTCGGGCAACGGCACACCGCTGCATCTTTCGGGCGAACTCTTCAAGTCGATGGCGGGCGTGGAGATGGAACACATACCCTACAAGGGAGCCGGCCCGGCCTTGAATGATGTGATCGGCAATCAGGTTCCGATCATGTTCGACAACCTGCCGTCGTCGTCCGGGCACATCAAGACGGGCACGCTGCGTGGGCTTGCGGTGACGACGAAGGAGCGCGCACCGTCCTTCCCGGAAATGCCGACGGTGGGCGAAAGCGTCCCGGGATACGAAACCTACACGTGGAACGCGCTGTTCGCCCCCGCCGGAACACCTCCAGAAGTGGTCGCGCGCCTGAACGACGCCGCCAACAAGGCTTTGGCCGATCCCGCCGTGGCAGAGCGAATGACCGAATTCAGCGCCACCATCGTCGGTTCGACACCGGAGGAACTCGCAGCCCATGTGAAGGCCGAGATCGCCAAGTGGACACCGGTGGTGCGGGACGCGAAGATCCAGCTCGACTGATCTGGGCCAGAGCATTTCCAGCCGAAGCGGTATCGCGTTGGCGTCGGACAATGCGGTAACCCTTCACCGATTGCAGCGGCCGTCGCGGAAGACATACTCTCCGAGCGGTCGAGCACTCCGGCGCTAGGCTAGGGTTTTGTTAATGACCGCCGGAAGGTGGCATCGACGAAAATGATTCTTATTGGGAGGCATACACGAAATTCTTTTCGTTCAAGGCAATGGCGGGAGCGGCGATCGCCGTCGGCCTGATGTTCCAGTTCGCCGCGGCCCAGGACATGAAATTCTTCCACATTGGCACGGGCGGTACCGCCGGCACCTACTATCCGATCGGCGGCCTGATTGCGAACGCCATCTCGAATCCGCCCGGCTCGCGCGCTTGCAATGAGGGCGGTTCCTGCGGTGTGCCTGGCCCCATCGCCACGGCCGTTGCCTCGAACGGCTCGGTCGGCAATGTCAACTCGATCAACGGTGGTACGCTGGAGGCTGGCTTCAGCCAGTCCGACGTGGCCTATTGGGCACAGACCGGCACCGGCCTGTGGGAGGGCCAGCCTACGGTCGAGAAGCTGCGGTTGATCGCCAACCTCTATCCCGAGAGCATCCATCTTGTCGCGCGCAAGGATGCAGGCATCGCCTCGGTCGCCGATCTCAAGGGCAAGAAGGTCTCGCTCGACGAGCCGGGCTCGGGCACGCTGCTGCTGATCGCGCCCGAACTGGTCTCGACATTGATCGGCGTTGCGATCCTGGCGCTGATCGTGGAGCGGCAGTCGCTGGCTGGCCGTGCACTCGCATTGGACGAGATCTGAACGACCAAGCCTCCGCCGGCCCGCCCGCGGAGACTTTCAGTCGACGATTACCGAGCACCCCCCTGCTATGGGCGTGGAGGGAGCCTGACCCCATCCCACGTCATTTGCGCGGGATCATCTGCCGCGATCAGCCGAAATCGATCTGAACCTTCATCGCCTGGCTGCGGTCGCCTGCAAGATCGAAGGCCTCGACGGCACGATCGACCGGGTAGGTGTGGCTGATCAGCGGGGATAGGTCGACCCGGCCGCGGGCGATGAGATCGACCGCTTCGCCGAATTCCGTGTCGAAGCGGAAACTGCCGAACACGGCCAGTTCCTTGGTGACGACCGAGGGCAGCGGAAAGGGCATCGATCCGCCGAGGCCGACGGCGACCAGTGCTCCGCGCGGGCGCAGGCATTCGATGGCGGTTGCGACCGCCGCCGGATGGCCGGAGCAATCAAAGGCGACGTCGATCCCGCCCTTGCCGGCCTTGTAGGGCGCAAGCCCTGTCGCATCTGCTCCGACCAAAACGACCTCGTCGGCGCCGAGCCGTTCGGCGAACTTGAGCGGCGCCTCCACGACGTCGCAGGCAATGACGTGTCGGGCGCCGGCAAGACGTGCGGCGGCCACGGTCAGGCAACCGATTGGGCCGCAGCCTGAGACGAGAACCGTTTTGCCGAGCAGCGATCCGGCCTGCTTGACGGCATGCAGGCAGACGGCGAAGGGCTCGGCAAGCGCCGCAAGCCCGGCATCGACGCCGGGGCCGACAGGGTGCAGGAGGCCGGCCGGCACGACCAGTGTTTCTCGGAAGAGCCCCTGTGCATGGGGAAAGCGCATGGCGCTGCCGCGGAACATCATGTCGTTGCAATGGTTGCGCAGGCCACGGCGGCATTCCTCACACTGGCCGCAGGGCAGGGAGGGGTTGATAGCGACCAGGTCCCCCGGGGTAAGGCCCGCAACGCCCTTGCCCACGGCGGCAACCACGGCGGAAGCCTCATGTCCGAGGATCATCGGCTCCCTGAGGCGAACAGTGCCGAAGCCGCCATTGTGGAAATAGTGCAGGTCGGATCCGCAGATGCCACCGGCGGCGACGCGGACGAGAACCTGTCCCTCGCCGGGCGCGGCCTCTTCCGGTCGCTCCTCCAGGCGAAGATCGTGGGCGGCATGAGCAACGACTGCGCGCATAGCATATCCTCTTAAAGAACCGACAGCATGCCGCCATCGACATAGATCATCTGGCCATTGACGTAGTCGGATGCCGCCGACGACAGGAAGACGGCGGCGCCAACGAGTTCCTCGGGCCGGCCCCAGCGTTCAGCCGGGGTGCGGCCCTTGACCCAGGCGTCGAACTGCGGGTTGTTGATCAGCGCCTCGTTCATGTCGGTCAGCATGTAGCCGGGGCCGATTGCATTGGCCTGGATGCCGGATTTGGCCCATTCGGCCGCCATGCCCTTGGTGAGCATTTTCACGCCGCCCTTGGCGACCGTGTAGGGAATGACGGTGGCGCGGGCGAGTTCGCTGGTTAGCGAGCCGATATTGACGATCTTGCCGTGCCCGCGCGGGATCATGCGGCGGGCCGCCTCGCGGCCAAGCAGGAAGGCGCTGGTGAGGTTCGTGTCGATCACCCGTTGCCAGTCGGCAAGCGCAAGATCCACCATCGGCTGACGATGCTGGATGCCCGCATTGTTGACGAGAATGTCAATTTCCAGGCCTTCGGCGTCAAAGCGCTCGAACGTACGGACGACCTCGGCCTCGCTTGTCACGTCGAAGGCGGCCTCGAAAGCAGTATGGCCATCCTCGCGCAATGCCGCCGCCGCTGTCGCCACCGCGTCCGCCGAGCGGCCGTTGAGGATGAGGCGTGCGCCGGCATCGCCAAGGCCACGGGCGATCGCATTGCCAAGGCCCCGGGTGGAACCGGTTATGAGCGCCGTGCGGCCGGAAAGATCGAAAAGACGGTTCGTCAAGGTTTCCACTCCTCAGAGTTCGGATCTGCGGCAGGTGAGGTCCGAGCGGTTATAGACCGCAGGAAGCAGGTCGACGCCCAGTCCCGGCCCTTCCATCGGCAGAACGTAGCCGTCCTTGATGGTGGGGACCACCGTTACAAGTTCCTTGTACCAGCCGGTATAAAAGGCGCGTACCGATTCCTGGATGAGCGTATTGGGCTGGCTGAACGAGGCATGGACCGCCGCGGCGAAGCCGACCGGGCCGGTGCAGTCGTGCGGGGCGAACGGGCGGTGGTAGGTGTCGGCGAGCGCCGCGATCTTGCGCCCCTCGGTAAGGCCGCCGGTCCAGCAGAGATCGACCATGGCGATGTGGGTTGCGTCGCGCTCCAGCATGTCCTTGTAGGGGAAGCGCGAGCCGAGCGTTTCGCTCGCACAGACCCAGACGTTCGTCGAGGCCGCGTATTCCGCCAGCGCCTGCGGCGAGTTCATACGGATCGGATCCTCGTACCAGGTCGGTGCGTAGGGCTCGAGCGCCCGGGCGATGTTCTTGGCGGTCGGCAGGTTCCAAAGTGAGTGGAATTCGACCATGATTTCCATGCGGTCGCCGACGCGCTTGCGGATCTTCTCGAAGGGCTCGATGGCCTTTTTCATCTGCTCGGCCGAAATGAAGAGGCCGCGATTTTCCTGGGCGGCCGGGTCGAAGGGCCAGATCTTCATGGCGCCGATGCCGCTTTCCAGAAGGTTTTCGGCCAGTGCGCCGGCGTCCGTCATGAAGCCGGCGAGATCCTCATAGGGGCCTTCGGCCGCACCAAGGTTCCAGGTGTCGACCGGACGGATATTGTTGCTGCGGACATAGCCATAGCCGGCGCAAGTATTGTAGACGCGCAGCTTCTCCGTGCA
The DNA here is from genome assembly GCF_013378445.1 of Mycoplana rhizolycopersici. GTDB lineage: Bacteria > Pseudomonadota > Alphaproteobacteria > Rhizobiales > Rhizobiaceae > Mycoplana > Mycoplana rhizolycopersici. The sequence continues at coordinate 138,044 of NZ_JABXYK010000013.1, forward strand.
GAGGCCCCCGAGCATCTGGTGCACCGGCTGGCCGCAGACCTTGCCGAACAGGTCCCATAGCGCGATGTCGATGGCGGAAGCCGCGCGGTACTCCGCGCCGGTCGAGGACTGGGCCATCGGCAGGTCGGTCATGATCCGGTTCAGGGCCTCAATCCTTAGCGGGTCCTGGCCGAGAAGTCGGCCCGCCAACGTGTCATGGATATGCGCTTCGACGGCGCCGGCGCCATAAAAGGTTTCTCCGAGGCCGATTGTTCCCTCGTCGGTGTGAACGCGGACCCACAGGACGTTCGAGAATTCCTCGGTCCGCAGCGTTTCCAGTGCAATGATCTTCACTTCTACCTCCCGCGATGTCGGCGGCGTTCGCTACCCGGCGCCCCGGTCCGCTCGGATGTCGCGAAATCCTGTGCGCTACGATTGACATATTCTGATATTATGTGAAATATCACGCCCGAACCGCAATAGTCCTTGGGGGCGTTTTTTGCAAGAGACGATGCTGGTGAAAAAAACCGGAACAGTGCGAAACGCCTCGTCCTTTACTGGCACGGAGGGCGTCTGGCCCCTTGAGCAGAGCCGCGATCTCACGACGATAGCCTATGAGCGGATAGAAGAGCTTTTCGTCGCAATGCGCATCGCGCCGGGTGCCGAGATTCGTACGCAGGACCTGCAGGCGATGGTTAGCCTTGGACGCACCCCGGTCCACCAGGCGGTGCGTCGCCTTGCGGCTGAGACGCTGCTGGAAATTCACCCGCGCAATGGGCTGAGAGTTGCCCCCATCGATCTTTCCCGGGAAAGGCAGCTTTCCGTGTTGCGGCGCGATCTCAACCGCTTTGTGACGGCAATGGCGATCCGTAACATGACGGCCAACGACCGGGCGGGCGTTCACCATCTGCGCCGCAAGCTTGCCGCCGAGATCGATACGATGCCGGTCGATGCGTTCAACGCCGTGGACAAGTCATTCGACCGGCTCCTCATCAGCGCTTCCGGCGAGCGCTTCCTGGAGCGCGTGCTCAGCCCGCTCCACGCCATCGCGCGCCGCATCGGTTATCTGCATATCGCCGAGATCAGCGGGCGTGACGGTATAGTTGGGAGCGCGGAACGCCATATCGCGATCATGGATTTCATTCTTGCGGGCGCGGAGGAGAAGGCCTGCGCCGCATCGGACGAGCTGGTGACGTATAGCGCCGGTTTGCTTCAGCAACTCGAGGAGCAGATCGATCCGGCTCTTCTCGATATTCGCTACTCCATCCGGTCGGAAAAAACCGACTGGCCGGTGCCCCGACAACCCCTGTAGCATGGGGTTGGTTGTTCAAGCCAAGACCAATTATCCATGGGAGGATTATAATGAAGCGTTTTCTTATCGGCACCACGGTCGCGATCGTTGCGGCCATCGGTCTTGCGGGCACGGCGTTCGCGCAGGAATTTACCTTCCGCTTCCAGTCGTCTGATCCGGCTGGCAATCCCAATTTCGAATATCAGAAAGGCTGGACCGACCTCGTTGCCGAGCGCTCCGGCGGCAAGGTGAAGATCGAGCTTCTGCCGGTCGGCTCGGTCGTCGAATATAACGAGACGCTCGACGCCGTCGCGGGCGGCATCCTGGATGGCCAGATTTGCGACTCGTCCTATTGGGCCGGCAAGGATCCGGCTTTCGGCCTGATCTCGAACCCGGTCGGTGCCTGGTCCGATCCCTCGCAGATGATCGACTTCGTCGAAAACGGCGGCGGCAAGGAGCTCATGCAGGAGTTGCTCGGCTCCTACGGCCTGCACTTCATCGGCGTCTCGACGCCGGGCCTCGAATCCTTCGTCTCGCGTGTGCCGCTTGACGGGGTCGATGACCTGAAGGGCCTCAAGCTGCGCGCACCGGAAGGCCCGATCGCCAACGTCTTCGCGGCGGCCGGCGCAGCACCCGTCAACCTGCCGTCCTCGGAAGTCTACACGTCAATCGACAAGGGTGTCGTCGACGCGGCCGACTATTCGGTCTTTTCCGTAAACCAGGCGCAGGGCCTGAACGGCGTGGCGAAGCATCCGGTCTATCCCGGCTTCCACTCGCTGCCGCTCGTCGAAGTGTCGATGAACAAGGCCAAGTGGGACGCTCTGCCTGAGGACACCAAGAAGATGCTTGAGGAAACCGTCAAGGAATTCCAGCAGACGCAGATCAATGGTCTGAAAGCGGCCGACCAGAAGGCTGTCGAGGAAGCCAAGGCGGAGGGTTCGATCACTATTCACGACTGGTCTGCGGAGGAGCGCGCCAAGTTCCGGAAGCTCGGCGTGGCGGAATGGGAGAACATCGCGGATCGTTCGCCGATGGCGCAGAAGGTGTTCGATACGCTGACGACGTATCTCAAGGGCAAGGGAATGCTCTGATCGCAAATCCATGCGGCGGCTCGTCGGGGCCGCCGCTTTTCTCGTGCCAAAGGGAGAGGGGCATGATAAAGGAAAATCCGGAAGCCGTCGCGGTCGAGGCCGTGATCGGCAATGTGATCGCGACCGCCGTTCCAGAAGCCGGTCTTCTCGGGCGCATCGTCGACAAGACAGGGTATGTCTTCGCCATCGGCATCGTCGCGGCGGCCTTCATTCTTCTGACGGAAGTGTTCCTGCGCTACCTGTTCAACGCGCCCACCATCTGGGCGCACGAGACGACAGTCTTTCTTTGCGGCATCTCCTTCATCTTCGGCGGGCTCTACTGCACCTGCCGTAACACGCATATCCGCGTGGTGCTGCTTTACGATCATTTCCCCCCCCGGGTGCGCCGCATCGCAGATATCCTGATCTCGCTTGTAAGCGCCCTTGCGAGCGGTTTCTTCGCCTATGCCGCCTACCATATGGTCGAGCGGGCGGTGGTGACACCCTCGGGAGAGATACGGCTGGAAACCACCGGCAGCGCCTGGAGCCCGCCAACGCCCGCGCTGGTCAAGATATTCATCCTCGTGGTGATGATCCTGCTCGTCGTTCAGTTTCTGATACTCGCCGTCAACTATGCCAAGCGTGGCGCAACGGACTGATCGATGACCGATTTTATGGATTTCAGCATCAATTTACAGGCGCTCGGCATCGGCTGGGGCACTGTCCTCATGTTCGTGATGATGGTCGCGCTGCTGCTTTCCGGCATGCCGCTCGCTTTCGTCACCCTGCTCGTCGCTCTCATCTTCGCGCTCGGCTGGTTCGGCCCGATGTCGATTCCGCTCATCACGAGCCGCGTATATTCCTTCGTGATGAACTTCGTGTTCGTCTCCGTACCGATGTTTGTGCTCATGGCGGCGATCCTCGACCGCTCCGGCATTGCCCGCGATCTCTTCGACGCGATGAAGCTCTTCGCCGGCCGCATTCGTGGCGGCGTCGCCGTGCAGACCGTCTTTGTCTCGGTAATCCTCGCCGCCATGAGCGGAATCATCGGCGGCGAGATCGTGCTGCTCGGCCTCATCGCGCTGCCGCAGATGCTCCGGCTCGGCTATGACCGCAACCTGGCGATCGGCGTTGTCTGCGCAGGCGGTTCGCTCGGCACGATGATCCCGCCTTCCATCGTCCTCATCATCTACGGCCTGACGGCGAACGTCTCCATCGGTGAACTTTTCACCGCAGCCTTCCTGCCGGGCTTCATGCTAGCGATGTTCTATGTCGCCTACATCCTGGTGCGTGCCTATTTTACACCCGGCATCGTGCCGCCGGTTGATACGACGCCGATTCCCAGGGAAGAAAAACTTCGCCTTCTCAAGGGGCTCGCGCTGCCCATTCTGGTGGTTTTCGTCGTTCTTGGTTCGATCTACGCGGGGATCGCTTCCGTGACGGAGGCCTCCGCCATCGGCGTTGGCGGCGTCATCGTCTCGACCATCCTGCGCGGTGAATTCTCCTATGCCCTATTGCGCGATGCGGCCATGCAGACGCTCTCCACCGTCGGCATGATCGTCTGGATCGGCATCGGCGCGACGGCGATTGTCGGCGTCTATAACCTGATGGGCGGCGTGAACTTTGTATCCGGCATGATCACCGGAATTTCCGAAAATCCCACCGTGATTGTGCTCGTGATGATGCTGATCCTGTTCGTGCTCGGCGCCTTTCTCGACTGGGTCGGGATCGCACTGCTCACGATGCCGATCTTCGTGCCGATCATCAAGTCGCTCGGCATGGATCCAGTCTGGTTCGGCGTTCTCTTCTGCATGAACATGCAGGTGTCGTTCCTTTCGCCGCCCTTCGGCCCGGCCGCTTTCTATCTGAAATCGGTAGCCCCTCCCGGCATTACGCTCGGCATCATCTTCAAGGCGCTGGTGCCCTTCATCATGCTCCAGATTCTGGCCGTCGCGTTGCTTCTCTTCTTCCCGGGCATTACCGGACGCTGGTAGGGGGGCGACCCGCCGTCGCCCCGCTCTTTGGCATCGGCCGCGAATGGAGCTGTTTCTTTGCCTTCCGGCTGGACGTCACCGCGCTGTCGCCGCACGAGCTGGGGGAGGGGCTGCATCATCGATAAAGCTATCGCGGAACGCCACACGGCCTTGATCAAATAGACGAGCGAGTAGTCGAAGTAAGTTCCGGCATGCCGAACGCGGGCGGTTGCGACGCCCAGAACAGGCATTCTAAGTTCTCCTCGCGCCAACTCCATGACGTTTTCGACTTCCATCGCAGTGATCGTCGAAAGCACTAGCGAAAGCCCTTGAATGAAATACGGCCCCGGCGCATGCCGGGGCCGCTTGTCCACACGGCGGACGACCTATTCCGCCGGCGCAGCATGCGCCGTGACCGTTGCCTCTCCATGCTGAACCAATGGGCGATTGCCCGTCAGCTTGCGGACCAGCACGTAGAACACCGGCGTCATGAAAATGCCGAAGAAGGTGACGCCGATCATGCCGGAAAAGACGGCGATACCCATGGCGGCACGCATTTCTGCCCCGGCACCGGTCGAGGTGACGAGCGGCACGACGCCCATGATGAAGGCGGCCGAGGTCATCAGGATCGGGCGAAGACGCAGGCGGCTTGCCTCGATCGCTGCCTGAACCGGCGAACGTCCGTCGAATTCGAGTTCGCGGGCGAATTCGACGATCAGGATCGCGTTCTTTGCCGAGAGACCCACAAGGACGATGAGGCCGATCTGGGTGAAGATGTTGTTGTCTCCCCCCGTAAGCCACACGCCGGTCAGCGCCGCAAAGACACCCATCGGCACGATCATGATGATCGCCAGCGGCAGGGTCAGGCTCTCATACTGGGCGGCCAGCACGAGATAGACCAGAAGCAGCGCCAACGGGAAGACCAGGAAGCCGGACGAGCCCGCAAGGATCTGCTGATAGGTCAGGTCCGTCCACTCGAAGCCAATGCCCTTGGGCAAGGTATCAGCCGCGATGCGCTCGATCGCCGCCTGCGCCTGGCCGGACGAAAAGCCCGGCGCCGGACCGCCATTGATGTCGGCGGCAAGGAAGCCGTTATAACGCGTAGTGCGTTCCGGTCCCGTCGTCTCCTCAACCTTGAGCAGTGTCGAGAGCGGGATCATTTCGCCCGTCTGCGAACGAACCTTTAGCGCGCCGATATCCTCCGCCCTTGCGCGGAACTTCGCATCCGCCTGGACACGCACGCTGTAGGTGCGGCCAAAGGCGTTGAAGTCGTTGACGTAGAGCGAACCGAGATAGATCTGCAACGTATCGAAGACATCGGTCACCGAGACACCGAGCTGTTCGGCCTTCTCGCGGTCGAGGTCGGCATAGAGTTGCGGCACATTGATCTGGAAGCTCGAGAACAGGCCGGCCAGTTCCGGTGTCTGATAGGCTTGTGCCAGGAAGCCCTTCGTCGCTTCATCCAGCGCCTGATAGCCAAGCCCAGCCCTGTCCTCGATCTGCAGCTTGAAGCCGCCGGTCGTGCCGAGACCCTGCACGGGCGGCGGCGGGAACATGGCGATGAAGGCATCCTGAATGGCACCGAACTTCTGGTTCAGCTGCATGGCGATGGCGCCGGCGGAAAGTTCCGGCGTCGTGCGCTCTTCGAACGGGGCAAGCCCGACGAAGACGATGCCGGCATTCGAGCCGTTGGTAAAGCCGTTGATCGACAGGCCGGGGAAGGCGATGGCGTGCTCGACGCCCGGCTGCGCCAGCGTGATCTCGCTCATGCGCTGGATGACATCCTCGGTGCGGTCGAGCGTGGCGGCGTCCGGAAGCTGGGCGAAACCGATCAGATACTGCTTGTCCTGCGCCGGCACGAAGCCGCCGGGAACCGCCTGGAACAGCTGGTAAGTGCCGCCGGCCAGAACCAGATAGACCAGCATGACAAGGCTCTTTCGCGACAGGATCCTGCCGACGCCCTTGCCATAGGCGTTGGAGCTTGCACCGAAGAACCGGTTGAAGCCGCGGAAGAACCAGCCGAAAGCGCGATCCATGAAGCGTGTCAGCCAGTCCTTCGGCGCATGATGATCCTTAAGCAACAGGGCCGAAAGCGCTGGCGACAAAGTGAGCGAGTTGATCGCCGAGATCACCGTCGAGATGGCGATGGTGAGCGCGAACTGGCGGTAGAACTGGCCGGAAAGGCCGGTGATGAAGGCGAGCGGCACGAAGACCGCCACCAGCACCAGCGCGATCGCGATGATCGGGCCGGAAACTTCGCGCATGGCCTGATAGGTCGCCTCGCGCGGAGACAGCCCGTTTTCGATATTGCGCTCGACGTTTTCCACAACGACGATGGCGTCATCGACGACGATACCGATCGCTAGAACCAATCCGAAGAGACTGAGCGCATTGATCGAGAAGCCGAACACGTACATCACCGCAAAAGTCCCGATGATCGAGACCGGAACGGCGAGCAGCGGAATGATCGAGGCGCGCCATGTCTGCAGGAACAGGATGACGACGAGAACGACGAGTGCGATGGCTTCCAGCAACGTGTGGACCACCTTCTCGATCGAGGCGCGCACGAACTGGGTCGTGTCATAGACGATATCGTAGCGAACGCCTTCCGGCATGGCGAGCTGCAGCTCGTCCATGGTCGCCTGGACCTGGTCGGAAATCTCGATGGCGTTGGAACCCGGCGCCTGGAAGACCGGGATGGCGACCGCCGCCTTGTTGTCGAGCAGAGAACGCAGCGAATAATCGGCAGCGCCAAGCTCGATGCGGGCGACATCGTGCAGGCGGGTGATCGCGCCGTTTTCACCGCTCTTCACGATGATGCGGCCAAACTCTTCCGGCGACTGAAGCCGACCCTGCGCGTTGACGGAGAGCTGCAGGTCGATGCCGGAGACGCTCGGCGAAGCGCCGATCACGCCGGCTGCGGCCTGGACGTTCTGCTGGCGGATGGCGGCGACGACGTCGCTAGCTGCCAGCCCCCGCTCGGCAGCCTTCTGCGGGTCGATCCAGATGCGCATCGAATAATCGCCGGAGCCGAAGATCTGCACCTGGCCGACACCGTCGATACGCGCCAGCCGGTCCTTGATGTTGAGAACGGCATAGTTGCGCAGATAGGTGATGTCGTATCGGTCGTCCGGCGAGCTCAGATGGATCACCATCATCAGGTCCGGCGAGCTCTTGACCGTCGTGACGCCCAGCGTGCGCACTTCCGCCGGCAGGCGCGGCTCAGCCTGGCTCACGCGGTTCTGCACCAGCTGCTGCGCCTTGTCCGGGTCTGTCCCGAGAGCGAAGGTGACGGTCAACGTCATGACGCCATCGGCCGTCGCCTGGCTGGACATATAAAGCATGTCCTCGACGCCGTTGATCGATTCTTCGAGCGGCGTTGCCACCGTCTCGGCGATGACCTTCGGGTTTGCGCCGGGATACTGCGCCCGCACGACGACGGAGGGCGGAACGACTTCGGGATATTCCGAAATCGGAAGTGATCGCATGCCGATCAGGCCGGCGATGACGATCAGCAGCGACAGGACACCGGCAAAGACCGGGCGGTCGACGAAAAATCGTGAAACATTCATGGCGGCACCCTCTCCAAAGGGCTGAAAACTGGACGAGTTGTCCGGAGCCTGCGGCCGGAGGCCGAAAGCACGGGTTCATACGACAGGAAACTGAGGCCGGCGGAGGAGCCCGCCGGCGATATCGATTACTGGGCGGCCGCGACTTCCGTCTGCGGATCGACCACGACACCGGGGCGGACACGCTGCAGTCCGTTGACGACGATACGGTCGCCGGCCGTCAGACCCTTTTCGACGATACGCTGGCCATCGACCGAGGCACCGAGCTGAACTTGGCGATAGTTCACCGTGTTCTTGTCATCGACGACAAAGACGAACTTCTTGTCCTGATCGGTGCCCAGAGCACGTTCGCTGATCATCAGGCGCTTTTCCGCCTTCGGTTCGCCCATGCGGATACGCACGAACTGACCGGGGATAAGGCGGTTGCCGGGGTTTTCGAAAACGGCGCGGACGCGAATGGTGCCGCTTGCGGCATCGACCTCGTTGTCGATCAGCTGCAACTTGCCCTTCAGCGGCGTGCCCTCATCGCTCAGCGTCCCGATCTGAACCGGCACCTGCTCGATGGCCGGCAGCGCGCCGGAATTTTCAGGAAGCTGCGCCAGCGTGCGGGCGATGAGTTCCTCGTTGGCATTAAAGCTCGCATAGATTTCGCCGGAGGAAACCAGCGTCGTCAGCGGGGTCGTGCCGGAGCCGGCGGCGACGAGGTTGCCCTCGGTGATCTCCAGCCTGCCGACGCGGCCATCGATCGGCGCGCGGATTTCGGTATAGCCGAGATTGAGCTTCGCCGTGGTAAGCGCCGCTTCGGCGGCCCTGACATTGGCGACGGCCTCGTTGCGGGTGCTCTGGCGCTGGGTGAAATCGCTGTCCGAGATGATGTTCTTGGCGATCAGCTTTTCCCCACGGACAAGCTCGGTATCGGCGAGCTCCAGCCGGGAACGGGCCGACGCGAGCAGACTTTCGGCCTGCGCGACGGCGGCTTCATAGGGCGCTGGATCGATCTTCACCAATAGGTCGTTGGCTTTGACCAGTGCACCTTCCCGGAAGTGAACCGACTGGATTTCACCGGCAACGCGCGAACGGATTTCGACGCGGTCGATGGCTTCGAGCCGGCCGGAAAAATCCTGCCAGGTGGAAACATCGCGCGGTTCGACGGCCGCCACTGTGACAGGCACGGCGGGAGCCTCGGCAGTCGGGGTTGCCGCGGCAGCGGGGGTGACATTGGCCCCCGGGATATAATCGAAATGGAATGCCACGGCTGAAATGGACGCAGCAACGCCCAGGCCGGCGCCCCACAGGGCCCAGCGTCTCTTGTTCGACGACATCGGTATCTCCTTACGGTCCTAGGCCGGACCTTTTTCTCAGAAACAGAAAGTCCTGTTTTCCAGTCCCTCTACAAAATTCTCAAATTCGGTACGGAGTTCGGCCGGCGGAACACAGTCCGCCGTCGCCTCCGCATCGTATATCTGCGTCCAGCCCTGGCAGGCTGGAAGCACCCGGTTGCGAACTCTCACCCCGGCCGCCATCAGACGCGCCGCATAGTCGGCGGCCTCGTCGCGCAGCGGGTCGTCCTGCGATGTCAGGATCAGTGCGGGAGCCACACCTGACAGTCGCGAACAATGGCTGGGCGCGGCATAGGGATGGCAATATCCCCCGCCGGAGCCGAGATAATGGCTCCAGCCCTCCGTCCAGCGGTCACGCATGCCGGTTTCCTGCGCCTCGCGGAAGGAAACCGTCGCCATCAGCGGGTCGATGAGCGGCGACAGCAGGATCTGCCCGTCGATCTCATTCGGCATCTGATCGCGTGCCTTAAGCGCCACGCCTGCCGCCACATTGCCACCGGCCTCTTCGCCGGCAACGAGCAGCAGCGACCGGCGGCCGCCATAGGCCTTGCGTTTTGCGCTCAGACAACGCAGCGCGGCAAAGGCGAATTCAAGAGCCTTCGGAAAGACGTTCTCCGAAGGCCCGGCATAGTCCGCCTCGATGACGACAGCGCCGGAACTCGCAAAAGCCCGTGCGATCGGACTTTCTTCATCCCGGCCCTTGTCGAGAAAGGCACCGCCGCCGAAATAAAGAACGACCGGCGCTTTCTTGCTCTCGTTCGAGCCATCATAGATCCGGAAGGGCATGGTACGCTTGTTGGCGCCATCCACTTCCATCTCTTTCCATTCGCTGCCCATTGCCTGGCCTTTCGCATGCAACACACTGTCCGAAACGGATGGGTGCACGCTTTCACTTGGTTTAGATATCATTATTCCACTAGCCTTGGATAAGGGCTGAAATTTGGGTATCACTATTCGAAATTTCGAATAATAACGCATCGCAACAAAAGAGGTGCATTATGGACCAGCTTGCAGCCATGCGGGTTTTTGTGCGCGTGGTGGAAACAGGCAACTTCTCCCGTGCGGCGACAGCACTGAACATGCCCAAGACCACCGTTACCAATCTTATCCAGGGATTGGAGGCACATCTGCGCACGACACTGCTGAACCGGACAACCCGCCGCGTGATGGTGACGACCGATGGCGCACTCTACTATGAGCGCGCCAGCCAGATCATCTCCGAAATCGAGGAGCTCGACGGCAACCTGTCGAATTCGCAGGCCCAGCCTTCCGGCCGGCTGCGCGTCGAGATGGCCGGCGCCTTCGCCGACCTCATCGTCATTCCCTCGCTCTGCGACTTCCATTCGCGACATCCCCAGATCCACATCGATCTCGGCGTCGGCGACCGTCTCGTGGACTACATGGCCGAGAACGTCGATTGCGCCCTGCGCGCCGGTACGCCGACCGACCAGTCGCTGATCGCCCGCAAGATTTCCGAGATCGCGATGATTACCTGCGCCTCACCCGTCTATCTCGAAAAAATGGGCATGCCGACCACGCCGGAGGAGATGGCCGAAGGGCACCACTTTGCCGTCGGCTACCTGCAGGCGCAGGCCGGCCGCATCCTGCCCATGGAGTTTTCGCGAGATGGCGAAACCCGGGACATCGTTCCCCGCTATGTGATTTCCGCCAACGATGCCCGATCTTATCTCACCGCCGCCCTGACAGGGCTTGGCGTAGCGCAATTGCCGTTGTTCATGGCCCGCGAAGCCCTTGCCGACGGACGCCTGATCCGCGTCCTTCCTCTGTGGCAGCACGAACCGTTGCCGCTATACGTGGTTTATCCCCAAACCCGGCATCTCAGCAACAAGGTGCGTGTGTTCGTGAACTGGCTGGTTGGTTTGATGCGTGATATCGACAAATGAGCCAGCCTAAACGGTTTAGGGATACTGAAATGGTTGAAACGACCGGCAATACGCTGGCTACTGAATGAAGGTAGCCGCGACTATGTCACCTAGCGCACGCCCGATGGCTTGCCCCGGGGCCGGCTCCAAACACATAGCGTACATACCTGTCATAGCTGGCCACGTTCATTAACGGGGTCATCCGACCCCAACGTTGGCATCGCCGGCGGCCCGAGCGGGCGCTTCGACGAAGGATCACCGCCGCGTGCGGGATGAAGGAATTCTCCCCCCTCGGTCAGTTCGAGGTCGAACGGGAGTTGTCACGCCGAACTGCGATAAACCCTATTCCCGCAATGTTAAGCTTCCGGCATGTAGCGGCTGCGGACAAGGTAGAAGTGCAGCAAGACGTTCCGGACTTCGAGAGTTCATGGCGTGGGGCCGGCAATGGTGCCCGCGACCGTCTTTCGGGGGCATTCTCCTATTTTTGCGAAAAGCCCGCGATGACCGATTTCGCTCTGATGCGTGCCGCTTTGCGATAGGCTCGGGGAGTGAGGCCAGTTTCCAGCCGGAAATAGCGATTGAAATTGAAAGGTTGTTGAAGCCTGCCTCGAAGCAGATATCGGTAATCGGCATCTCATTTTCGGACAGCAGCGTTCGAGCCCGCCAGACTCGCAGTGACCGGCTGTAATCCGAAAAGTTCATACCCGTCAGCCTGCGGAAGGCGCGGGAGAAGGCCGAGGGTTCGAGGCCGACGCGGTCCGCAACTTCGCTCATCGGAGCGCGCGCGGGCTCGACTGCATTGCTCGCCGTCGCCTTTGCCCACGTCTGGCAATGGGGCCTGTTCTTCGCGGCGATCATCCTGAAACGCCTGGAATCTCTGCCGCCGCAGCCCCTGGAAACCGCGCGGATCGACCGTGCGACCCGTTTCGAGATCCAACGCTTTGTGACGCTGCCGATGCTGAAGACACCGCTGATCAGTCCTTTTCTCGTCAAGGCGATCGAAAGCCTGCGCTCCTTCGACGTGGTTTATGTCATGACCCGTGGTGGCCCCGGCATCTCGACTGAGACGCTCGACATGTACGCCTATTCGCAGGGCTTCATCGAGCCCGGCAAGATCTCCTGCGCCTCGTCCATGGCGGTCATCATGATGGTGCTGACCATCGTCACCTTCACCTTTACCTGGAAAAGGCTGAACCAATGAAGCTGCCGACCCTACTGCTCAAGCTTCTATTGGTCGTTAGCCACTTCTCCATCCAAAGCGGAGGAGCACACCTACGCCATGCTGGACGAGCCAATCATGGCCGGCAGCCCGATCCCTCATGTGTTCCATAATCGCGGTTACGCTGCAAATGGTGATTTCAGAATTTCTCGGACCTCTTTGACCGCCGACAGCAGATTGCGCACCTTGGCCCCGCCCTTCGCCGGATAATCGCCTGCACCTGCTCCAACAACAATTCTGTTTTCTATTTCAAGATCGTCACAGGCGACAAAGAACCCGCGCTCGGCTTGCGGAGCGCTGGCGCGCTTGACCTCGATAGCCACCATTGGCTTGCCAGCCCGTTCAAACACCAAGTCGATCTCTGCACCGTCGGCAGTTCTGTAGAACAAAGGAACCGCATCGGCCCCAGCCGCGTCGATAAGCGTCTCTATCACAAACCCCTCCCAGCTTGGCCCGACAACGGGGTGTCCCAACAATTGATTGAGCGTGCCGATTTCCAGGAGGGCATGGACGAGGCCGCTGTCACGGACGTAAATCTTGGGGGACTTCACGAGGCGCTTGCCGAGATTGCCGCTCCATGGCTGGAGGCGCCGAACCAGCATGAGATCAACAAGAAGATCAATATACCGGCCAATCATGGGGGCCGACACACCCAGGCCCTGGGCGAACCGCGCGCTGTTAAGTGTGTTTCCTTGTCCGTTGGCCAACATCGTCCAAAGACGACCGATCGTTGCGGCCGGCATGCGCGGAGCAAACATGGGGACATCGCGCTCAAGGTAGCTTCGGACAAAAGCCTGCCGCCAGAGGTAACTTTCCTCGTCCGTTACCGCGGTCAGGCTATCGGGAAAGCCGCCGCGCAGCCACAGCTGGTCGATATCAATAGAAGCCGCTACAGCCTCTTCCGCACCGATCGGTGGCATCTCGAGATAGATAATTCGCCCTGCCAGCGTTTCCGACACCTGCTGGATCAGGTCCAAAGATGCTGAGCCCAGCAACAGAAATTGCATGGATCGCTCGCCTCCGGCGCGCCGATCGTCAACGATCCCTCGTAATTCGGCGAACAACTCAGGCAGCCGCTGTACCTCGTCCAGCACCGTCAAATGCCCAGCCTGCGCTTGAAGGAATGCTTCTGCATCCTCCAGCTTGCGGCGATCAGCTATCCGTTCCAGATCCAGATAGAGTGTGCCTTTCGCTCGATCCGCAAGCTTTCGGGCAAGCGTGGTCTTGCCAACCTGTCGTGCGCCAATCAGCGCGACGACGGGCGCGCGTGCCAAGGCGCGCTCAAGGGCAGATTCGATACGAGGTCGCGAAATCATCATGCCGTAAATCGTAAATCATATTTTTGATTTTCGGTCAATTGTTGAGTCCGTTCTTCCCACGCGGGACCGTTCGCCAACACGGGGAGCGTTGGAAGCCGTCGTCAAAGCACCAGTTCTCGTTCGGAGTGACCCATCAAAGTCGTGAATCGATGGCAGCTATCCGATTCATGGAACTCATTGGACGTGTCCGACGCATGAATCGATACTCGGCGGATGACAAGCAGCGTAAGAGACATCTATCTGGAACGTGTCGATACAACCGGCAATCTGGCACGGTTCTACGTTGTCGAGGTTCAGCAGGATCTTTTCGGTGAGACTCTGATCGTGCGCCGGTGGGGTCGGATCGGTACGCATGGGCGTCAACTTGCGAGCCGTACGCCATCTCTTGTGGAGGCGATAAAGCAATTCGAGCGCTGGTCAAGCGCCAAGGCTCGGCGTGGCTACAGACAGCTGTGACGCCAACACAGCTCCACGACAAAGGTAGCGTTCAGCTCCCGTAGAACGATTCCTGTGCAAACGGATGATGTCCCAGGGAGTGGTGTAGTTCGGGCGATCCTCGAGCTTTCCGGACAGGGCCGGGAACGGGTCAACTTGCAGCAGGCAAGTTGATGAGCTGATCATCACTCATTGTGGCGATCGTCTCAAGTGTCATGTAGCGCGAGCGCTGAACAG
>NZ_JABXYK010000014.1 GCF_013378445.1 Mycoplana rhizolycopersici
GAAGAACGAACCGTCGAAACAACATGGAGGCGCGTCGGCGATCTCCTGCAGCTCTTTACGCCGCAGGAGTGCTCGAACTATCTGCGACATGCAGGCTATGGTGCAGCCTAGCCCTGACAGACTCTAGAAGGGCTGGACGGCCATATTGCAAGGCACGCGGACTTCCAAAACCCGACCGGAACCCGTCGCAACCGCATCTACGGGCGCTAGCCCGAATTAGCCAGCGGCCCGCCGAAAGGTGGGCCGTTTTCCTGCGGGGCGTCGGGCAGATGTCAGAAAGCACCGAGTGTGCCACCCCCAGACACCTGCAACTGAGCAATGCACAGTCATGGCCATTGCTCCGCCGCGATTGAAATCCTAGGTCCTGTTGACAAAGTGACCATCCACGTGGAACCGAGCGTTGTCGTTCCACCGATCCGGAAATGCGTTTGATCATGAAAGTATCAGTTCCCCTAGAAGCTTTTCCCGAATTAGGAACGGTCGCAAACCCTGCCGTGCTGTATGACGGGAACGACGCATTCGTTTGCTATGAAGCCTCGTTGCGTGCGGGAGGCGGCAATGTGGTGCTAAAATTTGGAGAAGTTATCGATTTCAGAATAACGCCGATGAATGTTGAGGGCCTGAAAGAGTGCCGGTATGCGGTCCACCCATGGAGGTTCAACGAAATTGTTGGCGGCGAAGAGACCTTCAAATGGAAGGCCCTGAACCCGAGGTTCTGGCTTATATCTTTCAATGACGTAATGATCGAAGTTCTGTTCGAAACGGTTTCTCTCATACACCGCGACACGGAAGGTGGGCCGCAACACAGAACGTTGATTGGTGCCCTACCTGATTGAAAGGAAATGGGATTCTCAAATCGGTGAGAACATGATTCAAAGCTGCCTTTTAGGCAGGTAGCGTTGGAGCGAGGCGATTTGAGCGAAGAGGAATGGCATATCATCGAGCCGTTCTTACCGAGAGAACGTGGGCGTAAGTCGCGCCCCGCTTATGATAATCGGCGTTTTCTAAATGGGATGCTGCATGTTCTACGCGTCGGATGCCCCTGGCGCGATATGCACGAGCGCTATGGCAAGTGGAACTCGATTTATGTCCGGTTCCGTCGATGGGCCGAACAAGGTGTCTGGGACGCTCTTCTCGAAACGCTTGTTGAGCTGGGGTTGACCGATGACTGGCAGCACATGATCGACAGCACCACGGTTCGGGGCCATTCGCAGGCTGCGGGCGCAAAAGGGGGACTTATCAGGAGGCCTTTGGTCGATCACGCGGCGGCTTTACGACGAAAATCCACGCCCGTGCAGACGGTCAGGGACGCCCTCTCGGCTTTATCCTGACGGGTGGCGAAGCGTCGGATTACAGTGCCGTTCCAGACCTGCTGACAATGCCGGTCAGCAGACCGAGATTGTTTCTTGCCGACAAAGGTTATGATGGTGATTACCTGCGCGAAGAACTGCTGATCCACGGGATAAGGCCCGTGATCCCGCCGAAGGCTAACAGGAACAACCCGCCTCCTTGCGATTTTCGAGCCTACAAAGATAGAAATCGCATCGAACGGATGTTCAACCGGCTCAAGCAGTTCCGCCGTATGGCAACCAGATACGACAAGACCCGGAAATCCTTCTCAGCATTCCTTGCGCTGGCCGCGGCGAAGATATGGTTGCCGTACTTTGTCAACAGGACCTAGGTTGACATAAGTCGATCGCTCCAAGGAGTTTCTGTGCGGCGTCTTTGCTTCATTTTCGGGATTGCCCTCCTCCTTTCGAGCATCGGTGGGAGGGCGGGCGCCTGCACAATGCTCGCTCGGTTGGATCTGGACGATGTCCAGTACGCCGATGTCGTGGTGGTTGGGAGAGTTTCGGGCTATCACATCGTGCTCGATCCCATTGCGCGCGAACGTTTCAAATCGCTGGTCGCCAAACACCCGGGACTTTGGAAATCAACGAAGGAGCCGTCGGGCTTCCTCACCGACTATGCCCGTTTCAAGATCATGGTCGATGAAGTTCTGCGAGGCAATGCCCCTCACGAGCTTTCGGTGACATGGGACAATTCAACATTCGGCGAGCCGGAGAGCATCCCGTCCGGTCCATTTCTTGTTGCCCTGCGAGACCCGAGTGCTCCCATTCCTCCGCTGCGCGGGCCGTCAGCAACCGGTGTGCCCAATCTTGAGCCAGGCACCCTGACGGTGTTGCAAGCGCCGTGCTCAAGAGCGTTTCTGTTCGAGGTCGACAGCCAGGAAGCCCAACTGCTCCGACAGCAACTGGCGCGGCCGCAACAGCAATAGCTGATGTTCGGAAGTATGGCGCCGCGTTCTCGATCCCCCGATGCCCCAGCGGCACTTCCGCTCGCCTCCCGCGTTCCTATCTAATAGGGTGACGATAGAACCCGGGCGCCAAGGTCTGGGCGCTCAGACCCAGGCCATCAAGGAATGCGAGCCGAACCATGACAGAAGCTGCCACCCGGATTTCGGCAAGCAAGGCCAAGCCGATCGAATTCGACAACAGCTATGCGCGCCTTCCGCAGAATTTCTTCGCCCGCGTCGAGCCGACGCCGGTGGCAGCACCGCGGTTGATCGCGTTCAACCGGACACTCGCTGAAGAAATGGGGCTCGACGCCGAGGCGCTGGAACGCGACGGTGCTGCGATCTTTTCCGGCAACCGCATCCTGGCCGGCTCCGAGCCGATCGCCCAGGCCTATGCCGGCCACCAGTTCGGCCAGTTCGTGCCGCAACTTGGCGACGGCCGCGCGATCCTTCTGGGCGAAGTGATCCGCCCTGACGGCGCGCGGCGCGACATCCAGCTGAAAGGGTCCGGCCCGACGCCGTTCTCGCGGCGCGGGGACGGGCGCGCAGCCCTTGGCCCGGTGCTGCGCGAATACATCGTGAGCGAGGCGATGCATGCGCTGGGCATCCCGACGACGCGCGCGCTCGCCGCCGTTACCACCGGCCAGCCCGTGTACCGCGAAACGATGCTGCCCGGCGCGATCGTGACGCGCGTCGCCTCAAGCCACATCCGCGTGGGCACGTTCCAGTTCTTCGCGGCGCGCGGCGACACCGACAGCATCCGCATTCTCGCCGACCACGTGATCGACCGCCACTATCCCGAACTCAAGGGACAGGACGGGCGCTACCTGAAGCTCCTAGACGCGGTGGCACAGCGGCAGGCACAGCTGATCGCCCGCTGGCTCGGCGTGGGCTTCATTCACGGCGTGATGAACACCGACAACATGGCGGTGTCCGGCGAGACGATCGATTTCGGCCCCTGCGCCTTCATGGACAGCTACGATCCGCGCACCGTCTTCTCCTCGATCGACAAGGGTGGCCGCTACGCCTATGGCAACCAGCCGATGATCGGCCAGTGGAACATCGCAAGGCTTGCCGAGACGCTGCTGCCGCTGCTGCACGAGACGCCGGGCGATGCCGTCGATCTCGCAAACGATGCCGTTTCCCGCTTCATGGAGCATTTCCAGGAGGCCTGGAGCGGAACGATCCGCGCCAAACTCGGCCTCGGCGACGACGTGGAGGAAGCCGATACCGACCTGATCCGCGCCTTCCTCGCCCTGATGCTGGAGCAGAAGGCGGACTTCACCCTCTCCTTCCGAAGCCTTTCGGATGCGGCGGAAGATAGCGCCGCCGATGCCGCCTTCGCAAATCTGCTGGCCGACCGGGAGGCTGCAGGCCCGTGGCTTGCCCGCTGGCGCGAAAGGCTCGACCGCGATGCCCGCCTTCCCGCAGAGCGGGCGGCTTCGATGCGCGCGGTCAACCCTGCCTTCATCCCGCGCAACCACCGGATCGAGGAAGCGATCGCCGCCGCGGTCGAAGAACAGGATTTTTCCCTGTTCGAGGCGCTGAACGACCTGCTTTCCCGCCCCTATGACGACCAGCCGGCCTTTTCGGCCTACGCCCGGCCGCCAATGCCGGGCGAAGAGGTGCTGCAGACCTTTTGCGGGACGTGAGTGGGCGGGCGCAGTTGCGCGGCGGGACGACTGTTGCAGGTGGAGGCGGGGACGGCGGCCGCACGATGCAACCGAGGGCGAAGTGTACGGAGACGTATGCACCTCCCGCAGCAGAGAGCGGTCAGGCCGACGCGTTTACACGATAGGCCATTCCCAGAGACCTTGGTGCCGTTTCCTTGAAGCCGAACTTTTCATAAAGCGTGTTTGCCGGCACATCGGCGATCAGGCTGACATACGCCGAAGAGGGCAGTCTGTCTTTTACATGCTCCATGATGGCATTCATGATCGCCTTACCGAGTCCCCGCCCCTGGTGTTCGGGATGCACGGCAATGTCGACGACCTGAAAAAAGCAACCTCCGTCTCCGATCAAACGTCCCATGCCGACTGCGGAACCCTCGCGAACAACCACTACGGAATAGACAGTCCCGTGCAGGCCCCTGCCCGCGGCCTCTTCCGTAAATGAACTCAGTCCCGCCACCGCTCGAAGATGCAAATACTCCTCGACAGATGGGGTCCGGGCCACGATTGAATAGGCAGGCTGGTTCATTGGGATCCTCTCTTCGTCTCGCCATGTCGACATCGTCTACCACGAGATACATCATCGAGCTTTGCTGGCCGTAAACAGCGAGAGACATTGCTTTAACAGAGGACGTCGGTCCCTTCCCTGAAGCGAACACATTCGCCTCGCTCGCCGTTTCACCTCACCCGTTGATTGTGATTGTGGGCGCGCTAGTTGATGGTTGCAGAGAGGTCCTCGACCCGAGCGATGACACGACCCGATGACATGCCGCGTTGACCGGTTCACGGCCTCCCGCACTGGCTCGACCTGCCTTCATGGAGAACGCGCATGCTCCTCATTCTCACCGCCATCGTCTTCGACCTGATCGGCATTGTTCTCGTCGCTGGTGGCGGGTGGCTGGTCTCGCTCGGCGGCAGCCCCTACTACCTGATCGCCGGCCTCGGCTTTCTCGCGACCGGCATTCTGCTGTTCATGAGGCGGCCGATCGCCATCTGGATCTACGCCATCCTGATGATCGGCTCGCTGGCATGGGCGGTCTGGGAAGTCGGCTTCGACTGGTGGCAACTCGGCCCGCGCGGCGGCATCATCGTGCTTCTCGGCCTGTGGCTGATGCTGCCGGCGATCCGTCGCCCCCTCGGCTTCACCAGCCCCACCGGCGAGGTCTATCCCGCGACCGTGCTGCCGCTCGCCGTTGCGGGGCTACTGGCGATCGGCGTCGCGGTGTTCGCCATGACGCATGACATTCACGACATCCGTGGCGCGTTGCCGGTGGAGGCACTCATCACCACACCCGCACTCGGCGGCGATGTGCCGGACGGCGAATGGCACCAGTACGGCCGCACCGGCTACGGGCAGCGCTACTCTCCCCTTGACCAGATCACGCCGGAAAACGTCAACACGCTCAAGGTCGCCTGGCAGTACCAGACCGGCGACGTGAAGCTGCCGGACGACGTCGCCGAGACCACCTACCAGGTGACGCCGCTGAAGGTCGGCGAGACCCTCTATCTGTGCACGCCGCACAACTGGGCGATCGCGCTGGATGCCGCGACGGGCGAGCAGAAGTGGAAATACGACAGCAATTCCGGCATGAACCCGGACCGACAGCACCAGACCTGCCGCGGCGTCACCTACTGGAAGGATCCGGCGGCCGCAGCCGGCGCCCCTTGCGCCGAGCGCGTCTACCTGCCGACCTCGGACGCACGCCTGATCGCGCTCGACGCGGCGACCGGGCAGGTCTGCACCGCGTTTGCCGACAACGGCGTGCTGCATCTGGAGACCGGCATGGAGTACAATCCCGCCGGCTACTACTACTCGACGTCGCCGCCGGTCGCCGTCGGCGGCAAGATCATCGTCGCCGGCGCGGTCAACGACAACTACTCGATCCACGAGCAGTCGGGCGTGATCCGCGCCTTCGACATCAACACCGGGCAGTTGATCTGGAACTGGGATTCGGGCAATCCCGACGTCACCACGCCGCTTCCCGAAGGCCAGAAGTATACGACCAACTCGCCCAACAGCTGGTCTGTTTCCTCTTACGACGAGGCGCTGGGCCTGATCTTCGTGCCGCTCGGCAACCAGGTCCCCGACCAGCTCGGCATGGGCCGCAGCGAGCACGTGGAAAAATACTCCTCCTCCATCGTGGCGCTCGACCTTGAGACCGGACAGGTGCGCTGGGTGCGCCAGACCGTGCACCACGACCTGTGGGACATGGATATTCCCGCCCAGCCGGCCCTGCTCGACATCACCAGGGAGGACGGCACCGTCGTGCCCGCGCTCGTCGGGCCGACGAAGCAGGGCGACGTCTACGTTCTCGACCGGCGGACCGGCGAGCCGCTGGTCCCGGTCACAGAAGTGCCGGCGCCGACGGGCGCGATCCCCGAGGACTTCACCTCGCCGACGCAGCCGCTTTCCGGCCTGACCTTCATGCCCGACCCGCTGCAGGAAAAGGACATGTGGGGGGTGACGATGTTCGACCAGCTCGCCTGCCGCATCGACTTCCACCGGCTGAAATACGAGGGACGATACACCCCGCCCTCGCTGGAAGGCAGCATCATCTATCCCGGCAATTTCGGCGTGTTCAACTGGGGCTCGGTCGCCGTCGATCCCGAACGCCAGATCATGTTCGGCATGCCGACCTATCTGGCCTTCACCTCGCGGCTCGTCCCGCGCGACCAGATCCCGCCGAAGGAACAGGGCGAGAAGGGCTCCGAGCAGGGGCTCAACCGCAACGAGGGCGCGCCCTACGGCGTCTACATGGGGCCGTTCCTGGGGCCGCTGAAGATCCCCTGCCAAGCGCCGCCGTGGGGCTATGTCGCCGGCGCCGACCTTCGCACCGGCAAGGTCGTCTACAAGCACAAGAACGGCACCGTGCGCGACATGTCGCCCCTGCCCCTGCCCTTCAAGGTGGGCGTTCCCGGCATCGGCGGGCCGATCATCACCAAGGGCGGGGTCGCCTTCCTGGGCGCTGCGGTGGACGACTACCTGCGCGCCTACGACGTGACGACGGGCGAGCAGCTGTGGGAAGCGAGGCTTCCGGCCGGCGGCCAGTCGACGCCGATGACCTACACCGTCGGCGACAAGCAGTTCGTGCTCATCGTTGCAGGCGGTCACGGGTCGATCGGCACCAAGCCCGGCGACTACGTGATCGCCTATACGCTGCCATAGCGCTGGCAAGGCTCGCATAAGCTGCAATGCCTAGGGTCTGCCGGACCTCAACCGCGCCCCGCCCGGGGCGCCCTGCGACTTCGGGATACCCGGATTCGTACTTTTCCGGAGATCGGCATGAAGATCGGCAGCGACAACCTCCTGGCGAATTACACACTGGCGCGGCAGACCTCTTCGAAGCGGGAAGACTTCACCGGTTCGAGCGAGGAAAGCGGCGTCACACGCACCAGCGCCCCCACGGTCGCCCCGTCCATGCCCCAGACGTCGGCGTTTGCGCGCGCACTGTGGACGATCGGCGCAGACAAGAGCGAAACGACCTCGGCGGACACGGGAATTGTCGAAGAATTCATGGAGCTCGCGAAGATGACGCCGGCCGAGCGCCTCCGCAAGCAGATGCTGGAGGAAATGGGGCTCACGGAAGATTCCCTGAAGGCCCTGCCGCCGGAGGAGCGCAAGGCGATCGAGGCCGAGATCCGCGAGGCGATCGAACAACAGTTCGGCGTCGGGGCGGCAGGCGAAAGCACCTCAGAGCTGAAGACGGCGGCCGAAGGCTAAACTGTCAGGACGATCGTCGTTGCGGCGCGTCCGGCATGGCCCTGAAATTTTCGCATTGACAATGGCGGCGAATAGGAGAATATCGCCGCCATGATCACGAACGCACCCATCGCGCACACGTATTTTTGGCTGTTCCGATAAGGAGCGGCTGTTCGATCATCATGTCCAACAAGCCGCCATCAGGCGGCTTTGTTGTTTTCAGGCTCCTGTTGGCAAAAGAACCCGAAGGAGCCTCGCAATGAACACCGTCATCAAGCTCGAAACGGCATCCGCCGAACGCCCGCCCGTCCTCAACATCCGCGCGGCACGCCCCGGCGACCTGCGCCAGTTGCTGGACATGATTGCCCTGCATGCCGAATGCCACGGCGACGACGCAAAGGTGACGGCGAGCGACCTCGACCGCGACCTGTTCGGAACGACCCCGTGGGTTACCGCGGTCGTCGCCGAAGCCGGCGGCCAGCTCGTCGGATACGCCATACTCGTGCCGCTCTACCGGGCGCTCGAAGGGCGGCGCGGCATGGAGCTGCACCAGATCTTCGTCCGCGAGGGACATCGCGGCAGCGGCATTGGCCGGCATCTGGTTTCGCGGGCGCGCGAGCAGGCCCGAATCGCCGGGTGCAGCTACCTTTCCGTCAGCGCCGCCACCGGCAATTTCGGCGCACACCGTTTCTACGAGGAAATGAACTTCAAGGCTGGTCCCGTCACCGGCATGCGCTACATGCAGGCGCTGTCCTAAAGAAATAAAGCATAGAGAAAACAGGCTCAGAGCGAGCAGGACTGACGGAAAGCGCCGTGCCCGGCTCCGGCGCGGCGCTGTTCCGCCGCAAACCGAACATCTCCTTGCCAGAATGTCCCATGCGGCATAAGAGGGCAGAAGCAGGTGCGTGCGCCTGCGGCTGGTGCGCGACGGGAGGGCGCGGCAGTCCGTCTTCAATCGCCAAGGGGCGCTCCCGATCCGCTTCAGTATCTTCAGGAACGGTGCGCGCATGCTCGACCGACCCATGATGCCAGGCACTCTCACCTTGTCCATCTCCGACCGAGTGGCGCCGGCTTCAGGTTTTCAACCGGTTGACGTCCCAAAGGAGCTGGAAACCCCATGACAGATACCCCATACGCGACGCCTGCGGCCGCCAAGATATGGCTGTTCGTTCTCGGCGCCGTTCTCATTCTCGCAGGCCTGTTCCTCGCCATCGGCGGCGGAAAGCTGGTCTCCCTCGGCGGCAGCTGGTACTTCCTGCTGGCCGGCATCGGCATCGTGCTTTCCGGTGCGCTGGTGCTCTTGCGCAAGCCGTCCGGCGCGCTGCTCTTCGGGCTCGTCACCCTGCTCACGGTCGTCTGGGCCGTGTGGGATGTCGGCCTCGACTTCTGGGCGCTGATCTCGCGCCTGCTGGCACTCGGCATCGGTGCTGCGGTGGTGGCACTCTCCTATCCGCTGCTGCGCAAGGCGAGCGGCCGTTCGCCTGCCTACCTTCCCTCCTTCCTCATCGCAGCGATCCTGGCGCTCGCTGCGGCCGCAGGCGTCGCCGGCATGTTCGTGCCGCATCCGACCGTCCGCTTCGCCGGCACCGCGCCCGCACGGACACCGGTCGACCCGGCCAGCGAGCAGAAGAACTGGGAGGCCTACGGCAACACGCACGGCGGCAGCCGCTTTGCCGCACTCGACCAGATCAACGTCGACAACGTGAAGGACCTGAAGGTCGCCTGGACCTACCGGACCGGCGACACGCCGATCAGCCCCGGCAATAACGGCGCCGAAGACCAGCAGACACCGCTGCAGGTGGGAGACAAGCTGTTTTTGTGCACGCCGCACAACAACGTCATCGCCGTCGATGTCGATACCGGCAAGGAGATCTGGAAGACCGAGATCAACGCCAAGTCGTCAGTCTGGATGCGTTGCCGCGGCCTTGCCTACTTCGATGCGACCAGCCAGATCCAACAGCCGACGCTACCCGGCTCGACGCCGGTCACGCCGGTTTCGGTGGCCGAAGGCGCGCTTTGCCAACGCCGCATCCTGATGAACACGATCGAGGCCGAACTCATCGCGCTCGACGCCGACACCGGCGCCTTCTGCCCGGATTTCGGCACCAACGGCCGCGTCAACCTGAAGATCGGTCTCGGCGATGCCGCCGATCCGAGCTATGTGCTGACCTCGGCTCCGACGCTTGCGGGCACCACCGTCGTTGTCGGCGGACGTATCGCCGACAACGTGCAGGTGGACATGCCGGGCGGCGTGATGCGCGGCTTCGACGTCATCACCGGCCAGCTCCGCTGGGCCTTCGACCCGGGCAATCCGGACATCACAGGCCTGCCGCCGGAAGGCCAGACCTACACCCGTTCGACGCCGAACGTCTGGGCGGCCATGTCCTACGACCCGGCTTCCAACGTCGTCTTCATGCCGGTCGGTAGCCCCTCCGTCGACCTGTACGGCGCAACGCGCACGCCGCTCGACCACAAGTACGGTGCCTCGATGCTTGCGCTCGACGCAACCACGGGCCGCGAGAAATGGGTCTTCCAGACCGTGCACAACGACCTCTGGGACTTCGACGTGCCGATGCAACCCTCCTTCGTGGACTTCCCGAAGGCTGACGGTTCCACCGTGCCGGCGCTGGTCTTCGGCACCAAGGCCGGCCAGCTCTACGTGCTCGACCGGGCGACCGGCAAGCCGCTGACGGAGGTGAAGGAAATCCCCGTCAAGCCGGCGAACATCCCGAACGAGCCCTACGCCCCCACCCAGCCGCTTTCCGTCGGCATGCCGCAGATCGGCGTCGGTCCCTATACCGAGTCCGACATGTGGGGCGCCACGCCGTTCGACCAGCTTCTGTGCCGCATCGCCTTCAAGTCGATGCGTTACGATGGCCTCTACACCGCGCCGGGCACCGACCTGTCGCTGTCCTTCCCCGGCTCGCTGGGCGGGATGAACTGGGGCGGCCTTTCGACCGACCCGATCAACAACATGATCTTCGTCAACGACATGCGCGTCGGCCTCTGGGTGAAGATGGTCGAGGCCGCACCGAGCGACCAGACCGCCAGTGGCGGCGAGAGCGTCAACACCGGCATGGGCCTCGTGCCGATGAAGGGCACGCCCTATGCGGTCGACAAGAACCGCTTCCTGTCGCAGCTCGGCATCCCCTGCCAGGCCCCGCCCTTCGGCACGCTGACCGCTGTGGACATGAAGACGCAGAAGATCGCCTGGCAGGTGCCGGTCGGCACGGTCATGGACACGGGCCCGTTCGGCATCAAGATGGGCCTGCCGATCCCGATCGGCATGCCGACGCTCGGCGGCACGCTCGCAACGCAGGGCGGGCTCGTCTTCATCGCCGGCACGCAGGACTACTATCTGCGCGCCTTCAGCACGGCGACGGGCGAGGAAGTCTGGACGGAGCGGCTGCCCGTCGGCAGCCAGGGCGGACCGATGACCTACAAGTCGCCAAAGACCGGCAAGCAGTACGTGGTCATCTCGGCCGGCGGCGCGCGCCAGTCGCCCGACCGCGGCGACTATGTGATCGCCTACGCCCTGCCGGACTGATCGGTCAGCGGCAAAGACAACGGACTGCCCGCATGGCCGGGCAGTCCTTCACGTTTTTGGATCAATGGGCCGGAATGGCCTTGAGATAGGCTGCGATCGCGTCGCGGTCCTCTGCCGGCAGCCGCGCCATGTTCTTCTGCACCGCTGTCATCGAACCGCCGACCGAATCGTAATCCGGCGTGAAACCGGATTCGAGATAGTAGGCGATGTCGCTCTCGCTCCAGCCGTCGAGACCGCCCGGCGTGATGTTGGGGACACGGCCCGGCCCGCCTTCGGGGTTCGGCCCGCCCGCAAGCCACAGATCCGCCTTCAGCCCGCCCAGCGCATCGCGCGGCGTGTGGCATTCGCCGCAATGGCCGGGGCCTTCGACGAGATACTGGCCGCGCTCCACCTTCGCATCGGCGTTGGCGATTGCAACGCGCGGATCGTCGTTCAGATAGAGAAACTTCCAGCCGCCCAGGAGCGCACGCTGATTGAAGGGGAACGGCAGTTCATGCGCGGGTGCGACGTTGTCGCTCGCCGGCAACGTCTTCAGGTATCCGAAGAGATCGTTGATGTCGGAAGGCGTCATGCGGGCATAGGAGGCGTAGGGAAAGGAAGGATAGAGGTGTTCTCCCTGCCTGCCGACGCCACGCAGCATCGCATCGCCGAATTCATGCAGCGACCAGCCGCCGATGCCGGCTTCGGGGTGGGGCGAGATGTTGGGGGCGTGGAACGTGCCGAACGGGCTTGCAAGCGGCGCGCCACCGGCCAGCACGAGCCTGCCGTCGTCGCCTGCACCGGGTGCTGCGTGGCAGCTGGAACAGCCGCCTGCGGAAAAGACACGCTCGCCGTTTTCGACATTTGGCTCGCCCAGCCCCTGCCACAGATCATCCGGCGTGCGCGCGGGTGCCGTGACCCAGAGAAAGCAGGCAAGGCCCAAAAGACCTGCCGCGCCGACTGCAGCGGTGACTTTCAGAAATTTCATCTTTACGTCCTAGGGTCACGCGGTCCGGCAGATCCCGCAGCAATCAATGCCGGGCATCGGCCGGCTGCATGGTCGCATGCGCACATGGAAGTGCGGCCTCCGGGATATTTGTCCCCGGAAGGCGCGAGCTTTCAGCTGCCAATCGTTACTTCTTCAGCCGATATGTCTCATGACAGGCGGAACAGTTCTTGCCGATCGTTCCGAGTGCTGCGCCCACGCCCGCCTGGTCTGCGGGCAGCGTAGCGAGTGCCGTATCGACATCCTTGCCGAACTGTGCGTCCTTCGCGCGGAAATCATCCATGTTTTCCCAGATCTTCGGGCTCGCCTCGGTCTCGAAGCCAGTCTCCGAGCCTGCCGGAAACTGGTCGGCAAAGGTCTTGGAGACCTCGCTCATCGTCGTCAGCGAGGCTTTTACCACGTCGGCGTCATAGGGCTTTTCGCCCTTGGCGATCCCGGCGAGAGCGCCCATGGCGCGCCCGACGTCCTTCATCATCTGCTGGCGCGCGGCCTGCGGCTCGTCAGCCGCAACGACGGCGCCGGCTCCGAGGACTGCAACGATGGCAGCGGCGGCGATTGTCTTTAACTTCATCATTGGCTCCAGGTGGGAACGCCCGACCTGGTCGGCGGGC
This sequence comes from Mycoplana rhizolycopersici, assembly GCF_013378445.1. Taxonomy (GTDB): domain Bacteria; phylum Pseudomonadota; class Alphaproteobacteria; order Rhizobiales; family Rhizobiaceae; genus Mycoplana; species Mycoplana rhizolycopersici. The sequence continues at coordinate 12,810 of NZ_JABXYK010000014.1, forward strand.
GTGATTTGTCGATTGCGGCTGCAAGATTGCATGCCGACACGCGAAGAAAAGTAACGTTTTATTGATGTCCGGGATCCAGGTTGCATCGCATCTGCGATCCGCCCGTCCATGCGGGAACGGTCACGCTCACCCGCCGGGTGCGGCGGAAGATTCGGTAAGCGCGCGCTCCAGCGCCGCCTCGACATGCAACTGCACCACGTCGAAAGCCGGCACCGCATAGGCGTCGAGCTCGGCCAGAATCGGAAGCTCGGTGCAGGCCACGGCGACGGCTCCGGCGCCGCGGGAAGCCAGTTCGCCGGCAATCGCAAGCAGGGTCGTGCGCGCTTGCGGCGTGACGCGACCGAGCGTCAGTTCCTCGATGATGATGCTGTGGAGTGCGCTTCGCTGATCCGGCGGCGGCACCAGCACCTCCAGACCGAAGCGGTCACGCAGGCGGTCGGTGAAAAAGTCCATCTCCATCGTGTAGCGCGTGCCGAGCAGGCCCACGGTCGTGATCCCCTGTGCCCTCAGCGCCTCGCCCAGGGGATCGGCCAGATGCAGCAGCGGCACGCGCATTGCCGCCTCGACCGCAGCAGCCACCGCGTGGCCACTGACGGCCGTGATCAACACGAAATCCGCACCTGCGCTTTCCAGCCGGCGCGCCGCGTCGGCAAGCACCGCGCCGACCTCATCCCAGCGCCCTTCTGCGGCCATCCTGTTGATGCCGTCGAAGTCGAGTGTGTAGAGAACGGAGCGGGCATTGTGATGCCCGCCGAGGCGGCGATGGGCAGCCTGGTTGAGCAGGCGATAGTAGAGCGCGCTGGATTCCCAGCTCATGCCGCCGATCATGCCGATCAATTTCATGCCGTTTCCCCCTCGTTCAAGTCTCTCCGCGATGCGAGGTCCCGTCCAGACCCCTCGCCCGGTTCACCTCGCCAACACCGTATTTGTAGCATGCCTCGCCAGATCCGGCGCCGGAAACGAGAAAGCCCCGGCCGTGCGACCGGGGCTTTCTGATACTCTGCCGTGCGCGAGACTTATTTCGTCGCGGCTTCGTACATTTCCAGGACGTAGTCCCAGTTGATCAGGCTGTCGACGAAGGCCTCGAGGTACTTCGGACGGGCGTTGCGGTAGTCGATGTAGTAGGAGTGCTCCCATACGTCGACGCCGAGGATCGGGGACGCGCCATGAACGAGCGGGTTTTCGCCGTTCGGGGTCTTGGAGATGGCGAGCTTGCCGTCCTTGACCGAAAGCCATGCCCAGCCGGAGCCGAACTGCGTGGTGCCGGCAGCGACGAAGTCAGCCTTGAACTTGTCGTAGCCGCCGAGATCGCTGTCGATCGCCTTCTGCAGCGCGCCCGGAAGCGACTTGCCGCCGCCGCCCTTCTTCATCCACTTCCAGAAGTGGATGTGGTTGTAGTGCTGGCCGGCGTTGTTGAAGAGGCCCTGGTTGGTGCCATAGGACTTCTTGACGATCTCTTCCAGCGTCAGGTTGGAAAGACCGGCTTCCTCGGCAAGCTTGTTACCGTTGTCGACATAGGCCTTGTGGTGCTTGTCGTGGTGGTACTCCAGCGTCTCGCGCGACATGAACGGGGCGAGCGCGTCGTAGTCGTAGGGAAGCGGCGGAAGTTCGAAGGCCATGGGGTATCTCCTCTTAATCGCGGAATTTTAAAAGAAATCCGTGGAGCGGAACATAGGGGGATGACCTGTCCCAGACAACCGGGTTGCATGCCAAAATTTGCGACTGCGCAAGATTTTCGTGCTCATGCGCAACTTGCACGCGTTGCCATGGAACCGCCCCATCCCGCAGCCATTTCTCCCTCTGTCGTCCCGTTTGGGCCGTCCGGCCCGCAATCACCTGAAAGGCACCTCACATGCGCATGCTCACCCCATTTCTTATCGTCGCGGCACTCGTCGGCGCAGCTCCCGCCTTCGCGTCCTCTTCGGACGCCTGGTCGGAATTCCGGGACGACGTGAAGGCAAAGTGCGTCGCCGCCCTGCCCGAGAAGCTGAAGAACGAGACCGTCTTCGTCGATGAGTTCGGCACCGAGAAGTACGGCGTAGCGCTGATCAGCGGCCGCTCGGACCAGGAGAAGGCGCGCGTCACCTTTGCCTGCGTCTACGACAAGCAGTCCAGGAGCGCACAGGTCACGGGCGCGATCGGCCGGGAATACGTCCGCGTCCTGAACGACAGGCAGCGTGCGGCCGTGCTGGAGCGGCAGAAGTCGAACGGGGCTACCGACGAGAGCGACGAGAGCGAATAGCGGATGACCCCGTTCTTTCGCCCAAGACGCAAGCCCAGGCTCCGGCCCGTCATGGCGAACCTGATCCGGCATCCAGTACGCCCATGTCCTTGAGCGTACCGGAGCCCCTTACGCCGCAGACGCGGTTGGATCCCGCTCGGTGGCCGGGATGACGGTGCTGGCGGAGACGCGCGCACCACGCAGACGCGCCCCCTGTCCCTCAGGCCTGGTTCGCGTTCGAATGCGCCCAGTCGAAGTAGAGTTCGCGCGCCTTGGCCGTCACCGGCCCGGGCTGCAGGCTGCGATCGTCCAGCCGGTTCACGGGCACGACCTTGGAATAGTTGCCGGAGGTGAAGATCTCGTCGGCGGTCTGGAATTCCTCCAGCGTCATCGTCTTTTCAACCACCTCGAAGCCTTCCGCGCGCAGCAGCGTGATCACGCGATAGCGCGTGATGCCGGCAAGGAAGGTATGGTTCGCGGCCGGGGTGAAGACGACGCCGTCCTTGACCATGAAGACGTTGGACGAGCCGGTCTCGGCGACGTTTCCAAGCATGTCGCGCACCAGCGCGTTTTCAAAGCCGCGCTTGTTCGCCTCCGCGAGAATGCGGGCGTTGTTCGGATAGAGGCAGCCGGCCTTGGCATCCGTCGGCATGCACTCGTTGGTCGGCCGGCGGAACGGCGAAACCGTCATCGAATTGCCGACCTGGCCGTCTCCCATCGGCGCCTCGAACAGGCAGAGCACAAAGCGGGTCGATTCCGGATCGGGCGCGACGACGCTGAACGGGGCGCCGTGCTCGGCCCAGTACATCGGCTTGACGTAGATCGCCGTCTTGCCGTCGAACTTCTTCACACCCTCCCAGGCCAGGCCTTCGATTTCCTCGGCGCTCATCGTCGGCTTGAGGCCGAGATTGAATGCCGAGCGGTTGATGCGCTGGCAATGGAGGTCGAGGTCGGGCGCGATGCCGTCGAACCAGCGTGCGCCGTCGAAGACGGTGGAGGCGAGCCACATCGCATGCGAGGTGGGGCCGATCAGCGGCGGATTGCCGGAGATCCATTCGCCATCGACATAGGTCCAGGTGGGCGTGCGCGGGGATGTATCGACTGCCATCTTCAAGTCTCCTTCCAACCCATGAGGCCGGACCTTTCGGCCCGGGTCAAGTCGCCATGGCGTGAACCAAATCGCAAGCCGTGTCCACACACGATCTTGAATGAGTGCATCAGCCATTGTCATGGATGCGGCAATGGAACGTTCGGCCGCTGCATGGCATAGAAATGACACACGAACGGAGGGTGGCCCGATGAAGGCAATGTACTACGAAGCATTCGGCGCAAGACCGGAAATCCGCACCCTGCCCGATCCGACGCCTTCGAACGCGGGCGTGGTCGTCAAGGTCGAGGCGACCGGACTATGCCGCAGCGACTGGCACGGATGGCAGGGGCATGACCCCGACATCTCCCTGCCGCACGTGCCAGGCCACGAGCTCGCCGGTACCGTGCTCGCCACCGGCAGGGGCGTGACGCGCTTCCGGGTCGGCGACCGGGTGACGGTGCCCTTCGTCTCGGGCTGCGGCCATTGCCACGAGTGCCGCTCGGGCAACCAGCAGATCTGCGAGGAGCAGTTCCAGCCGGGCTTCACCCATTGGGGATCATTCGCCGAGTACGTGGCGCTCGACTACGCCGACCAGAACCTCGTGCACCTGCCTGACAATGTCAGCTTTGCGACCGCGGCAAGCCTCGGCTGCCGCTTTGCTACCTCGTTTCGCGCCGTCTGCGACCAGGCAAAGGTCAAGGGCGGAGAATGGGTGGCGGTGCACGGCTGCGGCGGCGTCGGCCTCTCCGCCATCATGATCGCGGCGGCGCTCGGCGCCCATCCGATCGCGATCGACATTTCGGACGACAAGCTCGCCTTTGCCCGCAAGATGGGCGCCGTCGCCGCCATCAACGCGCGGGACGTGGCCGATGTGGCCGAGGCGGTGCGGGAGATCACCGGCGGGGGCGCGCATGCCTCGATCGATGCGCTCGGCTCGCGCGTGACCTGCTTCAACTCGATCAGGAACCTGCGCCGACGCGGCCGGCACGTGCAGGTCGGCCTGATGCTGGGGGACGAGGCGACACCGGAAATCCCGATGGCGCAGGTGATCGGGCACGAACTGGAGATCTATGGCAGCCACGGCATGCAAGCCTGGCGCTACGACGCCATGCTTTCGATGATGGCGCAGGGACGGCTGCAGCCGGAGAAACTCATCGGCCGCGAGATCAGCCTCGACGAAGGCGTCGATGCCCTGATGACCCTGGACACGACAACCGACCTCGGAATCAGCGTGATCACGCGGTTCTGAGCGCGCAAGGAAGGACGTTTCCTTTCTTGTGCAATGCACCCAATGTTGACATGATCTCGCGCTAATGATTTGGAATAATAGCGCTTTCTGGGAGTTGAGCCGCCGCCGTGCCCTATGCAGCCTATGTCTTCGATGCCTATGGCACGCTGTTTGACGTGCATGCGGCCGTGCGCCACCATGCGGGCGACGTCGGCCCGGAATACCAGCGTTTTTCCGAACTGTGGCGAGCCAAGCAGCTGGAATACTCCTGGACGCGGGCGCTGATGAGCGCCTACCGCGACTTCTGGCAGCTGACCGAAGAAGCGCTGGACTACTCGTTTCACAGAATTCCCGAAGTGGACCGGTCGCTGCGAACGAAGCTTCTCGACGCGTACTGGAAACTGGACTGCTATCCGGAAGTGCCCGCGGTCCTGAAAAGCCTCAAGGCGCGCGGGGCACGGGTCGCGATCCTTTCCAACGGCTCACCGGCGATGCTGAAGTCCGCCGTCGACAATGCCGCGCTTGACACCGTCATCGACGATATCTTCTCCGTCGACGCGCTGCGCACCTACAAGACAGCACCCGCCGTCTACGACGTGGTGACGACGAGCTACCGGCTCTATCCCGCGGCCGTATCGTTCCAGTCGTCGAACCGCTGGGATGTGGCGGGTGCGACGAAATTCGGCTTCCGCACGGTGTGGATCAACCGGACCGGCATGCCGGACGAATATGCCGATCTCGGCCCGTCGCTGATCCTGCCGACGCTGGAGGCGCTCGAGTAACAGACGGAGGGAGAGGCGCGGATGGCGTGGTCGGCGGCACAGTATGTGAAATTCGAGGGCGAGCGTACGCGCGCCGCGCGAGACCTGCTGGCGCAGGTCCCGGACCTTCCCGCAGGCCCCGCCTACGACCTCGGCTGCGGTCCGGGCAACTCGACCGAGCTGGTGGCGGAGCGCTTTGCCGATCACCAGACCATCGGCATCGACAGCGACGAGGACATGCTGGCGGCGGCTCGAAAGCGGCTGCCGGGCATCACCTTTGCCCATGGGGACCTTTCGGTCTGGACGCCGCCTGTGCCGGCAGCGCTCCTGTTCGCCAACGCGGTCTTCCAATGGGTGCCCGACCATATCGCCGTGTTCGAACGGCTGATGGACCACCTCGTCCCCGGCGGCGTGCTGGCGGTGCAGATGCCCGACAATCGCGGCGAGCCGAACCACACGGAAACGGATGCGGTGACCGAGGATCCGCGCTGGGCCCGCTACTTTGCCGCCTCCCATCCGAGGCGTCCGCCCCTGCCGCCGACGATCGCCTATTTCGACGCGCTGTCGAAAAAAGCTGAACGGGTCGACATTTGGCACACGATCTACAACCATCCGATGGCGGATGCGGCGGCGATCGTCGAATGGGTGAAGGGCACGGGCATCAGGCCATATCTCGAAAAGCTGCCGGACGAAGAACAGCCCGGCTTCCTGGAATGCTACCGGCAGCGGATCGAAAAGGCCTATCCGCAGACCGCCGACGGGCGCGTGCTGCTGCGCTTCCCGCGGCTTTTCCTGGTGGCGGTCAAGGCGTGAGCATCCGCGGCGTCGGCAATTGGGAAATTGTCAGTCGAACGGGCAAGGCCAGTTGGACGGTGCGGTAAGGCCGGCCGGCAGCCGGGTTTTGCCATCGCCGCAGGCGAGATTGACCTGCTCCTGCGACAGACCCTTCGCGTTTGTGAGATCCAGCCCCTCGATGCGGGTCAGGAACATGAAGGCCTGCGAAAAGTCCAACGGCTGGTCGAATGTCGCTTTGCTGAAGTCAGCCCGCGAGAGGTTGGCAAGCGGGAAGCTGGCGCCGGAGATGACCGCGCCGCGGAAATCCGCCCGGCCGAGTTCCGCCTTCTCGAAATCGACGCCGGCAAGGCTGGCGTTCTTGAAGTTCGCCCGCTGCAATTCGGCGCTGGCAAAGGTCGCCCCATTCGCCGCGACACCCTCGAAGCCGACGCGGTAGGCCTCGACCCGATTGAAATTGGCCTTCGTGAGGGTGGCGCCGGTGAACCAGGCGCGAGAGAGATTGGCCTTTTCCAGATTGGCGGAGGTGAGGTTGGTCCGGCTCAGATCGGTCAGCGCGAGATCGGCCTCGCCGAGGTTGGCGCCCCTCATGTTACTGCCCTGGAGCATGATCGCCCTCTTCTTGCAGCCGGCCCAGTCGATCCCCGGCTCCGGCGTGCTGCCGCAGTCGGCCGCAGCTGCGGTGCGCCCCGCTAAAATGACGGCGACGCAGGGGACAGAGAGGGCAAGGAAGCCAAGCACGATGGCGGAACCGAGGCCGGCCTTGCGCTGCAGCGAAAGGGCTTTGGAAGAACGCCGGAACTTCACATGTGCCTGATGCCCGCCACGAATGCTCATCTGCCACCTCGGTACGCTGCTATAGCCGGCAGGCCGCCTTCGGAAACGCTCCAAACGGCCCGCCGTTCTTCAGTTCTGACACAGGCATGCAAGAATTGGCAATCGGGAATTACGCGTTCCGGCCGCCCCGCTTGCTCCTGCGCAGCGGCCCCGAACGTCAGGCAAGCATGTTTTTGTGGAACACGCCGTCCTTCATGATGATCTTCAGGTTTTGCTCCGCATCGACCAGCACGTTCAGGTCCACGGTCGGATCACCGTCGACAAGCAGGAGATCGGCGAAGGCACCTTGCGCAATCCGCCCCACCGGCGCCGGATAGGGCGTGCGCGGCCCGGACATCGCCAGAAGCTCGGCGTTGGTGGCGGTCGCCATCTTCAGCGCTTCGGCCGCCGAGAAGCCGTAGTTCTTCATTTTCGCCAGTTGCGCCGTCTGCGTCGCTGCCCCCTCGGCATCGAACAGCAGGTCGGTGCCCCACGCGGTCTTCAGCTTGTGCTCCCTTGCGAGCTGATAGGCGCGCTTCGTGCCGGCAAACATCTCCAACTGCTTGACCCGGTTCGGCGTTCCCTCGGAGAACTGGTAGCCGTGCGTCTCGTCGAAGGGCTGGGTGCTGAGCCAGATGCCGTCGCCCGCCATGATCTTCGCCGTCTCCTCGTCCATCAGCTGGCCATGGTCGATGCAGCGCACGCCGCCCCTGAGGGCGATCTGGATCGCGCGCGGCATATAGGCGTGGACGGTCACGTAGGTTCCCCAGTTCTCGGCGGCGTCGACTGCGGCACGGAACTCGGCGACGGTATACTGGCTGCTGTCGAGCGGATCGTAGTTCGAGGAGACGCCGCCGCCGGCAGCGAGCTTGAGCTGCGAGGCGCCCAGCATCAGCTGTTCCCGGCAGCGCTTGAGCACTTCGTCGACACCGTCGGCGATGGCGCTGCCGCCGATCGCCTCTGCGCGTGAAAACGGTGCGCCCGGTGGCGAGGGGATCTCGTAGGGCATGCGGAAATCGCCATGGCCGGAGGTTTGCGAGATCATCGCACCCGAGGGCCAGATGCGGGGCCCGGCGCAGATCCCGCCGTCGATCGCCCGCTTCAGGCCGAAGGTCGGGCCGCTAAGGTCGCGCACGCTGGTAAAGCCGCGCATCAGCATGCGCTCCGCCTCCTGCGCGGCAAGCAGATTGAGATAGCCCACGTCAGCGGTCAGCAGCACCTGCATCGAGATCGCCGCCATCATCACATGCACATGGGCATCGATCAGGCCGGGCATCAGCGTGCGCCCGCCGCAGTCCACGGCCTGAACATCCGGCGGCAGCGGGGCAGTGTCGGGCTCGACGGCCTTGATCGTCTTGCCGTCCACCAGCACGCGCATTCCGGTGCGCACCGTCTCCGACGTGCCGTCGAAGAGGCGGATATTGGTGAAGGCGACCGGATTTTTCGGCGGAGCCGGCACGGCGGCCAGCAAACGGCCGGGTCCCAGCGCCAGCAGTCCGGCCGAGGCAGCCGCCCCGGTGAGAAAGGTACGCCTGGAAAATTTCGACGCCAGCGCTCCGTTCAGCCGGGCGAAGGCCGGGCTGTGGCAAATGCAGGCGAAGGTCTCATGAGTTTGGCTGGCATCAACGGCGGGATCGCATGCAAACATGAACTGCTCCTAGATGACGCTGATATCTGACGCTGAAATATTCCTGTCTGAAACGCTTTCGACGCAGAGCATTTCATGCTGCGGGGATGTTTGCCAGAGGCATTCCGCGCCGGCCCTCCCTCCAAGGTTGTCCAATGGGCACCCCGGAACGAACGCGCCTCAGGGACATATGCGTGCGGCAAGGAAATCGATGAAGGCGCGAATGCGGGCTGCCAGGTGTTCGTGGCCGGCAAAGACAGCGTAGACCGTCTCGACCTCGCCGGAATGAAAAGCCTCCAGCAGCGGCACGAGGCGGCCGGCCTGCAGGTCCGGCTCCACATGGAAGCGGCCGACGCGGCCAATCCCGATCCCATCCAGGCAGATCTGGCGGACGATCGCGCCGCTCGACACCTGCATGTTGCCGGTGACCGCATAGTGGCGCAGCGCCGCCTGCCCGGGCAGGCGGAACGCCCACTCGTCGACGCTGCGGCGGAAGTTGAAGCGGATACAGTTGTGGCCCGCAAGCTCGTCCGGCGTCCTCGGCGTGCCGTGGCGGTCGAGATAGGAGGGCGAAGCCATGACCACGGGGGCGCTTTCCATCAGCTTGCGCGCCTTCAGCGAGGAATCGCGCATGGGACCGCTACGGATGGCGACGTCGGCCCGCTCGCCGATCACGTCGATCATGCTGTCGGTCAGCGTCAGGTCGAGCTGGATCTCGGGATAGAGCGCGAGGAACTCCGGTGCCAGCGGCAGGATGAAGCGTTCGCCGAAGCCAACCGAGGCGTTGACGCGCAAGGGGCCGCGGGGCGTCGCCCGGGCGCCGTCGGCGACCGCCTGCTCGGTTTCGGCGATCTCGGCCAGGATGCGCCGCGCGCGTTCGAGATAGACCTCGCCCTCCGGCGTCAGCTCCAGGCGGCGGGTGGTGCGCACGAGCAGCCGCGTCGACAGCCGGTCCTCGATGCGGCTGACCAGCTTGCTGACGGCCGAGGGCGACAGGCCGAGCCTGCGGCCGGCCGCCGAGAAGCTCTTCATGTCCATGGCGGTCACGAAGACCTCCATCTCGCCGGCCCGATTGTCCATTTGACGCCTGTTCTATGAATTCAATTCAAAGATACTTGTCCCACTATGCGGATTATCGCGCAGGCTCACAAGGGTCATATTGCCCGGCGAACGAACCTTTCAATCGCTTTTGACCGCCCGGCACCGCCGGCCGCGGAAGGAGTATCCCATGCCTCTGGCCCTCTTCGCGCTGACGATCGCCGCCTATGCGATCGGCACGACCGAATTCGTCATCGTCGGCCTGTTGCCGACAGTCGCCGACGATCTCGGCATCACCCTGCCGCTTGCCGGCCTCATCGTCTCCATCTATGCGCTCGGCGTCACCTTCGGCGCGCCGGTGCTGACGGCGCTGACCGGCCGCGCCAGACGCAAGCCGCTGCTGCTCGGGCTGATGGCTCTGTTCATCGCCGGCAACACGCTCGCCGCCTTCGCCCCATCCTACGAAATCCTGCTCGTCGCCCGCGTGCTGTCGGCCTTCGCCCACGGTGTATTCTTCTCCGTCGGTGCGACGATCGCGGCCGAACTCGTGCCGGAAGACCGGCGGGCCTCGGCCATCGCCATGATGTTCATGGGCCTGACGGTGGCCATCGTCACCGGGGTGCCGCTCGGCACGCTGATCGGCCAGACCTTCGGCTGGCGCGCCACCTTCGCCGCCGTCGCCGGTCTTGGTGTCGTGGCCTTTGCCGGCATCGCAGCACTTCTGCCCTCGAACCTCAAGCGGCAGGAGGCGGCAAGCCTTGGAGAGCAGGTCCGCGTGCTGGGTTCCGGCCGGCTGTTGATCGTGTTCGCCATGACCGCGCTCGGCTACGGCGGCACCTTCGTGACCTTCACCTTCCTTGCCCCGATGCTGCAGCAGGTCACCGGTTTTTCCGCATCCTCTGTCAGTCTTGTGCTGGTGCTCTACGGGCTTGCCATCGCCATCGGCAACATCGCAGGCGGCAAGATCGCCGACCGCAACCCGGTGCGGGCGCTGACCTGGCTGTTTGCAGCCCAGGCCGCCGTGCTGGCCCTCTTCACCTTCACCGCTCCCTCGCCGGTTCTGGCGCTCGTCACGCTTGCCGCCCTCGGCTTTCTCTCCTTCGCCAACGTGCCCGGCCTGCAGCTCTATGTGGTCCAGCTCGCGAAGCGCCACCGGCCGGCCGCCGTCGACGTCGCCTCGGCGCTGAACATCGCTGCCTTCAACCTCGGCATCGCCGCCGGCGCCTGGATCGGCGGGCTGGTGGTCGCCTCGTCGCTCGGCCTCGGCGCCACCCCCTTCGTCGGCGCGCTGCTGGTCGCAGCCGCCCTCGGCTTCACGCTCCTCAGCGGCCATCTCGACCGCCGGGAAGCGCCCCGCCAGCCGGCAGAGGCGGCCGGCCAGCCGGCCTGACCGAAAAACGGTCCCCTCCGGCGCGAACATGCGCGCCGGATCACGACAGCAACAAGGACAAATCGACATGCACATCATTCCCGCAAACGGCGCCCATATCCCCCAGCTCGGCTTCGGCACCTTCCGAATGCCCGAGGATCAGGTGGCGGACATCCTGCCGAAGGCGATCGACACCGGCTTCCGCCATATCGACACGGCACAGATCTACGGCAACGAGGCTGCCGTCGGCGCGGCGATCAAGGCCTCCGGCATCGCCCGCGAGGCGATTTTCCTCACCACCAAGGTCTGGGTCGAGAACTACCGCCGCGATGCCTTCCAGGCCTCGGTGGAAGAGAGCCTGCGGAAGCTTCAGACGGACCATGTCGACCTTCTGCTGCTGCACTGGCCGAACGAGGCGGTTCCGCTTGCCGAACAGATCGAGGCGCTCAACCGCGTGCGCGAGAAAGGACAGGCGCGGCATATCGGCGTCAGCAACTTCACCACCGCCCTGATGGCCGAGGCCGTGGCCCTCAGCCCGGCGCCGCTCGCAACCAACCAGATCGAGTATCATCCCTATCTCGACCAGACGAAGGTGATCGCCGCCGCCCGCGCTTCCGGCCTTTCGATCACCGCCTACTACGCAATGGCGGACGGAAAGGTGCCGAACGACGCGGTGCTGCAGGAGATCGGCGCCCGCCACGGCAGGACGGCAGCACAGGCAGCACTGCGCTGGCTCATCCAGCAGCCAGACGTCGCGGCGCTGACGAAGACCGCAACGGCGACCCGGCTCAAGGAGAACCTCGACATCTTCGATTTCGCCCTCTCCGCCGAGGAAATGGCGGCGATCCACGCGCTTGCCCGACCCGATGGCCGGATCGTCAGCCCGGACGGGCTTGCGCCGCAATGGGACGCGGCGTCGTGATCGCAGCCGGCCGATATGGTGCATGACGAGGACGGAGCGCCGAGTTTCCCGGCGGCTCCGTTCGTTGGCAGTCCGCGACCGTCCGGTAACGCCCTCGGCCTTGTTCGCCTTGTGACGGGAACGCGCGTGTGGCCGCGCCGCCCTCCCCCTTCCGTCACCCCGGGCTTGATCCTGGGTCCAGCAGCGCCGCGTCCGCGGCGCTGGAAACGCTTTATCGCGCAAGGACTTGCGCGGCTGGATGCCGGCTCAAGCCCGGCATGACGGCTGAGGGGTTGGCCGCCCATGGTTGAGACGGGTGGCGAGAGAGGCGGTTGACAGGGCGGCTGTCAGGGCGGCGAGACAGGGTGGGGTTCACGCGGCGGGACCGGACTTGATCGGCGCCGCTCCGTCCTGCCCTTCCCAAATGCGATGGCGGGAGATATGGATGGGGTCCGGCAGCAGGTCGCGCGCCGCGCGGGAATCCAACATGCAGACACATCAGGAGCTTGCGGCGCACAGCGCGCCCGACTGGCCGGCGATCGTCGCCGTCGTTCTCGGCGTCACGGCGTTTTCGGTGGCGCAGGGCGTCACCTATCCGCTGATCTCGCTGGTGCTGGAAGGGCGCGGCGTTTCTTCGACCATGATCGGCATCAATGCCGTCGGCTTCGCGCTCGGGCTTGCGGCGGCGACGCTGATGCTCGGGCAGCTGACGCAGCGATTCCGCGCCCAGCACCTGATCATCGCGGGGCTCGTCGGCTGCTCGCTGTGCCTCGCCGCCTTCGCCACCTTCTCGTCGATCACCGTCTGGTTCGTGGCGCGCTTCCTGCTCGGCTTCTGCGCCAGCCTGATCTTCATGCTCAGCGAAGCCTGGCTGAACGTCGCCTGCCCCGACCGCTTGCGCGGGCGGATTTCGGGCATCTACGGCGCTGCGATCTGCGCCGGCTTTGCCGCCGGCCCGCTCGCCATTCCGCTGTTCGGCACCGCCGGCGGTTTCGGCTTTGCGTTGACGGCGGTCTATCTGGCGCTCGTCGCCTTCGCCACCGCGCTCCTGATGGTTTCCACCCGCACGGTGCCCGAACCGTCCTCGACGCGCGACCTGTTCGCCTTCTTCCGCCATGCGCCGATGCTGGTGGCGATGGTCTTCGCCTTCGGCTTCGCCGACATCGCGGCGATCTCGTCCATGCCTGTCTATTTCGTCAAGATGGGGCATTCGGAGGCCTTCGCAGCCCTCAGCGTGACCGTGCTGGCCCTGCCGACCGCGGTGGCGCAGCCCCTGATCGGCTATGCGCTGGATCGCCTGCCGCGCCACAGCGTCGCCGTCGGCACGGCCTTCGTCGCGGCCCTCAGCTACCTTGCCATCCCCTTCATCGAGACGCCGGCGCTGATCCTCGCAGCCTTTGCCATGATTGGCGCTGCCAGCTTCTCGCTCTATACCTGCGCGCTGACGATGCTGGGTGAAAACTTCCGCGGCGGCATGCTCGTGGCGGGCAGTGCCGCCTACTCGCTGACCTATGCGATCGGTAGCGGCGCCGGATCGAGCCTGACCGGCGCCATCATGGAAATCGGCGGCCCGCAGGCGGGACCGCTGTCCGTCGGCGCCGCACTTGCGGTGTTCACCGCCGCCTTCGTGCTCGGCAGGCGCCGATAATCGTTTGTCCGGCCGGACTTTTCGCCCGGCCGGACAAGTTCAAATCAGACCGGCTGGCGAATCAGACGAACTGGCTGAGGCCCGGTACCGAAGCGACGACCTCGTCGACCACCTCGTCGCCGGCATGTTCGCGCGCGATTGCAAGGGTCTCCTTGGCGAGCCCGGTGATCTCGCTCATGCCAAGCCCCTGGCTCATCAGCTGCTGGCCGAGCGCCATGACCCCGCCGCCCATGGCGTTCATCAGGCCGCCGAGCAGACCGCCGGAGCCCTCGCCATTGTACTGGGCCACCAGGTCGGAGGCGCCCGGGATGGCCTCGATCATCCTTGCGACCGGCCCGTCGGCCGCCTCGCGCTGGAGGAAACCGAGCATCATGCCGATGGACTTTTCTGTGATGACGGGATCGAGGCCGACACTGTCGGCCACGCGGTTAACGAGATCGTTCATGGAAAAGCCTCCGATACGAATTTGACGTTAACGTCAACGTTAAATGAATCAGCCAATGAACTCAAGCATGAGACAGTCGTATTCTACGCCACCACGCCGGTTCATCACAGGTGTTGAAGTTCCCTTTTCACCTTATAAAGTCGGCGATACGATTCAATGACGATTTCGGGCGTCCCCCGACCGGCGCGCACAAGGGAGATACACTGTGAGCGAGACGATACTGCAAGACGGCAAGCTCTATATCGGCACCAGCCGCAAGCCGGACGATTCGATCAACGCACCGGAATATCTCGAACTGAAATTCGGCAACCGGCACGGCCTCGTCACGGGGGCAACCGGTACCGGCAAGACGATCACGCTGCAGATTCTTGCCGAGGGCTTCTCCAATGCCGGCGTGCCGGTGTTCTGCGCCGACGTGAAGGGCGACCTTTCCGGCATCGGCGCGATCGGCGAGGCGAAGGACTTCCTGCTCAAGCGCGCCGAGGAGATCGGCCTTCAACCCTACGACTTCCAGGAGTTCCCGGTGATCTTCTGGGATCTCTACGGCGAGAAGGGCCACCGGGTGCGCGCCACCATGACGGAGATGGGCCCCCTGCTCCTGTCGCGGCTGATGAATGCCACGGATGCGCAGGAGGGCGTGCTCAACATCGCCTTCAAGATCGCCGACCAGGGCGGCCTGCCGCTGCTCGACCTGAAGGACCTGCAGGCGCTGCTGCAATACATGGGCGATAACGCGTCCGCGCTTTCCAACCAGTTCGGTTTCATCTCCAAGGCATCGGTCGGCTCGATCCAGCGCGAGCTGCTGATCCTTGAGCAGCAGGGCGCACAGCACTTCTTCGGCGAGCCGGCGCTGAAGATCTCCGACATCATGCGCACCACCAATGACGGGCGCGGCGCGATCTCGGTGCTCGCCGCCGACAAGCTGATGATGAACCCCCGCCTCTACGGCACTTTCCTGCTGTGGCTGCTCTCGGAGCTGTTCGAGGAACTGCCGGAAGTGGGCGATCCGGAAAAGCCGAAGCTCGTCTTCTTCTTCGACGAGGCGCATCTGCTCTTCAAGGATGCGCCGAAGGTGCTGGTCGAGCGCGTCGAGCAGGTCGTCCGCCTGATCCGCTCCAAGGGCGTCGGCGTCTATTTCGTCACCCAGAACCCGCTCGACGTGCCCGAGACCGTACTCGCTCAGCTCGGCAACCGGGTGCAGCACGCGCTGCGCGCCTATACGCCGCGCGAGCAAAAGGCAGTGAAGACGGCGGCGGAGACCTTCCGGCCGAACCCGGATTTCGACTGCGCCACCGTCATCACCGAGCTCGGCACCGGCGAAGCGCTGGTCTCCACGCTGGAGGGCAAGGGCGTGCCATCGATGGTGGAGCGCACGCTTGTCCGCCCGCCGGCCTCGCGGGTCGGGCCGCTGACGGACGCCGAGCGCGCGCAGGTGATGAAAGTCAGCCCCGTCGCCGGCCTCTACGACGAGGACTTCGACCGCGAGTCGGCTTACGAGATACTGGCCGCCCGCACGAAAAAGCTGGAGGAACAGCAGCAGGCCGAGAAGCAGGAGGCGGAAGCGCCGCAGCAGAACGGCGGCAGCCGCTGGACGCTGCCCGGCTTCGGCGACGACCCCGAGCAGGCCTCGACCACCGGCAAACCAAAGGCCCGCTCCGGCTACCAGCGCGAGACCGTCGTCGAAGCGGCGATGAAGTCCGCCGCCCGCAGCGTCGCCAACTCGCTGGGCCGGGCGATCGTGCGCGGCATTCTCGGCAGCCTGCGGCGCTAGCCGCGAGCCGGAATGAGACCTGTCCGCAAAAGGCCACGAAACTTGCACGCCACCGATACGTGGGCGGAAGTCGATACGCGCGTGACGAGCCCCGGCCCGCCGGGCAGTCTGCCGAACTCGCACCAAGCCATCGGGGCCGCTCGTGCGGGAAGCGCAAAGTAGCGTGCCAGCAGCCACGACAAGCATTTCTTCCAAACGGAAGGCTTTCGCCGGACGGATTTTCGTGATCCTCTTTGGGGGCTGCTGCATGCGACGAACGCCATTGTTTTTCATTCCAGCTTTTCAGAGACACACGACGAATGCCTTTCCTGCCGTTGCCCCTTGCCCCTGATGCCGGCAAGCTCTCGACGTCCGTTCTCTGTGTGAGCCGGGCAAACGAGCGGGCTGCCTGATGACGGTTGCGCGTCGCCGTCGCCTGATCAGACGTCAACGCAGCGCCGTCGGCGTGGCGCTTGTGGCGGCGATCGCGTTCCTGGCCGGGATGACCGACGCGATCGGGCTGATGGCCGTGGGCGACTTCGTTTCCTTCATGAGCGGTAATACCACGCGCACCGCCGTGGCGGTCGCAGCCGGCGACACCGCCCGGGCCGTGCTGCTTTTGACGGGGCTTGCCGTTTTCGTGCTCGGCAATTGCGGCGGGGTGCTGATCGCCAGCCGCTTCCAGTCCGCCGGCGTCCTTGTGGGCGTGACCGCCCTGCTCGCCGCCTCGGCGCTGGTGCCGCAGCACCAGGAGGTGCGCTTCCTGCTTCTCATCCTGGCCATGGGCACGGTCAACGCGGCCGTCGAACAGATCGAGGGGCTGTCGATCGGGCTCACCTATGTCACCGGCGCGCTCTCGCGCTTCGGGCGGGGGCTGGGCCGCTGGATCCTCGGCGTGCGCGACCGGTCCTGGCTGATCCAGCTCGTGCCCTGGACCGGCATGATCGCGGGCGCCGTCACCGGTGCGGCCCTTCAACTGAACGTGACGGCCGCGGCGAACTGGGCGCCCTTCGTCGTCGCCGCACTCGTCACGGCGGCATCGATCCTCATTCCGCGGCGCTGGTCCGTGCGCTTCCTCGTGCGCTGAACGAACGGCCAGGTTGAAAAATGGCAGGATCAGTGCTATCCAGCACCCCTCAACGGTGGCCGGAAAGGAGGGCGGACGTGAGATTCGATTTCCTGCCCAATCTTTCGCACGGTCCCGATCGTGCCCTGCAAATGCGTTTGCAGGGCTGACCAGAGACCGTTTCCCATAACCTCCCTGGTCTGCCCCTGATGGCAGCGCCGCGTCCTGTTCGACGCGCGCAATTCCAATGCTTCCGAGCCTGAACGCGCCCGCCTTCGATGATGGCTGATGCCCTTGATGCGGCGATCGCTCGGACGATGATCAGGGATCGATCATGTCACTCATTACCGTGCGCAATCTCGGCGTCACCCTCGGTGCGCCGCTGTTTTCCGGCCTCAACCTTTCCATCAACGCTGGCGACCGCATCGGGCTCGTTGCCGCCAATGGCCGCGGCAAGTCCACGCTTTTGCGCTGCATCGCCGGCCTGTTCGAACCGGGCGAAGGCGAGATCACGCGATCACGCGGGCTGACCGTCGGCCATGTCGAGCAGACCGGGCCGCCCGCCCTGTCCGGCGCGAGCTTCAGTGCCGCCGTGCGGGATGCGCTGCCGGCCGATCAGGCCGAGCATGAAAGCTGGCGCGTGGATGTCGTTCTGGAAACGCTGGCCGTGCCCGAAGCACTGCGCGCCCGCCCGCTGTCGCAACTGAGCGGCGGCTGGCAGCGGCTCGCCCTGCTGGCGCGCGCATGGGTGCGCGAGCCGGACGTGCTGCTTCTCGATGAGCCGACCAACCATCTGGACCTCGCCCGGATCCTGCAATTGGAGGGATGGCTGAACGCATTGCCGCGCGACGTTCCCGTCGTCATCGCCAGCCACGACCGCGCCTTCCTCGACGCCACGACCAACCGGACGCTCTTCCTCCGGCCGGAGAGGTCACAGAGCTTCGCGCTGCCCTATTCCCGTGCGCGGGCTGCCGTCGACGAGGCGGACGCATCCGACGAGCGGCGCTACCAGCGCGACATGAAGCAGGCGCAGCAGTTGCGCCAGCAGGCGGCCAAGCTGAACAATATCGGCATCAATTCCGGCTCCGACCTGCTCGTCGTCAAGACCAAGCAACTGAGGCAGCGCGCCGACCGGCTGGAGGAGACGGCAAGGCCTGTGCATCTGGAGCGTTCGGCCGGGACGATCCGGCTGTCCAATCGCGGCACGCATGCCAAGGTGCTGGTGACGCTGGAGGATGCGGAGATCGCCACGCCGGACGGCACGGCGCTGTTCAGGACCGGCCGCCAGTTCATCTGCCAGGGTGACCGGATCGTGCTTCTCGGGCGCAACGGCGCCGGCAAGACACGGCTCGTCAAAGCACTGCGGGCGGCGATCGGCGGCAATGCGGGGCCGGACGCCGCGTGCGGCATCAGGGCGACGCCCTCGCTCGTGCTCGGCTATGGCGATCAGGCGTTGGCGGATCTTCCCGACGACGACACGCCACATGGCGCCATCATCCGGCGCTTTGCGGTGGGCGACCAGCGCGCACGCTCGCTGCTTGCCGGGATCGGCATTGCCATCGAGATGCAGGGGCAGCCCGTGGGCCGGCTCTCGGGCGGGCAGAAGGCAAGGCTCGGCATGCTGGTGCTTCGCCTCACCGAGCCGAATTTCTACCTGCTCGACGAGCCGACCAACCATCTCGACATCGAGGGGCAGGAAGCGCTGGAACGTGAACTGACGGCGCAGCAGGCAAGCTGCCTGTTCGTCTCCCACGACCGCAGTTTCGTCCGCGCCGTCGCCAACCGTTTCTGGGTGATCGAGCGGCGACGGCTGCTGGAGGTCGAGGATGCCGAGGCCTTCTTCTGCGAGGCGGCAGCGGGTTGAAAGTCGCCGGCGGCAGCCTCGGGAGGCCGTGGAGTGGCTATCGGCCGGGCACGGCAAGACGGGGATCGTTGCCAAAGTCCGCGCGCGCGAATTCGACGCGCGCGGGCGGGAACTCGCAGATCGCCTGGACGCCGCGGCCGGACAGGCGGATATGCCAGGTCTGGCGTTCCTGCGGCTTCGGCGCGGCAAAGGCTGTGGCCGAGAGCAGCGCGACATTCGCCCCGCCGCCCGGATCGCGGACGGAAACGTATCGGACGACCTCGATGCCGGCATCGCGCGCGGCGTCGGAAAGGGCCTGGCAGGCAGCGTAGTCGGTCGGGTCGCTCCAGCGCGCATGGTCGCGGTCGAGGGGGGAGCGCGTCAGGTCGAGAGCGGCGCCCGTCGCCACCGAAGCGGAAAAGGCGGTGAAGTCGGCCGCATTGGCCGGATAGGGCGTCTGCGGGGATTCGGCGTAGAACAGCAGCCGGTAGAAGGCCATTTCGGCAAGGGCCGTCGTGACGGCCTCGGCGGCATAGAAGACGCCCCGCGTGCGCCCTGCCCTGCGAAAGCGCGAGCCGTGCGGATAGACCGCCCCGTAGCGAAAGGGGGTTGCGAGGAGATAGTCGAGGCCTACGCATTCTGGCGGCAGCAGCGGCTTGCTTTCCTCCAGCAACTCTTCCAGCAGCGCCTGCTCCTCCAGCGTGTCGACGAGCTTCAGCGTCGAGACCCGATGCTGTGCCTCCACCAGCCGCCAGACGGGGCCGGCATAGGCCCGCGCCTCAGACGAGAGCGCGGCGGGCGTCCAGATAGGCAAGGACATCGACAAGTCCGGAAATCGAGGTGATGCGATCGATCGGGCGGCCGCCGAGGAGACTGTTTTCCACCGACATCCAGGCGCGGGCCACCGCCTCGTCGCCGCCGACGATGGCATCGAGCGAACGGAACAGGCGAATGAAAAGAACGGCCAGTTCGAACGGCTTGGTGCCGCGCTCCAGGCGATAGTCCTGCCGGCGCATGCGCGAGACACTGGCCTCCGAAACGCCAAGGACGGCCGAAAGCGCCCGCGCGGTTAGCCCCAAGGCTTCGGACGCTCGAACAACCGCCTTGGTCATCACTGTTTCGGCCTGGGCCTGCTGTGCTGGCGAACGGGTCTCGACGAGCATCGAACAATCTCCTTTCCGTGGAAATAATATAATGCAAAAATTTCCAAAGAAAAGCCCGGCACCAAACGCCGGGCCTTGGGATTTCGACTTCGCCCGTCGATCCGCTCAGACGACGGTCGTCTTGACGTCCAGATTGCCGCGCGTGGCGTGGCTATAGGGGCAGACGACGTGCGCCTTCTTGACCAGGTCCTCGACCACGACCTTGTCGACGCCGGGAACGGAGACCTGCAGGGCCGCCTCGATGCCGAAGCCGCCGCCATCCTCGCGCGGGCCGATGCCGACGGTCGCCGTCACCTTGGCGTCCTCGGGGATCTTCACCTTTTCCTTACCGGCGACGAACTTCAGCGCGCCGAGGAAGCAGGCGGAATAGCCGGTGGCGAACAATTGCTCCGGGTTGGTGCCGCGGGCGCCATCGCCGCCCAGTTCCTTCGGCACGGTGAGGGTGACGTCGAGAACGCCGTCTTCGGACGCGCCATGGCCCGCGCGGCCGCCGGTGGCAAATGCCTTGGTGGTGTAGAGAATGGACATGTCAGGTCTCCTTGGTTGTTGATGATTATCGTATAGCCCCAAAATAGATTGCGCGCAATATAATTTTGCACATTGCATTTTGGACGATTTGCGGCGACACTGCCGTATGGAAAACCAACCTGCGCCCTCACCTCCCCTGGATATGGCGGACGACGCGAACCTCGCGCTGGATCGCCAGCTCTGCTTTGCCATCTATTCGGCTGCGCACGCATTCAACCGCACCTACAAGCCCCTGCTCGACCCCTACGGGCTCACCTATCCCCAGTATCTGGTGCTGCTGTCGCTGTGGCAAGACGACGGCAAGACGGTGAAGGCGCTGGGCGAGGCGCTGCATCTGGATTCGGGCACGCTGTCGCCGCTGTTGAAACGCCTCGAAGCAAGCGGCTACATCGAGCGCACGCGCGACCGTGCCGACGAGAGGCAGGTGCTGATCACACTGACCCCCAAGGGCCGGGAGATGAAAGGCGAGGCGCACGGCATCCTGATGCAGATCGGCAAGGCGGCCGGATGCACCGCCGACGACCTGCACCAGCTCGGCGCCTCGCTGCAGGCGCTGGCCGACAGGCTGCGCGCCCGGCAAACGCCGGATACCGCCTGAATCGGCGCCTACCCCCCTGTGCAAAGGCGAAGGCTCGATTAAACTGCGCCGGTCACGCGGGACGGAGGTGGCATGCAAAGCGAGCACCGACACTCTCAACTGACGGGCATCCTGGCAGGACTGTGGTGCATCCTGGTCGGCGTCGGCATGATGGCGGCTTGGCTGGCGGAGCCGGCATCCCTTGCCGAGCGATATCCGAGTTTCTTCGGGATGAAATTCAACGCGGCCTTCGCCTTCCTGCTCATCGGCATCGCGTTCCTGCTTGCGCTCGCCCGTTATCACGTGCTGCCCATCCTGCTGATGGTGCCGGTTTTCGTCTATGGCACTCTCGCGCTGTCGCAGCATCTCTTCGGGCTGGACCTCGGCGTCGACGAGCTGTTCTACCGGCCGTTCGTCGACATCGGCACCAGCGTGCCGGGCCGCATCGCGCCGAATACGGCGCTCTGCTTCATGCTCGCCAGCCTCGCCATCATGCTGCGGGCGCTGAGAGGCGGCCCGGACCTGCTTCAAGTCGCCTGCGCCTATCTCAGCGTCATTATCGCCGCGACGTCGCTGGTCGGCTACATCGTCGCCCTCGAAGGCGCGCATGACTGGATCGCCTTCACCCGAATGTCGCTGCAGAGCGCCAGCTGCTTTCTCGCCGTCGGCATCGGAGTTCTCTATTCCGGCTCCCGCAGTGCCGCCGGCAAGACCGCGATCGCCGTCTCGCTTGCCATCACCACTTATCTGGTGCTGCTGTCGCTTGCCTATGTAAAAGTGCAAAGCCAGATGCTTGCGACGCTGCCGGCGCATCCGGAGGCGCTTGCGACCACGGCGACGACCATCCTCAACCTCATCCTGATCTCGGGGGCGATCTATGTGGGGCTGCTCGCCTACTCCTACTGGAACTCGAAGCGCTACCGGCAAAGCACAAGCTTTCTCGGCGAGAGCCAGCGGCGCCTCGCCGCCATCATCGACCATGCCATCGCCGGCATCCTGACCATCGGCGAGGACGGAACGATCCTGTCGGCGAACCCGGCGTGCCAACAGATCTTCGGATACCAGCCCAGCGAACTGATCGGACGCAGCGTCAAGATGCTGCTGCCGGAAGGCGAACGCGCCGCCGGCGCCAACGTGCTGCGAACGGAGCTTCTTGCCGGTGGCGAACGGGAGGCTCGGCGCAAGGACGGCAGCACCGTCCCCATCGACATCTCCGTCGCCCGCGTCGAACTGTCCGAAGGCACGATCTATACCGCCATCATCCGCGACATTTCCGAGCGAAAGCACTTCGAACAGCAACTTCTGACCGCGAATGCGGAACTGGAAGAGTTCGCCTACCGCACCTCGCACGACTTGCGCTCGCCGATCGCCTCTTCCATCGGCCTGCTGAACATATCCCGCGAACTGCTGGAGAACGGCGAGTATGACGCGCTCGGCAGCACGCTCGGGCGCATGGAACGCAACTTCAACCGGCTGGACGGGCTTATCCAGAACATCATCGTGCTGACGCGGGACCGGCTGCTGGACGAAGAGGACCAGACAATCCTGGTGCACGACGTGGTGCAGAGCCAGGCAGACACCCTTGCCAATCTGGAAACCGAAAACCGGGTACGGATCGGCAACTACGTCGACCCGCAATTGACAATACGCAATAAGCCGTCGAAATTCGAGGTCATCGTCGGCAACCTTCTTTCCAACGCCATCAAGTACCATGACCCCCAGGAACCGGAACCGCGGGTGGACATCTATCTTGAAGAGCGCCCGGGGTCGGTCCGGCTGATCGTGGAGGACAATGGCATCGGCGTTCCGGAGGAAAAGCGCCAGTTTCTGTTTCGCATGTTCAAGCGCCTGCATCCCAGCCGATCCTTCGGCAGTGGACTCGGGCTTTATATTCTGAAGAAGAGCGCTGAATCCCTCGGCGGGACTGCGACATACGAGCCGAAAGAAAAAGGCAGCCGCTTCATTGTGGAACTGCCGAACGAGGACGGAGGGAAATGAAGCTCAACACCATCCTGGTGGTCGATGACGACGAGAACGACCAGTTCATCTGCGAATACACCATCCGCAAGTTCGACCCGACGATCAAAATCCTCAAAGCCCATGACGGCACAGAGGCCCTGACCCTGCTCGAAACGGTGACGCCGGACGGGATCATCCTCGACATCAATATGCCCGTCATGAACGGCTTCGAGTTTCTCGACCACTATGCGAGCCGCTTCCGGGTGCATGCACCCGTGGTCGCCATGCTGACCAGCTCGCATCTTGGCACCGACCGGGAGCGCGCCATGCGCTACGCTTTCGTGAAGAACTATTTCGAGAAGCCCCTGACCATCAAGCACCTGAGCCAGATGCAGGAGCTGCTGTCGGGCTGACCGCTGCCCAGAGCGGCCAGACCAAGCGAGCGCACTTCTGCGCCCGCCTCCGCCGTGCTGCGATCAGATAACGACGATCGGCGAGCCGTTGGGCACGCGGCTGTAGAGATCCATCACGTCCTGGTTGATCAGGCGGACGCAGCCCGACGAGGCCGCCCGGCCGATCGACTTCCATTCGGGCGTGCCGTGCAGGCGGTAGAGCGTATCCTCGCCGTTCTGGAAGATGTAGAGGGCGCGCGCGCCCAGCGGGTTGGAGATGCCCGGCGCCATGCCGCCCTTGCGGGCGGAGTATTTCGCCAGTTCCGGCTGGCGTTCGATCATCGAATCGGGCGGCGTCCAGCGCGGCCAGGCCTGTTTCCACTGGATGACGCCGCGCCCGTTCCAGGCAAATCCTTCGCGGCCGATGCTGACGCCATAGCGCATGGCGCGGCCGCCCGGTAGCGTGAAATAGAGGTAGCGGTTGGCGGTATCGACGATGATCGTGCCCGGCGCCTCGCCGAACGGATCCTCGACCTCGTGGCGCAGGAAGCGGGCATCGATCTTGCGGTAGGGCACCTGCGGAACAGTGAAGCCGCCGTCGATGCGGGTATCGTAGATTGCCGCATATTGCGGGTCGAGATTGGGGATGCCGGTCGGCAGCATCGCCTCTTCATAGGGCCCCTGGTCGGGGTCGCGCCCCTCGAGAATGGGGCCGGGAACGCCTTCCAGCGCCGGATTTCGATAGACGGGCTCGGTCTCCCAGCGGAAGCGATCGGTGTTCATCGACGAGGTACAGCCGGCCAGGCCAGACACCGCGGCAAGCCCGGAGAGGCGCAGAAGACGCCGGCGGGAGAGAAGAAATTCTGAGGCCATGATCAGCGAGGCGTGTCCGTGAAATTCCGATTGCTGGCAGGGACCGAAGGCGGGCGCGATTCCTGGCGGCGTGATAACGCATTTACCGTGCCGCAATTGTGGCACGGTCGGCTGGCGCGGGGCTTGCGGCGGGGATATCAACAGCGACCGTCAGGCGAAGCCATGGGGGGTTCGAAGGCCTGTAAAGAACAACCCGGCGGCCTCGGGCCTCATACCAAGTCTCGATGATAGGAACCGGTCCTATCGGTTCCTATCATCGAGACTTGGTATCAGTGCGTCCAGTTGCACTGATGAGCCAGCACCGGCTTTGCAAAGCCCTTCAGGCGATAGCCGCTGGCGCGGGCAAAGATGTCGGCAGCGCCATACTCCTGGAAAACATTCTCCGACACGAGGATCTGGTCGGAGCTTGCGGCGGCGCAAAGCCTTGCAGCGGTCTGGACGGTGGCCCCGAAAAGATCATTGCTGTCTTCGACCGGTTCGCCGCAATCCAAACCTATCCGAATGTGGATCTGCTCCGGGTTGTCGGCATTGAAACGGCGGAACTCGCGCTGAATATCCATGGCACAATCAACAGCGGCCAGCGACGAGGTAAAGGCCGCCATGATGCCATCGCCGGTATGCTTGACCTCCCGGCCCCGGGCGCGGGTCAGACAACGGCGGACGAGTGCATCATGCGCCCTGACGAGTTCGGTCGCCATGCGATCGCCCAGGCGCGTCGTCATCTCGGTGGAGCCAACGATATCGGTAAAGAGGACGACGCGGTGACCGGCATCCCTATCCGCCTCGCCGTCTCCTTGAGGTTTCAGATCATGTATCCGGCCAAGAAAAGCCTCGACGGCGGATAGCGCCACCTCCACGACCTCGCTGGCAACGAACCCGTGCGCCTCGCGATGGACGCACTGCGCCGTCTCGACATCGGGCGCATCGATCAGGCAGAAGGTGCGGCCGTTGCGATGATCGAACCAGTAGGTCAGGAACTTGACGCCGTACTGGTCCTGTATGCTGAGGTCCTTCAGGTGCGCTTCGGCCACCTGCTCCGCCGTCGCCCCTGTCAGATCGTGCCTGTCCATGAATATCGGCATTCGCTCGCTCCGCTTGGGGTCGCAGTCGCATGTCGCGATTTTACGACAGAGGCAGCGCATCGTCCATCGCGATGACGTTTTCCCCCGTCCGAGGCAGGAGGCAGCCCGGATTTCTCAACGCAACTGCCGCTCGCAACGAACGCGCGCCGCGCGGTCCTTCACCCCTCCCGCGTTTCGATCAGCGCCATCAGCGTTTCCAGACGGTCGGCTTGCCGCGGCAGCTTGTCCTGCCGCAGGCGGGCGATGCGGGGGAAGCGCATGGCGACGCCGGACTTGTGGCGGGTTGAGCGGTTGATGCCCTCGAAGGCAACCTCCACCACGAAGCCGAAATCGGGCTCGGCGCGAACGGCGCGCACCGGGCCGAAGCGTTCGACGGTGTTATTGCGCACGAAGCGGTCGAGCACCTCCAGTTCCGCGTCGGTGAAGCCGAAATAGGCCTTTCCGACCGGCACCAGCATATCACCTTCCGGCCCGTTTTCCGGAGCCTGCGCCCAGACGCCGAAGGTAAAGTCCGAATAGTAGCTGGACCGCTTGCCGTGGCCGCGCTGCGCATACATCAGCACCGCATCGACATTGAACGGATCCCGCTTCCACTTGAACCACGGCCCCTTGAGCCTGCCGGCCTGATAGGCGCTGTCCAGCCGCTTGATCATCACGCCCTCGATCACCGGATCGGGCGGCGTGGTGCGCAATGCATCGAGCTCGGCCCAGCTTTCGAAAGGCACCAGCGGCGACAGGTCGAAGCGGTCGTGCGGCGCGCCGTCGATAAGATCCGTCAGCCGTGCGCGACGGGTGGCGAAGTTTTCGGGGCGTATGTCCGTCTCGCCGTCGAAAAGGATGTCGTAGGCGCGCACGAAGGCGGGATAGTCGTCCAGCATGCGCGCATTGACCGTCTTGCGGTTCAGCCGCTGCTGCAGGTCGGAAAACGTGCGGGTCGCACTGTTGGAGCGGGCCGTGCCTCCGACCAGCAGTTCGCCATCGACGACGCCCTCGAAGGTCATGGCGCCCAGAACATCCGGGAAGGCAGCAGAGATGTCGTCGCCGGAACGGGAATAGAGACGGCGCGTCGTGCCGGATGCCGAGAGCTGCACGCGGATGCCGTCCCATTTCCATTCGGCGGCGAAATCGGCAGGGTCGAGGCCGTCGAGATCGCCCTCGCCGACGGGATTGGCGAGCATGACGGAGTGGAAGATTGCCGGCGTCGCCAGAACCGGCCGCTCCGCCCTGTCCTCCAGCCAGGCAAACAGCGGCTCGTAGGGCGGCTGCAGGCCATGCCACAGCGTCTCGATCTCGATGATGTCCCGGCCGGAGAAATCGGCGAGCGCCTGCTTGGCAAGCCGCGCGGACACGCCGATGCGCAAGCCGCCGGTGGCAAGCTTGATGAAGGCGAAGCGGGCGGACGGATCGAGCCGGTCGAGCAGATCGCGGACGGCGGCACGCACCTCGGTGCGGCCGAGCGCATTCATGCGGACGACCACGTCGGACAGGCGCGGCTGGTGGGCGTCGTCGATCCGTTCCTTCCGCTCCTGGTCCCAGACGAGCGCGATCGTCTCGGCAAGGTCGCCGACATAGTCGTAGGAATAGCGGAACAGCACCTCGTCCATCCGCTCCAGCACCAGTTCGCGCAAGAGCGCCGGCTTGACGCTCTTCAGGTCGAGGGTGCCGGCGATCGCCGCCAGCCCGTAACCGCGGTCGGGATCGGGAACGGCGCGGAAATAATCGGCGAGCAGTTTCAGCTTGCCGTTGCGCGAGGGGGTGAGCACGAGGCGGTCGAGGAGATCGGCGAAGGCTTTCATGGGGTGGTCGTCCTCGCTTCCGCGCGGCAAATCGGTGCGACGATCGCCGAACCACCGCCACGACTTGCGCCGTCGCCGTTGGCCATTCCCTGCGCGGCGAAGCCCCCCTCATCCGGCCCGCGGGGCCACCCTCTGCCCGATGGGGCGAAGAGGGAGATCGAGGCGGGCGTTATGGCGGATGCCTGGGCGAAGTCCGCGCAGCGTGTGCCCTTCTCCCCGCCTGCGGGGAGAAGGTGCCGGCAGGCGGATGAGGGGCGAAGGGCGGACGCGGGAGCAGCGACTATCCGCGGAGCGCTGCACGCGCGGCAGCGACTGCCCCTCACCCAGTCTCTCACCCTGGCCCTCTCCCCGCAGGCGGGGTGAGGGAACGCGGGGGCGGCCGCTATGCGGGGTCGATCGCCGACATCAAAGCGAGCCTCGACCACCATCAATCTCCCTCGTCCTCGTAGCCGACGAGGTGTAGCGGGCGGGCGGGGATGCCGGCGAGTTCGCACCAGCGCACCAGCGCCTCCTCGCGGCCGTGCGTCACCCAGACCTCCGACGGCGAAAGCTCGCGGATGGTTTCGGTCAGCTCCGGCCAGTCGCAGTGGTCGGAAATGACGAGCGGCAGCTCGACGCCACCCTGTTTCGCCCGCTGGCGCACCATCATCCAGCCGGAAGCGAAGGCGACGAGCGGGTCGGGAAAGCGGCGCGCCCAGCGCTCGCCGAACGCCGAGGGCGGGCCGACGATGACGGCGCCGGAGAAATCGGTCGTGTCACCCTTCTCCAGCGTTGCCGGTCGCAGCTCGCCAAGGTCGATGCCGCGCGAGAGGTAGTATTCGCAAAGCCTGGCCAGCGAGCCGTGAATGTAGATCGGCCGGTCGTAGCCGCAGTCGCGCAGGAGTCGGATCACCCGCTGCGCCTTGCCGAGCGAATAGGCGCCGACAAGGTGGGCGCGCTCGGGAAACTGCCGTAGCGAGGTCAGGAGCTTGCCGATCTCGCCCTTCGGCCCGGGATGGTGAAAGACCGGCAGGCCGAAGGTCGCCTCGGTGATGAACACGTCGCAGGCGACCGGCTCGTACGGCGTGCAGGTCGGGTCGGGGCTGCGCTTGTAGTCGCCGGAGACGCCGAAGCGGGTGCCGCTGGTCGAGATCGCGACCTGTGCCGAGCCGAGCACGTGGCCGGCTGGGTGAAGCGACACCTTCACCCCGGCCAGGTCGATGGTCTCGCCGAAAGCTGCCGCCTGCGCCGAACCGCAGAAGTCCGGCCCGTAGCGGATCGCCATGATATCAAGCGTCTCGCGCGTCGCCAGCACGGCCCCGTGCCCGGCGCGGGCGTGGTCGGAGTGGCCATGGGTGATGACGGCGCGGGCGACCGGGCGCATCGGATCGACATGAAAATCGCCGGCGGGGCAATAGAGGCCGGCGGGGGCGGGATAGAGCAGCTGGTCTGGCTTCATGCCGGAGAAGATAGGCCGATTTGCGCGTTCCGCCAGAGCCGGCAGTTCAGAGCCGGCAGTTCAGGGCCGCCGATGCAGGATCGCGATGCAGGCGCGGCGCGGCGATGCAGAGCCGGCGGTCACGGGTCATCCGTGCGGAGCCGCCAGTGCAGGACCTCGGCCCCGGATCGAATTCACGAGATCGCCTTCAGTCCCGCGCGCAAGGCATCCACGTCGATCCCGGTCATCTCCGCCTCGAGCGCGTCATGGTTTGCAATCCAGATCGGCAGGGCGCGGGCGAGCAGATCACGCCCCTCCTCCGTCAGGCCGAGGCGCCGACCGCGGCGGTCGCGCGGATCGGGCGTCACGACGACAAGGCCACGCCGCTGCAACGGCTTGACCGCCGCCGTCAACGTCGTCCGGTCCATCGCCAGCAGGGATGCGACTGGTCCCATCGGCGGCGGCTCCGGCCTGTTCAGCGCCATCATCAGCGAGAACTGCCCGTTGGTCAGGCCCAGCGGACGAAAAGCCTCGTCGAACCTGCGCGCCAGGGCGCGGGCAGCGCGTTGCGCATGCAGGCAAAGGCAGCGGTCGCGCACGTGCGGCGCGGTCTCGTGGGAAAGCGTGACATTCGAATTCATGCCCATTACTGTTGATATCAACCTTGTTTTGTCAAGCGCGGCGATCGACGCCTTGAAACGAATGGTGCGTTCCACAGTTAATACCCATGATCGATGATGGGTATCAGGCTGGTGACGCGCACACCGCACGGCAACCGGGAGGCGAACATGCAGGCAGAAATAACCACGCAGCATCGCTGGCTGGAAAGGCTCGTCGGCGACTGGGACGTCTCGGACGCGGCCATCACCGCCCCGCCGGCCGAACCGACCTGGACCGAACGGGTGCGGCGGATCGGCGGTCTCTGGATCGCCTGCGAGGGCCGCGGCCTGATGCCCGACGGCGAGCCGGCCGAAACGCTCCTGACGCTCGGCTATGATGCGGCGCGCGACCGCTACGTCGGCACATGGATCGGCTCCATGATGGCGCATCTGTGGCACTATGACGGCACGCTGGAGCCGACCGGCAACGTGCTGACGCTGCACAGCGAAGGACCAGACTTCGAAAGCGAAGGCCGGCACCTGCCCTATCAGGACATCATCACCTTCATCGACGACAACCACCGCACCATGACTGCGTTGGTGAACCGGCCGGGAAAGGGCTGGGAGAAACTGATGGAGGTGCATTACTGGCGGCGGAAACATCCCCTGCCTGTCTGAGGGGATGCCGGCGTGCCCGCTCGCGGTCGGGGCATGCAGCCCAGAATGCGTTGCAGCTGTGTGACGGCCTATGCAAGATCACCAGGTTGAAGCGTCAGATGCGAACCTGAGCGGTCGCGGCCTGCTTCCGGCCAACGTCCTTCAGGCTCCATCTCGTTCAGCCGCGCCTCGATCGCGGCGGCTTCCACCGGCCTGCCGATATAGAAGCCCTGGATCTCGTTGCAGCCGGCTTCGCGCAGGAATTCCAGTTGTTCGCGGGTCTCCACGCCCTCTGCGATCACCCTAAGCTGCAGCGTGTGCGCGAGCGAGATCACGGCCCTCGCGATCGCCGCATCGTCCGCGTCGCCCGGAAGATCCTGCACGAAGGAGCGGTCGATCTTGAGCCGGCCGACGGGAAAGCGCTTCAGCGCGCTGAGGCTGGAATAGCCGGTGCCGAAGTCGTCGATGGCCAGATGCACGCCCAGCGCCTCCAGCCGGTACATCAGCGCCACCGCCTGCTGCACGTCAGCCATGATCAGGCTTTCGGTCAGTTCCAGTTCCAGATAGCGCGCGTCCAGCCCGCTGTCGCTCAAGGCGGAGCGCACGCGCTCCACCCAGTCGATCTCCTGGAACTGGCGGGCGGATACGTTGACGCTGACGACCAGCCGTGGCAGGCCCGCGTCCTGCCAGGCCTTGTTCTGGCGGCAGGCGGCGCGCAGCGTCCAGTCGCCGATCTGACCGATCAGGCCGGACTCCTCGGCAAACGGAATGAACTCGCCGGGCGGGAGCAGGCCGCGCTCCGGATGCTTCCAGCGGATCAGCGCCTCGACGGCGAAAACGCTTCCGGTTCTCAGGTCCACCTGCGGCTGATAATGCAGGACGAACTCGTCGCAGGCGATGGCGCGGCGCAGTTCCTCCTGCTGGCGGAGTTTCTCATGCGCGCTGATCGCCATGTCGTTGCTGAAAAAGTGCAGCGCATCGCGGCCAATTTCCTTGGCGCGGTACATGGCGAGATCGGCATTGGCTAGCAGTTCGGTCGGCGTGCGTCCGTGCTCGGGATAGAGTGCGACCCCCATGCTGCAGCTTACCTGCACCGTGCGCCCCTCCAGCGTGACGGGGGCGGCAATGGTCTGGCGGACGGCCTCGAGCCGGGCAGCGACGCCCTTGGCGTTACGGCGCGGGGCACTGACGATCAGCACGAATTCATCACCGCCGAGACGGACGAGCACGTCGCCCGGGCGAAGACCGTCGGCCATGCGGGCGGCCACAGTCTTCAAGAGCGTGTCGCCTGCCTTGTGGCCCAGGCTGTCGTTGACCAGCTTGAAGTTGTCGAGGTCGAGGAAGGCGAGCGCGACGCTCCGGTTCTCGTCGTCGGCAATCTCGATGGCTGTCGCGATACGCTCGTCGAGCATGCCGCGGTTGGGAAGCCCCGTCAGCGCATCGTGGTGGGCCATGAACTGGATGCGGTCTTCCGCTTCCTTGCGTTCGATGGCGATGCCGGCGATATGCGTCGCCACGCCGAGCAGCTTGTGGCAGGCTGGCGTCGGCAGCCCGGGCGTGCGCGAATAGAGTGCGAAGGTGCCCAGCACCTGCCCCTGGCTGGAGCGGATAGGCGAGGACCAGCAGGCGCGAAAACCATAGGGCCGCACCAGATGGCGATAGTCCGCCCAGAGCGGATCTTCGGCGATGTCGGCGACCAGCACCTGCTCGCCGCG
Organism: Mycoplana rhizolycopersici; assembly: GCF_013378445.1. Classification (GTDB taxonomy): domain Bacteria; phylum Pseudomonadota; class Alphaproteobacteria; order Rhizobiales; family Rhizobiaceae; genus Mycoplana; species Mycoplana rhizolycopersici. The sequence continues at coordinate 44,163 of NZ_JABXYK010000014.1, forward strand.
ATAGGCGGCCGTGCCGCATGATCCCACAGCCGGGCCGATCGGCGCGCCGTCGATGGCACGGGTATAGTCCGGATGCAGGTTCGGCGCCGAGGCATGGCGAACACATTGCCGGTCATGATCGATCAGGAGAATGGAGCCGGTGACGTCGGCCACCTGATCTTCGATCAAGAAGATCAACGCCGGGAAGACTTCCGACAGCGCCTCACCGCGCGCAATCATCTGGAGGATCTCGGCCTGCCCGCGGTGCAGGGCCTCCTGTCGCTTGCGATCGGTAATGTCGCGGGCGATGCCAACGATGCCGACGATTTCGCCCTGGTCGTTGCGCATGGGCAGCTTGGACGTCAGCACCCACTTCCGCCGCCCCGCAACATCGCGGTAGCATTCCTCCATGTCGAGCGCGGGTTCGCCGGTCCTGATGATCTGCTGCTCGCAGTCGCGCAGCACCTGCGCCACCTCGCGGGGAAAAATGTCGAAATCGGTCAGGCCGGTCAGATCGTCGCGGCCGCAGCCGACATGCCTGGCCGTGGCCTTGTTCGCGATCAGGAAGCGGCCGTCACGGTCCTTGAAGAAGAGGCCTACCGGTGCCTCCTCGATCATTGCATCCATCCAGTAGGCGCGGTCGTGACGGTCGCCGGCGATCGGGAAACGGCGGGCGGCCTCGGCAATCAGCCGCTCGCCTGCCGCCAGCAGCAGCGACGTGGGGTCGGCAGGCTTTTCCTCCGAAGACCACTGCGTGCTGGACCGGCTCATGCGCTTCCCACTCCCCCGCCGCGCCAATCGGCGACCTCATGTTTGACGGTTCGAAGCTACACCTGAGAGTATTATGCAATACTGAATCTTTTTGCTGCAATGCACTCTATCCGGGCGACACGGCTCCGCGAACGCCCCGCATTTCGGGCGTTTGAGGAATGCTCGCCTGTGCCAATTCGGAACGGCGCTCCATTCCGGTCGACGGCGAATTCGCCAAACCGGCCCTGAAGGCCCCGTTTCGCTTCATTCCGGCACGGAAAGCGGTTGGCACGTTTCATGCTCCTTTGGGAACAAGGAGCTGAAATGGTTAGCAGGCGGTTAATACTCTCTTCGTTCGGCCTCAGCGCGCTTGGTGCCGCCCTGCCCGCGCGCGCCGCGGGGACGGCAACGCTGGTCAACGTGGAACTGCGCGGCGCGATCGACGCCGCCGCCCATGGCGTGCGTCCCGGCGGCGAAAGCCGCAAGAACAGGGCCTTCGCCAAGCTTCTGCGCGACGCTTCGGCAAAGAACCTGCCGATCTTCCTGCCGCCCGGCGACTACGTGATCTCCAACATCGAGCTTCCCGACAACACGCGGCTGACCGGCGTTCCGGGCGCCACACGCATCGTCTACGGCGGCGACGGCCATCTCTTCAAAAGCCGCAACGCGATAAACGTCACCTTCGAAAACCTGGTCATCGACGGCGGCAACCGCTGGCTGGACAGCAGCGTCGAGGGGCTGCTGCACCTGTCCCTGGCAAGCGAAGTCGTCATCGACAATTGCGAGATCAAGGGATCGTCGAAGTCGGCGGTCTATCTGGAGCGCTGCGGCGGACGGATCGACCGCAGCCGCCTGTCGGGTGCTGCCGAATACGGTGTCTATGCGATCGAGAGCACCGGGCTTTCGGTCAGCGACAACACCGTCTTCGAATGCGCCAACGGCGGCATCCTCGTGCACCGCTGGACCAAGGGGGCTGACGGCACGATCGTCTCGCGCAACCGGATTTCGAAGATCGCGGCCGGCAAGGGCGGCACGGGCGAATATGGAAACGGGATCAACGTCTTCCGCGCCGACAACGTGCTGGTGACGAACAACATCCTCACCGACTGCGCCTTCTCGGCCATCCGCTCGAATGCCGGCTCCAACGTCCAGATTGCCGGCAATACCTGCCTGAACTGCGGGGAAACGGCGATCTATTCGGAGTTCGGCTTCGAGGGCGCGATCGTCAGTTCGAACCTGATCGATGGTGCTGCCAACGGCATCCTGATCGTCAACTTCAACGAGGGCGGGCGGCTCGCCACGGTGACGGGCAACGTCGTGCGGAACCTGAGAAGCGAGGGGCCCTACGTGCACGACGGCGCGGGCTTCGGCTTCGGCATCGCCGTCGAGGCCGACACCGTCGTGAGCGGCAACACCGTCGAGAACGCGCCCCGCTTCGGGCTGATGCTCGGCTGGGGACCCTACATGCGCGGCCTCGTCGTCAACGGCAATCTGGTGCGCGGCGCGCCGGTCGGCTGCGCGGTCAGCGTCGTCGAGGGCGCGGGCTCGGCACTGATTTCCGGAAACCTGTTCGAGGACACCCCGCAAGGCGCGATCGCCGGCTATCGCTGGAACGAGCGGACCACGGGAGAACTGGCCGACGGCCGCGAGCACTTCGCGCATATCACGATCGAGCGCAACCGGTCGGGATAAGCCGGGCAGGCGCTCCCGCGGCGCGCGTCGGCCGATGCGCCCGCGGTCAAATTCGCACACGGCCGCCGCACAGCGGCCATGACATTCGCCCCTTCCGGTTCCCGAACGCCGGTTGGGGCGATGGGGCGGGATGGGGAAGGCCACTCTGCGTGCCTTTCCCATCTCCCGCCGCCCCTCCTGCCGAAGTGCGCCGCAACGGCGCTTCGGCGCGGGGCTTCAACCTCTGTCGCGCTCAATGCGCCTTGTGCGTGTCGCCGCCCGCCTCACCCTGGCTTGCCGGGCGGAAGGCCTCGACGTTGAACTGCACGTCGACGGGGCCGGCCTTTTCGAAATTCAGGGTGGCGGGGAAACTTTCGCCTTCCTTGAACGGCGCCTTGATGCCCATGAACATCACATGCAAGCCGCCGGGCTCGAGCTTCACCGTGCCGCCGGCCGGAACGTCGATGCCGTCCGCCAGCCGGCGCATCTGCATGACGTCGTTTTCCATCGTCATCGTGTGCAACTGCACATCGTCGGAAACCGGCGAGGTGATGGAGACGAGGCGATCGGGATCGCCGCCGTTGTTGATGATGGTGAAGAAGCCGCCGCCGACCGGCTGGCCGGGTAGCGTCGCCTTGGCGGCGGGGTGGTGGATCTGCAGGTTGCCGGCCTTGTATTCATGCGCGGCAGCGCCGGAAACCGGGAGGACCAGCAGCAATGCGGCGAGGAGAAAGTGTGCAAGCGATTTCATTTCATGTTCCCTTCCTGAGGGCGTGACGTTGGACAGGTCCAGTCCGCCGCAAGGGCGGCGACGGTATTTCGGAGCAGAAACCGCCTGAGTGTCTGGACGAGTGGCGCGACCGGCTCGGCCGGCGCATCCATCACGTCGCCTGTGCGGTGACGCTGGAGCCGATGACGAGCGCGCGCAAACGCACCCGGCATGCTCACATTCAGTTCGAAGGATGTGGTGGGGCTGTGGGCGGTGCGCCCGGCTGGAACCGGTGGCTATGAACGACCGCCTCGATCAGGGGACGATCGCCGACTTTTGCATAAGCGATGAGATGGCCGGCGACATCGGCCGGCTGCGGTAGCAGCAGGCCGGCACCGATGCGGCAGGCTTCGCAGTTCCGCCCGAAGGCGCCCTTGGTCTTGCCGTGCACCACGCCGTCACTGAAGCAGATGTCTGCGATTGTGCCGTCCGGCAGCGTCATCGCGGCGAGTTCGGCTGGCGAAAGAGGTGTTGCGAGCGCCGGGCGATGCGCAAACGAGAGGCAGACGAGCGCGATGACGCAGAGCATGCGCACCATCACGGCTGCCTTTTCGCTCCCCCGGACCATCCTTGCCTCGTTTTCCCCTCACGGACCTCTAGCGGCCATCTAGCGGCCATATCGCCTCACCCGGAATGGGTCAATGCGGCATATTTCGATCACGACAATTCATGATCCGATCATCGTCATCCCCTGTCTAGAGGGCTGGCGACACCCTATGGTGCGCTCCACTCAGAAGGGAGATCAGTTCCATGCTCACGATTTACGGTGTCTATCGCTCGCGCGCCTCGCGCAACTACTGGCTGGCCGGCGAACTTGGCCTGCCGTTCAAATCGGTACCGGTGATCCAGGCGCGCAGGCTCGACGACCCGAGTGCGGCCGACGCGCCGCTGAATACGGTCTCTCCCGAATTCCTCAAGATCAATCCCGGCGGGCTGATCCCCTGCATCGAGGATGACGGCTTCGTGATGAACGAATCGCTTGCGATCAACCTCTATCTCGCCCGCAAGCATGGCGGGCCGCTTTCGGCGCAGACGCTGACGGAAGAGGCGGAAATGCTGCAATGGACGATGTGGGCGGCGACGGAGGTCGAGCCGCACGCCGTCCGCATCGTGCTGATCCATGATGCCAAGTCTGCCGATACGGACGAGGGACGCCAAGCCATCCGGCTTGCCACGCGCGCGCTGCGCAAGGCCTTTGCCCTGCTCGACGCGAAGCTTGCGGCGACGGGCCATGTCGTCGGCGACCGCTTCACCGTCGCCGACCTGAACCTTGCCGAAGTGTTCCGCTATGCCATGACCCAGACCGAGCTTTTCGAGGCCGCGCCGAACGTCAAGGCCTGGCTTTCCGCCTGCCAGGCACGGCCGGCCTTCAAGGCGATGTTCGAGACGCGCCTCAAGGAAGCGGAGTAGGCGATCCGTCGGTGTGGTCGGCCATGCTCTCGGCAATGGCCTGCCGCATCCACGCCTTGAAGAGCGTGACCTTTTTCGGTTCGCGAACGTCGGGAGCCGTGACGAAGTAGTAGCCCATTCCTGTCTTGACGCGGATGTCGAAGGGGGCGACGAGCCGCCCTTCCTCCAGCGCCCAGGAGGCGAGGATCGGCCAGGCGAGCAGCACCCCCTGCCCCGCCAGCGCCGCATCCAGGCAGAGCGAGGCGTCGCTGAACATGTGGCGCGTCTTGGGCGGCGGCTGATCGAGGTTTGCGGCCTTCAGCCAGCGGTCCCAGGTGAACTGGTCGTTGGCGTCGATCACCGCCGGCATGTCGACGAGATCGGCGGGCGTGCGGAGCTTTTGCGCCAGTTCCGGCGTGCAGACGGGAAACATCTCCTGCGGCAGCACGAATTCCGCGCGCACCCCCGGCCAGTTGCCGGGACCGATGCGGATACCGAGATCGACGTCAGAACCGGCGAGATCCGCCAGCGTCGTGGTCGATTCGATCCGCAGGCTGATTTCAGGATGCCGCGCGCTGAACTGGTGGATGCGGTGGATCAGCCAGCGCGAGGCGAAGATCGGCGCGACCGAAATGACGAGAATGGTATCGTCGCGGTGGCGCACGCTGCCGACCGCCTCGGAGAGTTCGCGGAAACCGGCGTTCAGCTTGCGAAGGAACGGCTCGCCGGCGCGCGACGGCCGCAGGCCGCGCGGCGTACGCTCGAATATGCTGCGCCCAAGCTGGGTTTCCGCCTTGATGACCTGCTGGCTGACCGCACCTATGGTCACGCCCAGCTCCTCGGCCGCCGCCTGCAGCGACCCCAGTCGCCCGACCGCCTCGACGGCACGCAATCCATTCAACTGAACGACATTCAGGTTCTTCATATAGTTTTTCTATAGCATCTCGCTGATCTCCTCAATTGTATTCGCCCGCAGTGCGGCGCAAGGTCAGCCCCAGCACAACTCATTTCGCCGGTTTCTCGTTCAGAGGAAACAGCGGCACAACGACACTGCAGGAGGAACGATGTTCAAGCTTTTCTTGACCCTCGCCCATCGTGCGAGAAATGAAACGGGCAGCAGCGAAGCCGACCTCGTCTGGGTCCGCGATCCGCTTTCCCATCCCGATATCGCCGCGATGGACGAACGCCAGCGGGCGGACCTGCCGTTCCAGGGCGTTGCGCGAGTGCAGGGCTGCGCCCCGGCCGCTGTCTGCGGTCGTACAGGGTAGCAAGGCTGAATGGTCGGCCGGGATAGCGCCCGGTTTGCCAGAACGGCTGCGGCGAGGTTATCGTCTCCGCACGCGGAGAGACATCGCCATGTCAGAGACCGAGACGCAAGCGCAATTCGCGAGACTCGAACGACTGGCCGCCGGCCTGCCCGGCGTCGAGGCGGGCACCTGCTATGGGCAGGCGGCGCTGAAGGTCGGCGGGCGGATGATTGCGGTTGCCAAGAGCGCCGACCTCGTCGCGCTGTCGATGCCGCTCGACCAGAAGGAACACCTGATCGAGCTGGCGCCGGAAATCTATTTCGAAACCCCGCATTTTCACGGCTGGCCCGCCGTACTCGTGCGCGCGGCTGTGATCGGCGACGACGAATTGCGGCTTCGCCTGCAGGAGGCGTGGAAGCGGCGGGCGACGGCAAGGCAGCGCAAGCAGTACGAGGCTGCCGCGGGATCGGCTACCTGATGCCTGTTCCTGCCCGCCTTCCGGAGATGGAAGGCGGTTTCTGGAAACGGGCCGAGCGCCTGACCTTCGCTGCACCGGTCAGGCCTCTGCGCGCTCCAATGCCCGCTTGACGGCCGGACGCTCCAGCATGCGGGCGCGATGCTCCGCCACCTTCGGGAACAGCGCCGGATCGACACCGTCGCCCTTCAGCCACCCGCCGATCGTGAAGAGATAGGGATCGGCGACGGAATAGGCGGCGCCCATGACCCAGGGACCGGTCAGCATCATCTCCTCGATCAGACGGAAGCACTCGGCCATGTTCTGCGGTACCTTCGCCTTCATCGTCTCGACCGCGGCCGGGTCGTCCGACCAGCGCGCGCCGCGACGGCTATGGGCATGGGCGACGTGGACAGTGGAGCAAAGGTAGGAGTTGAAAGCCTGCATGCGGGCAAAGGCGAAGGCGTCATCGAGCGGCGCAAGTCGCCCGCCTGGGGTGATCTGGGCGACATAGGCAAGGATCGCCGGCGTCTCGGTCAGAACGCCGCGGTCGGTGACGAGCGCCGGCACGCGGCCTTTCGGATTGATCGCAAGGTAGCCCGGCGATTGCTGCTCGGAACTTGCAAAATCGACCCCGCGCACATCGAACCGCAAGCCGCTTTCCTCCAGCGCGATGAGCGAGGCCAGTGCGCATGTCTTCGGGGCGATGTGCAGGGTGAGCATGGGATTTCCTCCGGAATCGTTTTCACTGCGATACAGGAGACCGCATCACGCCCGGCCTGACAAGCAAGGCCAGGCCCGCTGGGTGACGAAAAGTTCAAATTTGCGGCAAGGATGTCGTTCCGGCGGAGCAAGGCGCGGTTTCTTCGCCTCGCTCCAGGGATTCTCTCGCGGGGCATCTCACTCCAGCGCCCGCACGGCAGCGCCCCTCATTCCTGCGCCATGTGCATCATTTCCCATACGTGGCCGTTGATGTCCTGGAAGCTGCAGCCGTACATGGGACCGAACTCGACGTTCGGCTTCCACTCACGCGCACCGGCGGCAAGCGCCTTGGCCTTGAAGTCGTCCACCTCGGCACGGCTTTCGGCGGACAGGCAGGTCAGCACCTGGGTATCCTTCTCCGGATCGCCGACGGCGCCGTTGACGAACTCGCCGAACCTGCTCTCGACCATCAGCATGACGAAAATGTTGTCAGAAACGACCATGCAGGCCGCCTGCTCGTCGCTGAACTGCTCGTTGAAGGTGAAGCCGAGCGCACCGAAGAAGCGCCGGGTGGCAGCCATTTCCTTGACAGGCAGGTTGACGAAGATCATGCGCATTCGGCTACTCCTTTTTGGGTTCGCAACCGCGTCTGCGGCCGCCGATGCTACAAGGACGCAACTGTGGGGCGAGTTCCGACATCGGCCCTGAAAAAATCCTAGCCGCTTGCGCGATCCGGAGAAACTCCCGTGAGATCCGGCTGAGCTTCCATCTTCCCGGCCTTGAGCCGGGAACCAGCGCGATCAAGTCTTTGATCGCAGGAGATTCTTTTCGCCTTGCAGACGCAAGGCGACTGGATTCCGGCTCAGGCCGGAATGACGGAAGCGGAAGGTACCGTACTCATGCAAAACTTGTGCCGTGGGCTGTGAACAGAAGCGCTGCCAATGCTCGATCTCTTTGGTCTTACGCAATTCCCGACGCAAAACCGCGGCCCACTTTCGCGCGACATGCGTCAGGCGGCAAGCGGCCCCGTCACCCTGATGTCGCCCACGTGCATGCCGTTCCAGTTGTGCATCGCCCGGTTGGCCTGGCTCAGCAGGGCGTTACGCACCGCTTCGTCATGGTCGAAGAAGCGGGCCAGCGTTGCTGCGACCATGGCCTCGGCCGCGCGCGTGGCGCCATCCTCGCATTTCAGCGCAATGGCGATGCCCTTTTCGGGTACCGCCGCGCAGAAGACGCCTTCCGCACCGGTCTTGGCGAAGATGCGTCCTGGCGCCGTCTGCATCAGGCGCGTGCAGGCGCGCCCTGTGCCTGCGACGTAGAAGGGTTCGGCCATGCAGGCATCGATCAGCCGCTTGGCGGCTCGGGCGCGAACAGGCTCCAGCCCTGCCCCCGTCGCCATCCTTGCAAAACCATGGGCAAGCTTGCGCAGCGGCACCGCATAGGTGGGGATCGAGCAGCCGTCGATGCCGCAGTCGTCGTGCGCGAGCGCGGCCCCCGTCAGGCTCTCCATGACGTCGCGGATTTCCGCCTGGATGGGATGGTCGTAGCCGACATAGCCCTTCACGTCGGTGCCGGTGTGGCAGGCGGTGCAGACGAAGCCCGCATGCTTGCCCGAACAGTTGTTGTGCAGCGCAGTCGGGCGTTCCATCGCCCGCGCCTGGTGGATCAATGCCGGCTGGTCAAAAGCCCAATGGGCGCCACATTCGAGCGCGCCCGCATCGCGGCCGGCGGCCGCAAGCATGCTTGCTGCGAGCGCCGCGTGCTCCGGCTCGCCGCTGTGCGAGGCGCAGGCAAGCGCCAGTTCCCGGTCGCCGAAGCCATAGGCGTCCGCCGCGCCGCTTTCCACCAGCGGCAGCGCCTGCATCGCCTTGCAGGCGGAGCGGGGGAAAATGGCGGCGTCGACCTCGCCGCCGGCAAGGATCACCTTGCCGTCACCATCGACGGCAACGACCATGCCGCGATGGCGGCTTTCCACGCGGTTTCCACGCGTCACCTCGACTATTACGGGATTTTCCATGCCAGATGCCCTCAAAATTCCAAGATCGCTTGCCGTATTAGCCCAGACTGTGTCTGAAATCAGCAACATACGGAGAAGAGCCGGATGAAAGTCGGCAGGAAGGTGCTGATCCTGTTTCTCGCGATCTACCTGATGCCGGCGCTGGCGAGCGCGGGCTACTGGTACCTGCTGGACCGGCCGGCCTCCTGGCGGGAGGCGAACTGGACGTCGGCCGGCATCCTGCCGGCGCCGGTGGCCGAACCGCGCGCGACGGTCCACATCTTCTCGGCTGCGACCGGCGGCATGAAGGGCGCCTTTGCCAGCCATTCCTGGATCGTCACCAAGGCTGCGAACGCCACTGCATACGACCGCTACGACAAGGTCGGTTGGGGCAGCCCGGTGCGGCGCAACGGCTACCCCGCCGACGCCTTCTGGTATTCCAACCGGCCGCGTGTGGTCGTCTCGCTTGCGGGCGAGGAAGCGGCAAGGCTGATCCCGACGATCGAGGCTGCGATAGAGGCCTACCCCTACGCGCAGCCGGGCGGCTACCGCATGTGGCCGGGCCCGAACTCGAACACCTTCGTGGCGCACGTGCTGAAGAGCGTGCCGGAACTGGGAGCTGTGCTGCCGCCGGAAGCCGTCGGGCGCGACTTCCTGCCGTGGGGCACCTTCTTCGAACTTGCGCCCGACGGCCGCGATTTCCACGTGAGCCTGGTCGGTCTGGTCGGATTCTCCGCGGGCGTTCGCAGCGGCCTCGAATTCCATCTCGCCGGCCTCGTTGCCGGGATCGACGTCACGCGCCCGGGCCTGAAGATCCCGGCCCTCGGCCGCGTGGGCATCTGAGCCGGCGCCCGTCGCGGCTCCGCGAGTAAGCTGCGATACTTTCGGCATTGGCCACACCGCGTGCGTCGGACATCCGCACACGGCAGCGCTGCGGCCATTTCCGGCTGCGGCGAAAGCTTGCCCTTTCGGGGCGGCGGGAAATGTGATCCATTCGCCCCTTTCCAGAATCGATACCCGCATGACACACACAATCCAGCACACCGACGCGCCGCCACGCCTTTCAGCGCTTTTCCGCCCCGAGAATCTGTTCGCGACGCTGATGCTCGGCGGCGGCATCGCCCTGCATGCGATCGAGACCTACATCACGGCCACCCTGATGCCGTCGATCGTGCGCGATATCGGCGGGCTTGCGCTGTTTGCATGGGCGACGACGCTCTATGTCGCCGCATCGGTCATCGGGTCGATCTTCGTGGCCGTGCGTCCGGCAAGCGTTACGCTCAATCGCTGCTACGTGGCGGGCGCCGCCCTGTTCGGGCTCGGCAGCCTGATCTGCGCGATTGCGCCGGTGATTGGTGTCGTGCTGCTCGGCCGCACCGTGCAGGGGCTCGGCGCCGGCCTTTTGGTCGCGCTCGGCTACTCCTTCATCCGCTTCGTCTATCCCGAGCCGCTGTGGCGAAAGGCGACGACGCTCTATGCGGCGATCTGGGGCGTGTCGACCCTGCTCGGGCCTTCCATCGGCGGCATTTTCGCCAATGGCGGCGCCTGGCGCGAAGCCTTCCTGATGCTGGTGCCGATCTCGCTCCTGATGGCCTACATGGCGCCACGGCGGCTGCCGCCGGGGGAGGACCGCGAAAGCGCGCCTCCCGCCCCGTTCACGCAGATCGCACTGGTTCTTGGCTCGGTGCTGCTGGTCTCCTTTGCCGGCTCGGTCGACGAAGTGGCGCTGCGGGCGGGACTGGCGGGTCTCGCCGCCGTCGCGATCGCAGCCATGCTGGCGGTCGAGCGGCGCTCCAAGGTCCTGCTCCTGCCGGCGCGGACGGCCACCCTAGCCTCGCCGCTGGGGCGCATCTACGCGATCATGGTGCTCCTGATGGTCACCCTGACCTCGGATGTCTACATTCCGTATTTCCTGCAGGAACTGCACGGGCTCGATCCGCTGGCCTCCGGGTATCTGGTCGCCGTCGTCGCACTCGGATGGACCATGGCGGCATTCCTGACCTCCGGGCTCAGCGGGCGGAATGCGATCCGTTCCATCATCGCGGGCACCGTGGTCGAGGCCGCCTCGACCGGCGCGATGGTGTTCCTGCTCGCCCGGCACAATCCCGAAAGCAGCATATCGCAGCTTGCCCCGCTGACGGTCGCGATCTTCGGAATGGGGTTCGGCGTCGGGATGGGCTGGGCGCATCTGGTGACGCTGGTGCTGCGGCTGGCGCCGGACAGCGAGAAGGACAAGGCATCGGCTGCGATCACGACCATGCAGTCGATCGGCAGCGCGTTCGGCGCGGCCCTTTCGGGCGTGCTGGCCAACAGCTTCGGCCTGCTCCACCCCGGCGGCGTCGCCGGCAGCATATCGGCGGCCACGTGGCTCTTCGGCATGCTGGCGCTGCCGGCTCTGCTGGCCTTCCTGCTTTCGGCGAGCCTGCGCAAGGAGATCGGCTGACACCGGTCTCCTGCTGCGCTCAATCGAAGCTGATCACCACCTTGCCGACATGATCGCCGTGCTCCAGCATCCGGTGCGCATCAGCGATTTTCGTATAGGGCAGGACCGCCTGGATGACCGGCGCGACACGGCCGGAATCAAGCAGCGGCCATGCCTGTTCCAGAAGCGCGTCGCGGATCTGGCGCTTTTCCTCCGCCGTGCGCGGGCGAAGGGTGGAGCCCATGACGCGCAGGCGCTTCAACAGGATCGGCCCGAGGTTGACCTTGTCGGCAAAGGCACCGCCGAGGAAGGCGATGATGGAAAGCCGGCCATCCTGCGCCAGCGATTTCAGGTTGCGGTCGAAATAGGCAGCGCCGACCATGTCGAGGATGATGTCCACGCCGCGCCTGCCGGTCTCCTCTGCGATCACCGCGCAAAAATCCTCGCTGCGGTAGTTGATCGCGCGCGACGCGCCGAGGCCGACGCAGGCTTCGCATTTCTCGGTGGTTCCGGCCGTGGCAAAGACCCTTGCGCCGAAAGCCGTGGCAAGCTGGATCGCCGTCGTGCCGATGCCGCTGGTGCCGCCGTGTACCAGTACCGTATCGCCCGCCTTCAGCCCCGCCATCATGAAGACGTTGGCCCAGACGGTGAAGAACGTCTCCGGCAGGGCTGCCGCCTTGACCGCATCATAGCTCTTGGGAAAACGCAGGGCCTGGGTTGCGGGCACCGCGCAATACTGCGCGTACCCCCCGCCATTGACGAGCGCACAGACCTTGTCGCCGATCGAAAATCCACTGGCGCCGGGACCAAGGCCCACCACCTCGCCGGCGACTTCGAGACCGAGGATGGGACTGGCGCCGGGCGGCGGCGGGTAGTCGCCCTTGCGCTGCATGAGATCGGGACGGTTGATGCCGGCGGCTTCGACGCGCACCAGAATGTCGCCTGCGCGCGGCAGCGGCAGCGGCCCTTGCGCGACCAGAAGATTTTCCACGCCACCGGGCTCGCTCACGTCGACGAAGGACATGGTTTCGGGCAGCGTCATGGCAGTCTCCTTGGGGCAGGCTGCGGGCTGGTTGCCGCCCGCTTCTTGCATGACCATAGCGGAAACCATTCCGTGACGACATGGCATTGGCAGCGATACATTAAATTTGCTTCATCAGGAAGCTCGCCACAATTTGCCACAAATCATTGAAATCATGTGATTTCATGGACTTGTAGAATTACCTATCTTTAATTTGAAGTGGCGCTTGCGCACGCTTAACGTCCATATCGAAGTCGGGAAGCGCCGGCGGCCCTGGCCGTGACGCGACGCCTTTCGGACGACTTCCGAAATGAGGCCCTACAAGGGCCTAACCAGGACAAGTCTCATGCGTGTTCTTCTCTCCAATCTCGCAATCGTCAGCGTTCTGTCCGCGCCGGGCTTCGCCTTCGCTGCGGCGCAGACCGTTACCGGAACCGTGAAAGCCTACAGCTCGTCGGCAATGACGCTGACGCTTTCGGACGGCACCGCCTACATGCTGCCGAAGGGTTTCAAGGATCCGGGTCTGAAGGCCGGCGAGAAGGTATCGATCTCCTATGACATGGTCGGGAAGAAGCACGAAGCCAAGACTGTAAAGATCCTGGAGTGACCTCAGCAGTCTTGAGCGGTCTGCCCCGACCCAACTACAGCCGCTCAGGATAGGCCGACCAGCTCTGTGTGTGTACGGCTGGCGGTCGAAAGAGGGCGGATCCGTGGCCGGATCCGCCCTCCCCTATTCACCGGTGGCCGCCTTGGGTGATCTCCTTGGATCAGGCGGCCTCGCGCATCTCCACCGAACACAGGACGACACCGTTGGCGCTGAGCTTGGCCTGGCTCTTGAGCGTTGCGATGCGAGCGCTGATCTGCTGGGGATCTGCAACGAGGTCCCCCTCGTGGATGACGAGAACCACCGCCGAGCAACGCATCAGCGGAAAGTTGCGGGCATTGCCATCGCGGTCATGCCCCCTGATGCCGTCGGCCTGCAGATCCTCCAGCGCATAAAGCTGCCGGGCCTCCCGGGTGAAATCGCCCAGAAGCCGCTGCAGCAGTTCCTCCACCGAGGCGACGTCGCGCCCCGAGATGCCGGCAAAGAAATCATCCCCGCCGAGATGGCCGATGAACACGTCGTCTCCGATGAAGTGGCGGCGTAGAAGCGAGGCGAACAGCAGGATCGCGCGATCCCCCATCTGGAAGCCGTAGTGATCGTTGAAGGGCTTGAAGTTGTCGAAGTCGAAGTAGCAGAAGCAGCGCAGCTGGTCGCCGTCGAGCGCCCGGTCCTGGAGGTATTCATGGATCGAGCGGTTGCCGAGCAGGCCGGTGAGCGGGTTCTGATCCTCGGCCGCCTTCAACTGCTTTTCGCTGATGATCTTGAGCAGCGACGAGGCGCTGAGGATGCCGGCATAGCGCATGTTCTCCGTCAGGATCACGCATTCGCTGCCGCCCATGTCGGCGAAGATGTTTAGAAGCTGCTCGGCCGGCGTCTCCAGGTCGGCGACCGGCGCCATCTTGGCGAAATGCGAAAGGCTCTTCTGGTACAGCCTGTTCTTCAGGAGATCGCGACCGAAGGGATGATAGCTCAACTCGCGAACGTGATATTCGTGCAGAATGCCGCGCGGCTCGCCATTGGCGTTCAGGACGGGGAAGAAGGTGCGCTTCGGATCCTTGCGAAACAGCTCGAACACGGATTCGAGACTGTCGGCCTCGTGTACGGCCGGGAGGTGCTCGATCTGGCGGCGGATGAGGATGCTGTCCAGCGAGGGCGAATTGCGCCGGCCGGCGGCCGCCCGTGCAATCGGCGAATAGACCGGCTGCAGCGCCGACATGTCCGTCTGCGGACGGGAGATGTACCAGCCCTGCACGAGATCACAGCCGGCATCGCGGCAAGCGAGGAATTCCGCCTCCGTCTCCACGCCTTCGGCGATCACCCGGATACCGAGCACGTGGGAGACATTGACCATGTTCTTGACCAGGTGGCGCTTGCGGGCATCCGCCTCCAGGCCGGAGATGAAATGGCGATCGATCTTCAGATAGTCGATCGGATTGTCGCAGAGCACTTTCATGCCGCTGTGGCCGGCGCCGAAATCGTCGACGGCAAGCTTGAACCCTTCCTGGCGCAGCCGTGCCATCAGCACCCCGAAGTCCGGCACGTCACTGTGATCGAAGCGCTCGGAGATCTCGAAGCAGATGGACGAGGCGGGGATGCCCGCGCGCTTGAGGTGGCTCGACAGGCGCTCCACGATATCGCCCGCCTGCATGATCAGGCGGGAGTCGAGGTTGACGAACAGGGTCCGGCTGGAAAAATCCGGCAGTGTCGCGAAGGCTGCCAGCGCGCGGCTGGTGACCATGTGCTCCAGAGCCAGCAATTGCCCCGCCGCGTGGGCGCGGTCGAGGAGATCAAGCGGCGAGGAAAAGCCCAGCCGCTCGTGCCCGCGCATCAGCGACTCGTAGCCGAAGACCGCGCCGGAGGCCGTTTCCACGATCGGCTGGAATGCCGTTTCCACGACCAGCTTGGCGAGGGTCACGATCTGGTCGTCGCCGAAACGGCGAAGGCTGAGCATATCGGCGGACATTGCGGACTCCGGACAAGAATTGCCGGAAGCATGTTCGTCGATCCTGAAAAAACCGTTTCCCGAATATGACAGTTTCTTGAAACTTCAACGACAGCAAACACTTACATGACGATTTTATCATATTCTCAAGGTCAGCATCACCGCACCCGTGGCGATGAAGCAGACGGCGAGCCAGTGCATCGGCGACAGGCGCTCGCCGAGGAAGATCGCGGCAAAGGCGGCGACGAGAACGACGCTCAGCTTGTCGACGGGGGCAACCTGGGAGGCGTTGCCGAGCTTGAGCGCGCGGAAATAGCAGAGCCAGGAAGCACCGGTGGCAAGCCCTGACAGGATCAGGAACAGCCAGCTCTTCGGCGTCACCGTCGACGGCGCCTGCCAGCCGCCGGTCAGCGACAGGATGAAGGCGATCGCGCCGAGAATGACGATGGTGCGGATAAAGGTGGCGAAATCCGAGCCCACGCCCTCGATGCCGACCTTGGCGAAGACGGCCGTCAGTGCTGCGAAGATCGCCGAACCGACGGCCCAGAACTGCCAGGACACAAGCAGCGTCTTCACGCCAGCGCCACCGGAAACAGCCGCGCCAGGAACAGACCGGCGACGACAGCTATCAGCGACAGGACGACGCTTGAGACGACATAGGCGACCGCCATAGCAAGATTGCCGCGCTCCCACAGAAGCGTCGCATCGAGCGCGAAGGCGGAGAAGGTGGTGAAGCCGCCGAGCACCCCGGTCGTGAGCAGCAGCCGGACTTCCTGCGGGAGATGGCCGCGAAAGGCGAAAAAGCCTGCTATCAAGCCCATCGCCATGCAGCCTATGACGTTGACGGCCAGCGTCCCGAGCGGAAAGCCGGTTCCAAAGAGGCGCGCGGCGAGAACGTTCACGCCATGGCGGCCCGCGCCACCGATGCCCGCACCGAGAAATACGATGAGATAATTCATTTGCGTTACCTTATCCACGGATGTGGCGGTAACGGAAAACACCCGCAGCCGGCTGCGGACGCAAACCTGCCGCAGGCGACCTTCCGGTCCGCCTTCTGGCAGGAGCTATCAGCCGATATGGCGGTTGTCGGGGAGCTCCATCCCCATCACACGCAAGCTTCCTATCGCGGAAGCGGCGGCGCTGTCAAATGGCAGCGCCATCCCATCCGTCACGCCTTGCGCAGCGCCAGGCCGAAGCCGATCAGCGCCCAGCCCTGCATGGCAAGGTCGAAGGCCAGGAACAGGCCGAGCAGCCACAGGCTGTTGACAGGCCAGCCGATCAGGAAGACCAGGCCCGCAAGCGCCGTGACGATGCCGCCGGCCAGCAGCCAGCCCCAGCCGCCGTCCTCCCGGGCGCGCATCGCCACCCAGATGCGGAACAGGCCGGAGACGATCAGCGCCCAGGCCATGAGCAGCGTCAGCACCTTGGCGGTGAGCTGGGGATTCACGAAGGCAAGCACGCCGGCGGCGAGATAGAGCAGCGCGCTCAGCACCCAGTAGATCGTGTCCTTCCACGCCTTCACCTGGAAGGCATGGGCGAGATAGACGGCGCCGCCGACGATCATCAGCATGCCGACATAGTAGACGGTGACGACGGTGGCCCAGAGAAGGTTGCCGGCGGCAATGAAGCCGAAGACGAGAAGCGCGAGGCCGAGTGCGACGAACCAGCCCCATTTGCCACGGACTTCGGATAGGCGCGGTATCGATGATTGAACAGCCATAACAACCCCCAATAGCTGATACAAGGCAATTCGATAGTATCATGAAATCGACAGTTGTCATGCGTGTGAACGGCATGATTTCGCTTGGATTTTTTTATTGATTGATGAGTCAATTAAAAATAATGTCCTGTCGAAGGAGAGACTGGATTTGCCCAAGGTCGGAATGGAGCCGGTGCGCCGCAAGGCGCTTCTCGATGCGACGCTGAAGGCGCTCGGCGACCACGGCTCGCCGGCCGTCACCATGTCGGAGATCGCAAGGCATGCGGGCGTTTCGCCTGCGCTGGCGCATCACTATTTCGGCTCCAAGGAGCAGCTGCTGGTCGCGACAATCCGGAGTCTTCTCAGGCAGTTGCGCGACGACGTGGTGAAAACTATTCAGCACGCTCACACGCCGCGCGAACGGCTTTCCGCCGTCATCCGTACCAGCTTTCACGCCGATCAGTTCGCACCGGAGACGATCGCCGCATGGCTGGCCTTCTATGCCGATGCGCAGCGATCCGAAGAGACGCGGCGGCTGCTGGTGCTGTATGCGCGCCGGCTGCGTTCGAACCTCGTCGCCAGCCTCGCCGTCCTGTGTCCGCGCGAGGACGCGATCCGCATTGCCGAAGGTGCCGCAGCCCTGATCGACGGGCTCTATATCCGCCAGGGCCTGCGCGCAGCCCCGATCAGCGCCGAGGCTTCGATCGCGCTGACGGAGGATTACCTCAACGCGCAGCTGCGGTCGATCGATGCCGCGCCATCCCGAACTGCCCCTCATCCGCCTGCCGGCACCTTCTCCCCGCAGGCGGGGAGAAGGACGGATGCCGCGCGCTCACCGGCCCACCCTCCCCTTGAGGGGGAGGTTCAGAGCGCAGCTCCGGGGTGGGGTGACCAGTCGGGAACCATGCAGGCGACCGATGCTGTCGCAGGATCACCCCCGCCCGCCGCTGCGCGGCGACCTCGCCCCTCAAAGGGGAGGTAGGGTGCGCCCCGCATTTGCCACCCCCGCAACACCCAAGGAACCGCACGCCGTGACCGCCAAGAAGCCGAACATCCTGATCATCATGGTCGACCAGCTGAACGGAAAGCTCTTTCCGGACGGGCCGGCGGACTGGCTGCATGTGCCGCACATGAAGGCGCTGGCGAAACGTTCGGCGCGGTTTGCCAACAACTACACGTCCTCGCCGCTGTGCGCGCCCGCCCGCGCCTCGTTCATGGCCGGGCAACTGCCGAGCCGCACGCAGGTCTACGACAACGCCGCCGAATACGCCTCCTCGATCCCGACCTTCGCCCACCACCTGCGCCGCGCCGGCTACTACACAGCGCTGTCGGGCAAGATGCACTTCGTCGGTCCCGACCAGCTGCACGGCTTCGAGGAGCGGCTGACGACGGACATCTATCCGGCCGACTTCGGCTGGACGCCGGACTATCGCAAGCCCGGCGAACGCATCGACTGGTGGTATCACAACATGGGTTCGGTGACGGGCGCCGGCGTCGCCGAGATCACCAACCAGATGGAATATGACGACGAGGTCGCCTTCCTCGCCAACCAGAAGCTCTATCATCTCTCCCGCGAGAACGACGACGCCGGCCGCCGTCCCTGGTGCGTGACGGTGTCCTTCACCCATCCGCACGACCCCTATGTCGCGCGCCGCAAGTTCTGGGACCTCTACGCGGACTGCGAACATCTCGAGCCGGAAGTGAGCATGCTGGAGAAGCAGGACCCGCACTCGCAGCGTATCCTGCATTCCTGCGACTATGCCGGCATGTCGATCACCGCGGAGGACGTGCGCCGCTCGCGCCGGGCCTATTTCGCCAACATCTCCTATCTCGACGAAAAGGTCGGCGAGCTGGTCGATACGCTGACCCGCACGCGGATGCTGGACGACACGCTGATCCTGTTCTGCTCCGACCACGGCGACATGCTCGGCGAGCGCGGGCTGTGGTTCAAGATGAACTTCTTCGAGGGCTCGGCGCGGGTGCCGCTGATGATCGCCGGTCCCGGCGTCGCCTCCGGCTTGCACACGGTGCCGGTCTCCAACCTCGACGTGACGCCGACGCTCTGCGATCTTGCCGGCATCTCGATGGAAGAGGTCATGCCGTGGACGGACGGCGAGAGCCTGGTGCCGGTCATCAACGGCGCGGAGCGGACCACGCCGGTGCTGATGGAATATGCGGCCGAGGCCTCCTACGCGCCGATCGTCGGCATCCGCGAGGGCAAGTGGAAATACGTCCACTGCGAACTCGACCCGGAACAGCTCTACGACCTCGACGCCGACCCGCTGGAACTGAACAACCTGGCGACTTCGGACAATCCCGTCATCCGGGCGACACTGGAGGCGTTCAGGCAGATGCGCGAGGCGCGCTGGGACATGGCCGCCTTCGACGCCGCCGTGCGCGAGAGCCAGGCGCGGCGCTGGGTCGTCTACGAGGCGCTGCGCAACGGCGCCTACTACCCCTGGGACCACCAGCCGCTGCAAAAGGCCTCCGAGCGCTACATGCGCAACCACATGAACCTCGACAACCTCGAGGAATCCAAACGCTACCCGCGGGGAGAATGAGATGAGAGCCCAGCCGAAAGCCAGCCACTTCATCGATGGCGAATATGTCGAGGACACCGCGGGCACGCCGTTCGAGAGCCTCTACCCCGCCACCGGCGAGGTGATCGCAAAATTGCATGCGGCAACGCCGGCAATCGTGGAAAAGGCGATCCAGGCAGCCAAGCGCGCGCAGCCGGAATGGGCGGCGATGAGCCCGACGGCGCGCGGCCGCATCCTCAAGCGCGCAGCCGAGATCATGCGCGAGCGCAACCGCGAACTCTCGGAACTGGAGACGCTCGACACCGGCAAGCCGATCCAGGAGACGATCGTCGCCGACCCGACCTCGGGCGCCGACAGCTTCGAATTCTTCGGCGGCATCGCGGCCGCCGGCCTCAACGGCGACTACATCCCTCTCGGACAGGATTTCGCCTTTACGAAGCGGGTGCCGCTTGGCGTCTGCGTCGGCATCGGCGCCTGGAACTATCCCCAGCAGATCGCCTGCTGGAAGGGAGCACCGGCGCTCGTCTGCGGCAACGCCATGGTATTCAAGCCGTCGGAAAACACCCCGCTCGGCGCGCTTAAGATCGCCGAGATCCTGATCGAGGCCGGCCTGCCGAAGGGGCTCTTCAACGTCATCCAGGGGGACCGCACGACCGGGCCGCTGCTCGTCAACCATCCCGACGTGGCGAAAGTCTCGCTGACCGGCTCGGTGCCGACGGGCAAGAAGGTGGCGGGTGCGGCCGCATCCGAGCTGAAGCACGTGACGATGGAGCTCGGTGGCAAGTCGCCGCTGATCATCTTCGACGACGCCGATCTCGAAAGTGCGATCGGCGGGGCGATGCTCGGCAACTTCTATTCGACCGGCCAGGTCTGCTCGAACGGCACCCGCGTCTTCGTGCAGAAGGGCATCAAGGACAAGTTCCTGTCGCGGCTGAAGGAGCGGACGGAGAAGATCGTCATCGGCGAGCCGATGGACGAGGCGACGCAGCTCGGGCCGATGGTATCGAAGGCGCAGCGCGACAAGGTGCTCGACTATATCGGCAAGGGCAAGGCGGAAGGTGCGACGCTTCTCACCGGCGGCGGCATTCCGAACCATGTGCCCGGCGAAGGCTACTACATCCAGCCCACCGTCTTTTCCGACGTCACCGACGGGATGACCATCGCGCGTGAGGAAATCTTCGGCCCCGTCATGTGCGTGCTCGACTTCGAGCATGAGGACGAGGTGATCGCCCGCGGCAACGCCACCGAGTTCGGCCTTTCCGGTGGCGTCTTCACCCGCGACATCACCCGCGCGCACCGCGTCGTCGACAGGCTCGAGGCCGGCACGCTGTGGATCAACACCTACAACCTCTGCCCCGTCGAGATTCCGTTCGGCGGCTCCAAGCAATCCGGCTTCGGGCGGGAGAACTCGCTGGCGGCGATCGAGCACTATTCGGAGCTGAAGACGGTGTACGTGTCGATGGGGCCGGTCGAGGCGCCGTATTGAAACAGGTCCGTCCCGGACCATTCCACTGGCCCCTCACCCTAGCCCTCTCCCCGCAAGCGGGGAGAGGGGACGTGGCACGCGGGTCACCCGAATGCCGGCAGGGGCGCGGCATATCCCTTCTCCCCGCCTGCGGGGAGAAGGTGCCGGCAGGCGGATGAGGGGCAACCAGGCAAGGAAGAGATAGGCAATGCAGAACGCAGATTTCATCATCATCGGCTCCGGCTCGGCCGGCTCGGCGCTGGCCTATCGTCTCTCCGAGGACGGCAAGAACACGGTCCTGGTGCTCGAGTATGGCGGCTCGGATTTCGGGCCGTTCATCCAGATGCCGGCCGCACTTGCCTGGCCGATGAGCATGAAGCGCTACAACTGGGGCTACCTCTCCGAGCCCGAGCCGAACCTGAACAACCGGCGCATCACCGCACCGCGCGGCAAGGTGATCGGCGGGTCGTCGTCGATCAACGGCATGGTCTATGTGCGCGGCAGTGCTGCGGACTACAGCGAATGGGAAGAACTCGGCGCGCGCGGCTGGGGCTATGCCGACGTCCTGCCCTACTTCAAGCGGATGGAGCATTCGCATGGCGGCGAAGAAGGCTGGCGCGGAACCGACGGGCCGCTGCATGTCCGGCGCGGCAGCTTCAGGAACCCGCTGTTCAAGGCCTTCGTCGAAGCGGGAGCGCAGGCGGGCTTCGAGCTGACCGACGACTACAACGGCTCCAAGCAGGAGGGCTTCGGCCTGATGGAGCAGACGGTCCACAACGGAAGGCGCTGGTCGGCCGCCTCCGCCTACCTGAAGCCGGCTCTCAAGCGTCCGAACGTCGAGCTGGTGCGCTGCTATGCGCGGCGGGTCGTGATCGAGAACGGCCGTGCGGTCGGCGTCGAGATCGAGCGCGGCGGCAAGATCGAGGTGGTCAGGGCCAATCGTGAGGTTATCGTCTCGGCCTCGGCCTTCAACTCGCCGAAGCTTTTGATGCTGTCGGGCATCGGCCCGGCGCAGCACCTGCAGGACATGGGCATCGAGGTGAAGGTAGACCGGCCGGGCGTCGGCGCCAACCTGCAGGACCATATGGAGTTCTACTTCCAGCAGGTCTCGACCAAGCCGGTTTCGCTCTATTCCTGGCTGCCCTGGTTCTGGCAGGGGGTGGCAGGTGCGCAGTGGCTGTTGACCAAATCCGGCCTCGGCGTGTCGAACCAGTTCGAATCCTGCGCCTTCGTGCGCTCGGCGCCGGGGGTAAAGCAACCGGACATCCAGTATCATTTCCTGCCCGTTGCGATCTCCTACGACGGCAAGGCGGCGGCGAAGAGCCACGGCTTCCAGGTGCATGTCGGCTACAACCATTCGAAATCGCGCGGGAACGTGACGCTGCGCTCGCCCGAGGTGAAGGACGATCCCGTCATCCGCTTCAACTACATGAGCCATCCGGAGGACTGGGAGAAGTTCCGCCACTGCGTGCGACTGACGCGCGAGATCTTCGGCCAGAAGGCGTTCGATCCCTATCGCGGTCCGGAGATCCAGCCGGGCGCAAACGTGCAGAGCGACGAGCAGATCGACGCTTTCCTGCGCGAGCACCTGGAGAGCGCCTACCATCCCTGCGGCACCTGCCGGATGGGCGACCGCAACGATCCGCTGGCGGTGGTCGATCCCGAAACCCGGGTGATCGGCGTGGATGGCCTTCGCGTCGCGGACAGCTCGATCTTCCCGCACGTCACATATGGCAACCTCAACGGCCCCTCGATCATGACCGGCGAGAAGGCGGCCGATCATATCCTGGGCAAGCAGCCCCTGCCCCGCTCCAACCAGGAGCCGTGGATCAACCCGCGCTGGGAGACGAGCGACCGGTAAGCTGGGACGGCCGATGCGGGGTGGCGTCGGTGATCAGCACCCCAGGCACCGCGCCCGCGATAGTCAGTGGTAGTCTTCCTCGCGCTGGTGGCGGACGGCGGCTATCGTCACCGTCTCGCTATCGTCGATCATGAAGAGAACGACGTCACCCGAATATCCGACCGGGACCAGAAGTTCGCGCAGCAGCGCGTTGTCCTTGTGCGCCTTGCGGCAGCTGAAAGGAAATTCGGTCAACATTCCGAGGGCGGACTGGATTGCCAACAAAGCGCGCTCGGCCAGGCCGACATCGTAGGCGATGAGGAAGTCGTACAGTCTGTCGAAATCCTCCAAGGCTTCTTTGGTATGGCGAAGCCGGTACTTCATTTCGGCTTCGCGGCCTTCCCGGCCCTTGCCGCTTCAAGCTTTCTTCTCATCATGGATAGGACATCGTCGGTCGTGTTATAAACCCCGTCCGCTCCGCCTCGGCGAGCGAGGCCAGCCCGCGGGCGATGAACTCGGCCTGCGTTTTCCGGTAGTCGATCTGCCGGCGGAGCGAGTTTTCGACGAAGGCCGACAGCGTCTCGCCCTCCTTCAGGACGCTTTCGGCGGCCGCGCGCAGTTCCGGATCGACGCGTAGCGATGGGATGGTGGCGGTTTTCATGGCGGCACCTCGTGCGTTGCAATTGCGATGCAATATGCCTGAAATCGCCACGGCGTTCGACGACGCCGGTCAACGGCTCAAAGAAATCCGATCCAGCGGCCGGCGACGACGGCTGCGATCCAGACGAAAAGCGAGGCTGCAGCCGCAAGGCGGAGCGCCGGTCCGGGGGCGGCGCCGGCCAGAACCGCCCTCCAGCCCGCGCCCCGGTGGACGAGGGCGACATTGGCGAGCCCGAGTGCGATCAGACCCAGCTTGGCGAGGAAGGCCGGATTGCCGGCATATTCCGCCGGACGAACGGAAAAGAGACAGAGGCCGGTGACGATGGCGAAGGCGAGACCGGCAGCCGCGACGCGCGACAGGTAGGGTGCGACGGACGCGAGAGGGACTTTCGGGACATAGCCGAGCAGCCGCAGGTCAAGCGCGAGGATGGCCCCGAACAAGGCGCCGATCGACAGGATATGGGCGGCATTGACGAAGAGATAGAGCGTCGCCGAAGCCTTCAGGGATCCTGCCAGCTTTGATGTTGCGATCCAGTCCAGCACCTCCATGCGCTAGTTGGTCCGGATCCGCTCCGGGTAGATGTCGAAGACCTTGCCGTTGACGGTGATGCGCACGGCCTTCATCCGCTTCTCGCTCTGGTCGAGCGAGCGGTTGCCGAGGATGACGACCTCGTCGCCCGGCTTGGCGGAGCCCTCGACGAAGCCCGCGCGCTGGGTCTGGCGCGGATTGCCGAGCTCGATCTTCCACAGGCCGTCGCTTGCCGTCTCGACCTGAAGCGACGGATGCGGCGGGGCGATCGTCACCGTGCGGACAATTCCGGTCAATTCGGACTGCTCCTCCTCGGCCCAGGTCCAGCCGTGATGAGCAAGGGCGGTGGTCGCGGCAAACGCCATGATGGCGGCCGTCGCGGCAAGCATGCCGATCGATGTTCGCATGACGCATTCCTTCCGTTTCGGTGGCAGTTGAAAACGAAGGTAGCGTACGCATCCGCAAAGGCGAGACGGATCACCATTGCTTGAACGCACGGCGTGATACCAACCTCGGCCGATATTGACCGATCGCGCCGGCGTGGTGAAGCGTCTGTCGGCCACTGGGATCGCTGTGGTCAATCAGCGCCCACCGGAGGCCGCATGCCAATCCGCGATCCAGCCTTCTAGCGGAGGAAGGCCGGAGCGGAATCATCGCGAAGGACATTTGCGGTTGCACTGCCGGCCCCAGATGTGACATTTGCGGGATGCGTCCGCTTTATACCAAATCCAAGATCCTCAGACGCTCACGTGCGCTACGAGGATCGCGCGATCAATGGAAGCTTCGGCTGGTGTTCTGGATCGGAGCCGTCTCCACCGGCCTCATCAGCGTGCTGTTTGCGAAGATGGCCGATGCAGCACAGCATCTGTTCCATGGCATGCGTGGCGTCGAAGGCTGGGGCTATCTCATGCCGCTGCTCGTCACGCCGGCCGGTTTCATGGCCTGCTGCTATGTCGCGCTCAAGTTCTTCCCTGGCGCGCAGGGCAGCGGCATTCCGCAGGCGATCGCGGCGCGCCACCTGGAGGATATGCAGGATCGGACACGCCTCCTTTCGCTGAGAATTGCGATCGGCAAGATCCTCCTGACAGTGGCCGGGCTCATGAGTGGCGCCTCCATCGGGCGAGAGGGACCGACGGTCCAGGTGGGCGCCGCCATCATGATACAGGCAGCCCGCTGGGGCGGTATCGCCCATGCCCGCGGGCTGATCCTGGCCGGATCCGCCGCAGGGATCGCGGCCGCCTTCAACACGCCAATGGCCGGCATCGTCTTTGCAATCGAGGAGATGAGCCGCAGCTACCAGTCGCGCGCCAATGGCCTTGTGCTGACGACAGTCATACTTTCGGGACTGGCGGCCATGGGGCTGGTCGGCAGCTATACCTATTTCGGCGAGACCGACGAAGTCGCCAGAACGGCGGCGGACTGGTCGATGGTGGCGATTTGCGGCATCGTCGGCGGGGCGCTCGGAGCGGCGTTCAGTGCCCTCGCCCTGCACCTGACCCTGCGAATCCGGCGATGGACGCAGCCGGCAAGGCTCCGCCGTTCACTGCTCCTTGCCGGCTGCTGCGGCCTTTTCGTGGCCGTGGTCGGCATCCTCTCCCGCGGCGAAACCTTTGGCACTGGCTACGAACAGGCACGCGCCGCCCTGGAGGGAGCGCCGGCTTCGCCACTCTACTTCGCCGAGAAGCTGGCCGTCACCTTTGCATCTATGATGTCGGGCATACCTGGCGGGATCTTTGCCCCATCGCTTTCGGTCGGCGCCGGCTTCGGCAGCACTCTGGCGCTCATGCTTGGCGCGAATGTCGGCCTCGGAGCGCTCCTGGGGATGGCCGGCTATTTCGCTGGCGTCGTCCAGGCGCCGATGACGGCCTTCGTCATCATTCTCGAGATGACCGGCAACCACGACAACGTCATCGCCTTGATGACCGCCTCGATGCTGGGCTACCTCACCTCGCGGCTGATCTCCCGCGAGCCCCTCTATCACGGTTTGTCGCGAAATTTTATCGCCGAAGCGATCCGCACGCGGCGGGCCCAGCAGCGCGCGTAGGCAACGGCTCGCACCGTCGACCCTGTCCGGCCGTCAGTAAAACAGCTTCCAGCGCGTCGGGCGGAACGACAGGACCGAGCCGTTCGAGGCGGCCGCATCCAGCGGCACCTCGATCTCGACATGACAGGGCTCCTCCGAAGAGCCCAGTTCCACCTCGGCGATGCGGGTGCCGGCAAGGCGGCGGCTGGCGGTGACCGGGCCGGTGAAGCCAGGCCCCTCGTCTGCCAGCGACACGTCCTGCGGGCGGAAGAACAGCCGTGCGGCACCGTCGCGCTGGGCCGAAAGCCCGGTCGGCGCACCGTGGAAGAACACCGCGCCGCCTTCCACCGTCACCGGCAGGTTGGCGCTCTCGCCGATGAAGGAGAAGACGAAGGGCGAGTTCGGCCGGTCGTAGACGTCATCCGACGAACCGACCTGCTCGATCTTGCCCTGGCTCATCACCACGACGCGGTCGGCAAGTTCCAGCGCCTCTTCCTGGTCGTGGGTGACGAACACGGTCGTATGGCCGGTCCTGTCGTGGAACTCGCGCAGCCACCGGCGCAGTTCCTTGCGCACCTTGGCGTCAAGGGCGCCGAACGGCTCGTCGAGCAGCAGCACTTTCGGCTCGATCGCCATGGCGCGGGCGAGTGCCACGCGCTGGCGCTGGCCGCCGGAGAGCTGGTTGGGAAAACGCTTCTCCAGGCCAGACAATTGGACCATGTCCAGCAGTTCCAGCGCCCGGCGGCGGATTTCGGCCTTTGGCGGGCGCTGGGCCTTCGGCCGGACGGTGAGCCCGAAGGCGACGTTCTCGGCCACCGTCATATGCCGGAACAGGGCATAATGCTGGAACACGAAGCCGACGTTGCGCTCGCGCACGGACTTGTAGGAGGCGTCCTCGTTGCCGAAGAAGATGCGGCCCTGCGTCGGCTGCTCCAGGCCAGCGATCAGGCGCAGCAGCGTGGTCTTGCCGGAGCCGGACGGCCCGAGCAGCGCGATCAACTCGCCGGACTTGATGTCCAGCGAGACGTCGTGCAGCGCCGGGTAGAGATCGAATTCCTTGCGGATCTTTTCAACGCGAATTTCCATATACGGTCAGCTCTTCCCAGTATCTTGTCGGTCGTTGTTTCTTGTCAGTGCTTCTGGCCGGCCGACAGTTCGGAACCGTACCGGGTCTCAAGGATCGTCCGCAACACCAGCGTCAGCAGCGCCAGCAGCGCCAGCAGCGAGGCGACGCCGAATGCGCCGACGACATTGTAGTCGTTGTAGAGGATCTCGACGTGCAGCGGCATGGTGTTGGTCAGGCCGCGAATGTGGCCGGAGACCACGGATACGGCGCCGAACTCGCCCATGGCGCGGGCATTGCAGAGCAGGACGCCGTAGAGCAGCGCCCACTTGATGTTGGGCAGCGTCACGTACCAGAAGGCCTGCCAGCCATTGGCGCCGAGCGAGATCGCAGCCTCCTCGTCGCCTGTGCCCTGGTCCTGCATCAGCGGGATCAGTTCGCGCGCCACGAAGGGAAAGGTGACGAAGATCGTCGCCAGCACGATTCCTGGAACCGCAAAGACTACCTGGATGCCGTAGGATTTCAGGAACGGGCCAAGGAACGAATTGGCGCCGAAGAGAAGCACGTAGACCAGGCCGGAGATGACCGGGGAGACCGAGAACGGCAGGTCGATCAGCGTGATCAGGAAGGCCTTGCCACGAAACTCGAACTTCGCGATCGCCCAGGAGGCGGCGACGCCGAACAAGAGGTTGGCCGGAACGGCGATGGCCGCCACCAGCAGCGTCAGCCTGATGGCCGAGACGGCGTCCGGTTCCTGCAAGGCAGCGACATACTCGCCCGAGCCCTTGCCGAACGCCTCCTTGAAGACGATCAGCAGCGGCGTCAGCACGAACAGCGCCAGGAAGGCGAGCACGATGAAAATCAGCGTCAAGCGAACGGGCGCACTTTCGCTGATCGGGTTCTTGAAGGCCCTACTGCTCATAGCCGAACCTCCGCCTGCTCCAGGCCTGAATGACGTTGATGAGGAGAAGCATGAGGAAGGAGATGATCAGCATGATGGTCGCGATCGCTGTCGCCGATCCGTAGTCGAACTCCTCGAGGCGGATCACGATCAGAAGCGGGGCGATTTCCGAGACGAACGGAATGTTGCCCGCGATGAAGATGACAGAACCGTATTCGCCGATGCCGCGGGCGAGCGCCAGCGCGAAACCGGTGAGGATCGCCGGCACGAGACCGGGCAGGATGACGCGGAAGATGGTCTGGAAGCGGTTGGCACCGAGCGAGGCGGCCGCTTCCTCGACCTCCTTGCTGATCTCCTGCATCACCGGCTGGACGGTGCGGACCACGAAGGGAAGACCGATCGCGATCAGCGCGATGACGATGCCGAGCGGCGTATAGGCGACCTTGATGCCGAGCGGCGTCAGAAAGCTACCGATCAGCCCGTTCGGCGCATAGAGCGCCGTTAGTGCAATGCCGGCAACGGCAGTCGGGATCGCGAAGGGAAGATCGACGATGGCATCGACGATCCGGCGGCCGGGAAAGTCATAGCGCACCAGCACCCAGGCCGTGATGACGCCGAAAACGACGTTCACCACCGCTGCGATCAGCGCCGTGGAAAAGGAGACCTTCAGGGCTCCGAGCGTGCGGGCGTCGGTGATCAGGCGGAAGAAGTCGAACCAGCCAAGGGCTGCGGAGCGCCAGCCGAGTGCAGCCAGCGGAATGAGAATGATGAGCGTCAGGTAGGCCAGCGTAAACCCGAGCGTCAGTCCGAATCCCGGAATGACGCTCGGATTTTTCCAGTGCCACCGCGCAGCGCTGCGGGCGGATATCATGTGATGTCAGTTCCCCTCGGTATCAGTTCCCGGGCTTGTAGACCTGATCGAAGATGCCGCCGTCACCGAAGAATTCCGGCTGCGCCTTCTTCCATCCGCCAAAGGCCTCGATCGTCACGAGTTCAAGCTTCGGAAACTTCTCAAGCAGCTTCTGATCGACGACGGACGGATCCGACGGGCGATAGAAGTTCTTGGCCGCCAGATTCTGACCTTCCTTGCTATAAAGATACTCGAGATAGGCATTTGCAAGCTTTTCCGTTCCCTTGGCTTCGGCGTTACCCTTGACAAGCGCGACCGGGGGCTCGGCATAGATCGACAGCGTGGGCGCGACGATATCGAACTCGTCGGGGCCAAGTTCCTCCAGCGCCAGCCAGGCTTCGTTCTCCCAGGCAAGCAGCACGTCGCCGATGCCGCGCTCGACGAAGGTGGTCGTCGATCCGCGCGCACCGGTGTCGAGAACCGGCACGTGCTTGAAGAGCGTGGTGACGTATTCGGCCACCTTGACCTTGTCGCCGCCGAACTGCTTGTCGGCCCAGGCCCAGGCGGCGAGGAAGTTCCAGCGCGCGCCGCCGGAGGTCTTCGGGTTGGGGGTAATCACCTCGACGTCGTCCTTGATCAGGTCGCCCCAATCCTTGATCCCCTTGGGATTGCCCTTGCGGACGAGGAAGACGATCGTCGAGGAATAAGGCGTGGACTTGTTCGGCAACAGTTCGCGCCAGTTGTCCGGTATCTTCTTCGTATGCGCGACGATCGCGTCGATGTCGGCCTCCAGTGCGAGCGTCACGACATCAGCCTCGAGACCGTCGATGACGGCGCGCGCCTGCTTGCCGGAACCGCCATGCGACTGCTGTATCGTGACGTCCTCGCCGGTCTCCGCCTTCCAGTGCGCCGCAAACGCGGCGTTGTACTGCTTGTAGAGTTCGCGGGTCGGATCGTAGGACACGTTGAGCAGCGTCGTCTGCGCCCAGGCGCCCGGAACACTGCCGACCGCAAGGCCGACACCGAGCAGAGCTGCACCTAACCTTTTGGAAAAAATAGACATTTGCCACTCCCTCACAGTTTTGATGAACAAACTCTATCTAGTTAGTAGAATTAGTCAACATTGAAGGCGAACTTCGCAAAAGTCGTTCCCTGCAGCGCGCGGGAAGGCAAAACCGTTCCCGGCGAACAGGCGCAGGCGACATGCTTCTGCCGGGAAAACCCCGGCCGGGGAAATGCCACGGGCACCTCAACGAGCGCCGGCGGAGTTCCATTGTGCATAGTTTCAGCGCGTCTGGAAGGCTTCCGCGCCGACGCTTGCAATGCCATCGTTTTGTTGCGCACGCGTCAAAAAGGGCACCCCGGCCGAGGCGCCGCGAAAGGGCAGACGGCCACGGCAGGACCTGGGCAGTTGGCAAAGCCGCCCGGCGCGGCGCAGTGGCCGTCCCCGCCGCAAGCTGCCGCCGGCTTCGGTTCGCCCGTGCGCGTGAGGGCGGCAGGATTTCTGCCGCAGGCGCGAGATGGAGAGATATTTGCTCCGAGCCGAAAGGAATGGAAATCCGTTTTTCTGTCCGCTTGCGAAGGCGCCTGCGATAATCCGGCCAACTTTGGACAGGGCCTTTCCCATGACTGCAGTGACGGAACATAGCGCCGCAAAGACGCTCAACGAACAACTCGGCGAACGCGATCTCGCCGCCCGGCTGGCGCTGGTTGCAAGCCTCGGCGGACGCGCGGTCTTCACCACCAGCCTCGGCATCGAGGATCAGGTCATCACCGCGGCGATCGGCCTGAACCGCCTTCCGATCGACGTGGCCACGCTTGAGACCGGCCGGCTCTTCAAGGAGACCGTCGATCTCATCGACGAGACCGAGGAACGCTTCGGCATCGAGATCACCCGCTTCCACCCACGGAAGGACGATCTCGATGAATTCATCGCCAAGTACGGCGTGAACGGCTTCTACGAAAGCGTCGAAGCGAGACATGCCTGTTGTGGCGCGCGCAAGCTGAAGCCGCTTGCGCGCGCACTCGAAGGGGCATCCTTCTGGATCACCGGCCTGCGCCGCGGCCAGTCCGGCAACCGGGCGGAAACGCCCTTTGCCGAGTACGACGCCGAGCGCAACCTGATCAAGGTGAACCCCCTTGCCGACTGGGATCTCGAGACGATCAACGCCTACGTGGCCGAGAACGCCGTGCCGGTAAACCCGCTGCACGCGCGCGGCTACCCGTCGATCGGCTGCGAGCCCTGCACCCGCGCCATCAAGCCGGGGGAACCCGAGCGTGCCGGCCGCTGGTGGTGGGAAAACGACGAGAAGCGCGAATGCGGTCTCCACGTTCCCGAAGCCGCCATACCTTCGCTCAATTCCAGTTCTCTCTAAGGCCGCACGGCCGCACGAATTTTTCCGGAGACACAAACGAATGTCCGATAACCGCAACGAAGCGGAAGCCAGGAGCGCCGCGGCTTCCAAGCCGCCGCTAGACCCGCATCTGAAGGCGCTCGAAAACGAGGCCATCCACATCTTCCGCGAGGTCGCCGCCGAATTCGAACGGCCGGTGATGCTCTATTCGATCGGCAAGGACAGCTCCGTCCTGCTGCACCTCGCCCGCAAGGCCTTCCATCCCGGCCGCGTCCCCTTCCCGCTGCTGCACGTCAACACGGGCTGGAAGTTTGCCGAGATGATCGCCTTCCGCGACGAGATCGTGAAGCGCTACGACCTCGACCTGATCGAGCACATCAACCCGCGCGGTGCTGCCGAAAACGTGACGCCGTTCACGCACGGCTCGGCGCGCTACACCGACATCATGAAGACGGAAGCGCTGCGCCAGGCGCTCGACGCCGGCAAGTACGACGCGGCCTTCGGCGGCGCACGACGCGACGAGGAAGCCTCGCGCGCCAAGGAACGCATCTACTCGTTCCGCACGCCCGACCACCGCTGGGACCCGCGCAACCAGCGCCCGGAGCTGTGGAACGTCTACAACGGCATGATCAACCGCGGCGAAAGCGTGCGCGCCTTCCCGCTGTCGAACTGGACCGAGGTCGACATCTGGCGCTACATCCAGGCCGAGAACATCCCGATCGTGCCGCTCTACTTCGCCGAGAAGCGCCCCTACATCGAGCGCGACGGCATGATGATCCTCGCCGAGGACCCGCGGCTGGAGCTTCTGCCCGGTGAGGCGAAGCAGGAAGGACTGATCCGCTTCCGCACGCTGGGTTGCTTCCCGCTGACCGGTGCGATCCGCTCCACCGCGACCACGCTGGACGACATCATTTCGGAGCTCGAGACGGCGACCGTCTCCGAACGCCAGGGCCGCGCGATCGACCGCGACCAGTCCGGCTCCATGGAAAAGAAGAAGCGCGAAGGGTATTTCTGAGATGACCGCATCCGCCACCGCTACCGTTGCCGCCTTTCCGGCCGTCGAGACCGAACGCGCATCGCGCGATTCGCGTCCGCTCCGGCTGATCACCTGCGGCAGCGTCGACGACGGCAAGTCGACCCTGATCGGCCGTCTGCTCTGGGATACCAAGGCCGTCAAGGAAGACCAGGCCGCCACCCTTCAGCGTGATTCCTCCGGCAAGCAGAACGATCTCGGCCTGCCCGACTTCGCGCTTCTGCTCGACGGCCTGCAGGCCGAGCGCGAGCAGGGCATC
This sequence comes from Mycoplana rhizolycopersici, assembly GCF_013378445.1. GTDB lineage: Bacteria > Pseudomonadota > Alphaproteobacteria > Rhizobiales > Rhizobiaceae > Mycoplana > Mycoplana rhizolycopersici. The sequence continues at coordinate 76,325 of NZ_JABXYK010000014.1, forward strand.
ACCATCGACGTCGCCTACCGCTATTTCTCGACCGACCGGCGCTCGTTCATCGTCGCCGACACGCCCGGCCACGAGCAGTACACCCGCAACATGGCGACCGGCGCGTCTACCGCCGACCTCGCCGTGCTGCTCGTCGACGCCCGCACCGGCATCCTCGAGCAGACCCGCCGTCACGCGACCATCGCCACCCTGATGGGCATCCGCCAGTTCGTGCTGGCCGTCAACAAGATCGACCTGACCGGCTACGACCGCGCCCGGTTCGACGAGATCAGCCACGAGTTCAAGGAACTGGCGCTGTCGCTCGGCGTCAAGCAGATCACCGCGATCCCGGTCTCCGCACTGAAGGGCGAGAACGTCGTCTATGACGGCCGCGCCTCCATGCCCTGGTACGAGGGCCCGACGCTCGTCGAGACGCTGGAGAAGGCCACCGTCCGCTCCAACCAGACGGTCGGCTTCCGCCTGCCCGTCCAGCGCGTCTCGCGCCCGGGCGAAAGCTTCCGCGGCTATCAGGGCACGGTTGCCGGCGGTGCGGTCAAGCCCGGCGACAGCGTCGTCGTGCTGCCCTCCGGCATGGTCGCCAACGTCAAACAGATCGTCACCTTCGATCTCGTGCGCAATGCCGCCGTCGCCGGCGACGCGATTACGCTTGTTCTCGACCGGCAGGTGGACGTCTCGCGTGGGGACATGATCGTCTCGATCGACAGCCAGCCGATGACGGGGCGCAAATTCGACGCGCAGATCGTGGCGCTGCAGCCGGAAGGCATCGAGCCCGGCAAGCGCTACTGGCTGAAGAGCGGTAGCCGCCGCCAGCGCGTCAGCGTCACGCCAGCGAGCCAGCTGGATCTCAAGAGCGGCAAGTGGAACGCGGCCGAGGCGCTGCCGATGAACGCGATCGGCAAGGTGGCGCTGACCTTCGACGAGCAGGCGATCTTCGATACCTACGAGCAGAACCGCACCACCGGCGCGTTCATCCTGATCGACCCGGACACGCACAACACGATTGCGGGCGGCATGATCACCGGCCGGCATTCCGAACTCGGCGGCATCCACAAGGGCGACGAGCGGGTGATCCTGTCGCTGCCGGCCGATCTTGCCGACAAGCTGATGGCGACCGAGATCTTTTCCAGCCGCCGCCACGACGCCGAGGTGCGCCACACCAACGCCGGCCGTGCAGCGGAACTCCTGGCCGGCCTGGACGAGTAATCGCGAACGGGACATTTTGACAGATCGAAGGGGCCCTCGCGGCCCCTTTGCATTTCCCCCGTCCTGCTGCGGATGCCCTTCCTCGTGACATCCGGATTAAAGAAACAGGCGGGCATTTCGTGCGGGGGAGCGCCCTCAAGCGCTTCGCGGTCTTTCCGATCGGCGCCTGACGCATTAGGTCTGCGATTCTACGCATGTCATTGCCGCAAGACCGCCGCACGGTTTTGCGCGACATGCTCCGGCATTTCAAGGCGAGGGAACGGGCGGCATCATGAATGAGGACAAGTCGGAGATTGCCGCCCTTCTGAAGGCGATGGCCGAAAGCCCCCGGCGTGACAACAGCACTTATCACAAGGCGATGGCCGAAGCGCGGCAAGCCTTCGAGGACGCCGAAGCGGCCCTGGGCGGGCCGCTGCAGGTGAAGACCAAGACGAAGTTGACCCGCAAGGGCCGCTACGTGGTGAAGTGGACGTTCAGCCGCGCGGATTGAGCGTTCAGATGCCGTTGCGGCTTGCACCGGCAGCGGCAGAATTGCCGGCGCGTCAGCCGCCCGGTGGGCACGCCGTTTAGGTGGCCGACGCTGCCGAGCGCGCCAGCCCGTGCGCCACCAGCCGGCCGATCAGTTCGGCATAGCCGACCCCGCTTGCTTCCATCGCCTTGGGATACATGCTGATATTGGTGAAGCCGGGAATGGTGTTCACCTCGTTGACGAGGAAGCCGCCGTCCGCCTTGACGAAGAAATCGACGCGCGCCATGCCATCGCAGCCGACCGCGCGGAAGGCCTTGGCCGCCGTGTCGCGCAGCGCCTTTTCGATGTCTCCGGGCAATTCAGCCGGAACCTTCAGCGCCGCACCGTCGGCATCGATATATTTCGCGTCATAGGTATAGAAGCCGTGGCTTTGGGCGGGCACGATCTCCCCTGGGCGGGAGACGAACAGACCGCCCCGCTCGTCCTCCAGAACGCTGCATTCGATCTCGCGGCCGCGGATGAACTCCTCCACCAGCAGCTTTGGGTCATGCCGGAAGCCCTCGGCGAGGGCTGCCTCATAATCTGCCTGGCTTTCGACCTTGCTGACCCCGACGGACGACCCCTGCCGGGCGGGCTTGACGAAGACCGGAAGGCCAAGCGCGCGCTGGAGCTCCGCGAAGGTCGGGGTCTGGCCTTGAAAGATCGTGACGGAACGGGCGGCAGGTACGCCCGCCTCGTTCATCAGCCGTTTGGCGATGTCCTTGTCGAGCGCCGCCGCAGAACCGAGGATGCCGCAGCCGACCAGCGGAACGCGCGCCACCTCCGCCAGCCCCTGCACCGAGCCGTCCTCGCCGTAAAGGCCGTGCAGGACGGGAAACAGGATGTCGGCCTTCGGCAGTTCCGCGGCAGTGCCTGCGGCGGGTATCGCCAGCATCCGCCCTCGCCCGCCGGGCAGCAGGCAGATCTCGGTGCCGCCGGACGGCTTTTCGAGTTCGCCGTTCGCGAAGCTGCTCAGCAACCACTGCCCATCGCGGGTGACGAATACCGGCACTGCATCGTATCGTGCCGGATCCAGCGCGCGCATGACATTGGTGGCTGAAAGCACCGATACGTCATGCTCCGACGAGCGTCCGCCGAACAGCACGACGATGCGCAGTCTGGTTGTCGTTCCGGCCATCATTGTCCCCTTGAGTTGGAATCGATCTTCTCCGGCATCGGGTCGATTTGAGGCGGAATTATGCAGCGTCCAGAAAGTGTTACGACTATTGCCCGGAAATTTCAGGTCGGCGCTGTCGTGTTTCGCCGGAGCTCGGAAGGGCTCTCGCACCCGCAACCGTCTAAAAAAGAGCCATAAGGATCCGCTATATATTTTCCATTATGCTAATATAAAGTCGCCGCGTCGCTGACGCCGGCGATCTCATCGGGGGTTTGAGCTTTGAGGGCACCCTTCGCGCATCTGCCGGCGCTGGGCTGCGCGCTGCTTCTGTCGGCAGCGCCGCCAACCTCCCGCGCCGGCCCGTGCGTCGATCTCGCGCTGGTGCTTGCCGTGGACGGATCGGGGAGCATTACGGATGCAGAGTTTGCTTTCCAGCAAGATGCAATCGCGGCCGCACTCCGCGCGCCGGACGTCCGTCGCGCAATGCACGAAGCCGGCGTCGTGGCCCTTGGCGCAGTGTTCTGGGGAGACGGTGAATTCCCGGTTCAGGCGATCGGCTGGCATGTCGTGCTGCGTGGCGCCGGCGGCGAAGCACTCGCAAGCCGGATCGAAAATACGCCGCGGCTGGTGTTTGGCAATACCGATATCGGCAACGGGCTATGGTCCGCGCTCGATATGCTTGCCGAACCCGCCATGTGCGCGGTTCGCAGCGTGGTCAACGTCTCGGGCGACGGCATCGAGACGATCGCACCGAAGAGGCGGCGGGTCGTATCCCTTCCAGCTGCACGTGAACGGGCAATGACGATGGGCGTCACCGTGAACGCGCTGACGGTCTCGAACGACGTGCCGGGCCTTGCCTCCTACTATGCCGGCAGCGTCATTGCCGGCAGGGGAGCCTTCGTCATGGACGTCCGCAACAACGACGATTTCGCCGCAGCCATCAAGCGAAAGCTCATCCGGGAGATATTGCCACAATCCGTGGCATCGCTAGGGGATGGAGCCCGGTAGCGGTGAACCGCAAACGCCTCCCGTCCGCCGCCCGAATTTAGCGTATGCCGCCGGAAAGCGTTTTCGACGGCATGCACCTGCTAAAGCGTATCAGAAAAAGAAGTACCAGAGCAGGAGAACGACAAAGAGCGGAACGCCCATCAGCCACAGGATCAATGCACGAACCATCTTTTCCTCCATCTGCAAAAAAGCCGTTGCGGAAAGAATGTCCGGCGTCCGCCTTTGTTCCGTCCGGCACATCCCGCCCAAAGAGAAAGCCCCGCGACATGATCGCGGGGCTTTCCAATCTTCGGCCGGGGCCGGGCGCGGACTACCGCTCCCGGAAGGCCTTGGCGAAATAGTCGCCGAGCGGCTTGATCAGATATTCCAGCGGCGAGCGCTCGGAGGTCTGGATGAAAGTCTCGACCGGCATGCCGGGGATGACGTGCTTGTCGCCGAGCTTCAGCATCTCGCCGGAATCCGGCTTGATCTCCGCCTGATAGTAGGTCGCGCCGGTGCGCTGGTCCTGCAGAACGTCCGCGGCCACCTTGGTGACATGGCCGAAGATTTCCGGCGTCGAGCGGTGGTCGAAGGCACCGAAGCGGATATGAGCCACCTGGCCGACATGGACCTGGTCGATCTGCGTCGGCGAGATCTGCGTCTTGATGACGAGGTCGTTTTCCTGCGGGATGATGTAGAGCAGCGGATCGGCCGGCTTGATGACCGACTTCAGCGCATGCACCTGCATGCCGAGGATGACGCCCGGAACCGGCGCGGTGATGTCCATGCGGCTCAGCGTTTCGAGCTTGGCGGTGCGGTTTTCCTTGAGCTCGGCGATCTTCGCCTCGATCTCGCGCAACGAGGTCGTCGCCTCCTCGCGCATGTCGGAATCGATATTGAGGACGGCGAGCTCGATCTCGGCGACCTTGCCGGCATTTTCCGCGATGCTGGACTTCGCCTGGCTGATGGTGCCGGCGATATCGGCCTCCTCGCGCTGCAGCTGCAGCACGCGGCTGGCATTGGTCAGGGACTTCTGCAGAAGCTTGTTCTGCGCGTCGAGTTCCTGCTCGATCAGTTTCAGCTGCGTCTCCAGGGCGGCGATGCGGCTGTCCAGGCCTTCGTTCTGCTTGGCGATCTGCTTCTTCTTCTCGCTGAGCTGGCCGATCTTCTTCTCGCGGGTTTCCCGGCGCGCCTCCATCAGGCGCGTCTGCCCCTCGACGATTTCCTGGACCTCGGGGTCGGTCTTTGCCCGTTCGATGAGTTCGGGATCGAAGCGGATTTCCGCCTTGTCGTCCTGTTCGGCCATCAGGCGGGCTGCCGTGCCCATGAGGCTGAACAGCTGGTTTTCGATGACGGCGAGTTCCGACCGGTCGAACGTGTCGTCGAGGCGCATCAGCACATCGCCGGCTTTGACCGTGTCGCCTTCCTGCACGTTGATCTTGCCGACGACGCCGCCGGTCAGATGCTGCACGACCTGGCGGTTGCTCGCCACTTCGATGATGCCGCTGGCGACGACGGCGCCGTTGATCCGGGTCAGGGCCGCCCATGCCCCCATGCCGCCCAGCAGCAGGAAGACCGTGGCATAGCCTATGAGAGCATAGCTCCGACCGCTCCATTTCTTGTTCATGGTGTCCAATTCCTGTTCTGTCTCGCGCCTTGAAGCGTCTTACTTGTTGCTGCCGCCGGTGCCGGTGCCCTGCACGACCTGCGCATGGTTGCGAAGATGCGCGCGCAGGACTTCGTCGCGCGGGCCGAATGCCAGGCGCTGGCCATTTTCGAGGATCAGGATCAGATCGCATTCCTCGATCGCGGCCGGGCGATGCGCCATGATGACGACGGACTTTCCTTCCGCCTTCAGGTTGCGGATGGCGAGGTTGACCGCCAGCGAGCCTTCGGCGTCGAGGTTGGAGTTCGGCTCGTCCAGAACCACCAGAACCGGATCGCCATAGAGCGCGCGGGCAAGGCCGATGCGCTGCTTCTGGCCGCCGGAGAGGCGGGCGCCGGTCGCCGGCAAGCGCGTGTCGTAGCCATCGGGAAGGCGGAGGATCATGTCGTGCGCGCCGGCTTTCTTGGCCGCGGCCACCACCTTTTCGGCGTCCGGGTTGATCTCCATGCGGGCAATGTTCTCGGCAACCGTGCCCTCGAACAGGACGACGTCCTGCGGCAGGTAGCCGACATGCTCGGCAAGGCCGTCAAAGCCGTACTGTTCGAGCGAGGCGCCGTCGAGGCGGGCGTTACCACCGGCCGGCGGCCAGATGCCCGTCAGGATGCGGGCAAGCGTCGACTTGCCCGACGCGCTCTGGCCGATGACGCCGAGCGCCTGGCCCGGGCCGAGCTCGAGGCTGAGCATGCGCAGGGTCGCGACCTTTTCCCCCGGCGGGATCGCCGTGACCTGATTGACTTCGAGGATCGCACGCGGCTTCGGCAGCGCCGTGCGGCCTTCTTCCTCCGGCACCTTGGCCAGGAGCTCGGAGAGCTGCTTCCACCCCTGGAAGGCGCGCTGGACCAGCGCCCACTGGCCGATGGCACCTTCGATCGGGGCGAGCGCGCGGCCGATGATGATCGAGCTTGCGATCATCGCGCCGGCGGTGATCTGGTTCTGCAGCACGAGATAGGCGCCCAGCGCCAGGATCGCCGACTGCAGGAAGACGCGGAACGTCTTGGAAGAAATGGCGTAGAAGCCGTTGCTGTCGCTGTAGCGGATATTGGCCTCGAGCGCGCGGTCGCGAAGCATCTGCCAGCGGTGGCCGACCGAGCGGCGCATGCCGAGCGCGCGGACCGTATCGCTCTCCTTCTGCAGCGTCTGGGTCATCTCGTCGCTCTGGCGGCCGGACACCATGGCGCGTTCCTGGTCGCCCTTGGTCCCGTTCTGGTTCAGCCAGGTCAGCGTGATGAGGATCAGTCCGCCGACGACGCCGAGCAGGCCCATCCACGGATGGAACATGAAGATCACGAACAGGAAGAACGGCGTCCACGGAATGTCGAAAACGGTAAAGACCGCCGGCGACGACAGCACCTTCTGGATCGCGTCGAGGTCGCGCATGCCGGTCAGCGTCGAAATCCCGCGCGAATGCAGCGTCGTGCGATCGAGCACGGCGTCGAACACGCGCTTGTCGAAGCGTGCCTGGAACTTCGCGCCGACCCGCGCCGCCAGGCGGCTGCGGATATGGTCGAGCACGCCCATGATCGCGAACAGGCCGACGATGAGGCCGGTGAGCGCCACCAGCGTCGCCTCCGAGCGCGAGGCCAGCACCCGGTCGTAGATCTGGAGCATGAACAATGGCCCGGTCAGGACCAGCAGGTTGACGAAGAAGCTGAAGAGCCCCATCGCCCAGAAGGCTTGCTTGCTATCTTTCAGCGCGGCGCGCAACTCGTCCGCACCGCCATTGCCAGCAGAAATTGCCACGGTCTGTCCTCTTCACCGATTTTCGGTTTCGCAATAAATACGAAAAACCTGCCACAAAGGGTCCGCACTTTTAGCGCGCGGACGCGGCAGGCGTGTCGTCTCAAAGTTAAAGACGATATACGACCCGTTCTATTCGCAAATCAATAGTACAAAATGGCAGCAAATGGACATTTTAGCGACATCTAAAGCAAAATTCTACCATGTCGTTCAATCCGGGGCGACTAAACCTGCTGCCCCCGCCGCTCCCCGGCTTCCCCGGCAGTCGCGTTCGTCTCGTCCGTTTTCGGTTCGCTCTCGGCGCTGCCCTCACCCGCAGAAAGGCGCCCGAGCAGGTTGAGAACGATGAGGCATGCCGTTGCAGAAAACGCAGCGACGGCCCAGTAGCCTAGCCCCACCGACAGGCCCACCGCGCCGGAGAGCCACATGCTCGCCCCGGTGGTGAGGTTGCGGACCTTGCCGCCCGAGAAGATGATCATTCCGGCCGCCAGGAAGGCAACGCCGGAGGTAACCGCCTCCACCACGCGCAGCGGATCGATCCGCACGTCCGGCTCGCCCAGATGAGGAAGGTGGACCATCTCGATGGAAATGACGGCAAAGACCGCCGCGGCGAGGCTGACGAGGATATGGGTACGCAAGCCGGCCGGATGATTGCGGTATTCCCGCTCGAATCCGATCAGGGCACCCAGGATCACGGCGCCGAGAAGCCTGGCGACGATGACCATCAGGGGAAGCTCGGTCGGCATGAACATATCTTCGAGGACCTGCTGCATGGAGCAAGGAACGCACCGCCGGCGGCGAAGTTCCCTCCACTGCGCGCGGCCACGCCAGCGTCATCCTGTGGACGATTGCCGGCGTTGCATTTTTTTGCTTTTTTCCGCTTGTGGAAAGGAAATGCCTGTTCTATACGGACGCCGCTGGTCACGGAGTGTAGCGCAGCCTGGTAGCGCACCTCGTTCGGGACGAGGGGGTCGAGTGTTCGAATCACTCCACTCCGACCAGATTTTTGCTTTCCCGAAGCAGGCACAGCCAACCGTACCTTCCCGCTATTAAGTATCAACATGCTCGCTCTCGGCGCCGCAAATGCGCAATTGCCATGCGTCGCCTCATGGCTATGCGCCGGTATATAACGCCAGCCATTGAAACTTCTCCGCCTCGATCGGTTTTGTTGCTTGACACTCTAAACCCTGCATTGCAATTGTTCTTCGGGCTGCACTTAAGCAGTTTTTCACTTTAGGGGCAGGGTGAACATGTCAATTACTGCAAAAAGTTTTGATGAGCTTGAAGCATCTGGATTCGGCTCGTCATATGACGCAATAGCTGCGTCCCTTGTCGCCACGATGTTTGGCGGATCAAGCGGAATATCGAATGTTGTATTTGCAGGTTCAGGTGGCGCTGCGTTCTCCGTCGAGAATTTCTCGGTCAACGGCGCGTTTTCCAGTAAAGGCGGAATCCTGATTTCATCCGGCGGACTGCCCGGAGATTCCAATACTAGCGGCAGCCATACCGTGGCCAATGGCACGGATGGCGACGCCGACCTCACCGCGGTTGCGAAAGATGCCTTTCCCAATGCAGGATCGACGCGCGACGCCGTTACCCTTTCTTTCGACTACACCAACAACAATCCGTCCATCGACACGCTGCAATTCTCGTTCGTGTTCGGATCGGACGAATTCCCGGAGTGGTCGGATTCGTCATACGTCGACGTGGCGGCCGTCTTCGTCAACGGCAACAACGAAGCACTGTTCAACAATGCCGCCGACCAGCCGCTGAGCGTTACGGGCAAGAACCTCGACCTCGGCAACTTCATCGACAATACAGCCGGCGGCTACGACATCCAATGGGACGGGTTCAGCAAGGTCCTGACCGTGCGGGCCGCGATCAAGCAGGGCGTCAATCACATCAAGATCGGAATCGCCGACACCGGCGACAGCAGCTATGACTCCGGCCTCTACATAACCGGCGTCAAGCTCAGCGGTGACGGGGGAACGGGCGGCGGCACGCTTGTCGTCGTCGATGCACCCGACGGTGGCGGCACCGTTGAAGGCACGATTGCTCCGGAAGAGATCAATCTCGGCGCTGGAAAGTTCACCGTCAGCGGGACCGCATCCGACCTGAACGGCGACGTCCTGACCGGTTTCAACAAGGGCGACACGCTTGTTCTTCAGGATCAGAAGCTGTCGAAGAAGGACATCAAGGTCACCTACGGCTCGCTCATCCTGGATATCGACACCAACGGCGATGGCAAATCGGACACCAAGATTACCTTGGCCGGCGACTTCAAAGGCAAGAACGTCGATGTCAGCAATGTCGGCAAGAACAGCCAGATCGTGGTTGTCGACGGTGCCACCAACGGCAATGACAAGCTGAATGGCACGGCCGGCAAGGATACGCTGAAGGGCTTGGGCGGAAACGACGTCATCAAGGGGCTGGGCGGCAAGGACACGCTGTACGGCGGCAACGGCAAGGACAAGCTCTACGGCAACAGCGGCGACGACAGGCTCTACGGTGGCAGCGGCGACGACAAGCTTTACAGCGGCAGCGGCGACGACAAGCTCTACGGCGGCAGCGGCAATGACCGGCTTGAAGGCGGCGGGGGCAAGGACCTCCTCAGCGGCGGCACCGGCAAGGACAAACTCTACGGCGGCGGCGGCAACGACACACTCTATGGCGGCAAGGGGGCCGATGCGCTCTATGGCGGCAAGGGCAAGGACGTGTTCGTGTTCAAGGCGCTGTCGGACTCCACGGTGAAGAGTTCCGGCCGCGACAAGATTGTCGACTTCTCCGGCGAAGATCGCATCAACCTCAAGGCAATCGACGCAAACACGAAAATGTCGGGCAACCAGTCGTTCACCTTCATCAGCAATGAGAAGTTCCACGGCGAGGCCGGCGAGCTGCGCTATGGGAAAAAGGGCGGCGACACCTTCGTCTATGCAGACGTCAACGGCGACAAGAAGGCCGATTTTGCTTTGCAGATCGACAAGCTCGTCGATCTGGACAAGGGAGATTTCCTGCTCTGAGCGGGGCTCCGCAGCTTGAAATGATACAAGGGGGGGGGCGCGGTAACGCCTCCCCTTTTCGTTGTGACGCCTCACGCGGCAGGAGTCGTTCGCGGAATGTATATCCCCTTCCTGCCCGCACCTAGGTTGCCTTTCGCACCTGTATCTTCGGTGACATCGCAACCGTCCCGTGCCGTGCAATTTGTTCCCGTACATCGACGCAACCTGCATCAAGGGGACAAGACGTGAAGTTTGTGAAGTTCGTACGCGCCAAGGACGGCGCCGATGCCTATATCAATCCGGAGAAAGTGGCGATGGTGACGGTCGTCAACGGCGTGACCATGATACGGACCACGGCCGGCGGCGACTATGCCAGCGTGGGGGTCCAGGGCGACGTCGCCGTCGTGGCGATGCACCTGCAGATGGCCAACTCCCGCGAAAGGACGCTCGACAAGCTCGCGCAATAGGGATCCCGGCACAGTGCCGCGCTCATTGTCTTTTGGCCAATGAGGAATTTCCACATGCTGCGCGCGAAGATGGCGGTGCGGGAAGCTGGTGGCCCGCGCCGCCCGGCTCTCCGGTGCAGCGGCAAGCGATCGGGCTTGAGCCGCGGAACTGCAGATATGCCCGGGATTGCGAAGGCTGACGGTGGACGCTCGCCTGCCCTGACGGAGCGCGCGCCCACCGAAGAATTGTTGCACCGGCTACTGCTGCGCCAGCTTCTGCAGATCCTGGCGGGTGATTACGGTCGTTTTTCCATCCTCGCCGGACGTCCGGCGAAACCGGAAATCGGCAATCTCCGGCAGGTTGAGCGCCTGCCTGACCGTGATCAGGCCAAGCGGTACGCGTCCGCCGACGACAGCGGCCGATACTTCGATCAGTTGTTGCAAGTTTTCTTCCTCCCTGTTGTGCAGGCGGATATGCCCGAGTTTAGGGGCAAATTGATGGCGACGGGCAGACGTCTCGATCACATTGCTGCCCGCCGTGCAACTTTCGGACGGCGGATGCCAGAATGCGCCTACTCGCCAAAATCGGGAACATAGATGCATTGCGTGCGGCCGCGGGGGCTGAAATCGCCGAGCCCGGCGCAGCGGTGGAAGTGACCGTCCGGCGAATGCTTCACCGGCCAGCTGTTGTACTTGATGATCTCGCCGGTGGTTCGGATCAGCCAGCCTTCCTTCGTCGCCTTGATCTCGCCGTCGGGGACCGGCTTGCAATCGATGCCCGAGCAACACTCGATGTCATAGAAGGAATGAGCGAGCGCGGGCCGCGTGGCACCGGTCGCCAATAGCCCGGTCGCCGCAATCGATATGAAGAGCAGAGAACAAAGCCTGGAATTGCCTGCAATACGCATGCGCCGCCCTCCCCAACAAACGATAAACGCCTTCACACATATTAGAATGAGTGCAGAAAAGGGCGAGATCGGGCCGGCCGACCGATCGGGACGCGAATTATTCCCGCCAAGACCGGCTGCGGCGCAATATTCGACGTGGAAACAGACGCCGGCAGCAACTCCCCAGGGCGCGCGCCGTCTCAGCCGGCTGCCGCGGCGCCTGACGGAATGGCTTCCGCCGCCTTGAGCTTTGCAGCCGCTATCGCATAGCCGCCGGCGGCCCCGTCGATGAAATGGACGTGGTCGCGGCTCAGCGGCGTCGGCACGACGCAGGTCATCAGCGCCGAAGCCTGGCGGTGCAGGCCGTAGCGGCAGACGCCCGCAGCAGCGGCCTGTTCCAGCCGTGTCTCGATTTGCGAAAGCCGCGCCGGTTCGATGTCGAGCGTCATCTTCAGGCCGTCGTCGAACTTACGGAAGTCGGAGTTGGCGACGATGTCGCTCCTGTACCGCCGCGGATCGAACCGGCCGAGGGTGAGGCCGAACACGGTCAGCACCTGCATCAGAAGATACTGCAGCACGATAAAGGCCTTGTGGCGAAAGCGCCGCCCCCTCGGCACCGCTGCCCGCGCCTCGGCATCGAGGGAGACGGCGTTCAGCCCGAGATGCAAGCTTTCCACTTCGACGGGATGCCCCTCTCCCTGCTGCCGCGAGGCGATCGCCACGACATCCGCTATCAGGGCGCGGAACTCGTCTTCGCTCGCGCCGTCGACCGGAACCGCGATGATCGAGACGATTTCGCCATGCCGCGCCGCTATCGGGTTCCAGCGGCAGGAAAGGCCGACAAGGTTCGGCCGGATGCCGGGCGGCCCCAACGGGTTGGTCTCCAGCCCCTCCTTCATCCGCCGCTCCGCCCAGGCAGCCCCGCCGCCGGCAAACATGGCGTAGGACACCTGGTCGTTTATGGCGTAGCGGGCGACGAGCACGTCCTGCCCGGCCGCACGGATCGCCGATACCGGCACCACGGCACCGCGCATGTCGAAACCGAGTTCCTCCTGCGCCCAGCGCTGGACGGCGGAAAGCGCCTGCCGCGCGGTCCCGGCCTTCGACGGCGGCACGGCGACGAGTGCGCCATCGCCGCCGAAGACAAAGGGCAGGTCGTGCTGGCCGATGGCATTGAGCACGCCGGAGATAACGCTGGCGCCGGCCATGTTGACGGCCTTGTAGCGCCCGGACTCGATTGCAGCGGTGGAATCGACGATATCGGCGAGCACCAGCACCCAGCCATCGGGAAGCCGGTGATAGTTGCGCGTATCGGCGACGCCCTCGAAGTCCGGGAAGCCGGCAAGATCGCGAAAGAAGTCGTCGCCGTCGTCGTTGTGGGTGCCGTCGTCGTTGTGGGTGCCGTCGTCGTGGGTCATGGGGCGGAGTCTACCATATGTGCGTCGCGTTTTCGGCCTGGTCGCCCGCCGGGTGCGGCGCATGCGGCAGCCACGATCGGATCGCCGAAGGGGCCGTCGCCGGTCTTCCCGAAACGGCTACTGGAAACGGCTACTGGCAGACGTCGACCCAGGTGCCGCCGACGAGTTCCACCATGCGCTCGGTCGGGATGCGCACGGCGGCGTTGGTGGCACCGGCAGCCGGCACGATCTCCTCGAACGCCTTGAGCGAGACGTCGCAATAGACTGGGATTTCCGAGGGCAGGCCGAAGGGGCAGACGCCGCCGACCGGGTGGCTCGTCACTGCCACCACCTGCACGGCATCGAGCATGCGCGCCTTGCCGCCGAAGCGATCCTTGAATTTGCGGTTGTCCAGACGCGCCGTCCCGCTTGCCACGATCAGCATCGGCTCCTCGCCGACGCGCAGGCAGATGGTCTTGGCGATCTGCTCTGGCGCCACGCCGTGGGCGGCGGCGGCCAGCGTCACCGTGGCCGAGCTCTCCTCGGTCTGAAGGATTTCGATGTCGGGCGCGCGCGCCGCAAAGAAGGTACGGACGGATTCGAGACTCATGGCGGGTATCGTTACCGGCCCTTTCCGGCTTAGGCAAGCAAGCGCCTGCCTCCCGCACGTGCTGCGGCGTTCTTGAACGCGCCGGTTGAGTGAAAGTGTTGCAATTCGGCCAAACCCGCGGACGCGATACGCCTAACAACCGCCACCAGTCGAAGAAGCAATTCCCCTCGCTGCAACGCTGAGCTAGAGCACGAAGCCGGTTCGCCCGCACAACGCCCAAGGATTTGGTCATGAACTTCCGCTTCGCCCTTCTGGCAGGCCTCGCGCTTGCCGTCACCGGATGCACCTCCGTCGCCCCGACCGTGGCGACCACCCCGCTGGAAAGCCGCTGGATCGGCCGCACCGCCGGCGAGTTCTTCGCCGCCTACGGCCCGCCGGTGAACGACATCGCAGGTTCCGACGGCACGACGCTCTATACCTGGCGCGGCGGCTACATCAACCGGCGGGCATGCCAGGTGGAACTTGGCGTGAACGCCGACTACAAGATCCGCAAGATCCGCCCGGTCGTCGACCGCAAGGATCCGAACGGCGGCCCCTCGCACTGCGAGAAGGTGCTGGACGCAGCCCCCAAGGCCTGACGAATGCCAAGGCCGGAGCCCCGCTCCGGCCTTTTGCTTTCCACCCCGCGTTCCCGCTTAAGGCGACCCGCCAAGCCGGAGCCGGCCAGCAAGGAGAGATCCCATGCCCGCCTTCGACCGCCTCTTCGACGATGCCGCCTTCGCCGGCTTCTACGACCTCGACAACGGCTGGGGCGACGATCTCGACTATTGCGCGGGCCTCGCCCGGGACGCGACATCGGTGCTCGATCTCGGCTGCGGCACCGGCGCGCTGGCGGTCTCCCTCGGCGCAACCCACCGGGTGACGGGCGTGGATCCGGCCGCTGCCATGCTGGACATCGCCCGCGCCAAGCCCGGTGCGCAATCGGTCCGTTTCGTCGAGGGCGACGCGCGCACCATCCGGCTCGGCGAGACCTTCGATCTCGTTGTCATGACCGGCCACGCCTTCCAGGTGTTCCTCACCGAAGAAGACCAGCGCGCCGCCCTTCGCACGATCGCAGCGCACCTTGCCCCCGAAGGCCGGTTCGTCTTCGATACGCGCAACCCGGCCGCGCGCGAATGGCTGGAATGGGTGCCCGAGCCCTCGCTGCGCGTGCTCGACGATCCCCGTTTCGGCAAGGTGCGCGCCTGGAACGACATGACCCACGACGAAAGCACCGGCATCGTCGCCTACGAGACGCATTATGTTGCCAAGGCCGGCGGCAAGCATCTCTCCACCACCTCGAGGATCCTGTTCACGGACAAGGCGAAGATCGAGGCGATGCTTTTGGAATGCGGCCTGCGCGCCGAACGCTTCGCCGGCGACTGGCAGGGCGGCGAATGGACGGCCGATGCCAAAGAGATCATCCCGATCGGCACGCTGGCCGCGGCAGCGCCCTGACCGCGACCGCATCTCCATGACGGTTCGCGGTCATCTTTCGTTAAAATTTTAGAATATCATTTCATTCTGCAATAAGCGCCTTTCTTAAGCCGCCGGCAACGCCTGAAGCGCGATGATCGGGCGATGCTGGAGGGCGTATGATGCACCCGAAATTTGCCGAGCAAAGGCAGGGCGACCGGCGTCGCAACCTGCCGCTTGTGTCAGCCATTCCCGGCCTGATCCTCGTCGGGGCCGTTTTCGTCGCTTTCGACACGTTAAGCGACGCAGGTCTCGTCGCCGCCTTCCGGGCGGCGGTGCAGAACTGCCAGGTCAAGGGCAACATCGACCTCGCCGACGGCACGCGCACCTACTACCTGCCCGGCGAAGACCGCTACACCGCAATCCGCATCCACCCCGCCGAGGGCGAGCGCTGGTTCTGCAGCGAGGAGCAGGCGGCCGCCGCGGGGTGGCGGAAGGCGGGGCGGTAGTTACAGAATACCGGTACCAACTATAACCAATACCGCTGTGGCGACATCGGCTCAATGTCGCAGCGCACCCTGCTTGCCCCCAAGCCTGTAAGGCCACAACGCCCCCAGTAGGCATACTACACTAAGCAAGAGAGCCATGGCGTTCCACACACTCTGATCACTGAATCGGCTCGGCAGGCTCGTCCATAAACTGACCATGCCGGCAACGCTCGTAGCTATGTTGAGAAGCGTAAGGAATGTGTCCTCTTTGAGAAACTTCACTCGTAAAAATCTTGGGTACTTCGTAGCAGAAGAGCACTAATTCTCTCTCGAAGAGAGTTTTTAAATTATTGTCTTTATGCAATTCTTCGTTGTCGAGTTCTTGCGCGCAAACGTTAGTTTTGCTGGCGCGATTCTTGAATATTGAATTGCAGGTGTTCGTATCGATAACGACCGAGGCTTCATGAGTGGTTCAATCAAAACTGGCTTACATCACTGGTGGCCAAAAGGACTGTCTACCTTTTGGGTTGGGGACGACGACTGTGTCACCCGTATCACCCCGGAGGGAAAAGAGTTTAGATCCCCCCCGGCACAGTTTGGAGGCATCACTAACGGCCATGCAGTTAAGCTGGATGGCCCGTGGTCCTTCTCATTCGAGGCCAAGTTTGATGCGGTTGACTCTCGGCTCCCATATTTAGTTAATGACCTACTAAAATACGAAGCAAGGCGATCGTCTGCTGCGCAACCATTAGCGGAGCGCCTGCAAGCTCACCGCATTCCAAATCAATTCATGGAGGAGATGGGAAAAACCCTTGCATCGTTGATCGTTCGCAGCCCAAGCCATCGAAACAAGGTAGCAAAAACCACAGAATACTATCAGGGGAGGATGGGTTTTTCCGAGCCAAAGGCCGACAAAAACCTAATTAACATGAACCTTTCCAACAAAATGGAATTTATATCCAGAAATTTTAATGGCGGCAAATATGTCATTGCATTTTCTGACGAGGCGGAATTTATCTTCGGCGATGGCTTTTACACGAACATGTCTAATGAGCATGCCTTGGGACACCGGAAGACGGTTCTTCCGGCCACCCCCATCATGACCGTAATTTATACCCGCCCAACACAATATTTCACAGAACCACGATTAATGACAATTCGCCTTGAGAAGGAGGAAGTTTTGCGTTTTAATGAACTTATTCAGGTTTATTCAAAGGATCAGTTATTCTATCGAAGCCAGCGACCTAATCTTAATGACGCCTTTAAACGTGCTGAGTTTCTTGAATTTCGATACCATAATGTTCCTTGGCTGGATAAGTTCCTGGAAAGCGTCCATCGATGCCGACTGTAAGCTGGAACGGGACGGCAGTACGGCTCTCATAGGCAAGCGGCCCCGATGAGGCGAAATTATACACTGGAACGGCGTTCCGCTTTCAAAGCTTCAACATATTCCATCTAATTTACTTCATTGCAAAATAGAGAACTGGCTGGCCTTCTTGCAACACTATCGAACTCTTTGTGTTGCTCCGCCGCCTGAGTTCCTCTCTCTGATTAAGGAATTCGAAGAGATGAATGACAGATGGCCTAGTGGCGAAACTGAGCCCGATTCCTGAGCCGGATGACAATATACTTCCACCTCTGCGAAGGCAGGTGGTACTCCACCTTGGATGGAGACGCGCGCCGCGGAACTAGCTGGCCGCTGACGACGCCCAGAACCTCGATGCCGGGACGGGGATGGGGCTTGCTCGCATCCGTCACGGTCGTTGAACTGCCAGTCCGACTCCAAAAACGCGGCAGCGCCATCGGCGGACCCCCGCAGATGGTCAACGGCCGAGCCGAGCCTTGCGATTATGGCTGTGCGTCGGCACAAATGCGCCGGGCCAGTCGTCATCTCGACGAAATCGAAATGATCGGCACCAGTCGCCGCAATGGTAACGTGCACGACGTGTTGATGGGCCTGTTCGAACCGGAGACATCGCGCCGCTGGCATGATCCCTATCTTCGGGCCCCGCCGATGATCGCAACGCTCGTGAAGGTCACGATTTCGACGAACTCCCCCCATTTCCCTCCCGTGACGCGATTCCCTGCATATTGTGTGGGCGCTGCTTCAGTCGTGAGGCTTTGACCGTGGTCCGTGTAGCAGACGCCAGGGCGATCTCTCTTAGTAAGGTCACATGGAGCTTTTGGTTAACTCGTGCTGGCCAGCTTTGCTCGCCTGCGAGTTATCGATCAGCCCCCAGCCTAGCCCACTGGCTGGTCGAACGAACATGATACCGTGGTCCTCATAACAGGTCTGAAGCAAGATCGAGGCACGCGTCCGATCCAGCTCACCTGTCTCGAGGCGCTGAATCGTTCGCCGAGAGATTCCTGCCGCTTGGGCAGCTTCCACTTGTTTCAAGCCGAGCAACTCACGTGCGGCGCGGAGGACATTGGGCGGTGCGATCATTCTTGTCAGATTGCACGTGTCGGGAGGTGGAGCAATCTTTCATCACTTGAGATCGCCTCCTTGGACGGGAAATCCAAGGATTCAAAAAAATGAACGACGCCCAAGGCGCCGGTGATGACGCCCATTCACATCTGTGCTACAGCGCCCCCCGAACGCTAACCACGAGGGAATGGATCCTTGACCTTTCGATTCGACAGCCCGGCCACAGCCCGGCGATTGTTTGACGATCTCACACAGCTTGATGACGGCACATTGGATGTATCCGCTGTCCTTGCCGATGCCCCGACGCTGAGCGACCACAAACTTGTCCTCGGTTGGGCCCACGCTCTCAGCGGAGTGGTTCATGGCCATCCCCGTCTGCCCGACGGGAACAAGGTTGTCACGAGCCAACTCTTCTTCCTTGATCCGCAACTCGGGCTCGCGCTGACCATGAACCGCTGGTACCGGCTGGGTGGCTCCGGGCATGGGGGGCACTGATGAGAAGGAGAGACACCCGCGACCGCTTCCGCAGGCTGGTCAAGGATCCGTCCAGATACCTCGCCTACCGGGGGCTGCGCACAGCGTTGATAGTAGCCGGCCAACCGCGTTCGGTTTCCGGTGGGTTCGTGATCTTCGTGGTTCCTGCGGGATATCGCGCGCAGGACTATGAGCTCGCCGCCCATGACCTCATTGGCGCCGATCGCGAGGAGTGGGCGCCGCAAGCTGAGATACGCCTTGCCAATCCCCCCAAGAGGAAGAACAAGCCACACGAGGTCATAACGGTGTTCGGCCTTCACGGGCTGGCGGTCCTGATCGCCCGTAACGTCGATGAGGTTCCGAAGGACGTCCGCTTCGCTGCCTTGGCGCTAATGTTCGTGGAGCCTCCGTCCGCATCGCACATTCATGCTACGCGCCGTCTTTTCGGAAGGCCTCCGATTTCCGAAGAGCATGCTCTGTTGCTCGGCAGTAAATCGCAGAGCATCGTGGTTGCGGCAATTCACAAAAGGGATTTCGGAAATCGGGAGGTTGCCGTACTGGACGATCTGGAACGCCCGGACATAGCAGGCCCGAGCCTCTTCGAGCTGCCGGGATACGAAGAAGCGAAGATCTGGGCCGCAAGCCTTCGTTCGGACGTCGCGCGGTGGCGAGGAGACGCGTTACCGTGGCAGCAGGTCCGCAGCAGCGCGCTTCTCTCCGGCCCTCCGGGTACAGGCAAGACGTTCTTTGCATCCGCACTTGCGAAAGCATTGGGCATGAGGCTCATCAGCACGACCGTCGGAGAATGGCAGTCGGCGGGACATCTCGATGACACCCTGCAGGCGATGAAGAGCTGCTTCGAGGATGCGAACGATGGTAGAGGCGCTGTCCTCTTCATTGACGAAATCGACAGCATCGGCACGCGATCGGCCAAGTCGGATGGCGACAGCAACAATCGATACTGGCGGATCGTGCTGAACGATTTTCTGAGCCTTCTATCCAGTCTTGGCGAGGGCGTCATTGTGATTGGCGCCACGAACTATCCGGAGTGCATCGACCCGGCAGTCAAGCGTGCCGGTCGGCTGGAACAGCATTTCAAGCTGACGCTTCCGGACAAAGTCACACGAGCCGAGATCCTGAACTACCACGTGGATGGAAGTGTGCCCCTTGAATCCTTGGCGGAGATAACCGACGATCTGGACGGCAAGTCCGGTTCTGATTTGGAGCAGCTCGTGCGCGATGCACGAAGAAGCGCACGAGCCGAAGATCGAGAGCTGGAGCTCCGGGATCTGAGGGGCCAGCTTCCGGATAGGATTCGTTATACGCCGGAAGTGGTCCTCCGGCTCGCCGTCCATGAGGCCGGTCATGCGTTGCTCGCGCTCGCGACCGGGTACGCGACGAGTGCCACGATCGAGGTCAAGGACTCCTTTGACGCATCGGCTACGGCATACCTTGGCGGACTGACTTCCTACGAGCTGACGGAAGACCATCTCCCCACGGAGACGAGTCTCCGCAATCGCATCGCGGTGACCATGGCCGGCATGGCGGCAGAGGCAGTGGTGTTCGGTGATCGGTCAGCCGGATCAGGCGGCGTGATTGGCAGTGATGTCGAGCGGGCTTCATCGATAGCTCGGCGTATGGTCGGCAGCTACGGACTCGGCTCGAAGCCGGTCTTTGTCGCCCCGGTTGAGGAACTGGCCGAGAAAGGATTGCCTGAATGGCTCGAGAGGGAAGCGAATGAGATAGTCTGGGCGCAATATGATCGAGCCTTTGCAATGCTCGCCGAGGAGCCCGATCGCGTAGTCGCCCTGGCTACGGAGGCGGTCAACCATCGTTCCGTAAAGATCGAACGCGGGGGACCCCGCGACAGCGCACTACCGATATGGGAGCTTGGCATGCCACAAGATGGAAAGAACGATGCAAGCAAAGCCGGCGACATTGGGCCGATCGGGGAGAGAAGAGACGTCAACGAAGCGTTTGGCGAGGCGTTGTCAAAGGAGGGATTCAAGCCGGCCAAAGTCGGACGCAAGATCGTGTCCCAGGGGAAACGCCGAGAAACACTGAAGAAGTGGAATACTAAGAAGCCGGACTAGCTTCGGAGCGCTGTTGCGAATCCATTGCCGGTCCGAAGGATTCGTGCAGTAAGGCTAGTCCAATGTCAGTCAGATGGGTGCCGGTTTGCGGAGGCTGGGCCGATTTTCCGACCAAGAAGGCAACGAATACCTCCCCCGGTCGGCATGAGCCCGTCGGCATCCCATCACAGTTTAGCACTCGATATCGTTGAAAACCCGCCAAGCGGCATCGCGCACCCCGCACGGAGCGCTGGCCGATTTGGGGCCGTTTCCAGACCGGCAGGTTTCGGGCTGAGGGGCTGGTGAAGCAGACGTTCACCGCCAACTCTCCGCCAATCCGCCAGGGTGATGACGCTCAAGTCTGTAAGATGCTCGGGTCTCGGTAGAACGGCACTCGGATCCAGCATTCTCGACCGGCGTATCTCCACACATCGTAAAAAAGACCGTCTGGCCCGAACTCGAGCATGCAACCCTCCGTGCGAGAAGGATTGAGAATCTCCAGCACCTCTGAACCCAGATCCTGCCCGGCCAAAGCTCTGCTTCCGACGTGGAAGCCGATGTGAGGCGCCATGATGTAGGGTTCATCCATAGTGCCCGAACCCGTATAATCCCGGCCCGCAACGAGCGCGCAGCCATCCCAGCCCCACGACCAGCGCGAACTGCCCACGACAGAAGCGACCGGACCAAGCTCGGCACCATGTCGCAGTCGTATTGTCTGCGCGACACTGGCCGCTGCTGTCCGGATTTCCTCGGCGATCAGCTTACCCAATATAAGCAGGCCCTGTGCCCGAGCCCCCCCGACGATATGATCCAGATCATTCGCAATTGGACCGTTTCGATAAGTGCGCCCGTGCATCACTGCCGAACCAAAATCATACTGCTTTACCCAGAAATCGTCGTCGGAAAACGCTCTGCTCACCACGGTGGAAAGAGATATCCGAGCGCGGGGTCGGCCGGTGACCGGATCGAGCGACCAAGATCGTGCCACGCCGCTCGTTGTTGCACCCGTCGTTAGAAACTCGGCTAAGGCGCGGGCCAATCGGTCCGCAACTTGGGACAAGTGCGGTCCGGCCGCGACATCGAGCGTCATGGTGTCCATGGTCTCGGACAAGACCTTCGGAAGCCACAGCATGACTGCGTGATTTTCGATCGTGCCGCGCGCAGCCAGCCAGATCCCGATCGGGTTACCCCTGACGAGCTGTCTCACAACCTGGGTTCGGAACGCACGCTGCTTCAGGTCGGCGGCAGCGATCGCAAGTTCAAGGGATGCGAGGTTGAAGGCCAGCCAGCCGCTTTCGTCGGACCGTTCCGGCGTGCCCGCCGGAAACCGATCATTGAGTGCTTGCTCCGATCGCCGAGCCGCTGCCATCGATAGAACATCTGTGGAATTGGCACCCGCCCAGATGCGGAAACCTTGGACTCCGCTCTTCATATCCGGCTCACGCGGCAAGCCGGAAAGAAGCTCGGCGAGCATGGGATCGGACAGATCATTCACAAGAGATTCGTGCCGAAGGCGATCGATCAATTCTTTCGTCTCAATCGGGTTCACGGGGGATATGGCGTCGAGCGCACGCATCGCGTCCGCTAGGCCGCGATGTTCGAACTGGTCCAATAAATCGCCGCTGCCTAATGTGCCTCCTGAGAAGGGCGCAGCCGGCGGCGCAACGTGTGCATGCCGAAGTGCGTAGAAGCTCTCATATATGGCAGCCGTCGCCTCAAGAACCGCGCGCGCTGCTTCCTGCCCCTCCGGATAGATAGCGGCGATGTGACTGCCATAGTTGGGGTGGACAAAGGTATTGAGGGCGCGCTTGGCCCTCAGCGCCCGATCGCTGAGCAAGTCGACGGGCGCCTTGGGAAAGTCGGTGCCAGCGAGGATGCTCTCGCGGGTAAATTCGCCCATCAACACCCAAGTCGCCAGCATGAAATGCTTGATGCGGACGGAGTCCGCCTCTTCAGCGGACACCGCTAGGGCGCGCACTTTATTCTGATCAAGATCGAGCGCGTGCAGCCAACTGAGCTCTTCGAGCATCGTGCGGAGCACCGATGCTGTGAACAGAAGATCTCTCGTCTGCATCGCATCCTGCAGGGCCGCCTCCAAAAGCAGCCAACGCTTCCACCCGCACACCGATGCGTAGGTCTTGGCGTTCGTCCAAATCACTTCTGCGATCGTCGAGCGGTCATCGATATTGGTCGGCGGCGTCCCATTCGCCCAGTTCCGGCTGGCGAGCGCGACCGGCCGTATCACCTCTGTGGCGGCTCGGCCGCCATTCCGTGCCGGGACTGACTGAAGACGCAGCCTGAAGTATCCGGATATCTCCCGGGCGAGTTTGTCCGTACCGGATTCCGAAAGCCAAGCGGGCATCCATTGCGGGAATAGGTTGCTATCGATCATTGTCGTAGTCTTCTTCACAGGTTCTCCGCGCTTTCGGTATCGGGCAATGCGCGGCTTGGCGCGAAATGGGGCGGAGCGTCATCTGGTATCAGTCTCTAGTAATAAATTTCCCACGGTCGAGAAGCTCGTCGAAGGTTACGATATCCAGGTTACGGGTGTCCCGCCGGAATAGCTCGAACGTGTCGCGCCGCACCTCGGCGTCGCGGGTGCTCCCATCACCTTCAATGTCGCGACGGCGCCCCATGACCAGGATCGCTTTCGGATCGCGGGTTCTGGCGGTGAGGCGACGGTCGCCGGACTTGTCATAGTTCTGTCCAGTGTGAGCCTGCACGAGCCATTCAGCTTTCTGTTCGAGTACCTGTGAAACTGCATCCATGAACTCGTTGCTGAACCTCCAAGTGCCAGCGCGACCGGAGCGACGCTGTTGAAAGATCGGAGTGTCGGGACGCTTGATCTCGACGAGGACGGAGTAGTCGGTGAAGTTCATGAGGTAGTCGACGGTGGGTCTGTCGCGATCGTCCGTTCCGCCTGCGCCGACCACCATCTCGCGGTCGAAGGGGCGCATTATCCGGTAATCGAGCCCGTAGCCAAACACCCAACTTTGCCGCTCGAAGAAGCTCTGCCAGTCGGACTCAGTCCATCGGTCGGCACCGAGTTGGCGTTCGAACTCCTCGATTCCTTGCCGACGTCCGAGCAGAAGATTGATTTCGGCCTGGCTGAGGTCCGCCTGTATGCCCCGAAGGAGGTGTTCCCGCTCCTTGTGATCCAGGCCTTTGATCCGGGCAAGAAGCGCCTCATCCGCAGCGTCGGTGATAATCTTCGATCCGTGGCCGACGGAGATATCGCGGATGTCGAAGCGCCCCTCGTTCGACCGATCGATGAAGTGGATGCTTTCCAAAAATGAAACGAGCCGTGCGAATTCGCCCGCTCTGAAGGTGAAGGAATGCTCTTCGTATCCGCGATACCAGTCGCCAGCACGGTTTTGGAACGTCTGCAACGTGACGCGCCGTGTGCCGCCATCGTCCTGACTGACAAGAGCCGTCACCTGCGTCTTTCGCTTCTCCCCTGTAAGGCGCAGACATAACGCGCCTTCGATCTCCCCAAGCAGGACCTGATCGGTTCCTTCGAGAACCCAGCGGACGTTGCGACGTCGTTCGGGGTTGATCGATCCATGCGTAAAAACGGAAGTCAGGTAGGTTCTGCCCTCCTTCCGGAACTCGAAGAATTTCACGTCATCGTCGTTCATATCAGACATCCGGAGCGCAAGAGACGGCGCGAACTAGATCATGCCGGTCGCTTCTCTACAACCTGCAGGACGCTTCGCCGCTTTGCCCGACACAAGGATGCCGGTCACCACCACGTGCCGAAGATCGTCCGGGATTCGGTTGGCAGCCGCCCGGTAAGAAGCAAGAGCCCCCCTTGTCCGGAACGGGGCCGGAAGCGGACTGTCAGCGATCAGCCGCATGAACATTGAAAACGGTCATTCGACTTCCTATCCAATCTTTACAGCCTCCGCGCGAACCAGCGTCCAGATATTCCTGGCCCTTACTCAGTTCCGTCGCCTTCGGCGAACTGTCCGAGCGCTTGGGGATTGATGACGGTGACAGAACGATAATTATAGGTCACCCAACCTGCCACAGCAAAACGTCGCATGGCCATGTTCACCTGCTGCCGCGAAGCATTCGCCATGATTCCAAGCGCGCTTTGAGACAATGGGATAGGCAAGTCGCCAAGCCACCCCGCCCGTTGAAGCACCGACGCTATTCGTCGTCCCACGCTGCGCTTTTGCAGGTCGTGAACGATCCGGATAAGCGCGTCGACAGTAAATACGGTATTCAGTCCCACCGCACGCAATACTGAAGGATCACGTGCCTCCATTTGCTGCAGGGCATCGAGTGGCACATGCATCATCCAGGCGTCCCCCAGGGCTTTCAGTTCGATCCTGCGCGGCTGACCGGTTAAAAAGGGACCTTCTCCAGTCCATGCGCCCGGAACGCCGAGATGGATCAGACGGGGCGTTGCGTCAGGCGGTGCAGAATTGATGGTAAGGGAGCCGGCAACAAGCCCATACATTCCGCCACTCGGATCGCCATAGCGGTAAATGATCTGATCAGGCCCGAACCGCTGCAACCGTGCATGACGTAGTAGATCAGACGGGAACGGCTCCGCGATACTCGCGAGCCAGGGCCCTGCACGCATGACCTTTTCCGCCTTCTCTCGCGTTAAATCCAGCATGTCAAAATCCGAATAGCGTGTGTTTGCTAACGCGAGTATAGGTTTTAAAAGCTAAAGGCGGAGAATCCAGATTGACGATATCCCAATCTAAAATTTTGTAGATTGTACGGTTTCGGACAATTTCACACAGCCGAGTATGCAAGGTCGTCACCATTGTTGATGACTGCAATAGTGGCTTCACTAGTGTTGTGCGTGTCCAGGAAGGCTTGGCCGGCGGCGCTGTGTAGTGAACTTTGGAGGACTTCCATGCTTCTTGCCAGATTGAGTGTGTCGGCGATCGCCATCGCGGCGTTGGTCGCTACACATCCCGCTGCTGCCGAACCGGTACAGGTCGACAGCGACAATTTCATCCGCGCGGAGAGCGATCTGTATTTTTCAGCCGTGGCTGCCCGCGGACGCTTCGGCAAATTTGGCCATGATCGCGAGATGACGCCGCTGGACAAGCAGGCCATCATCCGCATGAACCGCGACACACTTTATTCCTCGGCCGTGTTCGATCTCGATGCCGGTCCGGTGACGATCACGCTGCCCGATACCGGTGGGCGCTTTATGTCGATGCAGGTCTTCGATCAGGATCATTATACGCACGGCGTCCACTATAAGCCCGGCACCTATACCTTCTCCCGTGAGGAGATCGGAACGCGCTATGTCTTTCCGGGCATCCGCATCCTGGTGAATCCTGAGGACCCCAAGGACATGAAGACGGTGCAGGAACTGCAGGACAAGATAACGGCAGAACAGCCTGGCGGCCCCGGCAAGTTCGAGATTCCCGACTGGGATAGCGCCAGCCGCGACAAGACCCGTGCAATCATTCTGCAGCTAGGCGAGCCGCTACCGGATACGCGTGGGATGTTCGGTGCGAAGGATCAGGTCGATCCGGTTCGCCATTTCATCGGCTCGGCTTTGGCTTGGGGCGGCAACCCTGAAGAGGATGCCCTGTATCTGAACCGCACGGTGGCCAAGAACGACGGCAAGACCGTCTATGGCGTCAAGGTCGCGGACGTGCCGGTCAAGGGCTTCTGGTCAATCAGCATCTACAACGCCAAGGGATTTTACGAGCCGAACGCGTTGAATGCCTACACGATCAACAATCTCACCGCTGCCAAGGACGCCGACGGCGGTGTGACTGTCCAGTTCGGCGGCTGCGACGGCAAGACTGCCAACTGCTTGCCGACGCCGGAGGGATGGAACTACATGGTTCGCCTTTACAGACCCGAGGCGAACATTCTCGATGGACGCTGGAAGTTTCCTGTCGCGGAGGAATTGAAATGAAGCGACGGAGCTTTCTTGCAGGCACCGTTGCACTGATGGCGGTCCCTTCCATTCCGTCCTTCGCACAGGACGCTGTTAAAGCTTCGGCGCGCGAGGCGTACATCTACACCTATCCGCTAGTGAAGAACTATCTCACCATGTATCAATATGCCCTGGAGCCGGGCGGCAACCAATACAAGGGGCCGCTCAACACGCTGGCCAGTATCGCCAGGGTCTATACGCCCAAGGACACGGCCATCATCACGCCGAACTCGGATACGCCCTATTCCTTCATCGTCTTCGATCTGAGGGCGGAACCCGTCGTCGTGACGATGCCGCCGATCGAGAAGGACCGCTATTACTCGCTGCAGCTCATCGACCTTTACACCAACAACGTCGACTACCCGGGCACACGGGTCGACGGCAATGACGGTGGCGATTTTCTGATCACCGGCCCAGGCTGGAAGGGTGATGTACCGAAGGGCATCAAGCGCGTCATCGAGATGCCGACCACGCTCGCCATCGGCATCATCAGGACGCAACTCTTTTCACCCTCTGACCTGGACAAGGTGAAGACGATTCAGTCGGGCTACAAGGCCGCGCTGTTGTCGGCCTATGCCCGCACGCCGGTTCCTGATGCCCCTCCATCGATCGACTGGCTCCCGATCTCCGATGAAAAGATGGTTTCCGATTATTGGTCGCTCGCTGCCTTCCTGCTTCAGTTCGCTCCCCCCTATCCGGGCGACGAGGCGCAACGGGAAAACCTCGCCAAGCTCGGTATCTACCAGGGAGAGACGTGGCCGGGTGCAGATACGCCTCCCGACACGGTCGCCGTGATGAATGGGATGGCGATCTCAACGGAAAAGGAGATTCGCGACGAAGCGGGCCGGCTGACGGATTCGTCCAAACTCTTCGGCACGCCCGAGTTCATGAAGGGGCGCTACATGGTTCGCGCCGCGGCCGCGCAAGGAGGGATTTACGGCAACTCCGTGCAGGAGGCGCTCTACGTCATCTACGCCTTCGATGCAAAGAAGGCACCGCTTGACGGTGTGACAGGAAAGTACAGGTTGACCTTTACGCTGGAAACACTGCCGCCGGTCGATGCCTTCTGGTCGCTGACCATGTATGACCGACCAAAACAATTCCTCGTCGACAACTCCATTGATCGCTACCTGATCAACTCGCCGATGCTCTCTGGGCTCGAGAAAAACGACAAGGGAGAGATCGTTCTCTACCTGCAGCACGAAAGCCCGGGTTCGGAGCTGGAATCAAACTGGCTTCCAGCCCCCAGCGATGGCTTCTATGCCGTCATGAGACTCTACCTGCCCAAGGCGGAAGCGCTTGACGGACGCTGGACACCGCCGCAAATCGAAATCGCGCTCTAGCCAACCTTGGCGGTTGGTCGTAAGCGGCGTTTTGACGGCACCTTTCGGATCAGCGTGTGGCGTGCTCGAACACATGGGTGATTGTAGAACGTTCGCTCGAATCCAACGGAGGATTACCAACAACATTCGCAGCCTGGCGTGGATGAAACTCGGCTATCCTGCTTTTGTCAGGGCATTCGACAAAATGTTCGAAAGAGTGGAGCGAAGCGCATCACCAGGGCCGCAGGCGTGATCCTCGCCGCCCGCACTGACTGCAGCAACTCCACGGCCAGTATCGGCTTTCGTTCTGAAGGCCCAACGTCGCTGGTGGCCGTGCCGGAATTTAGGTTCATTCCGATACTCTGTCCTGTCGTCAGATCGATCGACCTGTTGGATACGTCCTTCAAGTACCGTGCCCCAAACCTTAATCCCTGCGAGCTCCTTTGGTGCCACCTCATAAGGGTTCTGTTCGAGAATGGTGAAATTGGCGAGTTTACCAGGCGTGATCGAGCCAATCTCGTTCTCCAGACGGATCGAGTA
This sequence comes from Mycoplana rhizolycopersici, assembly GCF_013378445.1. Taxonomy (GTDB): domain Bacteria; phylum Pseudomonadota; class Alphaproteobacteria; order Rhizobiales; family Rhizobiaceae; genus Mycoplana; species Mycoplana rhizolycopersici. The sequence continues at coordinate 104,521 of NZ_JABXYK010000014.1, forward strand.
TGCAGCGTCGATCGTGATGGCCTTCAACGCGGTATCGATGTCCACGACCTGATCCGGACCCGCCACCTTGCCTTCGGCAGTTGTCCGGGTAATCGCAGACCACACAAGTTGAAGGGGCTTGGCCGGGGCCATTGGCATGTCGGAATGGAACGAGATGGACATGCCAGCGCTCTTTGCGTCCGCGAGCGGGACGATCCGCGCCGAGCGTTGCGGACCGATGCCCACTTCGGCGTAGCGTCCCGCCAGAGCGGTCACGTAATACGGATTGGCGCTGACAATGGCACCCAGCCGTGCGGCGCGGATCACCTGGTCCTTCGTGGAAAATCCAAAATGCACGATGGTCGTGCGGTGATCAAAGCGCGGCCTGCGTCGCTGCGCCTCCTCCAGGTTGCCGAGCAACACGTCCATGCCGGCGTCTCCATTGCAGTGGACATGAATCTGGTAGTCCTCGTCCCAGAAGGTCTGGAACGCGTAATGGAAGACATCCGGGTCCATGATCCACGCGCCAGCATGTCCGTCGGTATAGCCGTCTTTCATCTGCATGAGTTGGCTATAGATCGCGCCATCGATCAGGAACTTGATCTGCTTTGGCATGTATCGCGTTCGACCGCGACCCCAATCAAGCACAGTTTCGGCCATTGCCACCATGGCAGCCGGATCGTGGCGCTCCATGGCGGCAAACGTCTTTCCGTCGCCGATGAAGTAGTGGTTGAAGGGTGTCTCGTCGTTCGAGTAGACGGCATTGATCGCTTCCTGAAGGGGTTTCGAGTAAAACCCTCCAGGCTCGCAACAGGTCGTGATGCCGTTGCGATGGTAATAGCGCACCGTGAACTCCAGCCCCTCACGTAGCCGCTCGGGCGTGGCGACGGCTGGACCGAGGCGCTGAAGCACTTTGAGCGCTCCCTGTTCGTAGAAGTGCCCCTTCTCCATATCGGACTGGGCAGCCTCGCTCGGCGTAAACGTGGCGAAGAACGAGTCGTCAATGCCAAAGCGCTGCATCACTGCTGTGTTCAGGAAGAACTCGTGGCAAGAGCGATGCCATATGACGACCGGGAAATCGGGGGCGAGTTGGTCGAGCTTCGCGCGGCTCATTTGCCCGTGGAAGTAGTGGTGGTAGCCCCAGGTCACAAAGACCTTCGTCCGATCCTTGTGAGCGGCCAAGGCTTCCTTCAATCGGGTCTGGTAGCCTGGCTCGTCACGGACCTGTTCGGAAAAGCCGTCAACGGTGTCCCACGGCTCGATCGAAATGACGACCGAAGGCATGGTTAGCCCCGCAAGAACCGGATGCACATGCTGTTCAACAAAACCCGCGATGATCACCTTGTCACGGAAGGTGTCGTCCACCTCGAATGGCTGATCGCCAGCCATCGCCTTCAGCTCCGACAGCGTCCCGACTGCCGCGATACGGTCGTTCACAACCGCAACCGCTTCCACTTGAGGATGGGCAGGGTCCATGGTCAGGATTTGCTTCGCGACATAGATTCTGGCGCTCGGCAAGAGTACGGCAGCCGTTCCCATGTCCTGCAATCCGACTGCCTGTGCGAATGCGCCGCTAGATATCGCCACGGTGGAAGCGCCCGCCATGAGATGCAAGAAAGTCCGTCTGCAAAGTTGGTTCCTGAGGCTCATTGAACATCCCCCTGAAGGATCGAAGCCTTCACGATGCGTGCTTCGGATTGGCTTTGGCCGTGCGCCCGTCTCCGGACGGTGTCAGTCGGCCCTGTAGATTGTCTCGCCTTCCTTGATCGTCTCGACAACCTTGATGTCCTTGATCGCCATTGGATCGACTTCGAGCGGGTTCTTGTCGAGAATGACAAGATCGGCCAGCTTGCCCGGCTCCAGCGACCCCTTCCTGTCCTGTTCGCCGTACTGCTCTGCCGCCCATATCGTCATCGTCTTCAACCCCTCCAGAGGCGAGACGCGCTGATCGGGACCGATCTCCGCACCTGCCCGAGAAACACGATTGACTGCCGACCACAGCATGAACATCTGGTCGAGGGGCGCGACGACGAAGTCGGTGTGGTTCGTGGGATGCAGCCCGGCATCGATCGCATCCCGCATCGGGCTGATGTACATCGCCTGCTCCTTGCCGCGATTGGCGATATGGGCCTCGGCGAAGTAGTAAGTGTGCAGCGTGTAGAAGGACGGGCGAATCTTGTATTCGATGTACTTCGGGATTTGGTCCGGGCGGGTGAACTGAGCGTGCACCATCGTCACATGCCGGTCCTTGGTCAGGTCGCCAGCAGCAGCAAGTTCGTGGGCCGCGAAAAAGGTGTCGATTGCGGCATCACCATTGGCGTGGAGGTCAAGCGGCACGCCGAGGTCGTAGACCTTCTTGACCATCTGATTGACGGTGTCCTGCGGAAAGGTCAGCTCACCCTTCCAGTCCTTTTCTCCGGCGGGACCACCCGTCAGATATGGTGTCGTGAAGAATGCAGTGCGGCCCTGCGGCGAGCCATCGATGGTAATCTTGACGCCGCCGACCTTGAAACGGTTGTTGTATTTTCCCCATTCGCTCACCGGGTATTCCGCGGCGATCTTGTCGACGTCGGTGATGAAGGGGTAGGCGATGACATCGATGACGTTGGCACCCGCGTCTGACGCGCGCTTCATCGTCTGGAAATTGGCGAGATGCGTGGCCCCCTCGTGCGCCGTCGTGATGCCCGCCTCGGCATAGAGCATCTGCCCCGCTTTCGTCGCCTCGATTTCCTGTGCCGGCGTCATCGGCTCGGACTGCTCCATTGCCTGCAGGAAGGCGCTTTCCATGATCAGGCCGTATGGCTCATCGGAACCATCCTTGCGCACGATCACGCCGCCAGGCGGCGTCACCGTTTCCGCGCTGTAGCCGTATTTCTTCAGCGCAAGACTGTTCATCACCGCGCCATGCATCGACACATGGTCGACCCGGACCGGGTTGTCGGGAAAGGCGGCATCCAGATCGTCCCGGTTAAGGAGCCGCCCGCCGGGCATGACGGTGTCGTCATAGCCATAGGCCATGATCAGTTCGCCCGTGGGAATATTGTGATCGTCGGCGAACTTCCGGATCGCGGCGATGATGCTCTCGACGTCCTTCCCGGTCCCCGAGGGCGGCGCGTACACTTTCGCCTGGTTCGCAACGGAGAGCGAGTTGATGTAGTGCGAATGCGCGTCAATAAAACTCGGAAGAAGGGCCTTTCCCCCAAGGTCGATGACCTTGGTGCTGTCGTCCTTATGTTCCTGCTCGATCATCTCGCGCTGCCGACCGCAAGGATCAGTCCGTTCTTGACCGCCAGCGCCTCGGCGGTCGGTTCGGCATCGTTGATCGTGACGATTTCGCCACCAACGAAGATCGCATCGGCCGCGGAGATGTCCGCAGCCAGTGCCGCGGTTCCAGCGCAAGCTGCCAGCACGCAGGCGATGGCTGTTGACCGCGACAGACATGAGATTGCACGGATGCCCATCGAAAATCCTCCCGCTCCGATGCCGCCGACTTCAATATACACACGGTGGAGTGGCTTTTCTTGATTCTGGTCAAATCTTCGAACTCACCGACTTGCCGTCGGATCGTTCGTCTGGCGAAGGTCGCTCAAATCGCAGCTTCATAAAGCGACCTATTGCCCGGTACCGTTGTCGAGCACAGACGCGCTTGAGGGGTCTTGATCACACCGTGACGGGATAATTCCAGGGGAGCAGTTCGTCGATGCGGCCCTGTTTGTGGCCGTTGACGATGGCCGTGAGCGTGGTGGTCAGATAGGCCTGTGGATCAACAGCACTAAATTGCCGCGATGGCCGTCTCTAAATCCTCCAGGGCCAGTTCGAACTGGTCGGGATTGGTCTTCTCGGATTTGCGCCCGAAGGCCGTCTGCTTGAAGGCGGCAACCAGTTTTTCCAGCCGTTCAATCCGGTCGTCCTTGCGAACCTCCCGGGCTTGCGCCGCGACCAGCATCGCCTTCAGGGCGGCAATCTCGTCAGGAAGATCGGCGGCGTTAAGCATGCGCCGGGTCTACCAAATCCGACCGTGGTTTACCTTTGGAATTTGCTGCCCGAGTCATCGTGCCGCAGCTATTCGATGGCCTCCGGCGCTCTTGCCGCAACGGAGCGAACACGACGCCAGTCCAGGCCCGCAAAAAAGCGCTTCGAACTGCGCATGGCTCAGGGTCATCAGGCCGTCCTTGATGCCGGGCCAGCCGAAGGTGTGCTCTTCCGGCCGCTTGTAGGCCATCACGATGCCGGAGACATCCCAGTAGATCAGCTTCAGCCGGTCCGCCTTGCGCGAGCGGAACACGAAGACCGTTCCGGTGAACGGGTCTTTGCGCAGCTCGTTCTTCACCACGGCCGCCAAACCGTCTTGGCCTTTACGGAAGTCTACCGACTTCGTCGCGACCATGATCCGCACACGGTTCGATGGGAAGATCATGCGAGAGCCGCAAACGCACGCGCAATGGCAACGATCCGGGCGGTAGACGCGCCTTCCTCAAGACGAATGTTAATAGGACTGACGACGATCTCGGGACGACTGACGTCTTTGATCGGCGGCTCGGCGGTAGTTGTCTCGACGACCATCGCCGCGAATTCCACCGCGTCCTCGGGCACGGACAAAACCAGCTTGCCCTGCCGCGCCATCGTCCGCCAAGACGACAGGTGGTTCGGCTTCAGCCCATGGCGCTCCGCCACCTCGTTCACCGTTACGCCCGGCCGCAGGCTCTCCGAAACAATCCTGGCCCTGACCTCATCGGGCCATTGGCGATGTCCCTCACGCCCGGCCTTCCCGGTCGTGAGTATCTCCAGCGTAGTCTCCATGGAGAAACTCCCTTTTGTCATCCACGCAAAGCCGATCACAGATCATGGCTGACAAGACAACGTGGGGACAGAACACCGGTTACGGTTGGTCGCCAACGCTCATGAATCCAATGCACTGGAACCGCGTGTCCGCTGTAGGCGCGATCAAATCGTCCAGCTCTCTCGATGGCGACGTCTGCTTTCGGTTGGCGGCTAAGTTGGTCTCTACGGCCGCCATGCGGGCGCAGAGCGGACAACAAGCGTCGACAGGACCATGGGGTGACACGGCGACAGGCCACCGTAGTGATCCGGCTTGTGTGTGGCCAAAGTCACGCCCTGATCGCTCATCCCGCACGTTCATCTTTTTGAAATACGCACCGCAAGGCATGCCGAATTGGATAGGTGCGAGACGACACCTACGCTCCTGGCGAGCGATAACCAACCGTTCTTGCTAACTCCATAGCCTCCAGTGTTTCCTCCACCGTAAGCAATGGCGTCGTCTCGTACTTTGACACAGCGCCACCGCCTCCAATCGCGATTGCGACGGCGGCCATCGAGACGTTGTCGGGTGCCTCCCACAGGGTATACCCGTCGTGCGATCCGAATGCGTACCAAAAGCCGTGAAGCTTACCTCCGACTGATTCAATGTAACTACGCGCGGCATCCCGACGGTCTTCGGGATTTCGTGTCAATCGGTCCCAGGTTTGCGGTGTGTAGCTGAAGCGTGTCAGGTAAAGTGCCATTGCCGATGCTCCTTCCCTCGTTACCAGATCATTTTACCGCATAGTCGGGATACAATCGTATCGACAAAACAGCATCCGTGGCGCTTTGCGGCAATACTTGTCTTGGTCGCCCGCCATTGGCGCTGGGCCGATGCTGGGCTATAATCCATCAGTTGCCGGAGAGGCATCCGCGCTCCGGCTTTGGAGGAGCGACGCCTATGATTGTGAGGATTTCAACTGCCCTTTTTTTGGCGCTCGCGCCTGTGAATGCCTTCGCCAACCAGTGCCCCACCATGATGACTGCAATTGACGCAGCCCTCCCGCACGCCTCCTTGTCTGAAGCCGACATGGCCAAGGTCAAGCAGCTACGCCAGCAAGGCGAACAGTTGCACCAGTCCGGCGACCACACAGGCTCGGAGGCAGCACTCGGGGAAGCGAAGAAAATGCTCGGACTCTAAAGAGCCGTATCGCCCCCGGCCGTTAAGCTTCGAAAAGTTCGAACGGTCGGCATGGCCGCTCGGCTACTCTTCCGTTTCGTGGTCTAGTGGCCGAGGATCAAAGTTTTGGTGGCGCAATCAAGCCGTCCAACCCTGTTGCTGGCGACGTCTGCTTTCGGGCAGCGGCCAAGTTGGTCTCTAGGGCCGATGTGACGGCGCTTTGCAGATGGAAAGGGGGCGGATGGCCGACCGTCCGCAGCCAGGACAGACAACACGAAGAAAACGGACATTAGAGTTCTTGCCGCAATCGGGGGATAGCCCGAGAAAAAAAACGGCGGCATATAGTTGCAAACGGGAGGGTATATGCCATGACCGTAGAAAGGCAACAGCCAGCCGGAGCACATAGCTACGAGTTCTACAGCGCCCAGTATTCACGGTTCAGCAACCTATTGGCGGCCGAAATCAGACGCGAGGCCTATGGGGAGGACCTGGGGCAACAGGGGTGGCGGACGCTTGACGAACAGCAGGAATTGATTGGGCTTGTCAACGAGCGACCGCACGGCCGATTGCTGGATGTTGCGTGCGGCTCTGGCGGCCCTGCGATTGCCATCGCCGCCGCCACCGGCTGTTGGCTTGCAGGTGTGGATATTGAGGAAGCCGCGATCGAACAGGCGAAATCCCTAGCTGCGGTTGGGCAATTGCGGGTCGGCCCCACCTTTATCGTCGCCAATTGCAGCCAGGTGCTGCCGTTCGAAGATGATGATTTCGATGTCATCTCTTGCATTGACGCCATCATCCACCTGGCTGACCGTCGAGCGGTGTTTGCAGACTGGTTCAGATTGCTCAGGCCTGGTGGTCGGCTGATCTTGACGGATGCGTGTGTGTTAACTGGAGTTGTCTCGAAGGAGGAGCTGGACATCAGGGCGTCTCAGGGAACGTTTCATATCGCTCCCGTCGGTTTCAATGAGGTCTTGCTTGAGCGAGCGGGTTTCAAGTTGCGGGCCTGCAAAGACACGACGGACGCTGTCGCAGGTGTGGCCATGCGCCTCCATCGTGCTCGAGAATCCCGCCGTGACGCGCTGCTGGAAGAGGAGGACGCTGGGTGGTTCAAGAGCAGGCAGACATTTCTGGCGACGACGGCTGAACTGGCGACAACGGCGAGACTATCCAGATTCTTCTATGTCGCGGAGAAGCCAGAACAGGAGTGGAATCCGAGAGAACGGTAGAGGCTTAGCGCCTCATCGTGGTTGCGGCCGGTATCCAGCCACATGGTGGTGTAGCCCGCTCAGCAGACAAGCGCACGATGGTTTCGGCGAGACGGCGGCCCAACCCTAAGCCTCGGCCCTCGGGACTGATGAACATGCGCTTCATCTCGCATGTGTGTCCGTCGATCCGCTGCATCATCACACAGCCGGCCACCTTTCCGTTCAGGCGGGCAACAAGAATCTTCCCGTCTGGAGCCGAGTGTACTCTCGGTAGGCTGTCCAAAAGTGCGGCCCATTCTTCTGGCGTGTAGTATCGGTCGACGAACCAGGCGTTTTCGCCATAGTGCGATCGGCATCAGTCGATGAAGACGTTGCACAAGGTTCGAATGGCAGGGAAGTCGTTAGGTCCGGCCGGGCCGATCTCCGCGTTGCGACACGCCTTCATGGAACTCTCCTCCTGTCCCCAGCGGGATCATAAGTCTAAAATTCCAGGTCCGAATGGTTCAAATTTTTTGGGGCATGGCACTTCGGGTCCGGTGTGACGACTTCGATGCTACGATCACCAACCTGCGAAACCTTGGGCATTCCATATGACTCTCCGCCGGGCAGTCGGCGACATGGCGAAGTGCATTTCTAAGGGCGGTCATTCTGCGGATTTGAGTTTCGAGTTCATCGGCACGAGCATGGATAGCCGCGCGAGGAAGGTCCGACACGCCCCCTTTGCCAAGCATTGCTTTTATCTCTTCGAGCGAGAAGCCCGCAGTTTTGCCGAGTGATATCAGCGCAAGCTGGGTGAGAGCTTCGTTTCCGAACTGGCGTCTCAGCCCTCGGCGTCCGATCGACTGGATCAGGCCGATTTCCTCGTAGTAGCGCAATGTCGATGGAGGGACCCCGCTCCGTTCAGAAAGCACCCCAATGTCGAGAATTTTCATGCTTGACCTCAAGTCGGCTTGAAGTGGCAACCTATCCGTCACTCAAAATCCAGGCAAGAGGAGCAAACACTTATGAACATCCGAAGCACCGCCCGACCATTGGTCGCGCTAGCGGGGGCGACACTGATCGCTTCACTGGCTGTGAGCATCGCCACTGTCACACTTCCAGTTCTGTCGCGAGAATTTGCCGCGCCAATCGCGAGCGTTCAATGGGTGATGCTCGCATATCTCGTCTCGACGACGGTAACGATCGTGTTGGCCGGGCATCTCGGAGATCAACTCGGAAACAAGCGCGTGCTGGTCATTGGTACTGCGGCGTTCGCAATTGCGTCCGTGATCTGCGCGGCCGCACCGACGCTGGGGGTGTTGATCGCAGGCCGAGCGATGCAAGGTCTTGGCGGAGCGGTCCTCCTGTCTTTGCCCCTGTCGGTCGTCAGGCAGACTACTTCGATGGACCGGACAGGTTCGGCGCTGGGTCTGCTCGGAACGATGTCGGCGATCGGGACCGCACTTGGACCTTCGGTTGGCGGGATCGTGATCTCAGAATTTGGCTGGCGCGCAGCGTTTGGAGGACTGGCAGTGTTCAGTCTCGTCGTTCTCGGCCTAAGCGTCCAATTCATCCCGGAAATGGATGTGCGGAAGCGCGATGGAGGCGTGCGAGCCGACTGGCTTGGCGCTGGGTTGTTGGCCATCACACTGACGCTGTATGCGTTAGCGACGACTGGCAGCCATGCTGTTCCCAATTGGATTTCTGTGTCGTTGCTCCCGTCGACCGCTCTGGCGTTCGTCGCATTCATGATCGCGGAGTTGCACGCGGATGCGCCGTTTGTCCCTTTCTCGATACTGCGCAACAAGCCGATTGTAACGGCATTGTCCGCCAACCTGCTCGTCTCCACCACAATGATGTCGACCTTGGTGGTCGGGCCATTTTTCCTGTCGTTTGCGTTGGGGCTGAGTGATGTAAGCGTTGGTCTTGTTATGGCGATTGGCCCCGTAACAGCAGCACTCACGGGTGTGTTGGCAGGACGAGCAACAGATCGCTTCGGTACACAGCGCGTTATCGCCCTGGGGCTGATCGAAATCGTTCTGGGTCTTGCCTGCCTGGCAATACTGCCGCGACTTTTGGGAGTCATCGGATACATCGTCGCTCTCATGGTCCTGACCCCTGGCTTTCAATTTTTCATCGCAGCCAACAGCACCAGGGTTCTGCTGCCGACGACCGCAGATCAACGGGGCCTTCTTTCCGGTCTGCTTGGACTGTCCCGTAATCTCGGCTTCATGACGGGGGCTTCGGTGATGACGGCCCTGTTCTCCGCAGCAGTCGGTTCGGATGAGATCACCAAAAGTTCGCCCAACGTCATTGGCTCAGCATTCACGACGACATTTCTCGCCGCTGCCGCCGCGACCCTGCTAGCCGCGACGCTGATGCTGGTCGGCAAGGCGCGACGGATCAAATTTGAGGATGGAGTGTGAGCAACGATATCCCTACTGATGCACTTCAGGTTTGCGAAACTAAGGATCGGAATGGACATGCCTCATATCGCCGTAAAGATGTTCCCCGGACGCACCGACGAGCAGAAGCAGGAGTTTACCGCAAAGGTGGTCGAGGCCGCCAAATCAATATTCGGCTCGAGCGACGAATCCTTGTCGATTGCTATTCTCGACGTGGACCCCGCGAAATGGGACGTCGAGGTCTATGGTCCCGATATTCAGGGGAACGAAGACAAGCTGTACAAGCGTCCCGGCTATGGCGCACTGGCAAATCCGTGAAATTTGGTCCCGCGACTGGGACTGGACAAGGTCCGCTTTGCAGCAACATCGACCGGTGGCTCGATGTCCATTGTGGGGCGCAAAGCGGACGCTCGCTGAGTGCTCCGTAAGTCTCAAGCCAGGCCGAACCTAGAACGCAGTTGCGGAGAACTCGGCGACCCGCGCAGCAGGACGCCAAGCTCCTCACAAACGAGTTCACATGGACTGGGCGACAGGTTCGCTCACAGCTATCAGACCGTGTGTGTTTCGGATCAAATCGGCGGCCCGCTCTCCGATGACAACGCACGGCGCCATCGTGTTGCCAGTGGTGATCCGGGGCATGATCGAAGAGTCCGCGATACGGAGGCCGTCGATACCGTATACCTTGAGCTCATTGTCGACCACCGACATGTTGTCGCGTCCCATCTTGGCTGTGCAGGACTGATGCCAATAGGTGACTGCTGAGCGCCGGATAAAGTCGATCATTCCTGATCTGTCGCGCTGCCCCGGAGCGGTTTCGCCCGTCACCAAAGGTCTAAAGCCATCGCTGTTTCCAAGTTCGCGGCATAATTCCACTGCGGCCAACGCGGCTGCCATGTCTTCCGGCTCACTGAGTGAGTTCGGTTCAATCAGGACGGGGTCGTTCATATCGGGGCCAGAGAGCCTCAATCGGCCGCGGCTTTTCGGCTGTGCGAGACCATTGAACATGGTCCAGCCGTGCTCCGGTGTTTCGAGACCGGCCTCAAGCGGCGACGGGACGGCGAACTCCAACTGGCACTGGAGGACGTCAGGCTGGGACAGACGTGCGTCACTCTTCCAGTAGAGGTTTGCCTCGCAGCCGCTACCGCCCACTGCTTCCGGTTTTCGGTAGGCCCAGGTGCAGCCGAAGGCGAGATGATCCTGATGATTGCGACCAACACCCGGCAGGTGTTGCACGACTGGGATGCCATGCGATTGCAGTTCGTTTTCCGGGCCGATTCCGGACTGCATAAGGACCTTCGGCGTATTGATCGCGCCAAGTGACAGCACCGTTTCGCAATGCGCCATGAACTGGCGTCGCCGACCATCGATCAGAGCTTCCACACCTCTTACCCGCTTACCATCGAAGATGAGACGCGTAACCAACGCCTCGGTGATCACCATCAAATTTGGACGCGACAGCAGCGGTTCAACATAGGATTCAAACACGGTTTCCCGCTTGCCCTCCCGGATACGCAGTTCAGCAATCGATGCACCGCCAGATGCCTCCATCATTTCGCCGTTCGTGGTATTATAAAGAGGTAATCCTATGGCAGATGCCGCGTTCAACAGGGCCTCCGCCACTGCCTGCGGAGAAGTAGGCTGCGCCACATATGCAGGCCCACCTACGCCGCGACGAGTAGGGTCCGGAACGCCTTGCCAGTTTTCGATCCGGCGATAGTAGCCAAGGATCGACTGATAGCCCCAGGCGTCATCCCCGGCCTCTGCGGCAAAGTGATTCCAGTCTTCCTTATGTCCCCTGGCCCATACCATGACGTTGATGCTCGAGCCGCCGCCAAGCCCTTTGCCCATGCTGAGAGGAAGTCGTCGGCCATCCAGACCAGGTGTCGGTTGTCCAACGAAGCCCCAGTCCCGGCTGGAGCCAAGATTCAACGGCCATTGCGCAGGGTTCGATACTGTCTCGGATTTATGATCTCCACCTGCTTCGAGCAGGAGAACGCTCGCGTTTCCATTCTCTGCCAGGCGCGCTGCAACAACCGAGCCGCTGGACCCAGCGCCGCAGACGATGAAGTCGAAGACATCGCCGACGGTGTTGTGCGCGAAAGACGTATTTGCAGGTACATTTTCATCATGGGTATACAGTTTCACGTGAGTTCCTCCGTGAATTAATTCTGGTAAATTTGCTGAAGTCGTGGTCGCGAAAGACTAGGAAATGCTCATGGATCTTGGAAGGATCCGACGCCCTACCGGCATCTCGCTCGGGCCTGCGGTCTGTTTAACAGATTTGTTTCAGCGTCATCGGGAGGGTCTCGACCTTCCCGATGACGTGAAGTCGATCATTGCTTTCTCGCCGACACGGTCTTGGCGGCCTGATCAATGGTATCGGCGATGGCCGCAGGCTGCGTCATGAACAAGGCGTGGCTTGCCGACACCTTGGTGATCTTCGCCTTGATGCGCTCAGCCATGTGGATCAGCATGGCCTGATCAAAAGCTTTGTCCTCGGTGGCAATAACAGCCCAGCTAGGCTTGGTACGCCATGCCGCATTCTCGAGCTTCGTGGCGAACGCCGACATGTTGATTGGCACCTGCGCGTCCCTCAAGAACGCAACATCGGCATCGCTGACGTCATGAGCGAACCCAGCCTTGAACTTTGCCGGGCTGACATATCCAAAACCATCCTTTGTGGTCTCGATGACGAACTCCGCTGCCGGAGCAAATCCTACGTATTGCTGAGCCGTCGTTTCGCCGGCATCGGGTGAGAGAGCGGAGACATAGACGAGACCGGCAACCTTCGGATCGATGCCAGTCTCCGTGATAACAGTACCGCCCCAGGAATGTCCGACGAGAATGACCGGACCATCCTGCCGCTCGAGCGCACGTCTGGTGGCGGCAACGTCGTCTTCGAGCGAGGTCAGAGGGTTCTGGACGATTGTGACGCGATAGCCGCGCTTCGTAAGATTGTCGTAAACGCCCTTCCAGCCAGAGCCATCAGCAAATGCGCCATGGACGAGCACAACGTTTTTGACGGCCTGGCCTTCAGGGATGGTGTCGGCGGCGTTTGCGGGCAGTGCGGCGGATATGGCGGCGGCTGCGATTGCGGCAACGGTCGTTGTGGTCGTGCGCGTCATGGCTTTTTCCTTTCGTTAGTAGCGATAACTGTTATCGCGATATGTCAGTTCTTGAACTGCTCGTCAACATAATTCTTATCGCGATATTGGTTTTCGCTGTAACCTTGATTATATTGGTGCGCAAAGGAGCCCAGAATGACCAAACCCCACAATGATCCACCGCCATTGCACGATCAGTTGTGCTACGCGATTTACACTGCTGGCATCGCCATTCAGCGCGCCTACAAGCCCCTCCTCGACGAATTGGGCCTGACTTACCCGCAGTATCTCGTGCTCAACGTTTTGTGGAGCGAAGATGGGCAAACGGTCGGCGCCATTGCCAACACCCTTGCACTGGAATCCAGCACGCTTACACCACTCTTGAAGCGCCTTGAGACATCCGGCTTGTTGCGCAGGACCCGAAACCTCAGCAACGAGCGGCAAGTGGTGATCGCGTTGACCGAAGAAGGTCGGGCATTGCAGCACAAGGCAGGCTGCCTCAGCGACACGTTGCTTGCAGCTTCGACCCAGACGCCCCCGGAGTTGGCCGCTTTGAACCGCGACGTGCGCTATCTCCGCAACGCGATCTACTCCCAGATTGGCGGGTGGGACACACCCGCCTGATCTGCAGGGGGCGCCTACGCCGTGGGCACCGTACCTCCGTCGATCGTGTATTCGGTACCCGTGATCGAAGACGCGCGGTCGGAGGCAAGGAATGCGATCAGATCTGCGACCTCTTCAGGATTCGCCGGCCGACCAAGCGGAATGCCACCCAGTGCATCCATGATGATCTTCTTGCCGCCTTCCAGATCAGTACCGGCTTGCTTCGCCAAGCGCTCGGCCAAACGGACTGAGGCCTCCGTTGCGATCCACCCAGGCGACACCCGCACGACCCGGATACCTTTGGGCGAAACTTCCTTCGATATCGACTTGCTGTAAGTCGAAAGCGCTGCTTTTGCCGCTGCATACGCGGTCGTCGATTCCGGAAGCGGCATGACCCCCTGGATGGATGTCACGTGCACGACCACCCCGCATCCTCGGGCAATCATGTCCGGGACAAGGAGCCGATCAAGTCGAACAGCCGGAAACAGATTGAGTGACAGCTCCTTGTCCCATTCGTCTTCGGATAGCGCCGCAAAGCCACCCCCGGCTGCTGAAGAGCCTCCAAGCATATGGACAATGATATCTACGTCACCCAGGCGCTGACGCGCGGCGTCAGCAACGATTGCACATCCTTCTTCGGTGGTCAGGTCAGCTTCTACGAACAACTCTTCCGGGAGGCTTTCCGGACGCGCCCGCGCCGTCGTCAGCACCTGTGCACCGAGTTCGCGAAACAGGTTGACCGTCGCAGCGCCGGCGCCTTTCGTTCCAGCGGTGATGAGAGCGCGTTTACCTCGAAGATTGAGAAAATCGATCATCACTTGATCTCCAGTCCGGCGATTTTGTCGTTTTTGATGGTGAAGGCGAATGTGAGCGTCACCGGACTGCCGGGGAACTGACCGCTTACATTCGCGCGGACGAGCGCTTTGTCGCCGTCGCGTGTGGCTTCGACAGGGTCAGCGACGTAGTTGGTCGCTGTTTTCACAGCCGCCCACCATTGGCGAATTGCGGCAATGCCTCGGTGGCGAGCGCCTTCGTCTTCGACAACTGCGTCATCCAAAAAGGTCTCTGAAAACGCTTCCACATCATTGCGGCGGTCGGCGTCAAAGTACGCGGCAACTGTTGGGGGCATATCCATTGTGTTTCTCCACATGATCTGACCGGAAACTTACCCCTCGACCATTGCACAGATAAGTGGGATAAACCGGCATGCGACAGTGAATAAATCGGAACAATGGAACAACCCAATCTCAAAGAGCTGGAAGCGATCATCGCGATTGCACGGCGCGGCACATTCCGCGCAGCGGCCATCGATCTCGGCATGTCCACGACAGCGTTGAGCCACACAGTAGGCAGACTTGAAGCGGGACTCGGCGTCCGATTGTTCAACCGAACCACGCGCAGCGTCTCGCTGACGGATGCCGGCAGGCTCTTTATGCAACAGGTCGCGCCTTCCCTTCAGGATCTCCGTACCGCTCTGGAGACCGTGCGCTCGCAACGCGAAACACCTTCCGGAACGATACGGATCAACGCAGCACCCTTTGCCGCGCGCGCCATCATCTCACCGCTCGTACTTGAGTTCCTGCGCCGCTATCCTGACATGCACGTTGATATCGTCACCGAGGGAAAATTGGTGGATGTCGTCGGCGACGGATTCGATCTAGGCGTCAGGGTTGCGGGCCTTGTACCCACCGACATGATTGCCGTTTCGCTCGGCCGGCCACAGCGACATGCGGTGGTCGGCTCTCCTGAGTATTTCGAGAAGTATGGAAAGCCACTGGCTCCCCCCGACCTTTTCAATCACAAATGCATCCGCGTTCGTCTTCCCGATGGATCACTGTTTCGGTGGCGCTTCGAAAAGGACGGGGAACAGGTGCAAATTGATGTGCGCGGCCCGATAACGTTGGATGAAGCGAGCCTTACGAGAACCGCCGTTCTCGATAGTGCCGGCGTAGGATACATTTTCGAACAAGACATTCTCCCGGACATCGACGCGGGGCGCGTTATCCGTATTCTGGAAGACTGGACGCCGCCCTATCCGGGGCTTTGCCTCTACTATCCTGGGCGGCGCAATCTATCGGCTGGGGTCAGGGCTTTCTTAGAACTAGCTCGTGAACTCTCGCGACGGGCGACCGGGTGACCCGTCGATGGAGCGCCACACTGCGCCAACTGCGTCGCCTTGAAGGTATTAGCACTCCCGACCCAGCGACTAACGCACAAGGATTGGTAACTGTGACAGCGCCTTACGCACGTTCTCGGCATTCAATGGCAGGTGTTCGGCGACAGTCAGTTCGACGACATCTGACACCTCAGCGACTTTCGCGAGAAGACTGACGACGGTATGAAGTGTGAGCCAGCCCGTCGACGATACTCTCAACTGCCCAGATAGGCCTTCGGGGTTGCTGTCTTCGCACGGCGCACGCGCCTCCTATTGCGCGTTCCGGACGATCATAACGAAAGCAGACTGACTGCTTCCCAGAACCCAAGGGGGTGGTGTGAACGACCGGAGTGCGGGCGCGAAGCGGAAATCATTTCCCGTGTGGGGCCGTATTCAGACTCTCTGCTGACAGTGTCGTCAACGAGAATGCCAACATCTGTGCTCTCAACGGCTAAGCCGGGATTTGGCAAATACCCCAACATTGGCTCAGTCAAGTTTCGTAGTAGCAAGTTTTTTGGAATGGAGCCCGTGCACCCTTTTCAATCAACGAAGCCGGTAATTGCAAGTGCGGCTAGCCAACATCAAGGCTGGGTCCGCGACTTCGACGTGGTACGGTAGGCTTTCGGTTGCGACATGGAAGGGTTGGCAGAAACTGGAGAGACGGCTCACCGCGATACTTCCAGCTTTTTGGCAGGTGCCCTCTCGCCGCTCAACCTTGTCGAAGACCGCCAAGGTGGACCAGATATTGATCGCGAAGAATTCAAGCGCCGTGAGAATGGCGGGCAAAGTGAAACTTCGGTCATTGATGAAAATCAAAGTATAGCCCGCACCGATGTGATAGAGACGTTTGCCGCGAAAGATGGGGGAAGCGATGATCAAAACATCTGCTTTGCTGATAATAACGGGGCTCGTAAGCTTGGTTTCTGCCTTACCCGCAGCAGCTCAGGAGACCACCGATATCGGCAGTCTCGACAGCGCGAAGGCAGGAAAGGCATTTTCCGGCAAACCTCTCTACTCGCCCTATGCCGGACGCAATTTTCCGACCCGTCCGCTTTTCGGCGATACCCATCTCCACACCGGAGCCTCATTCGATGCTGGCGCTTTCGGAGCGCGGTTGACACCTCGCGATGCTTACCGCTTCGCCAGCGGCGAGGAGATCATGGCGTCGAGCGGCCAGCCTGCCAAGCTGTCACGGCCGCTCGACTTTCTAGTGGTCGCCGACCACTCTGACAACATGGGGATGTTCCCAGACCTCTTTGCCGGCAAACCGGATGTCATCGCCGATCCGCAGGCTCGGACCTGGTACGACATGATCAAGTCAGGTCAAGGTGCCAAAGCCGCGCTCGAAATCATCTTCAGCTTCGGCAAGGGCACGCTGCCAAAGAGCATGATCTATGGCCCCGATACACGTCCCTACAAAAATGCCTGGCAGGATACGATCGAGGCCGCCGAGGAGTACAACGAACCGGGACGGTTCACGGCCTTTATCGGCTATGAATGGACCTCCAACACAGCAGGCAACAACCTGCATCGAAATGTCGTGTTCCGCGATAATGCCGACAAGGCGGATCAGGTCGTGCCCTTTACGACCCTGAAGCCTTTGGGCAGCGACAATCCACGCGACTTATGGAAGTGGATGCAAGCATATGAAGACAAGACCGGGGGCAGTGTGCTGGCGATCGCACACAACGGAAACCTGTCCAACGGCATCATGTTTCCCATGATCGAATCCTTCACCGGCAAGCCCGTCGACAAGGACTACGTAGAGGAACGCGCCAAATGGGAACGCCTCTACGAGACGACGCAGACCAAAGGCACCGGCGAGGCGCATCCCTTTCTGTCTCCCAATGACGAATTCGCCGATTTTGAGATCTGGGACTTCGGCAATCTTGACGCCAGCGTGGTGAAGAAGCCTGAGATGCTTGAATTCGAATATGCGCGCTCGGCGCTGAAGAACGGACTCAAGCTCGAAGCACAGCTTGGCACGAATCCATACAAGTTCGGTATGGTCGGCAGTTCAGACGCGCATACGGGTCTTGCGGCGATGGAAGAGGAAAACTTCTTCGGCAAGACGACGCCGCAGGAGCCGAGCGCAGAACGCCTAACGGCAACGTTTGTCAAGGATTCCAAGACCGGGATTACGGTCATGGACTGGGAGGTTGGCGCATCCGGCTACGCCGCCGTGTGGGCAACGGATAACACTCGTGAATCGATCTGGGACGCTATGCAGCGCAAGGAAACCTACGCAACAACCGGACCGCGCATGGCCGTGCGTTTCTTCGGCGGCTGGGATTTCGAACCAGCCGATGCCGAGACTCGCAACCCTGGCGAGATCGGCTACAGCAAGGGAGTTCCCATGGGCGGCGACCTCAGGGCAGCGCCCGAAGGTAAGGTACCGTCGTTTCTGGTGGCCGCGCTGCGAGACCCAATTGGAGCTAATCTCGATCGCTATCAGATCGTTAAGGGTTGGCTTGACGATAAGGGCCAGACGCATGAACAGGTGTATGACGTCGCCTGGGGCGGGGATCGCAAACCGGGCGCCGACGGCAAGCTGCCACCGATCGGCAGCACTGTCGATATCGAGAACGCGACCTGGACCAACACGATCGGTGCGCCAGAACTGATCGCAGTGTGGAAGGATCCCAGCTTCGATCCGAGGCAGAAAGCGTTCTACTATGGACGCGTCATCGAGATACCGACGCCACGCTGGACCGCCTATGATGCCAAACGGTTTGGAACGAAGCCGCTTGAGGGTACGCGAATGACTGTCACCGAACGCGCCTATACTTCTCCGATCTGGTACGATCCAGCGAAGTAGACCGTCGGCCGTCTCGCTTCGGGCAGTCGAGGCATATGCCAAGCGGCATCGAAAGCTGTTGCGGATCGCAAGAGGGTTTGAAAGGCTGTGAAATTCAGAGCAATCTTATATTCGCCCCTGCTGCATTTCTTTGTGCTGGGAGGGCTCGTCTTCATCCTCTACAACTTCAAGAATCCACCTTCGGATCGGCCGCCAGGTGAAAGCGTGCTGCGATTGACTGAAGCCAATGCCCGGAAGCTCGCCGACGGCTTCGCCGCGACGTTTCAACGTCCGCCCACGCAGGAAGAATATCGCAATCTCGTCAAGGAGTGGGTCATTGAGGAAGCCTCGGTCCGGGAGGCACTCGCGCTCGGGTTCGACAACGGCGACACGGTGATCCGCAATCGCCTGCGTTCTAAAATGGAGTTTCTCGCCGAGGCACCTGCTGCGGCCATGATGCCTGACGACGCCACCCTCGAAGCCTTCTACAAGGCAAATGCCGGCCGCTTCGCTAGCCCGGACCAAGTCAGCTTCGAGCAGATACTCCTGCCGCCGGGGGCGAAAGCGAACGATATCGAGGCCCTCAAGACCAAACTGGAGAGCGGCGCCGATCCGACAACACTCGGAAGCGGGACAATGCTGCCGCCACAGGTTGAGGACATGTCGACGGCCACTGTCGAGAAGATGTTCGGCTCCGGATTTGGAGTCGCGGTCGCAGCGCTACCGATACGGCGCTGGTCCGGCCCAGTTTCAAGCGGCTACGGCGCGCACCTCGTCAGGTTGGCGGTGCGACGCGAAGAGGTCTTGCCACCGCTCGACAAGGTGCGCGATCGCGTCCTTGCAGAATGGCGTGCCGACGAGGCGCGACAAATGCGAGAGGAGTACAATCAAAGGTTACTAAAACGTTACACCGTCGAATTGCCGGACTTCGAAGCGAAGGGCCAGCCATGACCCTGCGCGGGGCGATGCTGTTATTGCTGTTGGCTCTAGCTCAACCAGTCGGTGCCCTGGCCCACGCGCTCGACCCTGCCTATCTTGAGCTTTCGATACTGGACGCGGGGCGTTGGCGGGTGACCTGGCGGGTGCCCGACTCAAACGGAACCCCAATGCCGATCGCGCCCAGGCTGCCAGATAGTTGTGAAACCTATGATGTCCCCGGGCCGCATTTCGACGGACGCGGATGGAGCACCACTTACGTCGTCAGTTGCCACGCCGGATTTGTTGGGGGCACGATCCGGATCGAAGGCCTAGAAAATACACGCACCGACGCGCTGGTTCGCTACGAGACTGCCCCGGATCAAGCCGTGACCAGGCGGCTTACAGGAGATCAGTCAGGGTTCGTCGTCCCAGCAGATCCAGGTCATTTCGAGGTTTTCACCAGCTATGTCGCCCTGGGGGTGACGCATATCCTGGAAGGTCTCGATCATCTGCTCTTCGTTCTAGCCCTGCTACTGCTTGTCCGCAATCCGCGCCGACTGATATGGGCCATCACTGCCTTCACCCTCGCCCACAGCATTACCCTGGCTGCCGCGACCATGGGCTGGTTCAATTTGCCTTCGGCTCCGGTCGAGGTGGTGATCGCACTATCGATCGTGTTCCTGGCCTGGGAGCTCGCCAAGCCTCCCGAACGCCGGGACCCGGTGGCCGAGCGATTTCCCGCATTGGTTTCCTTCGGCTTCGGCCTGATCCACGGGCTGGGCTTTGCCGGAGCACTGCATGAGATTGGACTACCGGAGCGCGATGTTCCCATGGCCCTCTTCGCCTTCAACGTCGGTGTAGAACTCGGTCAGTTACTGTTCATTGGCGCTGTCCTGGCGATAGGTGCAGCCGCACGCCGTATGGCACCGCTACTCGCGAGACATGATCGAGGAGTAACTTGTCTTGCAAGCTCCCTCATCGGCAGCATTGCGGCATTCTGGGTTATCGAACGCATTAGCGGCTTCTGAGCCATTTGACGGTAGACGACCACTTCCAGGAATTGATCGATAGCTGCTGAACGTCTGAAATGGGGCGCTTTTCAGCCTTTTCGCGCTACCTGCTACAGATTGAGTTGAGGCCGAAACATCTTCGCTGTCGTCCTACGGTCAATCGTCCCCACTAGACTTTGAGTCCGTCTCGGATGGCGTGGGCAAGATGTGAGGCACCGCTGCGAGTATGACCAAGACGATCGCGGTCGATAAGACGGCAGTTACCTCCATTCCCAGGCCGGCCATTACACCAATCGCGGCTGTCGCCCAGATACTGGCCGCTGTGGTGAGCCCTTCTACCTCCCGCTGCGCCGAGCGGATTATGATAGCACCCGCGCCGAGGAAGCCTATTCCTTGAACGACACCCTGCAGTACCCGTGACAGATCGCCGATCTGCATGCCGCTCTGCAGTGGACCTAAAACGAAAAGTGCAGCACCCACGGCAACCAACATGTGAGTCCGCAAGCCAGCACTTCTGCCCTTGCTCTCGCGTTCGAACCCGAGAACCCCACCGAGTACCGCCGCGATCACAAGGCGCACAGTGATGCGAGTTATGGCCGACGCGTCTGGAACATCAGAGAATTCTTTGACTAACGTCCCCCAAACTTCGTCTCCCACGGTCGCATCCTTATGTCGTTCGCAAATTTGGCATGTAAACGAGGTGCCATACAAACGCTGCGCTGGCAACTTCACTGCCGCCATCGTCACCCGTGAGGGTAACGTTTGTGCCGATAGGGGGAATAACAGCCATCTCGCACCGTCAATTGCCGCGGGATGCCTTCCCCCAACCGTCCAGCGGAGCGATTGCTCGTGCGAGCGCAAGCAGCAAGCACCGGGATGTAAAGCCATGTCTGCATTTGGGTACGGGCAAACACGGTGTCTATGACTGGAATGGGGCGCAAAGCGGACAGGCTGCTCAAGCCGGAACCGGGCCGGTCAGTCACGGCGCAGCGCTTTCACCTCGTCGCTCATCAGTAACAGAAATGTGAATAGGTGTACGCTTACCTTTTAGCAGGCGCAAC
>NZ_JABXYK010000015.1 GCF_013378445.1 Mycoplana rhizolycopersici
TAGCCCCGCTCGGTGATCTGACGCACCGCGTCGCGCTTGAACTCTTCAGTGAAATTGGCTTTGCCCATGTAGGCCTCCTGCCTCAAATTTAGGGGAGAAGGTGTCTACAAATCTAGGGGCTATTCAGTTGCAAAGCTTCAACCTGACCGAAACGGAGACCCCGATGACCGACGACAGATTACCTCTTGCCGAGCTTGCCGCGAAGAGTGGCGATCCAGACTTTCTTCGTGCCATTGCCGAAAGCGTGCTGCAACTGATCATGGAGGCCGACGTCGATGGCCTGATCGGCGCTGGACGTTACGAGCGTGGGGAAGCCCGCCAAACCTGGCGGAACGGCTACCGCGACCGTACGCTCGACACGCGGCTCGGCACCATGAACCTGAAAATACCGAAGATGCGCACCGGAACCTACTTTCCCGGCTTCCTGGAGCCCAGGAAAACGGTGGAGAAGGCGCTGGTCGCCCTCATCCAGGAAGCTTGGATCAACGGTGTTTCGACCCGCAAGGTTGTAAGCGGCGTTTTCGTAGCACGTTGACCACGTGCGATCGGAAATGCCGACTATAGTCCTAAGATTATCGGCAGGTATGAGACCGATTTCTAATTCGGCTTAGGCTTTCATCCGCAAATAAAAATTGTTTTGTCAGTCAGATTTATTTGCGACAGCAGCAATGGTGCGATCAATCTCCTCGGTCGTATTGTAGTAGTGAGGGGATGCCCGAACGAGTGCATCCAAGCCGCGTTTCGTACTATCGATGGGTGTACTTGTTGGTCTCGACACAGAGACGTTGATTCCCTGTTTTGACAAAGCCGCTGCTATGTCGGACGCTTCTCGTCCGTGAACGGTGAACGTAACGATTGCCACAGGGTCTTGCCCAACATCATAAGTCGTTACACCGTCGATCGCGGCTAGGCCCGAGCGCAACTGAGTGGCAAGAGACCGACTGCGCTGCTCTATACGCTCCAGACCGATCGACAGTGCATAATCAACCGCCGTTCCAAGTCCGACCCGTGCTGCATAGTCGGACTCCCAGGTTTCGAACCGTCGGGCGTCCGATCGCAAAGTGTATTGGTTGGCCCCAGCCCATTCCGCACCGAACATGTCGATCATGGCTGGCTCTGTTCGCTCTATGAGTTCGCGACGCATGTAGAGAAAGCCAGTGCCACGCGGCCCACGGAGGAATTTCCGACCGGTAGCCGCGAGCATGTCACAACCGATAGCCTCGACATCGACAGGCATCTGCCCCACAGCCTGACATGCGTCAAGCAGGTACGGGATGCCGTGTCGCCTTGCCACTTTACCAACGGCATGTGCGGGATTAACGAGGCCACCGTTGGTAGGAACCCAAGTAATCGCAATCAAACGCGTGCGGTCATCGATTATCCGGTCGAGTGCATCGGGATCGAGAAGGCCATCAGCTCCATCGGGTATTATTTCGATGACAGCACCGGTCCGCTTGGCAACCTGCAGATAAGCAAGATAGTTGGCCGCATATTCTGCGGTGGTCGTCAGGATGCGATCACCTGGTTTGAACGATTGAGCGTAGAAGGCCCACTGCCAAGCTACTGTTGCGTTCTCAGCGAGAGCGATCTCGTCCGGGGCAGCGCCAACCAAGCGGGCGACACTGCTATAGACGCCCTCGATCTGTTCGGAGCGCTCTGCCTTCGTTTCGTAGCCTCCAATCTGGGCCTCTCTATTGAGGTAGTCAGTGACCGCGGCCACGACTGGCGTGGGCATCAACGCGGCACCCGCGTTGTTCAGATGGATGCGATGGCTAACACCCGGCGTGTCGTCACGTAGTTGCGCGATCTCTGCCGCGCTAAAAGGCTTTGTTTCTAATGTCATGTGGACATTTTAGGACCAAAAATTAGGTCAAAGCAACCGTTCCAACTCGAGGCTCACAGCAACCTCAAACGGAGCGCCGCAACCATGCCGATATTGCTCTCCGCTGGTTGGAAGCTATGGAGCCTTACGACCGCAAAGGGTCAGGCAGAAAGGAGGCGTCAACCGGCGTAGTTCCACGGCAGCAGCCCCTCAACTTGGCCCTGCTTGTGGCCGTTGACGATGGCGGTGAGCGTCGCGGTCAGATAGGCCATTGGATCAACAGCGTTGAGTTTGCAAGTCTCGATCAGCGAGGCGATGGTCGCCCAGTTCTCAGCTCCTGTATCATGACCCGCGAAGAGCGCGTTCTTGCGATTGAGAGCTATCGGTCTAATGCTCCGCTCGACGCTATTGTTGTCGATCTCAATGCGCCCATCGATCAGGAAGAGTTTCAGACCATCCCAGTATTTGGCGATGTAGGCCAGTGCCTCGCCGAGCGACGACTTCGTTGCGACGCGGGCGCGGTGATGGACGAGCCAGGATTGCATGTCGGCGATCAATGGTGCTGATCGTTCCTGTCGTCCAGCAAGACGAGCCTCAGGGTCAAGGCCGCGCAGTGCGGCCTCGATCCGATACAGCTCACCGATCCGCTTGACGCCATCCTCGGCAATCGGTGCTGCGCCGTTGCGAGTAATCTCCACCAGCTTGCGACGGGCGTGTGCCCAACAATAGGCAAGCTGAATGTCTGGACCGACACGCTCTGATGCGATCAGCCTGTTGTATCCGGCATAGCCATCGACCTGCAGGATGCCGGAGAAGCCCTGCAATATCCGTTCGGCATGAATGCCACCGCGACCGGGAGCGTAGGTGAAGGCGACACCTGGCGGAGCACCGCCGCCCCAAGGACGATCATCCCGTGCCAGCGCCCAGAAGTATCCGGTCTTGGTTTTGCGCGAGCCGGGATCGAGAACAGGGGCACGGGTCTCGTCCATGAACAGCTTGGTTGAGCGCTTCAGGTCGGCAATCAACGTATCGAAGACGGGACGTAATTCGAAAGCGGCTCGACCGACCCAGTCGGCGAGCGTGGATCGGTCGAGGTCAATGCCCTGGCGGCTCATGATCTGGGCCTGACGGTAAAGCGGAAGGTGGTCTGCATATTTAGAGACCAGCACATGGGCGATGGTGGCTTCCGTCGGCAGCCCAGCCTGGATCAGCCGCGCTGGTGCCGGAGCCTGAACGACACCGTCAGTGCAGGCACGGCACGCATATTTAGGGCGACGGGTGACGATCACACGGAACTGCGCTGGAACCACGTCCAGCCGCTCGGAGACATCCTCGCCAATGGAATGGAGGCATCCACCGCAGGCGCACGTTAGACTTTCCGGCTCGATCACCTCTTCGATACGCGGAAGATGCTTCGGGAGGGAGCCGCGATTGATCGCGCGCGGCTTTGCAATCCTGTTTCCTGCAGGAGTGTCCGCCTCGTCCTCGGCATGGATGGCAGCCATGGCCGTCTCCAGGTCCTCCAGTGCCAGATCGAACTGATCGGGATCGGTCTTCTCGGATTTGCGTCCGAAGGCTGCATGTTTGAAGGCGGCGACCAGCTTCTCAAGCCGCTCGATTCGCTCATCCTTGCGAGCGATATGTTCGTCCTTGCTCGCAATCGCGACATCCTTGGCCGCCTCGCGTGCTTGCGCCGCGATCAGCATCGCCTTCAGGGCGGCAACATCATCGGGAAGGTCGGCGGCATCAAGCATGGCCAGAAGCTACCAAATCCGCCGCTGATTTGCCTCTGCAATTTGCCCTGCTGAGTCATCGTGCCGCAGCTATTCGATGGCTTCCGGCGCTCTCGTGTGGACGGCATGAACCCGTCGCCAGTCAAGGCCAGCGAACAAGGCTTCGAACTGGGCGTGGGTGAGTGTCATCAGTCCATCCTTGATGCCAGGCCAAGTGAACGTAGCTCTTCCAGCCGCTTGTAGGCCAGCACGATACCACTGCCATCCCAGTATATGAGCTTCAACCGGTCCGCCTTGCGTGACCGGAACACGAAGACTGTTCCCGTAAAGGGGGCCTTGTGCAGCTCATTCTTCACCAACGCGGCCAAGCCGTCATGACCCTTGCGGAAGTCCACCGGTTTGGTCGCGACCATGATCCTGACGCGGTTCGACGGAAAAATCATGTCGCCACCGCCAGGGCGCGAGCGATGGCCGCGATCCGGGACGCAGACGCTCCTTCCTCCAGGCGGATCGTAACAGTGCCTACGACGATCTCTGGGCGACCAATCGCTTTCGGCGGAGGCTCCGAAACTGGCGGATCAACTATCACCGCCGCGAACTCTACCGCATCCTCCGGCGCTGGCAGGATCAGCTTCCCCTGTCGCGCCATCGTCCGCCAAGTGGAAAGGCTGTTCGCTCGCAATCCATAGCGTTGCGCAACTGCATTGACCGTCGTGTCGGGCCTCAAGCTCTCCGACACGATCCGCGCCTTGACCTCGTCAGGCCAGTGTCGGTGGACCTCACGTCCAGACTTACCTGTTGTGAGAAACTCTAATGAGGTCTCCATGGAGAAACTCCCGCTCATCATCCATGCAAACCTCGATCACAGATCAGGCGGAGAAGGACAATGTGGAGCGGCAACACCGGTTACGCAAGGTCGATGAGCTGGTGCAGGCCATGGGCATGACCGGCATTTCGAAATCATCCGTGTCGACGTTGTGCAAGGACATCGACGAACGCGTGAACGCCTTCCTCAAGCGCCCTCTTTCCGGTGCCTAGCCATATCTCTGGCTCGATGCGACCTACCTGAAGATGCGAGAGGGCGGCCGCATCGTCTCGGTGGCGGCAATAATCGCAGTTGCCGTTGATACGGACGGAAAGAGGGAGATCGTCGGCCTGCACATCGGCCCTTCCGAAGCCGAGCCGTTCTGGACAAGCTTCCTGCGCGATCTGGTTCGCCGTGGCCTCACTGGCGTCAAACTCGTCATCTCCGATGCGCATGAGGGGCTGAAGGCCGCCATCACCCGTGTTCTCGGCGCAACATGGCAAAGATGCCGGGTTCATGCGATGCGCAATGCGCTGGCTTACGTTCCCAAGGGACAGCACACCATGGTTGCCGCTGCGATCCGCCAAGCGTTCATTCAG
This sequence comes from Mycoplana rhizolycopersici, assembly GCF_013378445.1. Classification (GTDB taxonomy): domain Bacteria; phylum Pseudomonadota; class Alphaproteobacteria; order Rhizobiales; family Rhizobiaceae; genus Mycoplana; species Mycoplana rhizolycopersici. Next base: position 4,960 of record NZ_JABXYK010000015.1, read on the forward strand.
CCTGATCATGACAATGCCGTCCAAACATGGCGGCATGTCGCCGATCAGCTCCGGGCCAGATGGCCTAAGCTCGGCACCTTCATGGACGACGCCGAAGCTGACGTGCTTGCCTACATGGCCTTTCCGTCTCAGCACCGCACCAAACTTCACAGCACGAATCCGCTGGAGCGCATGAACAAGGAGGTGAAGCGCCGTGCCGATGTCGTCGGCATCTTCCCGAACGAAGACAGCATCGTCCGCCTGATCGGAGCTATGCTGCTCGAAGCCAACGACGAATGGCAACTGCAACATCGCTACATGCAGATCGAGGGTATGGCCGAGCTTAACCCACAAGCAATCGAGGAGGAAAAGCCACTTCAGATCACGCCGAAAGCCGCCTGATCATGACGGCCCGGTTCCACACCCGAAATTACACCAACTTGACGGACGCTATCTGAGTTGCCAGGGCGGATCGTTTGTGACGCGGGATGACGAAGAGATTTCGAAGCGCCGAAAAAGATCGAGATGAACCGCTGCAAGCTGCCGGCTGATCTCGGCAATACCCTCGCGGCGGCAAAGAGCGGCAATGCTGTCCTCGCCACGCAGGCCCTCTATCACAATGCGGATTTTGTCCTCGGCCGAGTGATGCTTGCGCGTCGCGCGGCGGATATCCTTGATGACCTGTTCGGCCGCTGGTCTTTGCGGCCCGGCTTTCTGTCTCATCTTCGCTTCCTTTGAGTGAGCTACGATGAACCAGAAATCCTCCCTTCTCAGTTAACCGCGATCTGTCTCAAGGGCGCTGATGTCGGACAGTCCTCTCGAATGTCGACGCGTGGCATCCAGATATCATTGAGGTCATGGAGCGCAACCTCGTCGGCCTGAAGGCCATCTTCAGCTTAGGTGCGGCTTCTATGGAATATGAACCTTCGGCCGGATCGGCAAATATCTGACCTTTTACAACGGCCGACGGCCACATTCATCGTTTGAACACCGGATCAGGTCTACTTCAACCCGCCGCAGCCCATCCCGCTTGCGGCGTAACCAGCGCCGGAAACCACTTAGCAGTCGGCACCACCCTGTTCAAACAGACCGAGCCGCCTCTGCCTACCCACCTGAGGTGTCCGACGAGCACCTCACATAAGCCAGGACCGCATCAGAGATCATGTGCTTGTGTCGGCTGTAAAGCTCCGGCGCGGAGAGGTCGCGGTGGAAGATGGTGCCGAAGGTGTACCTGTTTGAAACGCGGAAAAAGCAGAATGCGCTGATGAGCATGTGAAGGTCGACGGCATCGACATCCCGACGGAAGATGCCTTCGCTGCGGCCTCTTTCCAGAACCTCTGCGATGGTCTTGACGATCGAGAGATTCAGTTCGCCGATCTCCGAGGACTGCTTCATATGACTGGCGTAGTGAATGTTCTCGATGCTGACCAGCCGAACGAAGTCCGGGTTGTTCTCGTCGTGATCAAAGGTGCTGGCAATCAAGGTCCGCAGCGCCTCGACGGGCGGCATATCCGCCAATTGGAGATCAGCCTCAAGCGACCGGATCTTTCGGTAGGCCTTCTCGAGGACCGCAAGATAGAGGCCCTCCTTGCTGCCGAAATAGTAGTAAATCATCCGCTTCGAGGTTTTGGTCTTCTCCGCTATGGCGTCAACTCGCCCGCCTGACAGGCCATAGGCAGAGAACTCCTCGGTGGCGACCCTGAGGATGTCTTCCTTTGTTTTTTCGGGGTCGTTCTTCCTACCCTCTCTTTCAACAGACGTGGCCACGTTACTCTTTATCCCTCCGGGCGGGCAGTCGGCCCGCAGACGCTCCACTTCTTATTGAGCTTTGAGCCCGTCATCAACTCGCTCAATTTGACACGTACTGGTTAGTACATTATCAGAGTCAGGCGATATCCGTTGGGAGAAGCGCCAATGGCAGGACAAAGTCTTCTTGATCCATGTGCCGGCGGTGAGGGTTGGAAATGACGACTAAGCAGGTTCCGCACTTCGATGCTGGACTGATCGGCAAGGGGATACAAGCGTCGTTGACGCCCGCTATGCATATGGCAGAGGGGCGAGCGCAAGGTCTGGACTACTGCTACGTCCTGTTCGATCTCGACAAAATCGAGGGCGATCAGATCCCCGCACTTCTGGCGGACGCAGAGCGACGCGGCTTTGGCGGCCTCAATATCACGCACCCTTGCAAGCAGCAGGTAGTCGAATTGCTTGACGATCTGTCGGACGAGGCAGCGGCGCTCGGCGCTGTGAACACCGTCGTCCTTCGCGATGGTCGGCGGCACGGTCACAACACCGACTGGTGGGGTTTCGCGGAGAGCTTCCGCCGGGGTCTTCCTGGTGCCAATTTGGCCTCGGTCGTTCAGCTTGGGGCCGGTGGCGCGGGTGCTGCCACGGCCTTCGCCATTCTGCGCTCTGGGGCCGCCGCGCTTACGATTTTCGATCAGGAGGAAAGCCGCGCATCCGCCTTGGTCGAGAACATGCAGCGGCATTTCAAAAGCGCAGCGATCAGGGTCGGGGCTGATCTGGCATCGGCGATGGCGAACGCCTCAGGGCTCATCCACGCGACGCCGACGGGAATGGTCAAGTATCCGGGATTGCCTTTGCCTGCGGAACTTTTGCAGTCGACCCCATGGGTCGCCGAAATCGTCTATTTTCCGCTCAACACGGAACTGGTGGTAGAGGCGAGACGTCGCGGCTGCCGCACGTTGGACGGGGGCGGCATGGCAGTTTTTCAAGCGGTCAAAGCATTCGAACTTTTCACCGGGATCGAACCTGACGCGGAACGCATGTTGAGGCACTTCAAGGAGTTGACTGGAGGTGCTGCGCAACCCACGCCGGCTGCAGAGGGGGGCCGGTGAAGACTTCGATCGCTACGGTTTCGATCAGCGCAGAGCTACCGGAAAAGCTGGAAGCAATTGCCAACGCAGGTTTCGACGTGGTCGAAGTCTTCGAGACGTCGGCCGCATGGTCCGCGACTTCGAAGGCATGCCGGACCCGCACCGCACACAGCGCGACCTTCGCCGAGGGCTTCTTCTTCGAGATCGTTCAGCGGGGGGTATCGGGATATGGTGCGGCCAATGCCATCTTCCGCATCGCAGCCCTGAAAAAGCAGATAAACCGGAGGGGGGCCGGTCGCATGACGGAGGTAATTCCGACATCGAGGGTGGAGTGCCTGGTTCGCTCACGCGATCAGCTTGGTGAGACGCCGCTATGGTGCGAGCGCACAAATAAGCTTTGGTGGGTGGATATCGAAAACCCGAAGCTGCAAAGCTACGATCCCTCGACCGATTTCCACGAAGTCTTCCCGATGCACGGAATGACGTTTCTCGGCAGTCACGCTCTTACGTTCTCTGGCCGGCATCTTCTCGCACATGATCTCGACCTGGTCCTGCGCAGCGCCGATGGAGGCGACGCCGCACCTTTTGCGAGTGTCGAAGCCGGTCTCGACAATCGCCTGAACGACGGACGCGTCGATCGGCACGGCCGCCTTTGGATCGGCACGATGGACAACCAGCTCCACCGTCCCGCGGGGTCGCTCTACCGCGTGGATTCGTCCGGGGAAGCCGTCAAGATCTTCGGCGATGTGATCGTCAGCAACGGGATCGCCTTTTCTCCTGATGGGCGCAGGTTTCATTTCACCGATACGCGCCGCCATCAAAGCTGGGTTTTCGACATGGATCCGGAAGATGGAACGATCTCCAACCGGCGCCTGTTTGCCGATTACTCCACTGCGGGAGACAGGCCAGATGGGGCATGCTTCGACGTCGATGGAGGCCTCTGGACCGCGTTTTTCGCGGGTGGTCGCGTGGTGCGTTACAATCCGCATGGCCAGATTGACATCGTCATCGAGTTGCCGCTGACCAATCCAACATGCGTGTGTTTCGGGGGAGACGACTTGCGAACGCTGATCGTAACCACGGCAACGAAGTTTCTATCGGAGGAGAAGCTGGCGTCGGAACCGCTGGCGGGGGCGGTCTTCGCCATCCACGGAGTGGCACAAGGTTTGCCGGAGAACCGGTTCGCCGCCTGAGGGCGCGGTGTTGATAGAGGGAGGAAAAGACATGCTCGAAATTTCAAGAAGGCGCATGTTAGCCGGTGTGTGGTCGGCGGCCGGTTTGGCCTGCATGCCGCGTATGGCGCTTGCAAAAACCGCCTTGCGGTTTGCAGACGTGACGACAGCGGATGCGCCGCGCTCGCAGGCCCTGGTGAACATCTTTGCGAAGGAGCTGGGGTCGGAATACGAGTTCCAGCCTTATTTCGGTTCCACCCTTCTCAAGCAGGGTACGGAACTGGTGGCCGTGCAGCGGGGCAATCTCGAGATGGCACTGCTGCCGCCATCGGATTTCGCCAAGCAAGCTCCGGAGTTCGACATCCTGGGAGCAGCTTATGTCGTACGCGACGCCGCGCATCTACAATCCATCTTCGAAAGCGATGTAGGCGAGGCGTTTCGCAAGATCGCGCGGGAGAAGCTTCGGGTGGAGATTTTGGCGCCGGCCTACTACGGCGCTCGGCACGTCAATCTGAAGGGCGACAAGAAGATCATGAAGCCGGAAGATCTTTCGGGCGTGAAGATGCGCATGCCGGGCGGTGAAAGCTGGCAGTTCCTCGGCAAGGCAATCGGCGCCAACCCGATCGCGATGGACTATGCGGAAGTCTATACAGGATTGCAGACCGGGGCCATTGACGCTCAGGACAACCCGCTTCCCAACGACAAGCTGATGAAGTTCTACGAGGTGACGGACCAGATCGTCCTGACCGGCCACAATGTCGGCTTCGGGCTGCTTCTGATCGGCTCTTCAGTGTTCGATGCGCTCCCGGAGCAGGAACAAAAGCGCATGAGGGAAGCGGCACGCAAGGCTTTCGCCTGGAGCACGGGGGAGTATCTGAAACAGGAGAAGGAATTGGTAGGCTTCTTCCAGGAACAGGGGCTGGACGTCTACGAGCCGGACCTGGAGGCGTTCCGAGCCTATGCCCAGAAACAGTACACCGAGTCACCCTTATCCTCGTCCTGGCCATCCGGCATACTCGACAAGATCAACGCGCTCTAGTGGCGCAGGCGGTCGCGTTTACGCAATGCGGCCGCTCTTCAGAACGTGATCTGCTCCGTTTTTCACATGGTTGGTCAACATTGCGCGCGCGCCGTCGTGATCGCGGCGCATAGCCAGTTCGTAGAGTTTTCTGTGGTCGTCGACCACCGGTGGGCCCCGAAAACTCTCTGCAAGCAGATGGTACCGTAAGAAGCGGTCGAAGACGGAGGAGAGAGCTGACATCAAGCTGGCAGAGTCGCAGGCAGATACCAAGGCCTGATGGAATTCCCAGTCGTATCGGACCCAGTCGACTGTCCGGGAGGCGTCTCCGCTTAACAAGCTTCGTTCCACGCTCGACAGCTTGTGGTGCGCCGCGACCAGGCGTGCCTCCCAGTCGAGGTCGCCGGCAGCGAAGGAGAGGTCGATCGCATGACATTCCAACAGGATGCGCATATCAGCCAGTTCGAGGAGTTCTCGCTTGGATGCAGGGCTCACCTCAAATCCCCGCTGCCCCTCGGCCACTACCAGGTTCTCGGTCGTCAGGCGGCTGAGAATTTCCCTGAGAGTGGAGACGCTTACCGAATAGCGGGCTTTCGCCTGTTCCAGCTTGATCCTGGAGCCGGGCGGGAGAGCTCCTGAGATGAGGTCCTGCCGAATTCTTCGGAAGGCGATTTCTCCCGGCGTTTCTTTCGTCTGACTATCAATCGGTACTACCATGCATTTAGAATTACATCAGATGTTCTCAAAAACATATGATAAAAATTCGTTGACTCTTCCCTCTGATGCGTCATTCTTGAGCCGTTGGATTGATTAAACGGACCATTCCGTACATTATCACCAGGGTCACAGCCGAGGGGAACGGCTTTAGATGAGGAGGGTGGTCATCCGATCATCGGGTGATGGACCAACAACAGGAGGAGAAAGCATGAACCTTGCCCTGACACGTCGCCACTTGATTGGCGCCACGATGCTCGCCGCAGCGGCACTTGCCGTTCCGGCGCTCGCGCAAGACAAGCCTACCCTGAAATTTTCCGCAGTCTTTTCCGAGCAAGACATCCGCGCCGAGATGACCAAGATGCTCGCGGAGGGGATCAAGGGAGATTTCACGCTGGAGCCCTACTACGGCGGCAACCTGTTCAAGCAGGGCACCGAACTCGTCGCGATCCAGCGCGGCAATCTGCAAATGGGCAACATTGCACCCCAGGACATTTCTAAGCAGATCCCGGAATGGTCGGTGCTGACCTCTGCCTATCTGTTTCGAGATGCTGCACATCTGAGTGCCTTCTTCAACAGTGAGGTCGGCGCCGAATTCAAGAAGATGGCCGAAGATCAACTCGGCATCCATATTCTCGGTCCGACCTATTTTGGCGCACGCCAAGTTGGATTGAAGCCAGAAAAGAAGATCGCGACGCCGCAAGACATGGCCGGCATCAAGCTGCGCATGCCGGGCGGCGACGCCTGGCAGTTCCTTGGTGAGGCGCTCGGTGCGAATCCGGTGCCGGTCGCCTATGCCGAAGTCTACACGGCACTTCAGACCGGGGCGATCGATGGCCAGGACAATCCGCTGCCAAACGTCAAGAACATGAAGTTCTATGAAGTGATGTCGCAGATCGTCATGACCTCGCACCTGATCGGTTACGACCTGCTTGTCATCTCCAAAGAGGCGTGGAATGCGATGACGCCGGAGCAACAGCAGGCTTTTCAGGCGGCGGCTGACAAAGCGATGAAGTTCAGCGAAGACAAGCACGTTGAACAGGAAAAGGCACTTCTTGAGGAGTTCAAGGCCGCTGGCCTGCAGATCTACGAGCCGGATATCGAAGCCTTCCGCAAGTTTGCCCAGGAGAAGTATCTGAACTCCGACCTGGCGAAGTCCTGGCCGGAAGGAATTCTCGAGAAAGTTGCGGGCCTCTAATCGGCTGCCTCGCGTAATTGCTCGTTGCCGAGCGGCGAGGCGGTGTTGACAGCCCGCCTCGCTACCTTCTGGAGAACTGGATATGCCCCCGAGACTACTCGCCATCGGCGGATGGCTGAGACGACGCGCGGAAAATCTTCTGTGCCTGATGCTCCTGGCGATGTTCGTCGTCTTCACGCTACAGATCATATTCCGATACGCGCTCAACCTTTCGATCGGCTGGACCCACGAGATTAGCGTGGCGCTGTGGATCTGGATCGTGCTCTTCGGCTCAGCCTTTGTCGTGCGCGAGGTGGATGAAATCCGTTTCGACTTGTTCTGGGGTGGGGCCGGCGACAAGGCGCGGAGGATCATGCAGGTGATCTGCGCTGCTGCACTGATCTTTTTGTTCGGGATCTCTCTTCCAGCCGTCATCGACTACGTGACCTTCATGAAGGTCGAAAGCACCGCCTACCTCAAGATTCGCTTTGACTACCTCTATTCGATCTATGTTGTCTTCGCCGTTGCAATGATCATCCGCTATCTATGGCTCGGTGTTCAGGCCATTCGCGGGACGGCACCAGAGGCATTCGATCCGACCAAGGCGGGCTCAGGCGTATGACATTTACAAGCCCCTTCTCCATCACCCTGGTGGTCATTACAGCACTTGCCTTCATGGGGCTGCCGATCGGTCTCTCCATGATCAGCGGCTCCATTCTTTACCTGTGGCTTGCTGGTGCCGACATGGGGATTGCCGCCGAGCAGTTCCTCAACGGCATGTATGCAAACTACGTCATCCTGGCCGTGCCACTCTTCATCCTGGCGGCCGAGTTCATGAACGTCGGCTCTATGACCGAACGCCTGCTCAACTTCTGCAATGTGCTTGTTGGCCGCTTCCGCGGCGGACTGGCGCAGGTGAACATCGTCCAGAGCATTATCTTCGCGGGCATGTCCGGCTCGGCCATCGCTGATGCCGCAGGCAGTGGCAAGATGATGCAGAACATGATGACGCGGGAAGGCCGCTACACACCGAGCTTCGCTGCCGCTCTGACGGCGGTGACGGCGGTGGTCGGCCCGATCATCCCGCCGTCCATCCCGATGATCATCTACTCGCTCGTCTCCGATGCCTCCATCGGCTACCTCTTCCTCGCAGGCATGGTGCCCGGTCTGCTGATGGCGGGCCTGCAGATGGTGCAGGTGGTCATCACCGCCCGGCGCCGGAATTTCCCTGTAGAAGAGCCTGTTCCGCTCCGGGAAATCCCGGGTATCACGATCCGCGCTTTCCCCGCCCTGATGATGCCCGTCGTGCTGCTCGGCTGCATCTATTCCGGCATTACGACCCCAACCGAGGCGGCGGCCATTGCCGCGGCCTACGCGTTGCTCATCTCGGTCGTGCTTTATCGCAGCATCAGCTTTAAGGACTTCTACGGGTCTCTTGCGGCAAGCGCCAAGTCGACGGCTTCGATCGGTATGCTGATCGCGGGAGCACTCGTGTTCAATTACGTCGTCACGATCGAGAACATACCCGACAGCATTCGGGTGATGCTGACCGGCTGGGATCTCAGCCCCACAGGCTTCCTGATCCTGGTCAATGTGATCCTGCTTGTTCTTGGTTGCTTGCTGGAAGGGACGGCGATCCTGCTGATCATCGTGCCAGTCTTCATACCGACAGCGCAGGCACTTGGGATTGATCTCGTCCATTTCGGGGTGGTGGTAGTCGTCAATATCATGCTCGGGCTGGTGACGCCGCCCTACGGCCTGCTTCTGTTCATCGTTGCGAAGATCTCCGGAGCGCCCATAAAGGACATCATCCTTGATGCCGCACCCTTCCTGTTTTGGATGGTCGTCTGCCTCGCCTTCATAACATTTGTACCCGACAGCGTTCTCTGGCTACCACGGTTGCTTGGATATCAAGGATAACCCATGAAACCCATATACGTCCTCAACGGCCCCAACCTGAACAGGCTGGGCAAACGCGAGCCCGAGATCTACGGCACGACGACGCTTGCGGAGATCGAGGCGGGGTGTCGGGACGCTGCCGGTGACAGGCCCGTTGAATTCCGCCAAACCAACAGCGAAGAGCGACTGATCGACTGGGTGCATGAAGCAATCGACGAAGGGGCGGGCATAATCATAAACCCGGCGGCATTCACCTTCACCTCCTTGGCGCTTCTCGATGCACTGAAGATGTTCAAGGGCCCCATAATCGAGTTCCACATCAGCAACATCCACCGCCGTGAGCCGATATACCACCGCTCATATGTTTCGATGACTGCTACCACGGTCATGGCCGGTCTGGGCGCAGAGGGGTATCCCCTGGCGGTGCGCGCAATGGAGACGCTTATCGCAAGAGAAGTGAGGTAGGAGGCATCGCCGTGCCTCAAGGTCGACACACGAAAACAGCGACCCCGTCCGCCCACGCCCACCGCGCATCAAAATCAATCTCCTTCGTGGCAACCGAAGAGAATCATTTGACCAAATCAAAAGCCAGTGGCTTTTTCAGCAACCTGCTAAAGCTCGGCGCACGAGCCTCACCGCGGCTGTGATTGGCTAAGGCGACGCCACCGTTTGAACTACCCCGGGGTTTGAAGCTCAGGCTCGACCGAACCGTCGTCAAAAATTCCCGGCTTGACAGAAAAGTCATGGCGGATAGACGTCGCTCCCGAGTTTTCTTTGGAGTAGGCATGTGAAAGCACTGGCTTCCGTATCCGCATTTGTCGGCAAGACTTTCGCCGCTTGGGTCATCCTTTTCGCAATCCTCGGGTTCTTTTTCCCCGACACCTTCAAACAGTTCGGCCCATGGATCGTCACGCTGCTGTCGATCATCATGTTCGGAATGGGCCTGACATTGTCGATGGACGACTTCCGCGAGGTGGTGAAACGCCCCTTTGATGTCGCAATTGGTGTGCTCGGCCAGTTCCTCATCATGCCTCTTATTGCCGTCCTTCTGACGCGCATCGTCCCGATGCCGCCCGAGGTCGCAGCGGGTGTCATTCTCGTCGGCTGCTGCCCGGGGGGCACGTCGTCCAATGTTATGACCTACCTGTCGAAAGGTGACGTCGCGCTGTCGGTCGCCTGCACATCGGTCACCACGCTGGCCGCCCCGATCGTCACACCCCTGCTCGTCTGGTTCTTTGCCAGCCAGTTCCTTCCCGTCGATGGCTGGGCAATGTTCCTCAGCATCGTCAAGGTCGTCCTGATACCGCTCGCGCTTGGCGCAGTGCTTCAGAAGCTGCTGCCGGGTGTGGTCAAGGCGGCTGTTCCGGCATTGCCGCTTGTCAGCGTCACCGGCATTGTTCTCATCGTTTCCGCCGTGGTCGGCGCCTCGAAGGCGTCGATCGTTCAGTCCGGGCTGATGATCTTCGCCGTTGTCATCCTGCACAACGGTTTCGGCTACTTGCTCGGCTTCCTCGCCGCGCGAGCAGCCGGCCTGTCGCTCGCCAAGCGCAAGGCGATAGCCATCGAGGTGGGAATGCAGAATTCGGGCCTGGGCGCGGCGTTGGCAACTGCTTATTTCTCCCCCCTGGCAGCCGTTCCCAGCGCTATTTTCAGCGTGTGGCACAACATTTCGGGCGCGCTTCTGGCCAACTGGTTTGCACGACGCGAGGAAGAGGCACGTAGAGAAACGTGACCGAAAGGCACGTCACAATCCGGCTGGGCTGAACACGTTTTGGGCCGGCATTGGATCAGACGGGCCGGTCGCAAAAATGCCGGCGGCAGGAGGCGTTGAGCCCATATACACTCTGCTCTCCATGCCCTGTTGACCTTTTGAAGTGCGGAGGGGGGCGCAAGCGGATCGTTCTGGACGGCGTCGAGATCGGTCAGCACGACCGCTGCTTCGACCGTGGCGAGACGATCTATAATCCATGGCATTACGTATCGGTCCTGACGCGCAAGCCGATAGTACTGCGCAATGGCGCGCCTTTCCACGACCGGGTTATGCCTGCCGCCATGGAGAAGGTGCGCCACCGGCTGAAGGCCATGCATGACGGGGACCGACAGATGGTGTCGTGCCTCGAATGTGTCGACCTAGACGGGCTCCCCGCCGTCGAGGGGCGGATTGTCCGCCGCCGTCATCATCGGTAGGGTGTCCGCCTGTTTCAACGACGTCCATCCCAAAATACATGGCGAGTTTTCAGCTCGGCATCACCCGAAATGACGGTTATCTCGACACCATTTGAGAAGCTTCCCGTGCTGCTGCAATGAGATCGACCGACAACTTGCGTTCCGCCTGAAGCTTTGAGAAGCGTGATTTCAATGTTGATATGTTAATCGCACCGACAGGCTCGTCGCGGCCCGCAAAAACAGGAGCCGAAAGAGAAATACTGTCTACGTCTTCCATTTTCTCGGTAATGGACAATCCCCTGCGGCGGACATCCTCAAAATACCTCAAAATGCCCTCGTTATCACTAAGGCCAAAACGTTCTCGCGCGTGTACCATCGAATTCTTATAAACGCGCAAGATCTCCTCGATCGGAGCATGAGCCAGCAAAACTTGTCCCGACGAAGCGGAAAGAGCCGCAAAACGCTGGCCAACCGGAAGGTTCACAGAGCTGAGATGCTTGCTTGGAATGCTCCTGAGGATGACAATGTCGATATCATCTCGTTCTACCCAAGCCACCGTTTCACCGGTCTTTTGTGCCAGCATATCCAGCACGGGTGCTACGCGCTCCGCATATGTATGGGAGCCGATAAGACTTAGCGCCAAATCAATTGCCTTGGCTGACACTCGGTAGTGCTTGCTCGAACCATCGCGCCGCAAATACCCCAACTGGTGGAGGGTGTAGACAAACCGCTGTGTGGCACTGCGCCCAAGCCCCGTTGCCTGAGAAATTTCAGCGATGGTCAGAGTCCTGCGCCCCCCATCGAAGGATTCCAGAATTCGAAGGGCACGCGCAACCGAAGCGACGAAAAGACGAGGGTCGGGGCCAGCGTCCTCGTCCGTGTACATCTCATCCGCGTGATCCATATGAATGGGTCCTTCCATTCCAAGTTCGGTTTGGCGATCGCTCGACCAAATCCCATACTCGCCCGATCGCTATAGGCGGCGCCTCGGCCGCCTATAGCTTATCAATACGATTAACGCTGCAACTTCAAGCCTGACTGATCGAAGTCCCAAGCGTTGGTTGTATCGCGCGAGAGCTCCATTTTGCGGATGCGCTGTGTCGGCGTTCGTGGGAAATCCTCAACGAACTCGATGAAGCGCGGCCATTGGAAATAAGGCAGGCGCGATTCGCACCAACGCATAAGGTCCGCCGGCTCAAGTTCGTGGCCGGCTGGTTTCCTAATGAAAATCTTTATTTCGTCTTCACCAAGCTCACTCGGCACGCCAATCAGTGCCACCTCTTCAATAGCCGGATGATCGAGCAACACACGCTCTACTTCCCAGGCAGAAATGTTGATCCCCCGACGGCGAATTGAATCCTTCGCACGGCCCGCGAAATAGAAATAACCCTCTTCATCCTGTCGCGCGAGATCGCCCGTACGGAACCAGCCGTCGCGCATGCTTTCCGCCGTGGCTTTTTCGTTGCGAAAATAGCCGAGGAAGTGCAGCCCTTTTTCATGCGACTTGATGCAAAGTTCGCCAACCTCGCCCGGCTTGCACTCCTTGCCATCGGAATCCATCACACTCGCGTCGAACCACGACAACGGCTTGCCGATGGAGCCCACCTTGCCGTCCACATTCACAAGGCAGAAGGTGATCATCTCCGACAGGCCATAGCCTTCGCGAATGGAAACGCCAAATCGCTCTTCTACCGGACGCCATAGTTCCGCCGGGCAGCCACCGCCCCACGCAATGATAACACCGTGGCTCTTGTCGCTGGGGCTTTCGGGCTGCTTGAGCACCATCGGCAACACGCTGCCAAGATAGTGGACACGCGTCGCGCCCATGTCGCCCGCCTGCTGCCAGAATCGCGAGGCGCTGAACCGATCGACAATACCTAACGTGATCTTGCCAATCACCGCCGCTATGCATACGGCAACGCCCGCGCCGTGGTGCAGCGCTTCCCACAGCATGAATGTTTCACCCGGCTGAACCCCGGTGAGGTGCAGAATGGCCAGCGGTCCAGCGCGGAGCGTGCGATCCGATTTCAGTACACCCTTCGGCGCTCCTGTCGTGCCGGAGCTGGGGGTGATGGCGATAATGTCATCCGCCGCCGGTGCAACAGCGGGCGCCGAACCGTCCGCGAAGGCAGTCAGTTCCTCAAAGCGAGTTTGGGGCGATGCCGCTTCTGGTACGCCCGAGCGCCAAGCAAGCACATCGAAGTCAAACTTTTCCAGTATCGGTTCAAGTTGGCCCGCATAGGCGATGTCGGCGATGAGCGACGTGACGGCAAACGCCTCGAAAGGATACTCCAGCGCCGCGCCCTTCAGGCTTGTATTGATGGGAACCCGCACAAGGCCAATTTTCGCCAGCGCAAAAATCGCGACAATATGGTCCGGGTGGCTTGGAAGCATGAGGCCGACATGATCACCCTTCTTCAGGCCTTTGGCGAGGAGCGCATTGGCGAGCCGGTTGACACGTTCGTTCAGAGCCCCAAAAGTAAGGGTTTCGCCCCCAAATTTGCAGAATACTCGATCCGGATCGGTGGCGGCTTCCCTATCCATGATCTCGCGGAAGGTCGTTTCGCCAACACTCGGCGTTGCTGTCATCGTTATTCTTCCTTGTCTGAAGGCAGTATCAAAACCATCGGGTTTCCCCGAAGGGGCAAGCTGCCTCATTGTGATTGTGGCACGCGCAATCAGGTTCCGGTGAATATGGGCTTGCGCTTTTCGGCAAAGGCCCGGGCACCTTCACGAAAATCGCTACTGGCTGCGACCATGCGCATGAATGCGGCGATCTCATCTTGATGACTTGCCAGATCGGTAACGGCCAGCGCCTGAAAAATACGCTTGCTCGCCTGTACGCTGAGCGGAGCGCTGTCCAGCATGCCCGAGCAAAAATCGAGCGCTGCAGCTACGGGGTCCTCGTCGGTCAGCACGTCTAGCAGACCCGTCTCGTAAGCACGGTTTCCATCGATGCGATTGCCTTCGAATAGCATCTTGCGTGCCTGCGACAGGCCCACCAGCGTCATCAGACGCGAACACTGCCAAGAAGGATAGGTAAAGCTCAGCTTGGCCGCCGGAATGCCTAGTTCCGAAGCGCGTGTCCCTACGCGAAAATCACAACACATGGCTAGGCTGAGGGCACCACCGATGCAATAGCCATCAATCGCAGCCACAACGGGAAATGGTGCCTCCGTCACGGCTCGAAAGGCGTGCTCGATATCCTGTTCATAAGCCGTCCGGCGGTGCGGGTCTTCCCGCGCCGCCGAGGCATCCTTGATGTCGTCACCAGCGCTGAAGTGACCGCTGGCTCCGGTGAGAACGGCAAGGCGGATCGCCTTGTCCTGGGCAGCCCGGCGCAGAGCGTTGTGGATGCCCTGCCATGCTTGCTGATTGCATGCATTGCGCTTGTGCTGGCGGTTGATGGTCACCTGTACAACGCGTTCATTTGCCCAATCGAGCAGGACTTCACTTTCGCGACCGAAAGTTTCCTGTGGTGGTACTTTCATGATGTCGATCCTGAGCCCGTTTGGTTACGCAGATGGCTTGCGCGCAGCCCGCTCGGCAAGAAACTGTTCCATCATCCGGGCTGGCTCGCCTGTGGCATAAGATTGGCGATGAATTCTGATGCCGGCCTCGATTGCATCCCTAAAGCCGACCTCCGTCATTTCCCGGAAGCGGGCTTTGTCGAGCCGCATCGCGACAGGCGGCTTCGCTGCCAGTTCCGCAGCAAGCGTCAAGGCCTCGTCGAGCACCGCTTCCTGCGGCACGATGCGATTGATCAGTCCGATTGCGTGAGCCTCTTGGGCATCCATCAGACGACCCGTCAAAGTAAGGTCGATGGTGCGAGCAAGCCCGATCATCTCGCGCATGATCCAAGGGCCAGTAACGCTGGCGATGCCTGAGTTGATCTCCGGCTGCCCCATTCTTACGTTTGCATGGCCAATGCGCAGGTCGCCGAGCAGCGCGACCTGAAAAGCGGAACCCGCCGCAACGCCATTGAGCGCTACGATCAGAGGCTTGGAAAGCCCGCGCATTGTATCGTAGAGCGTCTCCCATTCTTTGAGCCACTCCTCGGCGCGCTCCGGGTCAAACGTCTTGGTTTCGTTCAGGTCCTGTCCAGCCCCGAACGCCTTCTCGCCCGCGCCGGTCAGGACGATCGCCCCAACCGATGAATCCGCTTCCGCGCGCCGGAATGCCTCGACGAGCATGGCGCGCATGGGCGCATGCCAAGCATTGAGTAGGGCGGGACGGTTCAGCGTGATGACGGCAACCGCGTCTTGCAGTTCCTCCAGAATGAAGCGTTCGTTCACCTTTGCCTCCATAATTGCTATTCAATTGAAATAATTATATTTCGAATCGGCCAATGGCGTCAATACTTCTTCAGTCGGTCAATTTGAAGATTGACGCTCACTGCGAAGAAGAGGTTTGAATCCGAGCCGTTAGGCGTCCGAACACTTAGCCTGGTGATGGTCGCGAGATGGTCGGCAGTCTCCTTTTTCCAACCAGACCGGATCAATCCACCGCAGCAATTTTTCGTCGGTTCCGTACTTTTGCTACGCCCACCATCACGAGGATGGCGAATGACACGAACAGAACGGTCGCAGAAATGGGCCGGTCTATGAACACGCTCACATCGCCCTGGGACAACAGCATGGCCCGCCTGAAATATTGCTCCATCAGAGGCCCGAGGATGAAACCCATAAGGAGCGGAGCGGGCTCAAATCCCAAGAGCCTCATACCATAGCCGGCACATCCCAATACCAGGACGGTGAGGACATCGAAGGTATTGTAGTTCAGAGAATAGACACCGATGCAGATGAGGGCGATGACTGCTGGATACAGTATCGAATAAGGAATCCTGAGAAGTGAAACCCAAAGTCCAATGAGAGGAATATTCAGGAGAAGCAGAAGCGCATTGCCGATGACAAAGCTTGCTACGAGGCCCCAGAACATTTCTGGGTGGCTCGCCATTAGATTTGGACCCGGTGTGATACCGTGAATCATCAACGCGCCAAGTATGAGAGCCATGGTGGCACTGCCGGGAATTCCGAGAGTGAGCGTCGGGATGAAGGACGTTTGGGCCGCGGCGTTATTGGCGGCTTCTGGCGCTGTCACACCTTCGATGGCTCCGTGGCCAAATCGCTTAGGCGTCTTCGAAACCCTTTTCTCGACGGCATAAGATAGAAACGCAGCAATTGTCGGCCCGGTGCCTGGTAGTACACCCAGTATGCATCCTATGACGGATCCTCGCGCAATCGGCGTTACCGAATTGGTCACATCCTTCCGGGTGGGAACCATGTCACGCAAACGAACTTTGGCCAGCACGGTGCCGCCACGAAGCTGCGTGATCGAACTGATAACTTCCGAAAGACCAAAAAGACCCATTGCGATTGCGACGAGATCGATACCGTCGAAGAGTTCCGGCACGCCAAATGTGTATCGTTGCAAGCCGGAACCGGTATCAGTGCCGACACATCCAAGTGCCACCCCGAGGCAGATCATGACAACGCCTTTGACAGGCGAGCCTTGGGTAACCGCCGCCGATGCCAGAAGGCCAAGCACCATGACGGCAAAGTAGTCGGCGGGCCCGAATGACAGGGCAAATTGCGCCAACAGTGGCGAGCACGCCGCCATAAGAGCGATACCGACTGCTCCCCCCGCGAAAGAGGCCAGAGAGGTCATGCAAAGCGCAGGACCCGCCCGGCCTTGCTTGGCCATAGGATATCCATCGAGGCAGGCTACCGCACTCGAGGCCGATCCTGGAAGCCGGAGCAGGATCGAGGCGGTTGAGCCTCCATACTCGCCGCCGTAGTAAATGCCGGCTAGCATGACGAGCGCAGTTGTCGGCTCAAGATAGAACGTAATCGGTAGAAGAATGGAGATTGCCGCCATCGAGCCAATGCCCGGCAAGACACCTACAAAGGTCCCCAATGCCACTCCGAAGAAGCAATAGAACAGGTTCACCGGGGTGAGCGCGTAGCTGAAACCATCTACGAGATTGACCAAGGTTTCCATCAGTAAGCCTCCCCGAACGCTGGGATCGTAACGCCAAGCGCGACGATGAAGACAAGCCAGCAGAGAACGGACACGCTGGTGCCAATCAAGATCATTGATTTCAGTGATCTGGCGCTGTCGGCCCAGCACGCAATGAAACAGGTCACTAAAACAGTCGGAACCATGCCGAGTGAGGGTATGGCCAGGGCAAAGAACAACACGCTCCCGCTGATGAGTGCCAGTGAGCGCCACTCAGGCAGAGGAATGGATCCGCTCTGCTGGAGGCCGGTAAGCAGAATAAAAAGGCCCAGCCCGATCATGAGGGTCCCCACCGCGAGCGGGAAAAATCCCGGCCCCATCTGCGCAAGCGTTCCGATCGAATAGCCAACCGCGGGAATGGCGAAGGCGGCCCCTAACCCCATTGTCAAGACCCCGGCTGTTACGTTCCTTGCATCCATTAGTCCCTCCGTGGTAATTGCTATCCAATTGTTGTAATTTTATATTGCAATTACGCATATAACCGCCTTTAATATTTGTCCAGCCGGAAGCGGAACGATTCAGAACCGTTCCGCCGTCCCTACCGAAACCGGCAGGGCAGAGAGCTAACAGGAGTGAACTGTCGCCACATGGACACTTCACCCTCAATGCTTTTTGCGGATGACGTGCCCTATCACACAAGTACGGAAAGACTGGGAGAACAGCGTGTTCAAATATATCGTCTCTAGTGCAATCGTCGCAATGACAGCTGTTTCGCTGAACGCAAAACAGGCTTTAGCGCAAGATTATCCCGACCGTCCCATCCAGTTGATTGTGCCTTATTCAGCTGGCGGTGCGGTTGATTTTGTCGCCCGCACGTTGGCAAGGGATCTTTCGATAAAGCTGGGCCAACCAGTCGTTGTCGAGAACCGTGGCGGCGCATCAGGAAACATTGGCTCCCAAGCCGTGGCGCGTTCCCGGCCCGATGGTTATACGATCCTGATGTCTTCCGTCACCAGCACGACGCTCACAAGCCTGATGCAGGAAACGGCAATGGGTTTTGATTACCAGAACGACTTTGTACCTGTCGCGGTCGTGGGCGAAATTCCGACGGTTCTCGTGGTAAACAAGGATTTTCCCGCTCAGACCGCGGATGAGCTTATCGTAGCCGCCAAAGGAGGTGCCAAGATCAGCTACGCCTCGACCGGAGTCGGCTCCGTCGAACATCTTGCCATGGAGCTTTTCCAGCAGCTGACCAACACAGAACTGCTTCACGTGCCCTACGACGGCGCGGCGCCGGGCATAGCTGACGTAGCGGGCGGTCATGTGGCCGCAATGATAGCCACGATCCCCACTGCCCTTTCGCAAATTGAAGGCGGCACAGTTCGCTCGCTCCTCGTTGCATCGGACAAACGGCTCGACAAGCTTCCAGATACGCCAACAGCGTCTGAGGTCGGGCTCGAAGGCATGAACGTCGCTTCGATGTATGCGGTGCTGGCGCCTAACGAGGTTGATAGAAAAACCCTCGATAAGCTCAATGCGGCATTAACAGAAATCACGAGCGACGAAAAATATCGGACAACCATGGCTGAACGCGGCATCGAGCCAATCACGACCTCCCTGGAAGAGGCGAGCGCGCGGTTTGGCGGTGAGTTCGACAAATGGAAAAGGGTCGTTGAAACGAACAATGTAACGGGTAAGTAGTACTGGACATCTGCTCAGGCGGCGCGCTTTGTGCGTTGCCTGGTGCGGCCCTAGCGGGCCCTCCTCGTAAGGCGCTAATCGCCTTGATAACATTCGTCTGGTGCGACCAGGGCGTGCTTGCTATTGCCGCCGCTCAAGCATCCGCCGTACTTCACGGCCGCGCTCCCGCAGAACGGCGTCCCACATCTTTTCGCGAATAGACTTGCGCTTTGCAGCTACGTTGTGGCTCATGAGAGTACATCCTTCTATAACGCCGGACATCTAGCAGATTTCCGATAGACGGCGGACTATCCATTTTGCATTGCAGCATTGCACTTTTTCGAGGTGCAGGAACGGTGCGTACCATTTCGCTTCCTGTCGGATTGGATTAGCGTCGTGCGGGCCAATCGCGTGGGACAGAATGCAGCTTCCAATCAAGGCAATCCTCGTTTTTCACGCTGCGGCGCGTGCCGGCAGCATTTCCCGTGCTGCGGAAGACCTGAGCGTCACCCCGTCAGCCGTCAGCCAGCAGATACAGTTGCTGGAGACCCAGCTTGGGGTCTCGCTTCTGACGAAGGCCGGCCGCGGTGTCGCACTCACCGAAGCCGGAGAACGCTATTTTTCCATGATCTCGGAGCAGATCGAGCGCATCGAGGAAGCGACCGGCACAATCCGTGGTTTCCGCTCGGTGACAACGCTCACCATTCGCGCCACCCCCACCCTATCCAACAAGTGGTTGCTGCCCCGGCTCGGCGCGCTTCTTGACCAGCATCCCGATCTCGAAGTCCGCCTCGACGGGACCAACGAGCCGACCGACTTCAACCAGGAACTGGTCGATATCGAACTGCGGCACGGCAATGGGCGCTGGCCCGGCCTCTTCGTCGAGGGCATCGCCGAAGAGCAGTTCATTCCGGTGTGCGCACCGTGCTATGCGGCGCCCGGCAGCCTGCGCGTGGACGACCTGCCGAACCACCGGCTGATTCATTCGGTGAAATCGCAGGCGCAATGGGCGACGTGGTTCCAGCTTGCCGAGGTCGCGCCCGGTGAACGCTGGCGCCGCGTAATGTTCGACCGCAGCCACATGGCAATCGATGCCGCCGTGCGCGGCATGGGCATCGCGCTGGAAAGCACGCTGATGATGGAGGACGAGCTGAAAAGCGGCCGCCTGGTCTGCCCCGTGGCCGCCGCACCGGAACTGCGCATCGTCACCCAGTGGATCGTTTGCCCGCGCGATCATCTGCGCCAGAAGAAGGTCCGCCTCTTTCTCGACTGGCTGCGGACGGAACGCGACGTCTGGCAGGCGGCACAGGTCGGTGTGCGGTTCTAGGAAAGTGCCGGCGTCACGTGCAAGGCAGCCAACGCGGCCTTGGTAAGGTCTTCCGGCGACAGGGCGATGTCGAGCACGATGGCGTCTTCCTCCACACCCGGACGCTCCAATGTGCGGAGCTGGCCTTCCAGCAGCGTGACCGAGGCAAAATGCCCGCGCCGCGACTGAAGGCGGGCTGCAATCAGCTCCGCCGGACCGTCGAGGAAGAGGAAACGAACGGTCCCAAGCCGTGCGCGCATCAGCTCCCGGTAGCTCCGCTTCAGCGCCGAACAGGAGATGACGGCCGGGCGGGCCGGAAGGGAGAGTGCCTTGTCGCAGACTGCGTGGAGCCAGGGCTGGCGCTGGGCGTCGGTCAGCGCGATGCCCTTGCGCATCTGCTCGACATTCTCCGCTGTATGAAACTCGTCCGCCTCGACGAAATCGCACTGCAGGCTTGCCGCAAGGCGGCGGCCGATCTCCGACTTTCCGGTTCCCGCCGTACCCATGACGACCAGGAAGTCGTCATGGGCCGCTTCGATCTGCGCCGCCATCTCAATAAAGGCCGAGCAGGCGGATCGGAGCAAGTGTCAACTCCGGGAAGAGCACCAGCGCAAGGATGGCCGTGACGAGGATGGACATAGGCGCAAGCGAGCCCTTCACCACGTCCTCGATCGACATCTTCGCCACCTGCGCCACCGCAAAGAGGCAGACCCCCACGGGCGGCGTGACGAGGCCGAGTGTCAGCGTGATCACCATGACGACCAGGAAGTGGATGGGATCGACACCGAGCGACACGGCCGGCGGCAACAGTACAGGGATGAGGATGAACATGGCGGCGATCGCATCCATGAACATGCCGACGACGATGAGGAACAGGAAGATCAGGACGAGCGCCATGGTCGGACCGGTGCTGATGGCGCCGAGGAAGGTCGCGACCTGCGCCGGCAGGCCATCATAGGTGAAGACCCATGCGGCAAGCTTTGCCGTGGCCGCAATGAAGAGGATCGTGCCCGAAGTGCGCGCCGTCTCGATGAAGATGCCCGGAAGCTCTCTCGGCGCGATGGTGCGGTAGAGCACGACGGACAGGAACAGCGTGTACAGCACCGCGATGCCGGCCGCTTCCGTCGGCGTGAAGTAGCCATCGACGATGCCGACCAACAGGATCACGGGCGTCAGCATGGGCAGGACGGCGGCGATGCCTGTGGTGACGACCAGCCGCAGATTGAATGGCGTCGGTGGATTGTAGCCGTGGCGCACCGCATAAAAATGGTTGAACACCATGAACATCAGAGCGATGAACAGGCCGGGAATGAGGCCAGCCACCAGCAGCGTACCGATCGAGGCATTGGCGATCGATCCGGCGATGACGATGAGGATCGAGGGCGGGATGATCGAAGAGAGCGTTGACGTGCACAGCGTCATGCCGACGGCATAGCCCTTGGGGAAACCATGGCGTTCCATCGCCTTGATCTCGATCGCCCCGATGGAGGCAATGTCCGCGACGGAGGAGCCGGAAACGCCGCCGAAGATCACCGAGGAGGCGACGTTTACATGGCCGAGCCCGCCGGGCAGCCAGCCGACGATGGCCTCCGCAAAATCGAACAGCTTTTCGGCGACACGGCCACGCTCCATGAGCACGCCGACGAGGATGAACAGCGGAACGGCCACGAGCAGGAAGGAATTCATGGCGGAGAACATGCTTTGCGCCAGAAGATCGACCGGCGTCGACGTGAAGGCAACGATGGCAATGACACTGGCAAGGCCGAGCGCGACGGCGAGCGGCACACCGAACGCGCTCATGAGCAGGAACAGGGCGAGAAGGACAAGGCTCATAGCTCTTTCTCCAGCTTCGGCGCGGCATTTTCGGCAAGGGCGATTTCGGGCATGCCCTGGGCGGGATCTGCAAGCTCGATCAGATCGCGACGTGTTTTCAGGGATTCGACAATGCCGAGGACAGCGAGCACGGCACTGATCGGCATGATCGTACCGATCAGCCACATGGGTACGGCGAGCGTCGCCGCCGTCTCGTTCATCACGAATTGCTGCCGGACAAGGTGGTATCCGGTCCAGCCGGTGAGCGCAAAGAAGACGACCGAAGACACGACGTAGATCGGCAGCGACAACCGCCTGACGACGCTCGGCATCATCGCGATCAGCACCGTGACGCGGGCGGTCTCGACAGTCCGGAACCCTGCCGCAAGGCCGAGGAAGATCATCCAGACAAAGAGGTAGCGGGTCGCTTCCTCCGTCCAGGAGACCGGCATGCCCAGCACGCGACTGGCAACCTGGATGAGGACGACCAGAAGCACGCCGACCACGGCGATACCGGCGGCAAAGTCCGTCGCGGCTTTCAGGGCTCCGCCCAGGAAAGAGGTGGTTTTGTCCATGGCGTGTCCTCCTTGCCGGACCGGCCGTGCGGCCGATCCGGCTGGCACTGCGGATCAGTTCTTGCCGACGGCGGCGACGGTCTTGTCGAAGAAAGCCTGATCCTTCACAAGACCGGCGAAGACCGGAAAGAGCTCCTTGGAGACTGCGACGAACGCCTGCTGCTGTTCCGGCGTCAACCGGTTGACCGCCATGCCATTCTTTTCGAGTTCGGCGATCGTCGACTCCGCAGTCGCGGCATCGTTTTCGACCTTCCAGGCCTCCGCTTCCTTGCCGGCTTCCTCCAGCGCCTTCTTGTGGGCATCGCTGAGGCCGTCGAATTTCGCCGGATTGATGCCGAGCACCCAGCCATCACCCATGTGATTGGTGATCGAGGCGTATTTCTGCACTTCGTAGAACTTCGCGCTGAGCGGCACGTTGATAGGGTTCTCCTGACCGTCCACGACCTTCAGCTGGAGCGCATTGTACACCTCGGCGAAGGCCATCGGCGTCGGCGCGGCACCCATCTTCTTGAAGAATTCCACCCAGAGCGGATTGTTCGGCACGCGGAACTTCAGCCCGGATAGGTCCTCCGGTTTTTCGATCGGGTGCTTGGAATTGGTCATCTGGCGGAAGGGGCGCGGCCAGAGATTGATGCCCTTGATGCCGATATTTCCCAGATCCGCGATCAGTTCCTGCCCCGGCTCGCCGGAAAGAAAACTGCGCAGCTGCGCCTCGTCGTCGAAGAGATAGGGAATGGAAATCGCAGAAAACTTCGGATTGAAATTGGCATAGAGCGAGGTGGCGAGCAGCAGCATGTCCAGCGAGCCGCCGGCAAGCTGCTTCACCGCGCCGGACGGGTCCCCGCCATAAAGCGTGCCGTTCGGGAAGACCTTGATCGTCAGTTCGCCATTCGTCTTGGCCGCAACAAGTTCGGCGAACTTGTTGGCTGCGACAGTGATTTCGGAATTGTCCGGATCGGGCGTCGAGAGCGTCAGCGTTTCTGCCTGTGCAAAGGATGCCGTGAGCATGGTCGCTGCGGCGAGCAGGCCGCGAAGGGTAAAGTGTTTCATGTCGTTCCTCCCAGTTTGACTGTCCAATGGATTACGCGGAATTGCCTCCGCGCGGATTCATGCGTCGCAGTTCCAGAATTACGCCGCTGTGATCAAGGTCTCCGTCACCATGATCCACCATCGCCTGGAAAAGCCGGTCAACCTCCTCGCTGACCGGAAGCCTCAATGCACGTGTCCTGGCGAAGGCGATCGCAGTGGATGTATCCTTCACCTGGTATTTAGCCGGACCGCCGGGCTCAAAGTTGCCTTCCACCATGCGCAACCCGTGCTGGCGAAACACTGTCGAATCGGCAAAGCCGCCGAGAAGCGCCTCGCGCACCTTCGCCGGGTCGGCGCCGCCGCTTTCGGCAAGCGTAAGCGCTTCAGCAACGGCACAGATCGTCGAAGCGACGATCAGTTGGTTTGCAAGCTTGGTGAGCGCGCCGCTGCCGGCCGGGCCGACATGGGTCGCCCGACCGAGACAGGCGAAGACGCCACGCAATTGCCCGACGACCGCGCCATCGCCCCCCACCATGATGGCGAGCGTGCCCTCCTTCGCTCCCTTCTCGCCGCCGGAGACCGGCGCATCGAGACAGACGATGCCGCGCTCCGCGGCCGCAGTCGCGAGCGCCACGGCCGTTTCGACCGGAATGGAGCTCATGACGACCAGCACCGCACCGGGCCGCATGCCCGCGATAACGCCGTCCGGCCCCGCCAATACAGCCTCGCAGACCGGACCGGAACTTAGCATGCAGATGACCACGTCGGCATCAGCAGCGGCCTCGACGGCACCAGCGGCGATAGCGATACCCTTCCCAGCAAGTGACGCGGCCTTTTCCGCCGTCCGGTTCCATACCGTTACGGTGAAGCCGGCATCGGCCATTCGTTCGGCCATGGGTGCACCCATGATGCCAGTGCCGAGAACGGCGATGGTTTCGACCGCGTCGCTCATAATTTCACCTCCGCACTCAAGGATACTGGCGTTCGGCGAAGCGGACCGGCCGCTCCTCCACGATGAGCGGCGGGAAGGCCCGACGGAAACGCTCCAGATGGGGCGTCTCGAGATGGGCATCGAAGGCGGCGCGGCTGTCATAGACCTCATAGAAGACCACCGTATCGTCGGTGCCCTCCGGGCAGATGACGTCAAACTGCCGGCAGCCGGGCTCGTCGGCAAGCGAGTGTTTCGCGTCGTCCTGCGCCGCCTCCAGGAAGGCCGGCAGCTTGCCGGGCTTCACCTGGAACTCCGCAATCACGACAAAGGCTGGCGTGCGCATCATCGTCTCCGGATCATTCGGCCGCGGCCCGCGCCGGGCGGAAGCGATCTTCCATCTCCCGGCGCAGGGACACGACATCGAGGTCGGCGACAAGCTCGACATCGTCGAAGGAGACGATCTGATCCTTCTTGATCGGCCGCTTGAGCTTGACATTATGCGCCAGGCCGATCGGAAGCGCCTTGAGGTCGAGGCTGCGCGTCGCCGGGATAGCGTTCGCCCAGACGGCATAGCCGCCCTCGCCGTCCAGCATTTCGCCCGGCTGCATGTCCTTCTTGGCGGTCGCGACAGCATCGCCGCGGAATTCCTTCGACGAGCCGGTCGGCTCGTTGCGCAGTACCGCCGAAAGCACGCTGACCGAAGTTTCGAGGCCGATGATATGGAACGGGCGCCACATGGAGGCGTACCAGCCCGAGGGGTCAGTCAGCAGGCCGTATTGCTTGAAGCAGGCGCGGGCATATTCGTTGTGCGCCTTGAAAGTGACGAAGACGCCGTAGCGGATGTTGTTGAAGACCTCGCGGCCGTCCGGCTCCTGGCTGGCAGCGATGTCGACGAGGCCCGAGCGGGCCATGCGGCCGCCATCGGCCGCCGGGCGGAAGACGCGGGCAAGGTCGTGCAAGCCAGCCGGCGGGAAGGCGAGGCCGTCATCCGGGCAGTCGAGGCCCGTGCCGTTGGCGACAGCTGCCATTTCGATCGCCGCCTTGGTGCCGTCGGTAAAAGAGTTGTAGAGCTTCGGGTTGAGATTGTCTGCGGCGACCTGTTCCTCGGTCCAGCCGAACAGTCCCCACACCGTATCCGGCGTGGAATAGCGGTAGCGCGGCTCGAAATTCATGCCCTTCCCGGCGGCGGTGATCTCGAAGCCGGTGGCGCGGGCCCAGTCGACCAACTCGCAGATCAGCGCTGGCTGGTCGCCATAGGCCATGGAATAGACGAGGCCCTTGGCGCGCGCCTTTTCCGCCAGGATCGGGCCGACCATCACGTCCGCCTCGACATTCACCATCACCACATGCTTGTTGTGATCGATGGCGCCGAGCGCATGGCGGGTGCCGGCGATCGGATGCCCGGTCGCCTCGATGATGCACTCGATCTCGCCGCATTCGAAGAGAGCCTTCACATCATCCGTAACGAAGGTCCTGCCGGTCTTGATCGCTTCGCCGCAACTGGTCGCGGAATAGCGCTCCTTCGGCCAGCCGACACGCTGGAGCGATTCCTTCGCCTTGCCAACATCGAGATCGGCGATCGCGACCATGTGCAGGCCTGCGATGCGCTGCGCCTGCGCAAGCACCATCGACCCGAACTTGCCCGCGCCGATCAGTCCGACCCGCACGGGGCGCCCATTGGCGGCGCGTAGGGAAAGCAGTGAATAAAGGTTCATTTCAACATCCTCGGCTGGGGAAAAACTTGAAGAGCACCCGGCCGGATCATCGACGCGCACGACCCTGCGGAAAACGGGCAGGATCGCCCTTCCGGCAAACAGGATCTGCTGATCGATAGTTCTCCTCCGGAAACGCAGCAAGCCGCCACGTCTCTCTCAGCCGCCTCCCACAGCGGCTTATGACGCAAACTGTAGGATCGAAAAGGAGTTAGCTCAATTTAGAAGAATCAGAAAACACGTTAGAAAATCTACAACAATGCGTCCCTGCAGATGCGGGCTTGTCGCAAAGATTTGTTTGGCCCGCAATTCACCCTTGAATGGGGTGTGTTCCGCCGAGCCTGCGCCTCCGCGTCGTCGAGAAGCCCGTTCATGCCCCGATCATACCTTGGCTGTCTCGTTCGTCTGCGGGGAACTGACAGCGCCGAGCCATTCACGGGTTTCCCTGAGGATCTCATCGGCGAGATCTGTGTCGTCCACCGCCCGCGCAAGAATGACGGCGCCGACCATGGCCGACCATCGGCCGATTGCTGCACGCCGTCGTTCGGCATCGTCATTGCCTGTCAGCGCACGAGCGAAGCGTTCGATCTGGTCTTCCAGCCCGCAACTCATCGCCGCGCGCGCTTCCGGACCCTGCTGACGCAGGAGCCCGGCGAGGCTTGCCACCGGGCATCCCTGCTCGGGGTGGTCGCGGTGCAGCGGCGAGAGATAGGCGTCGATCCAGCCCTGAAGGTCAGCCCCACCCGACGTCTCGCCCGAAAGGGAGTGGGTCACAGCCGCAGCGATCAGTTCGTCCTTCGATTTGAAGTGGCCATAGAAGCCGCCATGCGTCTGGCCCGCTGCCTTCATCACGTCAGCAACCGTAACGGTATCGAAACCGCGTTCGCGGAACAGGCGGCTGGCCTCGTCGAGAATGAGCTGGCGGTTCTGCGCCATCTGCTCACGGCTGACCTTCATCGTAAACTCCGTGCGCCCCGTTGACATAATCATGATGGCCATCATATAAAACTAAACATGATAGCTATCATGAATATATCAATCTGGTTCAAAAGGGCAATAGGATGACTAAAACCACCGTCCTCATCACCGGCGCCTCCGCCGGAATCGGCGCAACATACGCGGAACGCTTCGCGCGCCGAGGTCATGACCTGGTGCTGGTGGCGCGAGACAAGGTGCGCATGGAAGCTGCCGCCGCGCGGCTCTCGCAGGAGACCGGCGTCGCAGTCGAAGTGCGAGCCGCCGATCTCACAAGCCCCGAAGAGCTGGCCGCCATCGAAGCGCGGCTTCGCGATGACGATCGTATCGGCGTGCTGGTGAACAACGCAGGCGCGGGTCTGGGCGGTCAGTTCATAGAACAGTCCACAGACGCCATCACTGGTCTCATTGCACTCAACACGACATCGGTAGCGCGCCTGGCCAGCGCTGTCGCACCGCGCCTTGCCGCACGTGGCGAAGGTGCAATCATCAACATTGGCTCCGTGGTGGGACTCGCTCCGGAAATCGGGATGTCCGTCTACGGCGCGACCAAAGCGTTCGTGCTGTTCCTGTCGCAAGGCCTTGCCCTCGAGCTTGGCCCGAAGGGTGTCTACGTGCAGGCGGTGCTACCGGCCGCGACGCGCACCGAATTGTGGGGCCGGGCCGGCGCCGACGAGGCAACTCTGCCGCCGATGATGGAGGTGGGCGAACTGGTCGATGCTGCGCTTGTAGGCTTCGACCGCCGCGAAGCCATCACGATTCCTCCCCTGCACGACGGATCCTTGTGGGACGCTTTCAATGTTGCTCGGCAGGCGATGTTGCCCGGTTTCCAGACCGTCGATCCCGCTCCGCGTTACACCGCTGCCTGACTGGCTCTTTCCGAGAGAAAGAATATGACTGACGGCAAACTCTTTTGCCCCTTCGATCTTTCCGGCATCACGCTTGCCAATCACATCGTCATGGCGCCCCTGACCCGCAACCGCGCCGGTCCGGGTCTCGTGCCAGGCGCACTGGCGACAGAATACTACGCCCAGCGCGCGAGTGCCGACCTCATCATCACAGAGGCGACCCAGGTGTCCGAGCAGGCGCAGGGCATTCAGAACACCCCCGGCATCTACACGACAGAGCAGGCGGGCTGGCGAAAAGTCACGAATGCCGTTCACGCCAGGGGCGGCCGCATCTTCGTGCAGCTCTGGCATGTCGGACGGGTCAGCCATGTCGATCTGCATGATGGCAAGGCGCCCGTAGCGCCATCCGCGATCCGCGCCAAGGCCAAGACGTTCGTCAACGACGGTTTCGCCGATGTCTCAGAACCGCGTGCGCTCGAACTGGACGAGATCCCGGGTATCGTCGATTCCTTCCGCCGATCGGCAGCCAATGCGATCGAGGCCGGCTTCGATGGCGTCGAAGTCCACGGCGCCAATGGCTATCTTCTCGATCAGTTCCTGCGCGAGACTGCCAATGTCCGCACCGACGCCTATGGCGGTTCGATCGAGAACCGCGCCCGGTTGCTGATCGAAGTCGCGGCTGCGGTAGCAGACGAGATCGGTGCCGGCCGCACAGGCATCCGCCCGTCACCGGTATCTCCGGCCAGCGGGATCGTGCCGGCGGCCGACGAGCAACCGCAGTTCAACCATGTCGTCGAAGCGCTGGACGCACTGGGCATCGCCTACATCCATGTTGTCGAAGGCGCGACCGGCGGTCCGCGTGATGCCACGCCGTTCGACTACGACGTGCTGCGCCAGCGGTTTCGCAACGCATACATCGCCAACCCCGATCTGGTCGAACGCCTCAAGGCCGGGATTCCGCTTGCGCAGATGGACATGACGACGCTCTACGGCGGCGGTGCGCGGGGCTACACCGATTACCCGGCAAGCACCGCATTTGCCGATGCCTGAAAAGGAAATGTCGATGAAGGCCTTTATCCTGGACCGTTACGGCAAGACGCAGGCTTTGCGAATGGGTGAGATGCCCGCCCCCAGCACCGGCCCGAATGATGTCCTCGTCCGGATCGAGGCGGCCAGCCTCAACTTGCTGGACGCGAAGATCCGCGACGGCGCGTTCAAGCCGATCTTGCCCTACAAGCCGCCGCTGGTGCTCGGCCACGATCTCGCCGGCAAGGTGGTGGCGGTCGGTGAGAGGGTCAGTCGTTTCAGGGAAGGGGACGCGGTCTATGCGCGTCCCCGGGACGGCCGGATCGGCACGTTTGCCGAAATGATCGCGGTGAATGAATCCGATCTGGCTCTTATGCCGACCGACCTGTCGATGACAGAGGCCGCCTCGCTGCCCCTGGTCGCGCTTACCGCATGGCAGGCGCTCGTCGAGCACGGGCGGGTCAAGCGTGGGCAGAAAGTCCTGATCCACGCCGGATCAGGCGGGGTCGGGACAATTGCGATCCAGCTTGCCAAGCATCTCGGCGCGACCGTCGCCACGACCACCAGTGCGGCCAATGCCGAGATGGTGCGCAAGCTCGGCGCTGATATCGTCATCGACTATCGCAGCCAGCGTTTCGAGGATGAGATTTCGGGTTACGACCTCGTGCTCAACAGCCAGGATGCCGATACGCTGGAACGCTCCCTGAAGGTCCTCAAGCCGGGCGGGAAGCTGATTTCCATTTCCGGCCCGCCCGATCCGGCCTTCGCCAAGGCGCAAGGGCTGAACATCGTGCTGAAACTGCTGCTTCGGCTTTTGAGTTCAGGCATCCGCCGCATGGCGAAACAACGAGGCGTTGAATACTCATTCCTCTTCATGCGCGCAGACGGCGCCCAGCTCGGGCGCATTGCGGAGCTGGTCGAGACAGGCGCTATACGGCCGGTCATCGACCGGGTCTATCCGTTCGGACAGCTCAACGAGGCATTCGCCCATATCGAGACCGGCCGCGCCAAGGGCAAGGTCGTCGTCACGCCGACCCGGCAGTTGTGATATGAGCGGTTTCCAATCGGCCCGCTATACGGCCGCGCAGAGAAGGGACATTCCCATGGACTGCACGACGCTTGGTCGGACTGGACTTCAGGTCTCCCGCCTCGCTCTCGGCACCGGCAATTGCGGCGCACACGCTAGCGTGGCGACGTCGTCATCGCTCAGCAGTGCCGCCAGCTGGTCGCGACGGTCGAACGGCTGGATGGCGTCCAGCTCTTCGGCATGCTTCAGGATGATGTCAACGACTTCAGTTTTTGCAATCGCCCTACCTTCGTTGTGCTGATGCAGGCGTCACCTTGATGCCAATATCCTCACGCCGCCTCGATGTCGGTTTGCGAAAAGTCGTTGCCCTTGTAGAGGAGCGGTTCTCCGGTGAGCGCGGCAAGAGCATAGGAAAAGCAGTCGCCGTAATTGAGGCTGGCCGGATGACGGCCCTTGCCATAGCGACGCCAGGCGCGCCGCGCACGATCAGCATGTTCTGCTGTGACAGCGACGATTTCGACGTCTGCCTTGTAGAGCCAGAGGTCGAGATCTGCGCCTGCGGCTTCGCCAAGTCGGGTCTCGATCACCATTGCAGCCTCAAGGACGGTCGCGGCGGAGATTAGCCGGACGGAATCGTCCGCGATGCGCTCGCGGAAAGCCGCCGCTTCCGGCTCATTGAAGGCGATGGCGGCCAGGACGGAGGTATCGATCACCATCAGGATGGCAGTCCGTTCTCGTCGTAGCCGAGAATCTCGTCGGCTGTGCGGTTGTCAAGGACAGGCAGGGCGTTCCAACGTCGCTGGATCGCTTCGAGATCCTCGAGCAGAGCGGCCTTGCGCATGTCGGAGCCAAGCCGGCGCAAGCGCTCTTCGAGCGCGCGCTTGGTTGCCAGCGTGATGCTTTCGCCGGTCCGTTCGGCAAGGGTGCGGGCAAGCTGCTCGGTGTCGTGGTCCTTGATACTCAGCGCCATCTTTGTCGCCCTAGGTTCCTGATTGTCTATATTCTACCTTCGTAGCACAGCTATCGTGCACGGGCAATGCGAAGAAGCTCGGCGTTGGTTTACCGCTTTTCCGCTGTCAATTCCGTCACTATCGATACAGTCGCTATCAATAGTGAACGATCTCGGGGTGCAAACGCGGTAAAGTCCCATGGTTCGCAACGGGTTGGCTGCGTGATTGATCTGACGCCAACAAACGCATTTACTGAAGTAGCCTATCATCATTGCTGATGTTGTAATCATTGATGACTGACAACGACGACAGCGACGATCAGATAGGCGAGGTTCAGCACGACCACGTTGATGATGGGTTCAAGGGCATTCGGCAGGGCATGGCGCGTGATGATGCCGGACGGCGAGACGCCCTTCATCTTCGCCATCTCTATGAAGGGGATGGCGAGCAGGCCGATCGGCGCGGCGCGTGTCATCTGCATCATGTGCGCCACCACAACGAGTCACCTTGCTTCATTAACGCCCGGACAAGACATTTGTCTGTGACCTCAGCCTGGATGGCCTACAGATCGCCTGAACGCCGCCCGCGGTCACGCTGATACGATCAGCGCCGACTTCAACGTTCCAGTGACGCTGATGGTATCGTCGAGCGCCCGGCGAAGAGCAGGAAGCCCATGGGAACACGTGTGGGTGTCCGGCCCGCATTGAGAGTGGATCTCTACAGTGCCTTTCTGCCAGGACGATTGCGGGTCGTAGAACCAGGCCTCATAACTGATCCCATCGAGACGGAACCTGTCACACGCTGCTCAAAAGAAGGCTCGTCTCGCTGTTTGCAACACCGTCAATCATGCGGACCTCCCGCAGGACGCGATCGAAATCGGAAAGGCTCACGGCGCGGATATTGGCGACGAGGTCCCAGTTGCCGTTCGTCGTGTGGAGCGAATAGATCTCGGGCAGGCCGCGCATCTTGCGGATGACCTGGGTCGTCGACTTTCCGACCACCTCGATCATCATGACAGCATGAACCGTCTGCTCGTCATAGTCTTCGCGCACGCGCACGGTGAAGCCGAGCAGCGTTCCCGTTTCCATCAGACGATCCAGGCGGTTCTGCACGGTACCGCGCGCAACGCCGAGCGCATCGGCAAGCTTAGCCAACGACGCGCGACCGTCTGCCCGCAGATGCGCAATCAGGCGGCGGTCGAGATCGTCAGGAATATATTTCGCAATGCTCATCTCAACTCGATTGAATTTATGGTCAATGAAGCTGATCATTTTATACAGCAAGGTGATTAAATCGACACCTTTCTGCAATTTCAGCCAGCGGATTTCGCAGCTATCCTCAGTGTTCAATCACTGTTGAAAGGAATGCCTCGTGTCCGCACCGCTGCCATCCGCCAAAGCATTCGTGCCCTTCGTCAGCGTCGACAACATGATGCGGCTTATCCACCATGTCGGCATCGAGACGATGCTCGTCGAGCTTACCGACGCCATCGAAGCGGATTTCCGGCGCTGGGACCTTTTCGACAAGACGCCGCGGGTGGCCTCGCACTCCTATGATGGTGTGATCGAGCTGATGCCGACGTCGGATGGAGAGATCTATGCGTTCAAGTATGTCAACGGCCATCCCAAGAACATGGCGCAGGGGCTGCAGACCGTCACCGCCTTCGGGCTACTAGCACAGGTGTCCACCGGTTATCCTCTTCTCTTGACGGAAATGACGCTCCTGACCGCGCTCCGCACGGCAGCGACCTCCGCCATGGCGGCCCGGCATCTGGCGCCGAAGGGGGTTTCGACCATGGCGATGATCGGCAATGGCGCCCAGGCGGAGTTTCAGGCGCTGGCCATGAAGGCCGTGCTCGGCATCAGGACTGTCCGCCTCCATGACATTGATCCGCAGGCGACGGAAAAGACGCGCCGCAACCTTTCCGGCAGCGGGCTCGAGATCGTCGCCTGCACGAGTGCGCAGTCCGCGATCGAGGGGGCGGGCATCATCACGACCTGCACCGCCGACAAGCAATATGCCACGATCCTGACCGACAACATGGTCGGCGGGGGCGTGCATATCAACGCCATCGGCGGCGACTGCCCCGGCAAGACGGAGCTGCACCGTGACATCCTGCTACGCGCCGACACCTTCGTGGAATACCCGCCCCAGACGCGCATTGAAGGCGAGATCCAGCAAATGGCGGAAGATTATCCGGTAACCGAGCTGTGGCAGGTCGTTTCGGGCGCGGCCGAGGGCCGCCGCGATCAGAACCAGATCACGCTCTTCGACAGCGTCGGCTTCGCGGTCGAGGACTTCTCGGCGCTTCGTTACATCCACGAAAAGCTCTCCGACACCGGCCTTTCGCAGGACCTAGACATCATCGCCGATCCCGATGACCCGCGGGACCTGTTCGGCATGCTTCAGCGTGCGAAGTGAGCCCCAGATGCGCCATTCCATTCAAGCCCCCGCAGCGGTCGTAATGGTCCGTCCGCACCACTTCACCGTCAACACCGAGACGGCTGCGGACAACAGCTTCCAGACCCTCTCTGACAACCGCGAGGATCTCGCGGCCAAAGCCTATGACGAGATCACTGCCGCCGCCGAGACGCTGCGAAGCCACGGAATCACGGTGCACCTCTTCGAGGACGAGGGCACGCTGACACCGGATTCGGTCTTTCCGAACAACTGGTTCTCCACCCATGCCGGCGGCCATGTCGCAACCTATCCGATGAAGGCCGAGAGCCGCCGGCGCGAACGGCGCCCCGACATCATCGAGATGCTGAAGACCCATTATCGCGTGCAGGATGTCATCGACTACTCCGGCCTCGAGCCGGACGGCCTCTTCCTGGAAGGGACAGGCGCCATGGTGCTCGATCATATGGACCGCGTCGCCTATGCCGTCCGATCCGACCGGACCGACCCGATCGCGCTGGAGCGGTTTTCGACCCATTTCAACTTCGAGCCCATGGCCTTCGAGGCCTGCGACAGCACGGGGATACCGATCTATCACACCAACGTACTGATGTGCATCGGGACGGATTTCGCGATGATCGGGACCGAGATGATCAAGGATCCCGGTCGCCGCGACGAGCTTGTCGGGCGTCTCGCACGGTTCGGCCGCCGGATCATCGACCTGAGCGAGACGCAGATAGGTCAGTTCGCAGGCAATGCGCTGGAACTGCAAAGCCCCGACGGCCGTATACTGGCCCTCTCGACCACCGCGTTCAACGCGCTTGACGCTGGCCAGCGGGCGGCAATCGAGGAGAGTGCCCGCCTGGTGGCGCTCGACATCCCGACCATCGAGCGGGCGGGCGGCTCCGTCCGCTGCACGCTGGCCGGCATCCATCTGACGCCGCGCTAAAGCCATGCAAAGGAAAGGCCCGCCTCGCGGCGGGCCTTGTCGTTGAGAGTGTTGTCGCTCAGGCTGCCTGGCGTACGAGCACGCCGAGGGCGGTCGTGATCAACCGGGCGAAGGTCAGTGCACCGATGCCGTCGACATCACGCTCGGGCATGAACTCCACGAAGTCCATCGCTGCGATACGGCCACGCGTGGCAGCACCCTTGATGAGATCGACTGCCTGATAGTAGCTGAGGCCACCCGGTGCGCGGCCGATGACGCCCGGGATGAGCGCCGGGTCGAGAGCATCGGCGTCGATGCAGATGATGATGTTGCTGCCTTGCGGGATGCGCTCAAGCACCGCATCGACACCGCCCTTGTGAAGGTCGTAGGCGGGCACGAAATCTACACCCCAGGCAACCGCATCCTCATAGTCGCTGGTTGCGGCCGAGCCGATACCGCGGGCACCGACCTGGATGATCCGCTCGATATGCTGCATCTCGGAGGCGCGGCGCATGGTGGAGGACAGCCCGAGACGCTCGCCCATATGGACCTCGCGCCAGTCTATATGCGCATCGATCTGGAGGATGGTGAATTTTTCGCCGTTCGCGTGAGCACCAATCGCCTCGATCATCGGGATCGGGATGGAATCGTCGCCGCCGAGAAGCACAGGAACCGCGCCGCGCCGCAGGAAGGTCGAGACCGCATCGGCGATCTTCTGCCTGTTGGCGGCACCGTCTGCCTCGTCGAAGGACAGGTTGCCGCAATCAACAGGCCGCAGCGCGGAGCTCGGGAAGACCGGTCCGCCGTGATCGAAATCATGCCGATCGACATTGGCAGTCAGCGATCCGGTCGCCTGTCGAAGGGCATCCGGTCCGTTGCGGCAATAGGCACCGACGGAGGCATAGGGCGTCGCGCAGGGCGCGCCGAGCAGGGCGACCGGCGCCGTTATTG
Organism: Mycoplana rhizolycopersici; assembly: GCF_013378445.1. Classification (GTDB taxonomy): domain Bacteria; phylum Pseudomonadota; class Alphaproteobacteria; order Rhizobiales; family Rhizobiaceae; genus Mycoplana; species Mycoplana rhizolycopersici. The sequence goes on from NZ_JABXYK010000015.1 coordinate 40,027, forward strand.
TCTCGAAATCGTCGCAGGCTTCCAGCCCGAGAAAGGTCTTCGTTTCGGCCGCCGCGCCGAACAGCGCGCCGAGATCTGCCTTGTTGTCCATGAACGTCTCCTTGGCCCGGGGCGAGTTCCGGGTCTCTCATGTGGGAATTTGGTGAAGGGTCAGCCGATGCGGCTTTCGAGATAGCCGGCCCACCGTTTCTGAACGAGCTGGAAGGCCGATACGAGCACGAAGGTCAGCGTGAGATAGATGGCAGCCGCCGTCACATAGGGCTCGAACTGGATGTAGTAGTTCAGCGTGATATTGCGCGCGACACCCGTCACTTCCAGCAGTGTCACCGTGCTTGCCAGCGAAGTCGCATGCAGCATCATGATCATCTCGTTGCCGTAGAGCGGCAGTGAGCGGGTCAACATGGCCGGAATGAGAATGCGTCGCGCCTGCACGAGGCTGGACATGCCATAAGCCCGCGCCGCTTCGATCTCGCCGACCGGAACGTGGCGCAGACCGCCGGCGAAGATCTCGGTCGAATAGGCAGTCGTATTCAGCACGAAGGCCGCGATGACGCAGACCATCGGGCTCGACAGCCAGGGCCACAGCACGCTTTCTCGCACCATGCCGAATTGGGCCAAGCCAAAATAGATGAGGAAGAGCTGGACGAGGAGCGGCGTGCCGCGGAAGACCAGTGTGTAAGCCATCACGGCATAGCGCAGGACGGCGTTCTCGCTGTTTCTCAGGAATGCGAGCGGGATAGCGAGGAAGAAGGAGATGCCGAGCGACGCGAAGGTCAGGATCAGCGTCAGCTTCGCGCCCTCGAGATAGCGCGGCAGGTTTTCTGCGATCACGTCCCAGTTCATGACGAGACCTTTCTGACGCCGACGTCGAAGCGGCGCGCGACGAGCGTGAGCAGCAGCATGGAGACGACCGTCAAGGCCAGATAGAAACCCGCCGCGATGAGATAGAAGGTGAAGGGCATGGCAGTCGCTTCCGCCGCGCCCTTGGCGCGGAACATGACGTCCTGCAGGCCAATCAGCGAGACCAGTGCCGTGCCCTTCGCGAGCACCAGCCAATTGTTGGTGAAGCCTGGCAGCGCGAGCCGGACGAGCTGCGGCAGCATGATATGGGTGAACATTCGGCGGCGTGTCAGGCCATAGGCGATCGCCGCCTCAACCTGCCCGCGCGGTATGTTCTGCAACGCCGTCTTGAACGTCTCGGTCATATAGGCGCCGAAGATGACGCCGAGCGTCGCAATGCCGGCCACGAGCGGGGAGAATTCGATGCGGATATCCCAGCCCAGCGCATCGGCCCACTGGTTCAGTAGCGCCGGCAGGCTGTAGAAGACGAGCAGCATGACGACGAGATCCGGAATGCCGCGCACCACGAAGGTGTACATACCCGCAATCGAGCGCAGCAAGGCGCTTGCCGAAAGCTTGGCAAAGGCTGCCGCGAGGCCGAGAAGGGTCGCCACCAGCAGCGACAAGAGGGCTACCAGCAGGGTCGTGGACCCTGCTGACAGAATTGCCGTGGCGTAGTCGGCGACCATCCGCTTTATTCGCCGAAGTACTTGGCGTTGAGCGCGTCGAGCTTGCCGCTTTCGCGGACCGCCGCCAGGCCCTTGTTGATCTCCTCGACAAGGGCTGTGTTCTTTTTGTTGATCGCGATGGCGACACCCTCGCCGAATTCCTTGGCGTCCTTGCCGGTCAGTTGCGGGCCGACGAGCTCGAAATCGCTGCCGGCATCGCTCTTCAGGAAGCTGTGAATGATCTGGGCCTGATAACTGATGTGCAGGTCGGCACGGCCGGCCGTCAGCTCGAGATAGGGCGCGCTGCCGCTGTCATAGCGCTTGATGGTTGCCTGCGGAAAATGGGCCGTGACATAGGCGTCCATCGGCGTGCCGGTCTGCACCGCGATGATCTTGCCAGCCAGGCCTTCCGGCGTCACGTCGAGCGCTGCGCCCTTCTTGGCGACGAAGCGAAAGGTTGGATGGCTGTAGACATCGCTGAAGGCGATGACCTGGCGGCGCTTGTCGGTGACGGTCAGCTGCGAGATCAGCGCATCGTACTTGCCGTCGATCAGGCCGGGGATCATGCCGTCCCAGGCGGCGTTGAAAATATCGCAATCGAGCTTGGCGGCTTCACAGATCGCCTCCATCAGCTCGATGTCATAGCCGACGACCTTGCCGCTGGCGTCGACGGATTCGAAGGGGGGGAATGTCGCGTCGGTGGCGATCTTGAGCTGTTCGGCATTGGCCGGGCTCAGCATCGTGCCCGCGGAAATCAGGGCGGCAAAAAGGGAAATGGCTGGCAGTCGCATGGTGGCTCCTCTGGAGTTGTTTGTTGTTGTGCCGAGATTGAAAAGGTGAAGACGGAACGGAAGGCCTGGGCCGGCGGCTAATGCTTGAGCCGCCCGGCGAGGAATTGCTGCAATCGCGGGCTCTTCGCATCGGTGAAGACCGCCTCCGGCGCTCCCTCCTCCTCGACGCGGCCTTCGTGAAGAAACAGCACCCTGCTCGATGCATGACGCGCGAACCCCATCTCGTGGGTCACGACGACCATCGTGCGGCCCTCTTCGGCGAGCGCCTGCATGACCTTGAGCACCTCGCTGACAAGTTCCGGGTCGAGCGCCGATGTCGGTTCGTCGAACAGCATGACGTCAGGGTTCATGCTGAGCGCGCGGGCGATCGCAACACGCTGCTGCTGGCCCCCGGAAAGATGCGCCGGGTATTTGTCGAGGACGGACTGGCCGAGGCCCACCTTCGAGAGATTGGCCTTGGCGCGCTCCACCGCTTCGCTTCTCGCAAGGCCGAGCACGCTCATCGGCGCCTCCATGACATTGGAGAGCACGCTCATATGCGACCAGAGACAGAAGTTCTGGAAAACCATTGCGAGCTTCGAGCGAACCCGGCGAAGCTGCTTCCGGTCCGTCGGCCGCAACGTGCCGTCGCGGTCCTTCGCCGTGGCAAGTACCTCTCCGTCGATCGCGATCGTGCCGGCACTCGGGCGCTCAAGGAAATTGATGCACCGGAGAAAAGTGCTCTTGCCCGAACCGCTCGCCCCAATCACGCTGATCACGTCACCGGCATTGGCGCTCAGGGATACGCCCTTCAGAACTTCATGGCCGCCATACGACTTGTGAACGTCCGTGGCGGCAAGCTTCGGCATCAGTTTTCCCACTCGCGGCCTCGCGCATCTGCATAATTATTTTGCTATCTAGCCGCATGGCGTAAATTTACACAATTGATGAATCCTCACGCCATTGATGACGCAATATCATCTATTTCAGCCAATTGCCGCCGGGACTTCCGCATTTTCCCACGGAATATATGAAATATACTCAACGGTCTGAAATCGCTCCGTTTACGGGAGTGTCTCCAGGGCAATGTCGCGACCGAAAGAGGTCAACAGCCAACGCAGGAAGAGACGAGCCCCGGCGCGGTGAATGCTCGCCGTGTTGCACACCACATGCCAGCCGCCAAAGGCATCGATCGAAAACGGGAAGGGCTTGATGAGGATGCCGCGTTTGAAATCGCCGCCTGAGAGCGTGTCGCTTACGAGCGCAACACCAGTCCCATGCACGGCGAGATCGATCGCCATGCCCAGATCGCTGCAATAGAGGTGGCGCGCCTCTTGGTCGGCGCCCGGCGCCCCCGCCTCGAAGAACCACCGCCGCCATTCCGACCCGTCATCCCAGTGAAGCAGGGTCACGCGGTGGAGATCGGAAGGGTGGTTGAGACCGCCGCCGATGCTGTCGAAGAGGATGGGGCTGCAGACGGGAGTGATGTTCACATGCGAGAGAAGCGTCGACCAGCGATCCGCCCATCCGCCCGCGCCAAAGGAGATGCCGACATCGATATCGCTCAGTTCGTGCACCCGCTGGTTTTCGACGAGCCGGATGTGGCATTCGATCGCCGGGTGGTCGTGGCAGAACTCGTGGATGTTCTTCGCAAGCCAAGTGTTGGCGAACATGGGCGGGCAGGCAATATCGAGCCGCCCTTGCACTTGCCCAGCGTCCGACAGGCGAAGGGCCGCGCCAAGAATATCCTGCATGGCGGCCGAAACCGCCTTGGCAAAAATCCGTCCCGCATCGCTGAGCACGACGCTGCGCCCCGATTTTTCGAACAGACTGCAGCCTAGCGCCTCTTCTAGTCGGCGGATTTGGTGGCTTACAGCACTGTCCGTGAGAGCGAGTTCGGCAGCAGCTCTCGTAAAGCTCTGGTGGCGCGCAGCGGCTTCGAATGTCCTCAACGTTGGTAGCGGAAGATTGCGCAGACTGTTCAACAATGCTCCTCAGAATTACAAACCGACCAGCTTTTTTGCGCCACCATGAAACGTCCGCGGCTTGCTGGAGACCTTTTGGTTAGGTTATGCGGCCCTGGCTGGCGCGTCCAGCATGGTGTGCTACTGCTTCCCAGTTTCGGCGTGCAAGACCGTTCCGGCAGGCTCCATAAAATCGTCGATGGTTATGGTTGCCCCCCATCAATGACCATATCCGCGAGCTGATGAAAACTGCATCGGAGAGTTCGCACTTACATGGAGCGGTTTTCCCGCATCTTTCGGAAGGCGCCATGGATCGCGCGCTACCGTGTGATACGGCAATCCGATGCCACGGCTGTCACTGCATGATCTCTGATCGACGCGTGGGTCACTTGATCACCGCCTGACAAAGTGACAACACCTATGTGCGGCCTGCACCTGCGGGCTTCGATGTACACGACAAGGTCCTCGATGCTGAACAGTGGGTTGGCAACAAGCCAGCCGTTCCGACTGGAGCGGTCGTGCAAATATGCCCTCTTACATCCGTACTGTAACCGTCGGCTCCGATATCGCACCGGATCTACTGGCCTTTCACTTGCATGATAGCGCGCGCGGGCTGCCGGATCGCCCCGGATACCACCGAGGTGAGTTTCACCCAGCCTGAAAACACTTCCAAACGAGGAACTTCCGCACGGAAATGCAGGAGGCCGGCTTTCGACCAGCCCCGGGATGTTACCAGCAGCAGAAGCCGCCATCGACCAGAAGGTCGACACCCGTCACGAAACTTGCAGCGTCCGACAGCAGGAAGACGGCGGGACCGACCATTTCGTTGACGTCCGCCATCCGCTGCATCGGCGTCTGTTCTTCAAAGAGTTTTGTCTGATGCACCATTTCCGGCCGCGTGTTCATCGGCGTCGCCGTATAGCCTGGGCTGATCGTGTTCACGCGGATGCCGCGTCCGACCCACTCCATCGCCATGGACTTCGTCATGTGGATAACGCCGGCCTTGGAGGCGTTGTAGTGGCACTGGTTGAGGCCACGGTTGACTATGACGCCGGACATGGAGGCGATGTTGACGATCGAGCCGCGGCCGTTTTTCAACATGACGCGCGCTTCCGCCTGGCAGGAGAGAAAGACACCTTTCAGATTGATGTCCATCATCGTCTGGAATTGGCTTTCCTCCATTTCCTCCGCCGGATTGGCATTGGCGATGCCAGCCGCATTGACAGCGAGCGTGAGGGGGCCGAGTTCCTTTTCGGTGTGCAGGACGGCGTCGGTCAGCGCCGCACCGCTGGTCACATCGGCGGCGATCTGGATGCTCCGGCGCCCGGCGCGTGCGATGAAATCGGCCGTATGGGCAAGACCGTCATCGCTGCGACGGTCAAGCAGCGCGACGTCTGCGCCGCATTGGGCAAGGCCGATCGCGATGCGCTGGCCGATGCCACTGCCGGCGCCCGTGACGAAGGCGACGTTTCCCGAGAGATCAAACAATTTCGGCGCGTTGAGTGAGATTTCTGACATGCTGGTTCATTCCCTGTTCAAATGGTCGCCAGTTCCATGACCGAGACGTCGTTCGCGTCCTCGCGGTTCAAGATGCCGGCCTGTTTGCCCTGTGCCATGACCATGATGCGGCTGGAGACGCCAAGAACCTCCTCGAGGTCCGAACTGACCACAACGACCGCAACGCCTTCGCGCGCGAGATCCATGATGAGATCGTAGATCGACGAACGGGCGCCGACATCGATGCCGCGCGTCGGTTCGTCCAGCACCACCACCTTGGGCTTGCGCGCCAGCCACTTGGCAAGCACGACCTTCTGCTGGTTGCCGCCGGAGAGCTCGCCGGCGTTCTGCTCGCCGCGCCCCTTCACGCCGAATCGCTTGATGTACTCCTCGGCAAACTCGCGGATGCGGCGCGAGGAAAGCCAGCCATTGTGGGCGACCCCGCCGAGATTGGCGTATCCGATGTTCTCGGCGATCGAATGGTCGAGCACGACACCCTGGAGCTTGCGATCTTCAGGCACGAGCACGATGCCATTGCGGATCGCATCGATAGGTGCACGTGGCGTGACGGGCCTGCCGTGCAAAAGGACCTCACCGCTGGCGATGGGATCGGCGCCGGTGATGGCGCGCACAAGCTCGGTGCGGCCGGCCCCCATGAGGCCGGCGATGCCAAAGACTTCGCCCTTGCGGACGGAAAAACTGATGTCGCGAAAGGCTTTCGACGGCGAGCAAAGATTGCGCACCTCCAGCGTCACCTCATCTGTTGGGACAGGAAGCGTGGGGAACATGCGTTCGAGCGAGCGACCGACCATCGACTCCACGATGGTACGGATCGGTACGTCGCCACTGTCGAATTCCTGTACCTTGGCGCCATCGCGCATGACGACGATGCGATCCGTGATCTGGCGGATCTCTTCGAGCCGGTGCGAAATGTAGATGATGCCGACGCCTTCGGACTTCAGCCGCTCGATCTGCCGGAAAAGGAGCTGAGTTTCCTCGCCGCCAAGCGCGGCCGTCGGCTCGTCGAGGATGAGAAGGCGTGCGTTCAGCGTCAGCGCCTTGGCGATTTCGATGAGTTGCTGCTTGCCGGTCGAAAGCCCCTCGACGAGGCGATCGGGCGAAACGTCGAGGCCGAGGCGCCGCAGGCCGATGTGCGCACGATCCTCCATCACCTTGCGATCGAGACGGCCGGACTTCATCGGGTAGCGACCGACGAAGATGTTCTCCGCGATCGAGAGTTTTGGCAGCAGCTTCAGTTCCTGATGGATCATGCCGACACCCTCGTCGATCGCGGCGCGAGGGTTGGCAGGAGCGTAGGGCCTGCCGAGCCAGGTCATGTCGCCCGCGGAGGGCTGGACGGTGCCGGAAATGATGTTCGACAGGGTCGATTTTCCGGCACCGTTTTCACCGAGCAGCGCCACGACTTCTCCCGGATAGATGTCGAGGTCGACACCGTGGAGCACCTTGATCGGACCGTAGGATTTCTCGATACCACGGAGCGACAGGATGGGAGAGCGGTTCGTCATGGCGCTGCTGCCTTTTCTGCTATCGGCCCGATTTACGGGTGGTTCTTCACGAATTCCGGTGCGTTTTCGCAAGTCGTCAGAACGGCGTTCGGCGTCTGGCGCTCATCGACCTTCTGGCCGGCTGCGACGGCGAGCGCTGATTCAACGGCCAGCACGCCCATCTTCTGCGTGCTCTGCGTGGCAGTCGCGATGAACGGACCATTGCACTTGGCGAGGTATTCGAGGGCCGAGACGTCACCGTCGTAACCGCCGATGATCACCTTGTCGGAGAGGTTGGCAACGTCGACCGCCTTGGCAGCCCCCATCGCGAGACCATCGGCCTGGCCGAAGATGATCGTAATGTCAGGATTTGCCTGCAGCATGTTCTGCGCGATCGTAAAACCTTCGTCGGCCGACCACATGTTGCTCCACTGCTGATCGACCAGTTCGACGCCCGTGTTCTCGTCGATGGCGCGCTTGCAGCCGGCAAAGCGATCGACTTCCGGCGTTGTGCCCTTCTGGCCGTGGATGATCGCCATCTTGCCCGAGCCGCCGGCCTTGCCGATGATGTACTTGCAGACTTCGTAGGCGGATTCCACGCTTTCACCGGCGATAAAGGTGTCACCCGGCGCTCCCTCGGGCGTGCGGTCAACGTTGATGACGGGGATGCCGGCTTCGCGTGCAAGGCGGGTCGGAACGGCAGCTGCGGCAGCGCCGGCCGGAATATAGATGAAGGCGTCGATGTCCTGCGTCATCAGGTCCTGAACCTGGCTGACCTGTGTGTTGGTGTCATTCTTCGCATCAACGACGATGACTTCTATGCCCTTTTCCTTCGCGTGCTTTTCGACGCCGAGCTTGATCTGGTTGAAGAAGTCGGCCTGGAGGTTCGGGACGGCAAGGCCGATCTTCTTCACTTCGGCAGCGGACGCTGGAAGCGCGAGAACAGAAGCGGCGGTTGCCGCCATCAGCAGTTTGGACAGTTCCATGGTTTCTCCTCCGAGTTACCCGGCGGCGCTGCCCTGGCAGGCAGCCACCTCCCCTTATGCCGGCCCGCACGATTGCGAGCCGTTTTCTCCACCCCGCCGCTTGGGCCGCGGGGGTGAAAGTCGTTACTTGCGCTTGCGGTAGGTTTCGGCCGTAACGGCGAGCACGATGACGGCGCCGATGATGACCTGCTGCATGAAGGGCGAGACGCTGAGCAGGTTGAGGCCGTTGCGTAGCACGCCGATGATCAGGACGCCGATGATGGTGCCGCCGATACCGCCCGTGCCACCCGACAGCGAGGTGCCGCCGATGACGACTGCCGCGATTGCGTCGAGCTCATAGGAAACGCCCGAGGACGGCTGAACGGAGTCGAGACGAGCGGCGAGTACCATGCCCGAGAGGCCGGCGAGGAAGCTGCACACGACATAGACAAGAACGGTCGCACGCTGGACATTGATGCCAGCCAGGCGCGCCACTTCGGCGTTGCCGCCAATGGCGTAGAGCACGCGACCGCCGTGGCGGTAGCGCTGATAGAGCAGACCGACGATGAAGACCGCGATCATCACGGCGACCGTCAGCGTCACGAAGCCGCCGAAGCGCACGATGGCCATCATGTTGAACCAGGCCGGAAAACCGATGATCTGCTGGCCGTCGGTGATCATGTTCGCAAGGCCGCGCGTGATCGACATCATCGCGAGCGTTGCGATGAAGGCCGGCACGTTGAAGCGCGTGATCAACAGGCCTGCGACAAGCCCGTTCAGGGAGGCGACGAGCAAGGCGAGCGGAATGGCAATCCCCATCGGCACGCCGGCGACGACGTTGAGATAGCCGAGCACCATCATCGCCAACGCCATGACAGAGCCAACCGCAAGATCGATGCCACCGATCAGGATGACGAACGTCATGCCGACAGCCATGACGCCGAGAACCGTGATCTGGTCGAGCACATTAAGGAAGTTGCGCACCGACAGGAACTTGTCCGTCGCAAAGGTCAGAAAGAGGCACAACACGATGAGGCCGATCAGCGGCCCCGTGGCTCCGCGCAAGGACGGCAGCGTGATGCCCGCGAACCCCTGTCTTTCTTTCACATCCGCCACCATTTGCACTCCTCCTGGCCGTTCGCGACTTCGCGGTTGGCTTTTAGCATAAATATGCAACGCTGTGTGTAAATTCGTACCGCAACTCCTTGGATGGTGTCAAGGCGACATATTTGAATCTTTCCGGATACTCATATGCCATTTCCGCTTGACTTGGCGGCTATTCCTGCAAATATATCTATCAGTGTATATTTATTCATCGAGAGGGTTTCATGCAGCCGAATGATCTCGACCGCATCGCTCGACAGATCCGTCTTCGCGATCTGCAGGCGGTTTTTGAAGCTGGCGCAGGCCATATCGGCGGCGAGATGTCCGCCATCGACATCCTGACCGCGCTCTATTTCCGCGTGCTGCGTATCTGGCCCGACCAGCCCAAGCATCCCGATCGCGATCGTTTCGTACTGTCGAAGGGCCATGTGGCGCTCGCGCTCTATGTGACGCTCGCCAAGCGTGGCTTCATTCCGGAGGAAGAGGTCGCGACCTTCCTGAAACCGCATTCGCGGCTCAACGGGCACCCGAACTGCAACAAGGTACCTGGCGTCGAGACCAATACCGGTCCGCTCGGCCACGGGCTGCCGGTTGCAGTGGGAATGGCAAAAGCCGCCAAGCTGACCGGCGCGACCTACCGCACCTATGTGCTGACGGGCGATGGTGAGATGCAGGAGGGCTCCAACTGGGAGGCCATCGCGTCGGGCGCACAGTTCGGCCTCGACAACCTGACGCTCATCATCGACCACAACCGCTTCCAGCAGGGCGCATCGCTGAAGGACACCAACAATCTCGCCCCCTTCCCTGCAAAGCTGGAGGCCTTCGGCTGGGATGTCACCGAGATCAACGGCAACGCCATGGACGAGATCGTTCCGGCGTTGGAAAAGCGTGGCAGCCGTCCGCACTGCATCGTCGCCCACACCAACAAGGGCCACGGCATATCCTTCATGCAGGACAAGGTCGACTGGCACCACAAGGTGCCGAATGCCGAACAGTACAAGATTGCCGTGGCTGAGCTTTCGGAGGCCCTTTGATGAACGCCGTGACACCTTCGCCCAAGCTGCACGACTGCCGTGACGCCTTCGTCGCGGTGCTGGAGCGTCTGGGTGCCGACAATCCCAAGATCGTCGCCGTCTGCAATGATTCGGTCGGCTCCTCCAAGCTCGGCGGCTTCAAGGCCAAGTGGCCAGAGCGCCTCGTCAATGTCGGCATTGCCGAACAGGCTCTTGTCGGCGTTGGCGCCGGCCTTGCCAATGGCGGGCTGCTGCCCTTCGTCTGCGGTGCCGCCTGCTTCCTGACCGGCCGTTCGCTGGAACAGATCAAGGCCGACATCGCCTATTCGAACGCCAATGTGAAGCTCATCGGCATCTCCTCCGGCATGGCCTATGGCGAGCTCGGTCCGACGCATCATTCCATCGAGGATTTCGCCTGGACCCGCGTGCTGCCGAACCTGCCAGTCGTCGCGCCTTGCGATTCCATCGAAACGGCAGCCGCCGTGGAGTGGGCGGCATCCTATGACGGCCCCGTCTTCCTGCGCCTATCACGCGTCGGCGTCCCGGACCTGCTGCCGGAGGGCCACAAATTCGAACTGGGCAAGGCTAATCTGCTGCGCGATGGCGACGCGATCACGCTCATAGCCAATGGCACCGTCACTCACCGCATGGTGAAGGCGGCCGCCATCCTCGCCGAACAGGGCATCGAGGCGCGCGTCCTCAACATGGCGACGGTGCGCCCGATCGACGTCGAAGCCGTCGTGGCCGCGGCCCGGGAAACCGGCGCAATTCTCACGGCGGAGGAACACTCCACCTTCGGCGGCCTCGGTTCGGCCATCGCCGAAGTCGTCGTGGCAGAAGCGCCGGTACCGATGAAGATCCTCGGTGTTCCGGGCATCTTTGCGCCAACCGGGTCCGCCGAATTCCTGCTCGACGAGTTCGGCATGTCCCCCGCAGGCATCGCCGAGGCGGCGATCGACTTGATTGCGCGAAAGTCTTCCCGCACGTGATCGTGCGCGACTAGATTTCGTGCCGGGCGCGGCAGCACCTCCCAAATGCCGCGCCCTCCTCAATTTCCGCTCACCGGAGCCGCCATGACGACCGCCATTCTCGCCATCGACCAGGGCACCACGAATTCAAAGGCCGTGCTTGTCTCCACCGGCGGCGAAATTCTGGCGCGTGGCGCGTCTCCGGTCGGCATCGAGCATCCGCAGCCGGGCTGGGTGGAGCAGAACCCGCTACGCCTTTGGGAATCCGTTCAGGAAGCGATCGCGGCATGCCTCAAGGTGGCGCCCGCCGTCGAGATCCTCGGCATAGCCATCTCCAACCAGCGCGAATCCGTCACAGTATGGGATGCGGCAACCGGCAAGCCGCTCGGCCCGGTGGTCAGCTGGCAGTGTCGCCGCAGCGCGCCGGCATGCGCCGAACTGATTGCTGCCGGCCATGCGCCGCGCGTTCAGGCACTCACCGGCCTCCCGATAGATCCGATGTTCCCGGGTCCGAAGATGAAGTGGCTGCTTGACCGCGTACCCACCGGGCAGAGTGTGCGGCTCGGCACGATCGACTCCTGGCTGATCCATTGCTTCACGGACGGCGCGGTCCACGCCTGCGACACCGCCAATGCCGCCCGCAGCCAGCTTTACGATCTCAACCGGCAGGTCTGGAGTGACGAACTCTGCGAACTCTTCGGCGTGATCAAATCCGCCTTGCCCGAGGTGCGTGACAGCGCCTCCCGCTTCGGTGTCACGAAAAACGTGCCGGGCCTTGCCGATGGCATTCCGATCGCCTCGGCAATCGGCGACAGCCATGCCGCGCTCTTCGGCCACGGTGCCTTCAATCCCGGCGACGGCAAGGTGACTTTTGGCACCGGCTCGTCGATCATGACGACGCTGCCCCGCTTAATCGCGCCCGAGCAGGGAATCACCACGACCATCGCCTGGTCGATTGGCGGAACGCCGACCTATGCCTTCGAGGGCAATATCCTCGTTTCAGCCGCCGCGCTGCCCTGGATGGCCGAAATGCTCGGCCTTGCCGATGTGCAGGCCCTCACCGATCTCGCAGCGACCGCCAAGCCGGATGGTCCCGGCTTCGTGCCGGCCTTCGTGGGGCTCGGCGCGCCCTATTGGCAGGCCGATGCGCGGGCGCTGTTTTCCGGCGTCACCTTCAACACCACCCGCGCCCAGATGGCTCGCGCGGTGACGGATTCCATGGCCTTCCAGGTGCATGACGTCTTCAAGGCGATGTCCGCACAATCGCCGACGCCGCTCGGCCGGCTCTATGCCGATGGCGGGCCGAGCAAGAACACTTTTCTCATGCAGTGCGTCGCCGATACGCTGAACCATGCGATCATCCAGTGCGACGCGCCCGAGGCATCAGCCCTGGGCGCGGCCTATCTCTGCGGTCTGTCGCTCGGTGTCTGGCCGGATCTAGCCGCCATTGCCGCCCTGCCGCGCGCTGCCAATGCTATTGCACCCCGTGCGTCCGACGCCGCGGACCGCCTTCGGGTCTGGCAAGACGCAATCTACCGCTCGACCGTTCCGGGTCCTTCAACTATGAGTGAATAAAAATTCACCAACGGAGGTTCCATGGGACGACTCAACGAGTTGCGACTGATCGCCCGCATCGCCCAGATGTACCATATCGAGGGCAAGCGGCAGGCTGAGATCGCAGAGCTCATGCACATGTCGCAGGCCACCGTTTCGCGTATGCTGAAGCGGGCCGAGCAGGAAGACATCGTGCGCACGACGGTCATTCCCCCGGCCGGCACCTTCGCCGATCTGGAAACCGCCCTGCGCGAGCGCTATGGCCTCACCGAAGCCATCGTCATCGACTGTTCGGAAGACCGTGACGGCGCAATCATGGCCCGCATCGGGGAGGCAGCAGCCCACTTCCTCGAAGTCACTCTGCAGCAGGACGAAATCGTCGGCGTATCGAGCTGGAGCCAGACCATCCTGCGCATGGTCGACAACATTCATCCACTGAAGAGCGCCAAGGCCAAGTACATCGTGCAGATCCTCGGCGGCATGGGCGATGCTTCCGTCCAGACCCATGCCACGCAACTGACCGCACGCCTTGCTCGCCTCACCGGTGGCGAACCTCGCCTGCTTCTCGTCCAAGGCATCACCTCCTCGCGTGAAGCAAAGCTCGTAATGCTCGCCGACCCTGTCGTGCGCGAGACGATGGATCTCTTCGGCCGCCTCAGCCTTGCGATCGTCGGCATCGGCGCTGTGGAGCCGTCAGAGCTTCTCGCCCGATCCGGCAACACCTTCTCCCGCCAGGAAATGGCGATGCTGCATGAGGCCGGTGCGGTGGGCGAGATTTCCTATCGGTTCTACGACAAGGACGGAAAGCCGGTCGAAACGCCGCTCAACGACCGCGTCATCGGCCTTTCGCTGGAGGATCTGCGCAAGACCGATCGCGTCATGGCGCTCGCGGGCGGCGAATCCAAAACCCAGGCCATCGCCGGCGCCCTGAAGCTGGGTGTCATCGATGTGCTTGTCACGGACAAGTTCACGGCAGCCCGGCTGACGGCCTGATCCATCCGGGATCATCCATCGCCTGCTGCATTTTATGGAGAGAAGACCATGAGACGTTTCGCAGGCCAAACGGTATTCGTCACCGGAGGCAACAAGGGCATCGGCCGCGGTATCGCCAAGCGCTTTGCCGAAGAGGGCGCGAAAGTGGCCATCGCGGCCATCGAAAAGGACACCGGTGCTGCGGCCGAAGCGCTTGCTGCGGAAACCGGAGCCGAGGTGATAGGCTTTGCGCTTGATGTGACCGACGCCAGGGCTGTTCAGGAAACCTATGGCGAGGCCGAAGCCAAGCTCGGTGCGATTTCCGTTTCCGTGCAGAATGCCGGCGTCATCACCATCGCCAAGGTCGAAAACCTCACCGAGCGCGAGTGGGACCTCAACCTCGACGTCAACACCAAGGGCGTCTTCCTGTGCTGCCAGGAGGCGATCCGCCGCTTCCGCGCCAGCGGCACGAAGGGCCGCCTGATCAACACCGCTTCCGGCCAGGCTCGCCAGGGCTTCATCTATACCCCGCACTACGCCGCCTCGAAGTTCGGCGTCGTGGGCCTCACGCAGAGCCTTGCCAAGGAACTGGCCCGCGAAGGCATTACCGCCAACGCCATCTGCCCCGGCATCATCCACACAGAGATGTGGGACTACAACGACCGCGTCTGGGGCCAGATGCTCGGCGAATACGGCCCAGGCGAGTTGATGGCCGAATGGGTCGAAGGCATCCCGATGGGCCGCGCGGGCACGCCCGCCGAAGTCGCCGCCCTCGTCGCGTTTCTCGCCTCTGCCGATGCGACCTATATTACCGGCCAGACGATCAATGTTGACGGCGGCCTGATCATGTCGTGACGCTGCGGACCGGCGCAAAGTGCAGCCTCAAGTCAGAAGCTTGCGCATCAGGCGTTCGACAGCCTTGGTCTGGTGCTTTGCTGTGCCCAGACCTTGATCGGCCGGGTGAAAGTCAGGACCTGTCACTCAGGCCATGAAGCGTTCCATGAGAAAATCGGGGTGCGCACCATGCATATCGGAGATCACAGCCACCTCGCTTTCCGTGCTGCCCGCAAGTATGCCCGTCCGGACGAGGCAAGAGGCCAAGCCTGCGCTGGTGGCGCCCGCAATATCGTGTTCGATGCTGTCGCCGATGCAGATAATGCGATCGCTGGTGATATTGGAAAGCAGGGATTGGGCCCGCTGGTAGATCGCGGGATAGGGCTTGCCGAACCAGCGAACAGGGCCGCCGAGGTCGTGGTAGGCGAGCGCGATACTGCCTGCGCCCGGTGCTGTGACGCCGCCCTTGGCGAGCTTGTGACGGTCGGGATTGGTGCAGTAGCAGGGCACGCCGCGCCGCGCCGCCGGCGCCAGCCGGTCGCGGTAGGCTGACAGTGGAATTCTTTCCGCCTCGCTGCCCGAGATGATCACGATGTCGGCGATCTCAGCATTCTCGACACTTTTGAAGCCGAGCGAGTCTGCGAGGTTGCGGTCGCCGCCGCTCGAGATCGTCAGGCAGCGCGTCGCCGTTGAGCCGGCCGTTTCGCGGACAAGGATATCATAGGCGACATCGCCGGAGGTCAGGAAGCGGTCGAAGCCCGCGCGGTCGAATCCGAGCCCGACCAGACGCTCGGCATTGTAGTCGCCGCTCCGGCCTGAATTGGAGAGAAGGATGACGGTTTTCCCCGACGCCTTGAGCCGGAGCAAGGCCTCGTTGGCACCAGGATAGGCCCGCTCGTCATCGCGCAGCACGCCGAACTGGTCCACGAGAAAGGCATCGTAGCGTTCGGCAAGGGTTGCGAGGGTCGTCCATGGTGCGAGGCTCATGGCCACCGGGCCTTTCCGGCCAGAACCAGAGACGCCGCGCCGACGGCTGCTTCAGCCGACCGGGCGGCGAGGAATGGCACGCCGAGCGCGTTTTCCCGCATTCTCGTCCAGGCGGAGTTGGCCGCCCCGCCGCCGACCGTGCGCACGGAGCGAACCTCGGGGCCGCCGAGTTCGACCAGGCGGTCGTAACCCGATTTCTCGATGACGGTGATGCCTTCGAGGATCGCCTGGAAGAATGCGATGTCGTCCGCCGGGCGTGGCTCCAGCCGTGGGGGATAGGCGGGATCGTTTACGGGGAAGCGCTCGCCGGGCTTTGCAAGTGGATAATAGGCAAGGCCGGTCGGAACATCCGGCCGGAGGTGCGGCGTCATGGCTTTCAATTGTTCGTTGTCGAAGAAGCAGCCAATGACCGCGCCGCCCGAATTGGAAGCCCCGCCGGCAAGCCAGAAATCCAGGATCCTGTGCGAATAGATGCCATAGCTGGCCGCATCGATCGGCCGGGCGGAGGCCAGCTTGACGACCAGCGTCGAGCCGAGCGCCGTGACGCCATCACCGATGGCCGAGGCACCCGTCGCCAGAAAGGAGGCGCAGCCGTCGGTGGTACCGGCATGATAGCGGCAGCTTGCCGGAAGACCAAACGCCCGCCCCGCCGGCCCGACTGCCGAGAGGGGCATACCGGCGCGCTCGACCGCTGGCAGCAATGCGATGTCCATGCCGCAGGCCTCCAGCCAGTCCGGCCAGCGCCCTGTGGAGAGTTCATAGCCGGTCTTCAGCGCGTTGTTCTCGTCGCTCGTTGCCGTGAGAAGGCCGAGTTTCATGAGGATCCAGTCTGCCTGGTGCACGACCCCGCGCACGCCGTGGCGGCGCGACAGGTGGATGGCGCGGGCAAGTGCAGAGGTTGCTCCGCGCGCAGGGCTATCGGCGGGCGCTTCTTCGGCAATTCGCTCGATGATTGCCCTGTCGGGACAGGGGTCATTGTACATCGATGGCTCGCCGATCGGCCGGCCATCAGCGTCAATCGCCAGCACCGTACCGGACGTTCCATCGACACCCAAGCCTTCGATGGACGCGAGAGACAGGCGCGCGGAAAGTTCAGAAAGACAGGACTGCACACCCGCCCACCATAGAGAAGGCATCCGCCCGTCGGCCGCGCTCGGGAAGGAAAAGGCAGCCATGTCGAGGAGCGTGCCATCTGCAGCGAGGGCTGCCGCCCGCACCCCCGACGTGCCGAGATCTATACCGAGAGCGGTTGCGGGCTTTGCCGTCGCGCTCATGACCGCTGGCTCGCCTTGCGATCAAGCGCCTGCCGATATTGCTCGGCCTCCCAATGGGTCAGTTCATGTTCCTGCTCGGGTCCGAGATAGATGACACACGCGTCTTCCGGAATACGGGCGACGATTTCGGATAGGCACCGTGCCATGACACGCCCGCCATCGGTCAGCTCATTCGCCAGCAGGACACCAAGCCCTGGCGCAATAAGCATCTTCGGAACGGTGCGGTTTTGTGTACGGCGCGCCTCGCAATAGGACTTCGCCGTCTCGCCATGAGCGAGCACGCCGATTTCCGTGCCAAGGAAGATGACATGGTCAGGGTAGAGCGAGCCGCCCGTCGCCAAGCCGATGCTTGCGGGGCTCAGCGCTGTCTTGTGGCTGCCGGCATCCTGCGCCGCATGGAAACCGGAGCCTTCCGCCAGCACTTGCAGCCTTGAGGGATCGGCTGCGGTTGCCGCGCGTTCCTTCACGGTCAGCGCTGCCGTAACCCTGATGATGCGCTCTCGCACCTCCTCGACGGTTTCCCCCGTGACGATGACGCCGTGGTTGAAAAGCACCAGCACATCCGGCCGGCTTTCGGCGACGCGGTCGATCTCATGGGCGAGCGGCGTGCCGGGGCGGCGGTAAGGAATGCTCGCCCAGGTCAAATCCGGCAGCCGCGCCATCCGCTCCGCGATGACCGCCTCACGATCCGCGAGCACGGAAAGCGCAATGGTGTTCACGCAGTGATAGTGGGCGACCACCGCCTGCGGCAGGACGGCGTGAAAGCTGGTCTCGATCGAGGGGCGAAGGCCGGACGCGTTCAGGTCCGAAACGACGAAGTCCGTCGCCTTCTCGGCGCTCGGATTGCCGGCCCGCAGCGCTTCCACCAGCGGCGCGACCTCCACCGGCACCATGATGTCGCGCTTGCCTGCATGGGAAAGCCACGTGCCCGACGCCTTCACCCACATCACGCCATCGCGCTTGTAGGAGGTATTGCCACCGGCGCCTTGCGTTTTCAGGATATCGCTGCCGATCGCCTTCGAAAGCACAAGAAATGCGTCGAAGGCGGCAACGTCCCCCGCCCGAATACCTGAAGCCATGCCGGCCTCCTCCTCTCACCAGCTCGCGCCTGCCTATCGGGTCTCCGATGTGAGCAAACTTTCCTCCATATGGTATTTATGTGATCTAAAATCGTCAACAATGAAGATTCTGCGTCATACATCTTGATCTTGTCCAATCCGTATGATTATCTTTCATCATCGACGAGGGAGACGTCGGGAGGAGCGGTCTTGAACGACACCGAGCGCCACAAGGCCATCATCGATCTGCTGCGCGAGACGCCGTTCGCATCCGTGCGGGATCTGCAGATACGCCTCGGCGCCTCTCCCGCTACCATTCGTCGCGATATCGACAAGCTGCATGAACTCGGCCGCGCCCGGAAAGTCTACGGCGGCGTTTCTGCCAGCGAGGCCGGCGACAGCGTGCGTCTTTCCGCGCGCCCCTATGACGAGAACCGTGACATCGCCGTCGAGGCCAAGCGGGCGATCGCCGCCAAGGCCGCAGAGCTGGTGCGCGATGGGGACGCCATCATCGTGCATGCCGGCTCGACCTGCTATCAGCTCGGCACGTTACTGGCCCGGCGCAACGTGCGCCTCTGGACAAATTCCATGCCGCTTGCCGCCCATCTCGGCGAACACGGCACCTGCCAGCTTTCATTGGCCGGCGGCGAGCTCTATCGCGAGCCCGGGATCATCCACGATGCGGCGGCCGGATCGCCGGGTTTCTTCGCCTCACGCTTCTTCCTGGGCACCCAAGGCATCAGCGGCAAGGGATTGCTCGAATCCCATCCGCTGCTCGTGAAGGTCATCGGCGAGCTTGCCGCCTGCGCCGACGAGATCGTGCTTCTGGCCGACAGCCGGAAGTTTTCCATCCAGCCGCGCAACGTCGCCCTTCCGCTCTCCCGCATCGGTACTATCATCACGGATGACGGCCTCACCGAGGCCGCCGCGAAAATGCTGGAAGATGCCGGCGTCACCATCACGATCGCGACCATGGGAGGGGAAAGTTGAGCCCATCCCCCATCGCCGTCTTCGATCTCGGCAAAACCAATTCGAAACTTTTTGTCCTTTCGGCCGACGGCAAGGTCATCGATGAGGCGCGCACCCGCCCCGTGTGGCGGCAGGAGGGGGCTCTCAAGGTTCTGGACGACGCGGCGCTCTTCGCATGGATGAAGAACGAACTCGTCCGCGTGGTTTCAACGCATGGCGTCGATCGCATCACCTTCTCCGGCCATGGCTGCACCTTTGCGCTTGTCGCCGGCAATGGTCTCGTTCATCCTATTCTTGATTACGAGCAAGAACCGCCCGCCGACATTGCACGCAGCATCGATGCCCTGACGCCGGATTTCGGCGAAACCTTCTCGCCACCGCTGCCGCTCGGCTTCAACTACGGCCGCCATCTTCTCTGGCTGAACGCGCGCGATCCGGCGCTTCTCGACAAAACCGATGCCATTCTCGCCTATCCGCAGTTCTGGAGCTGGAAATTCTCCGGCCACAAGGTGTCCGAAGTCTCGTATCTCGGCTGCCATTCCCATCTCTGGGCGCCGCTCGCAGACGATTTCAGCAGCCTTGTCGATCGGATGGGCTGGCGCGGCAAGATGCCGGATTTTGCAAGGGCCGGCAGCGCGATCGGCATGCACCAGGTGTCCCTGGATGACGGGCGCAGCGTGGAGGTCGCGGTCCACAACGGCGTGCACGACAGCAATGCCGCGCTCTATTTCTACCGCTCGCTCGGCTTTTCCGATTTCACGCTGGTCTCGACCGGCACCTGGGTGATCGTCTTCAATCCGGCAAGTCCGCTCGAGCGGCTCGATTCCGCGCGCGACATGCTGGCCAATGTCACGGTCGATCGCCAGCCGGTCGCGACGATCCGGTTCATGGGCGGTCGAGAATATGATGTCGCAAGCAACGGCTGGGCGAGACCGGTTTCGCCGGAGGCCGTCGCCGCGGTCATCGCCAAGCGGGCTTTCGCCCTGCCCTCCTTCGCCGCCGGCGGCCCCATGCAGGGGCATGCCGGGCAGTTCAGCGGCCCCACCGTCGATGGCGAGGAACGCGCCGCCGTCGCCCTGCTCTATGTCGCGCTGATGACCGATCTTTCGCTCGACCTCATCGGATCGAAAAACACGATCGTCATCGATGGCGGCCTGGTGAAGACGGGGCTTTATTCCGCAATCCTTGCCGCGCTTCGCCCCGGACAGACGGTCCACACCAGCGCCAATGCCGAAGGAAGCGCCTTTGGCGCTGCAGCACTCGTCTTCGACGCGATCGGAAGCAATCCCTTCGTCAACGACTGCACGGTGGCTGAGCCGGCAACCGTTGGCGACCTCAACGCCTACCGGCAGGCATGGCGTCAGCAGGTGGATGCGATGGCGGGCAGCGATTTCAGGGAGAAGCGCCTATGACGCAACAGGCCGCCACGCCGCTCCTTGAAATGCGCGACATCAGCAAGACCTTCGGCGCATCGAAGGCTTTGTCGCATGTCAGCCTCACCGTGCATGCCGGCGAAGTGCACGCACTGATGGGCGAAAACGGTGCGGGCAAATCGACGCTGATGAAAATCCTGTCCGGGGCCTATACCGCCGATCCCGGCGGTTCGGTGCTGATCGACGGCGAACCGGTCACGCTCGGCGATCCCTTGAAGGCCAAGGCCTATGGCATCGCCGTGATTTACCAGGAGCTGTCGCTCGCACCGAACCTCACGGTGGCGCAGAACATGTTCCTCGGCAACGAGCCCTCGCGTTTCGGCCTTGCCGACCGCGCCGAGATGCGCCGGCGTGCCGAACCGATCCTCAAGCAGCTCGGCATCAGTTTCGATTCCGCACGCCGTGTTGCGGAGCTTTCGCTCGGCGAGCGGCAGATGGTGGAAATCGCGCGGGCGCTGACGACCAATGCGCGCATCATTGTCATGGACGAACCGACGACATCGCTCACCACGCGCGAGACCGACCGGCTGTTCGATGTCATCGCCCGTCTCAAGGCCGACGGCATCGCCATCATATACATCAGTCACCGCATGGAGGAGATCTACCAGCTCTCGGACCGTGTCAGCGTGTTGCGCGACGGTGCCTATGTCGGCACACTCGACCGTGACGGGCTCTCGGCCAGCAAGCTGGTCTCGATGATGGTCGGCCGCGATCTCTCGTCCTTCTACAAGAAGGAGCACAGGCAGGTGGAAGGCGAGCGCGCAGCAGTGCTTTCCGTCAACAACATCGGCGACGGCAAGCGCGTGCACGACTGCTCATTTGACGTGCGCGCAGGCGAAGTCCTTGGCATTGCCGGCCTCGTCGGTTCGGGCCGCACGGAACTTGCCCGCCTCGTCTACGGCGCCGACCGACGCACGACTGGCAGCGTATCGCTGAACGGCAGGACGTTGACGATCGCCTCGCCAAGCGACGCGCTCGATGCCGGCATCGCCTATCTCACCGAGGACCGCAAGGCGCTCGGCCTCTTCCTCGACATGTCGATCAGCGACAACATCAATATCGGCGTCATCGCAGAAGACGCGAAGGTGGGCGGTGCGCTGAATTTCGCCAAGGCCAGGGAGCGGGCGAGCGGCGCCGTCAAGGCGCTGGCGATCCGCACGGCCGGCACGCAGATCAATGTCGGCGCGCTCTCGGGCGGCAACCAGCAGAAGGCGCTTCTGGCCCGCCTGCTGGAGACCAGGCCGAAGGCGATCATCCTCGACGAGCCGACGCGCGGCGTCGATGTCGGCGCCAAGTCGGAAATCTACCGCATCATCGATGATCTCGCGCAGAACGGCATCGCCATCATCGTCATCTCCAGCGACCTGCCGGAAATCCTCGGCATCGCCGACCGCGTGCTGGTCATGCGCGAGGGGCACATTGCCGGCGAAGTGACCCAGCCGATCGACCAGGAAGCAGTGATGGCGCTGGCGACCGGCACGGCCGGCGCTGCGGCCTGACGAAGCAGAAGAAACGGGACGGAACCATGGCTGCAAGCGAAACCGAACAGGCCCGAATGGACAAGCTGAAGCTGCGCTCGACGCTGACGGCGCTCGGCATGCTGCCGGTGCTAATACTGCTCGCTATCGGCTTCCACCTGCTGTCCGGCCGGTTCCTGTCAGTCAACAACCTGTCGATCGTCATGCAGCAGGCCTCGATCAACACGGTGCTTGCCGCCGGCATGACCTTCGTCATCCTGACCGGCGGTATCGACCTCTCCGTGGGCTCGATCCTCGCCGCCTCAGCGATGATCGCCGTCATCGTCTCGCTGGTGCCGGATCTCGGCATGCTCGGCGTTCCCGCAGCCATCCTTGCCGGCCTCGCTTGCGGCTTCCTCAATGGCGCGATCATCGCCTGGTTGAAACTGCCGCCCTTCATCGTGACCCTCGGCTCGCTGACGGCGATCCGCGGCGTGGCCCGCCTGCTCGGCAACGATACGACCGTCTTCAATGCGGACCTGCCCTTCGATTTCATCGGCAATGGCACGCTGTTCGGCGTGCCTTGGCTCGCCATCATCGCCATCGCGACGATCCTCGTTTCGTGGTTCATCCTGAAGCGCACAGTGCTCGGCACCTGGATCTACGCCGTCGGCGGCAATTCCGAGGCTGCGCGCCTCACCGGCATCAAGGTGCCGCTGGTGCTTCTCTTCGTCTATTCGATGTCAGGCCTGCTCTCCGGCCTGGGCGGCGCCATGTCGGCTGCGCGCCTCTATGCCGCCAACGGCCTGCAGCTCGGCCAGGCCTATGAACTCGATGCCATCGCGGCGGTCATCCTCGGCGGCACCAGCTTCGTCGGCGGCGTCGGCTCCATCTGGGGCACGCTGATCGGGGCGCTCATCATCGCCGTGCTTTCCAACGGCCTCATCCTCGTGGGCGTCTCGGACATCTGGCAATACATCATCAAGGGCCTCGTCATCATCGTCGCCGTCGGCCTCGATCGGTACAGGCTGCAAGGGCTTAGCCGGACGTAGTCCCCGGCTGAACGAACCGGTCGTCACCGGAAACAACGGCGCAAAACGCGCCACCAAAGGAGGAAAACATGCGTCTTATGCCAAAATTGCTTATCGGCACAGCACTTGCCGCCGCGATCAGCATGCCCGCAGCCGCCAAGGATCTCAACAAGATCGGCATCTCGGTCGGCCTGCTGGGTAATCCGTTCTTCGTCGCCACCATCAAGGGCATCGAGGACCGCGCGAAGGAAATCAACCCGAACGTCGAGGTCATCTCCGTCTCGGCCGACTACGACCTGAACAAGCAGGTCTCGCAGGTCGACAGCTTCATCGCTGCCGGCGTCGACATCATCATGCTCAACGCCGTCGATGCGAAGGCGATCGCTCCTGCCGTGAAGAAGGCGCAGGCTGCAGGCGTCGTCGTCGCCGCCTTCGACGTCTCCGCACCAGGCGCCGACGTCACCGTCATGACGAACAATGTCAAGGCCGGCGAGGAGGCCTGCAACTACATCGCCGAAAAGCTTGGCAACAAGGGCGACGTTGTCATCATCAACGGCCCGGCCTCCTCCTCGATCCTCGAACGCGTGCAGGGCTGCAAGGAAGCGCTCGGAAAGCACGCCGACATCAAGATCCTGTCGGACGACCAGAACGGCCAGGGCTCGCGCGATGGCGGTCTTGCCGTGATGCAGGGCCTGCTTACCCGCTTCGACAAGATCGACGCCGTCTTTGCGATCAACGACCCGACGGCGATCGGCGCCGAGCTGGCGGCCAAGCAGCTGAACCGCAACGAGTTCTTCTTCACTGCCGTCGATGGCGCCCCCGACATCGAGAAATCGCTTGCCAGCGGCAATTCCATGATCAAGGCGTCTGCCTCGCAGGATCCCTATGTCATGGCCGGTCAGGCGCTGCAGCTCGGCGTCGAGGTTCTGAAGGGCAACAAGCCGGCGGAACCCGTCGTGCTGCTCGACCCGCAGCTGATCACGGCTGAAAACGTCAAGGACTACAAGGGCTGGACCGCAGCCCGCTAAATACTTCTCCCGGACGGTCGGGTGCGCCCGCGCAAGCGGCGTGCCCGGCCGATGCTTGTTTCATTCTTTCAGAAAGCGGCCAGCTATGTCGAAAATCGGCGTCCACTCCTTCGTCTGGAGCGCGGGCTCGTCCAAGGGCGAACTTGAGAAAGCCCTCGAGAGCACCCACAAGCTCGGCTATAAGCTCATCGAATTCTCCTATCTCGATCCCAATCAGGTCGATGTGAAATGGCTTTCGGGTCGCCTAAACGAACTCGGCCTCGACGTGGCGATCAGCATGGGCCTGCCGCCGGAGGGCGACATTTCCAGCGAGGACGCATCGGTCGTGGCCAATGGCGTCGATATCCTCGACCGCGCCGTGGCACTGGTGCGCGATCTCGGGGGCACGAAACTGGCCGGCATCCTCAGCTCCGCCCATGGCAAGCAGGAGCACAGCGTCACGCGCAAGGGCTGGGATACGAGCGTTTCCGCCTTGTCGAAGGTGGCTAACCGCGCGAAGGCGGCAGGGGTCACACTCAATCTTGAAATCGTCAACCGCTTCGAAAGCAACATGCTCAACACGGCGGCGCAGGGCATGGCCTATATCCGCGACACCGGTGCCTCGAACGTTCTCCTGCACCTCGATACGTTCCACATGAACATCGAGGAAGCCGATGTCGGCCTCGCCATCCGCCATGCGGCCGACAAGATCGGCTATGTCCATATCGGCGAGAGCCATCGCGGCTATCTCGGAACCGGCACGATCGACTTTGCGGCAATCTTCGATGCACTGGTCGCCATCGGCTGGGACGACTACGTCACCTTCGAATCCTTCTCGACGGCCATCGTCGACAAGGACCTGTCGCTGAAGACCGCGATCTGGCGCAATTTGTGGGACGACAATATCGCACTCGCCCGCCATGCCCACCGTTTCATCGAACTGGGTCTGGAGACGGCACGCCTCAAGGGCGAGCTTGCTCGCCTAGCCCATCTCCCTGCCTAGCCCATGGGGATGAAGGTGGCGCGGTCCATGCGGCGCTGCCAAAAGATGGCCTGCTTGAGGCTGTGTGTCGAGAATCCAGCCGAACTCGATGCCGGCCTCGGGGAAGTCGGCTTGTCCCAGAGCGGCTTGAAATTGGACACCGGACGATCTTGCATCACGTTGTGCGAGGTGTCGCGCCTGAAATCTGCGTAAAAGCTTCAAGCGCCTGGGCGGCATACATCAGCGAGGGACCGGCGCCCATATAAACCGAGACACCCATGGTCTCGACGATCTCCTCGCGACTTGCACCTGCTTTTGCCGCGCCCTCGGCATGATAAGCGATGCAGGGAGCGCAGCGCGTAGCGACGCCGATGGCCAATGCGATCAGTTCCTTGGTCTTTTGGTCGAGCGCTTTTCCCGCATGAGCCGCCTTGGACAGATCCGAGAAGGACTTCATCATCTCGGGGCCGCCCTGGCGGAGATCCTTCAGGGCGCCATTCATGTTTTCGATCAGAGCCTGCCAGTCCTGCACCATCTGCCTCAACCTTTCCACCGGACGCCTCGCCGGATTTTTGTTGATCTGGTTTCAATCAGCGTTCTCCAGGCGGGCCCAATGCGCCATCTCGCCGAAAGACCCTCCTGACGCTATCGGCCGAGAGGCCGCAGCAGGAGCAGGATTGGGTTCAATCGCTGGTGCAGCCTCCTCCGGGCCGACACTGCAGAAGACCTGCAGCAGCATCTTCATGACGACGGCGACGCGGTCGTCGGCGATCGAGTAATAAACTTGTCGGGATTCGCGACGCGTCTGGACGACGCCTGCCTGTCGCAGTTCACCCAACTGCTGAGAGAGCGCCGGCTGCTTGAAGTCGAGAGCCTCCTGAATCTCGCCGACAGACCGCTCCTTCTGGGCGATGTGGCAAAGCAGCATCAGGCGACTTGGCGTGCTGAACAGGCGCATGAAGTCGGCGGCCTCAGTCGCCTTCTCCTGCATCGCGCTGAGTGAGAGAGAGCGATCGATCATGCGCGGCGCTCCCGATAATACCAGGACTGGCCTTCTGCCATCTGCTCAGCATCGTCGATCGACGCGGCCGCAGGTTCGACAAGCGCATCACCGGGATGCCAGCCCTCGGGCGTGAGCGCGCATTCACGCTCGGACGTCTGCAGTGCCTCTACGAGGCGCAACAGTTCCTCAACTGAACGACCGACATTCATCGGATACCAAACGATGGCACGGATGACGCCTTCCGGGTCAATGACATAGGTCGCACGAACTGTGCCGCTGTTCTCAGACGAGGAATCCAGCATGCCATAGGCCCTGGCGATCACCATCGCCGAATCCTCGATCAGCGGGAAGCGAACCTTGACGCCGAAGCTGTGCTCGATGTCCCGGAGCCATGCAACGTGGGAATAGAGGCTGTCAACCGAGAGGCCGAGCAGATCGCAGTCGAGCCTTGCGAACTTTTCCTGCGCCTTTGCGAGTGCGATGAACTCGCTGGTGCAGACCGAGGTGAAGTCGGCAGGATGCGAAAAGAACAGCAGCCAGCGGCCACGATAGCTCGACAGCGAGACTTCGCCGGCCGTCGAGCGCGCGGAGAAACCTGGCGCCTTGTCATTCAGGCGGAGCGCCACCGGTGCATCCTGCTGTTTCGAATTCATCGCGTCCATGCCCAATCCCTTCCGCCGGTCAATCCTCTGGCTCCTGCATAGAGAAAGCGCAGTTTCATGACTACCGAAAATACACACTTGCTTTTTTATTGTAAATATGTAATTTACGATCTTCGCCAGGAGGCAATCATGGCCGACATCACCGCTGATACCCACCTCAACCATGCGTCCGAGATCATCCGGGAGGCGCTCGGAAACGTCGGGAAACGCCCCTTGGTTCAGTCCTTCTTCGATCCGGCGACGTTTACGATCAGCCATGTCGTCAGGGATCCGTCATCCAATGCCTGTGCCATTGTCGACAGTGTTCTCGACTACGATCCGGCCTCCGGCCGGACGATGAACGCGTCCGCAGAGGCCCTCATTGATTACATAAAATCAGAAAGTCTCGAAGTGCAGTGGCTGCTCGAAACGCACGCCCATGCCGACCACCTGTCGGCGGCGCCGTTTCTGCAGAAGGAAATCGGCGGCCAGCTTGCCATCGGCAGGGAAATCATCCGCGTCCAGGAGGTCTTTGGAAAGATCTTTAACGCAGGCACCGAGTTCCAGCGGGACGGCAGTCAGTTCGACCAGCTCTTTCAGGATGGCGACTGTTTCAAGATCGGAAATATCGATGCGACCGTCCTCCATGTCCCGGGCCACACGCCGGCCTGTCTCACCTATGTCGTCGGCGATGCCGTCTTCCCCGGCGACACGATGTTCATGCCGGACTACGGCACGGCGCGCTGCGATTTCCCCGGCGGCGATGCCCGCACCCTCTATCGTTCGATCAAACGGCTGACCCAGTTGCCGGAGGAAGCCCGCATGTTCATGTGTCACGACTACAAGGCGCCAGGCCGTGACGACTACGCGTGGGAAACGACCGTTGGCGCCGAACGCACCGGCAATGTCCATGTGCACGCGGGCGTCAGTGAGGACGATTTCGTTGCTATGCGCAACGCTCGCGACGCGACGCTTTCGATGCCCAAGCTGATCCTTCCATCGGTTCAGGTCAACATGCGCGGCGGCCAGATGCCCCCGGCCGAGGACAACGGCGTTCACTATCTCAAGATCCCGGTCAACGCTCTCTAAAAAACTGGTATGTGCGATGTCCTATCTCAACCTCATCTGGCCACTGTCCGGCGGCCTCCTCATCGGGCTTTCGGCAACCCTCTACCTGCTGCTGAATGGCCGCATTGCCGGAGTGTCTGGACTGACCGCATCGGCGTTCGGCTGGACAGGCGTCGGGATCAGTCCGCTTGGACTTGGCTTTCTCGCCGGCATTGCGGTCGGTGCGGCGGTTGCCTTTGCCTGGATCAGGCATGCGGAGCTGACGATCACCTCGTCACCCGTGCTGCTGATGGTCGGCGGTCTTCTGGTTGGCTTTGGAACCCGCCTCGGATCCGGTTGCACAAGCGGCCACGGCGTGTGCGGGCTTGCAAGGCTGTCGCCGCGCTCGATGGTCGCGACCGCCATTTTCATGGTCGTAGCGGCGATGACCGTCTACGTCGTCCGCCATGTGGTTGGAGGATTGTGATGGCTTACCGGGTTCTCGCTTCCGTCCTCTGCGGCCTCTTGTTCGGCGTTGGACTTGTTATCTCCGACATGGTCAATCCGGCCCGCGTCCTCGCCTTCCTTGACGTGACCGGCACATGGGATCCGTCGCTCGCCTTCGTCATGGGCGGTGCCCTGATCCCGTCGTCCATCGCCTACGCCATCAGGCGTCGGCGCACTCGTCCTGCCTTCGATACCGAGTTCCACGTACCTGCGAACCGCACCATTGACCGGCCGCTGGTTGCCGGCGCGGTGCTGTTTGGCCTCGGCTGGGGACTGGTCGGACTCTGCCCCGGCCCTGCGATCGCATCTCTCGTCACGGGCCGCTGGGAGGCGATCCTGTTCGCGACGGCCATGTTTGTTGGCATGTTCGCCTATCGCATCGCCTCGTCCCGGCAGACGGCACAGCTTCGGGCTCATTGAGGAGAAAGTTTCATGATTCTCCGCAAGATCAACGACAGCATCAGCGTCTCGCCGCAGATCGAGCTTGAAGATGCGCATGAACTCGTCCGGCTCGGCTTCAAGTCGATCATTTCGGATCTGCCGGATGGCGAAGAAGATGGTCGGCCGACCGCCGGCATGGTGTGCATCTCCGCGGAGGGTGCCGTCCTCGAACTCCGGCATGTTCCCGTCGTCGCTTCCAACATCAGCGATCGCGACGTGGCGCTGTTTGCCGAAGCCATGAAGGACGCGCCGAAACCGGTTCTTGCGTTCTGCCGGTATGGCACGCGGGCGGCGACGCTCTGGGCGCTCTCGCAGGCTCCATCCCTTGGAGGTGACGCCGCACGCGCGGCCACCAAAGCTGCCGGTTACGACTTGTCTCAACTCCGGCTCCGTCTTTCACAGGCTCCAAATGCAAAAGATCACAAATCGGCTTCGGCCTGCGATGTACTGCTCCTCGGCGCGGGGGCTCTCGGTGATCGACGGCACCAAGCCATCGAGTCCCGCCGGGTATCTGAAGGCCGAAGCGCTGCTACCGATCTACTGGCATGGCATGCTCAAGGGCCGCAAATGGCTCGTCTCCCCGGAACTGAAGAAGACGCCGCCTGACGGCGGCCTGGGAACAGGCCCATGATGCTCGAACCCCTGCAATATGGCCTTGGCGCGATCTCCGGAGGAGTGGTCGGGTTCACGCTCGGCCTCTTCGGTGGCGGCGGGTCCATCCTGGCTGTACCCTTGATGGTCTATGTCGTCGGTGTGCCGAGCACGCATCTGGCGATTGGCACCAGTGCCTTTGCCGTCGCCGCCAACGCCTTTGCCAACCTTGTCGGCCATGCGCGGCTTGGCAATGTCAAATGGCGTTGTGCCGGCGTCTACAGCGTCGCGGGCGTCATTGGCGCCTTCATCGGATCGAGCTTCGGCAAGATGGTCGATGGCCAGAAACTGCTCATCCTCTTTGCCCTACTGATGCTCGTCGTCGGAGTTTTGATGTTCCGCAAGCGTGGCGCACTAGGCAACCCAGGGGCGCAGTGCTCCCGCGAAAATATTGACAAGGTCGCAGGCTTTGGCGGCCTGACAGGTGTGTTTTCAGGATTTTTCGGGATCGGAGGCGGTTTTCTGATCGTGCCTGGCCTGATTGCCTCCACGAACATGCCGATCCTTTACGCAATCGGCTCCTCTCTCGTCGCCGTCACGGCCTTCGGCCTGACCACGGCCTTGAATTACGCCGTTTCCGGTTATGTTGATTGGCTGCTCGCAGCGATCTTTATCGCGGGCGGCATTCTCGGCGGGATCGCGGGCTCTTATCTCGCCAAGCATCTTGCCGCACGGGAAGGTACGCTCAACAGTCTATTTGCCACACTGATTTTTGTCGTCGCCGCCTATATGCTCTACCGGAGCCTGGGCTCGGCGTTGCATGCCTGACGATTACCGGGGATTCCTATGTTCGAGCACTTTGATGCGATCGTCCTTGCCCGCATTCAGTTCGCCTTCACGGTCTCGGCCCACATCATATTCCCGGCCTTCTCGATCGGAACCGCAAGCTACCTGTTCGTGCTTGAAGCGCTGTACCTGAAGACGAAGCGGGAAGTGTACCTCGAGCTCTTCAATTTCTGGAAGACGATTTTTGCAGTGGCGTTTGGTATGGGCGTCGTCTCCGGCATCGTCATGTCCTATCAGTTCGGCACCAACTGGGCCGTCTTCTCAGACAAGGCCGGACCGGTGATCGGCCCGCTGATGGGCTACGAGGTGCTGACTGCATTCTTTCTCGAGGCGGGCTTCCTGGGCGTCATGCTGTTTGGCCGCCAACGCGTCGGACCCGGCCTGCACTTTTTCGCAACGGGCATGGTGGCGCTCGGCACGCTGATCTCCGCCACCTGGATCCTCGCGGTCAATTCCTGGATGCAGACGCCCGCCGGATTCGGCATGAATGACAAGGGACAGTTCGTCCCGGTCGATTGGTGGGCGGTGATCTTCAACCCGTCATTCCCCTACCGGCTTGTCCACATGGTTCTGGCGGCGTATCTCACCACCGCCTTCGTG
This sequence comes from Mycoplana rhizolycopersici, assembly GCF_013378445.1. Lineage (GTDB taxonomy): Bacteria > Pseudomonadota > Alphaproteobacteria > Rhizobiales > Rhizobiaceae > Mycoplana > Mycoplana rhizolycopersici. The sequence goes on from NZ_JABXYK010000015.1 coordinate 70,555, forward strand.
GTTGGCGCGGTCGGCGCCTGGCATCTCCTGAAGCGCACTGCCCCCCTGCGCGCGTCCACGATGTTTTCGATGGCAATGTGGATGGCGGCCGTCGTTGCACCGATCCAGATCCTGGTGGGTGATATGCATGGCCTCAACACGTTGGAGCATCAGCCAGCCAAGGTCATGGCGATGGAAGGGCATTTCGACAGTCACCCGGATGGCGCGCCCCTAATTCTGTTCGGACTGCCCAATCAGGCCGAAAAGCGGGTCGACTACGCAATCGAAATCCCGAAGCTCTCCAGCCTGATCCTCAAGCATGGACTGAACGAACCGCTCGCCGGGCTCGATACGATCCCCGACGACAAGGAGCCGCCGGTCGCGATCGTCTTCTGGTCGTTCCGCGTCATGGTTGCAATCGGCTTCGCCATGCTGGGCATCGGCATCTGGTCGCTGTTCTGTCGCTATCGCGGGACGCTGAACTTCAATGCCTGGCTGCATCGCGCAGCGGTCGCCATGGGCCCAGCGGGTTTTGCCGCAGTGCTTGCGGGCTGGGTCACCACGGAAGTCGGTCGACAACCTTATACGATCTATGGCCATCTCCTGACAGCCGAGTCTCATTCGCCAATTGCCGCTCCGGCGGTCGCAACGTCGCTCATTGCCTTTATCATCGTCTATTTCTTCGTCTTCGGAACAGGCACGTTCTACCTCTTGCGTCTTATGGCAAGACTGCCGCGCGACCCGACCCCGGAACTGCAGGAAGATCCGATCCGCACGCAAGGCATCACACCTGGTCCCGCTCAAGGAGACTCTCATGCCCATTGATCTTGCCTTCATCTGGGCCGCGATCATCGCCTTCGGTGTTCTTGCCTATGTCGTGATGGACGGCTTCGATCTCGGCGTCGGCATCCTGTTTCCGCTGTTCCCGGACAAGAAGGACCGCGACGTGATGATGAACTCTGTCGCACCGGTATGGGATGGAAACGAAACCTGGCTGGTATTGGGTGGCGGCGGCCTGCTGGCGGTCTTTCCACTGGCCTATGCGACAATCCTTCCGGCGCTCTACATGCCGTTGATCGCCATGCTGCTTGGCCTGATCTTCCGCGGGGTTGCGTTCGAGTATCGGTGGCGCACCAAGCGTTGGGAGCGCGTCTGGGATGTTGCGTTTGCCGGCGGCTCGATCGTTGCCGGCTTCTGCCAGGGGATCGCTCTCGGCGCGCTCGTTCAGGGAATACCCGTCGTCGATCGCGCCTACGCTGGCGGCTGGTGGGATTGGCTGACCCCGTTTTCGATTGCAACGGGCCTCGCCCTGCTCATCGGTTATACCTTGCTCGGATCGACGTGGCTGGTGATGAAAACTGAGGGAGAACTGGCGAGGCGCGCAAGGCATTTGGCGCAGCGCCTCGCATTCCTGACGGTCATCGCGATGGGTGTGTTCAGCCTCTGGACTCCGTGGCTGCGGCCGCTCTACCTTGATCGCTGGTTCGGATTTCCGACAGCTATGTTCAGCGTCATCGTGCCGCTTCTGGTGCTAGGTTCCCTGTACCTGATCGTAAAGGGACTGAAATCGGGCAAGGATGTCCAGCCATTTCTGGCATCCCTCGGCCTGTTCATTCTCGGCTATGCCGGAATCGGGATCAGCTTCTATCCTTATATTGTGCCGACTTCACTGACGATCTGGGATGCAGCCGCACCGCCGGAGAGTCTTTCGTTCCTCCTCGTTGGCGCTCTCGTGTTGGTACCGATTATTCTTGCCTACACCGGATATGCCTACTGGGTGTTCCGAGGCAAGGTCCGGCACGAGGATGGATACCACTGATGCGACCGGCGACATTTTGGGGCAATCGAATCCTGTGGTTTGTCGCTCTGTGGTGCCTTGGCGTGCTTGCGACGGGGGCGGTCGCCTTCGCCATAAAGCTGTGGCTGTCTGCGTCGTGACGCATCGGCCATCAGCGACAGAAAAAATCTTCCCGCGATCGTTGGCCGATTACGGGCGCCACCCAGTCCACGACTTCGATCAGGCGGGCCACCCATAAAGGGTTGACTCATACGGAAGGCTTTGGTCGAAGCCGCGGCGGCTTTGCGAGCAAAATGCTCGGCCGCGCTGACGGTCAGGGACTCCCTCTTGGCTTCACGCTGACCGGAGGAGAAGCCTCCGACTGCATCGCCGTCGTCCCAGACAAGTGGGCCAAGCGAGAACTGGAAAGTGGATTGTCCGATGGAAGCACTGGAACGCCAGCCGTTTTGTCAGCCATATGAGCGGGCGGCCTCGCTCACCAACGCGCGATACGGGGACCGAGGATCATGCCTAGAAAGGCCAGGCTTGCTATGGCGATTGAGTACCAGGTCGCGACGAAGAGCGGGGAATCGTCGGTGCAGTGAGCGGCATAAAAGGTAGCTGACAGGCCGCCGGCGAGTAGGCCGGCCACGGCGCCAGCAACCGCCGGTCGGGTTGGCGCGCCATGACGAAGCGCCAAAAGGAATACTGCCAGCGGCGCGATCCCGATCACCGGGATAAAGGTCAGGCAGACGGAAATGTTGGTGCCCCACCAGATCGCGCGCCACTGGTCGGAGGGCACGACTACGAGTTCGACCGCCACTGCGACGCCAAGGACAGCCGGGGCTGCGATCAGCCGCAGTGCCGGCAGCGCTATATTTGAACCTGGCCGCGAAAGCGCCCGCAACAGCCCGAAAGCGGCCGATGCCAGCATGAGCATCACCACGAATTTGAACATGAAGCGAACCGTATGGGCCGCCGTTGCGAAATCCGGACGCGGACCGAGCAAAATGTAGAAGACGACAGCAGCGGCAAGCGCCGCGCACGCCAACGCCACCCTCCAGGTGCGGCCAAGGGACATCGACTGTCTCGCACTATCTGCCTTCAACGCATTGATCAGTTCTTCGGTCTGCATGTCAGCACCGTCCAAATTTTTTCGCAATCGAGCGCAGTCCTCTATGCAACGCCACGCGCACAGCCGTTTCAGTCATGCCATATTTCGCGGCCGTTTCTCCGATCGAATGGCCCTCGATTGAAATTGCCGCGACCACCGAACGCTGGCCCGGCGCCAGTCCGTCCAGAACCCGGCCGATCTCGCGGTCGCTCACCGTTTCCGCCTCCGCCTGGGCTAGCGTCTCGGCGAGCTCGCCGATCTCGATTTCCACGCGGCGGCCGCGCTTGCGGAAGGCATCGATCAGCTTGAAGCGCGCGATCGCAAAGATCCAGGGCAGGACCGGCGCATCGACAATCCATGTATGCCGCTTCGTATGGATGGCCAGAAGCGTTTCCTGCACGATATCCTCCGGGTCGACGCCACCCTGCACGATCTTGCGTCGCGCGAAGCCGCGCACGATGGCGGCAGTGCGCGTCAGAAAGGCCGCATAGGCCTTTTCGTCTCCCGCAATCGCGGCCTGCAGCAGCATGGCGAGCTCTTTTTCGTCCTGGCCGCTCAACCTCATGTCTCCCATTCGCGCCCGGTGGCCACCTTGTTACGCGGCAGCCGAAATATTGTCCAATGAAGCCCACATGGCGATCACGAACTCGTGTTCGCGGCAGGCCGTAACATCAGGGCCCTCCAATCGAAGACAGAAGTACGCAGCCGATGATCGGCCTGCGGACATCTAAGAGGAGATCATCCATGAACCGTTCCACGCTTACGCTCGCGCTCGCCGGCTCGCTTGCAAGTGCAATCGCATCCGCCTCCTTCGCCGCACCGCTCGCACCGGAAAAGATGGCGGGCAACGAGAAGTGCTATGGCATCGCCCTGAAGGGCCAGAACGATTGCGCAGCCGGCCCCGGCACCACCTGCGCAGGCACCTCGACCATGGATTATCAGGGCAATGCATGGAAAGCCGTCCCGGCCGGCACCTGCACCTCGATGAACGTCGATGGCCACAAGGGCATGCTGGAGCCTGTGAAAAGCTGAACCTCGATAGGAGGCCCGGCATGCCGGGTCTCCGTCTCATCCGTCAATATCGGGAGAACAGCAATGACCGTTTCAGCAAACCGTGCGACCGCCTTGCCGCAACGCGCCGGCCTCGGCCTCAAGCCGGAGCATTACGAAACCATTCTCGTCACCAGGCCGGATGTCGGCTTTTTCGAGGTCCATGCCGAGAACTACATGGGCGCCGGCGGCCCGCCGCATCGCTATCTCGAAGCGGTCGCGGATCTCTATCCACTGTCGCTTCATGGCGTCGGCTTGTCGATCGGCGCGTCGCGCGATCTCGACAAGGAACATCTGAAACGGCTTCGTGTCCTCATCGATCGTTACCGGCCGCAGAGCTTTTCGGAACATCTGGCATGGTCGACCCACGATACCGGCTTTCTCAACGACCTTCTGCCGTTGCCCTATACGGCTGAAACGCTGGCGCGTGTCATCGACCATGTCGATGAGACCCAGCAATGGCTCGGCCGGCAAATGTTGCTCGAAAATCCGTCGACCTACCTGTTGTTCTCCGAGAGCACGATCGATGAAGTGGATTTCCTGGCCGCCATCGCCAACCGAACCGGATGCGGGCTGCTGCTCGATGTCAACAACGTCATGGTTTCGGCCGTGAACCACCGTCTCGACCCGATTGCCTATATCGACCGTTTCCCGGTCGAGCTGGTCGGTGAAATCCACCTGGCCGGCTATGACGAGACTGTCGACTACGTCGGTGACCGATTGCTGATCGACGCCCATGGCAGCGCCGTCAGAACCGATGTGGTGGAGCTTTATCGACATACTCTGTCACGGAGCGGCCCCCTGCCGACGTTGATCGAGTGGGACAACGACGTTCCGGATTTTGCCACCCTTAACGCGGAAGCAGTCCGCGCCGATGCCGTGCTGACTGCCGCAGCCGTGGCTCGCGGCGCCACCCGGGCGGCATGACCATGGGCTTCAACGAAAGTCAGAGTGCCTTCGCCGCCGCGCTGCTCGATCCGGGCCTGCCGCTTCCGCAAGGCATCACGACCGCTCGCGGCGTAACCGATCCATTGCGCTTCGCCGTCTACCGCAACAATGTCTATGTTGGACTGACGACAGCGCTGGGTCAGCGTTTCCCGGTGACGAAACGACTGGTCGGCTCCGAATTCTTTGCCGGCATGGCCCGTACCTACGCCGCTGATCACAAGCCGGCCACTCCGCTGATCATTCACTATGGCGATGATTTCCCCGATTTCATCGCAGCGTTTCCCCCCGCAGCGTCACTTGCCTATCTGCCAGATGTCGCTCGCATCGAGGTCGCCTGGACCCGAGCCTACCATGCCGCGGACAGATTGCCGCTCGATGTCGCCAAAATTGCTGCCGTGCCGCCCGAACGAATTGCCGAGATGTCGCTTGTCCCGCATCCGTCGGCCGGGCTCGTCCGGTCGGACTTTCCGGCCGGCACCATCTGGAGCGCCCATCAGGGCGAGGCCGTGGCGCCCGTCACCGAATGGCGAGCGGAGGCGGTACTGGTCGTACGGCCGGCCATGCATGTCGAAATTCGTTTCCTGCCACCAGGGGACGCTGCATTCGCGGCCTGCCTTCTTGAGGGCACCACCCTCGGCACAGCGGCACAGAAGGCATTCGCCGCCGCCCCGGATTTCGATTTCGGATCGGCGTTGATTGGCCTTGTCGGCCTCGGCGCATTCAGCGCCTTCGAAGCTTTTGAAGGGAAACTTCCATGACCATCGAACTCGCTTCCTCCCGCGATGGCAGCACTGCACTCGTCTCGCTTCATCGTCGCGCCGAAGGCCTGCTCGCCGCCATTCCACCGTCGCTACCGCTGCTGGCACTGCGCATCGGCCTGGCAATCCCGTTCTTCAAGTCGGGACTAACGAAGTGGGACGGGTTTTTGACCCTTTCGACAGGCGCCAGATATCTGTTCGAGCAGGAATTCAAGCTGCATATATTCGGCAGCCAGATCCCCTATCCCCTGCCGTTGACCATGGCGGCGGCGGCCGGGATCGCCGAACTTGTTTTGCCGATCCTGTTGGTCCTGGGCCTTTTCACCCGCTATGCGGCGCTTGGCCTGCTGGCGATGACGGCGGTGATCCAGCTCACCATTCCGGAAGGCTGGTCCAATTTCCATCTTCCCTGGGCCGCCATGGCGCTGACCCTTGCCGTCTACGGCGGCGGCAAGATCGCACTTGACCCCCTCATCAAACTGCGTCGAGATTGACCCATATCGCCCCAGAACCCTCACAAATCCGGATAACGGTTGATCTCGTTGTAATGCAGGCAACGGAACCGGCCGGGGCCACCGGCGCAGCGTACCAGCGGGCGGAACATGCGCAGGCAACTGTAGTAGTCCGCGTCCAGCCCCACCGTCCCCAACTATGGCGTGCTGCTCGCAAGGGGCAGCGTCAACCGACGAAGCTGCTCCCGCAACTATGCATTCCAGCCCAAAAAAGGATCTTGATTTTTGTAGGTCATATGTCCTAAAAATCTCTAGGTCAATCGTCCTAATTAAATGAGAGCCTTTTGGCAGAACGCATTCAGAGGAGTGGGAACATGGTCGCTGCGATTACGCGGCAGCAGATTGTCGAGGCTGCAGACAAGCTGTTCTACGAGCGAGGTTTCGAGGCGACGTCCTTCGCAGACATCTCGGCGGTGGTCGGGCTTTCGCGCGGGAACTTCTACTACCACTTCAAGACCAAGGACGAGATTCTCGAAGCCGTGATCACCAATCGCCTTTCAAAGACCCGGGCGATGCTCGATGCGTGGCAGGTTGAAGCAAAAAGCCCGGCGGATCGCATCCGTCGCTTCATCCAAATTCTGATCATGAACCAGACAAAGATCATGGCGTATGGCTGCCCCGTCGGCACGCTTTGCAATGAACTCGCCAAGCTCGATCATATTGCCAAGAGCAGGGCGGCCGAGCTTTTCACCGTGTTCCGCGACTGGCTGTCGCACCAATTTACAGCCCTGGGCCAAGGCACCAACGCAGAGGAGCTCGCCATGCACGTTCTCATGCGCAGCCAGGGCGTGGCCGCGCTCGCGACCGCATTTCGCGATGAGGCCTTCGTCCGCCGTGAGGTCGAAGACATGTGCCAATGGCTGGCAGCGCAGCAACCAACTTCAATCACCCACACAGAAACCGCTTCCGTCCAGAATTCTTGAGGGCCGTCATGTTCGTCGTTACACTCAAATTCTCCGCCAACAAGGCCAAAGCGCCTGCTTTAATGGAAGGGCACAATGCCTGGATCAAGCGAGGCTTCGACGAGGGCATTTTCCTCCTCAGTGGAAGCATTCAGCCAAGCGCCGGCGGAGCGGTTCTCGCCCATAATACCTCGCGCGCCGATCTGGAAACACGCATTCAGCAAGACCCTTTCGTTGCGGAAGATGTCGTCACCGCCGACATCCTTGAGATTGCGCCCAGCCGTACCGACGACCGCTTGGCCTTTCTCAAGAGGTAAGAGATAAGCGCGACGATCCCGGCCCCAGACGGGCAGCGGTTCTGCCGTTGGTATTCATGCCCTACCGCGACAGCGAACCGCCGCGAATTCCCGTCTGGGCCGCGTTGACAAGGTAGGCAGCCATAGCCTCGCGGCCGCGACGTGGCGCTCAGGCCGAGTGGCGGCTTGCGTTGCCGAAAAGGTCGTCGCACGTGATCCAAAAGCATCCATCGACCGTAGACATGGCATCGAAGAATCGTGCACCGCTACGACGGACGTTTGATGCGTATGATCACGACCATAATCGCTATCTTGCTCGCGGCGACGTCTTCGCAGGCCGCTCCCGAGCGCTACTCAGCCCAGGACATACGGGACGGAATCGTCGGCCGTCGGATCTTTCTTGCCGTGCCCTTTGGCGGCGAGTTTCCGCTCAATTACAGGCGGGGCGGCAGCGTCGACGGCAACGGCGAGGCGCTCGGTCTTGGCCGCTTTGCCAAGCCGAACGACACAGGCAACTGGTGGATCGAATCCGATCGTCTCTGCCAGAAGTTTCGCAGCTGGTATGACGGCAGGCCCATGTGCTTCGATCTCTACCGCATCGATGACAAACGCCTGAAGTGGATCCGCAACGACGGCAAGTCGGGCACGGCACGCATCGGGCCGCAACTGTGAGCGGTTCGGGATCGGGAATGCCCGTGGCCGCGCAACGGACCCGAGCGGCGGCCGGTCGCACCGTGGGACAAGCATATCGCCAGGAGATTGAAAAATGCGCCTGTTCGCAGCATTCCTCGTCGTCGCGGCCATGAACATGACCTTGGCGATTGTGCCGGCACAGGCACGCAGCTTCTCGTTCGAGGATTTCTTTGCCGGCAGGACGGTAGCCGAGGGCAGCTTTCGCGCCATCACCGGCCTGCAGCGGACGTTCACCGTCGCGCTCCACGGAAAATGGGACGGGCGCACGCTGACGCTCAGGGAAGACTTCACATTTGACGACGGCACCCGGGACCGCAAGACCTGGCGCTTCGTGAAGACCGGACCCGACAGATACCGCGGCACACGCGAGGACGTGGTCGGCGAGACGCTGGTCAGAATCGACGGCAACGTGGCGCGTTTCACCTACCTTGTCTATCTCGATGCCGCCAACCGGAGGAACAAGGTCCGTTTCCACGACACGATGACGCTGAGGGGCAATGGAACGGTGCTCAACTCAGCCTACGTCACGAAATTCGGTTTGCCGGTCGCATGGACGCGCGTGGAATTCAGGAGGCGTTGAGCGATGTCGGGAACACGGGGCATCAGTGAAGACAGGCGCGGAACGGCGCCTGGTGCACGGGCCCTCGTCTATATCGCCTATGCCCTTCCCGCCCTGCCGCTGGCGGCACTTGCCCTGCCGCTCTACGTCATCGTGCCGACGTTCTATTCGGAAGCAATCGGTTTGCCGGTCGCGGCGGTCGGCACGGTTCTCCTCGCGATCCGCGTCCTCGACGCGGCCACCGATCCCCTGTTCGGCTGGCTTGCCGACCGATGGCGCGGGCGCGCCGGTCGTCGCCGCGGCTTCTTCCTCGCCTCGCTGCCCCTTACCGCAGGTTCCGCCTTCATGCTCTTCTGGCCATCCGGAGAGGCGGGCCTTGGCTATCTCGCCTTTTGGGCCGCGCTTGTTTCGATCGGCTTCACGTGGACCTCCCTGCCCTACACCGCCTGGGGCGCGGAACTGTCCAGCGACTATGCGGAGCGCACGCGCATCTCCGCCTTCCGCGAGGGCGCCACGCTGATCGGGATTCTGCTTGCCACGAGCCTGCCCTTCTCGATCGGGTTGACAGGCGGAGGAGGGATGCACGGACTTCAGGCGATGGCGGTTCTCGTCGCGTTCCTGCTACCGATTTCGGGTCTCGCAGCCGTAGTGCTCGTACCCGAACCTGTGAACCGTTCGTCAACAGAACTCGGGTTCTTCGAGGGAGCGGCCTTCATGGCCGCAAACCGGCCGTTCCTCCGGCTTATCGCCGCCTTCCTGCTCAACGGGTTTGCCAATGCCATTCCGGCCACCCTGTTCCTCTATTTCGTCTCCGACCGGCTGGGTGCGCCGGACTGGCGCGGGCCGCTGCTTCTCGTCTACTTCGCCTGCGCAGTGCTCGGCGTCCCGCTTGCGGTGAGGGCTGCCCACCGCTTCGGCAAGCACCGCGCATGGTGCGGTGCGATGCTGGCGACCTGCCCGATCTTCGCCCTATCGGGCTTTCTCGGCCCCGGCGACGTGGGCGCGTTCGTCGTCATATGCGCGCTGACGGGCCTGCTGCTCGGCTTCGACCTTGCCCTCCCGCCGTCGATCCAGGCCGACGTGATCGATCACGACACCGCCCGCTCGGGTGCGCAGCGCTCCGGCCTCTATTTTGCGGCATGGAGCCTTGCAACGAAGTTGTCGCTCGCAGCCGCGGTTGGGCTGGTCTTTCCCTTGCTCGCTCTCTCCGGCTTCAACCCGCAGGCAGGCGGTAGCGCACCGAATTCGTCGGAGGTGCTAGCGATGCTCTATGCCTGGCTGCCGATCGTCCCGAAACTTGCGGCAATCTGGCTGATGTGGCGCTTTCCGATCGACAGATTGGCGCAAAGGGAGCTGCTTCGCCAGATCGGAAGCGGGAAGCCGGACCCGGCTGATCCGAAAGCACTGCGGCCCCGTAGTCGAGGAGGATCGACATGAACGTGAGGCTCAAATTGGTTAGCAACAACCAACCGAACCGGAAGGACATCCCGCGCAAGGTGGCCTGGATTACCGGAGCAAGCTCGGGCATCGGCCGTTCCCTTGCCATAAGGCTGGCGCAGAACGGGTGGACGGTCGCTGCCAGCGCTCGCAACGCGACCGCACTCGAAAGACTCGCGGCGGTGCTGCCGGGTATTATCCACCCCTATCCGCTCGACGTCACCGACCGCAAGGCGACTGCGGCCGCTCTCGCCGCAATCGAGACGAACCTGGCACCTGTCTCCCTCGCTGTCTTCGGTGCGGGAACCTACCGGCGCGAGACGCTCGCAAGTTTCGACGCCGGAGAGATCGGCGAAATGGTCGGGCTCAACATCATGGGAACCGTCAACTGCCTGGAGGCGGCGATGCCACAGATGACTGCGCGCCGGTCCGGCCAGATCGCCGTCATGGCGTCGGTAGCAGGTTATACCGGCCTGCCCGGTGCTGCCGGCTACGGTGCGACGAAGGCGGCGCTGATCAACATGTGCGAGGCACTCTATCCCGAACTCGAGCGTCACGGCGTTCGGATGACCGTCATCAACCCCGGCTTCGTCGACACGCCGCTGACGCAAAGGAACGACTTTCCCATGCCCTTCCTGATCTCTTCGGAGGAAGCGGCGGGCCTCATCCTGAGGGGGCTCGACAGGGGAAGCTTCGAAATCGCCTTTCCGTGGAAGATGAAGATGTCGATGAAGCTTTTGCAGGCGCTGCCTCCGCGCCTGCGCTTCGCGCTCACCCGGCGAATGATTCGCAACGACGCGTGACGTCACGGCCTTTCCAGGCGGAACTGGTACACGCCGATCCTGCCGGTACGAAAACCTGCAGCACAGTAGTGCAGATAGTACCGCCACATCCGAAAGAAGCGTTCGTCGAAGCCGAGCGGCCGTATCGCCGCCCAGTTCTCCACGAACGCGCGTTCCCAGTGCACAAGCGTCTTCTCGTAGTCGCGACCAAAGGAGAATGAATCGCTGACGGCCAGGCCGGACGCAACCGCCCTTTCCCTGAAGATCGTCGGCGACGGCAGCATGCCGCCGGGGAAGATGTAGGTCTGGATGAAATCGGCATTGCGCCGGTAGTGCTCGAAGCGCGTCTCGTCGATGGTGATGACCTGGATCATCGCCTGACCGCCCGGCGCCAGCAATTGCCGCAGCCGATCGAAGTAAAGCCGCCAATTCTCCTCGCCGACTGCCTCGAACATCTCGATCGAGACGACCTTGGTGAAGCGTCCCTCGCAATCGCGATAGTCCTGCAGCCGCACCTCCGCCCGGCTGGACAGGCCCGAGGCCGCCAGCCGCGACCGCGCATACTGCGCCTGCTCCGCTGACAGCGTCAGTCCCGTGACACGGCAACCGGTGCGCGACACGGCATGCTCCATGAACCCGCCCCAGCCGCAGCCGATCTCGAGCACATGGTCCTCCGGACCGATCCGAAGCGCCTCCACGATCCGCTCATACTTCGCTCGCTGGGCCTCGGGCAGCGGCTGCGCCTCATGCTCGAAGACGGCTGCGGAATAGGTCATCGTCTCGTCGAGCCAGGCGCCGTAGAAGGCGTTGCCGAGATCGTAGTGGAAGGCGATGTTGCGACGGCTGCCTGCGCGCGAGTTGCGCCGCAGCCGATGCCGCAGATAGGCAAGCTTGCCGATCAGCGGCGACGACGCTAGCACCGGACGCAACGCCGGCTCGTTGGCGATCGCCAGCTCCATCACCGCCCCCAGATCCGGCGAATCCCAGTCGCCGTCGAGATAGGCGCGCGAAAAGCCAAGGCTGCCGCCTGTCAGAAGACGCCAGAACGGTCGCGCATTGTTGAACCGGATGGCGGCGCACGGGCCGGCTTCCTCGCCGACTGCCACGTGCTCCCCGCCGCAGGGAAACTGAAGCAGGATACGCCCGCGATCGATGCGGTCGGCCCAGCGGCAAACAAGCTGCTGCCAGAACGACCGGCGCGGCGCAAGGAAAGTCGGGACCTGTTGTTCAGCCTGGCTCATGCTGTGGTTCTTCCGATGGATTGCGGGAAACGATGGTGGTGGCGACGGGGATCTCGGCGGGGCGATGGCGATGGACAGGAACGCCCTTCATCCAGAGCCGCAGCGCCTCCCAGTGGATGCCGCCCATGACCTTCAGCGTCATCAGCGGATATTTGAAGAGCATGGAAAGCAGCCGGCGATCGGATATCTCGACCCGCTTACCGGAGAAGGTGGCGACCAGCAGCGGCCCCTCACCGTCTCGTTCATTGATCGCGATCATCACGCGCTCGCCCGGCGGCTCTATGCAGAAATCGTAGCGGCAATCCATCGGCACGAAGGGCGAGACATAGAGTTCCTTGGCGCAGGACTGCCGGATCGTGCCATCGCCCGCGCCCGCGACAGGGATCACATAGGTATGCCGCTCGTGGAAGGTGTTGCAGACCTCATAGAGGACGGCCCTGACCGCCCCGTCCGACCCGCTGCAGAAGTAGACGGTCAGAGGATTGAACACGAAGCCGAAGATGCGCGGATAGCAGAGCAGACGGATGCGGATACCGTCGACATCGACCCCGGCGTCGATGAGCTGGCGCTCGACCCAGACACGCAGCCCGCCGGCCGTGCCGTCGCCGTGGTCGGCATCCTGGAAGGAATACAGCGCTCGGCGATTGTGACCGAACAGCCGCAGCCTGCGGTCCAGCGACGGCAGCTCGTCGAGATCCAGCAGCACGGAAAACACGCGATAGCGCAGTCGATGCCGGCGCGGCCGATGCCGCGCGTGCATCACTGCACCGACATAGAGGGTCGAGCCGCTTGTCATTGCGCCATCGCAAGGCTGGCGGTGGACGGGATGCGGCCGGACTCATTTTCGACGGACCAGGGTCGGCGCTGGCCGCAGATCGCCTCAGCCACCGAAAGCCCTGATTGCAGGCCATCCTCATGGAAGCCGCTTCCGAAATGGGCACCGCAGAACCACACGCCACCGCGCCCCTGCAGGCGCCAGAGTTCCTTCCGCGCCGCAAGCGCTGCCGTGTCGAACAGGGGATGGTCGTAGTCGACCTCAGCGATGATCCGTTCCTCGGGGATATCGCGGTGGGGATTGAGCGTGACGAACAGCGGCGTGGCCGGATCGATGCCCTGAAGCCGGTTCATCCAGTAGGTGACGCAAAGCGGCCGTTCGCCGTCCCGCTCCGGCTCGCCGATGTAGTTCCAGCTCGACCAGACCTTTTTGCGTCTCGGCATCAGCCGCTCGTCGGTGTGCAGCACGGCGGTATTGGCCGTGTAGCCGATCGCGCCCAGCAACTCCCGCTCCTGCCCGAGGGGATCGGCGAGCATGGCAAGCGCGCGATCGGAATGGGTCGCGATCACGACGTCGGTGAAGATATCGCGGTTGCCGCGCCAGTCGGTCACCGACACAGAGCCCATGTCGCGGCGGACCTCGCGGACGGCGCTGCGCAGGCGGATTTCCCCGGAAAAGTCGGCAAGCAGCCGTTTGACATACTCGCGGCTGCCGCCGGTCACTGTGCGCCAGCGCGGCCGGTCGGAAAGGGCAAGCAGGCCGTGGCTTTCGAAGAAGCGGATGAACGCATGAAGGGGATAGTCGCGCATCCGCCTCGCCGTCGTCGACCAGATCGCCGCCCCCATCGGCAGGAGGTGATCGGTTACGAAGGCGGGACTGTAGCGGTTTTCGTCAAGGTACTGGCCGAGCGTCTTCGACGCCAGCTCCTCGCCACCAAGCGCAGCCGGCGCCTCTTTGTAGAAACGCAGCGTATCGGACAGCATGCGCCAGAAGCGCGGTCGCAGTACGTTGCCCGGCTGGCCGAGCAAGCCGCCGATCCCGGAGCCTGAGTACTCGAACGCGCCGCCATCGAGCGATGCCGCAAACGACATGTCCGAGGCCTGGGTCGACACCCGCAGATGCTCGAACAGGGCGACAAGGTTCGGATAGTTGCGGTCGTTGTAGACGATGAACCCGGTGTCTACCGGGATCGGGCCGTCGCGCGAGGGCGCCGATACCGTGTTGGCATGGCCGCCCGGCCTGTCGGCCTCCTCGTAAAGCACGACGTCCATGCTGCGGCCGATGAGCCAGGCAGCGGACATTCCGGATATGCCCGCACCGATCACGGCCACCCGCCGGCGGCGCGGAACGTCGGCAAGATCGCGGTCGACGCGCATGAGAACCCTTTCCATCAGCAATAGTTTTGCCTCTACATACGAAGGAAACGCACAACCGGATTGATACCGGCGCAGATTTTTGAACAATGGTGATCCGGCACACAGTCGCCGCCGTAACGACTTGCATGACGATCGCAGTCCCCATACCGGCGCCCGCGTGCCCCGACATCCCGATCCCGAAGCCCCGGCGCGATTGCGCGGCGGGACTTCGGGTCAACATGAAGCGTGCACGGATGAGCGAGACCGCCAGGGAACTGACAAAGGACGAAGCCCGCGCGCTGCTCGAAGCGGTCGGCCGCGATCGGGATATGGCGGCCTTCGAGGCCCTCTTTCGCCACTACGGTCCACGTATCAAGGCCTACATGGCCCGGCTGGCCCGCGACGGCAGCATTGCCGAGGAACTGATGCAGGAAACCATGATTGCGGTCTGGAACAAGGCCGCCCAGTTCGAGCCGGGCCGCGGCAACGTCTCGACCTGGATCTTCACCATCGCCCGCAACCTGCGGATCGATGCCTACCGTAAGACCCGGCGGCCGGATTTCGATCCGAACGACCCCGCTTTCGTCCCCGATGACACCCCGCCGGCGGACGCCGTCGTCGAGGAGCGGCAGGAGGCCGAGCGGCTTCGCAGCGCGATGGCGGTGCTGCCGCAGGAACAGCTCGAGCTGCTTCGCCTTTCCTTCTTCAACGATTGTTCGCACAGTTCTATCGCCGAGACGCTCAACCTTCCGCTCGGCACGGTGAAGTCGCGCATCCGGCTCGCCTTCGCCAAGCTGCGCGCGGCACTGGAGGACGGACAATGACGGTCCGTCACCATGTCAGCGACGAATTGCTGCTCGCCTACGCTGCCGGCACGCTCGAGGAAGGCTGGCGGCTCGCCGTCGCAACGCATCTGGCGCTCTGCCCCGATTGCCGCAAGCGGCTTTCGCTGATGGAGGACGCAGGGGGCCAGTTGCTTGAGGAGATTGCTCCCGAGCCGGCGCTGGCGACGTCCTTCGAGCGGTTGCGACAGCGCGTCCTGCACGAGGGTGCGGCGGCCCGGCCCTCCCCTGCAGGCACGCGCTCGGCCGCGCCGGCTCGCGCCGCTTCGCCGGTCCTGCCGGAGCCGCTTCGCTCCTATGTCGGAGGTGATGTCGAAACGCTGAAGTGGAAGTCGCTCGGGCGCGGCGCCTACCACATTCCGATCAAGACCGACGACGGGACGACGATGGTGCGGCTCCTGCGGATACCGGCAGGCAAGCCGGTGCCCGAGCACGGCCACGGCGGCCGTGAACTCACGCTCGTCCTCAGCGGCAGCTTCCACGACGGCGAAGAACTGTTCGCGCGCGGCGACCTCGAGGAGGCCGACGCCAACGTCCAGCACCAGCCGGTGGCAACGCCCGGCGAAGACTGCATCTGCCTCGCCGTCACTGATGCGCCGCTGAAGTTCAGAAGCTGGCTGGTGCGACTGGTCCAGCCGGTGCTCGGCATATGATCGGCGTTCGGGAGCGCGCACCGGCATGACCTACCTGATCTCGTATCTGGCAACGGCGCTTGTCTTTCTCGGCCTCGACTTCGTATGGCTGACGCGCATCTCGCCAGCATTCTATCGCAGCCGAATCGGCGAGCTTCTTCTGGCGCAGCCGAATTTCGCCGCCGCCGCGGCCTTCTACCTGCTCTATGTGACGGGCATCGTCTATTTCGCCGTCGTCCCGGCACTGAACGCCGGAAGCTGGACCTCGGCCCTTCTATCCGGCGCCATCCTCGGCGTCGTCGCCTTCGGCACCTACGACATGACGAACCTTGCGACGCTGAAGGGATGGTCGCTGCAGGTCAGCCTCGTCGACATGCTGTGGGGGATGGTGATCACGGCCACTTCAGCGACCGCCGGCTACATGGTGACCATGCATTGGTTCCTACCCACCAGATCGTGAGACAGCCTCCACGCGTGAAGGCGCAAGCACATGCAGCACCCTTTCGCAGCACCCTTTCATCGGGATTTCGAATCCTGTCCTTCAACGGCCAATGCGAGGAAGGGCGATATCTGCAGGGTGGGTGGCGGTGGTAAATGCCCCCGCACAGATGCGGGGGCAGGCAGTGTTAAGGCACACCGCTCTCAGGCGTGCGTGATCTTCGTGCCGAGCACGTTGAGGCACTCGCGCATGAAGGCTGCAAGGCCCGTCCAGCCTTTGGCCGAAACCATGTTGCCGTCAACGTAGGCTTCGGTCGGCTTGACGTCGATGTAGGTTCCGCCGACAGCGGTCACCTCCGGTTCGCAGGCGCCCAGTCCGGCGACCTTTCGTCCCTTCAGCACGCCCGGCACCGCCATCAGGATCTGCACGCCATGGCAGATCGTGAAGATCGGTTTGCCGGTTTCGTGAAAATGGCGAACCATGTCCTGGACGCGCTTGTCGGTGCGGATGTATTCCGGGCCACGGCCGCCGGCTGCGTAGACCGCGTCATATTCCTCTACGCGCACTTCGGAAAATGTCTTGTTGATATCAGCATAGTGACCCAGCTTTTCCGTGTAGGTCTGATCGCCCTCGAAGTCGTGAAGCGAGGTCTTGATACGATCGCCGGCCGACTTGTCCGGGCAGACGACGTGGACCGTGTGGCCGACAGCCTCCATCCCCTGCTGGAACACGTAGATCTCATATTCCTCAGTGAACTCGCCGGTCAGCATGAGGATTTTCTTACCGCTCATGTCATGTCTCCTGTGTCGTGAAATTTATGCAGTGCCCGGATTTGGCCGGACACTGCCTTCTGATCAGAATGGGGAGTTGGGGAAGTAGAACTGGTCGGCATTGTCAGGCGTGATCAGGGGCGCCCCGAGCAGGAAGGACCCGCGCACCGGGGCCTGACCGCTGAACTGCGCCGCCGTCATATACATCGCCGACTTGATCATCGAGGGCGGATAGGGCGTCGAGATCGGCGTGCGCTCGTTCTTCTCCTTCACCATCTCGATGACCTGCTTCATGCCGTTGCCACCGAGCGCATATTTGATGTCCTTGCGCCCGGCATTGTCGACGGCCTCCAGCACGCCGAGCAACATGTCGTCGTCGTTGGCCCAGACCGCGTCGATCTTCGGGTACTTTGCAAGATAGTCCTGCATAAGCTTGAAGGCCTCGTCCTGATTCCAGTTGGCATACTGGATGTCGAGAATCTTGATGTTGGTCTTGTTGATGACGTCGGAAAATCCTTTGATGCGCTCATCGTCGATGACGGTCGGAATGCCGCGCAGCACGACGATCTGACCTTCGCCGCCAAGCTTGTCGGCGAGCCAGTGCGCCGTGTTGGCGCCCACGGCGATGTTGTCGCCGGCGACGTAGAGATCCTGGACGTTGGGGTCCGTGAGGCCGCGGTCGACCACGGAAATGAAGGTGCCGTTCCGTTTGATCTGTTCGACCGGCCCGGTGAGTTCTTCCGAGGTGAACGGCAGGATGACCAGTGCGTCGAGCTTGCGGCTCGCCGAAAGGTCTTCCAGCGCAGAAACCTGCGCAGTTGCAGAGGATGCGGTCGAAAGCACGACATCGATGTTCGGGAACGCGGCCTCGATCTCCTTTTCGGCCTGCTCGGCATGGTAGACGACTCCCCCCGTCCACCCATGCGTTGCGGCGGGGATCGAGACGGCCATCGTCACCTTCTTATCCTCCGCCTGTGCACTGCCGAGCGGCAGCGCAAGAGCCAATGCGGCAGTCGATAACAAGAATCCAGCTTTCCGGATGATAGACTTCATATTCTCCTCCTTTTGAAGTCAGTGCTGTTTTCAGCGGTTTGCAGTAAAGCGGTGCGCCAGCATGGCGATGATGATGATCGCGCCCTGGACGGCGGCGACGAGGTATTCCGAGACCATGTCCGAAAGGACCATGACGTTAGCGATCACCTCGAGGATGAGGGCGCCGGCCACGGTGCCACCGATCCGCCCCCGTCCGCCGCGAAGAAGCGTGCCGCCGATCACGACGGCTGTGATGACCTGCAACTCCCAGAGCTGTCCGGTCGTCGGCGTCGCAGCGCCGAGGCGGGGCACATAGCAGATCGCAGCGACCGCGACGCAGAAGCCCTGGATCACGTAGGCAATGGTGCGCACGGCAGCGACATTGACGCCGGAAAAGCGTGCCACTTCCACATTTGATCCGGCAGACGTCAGGCGGCGTCCATATTTGGTCTTGTAGAGCAGGAACGCGCCGAGCAGGACGACGACAAATGTGATGAGGACCGGATAGGGAATACCGAGAAAGCTGCCGAAATAGACTGGCCGATAGGCTTCGCGCAGGCTGCGGTCGATCGGTAGCGAGCCGCCATCCGTCATGAAGGTGATGAAGGCGCGGAAAATGCCCATCGTGCCGAGGGTGACGATGAACGGTTCTATTCGCCCGACGGTCACGATCAGTCCGTTGAAGAGGCCGCAGAGCGAGCCGACCACCAGAGCAACGCCGGCTCCCATGGGAATGGCCCAGGCCGCGTAGGAGGGAGCGAGATGGTTCATCGCCATGATCATGATGCCGGTCACGAAGGCCATCATCGAGCCCACCGACAGGTCCAGCCCACCCGACGAGATCACGAAAGTCGCCCCGACCGCGATGATCGCAACAAAGGCGCTGCGCGTGATCACGTTGATCAGGTTTGCCGACGACAAGAAGTTAGCATTTACCAGCGCGCCGAACAGCACGATCACTGCGAGCGCTATGAAAGGCGCCAGATCGGCCCAACGGATGCGAATGCCCTCATCAGCCGGTGAGACTGTTACTGCCGCTGTCGTCATGTTCATCCTCCCCGACGCCTTCGCGCCCACCGGTCGTGGCAGCGAAGACGACATTCTCCTCATTGATTTCATTGCCGCGAAGCTCGGCTACGATCCTGCCGGCCCGCATCACGAGGACGCGGTCGGCGAGGCCGACGAGCTCCGACATCTCCGACGAGATGACGATGCAGGCCTTGCCCTCCCGCACCATCGCGTCGATAAAGTCATAGATCTGGCTCTTGTTGCCGATGTCGATGCCGCGCGTCGGCTCATCGATGATGATGACCGAGGGATCGGCCAGCATGACCTTGGCGAGCAACAGCTTCTGCTGGTTTCCGCCCGAGAGCTTCCCCGCCTCCAGCCGCAGAGAACGGACGCGGATATCGTAGTCCGCAACGACCCTTTGGAGGCGGGATTGTTCCTCCCGCCTGTCCAGAACTACGCCGGGATTGACCGCGTCAAGCGCCTGAAGCGTCAGGTTCGGACCAAGCTTCTCCTCCAGAAGCAGGCCCTTTCCCTTTCGGTCTTCGGTCAGGTAGACGAGGCCGCCTTCCATCATCGTGCGGACCGACCGGTGTTTGATATCCTTGCCGTTGAGAACGACGCTTCGCGCCTGTGACGGACGCAGGCCCATCAGCCCCTCGATCAATTCGGTACGGCCCGCGCCGATCATGCCTCCGATGCCCAGCACCTCGCCCGGGCTGACCGCGAAGGAAACCTTCTGCACGCCGTGATCGACCGACAGATCCGTCACCGACAGGATCGGCGCCTCCGTTGTGGTAGGCCGCTTGTGTGGGTAGAGCATGTCGAGTTCCCGCCCGACCATCAGCTCTGCCATTTCGCGCTGGCCGAGACTCGCCGCCGGCCACGTGCCGATCATGCGGCCGTCACGCAGCACGGTAATGCGGTCGGCAAGCGCCTGCACCTCGTCGAGGCGATGGGAAATGTAAAGCACCGCCACACCGTGATCGCGCAGCATCCTTACAATGTCGAGCAGCGCCGCAACCTCATCATTGGCAAGGACGGCCGTCGGCTCGTCCAAGATGACGACTTTTCTATCGTCCAGAAGTGCGCGGGCAATCTGCACGAGTTGGCGCTGGGCAAGCGGCAACTCGCCGACGCAATCGCGCGGGCGCGCTGTCGAGCCCACTCTTGCCAGCAATTCCGCCGTCCGCCGGTTCATCGAACGGTCGTCGACCATTAGCCCGCGGCCGATCTCACGCCCCAAAAACAAATTTTCCGCGACTGTAAGGTCCGCTGCGAGCAGAATTTCCTGGTGCACCAATACTATGCCGGCCCCTTCCGCCTCCACCGCGTTTCGAAACTCGATTGGCTTGCCATCCATGAGCAGCCGGCCTTCCGTCGGCGCAACGTGACCGGACAGCAGCTTCATCAGCGTCGACTTGCCGGCGCCATTTTCACCGATGATGGCATGAACCTCTCCCGCGCGGACATCGAGCGCCACATCCGACAGGACGGTGATCTGGCCATAGGTCTTGCCCAGGCCCTCTGCTTGGAGGGCTGAGGCCGCCGGACCCGCCGTCCGCGCCAAGGATTGAGGAGAAAGGACCGCGTTCATTCGAAAGCCGAAAGCAGCCGGTCGCGCGAACGTTCGATGTGGATGCGCATGGCATCGTATGCCGCTTGCGGATCACCGGACCGAAATGCGGCAAGCAGGTTCTCGTGCTCCTCGAGCGCCTCCTGCGTCACGCGCGTATGGAACATCAACCGGAAAATGTGCAGATGGACGTGCTGGTTCGACAACGTGCTGCGGATCACCTCGTTGCCGGCGATCTTCAATATTGCGTCGTGGAAATGTGCGTCCGCACGGGCAAAGCGCGAATAGCGCGTGTTGCGATCGACCGGCGCCTCGCCGTTACCCATGTCCGCCGCGGAGTTTTCAAGCTGCTGGAGAGCCTCAGGGGTCATATTGACCGTTGCGAGCCTGGCAGCCTCGGGCTCGATCAGCAGACGGAAAGCATAGAGGTCCTCGAATTGCTTCCTCGTCCATTGAGGAGCCGCACTGTAGCCTACGAGATGCTCCTTGCGAACGAGACCCTCGCGCTCCAAGCGGCTCAAAGCTTCGCGGATCGGGGTCTGAGAGACGCCGATTTCGCGTGCAAGCACGTCAATCGGGATCCGAGCACCGGGCGCAATCTCCAGGGACATCAGCCGGTGGTAAATATTGTCATAGACACCATCGACTACGCTGCTCGGGCGAAGGCTCATCCCCTTGGCTTCCCGTTCCGCTGCAAATGCCACTTTCATTCTCCGGCTGCTTCTTGACACGTTGGCATTTGTTGCAAATAAGATATCGTATGTCAAATACAATATCGTATATGATCCGATATAGGATTTAAGAATGAAACTCACGCCGGAACGGCTCCGGGGGCTGGCGACCGCTCTCCTCGAAGCAAGAGACGTGCCCCCCGCCAATGCTCGCCTCCAGGCTGATCTCCTTCTGGAAGCAGAATTGCGCGGACTGCCTTCCCATGGCCTGCAGCGGCTGCCGCTCATCCTTTCTCGACTGGACAAGGGGCTGGCCGATCCGCGGGCACGCGGGACCGGGACATGGCGTCGGCGGTCGTTTCTGAGCGTCGAGGGCGAACGCGGCCTCGGGCCGGCGGTGATGATGCACGCATTGCAAACCATGCGGCCCGTACTGGACGAGACGGGGATTACCATCGCTGCGATCCGCAATGCCAACCACATCGGCATGCTGGCCTATTATGCAGAAGCTGCAGCGAGGAGCGGCGTGATTGGCATCGTCATGTCGACCAGCGAAGCGCTCGTTCATCCGTTCGGTGGAACTCGGGCCATGCTGGGTACAAATCCCCTCGCCATCGGCATTCCCTCCGGCGACAAGCCCTTCATCCTCGATCTTGCAACCAGTGTCGTTTCCATGGGCAAGATCAACAATCATGCAATGCGCGGGGTGCCTATCCCGTCCGGCTGGGCCGTGGACAGCGAAGGTCGCCCAACGACGGATCCGCAAGCCGCGAAGACCGGGGCAATCGCCCCGTTCGGCGGTGCGAAAGGTTACGGACTTGGCCTTGCGATCGAACTTCTAGTTGCCACGCTTGCCGGTTCCAATCTCGCTCCCGACGTGAATGGAACACTCGACGACATCCATGCTGTAAACAAGGGCGACGTTCTCATCCTCATCGACGCGTCAGCGGGAGACGGCAACGCCCGCTCGCTTGCAGCATATCTCGACCATCTGCGCAGGTCCCCTCCGTCCGATCCTGCAAGCCCGGTAGCCGTTCCGGGTGATGGCGCGCGCAAACGCCGCGCCGCGACGGAACGCTTGGGAATAGAGCTGCCCCAATCGCTTTTGGAACACCTTCTAGCACTCGAAGCCGCCTGATTTATCGGAGGAGATACGGAATGAACCTATTCGGCACATTGAGGGCGCCGCGCGAACTGCTCTTCGGCACTGGCCAGCGTCATGCCCTCGGCGCTATCGCATCGAAGTTGGGCCGGCGCGCGCTGATCGTCACGGACACGCGCCTTGTCGCCGATGCCGATTTTCTGGCGCTCGCAAGGCAGCTCGAAGAGGCGGGACTCGCGGTTATGGTCGACAGTTCCACGTTGCCCGACGTTCCTGTCGAATCCGCCATCTCCAGCGCGAAGGGTGCCCGGAGTTTCGCGCCCGACCTCGTCATCGGCGTCGGCGGCGGCTCCTGCCTCGACATGGCAAAATGCGTCGCCCTGCTTCTGACCCATAGCGGCCGGCCGCAGGATTATTACGGCGAACATGCCGTACCGGGACCGGTGATGCCGTTTATCGCCGTTCCCACCACCGCAGGTACCGGATCGGAAGTGACCCCCGTCGCGGTGCTTTCGGATGCCGAGCGCAGCCTGAAGGTCGGCATTTCGAGCCCCTACCTGATCCCGACAGTCTCGATCTGCGATCCGGAACTGACCCTTTCCTGCCCACCGGCCCTGACGGCGATCGCGGGTGCGGACGCGCTGACGCATGCGATCGAGGCTTTCACCGCGATCAGGCGCGACACCGTCCCCGGCATCGCGCAGCAACGCGTCTTCGTCGGCAAGAATGAGATGTCCGACCATTTCGCGCTCAACGCTATTTCGCTCCTCTGGCAGGGGCTGGAGGCGGCCTGCAAGAACGGCGCCGACCGCGTCGCGCGCGAAAAGGTGATGCTAGGCGCGACGCTCGCCGGCCTTGCCTTCGGCGTTGCAGGCACCGCTGCCGCGCACGCCATCCAGTATCCGGTCGGCGCCCTCACCCACACCGCACACGGCCTCGGCGTCGCATGCCTAATGCCGTATGTCATGACGTGGAATGCACCACTCATACGAAATGAACTGGCGCAGATCGCAAATGCTGCGGGATTGGATGGGCCGGACCAGGTGATCCCCGCGCTGGTTTCCCTGCTCGAAAGGATCGGCATTCCCGCCACGCTCCGCGATCTTGGTCTCGAGAAGGAGCGGATCGACTGGGTGGCGGAGCAAAGCTCAGGCATCACGCGTCTTATCCAGAACAACCCCCGCGCCTTGAACCCGAACGAAATGCGCAATCTCGTCGCCGCCGCCTATTACGGCGACCTGGCCGGCCTGAATTAAAGGAAACCCGTCATGACGTCGCACACCAAGTTCTCCGGCTATGCCGATCCCATCCTTCACGCCGAAGGCCTCTACATCGGCGGCAGATGGCACAAAGGCGGCGGCATAGCCGTCATGGATCCTTCGACCGGCAACATGCTGACAGAGGTCGCGGACGCCTCCGTCGAAGATGCGATGCGCGCGGTCGATGCCGCAGAGGCCGCGGCCTCCGGGTGGCGCGCCACCCCTGCCCGCCAGCGCTCGGAAATCCTGCGCCGCTGGTTCCAACTCATGACGCAGCATGCCGAGGAACTTGCCACGCTGATCGCGCTGGAAAACGGCAAGGCCCTTCCTGATGCACGCGGCGAAGTGGCCTATGCCGCCGAGTTCTATCGCTGGTACGCCGAAGAGGCCACCCGCATTCCCGGCGAATACCGGCGTACCCCTTCCGGCTCGCACAATATCCTCGTCGACCACGAGCCGGTCGGCATTTCCGTCCTGATCACGCCCTGGAATTTTCCCGCCGCGATGGCGACGCGCAAGATCGGCCCGGCGCTTGCCGCCGGTTGCACGGTGATCCTGAAGCCCGCCTCCGAGACGCCGTTGACGGCCTACGCCATGGCCCGGCTTGGCGAGGAGGCCGGCGTGCCTGCCGGTGTGGTCAATGTACTTACCACGACCAGGCCGGCCGCGGTGACGAACGCCATGCTCGCCGATCCCCGTGTGCGAAAACTTTCCTTCACAGGTTCGACGGGTGTCGGCCGCACCCTACTCGCAGAAGCCGCCAAGTCGGTCGTCAGTTGCTCGATGGAACTCGGCGGCAACGCCCCCTTCCTCGTCTTCGACGATGCCGACCTGGAAGCCGCCCTCGACGGCGCCATGGTCGCGAAGATGCGCAATGCCGGCGAGGCTTGCACCGCCGCGAACCGCTTCTACGTTCAGTCAGGCATACACGATGCCTTCGTCGCCGGCCTTACGGCACGCATGGCCGCGCTGAAGATCGGTCCCGGCTACGATCCGGCTACGCAATGCGGGCCGATGATCACCAAGAACGCCGTGCGCAAGATCGACCGGCTGGTCTCAGAGGCGATCGCCGCAGGCGCCCGTGCGACGACCGGCGGCAAGCCGCTTGCGGAAGACGGCTATTTCTATCCGCCGACCGTGCTCGAGAACGTTCCCGCAGGCGCTGCAATCGCGAAGGAGGAAATCTTCGGCCCCGTCGCGCCGGTCTACAGGTTTGAAAACGAGGACGAGGCCATCCGCCTCGCAAACGATACCGAATACGGCCTTGCCGCCTATATCTACACCGGTGATTTGAAATGGGCGATGCGGGTCGGCAAGCGACTCGAAACCGGCATGCTCGGCATCAACCGGGGCCTGATGTCCGACCCGGCCGCTCCGTTCGGCGGCGTCAAGCAGAGTGGCCTCGGCCGCGAAGGCGGCGTGACGGGTATCCTGGAATTCATGGAGGCAAAGTATTACGCATTGGAGTACTGATCGTGGAGGGGAGGAAGATGAAATCACAGGACCATTACCGAATTCGCGACTTCGTTCCCGATTTCGACGCCATTGCCGCCGAATTCGCAGAGCGAAGCCGGGCGCTTTCTGCCGAGGCTAACGTGCTGAAGGACGTGCGCTACGGCGCACGTGCCCGGGAGGTCCTCGACATCATAATGCCGGATAGTCCGAAAGCGGGCGCGCCGCTGCACGTTTTCGTTCACGGCGGATACTGGCGCTCCGGTGAAAAGGAGAACTACCGCTTCGTCGCCGCCCCGGTTCTGGCGGCTGGCGGCATTGCCGCCATCGTCGAATACGACCTCATGCCGGGCGAGCGGCTTGGTGTGCTGGTCGATCAGGTGCGGCGGTCCGTGCTCTGGCTCCAACAGCATGCGGGCGACTTCGACGCTGACCCCCGCAGACTGACGGTTAGCGGCCATTCGGCGGGCGCCCATCTCGCCTCCTTCCTAGCGGCGACCGGGCCTGCCGAAACGACCGCACCCTTGCTTCCCTCGCTACGGGGGCTGCTGCTCCTGAGCGGCATCTACGATCTCTCCGAAATCCCCTACAGCTTCCTGCGCCACGAAGCCGAGATGACGGTCGCAGAAGCGGCTGCCTGGTCACCGTTGACGTCAAGTCAGCTCCCCTGCCCCGTGCGGATCATCGCCTTTGGAGGGGAGGAAACAAGCCCGTTCCACGAGCAGGCCTCAGCCCTCCGTTCGCGGCTCAGCGGACAGGGCGAAGTCGTTCAACAGCTTTCCCTGCCTGGCCTCAACCATATGAATATCGTTTTGAACCTGGCAGATCCTCTCGGCGAACTAGGACGCCGTCTTGCAGATATGGTTTCGACAATCCGATAGCTACGCATGAAGGGAGTTCGCTGTCGCTCCGCTCCGGATGTGCCGCTATGCGGAGAAATGGACAAAGTCTCCGGCGACGGACATGCCGAATTGCTCAATGATGGCACTTTCCAGATCACGCTCGCCAACCACAACGGCGGCGCGGCCGCCCTCAAGGCAAAACGGCAGGATAACAGCCTGCTAGGCGATGAACTGGCCAGATCGTAAAGCGTTGAATTTATGGTAAACAGTTCGTTATACGAAAGTAAAGAGACCGATAAGGTTCATTACATGGATTGCACCTGGAGCCAGCGCGTCGCTTCGATTTGTCGTCTCCCAAGCTCAAACTCAATCGGCAACAGAAAATAACACCGTCGCACCGCATGCGAAAGTGCCTGTTGCATGGAATATCGCTTCGGACCTCGATCGCGTCGCGTCAGGCAGTGTCGCTTCCGGCACGCGGCCGCTCCTTCCGGCGAGATCCGGTGAGCGATATCAGCGTGCGGCCGCAAACAGGCTGCTCTGCGGACCGTCACCCCACGATGTCATTGCCTCAGGGGCCGCACCTAGTACGCCACACACCCCATTCATCGTCTTCCTCGAGCGACAATTGGCGACGAGACGGACGATGGCTCCGGCGTCCGAAATAATCTCTACGATCTCGGTCCGCTGATTGATTTCGCCATTGAGGCGTTCGATCGGACTTGCTGAATGCCGCTGTCCCGGCGCTCCTTAGGGAGGGCCATCCAGGCGTGCGCCCCTCCCCGGCATCACCATGATGGCGACGCGTTCGGGCACTTTCGACCGAGCCTGGCCGGCGACGTTGCGCCACCAGGCACTCTTAGCCTCCGATGTATACAAATCAAAACGGAAACGACGCCCGCCACTCCTTCCGGCGTACGCCTTCCCGTTCCCGATGAGACAGACCCGACATCTCGGCGAGGTTGCCGATAGCACATTGGGGACGGAGCCTTTGAGGCTCTCATCGGTATTGGGAACGACGAGCTTCACACGGTGCGGAGGTTCCTGCTTCCACGCCTGGCAGCACCCGCCTGCCCTCGGGGCTGACCCCGACGAGAATGGTGCGGCTACTGCGCCGAACCTGCAGATACACCTTCACCTTGACATCGAACTCTTCGCACAGGCGGCTCAACTGCCTCTTGATCTGACGATGAGCGCCATCACTTTGACGCGATCGTAGACGGAACGCCCTGAGATGCCTTGGATACAAGCGTCGCCGACTACAGCCATCAGAGCCTCCTCCGCCATGCGGGAGCTAACGAATGCCTGGCAGGGTGGTGAAGGCGAAGATGGCAACCGCGCCACCCCTGCGGCGCCGCAATGAACTGCAAAAGTTGCCGGCCGGCAACTTTTCGACATCAGCAGCGATCGGGCGCAACAGGTCAGGGTCGCTGGCATCCGATGGTCTCGACCACCTAGGGAAGGGGTCTTCGACAAAGCATCTGCCCAAGTGCGAACGGACGCCACGTCTGTATCGCACAGCGATTCTTACGATTTTCTATTCCATCCGGCTCAACGTGAAAAATCGGGAAGCGTACAGCGGCGACCAGGTAGCCTCAGGATACCTTAAATCCGACAGCTATTCCGAAGACCAATCTGACGAAGAAAGTCGCGACATGTGCAACTTTCTTCAACTCTAAAGCCGGACGACACTTTTGGCGTATCGAGGATGGGATATCACCGCTGGATTGGAGCGCTCGCAGCAGTCGAGGACAAGCTTGGAACAACGACCATGGGCGTCGAGATGGGAGGGGAGGGGAGGAGAGGGGAGGGCGGACGACATAGCCATTGCGAACCCTACCGGTCTGGGGTTCGACACACGGCCTAGCTCTGCTTGCGTAGTCGGAAATGCGCTGATCGCGCGCGACGACCGCGTTGGAACCGGCCCGTTTCCAATCTCTCGGAGATCCTTGGCGATGGTGTCCTGCCTTGATGCCCAAAGTGTGTCGCGTCTATTTTGAGCCATTCTTCCGGAGCAGATTTTCGTCTGGGCAGAGGCGATTGGCGAAGGGCACACCCCGAGGTGCCGCCGAGCCGATCACCTCTAATCCGAGCAGGAAGATGCCCGCCCGTTCGGATTGGCTGAAACGGGCCGCCTGATCGACCGGACAACTCCGTTTGAGCCAGCAGAGTGGCTCCAAATAGGCGCGACACGCTTGTCTTATGGCGATCTTCGCTTCTTGTGAGAAAAAGAAACGCCGGCGAGGGCGGCCACCCTTGCCGGCGACGGGGGACGGATCGTGCACACGCAGGCCGTTTGACGGGCCGGGCTAAAGTTTGATCGCCCCCATCTTTTTCCAATCGTCCTGAACGGATACCCGAGCTTGGAGGCTCGGATGACAAGCATGGGAGACGGAAAAGATGCAACAGCTTGCCATTGGCGCAGACATCTCTAAAGACCATATCGACCTTCATCGTCTGCCGGACGGCGACAGGCTGCGGGCGACCAACGACCGCAAGGGTTTTGCCATCATCCTCAATTGGGTCGGCAACAGACCGGTCGAACGGCTCGTCTATAGGCCGACCGGCGCCTACCACAAGGCCTTCAAGCGCTTCATGCTCATGAAGGGCCTGCCGCTTTCCAAGGTCAATCCCCGACTTGCCCGGCGTTTTGCCGAAGCGACCGGCCGACTGGCAAAGACGGATCGGATCGATGCGGAACTGCTGGCGCGCTATGGGATGCTGCTTCAACCGCGCCTTCTGAGCGAAACCGGACCGGTTATCGCCGATCTGAAGGAGCTACACATGGCCCGCATGGCCCTGGTGAAGGACAGGACAGCCGCCAGAAACCGTGTGAATAACCTGTCCCGGCCGTTGCTCAAGCGGCAAAATACCGAACGCCTCGCGCAGATCCAGAAGCGTCTCGCCCAGGTCGATCAAGCCATCATGACCCTGATTGCCTCCGACGACGGCCTCAAAAGGCAAGGTTCGACATCCTCGTCTCCACTCCAGGCTTGTCGAAGGTCACCGCCTTCGCGCATCTCATCGAGATGCCTGAACTCGGGGACCTGGAGGAGAAAGCCGCAGCCTCTCTCTGTGTGGCCTGGCGCCCATAGGCCGACAGTCCGAACGCGCCTTCATCGCCGGCAGCATGGCCATCGTCCGGCAGGCGCTCTACATGCCAGCTCTGGTCGCGACCCGCTTCAACCCGGATCTCAAGGCCAGATATGATGGCCTGATCAAAGCCGGAAAAGCACCCAAGGTCGCCCTAACAGCCGTCATGCGAAAGCTGATAATCCTTACAAATGCCCTCCTGCGCCACAATCGAAAATGGACGCCAAAAACCGCTTGATCAAAACGGATACTTTAGTTCTATCGCCGACCGGCGATAACGATGCCGGAGATATGAAGGTCTTTCGTTAGGGGAGGGGATCACGTATTCAACGGTCGCCCATGCATCCAGTCTACGGGAAATTTATTTCAATACCGCCGATACGCCGCTTCGTACGCGCCTGTGAAATCGATGGCGCCTGAAGTCAGCGGGCTTCGCGCCGGGACGTCGATTTCATGACGTCAAACCTCAGCGTCTTCGGCGACCTGACGGCCAAGGGCATGTGGTTACGACGAAGACGTTCGAATTCTGCCGAGCAACCGCGAACGAAGGTGAGCAGAAGGTCTTCGGCATTCCACCGGAGAGCGACGTCGTACGCATCACGCGCGTGTACTACTGTGATGGACAACCTGTCACGCACACTCACATTTCCCTTCCCGGCCACAAGTTGCCTGGCATGGAAAAACTCGACATAGACAACCACTCGATCTTCCAGACAATACGGGAGCGGTATAGACTGACTGTCCAGCGCGCAGAGCGATGGTTTACCGCGGAACTACCCGATGCGGAATCCATCATCCGCATGGGCATCTCGGCAGATACGCCACTTGTCTCAATAGAATCAATTACTTATGCTCACGACGCAGCGCGCCGAAATACTACCTCACGTTGTATAATTCGGCCGTAGCACGCATCCATCTGCGTATTGACGCATAAACAATAGACCGTTCAGTACAAAAAATCGACATATCTGATCATAACCAGATTGAGAGCTGGAGAAGGGCGACCCAACCTGCTTTCCACGGCGTGAGGAGCGCCCAGAGGAAAGTTTACATAGCAAATCAGCATGATAGCGCGGAACCAGACCGCCTCCGTGAAGCGCCGATCCGTGCTGTGTCGAATGCGGGAGGAGTGTAGGGACCACCGTAGCCAGCTCGATTTTTCAGGCCACGTGGCCGCTGTAGCCGGCGGTGCGAGCGGTATCGGCCTGGAAACAGACAGGGCTCTTGCCTCCTGCAGCGCCGACATCGCGCTACTGGACATCGGTGAGGCGCGCTGGCGGCGGCAACTGCTGGCAGGTTCGCACCCTTCGGTGGCAAGGTTACCACCCACGTGGTAAGCGTCACCGACCCGGTCGACGTCAACGCCACCGCTGATGCCGTCATCGCGGCTCACGGCAAGGTCACCATCCTCATCAGCAGTGCCGGCATTGCCCGGCTGCACTCCGCCCTCGACTTTTCGAACGAGGAATGGCGCCTCGTCATGGACGTAAATGTCACGGCACGTTGCGCGCCTTCGGCAGCTACATGGTGGAGCGGCGAGGGCTGCATCGTCAATCTCGGCTCAATGTCGGGCCTCAGTCCACAGTTTACTGCCTCCTACGTCGCGAGCAAGGGCGCGGAACACATGCTGACAAGGGCGCTGGCGATCGAGTGTGTCGATAGCAGCGTGCGGGTCAATGCGGTCGCCCCGGCTATTTCGGCACGGAAATGACCGTCAAGATGCGCGAGCGGCCGGAACTGTTTAACGTCTGGATGGACATACGCCGATGAAGCGCTGCGGCGGGCCGTCCGAAATCGCTTCGACAATCCTTTTTCTTACATCCCCTGCCGCCAGCTGCGTGACCGGATCCATCCTGTCGGTCGATGTCGGCTATACCGCATTGCGAGCCTTTCAATGGACCAGACTACCTTCAGCCCCGCCGAACTGGAAAAACGCCAGGCCGTCATAGGGGCGTGCCTCGAGATGAACCGCATCGGCATCAACCAGGGGACCTCCGGAAATATCAGCCTCCCCCACGAGACTACATCCTCATCACGCCGACAAGCACGCCCTATGACAGGCTGACCACCGACAGCATCGTCCGTCTGGACATGGTTGGGAAGACGAGCGGCGGCTGCAGGCCTCCAGCGATTGGAGGTTCCATCGAGGCATCATGCTGACACGCCAGGACGTCAGTGCCATTGTGCATGCACACCCGATCTTTTCGACGATCATCGACATCATGGGGCTGCCCATTCCGCCGGTCCACTACATCGTCGCAGTCGACGGCGGCGACGACATCCGCTGTCCACCCTACGCAACGTTCCGAAGCCAGAAGCTTTCCGAACACGCAGATATGGCACTAACGGACCGCAAGGCCTGCCTGCTCGAACACCACGGCATCATCGCAGTCGGGACCACGCTGTACAAAGCTCTCTGGCTTTCGGTGGACGTGGAAACGCCCGCTCGGCAATACCACGGCGTCCCGCAACTCGGCGAGCCGCGCCTGCGGCCGAGGAAGAGAGCGCCCGGGTCCTCGAGAAGATGGCCAGCTACGGGCACAACGACCGATAGCAGCAGAGATAAGGCCATACCCACGGGGAAACCGTCGCTTCGCTTAAGCGGCTTGGCTACCCCGAGGACATCATCGGCCCGGTCAGCTTCTTCGCCTTCACCGGTCGGACTTCGTGACCGGCCAGTCGCTCAACGTCTGCGGCAGCATCTTTTCCACGGACGGGGCCGTGCGCAGCAACGCTGCCTCCTCCGCCTCACCATATCGAAGATTGTCATGCACGCGAACGCGTTGAAATTCCTGATCGGCGGAGCCTGGGTCGAAGCGATCGGCACGGGCCGCCATACTCTCATCAAGCCTGCCACGGAGGAGGCAATCTGCGAGATCGCGATGGGCGATGCCAACGACGTCGATCGCGCCGTCGCGGCTGCCAAGGCGGCCTTTCCGTCCTACTCGATGACGAAGCCAGAAGAGCGCCGGCGTTTGCTGCAGCGCCTGCACGAGAACTACGACGAGATCGCGGCCATGATGACAGAGGAGGAGATGGGGACTACCGCGAATTTCTCGCAGTCCACACAGACCTGGGTCGGCCGCGCGCATCGCGAAACCATCATCGACGTGCTACAAACCTACTCTTTCGAAGAGTTGGAAGAGTTGAGAGGCGACGTTCTGATCTCGCGCGTGGCTGTCGGTGTATGCGGCTTGATCACGCCGCGGAACTGGTCGATGAACCAGTTGGTGGTGAAGACAGTGCCGGCACTCGCCGCAGGCTGCACGCTGGTCGTCATGCCTTAGAGTCTGTCAGCGCTAAGCGGAATCGGTGGGGATTCCGTTTGCCTTTGATGTGTGATTCACTGTCATTGCTGGTGAGGAGGCCGGCAGTGATGGCGAGACCTCTATCTCTGGATTTGCGCATACG